>JBGPQV010000041.1:0-2138 GCA_041489255.1 Thermoplasmata archaeon | reverse complement strand
ATCGTCGCGACGACGACGGGAAACTGGAGTTTACCGGCGAGAACATCATCGACCACACACCCCGCGACGAGACCGTCCGCATCTACACGGGCGACGCCTTCGACCTCGTCGGCGAGCGACGAAGGACCAACTATGCCATCGACACCAGCCGCAACTGGTTGGATGAATCGTTCGAGATCAAGCTGCGAAACCGCAAGGAGCAAGGCGAGGTCGAGACCCGCGTCGTGGAGCATCTGTATCGCTGGATCACCTGGGAGATCGTCGAGAAGTCGAGCACCTTCCTCAAGATCGACAGCCAAACCATCGAGTTCCCCATCCAGGTCCCCGCCGGCGAGGAAAAAGTCGTCACGTACAAAGTTCACTACACGTGGTGAGCCCGTCAACCGAGATGCTCACAGACACGGCATAATACGGATTACGATAAATTCTTGGGCGGGCTCCATTGCGTGCGACAGATCGAACAGAGTTGCTCGGGCGTCAATTGATTCCAGGCTTCGCCGCAGGTCCTGAACAAACCATCGTAGTCCTCATAAGCACGATTGCTCAGGTAATGGCTCCTGAGAAAGGCCCACAGGCGCTCGACCGGATTGAGCTCGGGGCTGTAGGGCGGCAGGTGCAGCAGAGTGATATTGGCAGGCACCCGCAATCCTTTGGACAGATGCCAGCCGGCTTGGTCCAGTACCAGCACTACATGGACATCCGGTCCGACCCGTTGGCTGATGAATCGCAGATGATGGTTCATGTACTCGGTATTGACGGTCGGTGCCAACAGGGCCGAGGAGTCACCCGTGACCGGATTGACGGCTCCGAACAGGTATACCCATTCGTACTCGGTCTGCTTGATGGCGGTCGGACGCGACCCTCTCAACGCCCAACGCCGTGTCAGGGTCCCTTGTTGGCCGACCCTCGCTTCATCCTGGAACCAGACCTCGACCTTTTGCTGGGGGTACGCTTCGGCGGCTTCCTGGACAAAAGGGGGGCGTTTTCCACCCATTGCTGCATCTGCTCGGGATCATTCTTTCGGTGTCGGGGACGCGGCACCAGACAGGAAAGGCCCAGGCGATGGAGGAGATCATAAACGCCGGGCAGCGTGTACTCGACTCCGAATTCCTCTTGGAGAATGCGCTGGGCCTCTTTGGCTCGCAACGTGCACACACCGTCAGCGGCGGTGGGCTCGGCCAGGAAACGCTCCTTGAAGGGCTCTTCTTTCGTCGCCGGCAAGTTCGGGGGCCGGCCAGTCTGTCGCTTGGGGGCGATCCCCTCCAGGCCGTGATCCCGATACCTATACACCCATCGTTGCACGAATCCTCTGCTGCGTCCCAGGGTCCGTGCGACCGCTGGGGCATCGTGACCTTCGACGGCCAGAAGAATGGCTCGATAGCGGTCTCGCTGCTTCGCATCCCGTTGCTGGCGACTCTGCTGACGCAGTTGCGTCAGATCCCCCGGATCGTGGAGCTTGATTTGCATCCGACAGTTCCTCCTGTTTTTTCGAGAGTATGTCAGATGTCTGACGCTGGCGCTACCCTATTTTAACAGGCGCGCAAGAATTTTCCCTAATCCGTATGACACGGATGATGTTGTCCATCATGCAGGGTGGCTCTTTGAACACCACATGATTGATCCGCTGAAGGACGTACCGGGCGACCCGCCCGGCATTCGTCGAAGTCAGAACATAGGTATCGTTGATATGCCCGGTGGCGAGAGGCTCGACCTCCATGAGACCGCCGGAAATGCGGAAGTGCTTGGCGATGCGGCTGAGGTCGCGTTCCATCATTGTCCCCAGAGCCTTTCCGGATAGACGCCTTCGTCGATCAGCCTGTGGATGCACTCCACCGCGATGGCCCTGTCCTGACGATAGGTGACTCCAAACCACGTGTCAGCAGTCTGCAAAACCTTGACCGCCGCCTTCCCGCTGGTGATGATCTCATCGACGACGGACGGAATGAACATCTCTGCGTTTGGCTGGGCGCCGCGGTCCCTGATGAACCGGTCGAAATGCGCTTGTAGATGCGAGAAAATGGAGGGGTGGAATCCCCAGAGATTCATGGAGACGATCTCATCGCCGGTCAGTGTGTGTGCCGTTCCGTCGCCATCGAGGTATCGCACGCCGTCTGCCGTTTTCTCGATTCTCTTACGCT
>JBGPQV010000040.1:0-3115 GCA_041489255.1 Thermoplasmata archaeon | reverse complement strand
CTAGTGTAGTGTATCGTAAGTCCGTCGGTACTTCTCGACCTTTCGCAGAATCTCGTCCACCGTGGCCGTCCACTTGAACGGTTTCGGGTCGGCGTTGTGCTCGTCGAGCCAGCCTTGGATGGCGGTCTCCAGTTCGGGGACGCTCCTGAAAGCGCCACGTCGGATGCGCTGCGTCGTGAGTTCTCGCAAGAGGCGTTCCACCAGGTTGAGCCAACTGGAGCCGGTCGGGATGAAGTGCAGGTGGAACCGGGGATGCTTCTTCAGCCACCGTTTGACGTGGGGCGTCTTGTGGCTGCCGTAGTTGTCCAGGATGACGTGCAGGTCGAGTTCGCGTGGGGTCTTCGCGTCGATCTCGTTGAGGAACGTGATGAACTCCTGGTGGCGGTGGCGCTTCCTGAACTTGGTGATAACGGCGCCCGTGAGCAGGTCGAGCGCGGCGAAGAGGGTCGTCGTGCCGTGCCGCTTGTAGTCGAAGGTCTGGTGGGCGGGCAAGCCGGGTCGCACGGGCAGGAGTGGCCGCGTGCGGTCCAGGGCCTGGATCTGGCTCTTCTCGTCCAAGCTGAGCACGAGGGCCTTGTCGGGCGGGTCGAGGTAGAGGCCCACCACGTCTTCGAGCTTCTCGACGAAGTGCGGGTCCTTGCTGAGCTTGAACGTGCGCACGAGGTGCGGTTTGAGGTCGTGGCGTTTCCAGACGCGTTGAACGGTCGCGGGCGGGACCCGCAGGTGGCGGGCCAGGCGGCGCACGCTCCAATGGGTCGCGTTGGGCGGGGGTTGGGCCGTGGTTTCGACGATCCGCGCCTCCAGCTCCTTGGAGAGTTCTCGCGGGCGACCCGGCCGCGGCGCGTCCTGCTGGATGCCCTTGAGGCCCAAGTCGATGTACCTGTCCCGCCACTTCTGGACCGTGTCCCGGATGATGCCCAGCTCGTCGGCGATCTCGACGTTCTGCTTGCCTTCGCCTGCCGAGAGAACGATGCGCGCCCGTTCCACCAGCCGGGCCGGGACCGCCCGGCCCCGGCTCCACTTCTGCAGCGTTTCGCGGTCGGTCTCGGGAATAGTGACGGTCGGTGCCACTCGCATGACGACCGGAAAGAATCCCCGGATTATAAGCGTATCGAATTATGATACGCTACACTAGCATCCATCTCTCGAGATGAGACCTTAAAGACCCTGACAAGGCTTTGTCAGTCCGTATGTGCGGACGAACGCGCTTCCATTAATTTGATGTGACCCGGTGCGATATCTCTCAGTCCTTGATGGTGGAATCCGAGGGTAAGGGCGGGGCGGGGGAGAGCGTCGAATCGGTTTGGTGGAAACTCATAGTGTTCAATGTCCCCTGGCTGCTCCTGGCGGTCGGGGGACTGCTCTTCGACCTCCCCTTGGAAATCTGGCTCGTCGCCGCCTTCGCGCCGCTCATCTCCCTTATGGTTGGAATCGCGCTTGATATGGCGCTCAACAGATACGGGCCTCTGCTCACGTTTGCCTCCTTCTGCTACCTTGCGATCACGTGGGGCCTCACCCCTGTAATCTTTGGCCCGAGGAACACAGAATCCAGGGACTTGGCACTCGTGGATGCGGGTTTCGGGCTCTTGATCTTCATGACAGGTTTGATCGCCCTCAACTACATCATCTGGACGATGCGCCCCTTGGTGCCCAAGGCGGAAGCAAGGGTACCGCCATCGGAGTCGCGGAAGGGCCTCAGCGGGTTCTTCATCGTTCTGAGCGTCACCTTCCTCGTGTTCCCGATCCTCTTTCTCGCGGGCGCCGCGTTCCGCGGAACACTTCTGTCGCCCACCGGCTGGCTCGTGTTCGGCGTCATGTTGGCTTTCTCCGTGATTGCGATGCTGGTGGCACGCGGCCTTCGTCGCTCTGCTGGAAAAGGAAGACAGATGCGGTGATAATCTGCCATCCGACCGTCCTCATCTCAGTGCGGAGGGAAAAATCCTAGAGGCCTCTCGCCGCCTCGTGCAAGGCAGCTCGAAGGCATTCTCCGTGCTCTGCCTGCAATCCGGAGAGCCCCGTGACTGCAATTGCGGTGAGCGGCTGCAATCGTGGATCCAACCCCGCCCGACCGCCGGGGACTCCAGGAATCAGCCAGACGTAAATCCTCCGGTCAAGCCTGAGAACCGCACGAGCGTTTCGAAGCCATCGGGGCTTGGCGGGAGTCCGGGGGCTCCGGGGCCGCGTCACTCCTCCTCGTAGGGCTTCATCCGCAGTTCCTTGACGATATCCTGGAAGAACCTCTTGTACGCCCTGGGGTCCGATTCGTACCTCTCGACCTCCTCACTCGGAAGAGGCTCGCACATCTTCATGGTCTTCCTGTCCTCGAACAGCTCGGACATCTTGACGTGATTGTGCGGTGCGTCTCCGAACAGGCTCCACTTGGGTTCCTTCGGGATCCCGTATCCCTTGAGGACCTCGAGCACCTGAGTCAAGGATTTGCCGAAGATATCGAGGTTCTTGTCTTGTTCCACTCCGATCTCGAGGTCTTCGGATTCGATGCAGAAATGAGTGAAGCCGTCGTTGACAAGCTGGAAGGAGTGCCGCGTGAAGGAGTCCAACAGTTCCTCCTTCGCGATGACGTCCGATTTGTAGACATTCTGATCCAGCACGGAGTAGTCGACGAGAAAGGCGGTGCATGGCTGGCTGACGAGCGCGCTGAGGGCGGTGAACAGGGGATAGATCCTCTCCCTGCTCGCAAAGACCCTGCAGGCGTAGTTGTAGGGTATGCCCTCGACCTTCTGGAAGCTGTAACTCTCGCTGAACCTGTCGACGACGCATCCGAACCGCTGACCTTCCAAGGCGATGCCGAAGGGCATCAGGAACGGGCGCTTCCCCTCGTTCGACAGCATGCGTTTCCTCTACCGTCAAAAGGCGATTGCGGGAAGCCTTCTTAAAAGCGACGAAAGGTGATTATTCACGAGTCGTTGATGAGCACATCCGCATCACCTCTATTTACCGCCCGTCTATCCCGGAGGATTTCTACGGACTCCCGTGCGGCAAATCTTTAGAAGTCTCGGAGGCATCACTTTCTCCCCCTGGCCATAATGACCCCCTCCGGTCTGGAAATAAATGCCGACGTCCCAGATATCCGAGCCGCGGGCCAAGACATGCACCT
>JBGPQV010000039.1:0-4977 GCA_041489255.1 Thermoplasmata archaeon | reverse complement strand
TCGACGCCTGTGCCGATTCCGATGACTGGCGGTATCGAGAGGTATCCCGTGACCAGGGACGCCATTCCCGTGGCGGTCTCGATGAGGACGAATGGCAGTGAGAAGATCGTGAACGCCTTCACCACCGCCATCCTCTCCCTCCCGCCCTTCCATGGTTTCCTCTTCACTGACCACATTCCCGCCACAAGCAGCATGATTGCGAAGATCAATGCCTCTCCATCATTCGGGCACATGATGGCTAGTCCGACTCACTATCCCGCCGATGGCATGACCGTCTCAGGTTCCGCGCCTGTGGCCGCCCTTGATGTTGGCGACCTTCAGCCCGCCAAGGTAGATCAGGTGAGATTCGCAGCCGCAGTCCGAGGAACCGAACCCCTTCACGAGGTGCTTCCCGCCAAGCCCCTCCATCGACTTCGCCAGGTCGCACTCGATCCTGCGCTTGCTCTCGAACGCGATGTAGTCAAGGGTGCGCGCCTCGGCGGTCAGATAGTCGATGTGCCACTTCCTGGTCTTCTTCTCGGAGAGATGCCTGCCGACGCGGGCCTCGACGCTGCCCAGCCCCGACCCCGCGTAGGCGTAGAGCCCCGCCGGGAACTCATACTGTCCGAGGCGGCCTATCTTCAGCGTCTTCGGCTTCTCCAGCTCCAGGAACAGTATGTAGCCGCCACGCATATGACCCCGTAATGGCGGGGATGTAAATAAGTGAGTCGTCTGCCGCCAAAATGGCCCCTCCGACATGGAGTGACATGAATCGGTGTGCCAGGTTGTCTCTAGGTCTCTCTATATGATGCCTATCCTAAACGTTTAAATCCGTCCAGCCGCTCCGCCGGGGTTGCCTGATGCGAGAGCGTTCTCTCGGGGGCGAGAACCATGGTTAAGGAAGAACTGAATCCATTTGAGATAGCGAAGCAACAGATAGAGAGGGTCGGGAAGTACCTGAAGCTGGATCCAGGGCTGCTCGAGATCCTCAAGAGCCCGCAGAGGGAGTTGTCTGTCAACTTCCCCGTGCGGATGGACGACGGAAAGATTAGGGTGTTCAACGGCTACAGGGTGCAGTTCAACGGCGCTCTGGGACCGTACAAGGGCGGCATACGCTACCACCCGCAGGTCAACCTCGACGAGGTCAGGGCGCTGGCCTGCTGGATGACGTGGAAGACGTCGCTCATGGGCATCCCTTACGGCGGCTCGAAGGGCGGCGTCATCTGCGACCCGAAGAAGATGAGCAAGGCGGAGCTCGAGCGCATGACTAGGCGCTACACGACCGCGATCAGCACGATCATCGGGCCGGAGAAGGACATTCCCGCGCCTGACGTCTACACGGACGGGCAGACGATGGCCTGGATCATGGACACCTATTCCATGAACCTCGGCTACTCCGTTCCTGGTGTCGTCACCGGCAAGCCGCTGGCGATTGGCGGCTCGAAGGGCCGTGACGAGGCGACGAGCAGGGGCGTCGTGTACACGACGCGCGAGGCCGCGAAGAAGATCAAGCTGAACCTCAAGGGCGCAACGGTGGCCATCCAGGGATACGGCAACGTCGGGGGGTTCGCCGCGAAGATATTCCACGATGAATACGGCTGCAAGATCGTGGCCGTCTCCGACAGCAAGGGCGGCATCTACAGCGAGAAGGGCTTCGACCCGAAGGAGGTCAAGGACCACAAGGAGAAGACCGGCTCTGTCGTCGGTTTCCCCGGCACGACGAAGATTAGCAACGAGGGACTCCTCGAGCTGAAGGTCGACGTGCTCGTGCCTGCAGCGCTCGAGAACGTCATCACGGCCGAGAACGCGAGCAGGATAAATGCCAAGATCGTGGCCGAGGGCGCCAACGGTCCGACCACGCCCGCGGCTGACGAGATACTGCACAAGAAGGGCATCATCGACATCCCCGATATCCTCGCGAACGGGGGCGGGGTGACTGTCAGCTACTTCGAGTGGGTGCAGAACCTGCAGCACTTCTTCTGGACGCTCGACGAGGTCCGGCAGAAGCTCGACCAGATCATCACCACGGCGTTCAACAACGTCTGGGAAGTCCGCGAGAAGGAGAAGGTCGACATGCGCACGGCGGCGTACATCGTCGCGGTGAAGCGTGTGGTCGAGGCCTACAGGCTCCGCGGGATATTCCCTTAGGCGCAATCTGGTGATCCACGCCGATCCGCTAACTGACTAGCGAAGCGGATGAACGGCCGGGATTCAAGGGTTCACGCCCCCGCCAAGACAAATCGAGGCCGGGAGTCGCGGAGACGCGCTCGCGGCCTCTCAATACTTCTCTTCTGTTTTCGACCGCTTGATGCTCCGGTTCCAGGATAGGATTTAATAGGGTCCACTCCAATCAATTCCGGAGTCGACCGGGGATTGGGCTATTGGGATACTTCGAGACTCAGACGGACGAACAACTTGTGGCCTTCCGGAATGTAATTTTTGCGAGTGCGCTTGTCATCATCTACATCGGTTCCATCTTGTTCCTGATTTCCTTCTTCGTAGGCACGTGGCCTTTGTTTGTTGCGGGGGGTTTTGTTTCGTGTCTTTCTAGCACGTTTGCGTTAATTCTCTTGGCTTGTATGAGTGAAATCACCCTTGAGATTCGTCGAAAAGGACTGTGGTACAAAGAAGACAGGTTGAATTTGATGAGAGCGATTTCAAAGCCCATCATAATCGGTTCCATGATTGTCATTCTTCTATTGGGATTGACACCTTTCCACAGCAAATCGCCTTACTTCGACGCGTTTGCCTGGCTTATTGGCTTGTGGGCTGTCGAGGGAATAGCCGTGTGGATCGCGATTCACTTCGCCACTAATGAACTTCGGAAATCCAGCTTTGAAATGGAGAGAAAGTTCGACCTTCGATTCGAGGATGCTATGAAAGCGGCGGAGGAAGTAGTTGGGAGACTGGGAGGATCAGTGAGCAGGGTTGTGCGGAACCCGCTCTTGGGTAGGATCATGAGAGTTGATTTCTCGACCCCATTCGGGGGATTACGAATCCGACGAATGACCGTCAAGAAGACCATGATGAAGATACAGAAATCCCAAGGCTGGCGAACCATGGCGACTCTGCTTGATGAAACGGCAATCAAGTTCCAAGTCAAGGCGTGACCCCACACATACGGTTCGCGTGCCTGCAATTCCCCCGCCCCCCGTCTGGAATTCATCATGCCGCCAATTCTCACCACACCGTCTGTGTGCGTCTTCGAACAACCATTTAAATAACGTTCCAGTTTCCCGCCATGAAGGGGTTCCCATGAACATTATCGTCTGCCTGAAGCAGGTGCCCAATCCAGACCTCCAGTTCCAGATCGCCCCGAGCGGGACGGACATCAAGCGCGACACGCTGAACTACAAGGTGAACGGCTGCGACGAGTACGCGCTGGAAGAAGCGGTCAGGCTCAAGGAGAAACTCAAAGGGAAAGTCACCGCCATAACCGTCGGCCCTAAGCGCACCGAGCAGATGCTCAGGGAGGCGATGGCGAAGGGCGCTGACGAGGCGGTCAGGGTCTCGTACGAGGACCCCGCCGCACTGAACTCATATCAGGTCTCCAGGATCCTCGCGGAAGCCATCAAGAAAATCCCGCATGACCTGGTCCTCACCGGAGTCCAGTCCGACGACTACATCTATTCTCAGACTGGGGCGATGATGGCGGGCTTCCTCTCATGCCCGCACGTCTCCGTCGTCACGAAGGTGACCATCGAGGGACAGAGCCTGAAAGTGAATCGCGAGCTGGAGGGCGGTGACCAGGAACTCGTTTCAACGAAGCTCCCCGCGCTCCTGACGATACAGTCAGGCATCAACCAGCCGAGGTATGCTCCATTGCCTGCGGTGATGAAAGCCGCGAGGGCCCCGATCAGGGAGATCAAGCCGCAGGACGTCGGCGCGCAGACCTGGGACCAGTTCGCCGGCGGGTTCCAGTTCAAGGTGAGGAAGGTCTATCTCCCGCCGTCGAGGGGCAAGGCGGAGATGTTCACGGGCAAGGCCTCCGATACCGCCGCGAAGGTCGCGCAGCTGCTCAAGGACAAGGGCTTCTGGAGGGGTGGTTAGATGCCGCAGGGAGTCCTCATCGTCGCGGAGCACCGCGACGGGAAGATACAGGGCCCGACGCTGGAGATGGTCGCGAAGGGCAGGGACCTCGTCTCGAAGCATGGCGGGAAGCTGAGCGCCGCGCTGTTCGGACACGGGGTCGATGCGTTGGCGGGAGAACTCGCCCAGTACCCTGTCGACCAGGTCCTCGTCGGAGAGAACGAAGCATTGAAGTCCTACACGCCAGAGGGATACTCGCAGGCCCTGAAGGCGGTGGTGGATCAGGTCGACCCACTCGTCATCCTCATGGCGCACACGACGCAGGGCTACGACTTCGCCCCTCGGCTCGCGGCGGACTGGAACCTCCCACTAGCAGCAGGTTGCGTCGACGTGGCGGTCGAGGGACAGGGCATTCTCGTCACGCGCCGCGTCCTGAACGAGAAGATTGCGGTGGATCTCGAGTTTGGCGGTGCTGCTAGATACATAGTCACCATCAGGGCGGCCACATTCAAGCCCGCCGAGAAGGGCGGTGCCGGGGCTCAGGTGCAGAAGGTCGCGGTCCAGGTGGACGCGGCGAAGATCATCAGGAAGGTCATCGGAGTCGAGAAGCCGCAGGTGGCGGACGTCGACATAGCCGCCGCTGACGTCGTCATTGCGGTAGGGAGAGGGATAGGGAAGAAGGAGAACCTCGTGCTGGTCCAGGACCTCGCGAAGATGCTCGGCGGGGTCGTAGGAGCGTCTCGACCGATCACCGACGCTGAGTGGCTCCCCAAGTCCCGCCAGGTCGGCCAGAGCGGGAAGACGATCAAGGCGAAGCTGTACATCGGTTGCGGCATCAGCGGCGCGATGCAGCACGTGGCGGGGATGAAGGACTCCGGGCTCATCATCGCGATCAACACGGACCCGAGCGCGCCGATATTCGAGTACGCGCACTACGGGGTCGTGGGGAACGTTCTCGAGGTGCTGCCG
>JBGPQV010000038.1:0-5587 GCA_041489255.1 Thermoplasmata archaeon | reverse complement strand
TGCGGCATCAGCGGCGCGATGCAGCACGTGGCGGGGATGAAGGACTCCGGGCTCATCATCGCGATCAACACGGACCCGAGCGCGCCGATATTCGAGTACGCGCACTACGGGGTCGTGGGGAACGTTCTCGAGGTGCTGCCGGCGCTGGCGAAAGCGCTGAAGGGCGGATAGGAAGACACCCTAGCCCAATGTCTTCGTGACCGCCACAGCCATCTGTCGGCATCGGTACCGCCATCGACCTCGCGATCCACTTGGCGGGAAACGTTGTCGCACTTAGAGCACTCGGGATTCAGTCCTTTCTTCACGATGACATCGTAGTCCTCGCGGTGCTCCTTGTCCATCTCGTCGTCCGCGTGGATCGAGCCGTGCTCCTCGAACGACTCGACTGACGACACGGATCCCGTTGAGCAATTCAGATTAAGACCCCTCCCAGTATGATTGTCGAGGCGATCGATGGGCAGGATTCGTCACAGGAGAGGATGTACGAAGTGTAAGTACGATGGTTTCTTGCTTGCGTACGATATCACGATTGATAGCCAGAAGCGCGAAGGCCGGAGGATGCATGAGGGCTCTTGCGTCTGGAGGTGAGATGATGATGAAAGTGAGGAATGGGAGTATGAGGGAATCAAGATCGGTTGGATTCGGATTTGGTGCCGTTCTCGTCGCACTATCCTTCGCGGCGGGAATCGCGAGCGCTGGGAGCTACGATTGGGTCACAGTCGATGGCAACTATATTGCTGATGGGGGTGCATGCAATACCCTCGACCAAGGCTCTGACGTAATCGGGTCATATGATCCCAACGTGGATTGGCAGGCCATTCTCGATTGGCAGATTCAAAGCGTCGGCACCTGGCACAATATCACGACGTATCCGGGTTCGAACGGGAAACTGGGATTCAGATTCACAGTGTCTGACGACCCGTCGAGGTATGATACGTTGTGGATCAGGGCGTTCGATACAGATAGCTCTCCGTACGGCGGCCCATATTACTGGCATTGCCACACAGTCTAGGCGATCAAGCGCCACGCGATTGCTTGGAGGCAGAATAAACGAAGAATCACATCGGAAACAGAGGGCTCATTCCCAATTTCGTGCGATTTCGGGTTGTCGTTTGAGGAGTAAGGCAGCGAAGAATGTTAAGTCATGTTGATGAGGAAGCGTGAATCGAACCTGACAAGATGGAAGGTGGGAGAATCCTTAAGACCGTCCAGATGCGAGAACAAAAGATAATCTGCCAAGAGGATTCCACCGCATGAAAGCGCCGTGCGTGGGACGATGGATGAGTGGCGAAGTCTGGCTTCGGTTATCCTCCATTGCTGCGGTCACTATCTTGGCGGTGAATCTCCTTGCTGCCTCGTATTCTTCCGACAGGAGCCATCAATCCCCAGCCCAAACTAGCACGATGAGTGTCATCGCGGATTTGCTCGATTCCGCCTCCGGGTATTTCATCGAAAACAGAGGACAGGTTAACAAACTTGTGAAGTACTATTCGAGGGGCAATCCCTCTGTCGCCTTCAGAGACGACGGAGTCTTATTCGTGGCCAAGGACTTCAATGAAGGAGGAGTCACAGTAGCGCTAAAGGAACCATCTAGTCGCTTCGCTTCAGCCGACATCGCTATTGTAAAGTCGTACGCGCATATGCTCAGCTTCGTGGGAAGCAATAAACCGTCGCCTGTCGGGCTTGACCGCCTATCCTTTAATAGCAGCTTCTTCAACGGGAACGACCCTGATAAATGGAGAACTGGCGTGCCGTCCTATGGCGTAGTAATTTATTATAACCTGTATGACGGCATCGACCTTGTCTATCGGCAAAATGCGATCGGCCTCAAGTACGAGTTCGTCGTAAAGCCGGGAGCGAATCCTCGGGCGATTAGAATTAACGTTGAAGGAGTGGATTCGTTGCGATTGGAGGACAATGATATTGTCGTCGAATCCGGCATAAGCGAGGTCCGCGATTCTCGTCCCTACTCGTACGATGGGGATGGAACATTGATCGAGTGCAGATTCATCACCTATGGCCCAACAACGTACGGATTCAACTGCGATGGATGGGACACATCGAAGCAACTGGTCATCGACCCGCTTGTCTACTCTACCTTTCTCGGCGGTGGCGGCGACGATGACGGATGGTCCATTGCGGTGGATTCTGACGGAAACGCGTACGTATACGGCATGACCAGCTCGACGGACTTCCCTGCAGTCCCCGGATCTTTCGATCTCACTCTCAATGGCTCGACCGACATGTATGTGGCGAAGTTGAATCCAACCGGGAGAAGTCTCGTGTATTGCACGTATATGGGTGGCGGCAATATTGAGTCCGGAGGTGCAATCGCCATAGACCTAGCCGGCCATCTGTACCTGACCGGCTCGACTTCTTCGGTGGACTTCCCGACAACTTCTGGCGCTTATGACGTCGATTTCAATGTCAACGGTGAGGAAGAGGCCTATATCGCAGCGTTGAACGCGAATGGTAGCGACCTTATCTACTCCACGTTCATGGGCGGCAGCGGTAGCGAACGTGGAAGAGACATTGCGTTAGATTCGGCCGGCAACGCATATGTGATTGGCGAGACCAATTCGACGGATTTCCCGACAACTCCCGGAGCATACCGGACCGCGCTGAGCGGCCCTTCCGACGCCTTCGTGTCGATGCTGAATCCCACAGGGAGCTCCCTTGTATATTCGACCTATCTGGGTGGTAAGGGCGGTGAGACCGGATACTCGATTGCGCTTGACTTCACTGGCGATGCATACGTCACCGGCTTCACCAGCTCGACCGATTATCCTGTGACAGCTGGCGCGTTCCAGATGTCCTTCAGAGGCGGACCATACGACCTATATGTGACGAGGCTCAACAGCACGGGGACCGGTCTCGTCTACTCGACCTATTTGGGGGGCACCGGTTCGGAACGCGCTCCCGCATTGGCTGTGGACTCTATGGGCAGCGCCTTTGTCGCCGGCACCACGGACTCCACCGACTTTCCCGTGACTCCGGGATCATTCAACAATACCTTGAATGGCTCCTTTGAAGTTTTCGTCGTCAAGCTCGATCCCGCAGGAACAGGTCTTATCTACTCAACTTTCCTTGGAGGAAAAAGGGACGATTGGGCAGGGTCGATCATGCTTGACCCTGGAGGAAATGCATACCTGGTCGGTGACACTCAGTCGGCAAACTTCCCGGTTACTCAAGATGCCGAGGACAGGTGGTTCAATGGCATTTCAGACGTTTTCGTGGCAGTGCTGAACGCCACGGGGAGCAGCCTCGTATACTCCACATTCCTTGGCGGGCTCAGCGCTGACTTCGGTTTCTCCATCGCCATGAATCCAATCAACGACATATACATAACAGGATTCACGAACTCAGCGGACTTCCCGGCGATCTTCGGATGTATCGACCCCACGTATAACGGCAACGGGGACGCCTACGTCACGAGGATTTCTGCCCTGAATCCCGTTGATTTGCCAGATTTGGATGTCTCAACGCCTGATATCGATTTCCTCCCGCTGGGTCCTGTCCTTGCCGATTCCCTAGTCACAGTCGATGCGATCGTCCACAATATCGGGAAGGCCAACGCCTCACAGGTCGTGGTCAGGTTCTATGACGGCCCTCCTCCCAGTTCACCGCAGATAGGCATCGACCAAGTCGTACCTGCAATCCAGCGCCTCGGCGGGAATGGCACCGCTTCGGTCGTCTGGATGGCTGGACCTCCAGGCAGTCATGACATCTGTGTCCTCGCTGACCCGAACAATGCGATTATCGAGGAAAGTGAGTTCAACAACGTCGCTTGCGCAACCATAGAGGTGCTGTCCCTGCCGGACCTCGTTCCCCGTGACCTCAATGTCACCCCATCCTCCCCGATATCGGAGGGCACGCTGTCCCGGATTAACGTGACCGTATCGAACGAGGGCGACGTGCCTGCTGGGGCCTTCAACGTCCTCTTGTTTGACGACGGGAACGGAGACCGGAATCCCGATGCCGGCGAGCAGACCGGCATTAACGCCTCGTCGGGAATCGCAGGTCACTCCCGATCGGGATTCGTCTTTGATTGGAACGCTACTCCGGCGGGGACTCACAGCATCTGCGCTTATGCCGATCCGCAACCCGGAACAGTGACAGAGTCCAACGAGACCAACAACGTGGCGTGCATGGATGTCCTCGTCCAGCCAGGTCCAATCTGGAGGCCAGACTACGTCCCCGTCTCTCCCCTCCCGCTCCCGCCAATCAGGGTCGGGATGTCCTCGCAAGTCTCTTTCTCGATCCGGGTGCTCAACCAGGGCAACGGCACCGCCACGGACGATGCGATTATCGCCTTCTACGACCCGTCATCACCGCCATTCCACACCTTCGTTCTGAGTCCTCTCACCCCTTCGGCGTCATCGTCACCGTTCACCCCCACGTGGACCTCTCCCGCCATCCCGGGCACGTACCTCGTCTCCGTCGATGTGGATTATGACGACAACGTGAGCGAGTGGGACGAGACGAACAACGTGTACGCGTGGACGATAGAGGTCGTGTCCGGTCCGGTCACATCTCTCGTCATCGGTTCTCCAAACTACACCTCCCCCGCCATGGTGACCTACGTCGAGTCCACCACACCCCTCGACCTCTCCGTCCTCGACCAGAGTGGCCTCGGGATAAGGAACACCACGTACAGGATAGACGGCGGGGCACCTGTCAACTACACCGCCGCTGGGACATTCTTCCTGACGACGGAAGGCGTGCATTCGATTGATTGGCGGTCGCTTGACTGGGCGGGAAACCTGGAGGATGTCAGCTCGAAGGTGCTGACTGTGGACGACACTCCTCCCGCCACCGCCATCTCGATTGGTGAACCGAAGTACCTGACTGGCGGCGATTTCGTCAAGTCCTCGACTCCCCTCACCCTTTCAGCGGCTGACGTCGGCGTCGGGGTCAACTCCACGTTCTACCGCCTCTGGGACGACTCTTGGTCTCAATGGCGGGACTACTCCACATCGTTCAGTCTGGCGGGAAGGGACGGTACATGGTACGTCGAGTTCTTCTCGTTCGACTACCTCGGGAACGCGGAGACGGTCAAGAACGAGACGCTCGTCCTGGACGACAACCCTCCCACCACGACGATAGTCCCCGCCACGGGACCGTACACCATCGACACCGTCTTCACCCTCACCGCCACGGACTCGGGATGCGGGGTGAACGTCACCAGGTACAGGATAGATGGCGGGAGCTGGACTGTGTACTCGGGCGGCCTCACCCTTCCCGAGGGAGAGCACAACATCTCCTTCTTCTCGAATGACATGCTGAACAACACCGAAGTGGAGAGGTGGCTCGTGGTGACCGTGGAGGGGACGACGACACCGCCCGAAGTGGCGGTGAACTACAAGCCGATCGTCGCTCTTGTCTTCGCTATCATCCTGCTCGCGGCGGGAGTTTGGTCTTCGAAGAGGAGGCCGTGGAAGGACGTGAGGGAGAGGATGGCGGTGGTGAAGGCGTTCACGATCTTCTCACTGCCATTCGTCCTCATCGAGACCGCCACGGGAATGGCGTCCCTGGTCACGGGATACCTCTCGATACCGCCAGTCATCGGAATCGGCACAGGCGTCGA
>JBGPQV010000037.1:0-6431 GCA_041489255.1 Thermoplasmata archaeon | reverse complement strand
TCCTCATAGGGGCCGTGTTCGAGATGGATCTGGACGTGGAAGAGGTGTTCGAGGTGGAGTGGATTCCGGTGGAGGTCACTGCCTAGGACGGGCGGGTGGATGGTCTAGGCGGGGAACGAGCCAGATTTTTGTGCAAGCCTGGACATCCCCTCAGTGAACCTTCCCTTGCCTGATCTCCTCCATCCTCCTGACCTTCCGGGCGAGGACGTCCTTTTTCCCTATGTCGTGGCGCACATATACCCGCCCGCGGACGTGGCGCAAGGCGGCTTCCGCGACCTGCTCCGCTTTCTCAAGAGTGTCTTCAATCCCCACAACGGCAAGAGACCGTGAGCTCATCGTGTAGGTCTTCCTATCCCTCTCATCCACTGCAGCCCAGAACAGCTCGGCTCCGTCTCTGGCGATTGCTTTCTCGTCGACCTCGACGGGCATGCCTGAGAGGGATTTCGTGCCATACCCTTCGGGCACAACATACTTACAGACGGTTGCTTTCTTCGCGAATCTCGCGCTCTTGGGCAGCGACCCCGTCGCGGCGCCCTCGCAGAGCTTCGCGAAGTCGCTCTCTAGGATTGGCAACACATTCATGCACTCAGGATCTGCAAAACGCGCGTTGAACTCGAGAACCTTCGGGCCACTCTTGGTGCCAATGAAGCCCCCATAGAGGCAGCCTCGGAACGGTGTGCCGTTCGCCTTCATGGCATCGACTGTCTTTTTCATGATGTCCAAAGCTTTCTCGTAGTCGCTGCGGGTCAAGAAAGGAAGCATGTGGTCTGAATCCGAGTATGATCCCATGCCACCGGTGTTTGGCCCCTTATCCCCTTCGTATGCCCTCTTGTGGTCCTGTGCCAACGGCATGGGGATGACATTCTTGCCATCGGAAAAAGCCTGCAGACTGAACTCCTCGCCAACGGCCTTCTCTTCGATGAGGAACCGGGCCGCCCCACCAATCCTATCCTTCAGAATCTCATTGACGTAGGCGGACGCTTCGCCCTTGCTGTTGAAGTGATCGCCCCAGACCCTCACGCCTTTCCCGCCAGTCAGGCCGATTGGCTTGATGACGAACTCGAAATCGCAACTCTTCACCCAGTCCCCAAAATCCTTCGCATTGTTGAAGGCCCAATAGTCGATCAGGCCCGGGACCCTGTAGTCCCGCATGAGGTCCCGAGCGAACTCCTTGCTGAGTTCGATCTGGGACGCAGCCTTGTCCGGTCCGAACGCAGGGATGCCGACTTCCGCAAGCTTGTCGACAATGCCTGCGCCAAGAGGAGCTTCGGGACCTATGACCGCTAGGTCGATTGATCGCGCCTTGGCCCAGGTAGTTATCTTCTCGACATCCATGACATCGTGGAGGAGGAACTCCTTGGCGGCTCTGGAAATCCCTGGATTCCTGTTCGCCGCCACCGCGTAGATGTCGGCGCCGCTTCGCCTCAAAGCCTCCACAATGCAGTGCTCACGGCCCCCGCCTCCCACGACTAGCGCTTTGATCTGCTCACCCGTGGCGGACATCGAACGATGAATGATTAGCTTTGCTCTGCTAGGCGCGGACTATGGGGGATGCAATTACACAAGGCTCAAACAGTCCTAAAAAAGGGAGGTGTTGATCGGGTGGGGTTTCAAGGAGGGGGGAGGTTGCCCAATCAAACACCCGATATTACTTTAGTCTTGGTAGATATATATATCTTTCTTTGTCATGAAAAAGACCTCACGTCCGCATATGGAGGGGGGCTGTTCCCGAATCAGATGCCAGCGCATCCGACGGACTCGGGCATCATGGTTCGCTCTGGGCGGTCTTTTCAGGCGGGGCCAGGCCACAATGGCCCGTCAGAACTGCGGCTGGTCCGATCCAGGCATCTCCTGGAGGCTCTCGGCCACCGTCGGTATCAGCTCCTTGCCCAGCCTCTTGATGACCCGGTGGCAGAACGCGAACAGACCGTCCTCCGTTTCCGCGAACATGCGCACTAGGAGGGTTGGTTTCTGGTCCTTTGCGAAGGGATACCTCCACAGTATTCTCGCGGCATATCCTCGGCCTCTCTTGTCGACGGCGAAGAAGTCCCTCCTTTCGGCTGCAAAACCCTCCTCGGCCTTGAAGCGCGTGATGTAGGCGAGGCCAAGCCCCATCAGAACTTTTGATGCGGCCGCGAGGGTCTCCTCCGCGGACCTCCGGGACACGAAAGGCTCCTCGTCGGAGAAGTAGCGCGAGACCTTCTCCTTCCACTGCTCTTGGCTCAGCTTCACATGCGTCAGCTGCGGGAGACTGAAGTCGAACGAGACGGGGGGGAGCAGAAGCTGGAGGGGGGAGTTGTAGCGCTCCCTTTGGAACGTCATGTACCCCTCGACCTCGACGAGGCCGACTTCCTCAGTCGGTTCAAGGATGAAAGTCGCCGTTCCAGAACTATTGGCGCCCAGCTTCGGGATGATCTTCGGCGCGTCCTTCGCAACAATGTTGCCCTTCACGATACCCGGCACAATACGCGCGTTCATCATCGGTTGAGAGGATGCGTTGCGGATCAGGACCTGGTAGAGGACGTACTTCGCTTCTGGGTAGAGTGACGGCTCTGCTCTGACCCCCAGGCTTCCAACGAGTCCCCCCATCTCTCGCGGCCTGCCGAAGATTGATCCGGCCGCTGCGATGAACGCCGCGTGTCTCGGGGAACCCTTGGCTGCTGGCGTAGAGGCCACGTCCATTCGCAAAAGAGGATTTCGAGGTCGCATTTGAATGTTGCCAACTCCCTGGACAGCGCTCTTGAGGGGTCAGTTTTATGCTGCACCCCCCTATGAACCGTGCGTGCGCAAGCCGATCAGGTCCCCGCTCTACTTCGAGGCGAGATTCAGGATTCGGGGTAAGGTCCTGCAGAGCTGCATGTGCCCGCACTGCGAGCAGGAGGGCGAGCTGTATCTCAGGGTCGCGAGGGCACCGGGGGAGAGTTGGGCCTATGATCCCAAGGACCCGCAGACATTCGTAGACATCATCGCGTTCGATCCTAAAGGTTCGTATTTCCAGGTAAAGCCCGGTGACTGGGTGGATGCCGACATAGTGTGCTTCGGCTACATGAAGCGAGTCCGCGCAACGCGTATCGAGATAGAGAGCAACATTTTATCCAGCGGCAGCAGGAAAATCGGCAGAGCGTCGCTCGACGAGGGGCGTCTCACGGTGGATTTCGCCGTGTTCAAGGCTAGTCTTACCGCCACGTCGGAGGAAGAGATGACCAAAGTCCTGAAGAGTCAGCGAATCCGGGATGGCTCATTCCTCGAGACGGACTGTTCGGTAGATGTGGAGGTCAAGGCGATCAATCGCCAGTCCATCGGTCAGGCAAGAAGGGGTTCCCGCCGAAGAAACTAGCTGAGCGCCTTTCGCCAAATGCGCGAGCCAGCGTTTGCGTTTCAATCTCGAAAAGGCTTAACTACACTGCTGTTATCCCTTCGGGGTAACAACAATGGTTCAGGTCCGCAGGGCAATAGTCAGCGTGGCGGACAAGGATGGCATTCTAGAGTTTGCGCGGGGTCTAGCATCTCTCGGCGTCGAGATTCGTGCGAGCGACGGCACCGCCAGGTATCTTGCAGAGAACGGTGTCAAGGCTGGCACGATATCCGAGTACACCGGTCAGAAAGAGGTCCTCGGCGGCAGAGTGAAGACTCTCCATCCAAAGATATTCGCATCGATTCTTTCGACGAGACAGCAGGAGTCGGAACTGAGGGACCTAGGGTGGGATGCGACCGACATGGTCGTGGTCAACCTCTACCCGTTCGAGGAGACGATCTCCCGCCAAGGCGCGACTTTCGAAGACGCCATGGAGAATGTTGACATTGGCGGGGTCTCGCTGATCAGGGCTGCTGCGAAGAACGCCGACCGCGTGGCGGTCTTGGTAGCCAAAGAGCAGTATCAATCCGTCCTCGAGGAGATGAAGCGGAATGGGGGAAAACTCGGCGATGAGACGTTGAGGAAACTCGCGATTGCGGCCTTCGAGTATACATCCGGCTACGACACGACGATATTCAACTACTTGTGGAGGAGGGGAGGAGACGCGATCCCGCCAGCCTTGAGGCTCGCATATCCCATGGGGAGCGGACTGCGGTACGGCGAGAACCCGTACCAGAAGGCGGCTTTCTACCGCGATGCTCGTGCGCCGAGGCTGACCATAGCAGGTTGCGAGCTGCTGCACGGAAAGCCTCTGTCATTCAACAACATCGTCGACCTTGACGCGGCTCTGCACGCAGCGTCAGAATTCGAGGAGACCAGCGCGGTCATAATCAAGCACACGAATCCCTGCGGGTTTGCCCTCGGGAGCACGCTGAGGGATGCCTACCTCGCGGCCCGCGAGTCCGACAAGATCTCGGCATACGGCTGCGTCGTTGGACTGAACAAGGCGGTCGACATCGAGACCGCCAAGGCGATGAAACCTCATTTCGTCGAGGGGATAATCGCTCCCGACTACGCAGAGGACGCCTTGGCGCTACTGAAGACCAAGAAAGACATCCGGCTCATGAGGACGGGGGAACCGTTCAGGCAGATCAAGGAGCTGCAGATGATGAAGGTAAGTGGCGGGATGCTGGTCCAGACATCAGATTTCCCGGAGATCAGGCCCGAGGAGTTCAAGCTGGTCACAAAGGTTAAGCCCTCGGAGGAGCAAATCCGCGACATGGTGTTCGGCATAAAGGTCAGCCGCCACGTCAAGAGCAACTCGATAGTCCTGGCCAAGGGCTTGAAGACCGTCGGGGTCGGCGCGGGCCAGATGAGCAGGGTGGACGCGTGTCACATCGCCGCCTACAAGGCGGGACCCAGGGCAAGGGGGAGCGTCCTAGCCTCTGACGCGTTCTTCCCGTTCAGGGATGGCGTCGACACTGCTGCGGAGGCTGGGGTCGCCGCCATAATCCAGCCAGGCGGTTCGATAAGGGACGCCGAGGCGATTGCGGCTGCGGACGAGCACGGTATGTCTATGATGTTCTGCGGCATACGGACATTCAAGCACTAGGCGGTGAAGCGATGGCGAAAGCGAGGGTTGCGGTTCTCGCGAGCGGGCGGGGCACGGACTTCCAGTCGATCATCGACGCGAAGGAGCGCGGTGAGCTCGACATCGACATCGTCCTTCTCATAGTGAACAACAAGGATGCGAAGGCGATTGAAAGGGCGGAGAAGCACCGCATCCCATGGAAGTTCATCGACCACCGCGGAAAGAGTCGCAAGGACTTCGAGGAGGCGGTCATCCAGACGCTGGAGCCTTTAAAGGTCGACCTCATCGTCCTCGCGGGGTTCATGCGGCTTGTGACGCCGCACCTAATCAGTCATTATCCATACAGGATCATCAACATACACCCGGCTCTGGCGCCTTCCTTCGCCGGGGCCCACGGTCACAGGGACGCTCTGAACTACGGCGTTAAGGTCAGCGGCTGCACGATTCACTTCGTCGACGAGAGCGTCGACGGCGGTCCCGTGATCCTCCAGAAGGCGGTGGAGGTCATGGACGATGATACTGAGGAAACCCTCTCGGCGAGGATTCTCGAATGGGAGCACATATTCCTTCCCTTGGCGGTGAGGCTTTTCTCTGAAGGAAGGTTGAAGGTCGACGGAAGACGCGTGAGGATCGACCGCACAGGCATCCAGCTGCCGCCGATGGCCTGATTGGGACACCACTGCAAAAAATCGCGTGACAGCCACGAATCTATAGATTCCCAAGAGAATTATAGAAAAAGAAGGCCGTTCAAAGAGAAAACTAGGAACGGCCTCGTTGTGGAGGGATGCTTGTGTAATAATAGAAGCATCGCCCGTATATAAGACTTCTCAGAAGAGAAATCGGCGATGCGAATTCATGGAGGGGTGGGCGAAGCTAGCTGTCTCATTCTTGCGACAAATCGTGTAGGGAGAAAGGGGAATAATCTCACGTCAATCGAGCGGCAGACGGTCAATGCGAGAGGAACCGCTCTGGATCAGACGACAAGCGGCGAGGCGATGGGCAGCTCTTGCTGTGGATTCGGGAGGGCGCCTTTCATCCGTACTCGATCTACTCCTTGACCACTTCTCCGAAGGCCATCCGTCTGAGGACCCTTGTTATCCGCACCTTCACCTGGTCCCCGACATTCGTGCCCGGGACGAAGACCACGAAGTTCTGTATTCTGGCGAGGCCATCCCCCTCGCGGCCGACATCCTCGATCTTGGCTTCATAGACCTTCCCCTCCTCAACAGGACAAGTGGTCTGTCTGAAGCCATGTTCAGACTCTGGCACTATTCACCCCTGCGACAACGTCGCAAGAAGTTCAAGCAGAAAATGAATATAAATAGATATGGACACGCGCCTGCAGTTGTGCTACACACGAAATCGTGGAACGGATTAAGTACGCCGTCGGAGGTGACTCCTGATGCCCCGCCGGGACATCGACGACGAGCATCTGCTGCGGCTGAGGAGGTGGGTGATCCACCGCCACGAAGACGGCTGGACGAC
>JBGPQV010000036.1:0-9382 GCA_041489255.1 Thermoplasmata archaeon | reverse complement strand
CCACACGGGAATTCTCATAGTCTGAGGATGCGCTTTGAAAACCTCTCTCCCTGTTAGAGACAGAGTGCTTGTGCATCTGCTGCACTACATCGACCTCGAGGAACCCGCTGCCTTCCCATGGCAGACCACCCAGGACGGCATCGCCTTCCACCTCGACTCCCCGAGGGGATACGTGCAGCAGCAGCTGGCGGTGCTCATCGAGAACGGCAGCGTCAAATGCATCCAACGCCGAGTCGACGGCGGCAGGAAGCTGATGAAGGTCTACCTCCTCACGCCGAGAGGGATCAAGGAGGCGACGCGGCTGAAGGAGGCGATCCTGAGCGGCATCTTCACCATCCCGGAGAACGAGGACAGCCAGCCGACCCAATCCGCCGAGAACTCTCCCGCCCCGGCGGTGACCGACTGGCGGCAGCCCGGGATCGAGGGCGGTGACGTTACCAATCTCAAGAACGGAAACGGGCCCGCCCCGCGGGACGTCATGGAGTGAGTGGCGGGAGGAGACCGCCCGCGCCATCGACCCCTCTTGAATCTTCCGGGTGCTTGCACCCTGCAAGCACCCTGCGTGCACCCTGCAAGCACCCTGAATCAACATTGCCCACCTCGTCAATGTCTTCTCAAACCCCTCCGGGGGAGGGGAAGGAGAAACGAAAAAAAATGGTAATGACTTGGACAGAAATCCTCGGATTTCTGATGGGCATATTGGACATACTGAGCCAGGAAAAGCTCGCCCTGATCAAGGGCGGGATGGACGTGGACCTAGTCAGCGCCGAGGTGGCGCACGCTCTCGAGGAAGCGAGGGCGGCGAACGACATTCAGGAGTCGCACAAACGACAGCTGAAGACGTCGACGGACCTCGTCGAGGCGAGGACGAAGAGGGCGTACGTGGTCGGTTCGAGCGCCCTTGACATGGCGATGGGCGCCGTGTCGAAGGACAGCCCCGCCGCGAAGAACTTCAGGCGCATCCGGAGCAAGATCAGGATGGACAAGGCGGACACCGACGCGATCGTCCGGCCCACGCCGATCCCGACCGCGGAGCCGATGAAGTAGCGCTGAAAACCGTCTCAGACAGACTCAAACCAAGGCCCCCTGTATCCGGGGGCCACTTTTTCCTTTTTAGATTCGTTTTGACCATATCCCAATACTCTTTCGCATCTTTCCCTCGTGATCCCGCCCGATCCGGACCTCACGCGGGGCAGTACGATGCAGTCGGCGGAGCCTCCGAATCCAGTTCAGCGACTCCCGATTTCGGACCCACTCCCTTGGATCGCCCTGCACGCCTTTCAGAATCTTATTCCGCGCAATCGTGCGCTGGCGGGGGGCAATCGGCCGGAGGTCCGGACAGTTGTCCCCCGACGGGGGCGGACTGTGCGGGGACAGGGCGCAATCGTTCGCCGACGGGGCGCAGTTGCGCTGTGATGGGGGACAACCTCGCGGTGTCGGCACGCAATTGAGCGGAGCATCGGACAGTTGTCCCCCGGCGGGGGCGGACTGTGCGGTGGCGGGGGAGAATTGCCCGGAGTTGGGAGAGGATTGTCCGAAGACGGGATCGGACTGTCCCAAGACGGATTTGGATTGCCCGAAGTTCGCTTCGACTGTCGCGGAATGCGCGGACTCTGGAGAAGAAGATTGTCTTAAGCAGGCAGCGACGGTCTACCGCCTCAAGGAGCAACTGCCCCGCTGCCTGTGAGGTCTTATGGGTTTCGCATTGTCGTGTACCATATAATTGTCCTTCGTCTGGACTCAGCCCCGCGTGGCGCAGGCTTCTGTGGAGTCGACGTGATGACTCGGGTGCAGGCGGGGAAGGGCAGCAGGACGGCGAGCAACTTCCAGCGGCTCCGGAGCAGGATCCGGATGCCGGGGGACCAGAGCGGCGAGGACGGGGCGGTCACGCCGGTCAAGCCGGTGCCGGAGCCGGTGAAGTATACGCTGACGAGCCATTCTTTCACCATTGACGGCCGGAGAGGGGCCATTTTTTCCTTTTGACATTGTGGCGTGAGACTACCGCGAGGGCTGTTGGTCGCGACACCGAGACCGAGGGGAACTTTTAAGGTCAGGCCGGCCCATTCACACCATCAGGGAGAGGGAGAGTACTTTGAAGAGTGCAATCGCGTCAGTGTTCGTTGCCCTTTCTGTTGCGTCGCTTGCCCCCTTGACCGTGTTCAGCTGGTCGCAGATCCCATTGCAGTCGTCACCCGTGCCGAATGATTATCCGCCCAGCTACGCCTTCTTGGAGTGGCAGGACGAGGCGGCATGGGGACCCTGGGGGCTGGAGATATCGGACGTTGATCTGAACGGTGTCCAGGAGATAATGGTTGGCGGCTTGACACACAACGGATCGAATTTCCGGATCTACGATGGTCTCACTCATAAGGTCCTCGTGCGGGAGAAGCTGAATGACGCATGGCATTATGAAATCGAGGCAGGCAATGTCAACGATGATGCATTGAAGGAGATAGTCCTTCCTTCGGCCGGAGGATACACCGTCGAAGACGCTGTCATGATTCTGCAGTGGGACGGCTCAGCACTCAGGCAAATATGGCGCAGCGGCACGGCAATCCCCGAGACCTGGGAGCTGAAACTCGCCGACATTGACGGCGATGGGAGACAGGAGATAATCACGATTTCTCGGGAGTGGACCCCATATCCTGACAGCTACTTGGTGAGTCATATCTTCGAGATCGACTACAATTCGAGTTCCCATGGTTACGACATTCTCGACAGATGGTCGGGCCCGTACATGGAGCTGAACGGGCTCAATCTGTATGATTTCGATGCAGATGGCCATACGGAAATCATCGCGACGGGCCCGCTCGGGGGCTATGCCTGGGACAGTGCGTCAATGGCCGTCAAATGGACCATTAATGATACTGATATTCCCGGCATGGTATTCGACGTTGGGATGACCGTGGGCGATCCTGATGGCGACGGGCAGACAGAGATCATCGCAAACATATTCATCCCGCAGAACGGCACAGTAGCCTGGATAGACATGGGAACGAAATCCATAGAGCGACGAATCCCCTACAACTGGCCGTCCGAAAGGCCCTTGATATTTGACGTCGACCAAGATAATGTAATGGAGGTTATCCTTCCTATCGTTCTTGACTGGGGAAACGACGCAGGTGGCTACTTCGCCGTGTTCGACGGGAAGACTGCAGCGATGGAATTCCGTTCTAGGGACTACGGAGACGGCATCTACGTCGAAAACTGCATGTGTTCAGCCGAAATCGGCGATGTTGATGCGGATTCAGATATCGAGATTCTTGTCTCCCAGTATCGCTATATATACCAATACGAAGTGAACGCGTCGGCGGGTCCGTCGCCCTCGCTGTCGTATTCCCCGAGCTCGCTCGATTTCGGCACGTTGGACCCCGGCTCGGTGAGCAGCAAGACCTTCGAAGTATGGAATTCCGGAGGGGACACGCTCACATACCGCCTTAAGGAGAATGTGGCTTGGATCACAGGAGTGAACCCGGACAATGGGTCGAGCAGCGGCGAGCACGACCTCATAACGGTCACCGTCGACACGACCGGACTAGCAGGGGGACTCCACACGGACAAAGTCTTCATCGGTTCAAATGGCGGGAACGGCTCAGTCGACGTAACCGTCAGGGTCAACAGCGGCCCCGTGATTCATTCGTTCACCGCATCTCCGTCGCCCTCGTTCGAAGGAGACACTGTGGTCTTCACGGTCGACGCAACCGATCCTGACGGCGATCCGCTCACATACCGCTTCGACTTCGAGTCGGATGGCACGTTCGACATCATAGGACCGGGCAACACGGCCGCTCACGCCTGGGGGGACGACTTTGTTGGCAAGGCGATAGTGCAGGTGACCGACGGGAGATCGAACGTTGAAGCGAACACGACTGTCACCGTCCTGAATGTCCTTCCGTCTGGAACTGTCACGGTCGTGAATTCCACAGAGGAGGAGGGCACGCCGATCGTGTTCGCAGCCCATATCACCGACCCAGGCAGCGACGACGTATTCCTGATATGGACGTGGGGAGACTACACGCCGGACGAGTACTCGAACTACTACAACGACGGCGTGAATCCGGACCCGTACCCGAGTCCTGACATCCATCCGAGGAACATCACTGACGCGAAGAGCCATATGTACGGTGACAACGGCGCATTCACGGTCACAGTATCCGTCAGAGACGATGACAGCGGCCTTTCTGGGACGATGTTGACGATCACCGCCACGCCGGATAACCTCCCGCCATCGGTCTCGGTTTCTGGCGGGACGAACATCGACGAGGGGCAGTCGATTTCGCTGACTGCCACCGCCACGGACCCCGGTAGCGACGACCTGAGGTTCGAGTGGTCCTGGGGAGAGGGCTCGTCCGATTCAAAGACATACTACAACAACGGCGTCGGACCGGATCCGCCGAACAGCCCCGACGGGACGTTCCCGTTCACCGCCACGGATGCAGCCACGCATGCGTACGGAGACGATGGCGCCTACATGGTCACCCTCAAGGTGACCGACGACGATGGCGGTTCGACGTCTTGGTCCGGCCAGGTCACCGTCAACAACCTGCCTCCAACGATCAAACCGTTCGGCCCGTTCAGTCTGAACGAAGGCGATCCCTTCACGATCGAAACGAACGTCAAGGACCCGGGCAGCGACGACCTGACATTCAACTGGACGTTCGAGCTCGGCCCGACGTTCGAGAACGTCTATTACAACGACGGAATCGGTCCGGATCCACCGCAGAGCCCTGGTGGCATCTATCCGTTCGCCGCCTCCGATTCGGCCGGGCACGCGTATGGGGACAACGGGATCTATCTGGTCACTCTGACGGTGACTGACGACGATGGCGGATTCACCTCCTATTCCACGGAGGTGAATGTCAGCAACCTGCCACCGGTGATCATCCCGTTCGGCCCCTTCGAGGTGAGCGAGGGAGACCCGCTCTCGATAACCGCCAGCGCGGTCGACCAAGGGAGCGACGACCTCAGCTTCATGTGGGTGTTCGAATACGGTCTGACGGTCCAGAACATCCACTGCAACGATGGAATCGGACCGGATCCGCCGAAGAGCCCCAATGGCGTCTTCCCATTCAGCACGGAAGATGTTGCTGCCCACACATATGGCGATGACGGCGTCTTCAATGTTCACCTGAGGGTAGAGGACGACGATGGCGGGGTCGCCGAGTACGAGACCGCGGTCACGGTCCTCAACGTCGCCCCGACAATTCTGGATCTGGAGGCGTTCATGATCGCCGACATCACGCTCCGAGTGGCGGGGGAGAAATGGCATGATGTCATCCTGAGACTCTACACCGATGGAAACGAGACTGGATATGCGCAGGTGATCAGGTACCCCGGCAGTCCCGACGACCAGTCCGTCACCCTGCGCGACGTAGAGGTCAGCCTCAGCAGAGAGTTCACGGCAGTAGCCTACTACACGCCTGACGATGACCCGGTCAACGGGCAGCCAAGCGGGGCGAATCCCGCATGGCTCACCATCAGCTGGGAGAATGGTATGGAGACCACATTGAGCCACACATTCAATGTCCACCACAACGATACATTTGTCTGGATTGTGGATGACTTCCACCTCTACGCGCCCAACCAGATAATGCATTTCAGGGCAGCCGCCATCGACCCGGGCAGCGACGACCTCACGTTCACCTGGGAATGGGGGGACGGGACTCCAGCCACCGCCACGACGTACTTCAATGACGGAATCGGATCTGACCCATATCCCAGTCCCGGCGGTACATTCCCGTTCACCGCCAGGGACTCCGCTCTGCATGTCTTCTCCATGGCGGGAGCTTGCGGCGTGAGGCTGACCGTGAGCGACGACGATGGCGGCCAGATGGATATCGTCTTTGTCCTGGAAATCGGTTGAGAGTATGAGCGCACCGGCATCCGGCCTGATCGAGTGAGGATTCCTATATCCCTCAGCTTCTTGCTCTTGGTTCAATAGATGCGCTGACTCGGGTGCATGCGGGAATCCTTGTCATTGGAGATGAGGATTTCAAAGGTGGGACTGCGGATGGAAGGTACGCCGATGTTCTGAGCGGTAGACGATTCGGCAACTCGCTCAAACCTGACCACGCCAAAAGCGAGAAATACTTTAGGACGCATCATCTCCATCAGGATGCGTTTACCATATCGACTCGGCTTGATGCTAGCATACATGTCGGTAATGTTTGTTGTCGCGCTTCCGTTCATGCCCTATTGGATTCGGTCGTGGACGGGCATCGGCCTCCTATTCTTGATGTTGTTCGGAGCATTGGCGAATAATTTCGGCTACGGGGAGGGGTATGTCGTCTGCTTGCTTGCGTTCCTTGGTCTTTTCCTGTCCCTATTCACTACATTAGTAATCTCAGGTCAATGGCCTTATGGTATCACCATTTGCATGATTGTCGCGGGTTTCCTTTTCATCGCAATCAAGACCGATTGGGATTTCAGACCGACCATTGCCAAATTGACCCACAGAGCGACCTTTGCAAAATTCATTGGGGTGACGATGCTGTATCTCGCCGCAGTATCTTCCGTGGGTGGATTTTTCCTCGCTGAAGATCCTGTCTGGGCAGTTCCCCTGGTCTTTCTGATTGCATGCGCGGTGGCGTTCGCCGTCGGCAGAAGACTCTCGAATGGAAACGGAAGGAAGGCATGAAGACAAGAAGGGGAACCAAAGGACCCCTACTTGGGACCTCGCCACCTCCACAGCATGCCTCGGCGATGGTAGTGGACCTGACCCGTACCCAAGCCCCGACGGGACATTCCAGTTCACCACCAAGGACTCCGAGACTCATGTATATGTGATGGCGGGTGTGGTCAACCTCAATCTCACGGTGAGGGATGACGACGGTGGCAGCGTGGAGATTATCGTAGCCCCGGCCATTCTTTGAAATCATTTGAACAAGAAGGACGTCTCGAGCGGGCAATCATGGACTGCCTCATCATGCAACAGCCGCTCTGCGGACCGTGACGCCGAGGACCATCTTCTTTCCCTTCAGCTTCTCGCTCTTGGTGCAGTAGATGCGCTGATTCGGATTCATGCAGCGGAGGTGAAGACGGGGAGGGATTCAATAGATGTTGAAGGCCGACCAGCGAAGCGTCCACGATTTTGCTCGATTGGAGCACCTCCCAGACTGCAACGGAGGAGGAACGGTACGACAACGCCTATTCGCTGGCATAAAGGCCAGAAACAACATATTCGTAGAGTTCTTTTTTCGAGTTGCGCTTCCGAATCAAGTCGATAGCGACTGACGAGAAATCATTCCGCTTCAGCATAGTTTGAAAGATTTCCTCGGTCGGAACAACAACGTCGTAGAACTTGCTGTTTCCGATGATGTAATTCACAACCGCGCCTCGAGCAAGAGTCTTCCCCACAACTCTGAAGTGCTCGGTCATGTCCTCGAAGTATTTATGAACATAGTTAGCGAGTATCGGACTCTCTCTACGGATGCTCTCTACAAGACTCAACAGATCCGCATCCCGTTTGAGATAACCTCGTGGTCTCCAATCGAGAAGTCGGCTGGTGGCGACACCCCAAGTACCTCCAATCGACTGCCAGTCCATTTCACCCGCCTCTCGTCCATTCATAAGGTACCCTAGCCAGTACATATAAGGGCGGAGTTCGCGGATGTAGCTAATCCGATTCGGGTAAGGCGGCGACGTTATCAGGGTCGTGTACCCCTTCCCAAGTCCTGGTCGGAGGGCCCGTGCATCCTCATGGTACACTGCTGCCTGACCTTCGAGGTCCGTCTGTGCGTCCGCGCAGATCCTCTCTGTAGTACGCACGAAGTCTTCCAAAATCATGTCATCTTTCGGATCAAACGCTTGTTGTCCGCTTTCCTGCTTGAACGAAAGGCTTTGGTGGTTGAACGCGGCGTTGCTCCATCGCATCAGTACTTGACAGAACGAGACTTCAAGAAGGTCAAGAATCCGGGAACGACCATCTGGCCCCGCTTGCTGCGTTAATCCATGGAAGATCGCCGACAATAAACGAAGACGATACGGATTCCACCATCTCTCGATATCATGAATGCGCGGCGACCACGACTCCTGCCAGTCCCCGCGGGCCACAGACTCGTGAATCTCATTCGCCGCTCGCACGGTTTCTTCAAGGTCGCCTCGACTATAGTTCGCGGTTTTCACCCCGGCCAACCACACGAGGAAACGGTTAATCTCATACATGTCGCAACAAAGACCCAGCTCGCTCGCTACAACGCCGGTTGTCCCGGTTCCACTAAATGGATCAACCAGATACTGCCGTCCTGACAAACCTTCGAGCAGACCGGTGACAAGTTTCACACTATAGGCGGGAGTCAGTCGAATCCAGCCATGCCGCGCCCGTCCTAGATTATGCTTGAAAGTGAGATCCGCACGTTGTCTTACGTCAGCCCTTGCCAAGATCATGTTGTCAACAACGCCCGAAGTATGCCATCCAACTCTGCTCGAAACACGTCGCTGTGAGACTTAAAGAACTTGGCTAAGTCGTACCCGAGCACTGAGCGGCAGAACTCATAGCTGGAGGTCGTCCGAACCCCCCTTGGAATCCCCCGCAAGATAATCCATTTCGCCGTCGCATATCGTTCGAACAGGTCCCCGTCCATCTGGGAACTCAACAGGAAAACGATAGGGAGGAGCCCACTCGAGTACGCCTTGGCCGCGTTGGCGATATCAGCATTCTGACGCTTGCTATCCTTGCTCTTGTAACCTTGTCGAACCTCAAAGACGGCCCCCTTCAGCGCACTGGCGATTGCGGGGTCAACACCCGCCTCATGGGCGCACTCATCAATCCAGGAACGAATCCGCGCCTTTTTCGCTGAATCTCGAACGGCGTTCAGCGGTATTCGCCCGTCCAAGCTGAGCTTCCCAATGCGACCGCTCGGTCTCTCGACCTCGTAGGTCCACGCAGCCTCTTCCTTCGAGAGACCTAGCTCGTCAATCAGTAATTGCGTGAAGACGAGTTGGCACCCTATGCCGATTTGACGGTACACGCTGGTCATGCCGCCAGCCGCCTTGTGCGCGCTATACATGAGTGGGCTGTCGAGCCCAAGCCAGGAGTAGAACGAATCGGCTCCGTATAGGGATTGGAATTCCTCCACGGTTAGACCTCCTCTCTTCCCTCCGCCGAACTTGGGCTTGTATTCCTTGCAGACTCGGATCGCTGTGAGGAAGATTCCTGCATATCGCCTGTCTCTGGTGTCGACCACGTTTTCGTGCCCCATTCGGGACATAGGGATATAAGTCTTTATGCCGGTGGGAAGAACTGCGCTATCCTGAATTCACTTTCCATATCTCCCCTCGCAGGGGTCAGGATGGCCAAACTGAACGAGAAGAAGGTGAAGTGGATCATCCGGGAGATGGAGAAAGGGGAACCGGTCTCCAGGATAGCCAGCATACAGAAGGT
>JBGPQV010000035.1:0-15034 GCA_041489255.1 Thermoplasmata archaeon | reverse complement strand
ATTCGCGACGTTCACCGTCTCTCCTCTTGCTCCAACCGCAGACTCCTCAAGGTTCACCGCCACGTGGGTCTCTCCCGCCATTCCCGGGACATATCGCGTGATCGCTGACGTCGATCATGATGACGACATCACGGAGTGGGACGAGACGAACAACCTCTATACATGGACCATCGAAGTCGTGGCGGGGCCGATCACTTCTCTCGACATCGGTAGCCCGAACTACACCGCCACCGTGACTTATGTCAAGTCCTCCACCCCTCTCGACTTCTCTGTCGTGGACCAGAGCGGGCAGGGGATCCTCAACACCACACACAGGATCGATGGCGGGGACTGGAGGAACTACACCGCCACTGGGCAGTTCTTCCTGGCGGAAGCGGGACAGCACGAGATGGAGTGGTATTCGATCGACCGCGCGGGGAGCGTGGAGGGGATTATCGCCACGAACCTCACCGTCGACGACGCTCCCCCCGCCACGGTCATCCTCCCCGCCGAGGACGAGGTCGAGTCGGGCACGTTGTTTACCCTCACCGCCACGGACGCGGGATGCGGCGTCAACATCACGATCTATCGCGTGGATGGCGGGAATCCAATTCAGTACGATGGCGGGTTCGCGCTCGCACAAGGCGTGCACGATATCTACTACTACTCGGTGGACCACCTTGGCAACGCGGAGGCGGAGAATCACATTCTTGTCACGGTCAGGGGACCGTTCGAGGTGGCGGTGAACTACAAGCCGACCGTGGCGTTGGTGTTCGCAATCGTCCTGCTCGTGGCGGGAGTCTGGTCGTCGAGAAGGAGGCCGTGGAAAGGCGGGAAGGACGGGATGGCGGTGGCGAAGGCGTTCACCGCCTTTTCGGCGCCCTTCGTCCTGGCAGAGGCTGCGACAGGCGTGGTGTCCTTGATGACCGGACAGCTGTCGATACCGCCGCTCCTGGGGGTCGGCACTGCTGCGGACGTTTCGATACTCCTGGTTGGATTCTCTGTCGCGATACTTAGGGCCATCAGGGTCACCAGACAAGGGTAAACGAGTTTAGCTCTCTTTTCATGCTCTTACCCGCTACAGAACCCATCAAGCCACGATTCCGAAGGAGGTCTAATATACGGATTCGAGGGTCATCGATTCTGAACCCAGTGACGTTCATTCTCGGAGGCTTCGAATGAGACTCTTCAGCCTGCACCTGCTCCTGACCTACGAGTGCAACTTCGACTGCGATCACTGCTTCGTCTGGGGGAGCCCCAAGCAGACCGGCACGATGACGATCAAGAACTTGCAGGAGATCCTGCGGCAGGGGAAGGATCTGGGCACCGTGAAGTCGATTTTCTTCGAGGGCGGGGAACCGTTCCTCTATCATCCCGTCATGGTCAAGGGAGCCCAGATGGCGAAGAAGATGGGCTTCAGCGTGGGCGTCCTCTCGAACAGCTACTGGGCGAACACCGTGGAGGACGCGATGGAATGGCTGAGGCCCCTCGCGGGTCTCGTCGACGGCGTCTCGTTCAGCAGCGACCTGTACCACTACGACAAGATGGTCAGCGACAAGGCGAGGAACGCGAGGGCGGCTGCGAGGAAGCTGGGGATAAACGTCGGGCTGCTTCAGGTGGCCCAGCCGGAGGCGATGAAAGCCGCCAGCGTCGTCGGACAGTTGCCCCACGGGGAGTCCACGGTCATGTTCCGAGGAAGGGCGGTGGAGAAGCTCGCTGGACGAGCGGCCAAGAAACCCTGGAAATCGTTCACGGAATGCTCCCATGAGAAGCTCCGGGAGCCCGACCGCGTTCATCTGGATCCGCTCGGGAACGTGCACGTCTGCCAGGGGATCATGGCAGGCAATGTCTTTCGCAAACCTTTGAGCAGACTTTGCGAAGTATACGACCCGGACTCGCACCCGATCATCGGTCCCCTGCTGGATGGCGGGCCGGCAGAGCTTGTCCGCCGCTACGAGCTGCGTCACGAGGCAGGATATGCAGATGCGTGTCACCTCTGCTACGAAGCGCGGGGCATACTTCGCGAACGTTTTCCGAAGACGCTCGGACCCAATCAGATGTACGGGATTCTCAAGTGATGAGTAGACCTGTGAGATGGTCGGCTGGATTCTAGCCACCATCCCCATCCAAAGATGTCTTCAGAACCATGAATCGATAAGCCCAATGATACTATCCCGCAGCAGCTGCTTCTTCGTTCGCGCGGTGTTTACTCCATACAGAACTCCTTGCATCCCAATCGGAATGGCTTTTGGGGCGATTGCCCCGGAATCAGGGACAGTTGTCCGAGAACCCCGCCCAATTCTCCCGAGGCCTGTCCCCATTGTCCCGGAACCTAGGAAGATTGTCCGAGAGTCCGTCCCAGTTGTCCCGCCATCCGTCATGGCGTCCGTATATGCAGAATATTCGTCCCGAAGAACATCCCTATTGTCCGAAACCTTGGGGCAATTGCCCGAATGTCCGTCCCAACTTGCCCTGGAGCCGGGACAGTTGCCCCGGAACCTCTCCCAATTGCCCTGAACGTTCGTCAGATTGTCCGAGAGTCCATCCCGATTGTCCGAAGCCCCGTGAAGCTGTTTTGGCATCCACGACTCTTGTCCCGAGTTCAATTCCGATTGTCCGACACTGTATCCCGATTGTCCCGACCTCCATCCCAATTGTCCCAGAGATAGGGCAATTGCGACGATATGCGCACGCGCCGGTCGGTTTAGGAGCCGCTTTCGAAGGTTGCCTGAACATTTTGGGGGCTGAGTTCCGCTGCTTTGGCGGAGTAGAGGTCGCATGCCCAATCAGTTTCCCAAATCCGGGCCGGAATCAGCGAGAACTGGATTCAGGATAACGCAGGATTCTGGCCGCCGAGAAAGGTTATTATACGGATGAGAGGGTCGGTGACTTCGCGTGCAGAAATGGACCGGACAGAAGGTCTCTCATGGAACTCGAGAATAGGAACGCCATCGTGACTGGCGGGAGCATCGGGATCGGGGCCGCAATCGCAATCGCCCTCGCGAAGGAGGGCGCTAATGTCGCGATAAACTACCGCAAGCACGACACGGAGGCGAAGGAGGTCGTCAAGAAGATCGATTCGCTCGGCCGCAAGGGCCTCGCCATCAAGGCCGACGTCGCGAGCTTCAATGAGGCCGAGGCGATGGTCCACAACACCGTCAAGGAATTCGGCCGGCTCGACATCCTCGTCAACAACGCGGGGATAACCCGCGACAGCGTCGTCTGGAAGATGACCGAACAGATGTGGGACGAGGTCATCACGACGAACCTCAAGGGCTACTTCAACTACATCCACCCGTGCGCCGAGCTCTTCAAGAACCAGAGGTACGGGAAGATTGTCAACGTCACCTCGATCAACGGCCTCAGGGGAAAGTTCGGGCAGTCCAACTACTCTGCCTCGAAGGGCGGGATCATCGCGTTGACCAAGGCCGTCGCGCGGGAGCTGGGGAAGTTCAACGTGAACGTCAACGCGGTCGCGCCTGGGATGACGGAAACCGAGATGGCGGCTGACCTGCCGAGGGAGTGGCTGCAGAAGGCTGTCGACGAGACCGTGCTCGGGAGGATAGCGAAGGTGGAGGACATCGCGAATGTCGTGATCTTCCTCGCGAGCGACAAGTCGAGGCACATCACCGGTGAAGTGATCAACGTCTCCGGCGGGCAGTACATGTGAGGGCGGGAGCATGAAGGTAGGAATCGTCGGGATCGGCCACGGGAGATTCGGGCGGCGGGACGATTGCACAGTCCAGGAACTCGCGTTCGAGCCGTTCAAGGAGGCGCTGGAGGACTGCGAACTCGAGAAGAAGGATATCGACGCGACCGTGATCGGGTCATCACCTGAATATCATAAGCAGAGGTCCATATCCGGTGTGATCGCCGAGTACCTCGGGATGAACCCGCAGCCCACATGGCTGACCGAGGCGGCCTGTGCGTCCGGGAGCGCTGCAATCAGGACCGCCTACGGGCTCATCAAGGGTGGCGTCCACGACGTCGTTGCGGTGCTCGGGGTGCAGAAGATGCTGGAGCTTTCCACTCCGGAGATTCTCGCCCTCATGGGGCGAGTCGGGGACGTGCAGTGGGAGTCGATCTTCGGCACGACATTCCCAGGTTACTACGCGATGTATGCGAACCGTCACATGTACGAGTATGGCACGAAGCCCGAGCACCTGGCCATGGTGGCGGTGAAGAATCACGAATACGGGGCGATGAACCCAAAGGCGCTTTTCCAGAAGGCGATCACGCTCGACAAGGCAATGAAGTCCGAAATGGTGGCCTATCCGCTGAGGCTCTTCGACTGCTGTGCGAACGCGGACGGCGCGGCATGCCTCATACTCGCGAACGAGGAGAAGGCGAAGAAGATCTCCGACACGCCTGTCTGGATCGCCGCGTCAGCGACCGCTTCCGCAACGATGTCGATCTTGCGGCGGGAGACTCTCACGAGCCTGCCGAGCGCGGTAGAGGCTTCCCGCCAAGCATACAAAATGGCGGGGATCGGTCCGAACGATGTGGATGTGGCTGATGTCCACGATTGTTTCACAATCGCTGAGATCATGGCTTACGAGGACCTCGGCTTCTGCGAGAAGGGCAAAGGCGGCAAGTTCATCGAGGAGGGACAGTCGAAGATTGGCGGCAAGATCCCCATCAACGTCGATGGCGGCCTGAAGTCGAAGGGGCATCCCGTTGGCGCGACGGGAACCTCGATGGCGGTCGAAATGGTAAAGCAGCTCAGGGGAGAGGCGGGGAAGAGGCAGATAAGCGGCGCCGAGGTCGGGCTCACTCACAACGTCGGCGGCATAGGCCAGTACTGCTTCGTCCACGTGTTCAGGAGGTAAGGAGATGGCCTTCAAGATTTTCGGGAAAGTCAATTTCACCCCATACACCAAGGTCGAGCGCTTCGCCGACGAGCTGAGAAACAATAAGCTCATGGGGACCAAGTGCAAGAAGTGTGGGGAGATCTACTTCCCGCCAAGGGCCGACTGCACGAAGTGCATGTCGGACGATATGGAGTGGCGGAGCTACAGCGGGAAGGGGAAGCTGGTCACCTTCACGACGATCCACGCCGCTCCGACGGGCTTCGACGACATCGCGCCGTACACCATCGGCGTGGTCGATCTACAAGAGGGCGGGAGGCTTCTCGCATGGGTCGAGGGCATCAAACCGGAAGAACTGAAGATAGGAATGGAGCTCAGAGCGGTCCCTCAGATTATGGAAGACGTCGAGGAGCTCAAAGTGGTGTACGTGCTGCGAAAATGATGCCTTGGTTCACTGCAGACCCAGCTTCTTGCCGACCTGCTCATGCGTCATGAAGTTGCCTGACTCAATCTGCCGGACGGCTTTGGCTAGTTGACGTTTGGTGGTTTCACCTAGCTCTTCTTTCGATGCATTTGCTCTCTTCTGCACATCCTCAAAATACACGAGCAACCTGATAATGCTTCCTTTCCATATTGGGGCTCAACGGCCACGGTAAAGCAGTAATACACCTAGACCGCTCGGGATCTTGAAGGCAACTGATACCATGCTCCGTTGCAGTCAGTGTGGCCGTCAGAACACCGACGATGCGAAGTTCTGCGATAAGTGCGGTTCGCCTATCGTCCTCGGGCGAAAGCCAGAGCAAGCGCAGTCGACTGCTCCAACGCCGCCAGAGCCGCCAGCACCGCCACCGGAGGATATCGGTGAACGCTTCGGCAGGGAGATGGCAGCCGCCGGCGAGCGCTTTGGTAAAGAGATGGCCAAGGCGGGAGAGAGATTTGGCAGGCAGTTCGAGGGCGCGGGGAGGCGCTGGGAGACCAGGTACGAAAGGAGGTTCCACTATCTTGGCCCATTTATCGGGGCGCTGATCGGATGGGGCTTCCTGATCCTGATCATCCTCGGCATACAGGCGGCAAGAACACCCGGCGGTGATCGCGCCTATCCGAACCTCGGCAACTACCTCGGGGGCTATGTGCTACTGTTCTTCGGGCTCCTGCTGCTCTTCGGCTATGTCAACTTTCTCCAACGGAGGTTCCACAAGCAAGCGATGTGGGTATTGCCGGTCAGCGTGGCGGCTGGAATCACGATCTGCTCATGGCTCGCGGCGGGGGCGCTCTCGGCATTGGCAACCGACACCGGGCGCCAGGATCTTGCCGATGCCGCTTCGGTCGGGCAGACGCTTCTCCCGGTAATCTTCGTCGTCATTGTGTCCCTCGGATACCTCATCGTCTTCATGAGCTCAAGGTGGTTCTGGAAGAGGGTAATCGTCCCGCCGGAACAGGGAAAGTGAACAAACGGATTGACAATGCCCCCTGCATTCCTGAGATGAGCCGTGGCAAGGGGGAATTGATTTCGGTTCGCATCTCATGCTGGGACGCGGGGAAGGACTTCAGATTCTGACCGACCTGGTGGTATCTAGAAGCCGTCCAGGGACATGAACGCGAATCTCCCGTCGTCGAGGCCGTAGAGATGCTCCAGCTTCCTCCTCGACATGCCCTTCTCGAGAGGCTTCGCCATGAGCCGGTACCAGTGTGTCGGACGGATCTGATAGCCCAATGAGACAAAACTGTCCCTCTGCTTCTTCCAGATGAGGCTGGAACCGACGACGAGAGAGCCCTTGTACTGCGCTTCGAGTGCGGAGACGATTGAATCGAAATCATGTTTCTCCGGGGCCACGGCTTCCATGATGAACGCAACGCCCTCCCGCGGTGATGACACAGCGTACCCAACGACTTTGCCCGCGCGCGTCGCGACCTTGATTGCGTCCTTTCCGAGCTGCTGCGTGGCGATTCCAGTCTCGAGGAAATCCCACTGTCGTTCCGTGAAGCCAAGGCTGCCCTTGAGGTATTCCTTGTAGATGCTGGCAAGCTTCTTGCAGTCGCTCTTGCGATATTGCCTGAGTTTGACATCGCCACGTTTCGTCTGTTTCTTGGGGATGCGCTTGAACCCTCTCGGGAAAGTTGAGACGTTGAAGTAGCCAAGCTTCTTGTAGAGATTGTGGGCGACCAAGTGCTCTCCCGTCATTAGCCATGAGGTCCTCATGTCCTCCTCGATCCCCAGCTCCTCGATCCTCTTCATCAGCGCGGTCGCGATGCCCTTTCGCGTCTCGTCAGGTGCGGTCACAACCTCTGCCACGCCCAGCTGATCCGCCACGCCCTCTGTCGACCTCATCTTGAGCCTGAAGGGAATAATCTGGCCCAGCACCTTGTCCCCTCTCACCGCATAGATGCCGAAAAGCTTCCAGATCCTCCTGTCGTGCTCGGCCATCGCCCTCGCCCGCTCTTCTGTGAGCGGCCACCCGAACCCGGACATATGCATGACGAGAACCTGGTCATGGTCGACCTCATCATAGGTGAGAATCTTCATGAACGACTAAACGGGGCTGATTGGTTTAAGGATTCGTGCGCCTCCATTCGAGTTGATGCGGGTTGCTCGGTCCCAGCACCCTTTTGTATGAGCGTACAATCCATCCGTTTCTTTGAACGGGTGTCAAAGATGAGTACTCGCGCAGTTGCCATCGATAAGTTGGTGAAAGCCTACTCGACTAGTCTGAGGGCCATTGACGGGGTGACCCTGACCGTCAACGAGGGCGAGATATTCGGGCTGATCGGACCGAACGGTGCCGGCAAGACGACGACCCTCAGGATCCTGGGCACATTACTGAAGCCGACCAGCGGCACCGTCTCTGTGCTCGGTCATGACGTTGTCGAGGAACAGATGGCCGTGCGTGGCCTGATATCGTATCTGCCGGAGGATGCAGGAGCCTATGAGAACCTCTCAGGGCGCGAGTACCTCGCGTTCATGGCGGGTTTCTACGAAGGTGACGCGAAGAAGACCGTGGACATCGGAGTCCGAATTGCGGACCTGAAAGAGCGCATCGACTCAAGGATCAAGGAATACAGCAAGGGCATGAAACGGCGGTTGTTGATTGCCAGGGCCCTGATGACCGCGCCGAAGCTCGCGATTCTGGATGAGCCGACGGCGGGCCTAGATGTCATGCACGCCCTGTATGTTCGGGAGAGAGTGAAAGGTCTCATCAAGGAGAGAGGAACGACCGCCGTCCTCTCCAGCCACAACCTCCTGGAAGTGGAGTTCATGTGCGACAGGGTCGCCCTGATCGACCACGGACGAATCCACGAAATCGGCACGCCGTCCGAGCTGAAGGGGAAGTACGGCGCACAAAATCTGGAAGAGGTGTTCATGGAGGTGGTGAAGCATGCCGCATGAGCTGCGCAACATCGTCGTCAAGGAACTGAGGGAGATAGTCCGCGACCCTCGTCTCCTCATAGGCATGATCATCGTGCCTGTCCTCATGATGCCGCTCATGGGGGTCGGCATACGGTCCGCCATGGAAGCCGCTCAGGAGGAGGTTTCCAAGATGGAGACCGGCCTCCTCAATCAGGACCATGCAACTGGCGGTCATAACTATTCGGACTTGCTTTATGCGCTCATGATTCAGAACAACATGATAATCAGGAACTCGACGGCCCCGGATGCCAATACCGCAGTGAGCTGGGCCGTGCAGAACGACATCGGCACGCTGGTCGTGCTCCCTCCGACATTCTCAGAGGAAATCGGCAACGGCACATCGGTGAATGTGTCTGTCTACCAGGTGCTCAGTCATTTCGGATTCGACGAGATGGCGGGGTCTGAGCGAGTGAACTCTGTGTTCACCTTGTTTAACAACATCATACTCCATGAGATGCTCGGAGACAATTACTCCAGCTCAAACCCGATCCAGCCGCCAGTCCCCGCAAACGTCGTGTCCCAGTCGGTTATCAAGGGAGAGGTCATCAATGTCTCGCCTTCGAACTTGATCAACTCGATCTACACCACCGGGCTGCTCATCCCGATGGCATTCTCGATCGTCATAGTGCTCGCGGCCCAGCTCGCCGCCACGTCCGTCGCCATGGAGAAAGAACAGAAGACCCTGGAGGTGCTGCTCACCCTGCCCATCAAGAGAATCAACATCCTCCTGGGAAAACTCAGCGGGGTCATCCTGGTCTCAGCACTCGCCACGATAGCGATGCTGCTCAGCTTCGGATACTACATGTCGAGCTTGACCGCCGTGGGAGGGACCCAGGTGGATCTTGCCTCCATCGGACTGACGCCGGACATGACCGGTTACGCTCTGCTTGCAGCCTCGCTGTTCCTGTCGATAATCTCGGCGCTGGCGCTCGCAGTGCTGCTCGCCGCGTACACGAAGGATGTAAGGAGCGCGCAATCCCTGCTAGGAGTGCTGTTCCTCCCGATTTTCCTGCCAGCCTTCCTCCTCATGTTCGCGCCCGTCGAGATACTCCCCGCGGGACTCCAGGCGATCATCTACGCCATTCCTTTCTCGTATCCTTCAATCGCCTCGAAGGCGCTCTACACCAAGGACTACGCCGTCGTTGCCTTGGGCGTCGTATACCAGATTGTCTTCACCGCAATCGTGCTCATCATAGCGGCCAGGTTCTTTGCGTCGGAGAAGATAATGACCGCCAAGCTGAAGTGGGGAAGGAAGCGCAAGGCTGAAGCTGAAATGGAGTAAACGAGGGACTAGGTTAAACTCACAACTTCGATCCGCACTTCCCGCAGAAGTCGAAATCCTCGGGCAGGGCCTTGGTGCCGCACTTGGGACATGCCTTGATGTTCGCGCCCCACCAGTATTCGTTGCTCTTGCCCTCCGCCGCAAGCTTCCTGAGCTTCATGAAGTCCACCGGTCTCTTCTCCACGAACGCCCCCATGCCCTCGAGGGTCTCGGGCGACGCGAAGTGCATTGCGAGCCAATCCCGCGCGTGGCCCACAGTCATGCTCCATGCGAAGTCCTTCCAGAAGTTCACCTGCTGCTTCGTGTACCGTGTGCACTCGGGGAACTTCTCCAGAACGGTCTTGGCCATTTCGTCCACCGCGCCGTCGAGCTGGTCGTAGGGGACGACCTGGTTGACCAGACCCCACTCCAGCGCCTTCTTGGCGGGGATCCTGTTGCAGAGGAACAGCATCTCCCTGGCCCGCCTGTCACCGATGATTATCGGAAGGAACTGGGTCGCTCCTCCCGCCGCAACGCTCCCGACCCTCGTCCCGACCTGGAAGAACTCGGCGTTCTCGGAGGCGATGGACAGATCGCAGCTCATGTGGAACTCGTTCCCGCCGCCGGCGGTCATGCCGTTGACCCGCGCGATGATGACTTTCCCGCAATTCCGCATCAGGTCGTGAGTCTGGTTGAAGTAGCCCATCCACTTCCAGAAGTCGCGCGGCCAGCGAGTGTAGTTCTCGGCGTACTCCTTCACGTCGCCGCCGGTGCAGAAAGCCTTGTCGCCCGCGCCTGTGAGCACGATGACGCCGACCGTGTCGTCCATCGCGGCGTCGTGAAACGCCTTCGCGAGCTCCTGCAGGGTCAGGAGGGAGTAGGCGTTGTACGCCTTCGGTCTATTGAACGATATCCTAGCGATCCAGTCCTTCTTGTCGTACAATATCTCCTGGAAATCGAACTCCTTAGGGTCCTTGCCCAAGAACTCCTGCTTCCTCATCCAATCACTTCCCCTTGAACTGCGGCTTTCTCTTCTCTATGAACGCGCCCATGCCCTCCTTCTTGTCCTCCGTCGAGAAGCACAGGGATATCGTCTCGACCTCGTAGGCCAGCCCCGTGACCAGGTCCACCTCGGTGCCCCGGTTTATCGCCGCTTTCGCGAGCTTCACCGCCACGGGCCCGTTCGCGGCTATCTTGTCCGCGAGCTTCTTGACCTCCTCGTAGAGCCTGTCGCGCGGCACCACCTTATTCACCAGGCCGATACGCTCCGCCTCCTTCGCATCGATCATCGAGCCCGTGTAGATGAGCTCCTTGGCCTTTGCCTTGCCCACCTGCCTCGAAAGCCTCTGGGTCCCGCCAAAGCCGGGATGGATGCCCAGGGTTACCTCTGGCAGACCGAGCCTCGCTCCCTCAGCCACCACGATCAGGTCGCAGGACAGCGCCAGTTCGAGCCCCCCGCCAAGCGCGTAGCCGTTGACTGCCGCAATCGAGACCTTCTCCATGTCCTCGAGCTTCTTGAGGACGGACTGTCCGAAATAGGTGAAGTCCCTCGCCTCCATTGGCGTCTTGACGATCATCTCCTTGATGTCCGCGCCTGCCACGAACGCGCCTCCTTCGCCCGTGACCATGACGACCTTCACGGCTTCGTCCTTCGCAAGGTTGTCGACCGCCTCTCCCAGGTCGGTCAGGACCTTCGAGTTCAGCGCATTGAGTGAATCGGGCCTGTCGACCGTGATGATGCCCAGCGAGCCCTCCCTGGATGTCCGGACGCTGCGCAGATACCATGGCTCCTTCGACTCCGCCTGCTTGACCAAGATATCGGGCAGCTTGAGGCCGGAGCTCTGGCAGAACCTATCCACGATGTGGAGAGACTTCTCGATGCCTATCTCGTTCATCATGGCGAACGGGCCGAGCTTCCAGCGCAGGCCGACGGTCGCGCCCCTCTCCACCGCCTCCTTCGTCGCGACGCCCTCTTCGACGAGGTGCAGGGCTATCGTGAAAAGCATCCCGAGGAACCTCTCACCGACCTTGTCCATCTTCTCAAGCTCGACCGTCCCCGACATGGTCCACTTCTGCCCCGACTCGAACTGCTTCTTCAGGCCGTTCGCGGGCTTGTAGAACTGCCCCAGCGCCTTGTGCAGGGACTCCTGCGCGTGGTACGCAATCTGCACCCCCGTCGCATTCATCAGCTCAAAGGGCCCCATTGGAATCTGGATCGACTTCTTGGCGGACTCCTCAATAGTCGCCATCGTTGCGACGCCCTCGTCGAGCATCTTGACCGCCTCGTTGAGGAAAGGCACGAAGTATCTGTTTACGGCGAAACCGGGCGCGTCCTTGACGACTATCGGCAACTTGCCGAGGAGGCGGGAAACGTCGATCAGCTTGCTGACCACATCGGGCGCGGTCTTGTCACCGGGGATGACCTCTATGAGCTGGTTTATCGCCGCAGGATAGAAGAAATGAAGCCCGGAGAACTTGGCGGGCTTGCTCGTCACCGCGGCCATCTCGTTGACGCTCAAAGACGACGTGTTCGTGGCGAGTATCGCATCCGGCTTGCAGAACTTGTCGAGATCGCCGAAGAGCTTCTTCTTGACCTCTAGATCCTCGAAGACCGCCTCGATTACTATGTCAGCATCCGCCGCAGCCTCTTTTAGGTCGATGGTCCCGTGTATGTTCTTGATTATGGCGTCGACCTGCTCGGGCTTGACCTTTCCCCTCTTGACGCCTTCATCGAGCGTCTTCCTGATGCTGTCAAAACCCTTCTTGACGAACTCTTCCTTGATGTCCACCATAGAGACTGCGAAACCGGACTGCGCGCATCGCTGGGCAATGCCCGCGCCCATGTTGCCTGCACCGACGACACAAATCTTGGTCATTGTCCGACCTCGGCGCGGGGAACCGGGGATTGCGATTTAACCTATTTGATGGTCCGGCAACACACTCCGTGGGAGCAATATATTTATAGACTCATAGCACCATAATGCCATATGGCGATAGGATGGCAACGACCATACAAGTGCATGAGGACGTTCTCCGAGAGTTGGATACGCTGAAGAAGGAGATGGGCACGAGATCCTATGAGGAGGTCATCAAGATCCTCCTGAAGAACGCAAAGAAGCTCCAGCGAACGCACTTCGGGACCTTGCCGAAACTTAAGAGCTTCAGGAGGGAGGAGATTGACCGTTTTGATTGATTCATGGGCATGGATAGAGTATTTCAAGGGTAGCAAGCTCGGCGGGGAAGCGAAGAAGCTGATCGAAGATTCCGAGGAAAGGGCGATAGTGAGCGCCATCAATATTGCAGAGGTCTACGGATGGATCCTTCGTTTCTATGATGAGAAGATTGCCGAAGAGAAGAAGGCGGCCATGCGAGAACGGGCGTTTGTATGTGATGTCGATGAGGAGACAGCCGTGGAAGCTGCAAAGACAAGACATCAGAAGAAATGGGGGCTGGGTGATGCCATCGTCTATGCCACGGCCAAGAAAGCGGATGCAACCATCGTCACGGGCGATCCACACTTCAGGGATTTGGAACAAGTCATTCTCTTGGGATAAGCCCACGATGACGCCAGATTGCCGCCATCCGTGTTCCCGCTACAAGCCGTGGTCTTCGAGCTCGGAGCTGACATCTGCGGAATATTCAACCTGCCCTGATTGATTTCTGGGAGGACGCAAACGCCGAAGACTAACCTGTCGGTTCGAACCTGAAGAAGACTCGCCCATCTTCCCTCGCGACAGTCTTGAATTTGACCTTCTGACCAATCTTGCAGTCTTCGTACTTGATGCCGTCTATGCGAGAGAGTATCTTGAACTCTAGACCGTCCAGCTTGACTAGGGCGATCACGAAAGGTAGGTCTTTCTCAAAGCCCATCGGAGCCCCGAGGAGCATGGCGGTGAACGCATGGACCTCTCCCGTCTTCGGCAAGTCGATCCATTCCAGATTCTCCGAGCCGCAGTCCGGGCACACCGCCCTCGGCTGCCAGTGCATGTTGCCGCATTCCTTGCACCTTGTTGTCGTGAACCTCCCCGCTTTGAGGTTCGTGAAGAACTGGTGAATCCTCGTGTACTTCTCATCCTGGAGAGGGTAGAAGTCAAGCAAGTAGGGAAGACGGATTGTCGCGCTCATGGCGGGTTCCTCCCGTAGATCAGGATGCTGTGTACGTTCGCCGCGCCGCTCAGGTTGTGGGCCATACCGATTTCCGCGTTGTCCACGAGCCTCTGCCTCGGGACGCTGCTCCTGAACTGCTGCATCAGCTCAACAGCCTGGGCGATTCCTGTCGCGCCGAGCGGATGGCCGGTCCCCAAGAGACCGCCTCGAGTATTAATCGGAATCTTCCCGCCAAGATTGGACTGACCGTCCTCGATGAACCTGCCGCCCTTGCCCTTCTCGCATAAGCCCAGGTCCTCGTACTCCATGATTTCGGAGATGGTGAAGCAGTCGTGGACCTCCGCAAGGTCCAGGTCATCCGGCCCGATCTTCGCGGACCTGTATGCCTCTTTGGCGGCTTCCTTCAGAGGGAACCAGGTGCTGAAGCTCTTGTAGTTCGCGAGGTTGCTGCCCATGGAGCATTGACCGGAGCCTAGGATGTACATCGGCGTATCTGTGAACTCCTTCGCTCTGTCGGCAGTGGTCAGGACGACACCCGCCGCACCGTCGGTGATCCCCGAGCAGTCGAACAGCCTCAATGGCGGTGCGACCATCGGGGAGGCAAGGACCTTCTCCATGGGTATATCCTTCTGGAATTGGGCAAAGGGGTTGGTCGTCGAGAAGTGATGGTTCTTGGCGGACACCATGGCCATCTGCTCCTTGGTTGTCCCATAGTCGTGCATGTGGCGGTTAGCGCAGAGAGCGAAGAATGGCGGGGCCGATGCTCCTTGGACGCCGTCGAACTCCCTGTCGAGGACGCAAGCCATGCTAGTCTGCATCTCCGGCGGGTCTGGGAGATTCATCTTCTCGACGCCGATGCAAAGGGCAATCTCGCTGAGACCCGTCGCAATGCAAGCATAGGCCATCCTGATTGCAGACTGTCCGGATGCGCAGGCGAGTTCCGTGCGGGTGATTACCTTCGTCGGCGTCACTCCAACCTGCTCCGCGACCATGGGCGCAACATGTGACTGGAAGGCAAAACGTTCCGGCATGGCGGCTCCAACAAAGAGGCTGTCGACATCCTTCCTATGCAGATTCTTGATGTCGCGGAATGTCGCGCCACCCGCCTCCTGAGCGAGTTCCTTCCAAGTCGCTTGACGAACGCCGAATGGTGCAAGGCCACCGCCAACGATTGCCACCTTTCTCATGAGACCTACCCGCCGATTTGGCGGTTTGATGAAACGGCCTGGCCTAATATCGTTTTCTCCCGCCAATGTATTTTGGCACTGGGGAATATATTCCGTGAGGATTGACCTTGTCAACTTCGAAGAACCGGGTGAACATGGACCCTGTTACTACGCGCCCCTCTCCGATTGGACAGTAGCACGGTTGGAACCGGAAGAACTGAAAGAGAGGAAGCGCTTCACGTGGAGGGGAGACGATGAGCGGTCCCTTCACGCCGGAACAGAAGCGGGAGATCGTGGTCGCGCTGCT
>JBGPQV010000034.1:0-16263 GCA_041489255.1 Thermoplasmata archaeon | reverse complement strand
TGTGCAGGAATCTCGTCTGGGCTTCCCACGACCCCTTCGAGCGCGCCTTCTCGAGAATTCTCATTCTCTTGGGGGCGTCAGCATTCCACAGTCCCCACAAGCCCGACACGAACGCGGCCGCGGGAACCGGAATCCAATCCACGCCGAGGGCGACCCCTGTGAGCCCCGCGGCGAGAGTCACCGCACCCAGTGCCGCAAACGCAAGGGCGAATATCAGCATGCCGACGTGGCGCAACCCGAAGGCCCTCCAGGGTCCTAAGGCGTTTCGACGCTCCATCCACGACTGCGAGATAGGAGGTTTCGTGGATCCAGGGTCGTCTACCTTGCTGCGCGTGTCGATCCGTTCTTGTGCTGTCGGCCGGGCTTTCCCCCCCATGCTCAGCAGTGCCCTGCATTTCCATCTGAGTCGTTGCCTCTATCAACGATGTCATCTATAGATTCTTCCCCGCCACTTGCCATCAAATCACGCCTTCCGTTCCTCGAGATTCAACACCCGAACCGAGAAGGCGGGAATCGAAGAACGAACTGTCCGAGGAGGCTGGGCAATGCCGAGTCAGAGGTGTCTGAGGATCTCGCCAGTCATCTTGCCGTAGTCGATGCTCAGGACGCATCTCTTCTTTGACAGGAATCCGGTCCCAAGGACGCTCGGCAACTGGAATGTCCGTTCGCGTTTCACATGTCGCAAGCCTCCGTCGCGAGAACGGACATCTTTCTCCCTTCCCGGCATGAAATACAGGACCTCCTCATCGCCCACGATCTCATCGTCGCCAAGGACAATCTCGCAGACACCCGCAGAGAACGCGCTCCCCTTGCCGCCGACGCCAATCAGCCTGGGGGCCAGCGTAACGAGGAAAACTGCCCGTCCGGAATCCCAGCGCCTCGGCATCGCCCGCACCCAAAATCGTCCTCTGAGAGCCCGTGTCCATCATGAAGGTGATCGGGCCGGCGTTCCCGTGTTCCAAGGATGTCAGATAGCCGACGACCTCGACGCGATTGTCGGACGTCAAATGAAGCCTGACGGACATGCATCCCCCGTTGATCAACCGATTTCGAAGCAGATTCTACTAGAGCACCCAGACTACCTCATCTTTGTCTATGAATTCGATTGCCGCGATTGCCGGCGCAGTCTCGGACTTCTTCCTCAGCGCAGAGAGGACTTCGTGGAATTCCTCGCTTTGGGCTGCGACCCTCCTGTCGAAGACCGCCACATACCGATCCGGATACTCCCTCCTCAGTTCCTCGCGATGCCTGTCGAGCCACTCGCTGTTCTCGCGCTTGAGCCTGATCTCCAGGGTCCGGTCCCTGCCTTCAACCGCCACACTCGCCACGGGGGTCTCCTCCGTCTTCCTGCTTCTCCTGCGTCTTGGCATGGCCGCTCTGGTCATTTAAGGATTCCCTGTCTGAGGATAGAGCCGACGGTGGCTGCCCGACATGAATCTTTGTCCTCCGATGCAGATTGCGATAATCAATCATGCTGATCCACTCGAATCCGTCATGCGTCATCGGCAGCTCCTCAGGATGCATCATCGTTTTGCCCGGATGAATCATGGAAACCTGCTGAGCTCGATTCGTGATGAACGGCGCGAATCCAACCCGCCTTGAACGAACTCGAGACCGTGAGTTTTCGCACTCCCCGCGTCGTTCTCAAATCGCTGAATGATAATTGAACCGAAACGCTGATATGCGACAGGAAAAGCGAGGCAACGATTCGGAGCCTCAGCCGATTGATTCTTATAGGCCTCGCGCCAATGTCTTATGTTCGTGGAAGAGGAAAAATCCCCCCTCCTTGCTGTAGAGAAGCTGCTTGTTCATTTGACTGAGTACCCCGAACTCGGAGACCTGGAGCTGCATCCGCGCGAGATGACCCAGGACGGCATGTCCGAGGCGATCGGCGTCAGCAGGCCGCATATCGCGAGGGTACTGAAGGTGCTGCTCGGGCGGGGCCTCGTCGAGTACAAGATGGCCCACGTCGCCGGCACAGGGGAGAGGAGGAGGACGTATTTCCTCACGGCGCTAGGCAAGAAGGAGGCAATGCAGATAGACAGGGTCTGCAACGAGTTGGCCTTCACCGCGCCCAGTGTCAACGCAGGCAGCGTCGAACAGTTCCGGTTTGGGGCCAGGGCGTCCGTGTGGAATGCGCCGGAAACCGGATCGCGCCCCAGCACGTTGCCGAGGTAGACTCGGCGGGCGGTTCGAGGGGTCCGCCATTTCTTCTTTCATGAGGGGACCGTCGCTTCCGCGTGTGTCCATCTTTAAAGCTATCGTGCACGTGTGCGGCACACGTGCAGCACATGTGCCAGGAAGCTGCATCCATTCTCCCTCCAATGTCTATGCAAGCCTCTCAAGAGGAGGGGCAGGAGAAAAAGGAAAAATGAACTTGTCACACACGCAAGCGGTTGGGTTTACGAACGATGTGGGCAGCATGATCGTGAAGGTCGCGGTCGTGCTCGATTCGGCAGGACTGAAGACGGTGGTGCTCGTGCAGAACCTGAAGAGCCTGCAGGAACAGGTCGAGACGGCGAACGCGAACCAGGAGTCGCTGAAGAGGCAGCTGAGGGACGCGACGGAGAACTACGTGAATCTGAAGCGGCAGATGTACATGACGGCCTCCGGCTACCTTGACATGGCGATCGCGGCGGTGGGGAAGGACAGCAAGGACGCGGCGAACTTCAGGCGGCTCAGGAGCAGGATCAGGCGCCCGGAAGCCGAAGAAGACCTCGTCGAGCCGGTCAAGCCGATCGCGGACCCGATGAAATAGCCGGACTGGCGCGTTTCCGGTATCGGTCAAGGCCCCTTCGGGGGCCATCTCTCCTTTTTTTCTTTCGTATTCTGGCGGCAGATGCGGTCATATTGAGCTCTTCGTCACACGATTCAACCGTAAGAGAAGCTTGAATCGACGTCATCCCCCCGTCACGATTCTGACAGACTCGGAATCATCTCTATGGAGTGGGCGACCGGGACGGATATTCCCCCAACGGGGACGACATCCGTCCCGGCTGAGACAGGAGCCCGTCCTTCCGGGACATGACCCGTCCCAACCGGGACCGAGTCCGTCCCCGGTCTGATTGGGTGGTTCGGAGCGGGATGATCCTCGACCACACTGGGATGGCGTCCGTCCCGCCCGAGACGGATGCTTTCCCGGTAGTCGCGGTCGTTCACCCGACCGGGACCTGACCTGTCCCGACCGGGACATGGTCCGTCCCCGCCCAGATGGGGTGGCGAGGACCGGAACGGACCTCCACCCGACCGGGATTTGGTCCGTTCCGATCGGGGAAATGAAAGTCCCGGAAGGGACGCCGTCCGTCCCGATCTTCTTCGGCCCGCCAACGTTCAAGGCGGGTTGACGAACGATCGCGAGAACATCCGCAACCGCCGAGCCGAGGTCCGCTCGGACTGGTGGAAGTGTGAAAGCGGTTGTCGGTGCTTCTGCAGCCGTCGTTTGGATATCCACCTGGATCCGCGCGACTTCCATGAAGACAGAGGCGGGTTCCGCATCGGATCAGGAGAAGTCCATCCGAGCAGAGAGCGGGTCCGTCCGGACCGGGACCGCTTCAGTCCGACCATTCAGAGTCGTTCCGCGGGCAATGTCCGGCTCGGTCAAGGACGATTCTGAAAAAATCGAGGAAAGTTCCATCCGGATGTAGGATGGGTCGCCCCGAATGGAGGAGCAATTCGTCCGGATTGCGGCACTGGACATTTCGTCAAGAGCCTGCCTTAGATGACGCGTCTGCCCGCCAGAAGCCGTCACTATCTTTCGACTCAATCCCGGAAAGCGCACACTCCTGTGCGCTTGACGCGCTGGCGGGGGTGCGTGCGGGAGAGATGTGGATGGAAACGGAATCAATAGATGTTGACGGCGAAAAGCCGACAGCCAAGCCTGCCGCTTCAGGCTCCATATATACAGCAAGGTTCACGCAGCATCATTTTGGCTTGCGCGCCCTTTTCCCGCCCAAATATCCTCCTCGCTGGACCGTTCGTCCTCGCTTCCCATTTCCTCCGGCGATGTTGACATCTTCCGGAATGTAGCGGAAGGATTGAGGCGGCTTGAAACCGTCGAAGAGGGAGCGGGGGTCAAGCGGACTGATGAGCTTATGCATGTTCTTGATCTTGATGGCGAAGGCGGTCACCGCTCCGTCGAAATACCTGAAGAACTCCTCCTCCGATATGGCGGCATGCCTGCGACAAGTCTTCCAGATGCCGTCGGGGGAGTCTTCAATGATGTCCCCGACCTCGAAAGAGCCCACTATCTTGCTCACCGGCGAGGTGGAGTACACATAGACTCGGCCTACATCCTCCCGCCTGAAAATCGTCCTTCGCAACTCGTACTTCTTTCTTCCCTGGACGATCGCTTCGGCGTGCTGTGGCCTAACTGACAGTAAAACGTTCGTCGAGCCCACCTCCCTTCTTCAGCGCCGTGTACCTCGCATGTGGAATCATCGTGATCGACTGAGGAGCGGAACGAACAATGCCCTTTTGCGTCATGTATTCCAACTCTATCGGCCTTGGGAAGTTGAGATGATGCCGGAAGAGGATGACCAGTACTTGCTTCTTTGTCATGTCATCAAGCTCCGCGATACTATGTTTCGAGAGGGACTACACCGCATGCCACCGCCAAGTACTGGCCGAAAAACTGGAGAGGAATGGGTTCCGCGTGATGCATCTATGACATGGGAAAAGAAACGGGTCCTGTGACCGGAGACGAGAATTCCAAGGGCGTCGTCGGAGAAACGAAAAGGCTTGGGCGTAAGGTTGAGACCGCCGCATTCCAGAACTCGGCCAGCAGGGATTTCCAGCTGTGCGGCAATCGCTTCATTCCGCTGGACAACCTCGTCGAAAGAATTAGGATCGAATGATGCTGTCCGGTGGACTTTGGAGAAAAAAATTGTCTTAAGCAGGCAGCGACGGTTTACCGCCTCAAGGAGCAAATGCCCCGCTGCCTGTGAGGTCTTATGGGTTTCGTATCGTCGCATACCATATAAATATCCTTCGTCCGGACTCAGCCCCGCGGCGCAGGCTCCTGTGAGTATGACGCGCTGACTCGGGTGCATGCAGTGGATCCGCCGGGGCGTGGCGGGGGATGGATGATGTCGCACCGAGAATGACGCAAGACCCCCGACAGCGATCGACCCACCCGCGGACAGGCTCGCGGCGGGATAATCATATTCGCATTATCATTATCCTCTCTTATCACTACTCGATTAGCAATTCCCCGCCGTACGCCTTGCGCAGGAACTCCGTCGAGAGGCGATACTGTCGTCCACGCTTCTCGCCTTTGGCGTCCAAGACCGCCGCGCGCACGAGCTCGGCGAGAGAGCTGGTCACCGCCGGCTGACTGTAATCCTTGGGATTGGGGAAGTCGGAACGGCTGAACCACCCGCCTCCTCCCGACAAGCACCATTCCAGAAGAGAGCGTGTGCTCGCGCGCGAAAACCTGTCGAGGAGCGGACGCAGGTCTGCGCGGCCCGCCGCCAGCTCGTACGCCCGCAGGAGCTGCTCGGAGTAATAGCGGCACCAGACGTGGTAGTTCTTGCCGGCGTTCGTCGTCCGGAGGGCCTCGTAGTACCGATTCCGCGTGCGGAAGAATCGTCCGTCGATCGGGACGAGGCAGATGTTCCGGTACCCCAGCCGGCGGAGCAGCACCAGGTTCAGGAAGCGGCCCACGCGCCCGTTCCCGTCCCCGAATGGATGGATTGCTTGGAACTCCGCGAAGAACAGCGATGCCACAGCTGCGGGAGGAAACCTCCTGGCCTCATCGTCTATCCAATTGATGAGGGCTTCCAGTTCTGCCACAGTGCGCTCCGGCGGGGTCGCCTCGAATATCATCCGTCCCTCGGTCATGCTGTAGACTCCGTTCGGCTTGTCCTTGAAGCGGCCCACCGGACCCGCGTCGAGACCGAGTCCCTCCGGGAAGAACCGCGAATGGAGTCTGCGTATGTAATCGATCGAAAGCTCCGGAGGCTCACGAAGGGAATGCAGCTCCTCGTAGGCCCTGCTAATCAGCAGGATCTCCCGTTCCTCCTGAGTATTGGTCTTGCCCGTGTCCAGCACAATTCGTGCTGCGGCCAGATCGACGGCATGGCCTTCGATCCTGAGAGTGCTGACGACGTTCCTGAGGCGCGCCATCGCCAGGATCAACTGGTGGATGGACGGACTGAGGACCGCAGAATCGAGCCTCCCGTCGAGCCGCAGGGCCTCAACGCCATGGCGGTACACCTCCGAAGCGGGAGTCACCGAGGGCCGGAATCCTCCGCTTGTGTCGGGCTTGGAGAGCATCGATTGATTATGAATATGTTATTAATAAAACTTTACCTTCGGGGGGCTGGTCGGAAGCCGACATGACGCCGGCGACCATCCACCCGCCCTTCAGCCGTCCGGAAGCATTCTCTTCTGTACGGCAGATGAATTCATCACAGTCATAATATCCCCAACATTGGGATGTTATGACATGAACGTATCTACGCCTTGCGTTCCACCGATCAGCCGTTGAGGCCATTCAGGCCCCGAACTTGGAGGTCATATCCAGAGCCTGCCCGCGTCCCGTCCGGGCTCAAACGGAGTCAGCACGAACTCCCCCTTGGCCGAAGTATGCTCCTCCCGCCCAATCGCAGTTGCTAGAATCTGTAGGAGTAATGAGTCAATCTGTCGCTGCCTCTCAGAGAGTCAGGTTCCCGCCCCGCGGGACCTTGCATACAAAGGGAACGATGCCGGGCGCGAGCCTCGCCTTCCTCAGCGCCTCCTCGAGCGTCGGGGCATGGGCCAGTATCGCCCGGTCATGCACGACTATCCAGAGCCCCCTGTAGCCGGTCAGGGTCTGGCCCGACAGCCAGTCCAGCGCGTCCGCGTTGACCTTCTCGCTCATCGTTCGCCTTCTCCCCATCATCCTCATCTGACCCTTTAGAACAGTGACTATGGATGTATAGGATTGCCAAGCTTATTATTGTTCTTGCGCGGGATCAGTCGCGGTGACCCTCGTGAAGAAGTCGTCGGACCCGAGGCGGCAGAAGGAAGCATGGACGATCGGATACGAAGGCCGGACCATCGACCAGTTCATGCAGATGCTGCGGCAGTCGGGCATCGAACAGGTCGTCGACGTGAGAGAGCGGCCATTCAGCCGGAAGAACGGGTTCTCCAAAGGCGCCTTGAGCCAGGAACTCTGGAAGCAGACTATCCTCTATCATCACATTCCCGAATTGGGGACGCCGCCAGCGCTCCGCAAGAAGATGAAGAACGGGGGGTCGTTGGAACGACTGCTGGAGGGATATACCCGCCACCTTGACAAGAATGGACAAGCGTATAGACTGCTCAGCACGTTGGTTGAGACAACGGCCTCCGCGATGATGTGTTTCGAAAGGGACTACACCGCCTGCCACCGCCAGATTCTGGCCAAGAGACTGGAGATGGACGGTTTCCACATTATGCACCTATGACACTGGAGAAGATCGGAGACAGGTTCTTTCATCCCTCCTGAGTAGAGAAGGACCTTCATTTCTTCATGGGAACCCATAGTCTGTACCCGACTTGGACCATTATCGGGCTGTATTATCCGCCAAGGAGACCGGACAAGGCATTGTGAAGTCCTGCTGATTCCTCGTCTTGGCGCTGCTGCATCAGGGATTCATTGTGAGTGAATATTACGTTGGCAGGACAGATGATGTCACTACCTTTCTCATCCCCTGAAATCGACTCAGGAAAAAGGTTGTCTTAAGCAGGCAGCGACGGTCTACCGCCTCAAGGAGCAACTGCCCCGCTGCCTGTGAGGTCTTATGATTTTCCCATTGTCGAATATCGTATAAACATCCTTCGTCCGGACTCAGCCCCGCGCGGCGCAGGCTCCTGTGAGTATGACGCGCTGACTCGGGTGCATGAAGGCAGATACAGATAGAAAAAGGATTCTTCAGCCTTGAGACTATTCGCGTGTTTGCCCCTCCGGCGGCTCCTGATCCTTCTTCGCTCTCCGCCTTCTCACGTAAACGATAAAGACTATCATGCCGAGGGCGACCGCGACGCCGACAATCAGGAGCAGAATCGGCAACTCGACGGAAGGAGGGGCAGCGGGCTGCTCCACCAACACATACTTCGTTGTGAGGTTCGTGAGCCCGTCCGTGTCCCTAACCTCGAGCTTGACCGTGTAGTTGCCAGGACTCGGATACTTATGTGTGACGACTTTCTCAGAGGACCAGCCGGTGTCCCATGTCCCGTCACCGTCCCAATCCCATCGGACCTCGAGAAGCCCTGTCGGGTCTTCTAGGTCTTGGGATGCCGAGGCGTTGAACGTCCACACCGCCTCGATGTCCCCACCGAGCGGAGAGACATTGAAGGCGGCGGTCGGCGGGGTGTTGTACACCTCGACCTGTTGGACCGAGGTGCCGGTCATGCCTCCGGTGTCTCTGACCTCGAGTCGGATGTTGTAGTTGGCGGGGGCGTCGTAGACGTGTCCGGCGGTCTTCGTCGTGGTCCAGGAACTGTCCCATGTCCCATCGTCCTCCCAGTCCCAGCGAACCTCCAAAGCTGATGGCGGGTCCTCTTGGTCCCAGACGCCAGATGAGTCCACGGAGAATGTGGTCGTGATGTCCCCGGCGAGCGGCAGGACATCGAACGACGCAACGGGCGGAGCGTTGCTCACGTTGACCTGTCGCGTCGTCGTGTCCGTGAGGTTGCCGGAGTCCCTGACGATCAATCGAGCTGTGTATGTGCCGTTCGCCCCGTATTGATGCTGGGCGGTCTTGACAGTCGACCATGATGTGTCCCAGAATCCGTCGTCCTGCCAATCCCACATCACCTCGAGGACCGACGGCGAGTCCTCCTCGTCCCACGAAGAGGAGGCGTCGAACGCGAAGTCGGTGCCCAGCCCGCCTTGCGCAGGAATCACGGTGAAGACGGCAACAGGGGCAGTATTGACCTCCAGGACCTGCAGTGACCTGGTGGTGCTGCCTTTCAAGCCCTCCGTGTCCAAGACCTCGAGCCGGACCGTGTACGTTCCGGGGGAGGAAAACGTGTGCTGAGCTGTTTTGAACGTCGTCCATCCTGTGTCCCACGTCCCGTCGTCCTCCCAGTCCCAGCGGACCTCCAGCGCGGCGAGGGAATCCTCGACATCCGACGAGTAGGAGGCGTCGAACGAGAAGATCGTGGATGTGCCCCCCGACGAAGGGTTCACCGTGAAGTCCGCGATCGGCGGGTTGTTGACGCGGATGTACGTGAGGTTCAGCAGGGACCAATAGTTCCATATTGTGTCGATGTCGGGGATCCAGCCGACGAAACTGTCGTTTCGCGTGGCCTCGATCCTCGTGCGGAAGTAGAGCGTGTCGTATGGCAGCTCATCAAGGAGCATTTGCTGTGCCCATTGCAGGAGCACGACCCTCAGGCTCTCGTTGAGCTCCATCCTGGACTCGTCGAGCGCCCAGTCGAGCATCGGGAAATTGGCACCGGGGTAGTTCAATCCCGCCGGGGCCTGGGACGAGTGGAAGAAGGCGTAGAGATAGTCGGGATCCCCTGTGTGTATCTCCCATGAATGGATGTACATGTCGAAGTCGTGGGCATTCATCATTGCCATGATGGCGCTCAAGGCGGCCGGCCGAGCTCTGACGTTGATGCCCAGGTTGTTCATCTCGTTCGCGATCATCGTGCACGAGTTCGCCTTGACAGGGTCGTAGTCGGCGTTCGGGCACCAGAGTTCGAACTCCGCCGTGCCGATGCCGGGAAGGATGTACTTCCCGGTGCCGGGGTCCACGGTGAACCAAGTCGCGGCCTCAGGAGGCCCGCCCGGCTGAGTCGACAGCCACACGGCGTCGGCATGCGCCAGGCCCATCTCGGTCAGAGCTTGCGAAACGTCGAAGCCGTATCCCATCAGGGACGCGTTGTAGAACTTGATGTTAAGCGGGCTCAGCGGCACGACGCCGGGCACACCGTAGCCCGAGAGGAAGGAATCGACTATCCTTGTCTTGTTGATCAGGTGGGCGACGGCCTTCCGGAAGTGGAATCCGATGTCGAACTGATCTGCCATCCCATAGTGCCATGAGCCCATCCAGGGTCTCCTCATATTGTAGCCCAGATACGTGAAGCCACGTTCCGGCGACGTCCACAATGCCATGTTGGGATCGGAGGATAGCGTCGGCAAGTACTCCGGGGGGATGTCTGCGAGGTAGAAGTCGAGATTACCCGCCATCAGTGCGAGAATCCCCAACGTCAGTGACGCGTACACATTGAATGCGATGCCGTCGATGTGCGGCACGTTGACGTATGTGGCGATGTACGGATCGATGACGGTGCCAGTCCTGCTGTCGTTCCCGGTGTAATAGTCTTTGAAGGTCGTGACCAGGGCGGTTGCGCTCGCCTCGTTGAAGTAGTCAAACTCGAACGGCCCGGTGCCTGTCACCTCATCATCCGTCAGCATCCATTCCTCTGCGCTGTCCTCCGCGGGAGTCCCCGAGTTCAGGTAGACAAAAGGCTTGTACAGCGTTTCGGTCGTCGGGATTCCCTGGGGGAACCGCGCGTCAGTCTCCGGGTAAATCGTCAGCCCGAAGTCGGCGTGCAAGGGAGTCATCATGCACGGGCTCGTCCAGCTGCATCCGGGAGGTTTCGTGTCCCACCTCCATCCGACACCCTCCCAGACGTGGCGGGGATAGAGCGTCACGTCGACGAGCGTCTGACGGGCGAAGAGGGCGAATGGCTCCTGAAGCAGGAACCTGACCGCGAAGCGCAGCGACGAGTTGCCCGCCGCAGGTTCGTTCTCCCAGACCTTCGGGAACGGCGTCATGAAGAGCCAACGCGTCACCGTGTAGTTGCTCCCGGACTTGCCGGCTTTGTCCTTCAGGACGCGCAGGCTGAGGTTCATGCGCGGATTCGACCCCTGCAGCTGATACGAGAAGTACAGGTCGCCCTCGTTCGCCTGCACGGCATCGTGGAAGTACACGCCGTTGAAGTCGTAGAAAGCGATGACGTCCAACGGGTTCGTCCCGGGATTCTTGGTGAACACCCCGTACTCGTTTGCCTGGAACACGCCATCCTCGTTCGCGTCGATCCCCTTGATGATGTAGGGCAGGAGAGCCTCGGTCTCAGGCGCGACCCTTCCAAGAGTGTCATATACGCGGTCGAGGACGTCGCGGGTCCAGATGTCGTTCGCGATGGCAGGCAGGGGATTCCTCGTCTTCATCTTATCCTGCCCCCCGACTTTCAGGATGGCCGGCCCCGCCATGGGCCCGTCCCCCATGGCGGGAGGCTGGAGGACGACGAGCGACCCGAGCATCATTAGGACAATCACAGCGACGACCGCACACTGTCTGAAAGCGCACATCAGTCCGATACCTCCTCACTCGCACCCATCGTATCCGTTTCTCCCGCGGTCAGATGCAGCCCAGGGCTGCATGTTGACGATGCAACAGAAGAACCTGCAATCATCTATAATAGCGTATTTGTGCACTCGCTTGTGAAATACGCGTTTCGGAGAAGGGTTTGCGGCTCATTGAAGCGAATCGTGGAATCCCCTTCGGCCGTTCGATATTGATGCAATTGAGGCGCTGACCCGGAATCGTGCGGGGAAGGGCTGCGCGTCGGCGAAGAACTTCCAGCGGCTCCGGAGCACGATCAGGATGCCCGTGGACCAGAGCGGCGAGGCCGAGCTGGTCAAGCCGGTCGCGGAGCCGATGAAGTAGACATAACTACCGCTCTCCCCGATGGCCCCGAAGAGGGACCGTCTCGATTTTCATCACCCATCCTGGCGACGGACTATGTATTCCAGGTGAATGTCTGCACATCTGTGCCGTCCATAGCCCATATCAGGTGAAACTTCCAGATGTGGGCGCTCGGCATGCCGTAGACGAAGAACATGTCCCCCGCGGTGAGCTTCCCGTCCATGTTCGCGTCGCTGAGTATCAGGCTGACGGTCCCACCTAGTGAAATCACCGCGCCAGCCGACAAGACCACGGCAGGTCCGACGGGGACTGCATCCATTTCGATTTGCACCTCGAACAGTGAGAACACGCAGGAGCCAGAGCTGGCGGCAACGGCCCACCTCATAGTGAGATTCGTCCCGGATCCGCCCTGTATCGGGCTCGAGAACGACACCATTGGCTTTGTCGGACCTGTGGTCCAATTGGCCCAGGCAAGGATGGTGCTGTCATGCCACCATAACAAGGCGAGACTCCATGCGTGGGGTTCGAGCATCCCGTAGACCAGGAAGGAGTCTCCCACGGTGAGCACGCCGTCTCCTCCGAGATCGCCGAATAGCACCCTCACGATTGCCCCGTACGCCATCGCATGGCCCGCTGTCAGGTTCAACGGATAGGCTGTGAGAGTATTGCCGTCCTCCGCCACGGTCACCCCGTATGAATTGAGCGTATAGGCGGGGCCGGAGACCTCCGCGACCGTCCAATTCGCGGTGTTGTTGAACGGCGGGGTGCCGTCCTTGGTGACCGTACTGAACTTGACGACCGGCCGTGGCATCTGCGCAGTCGTCCAATCGATCCACTCCAGCTCAACGGAGTCCTGGAACCAGAATAGGGTGAAGTTCCACGAATGGCCCGAAGGCAATTGATAGACGGAGAACCTGTCACCGACGGTCAGGTTCCCATCCGCCGTCAGATCGCTCACTATTAATTTCACACCGTAATCGAAGGCCCCGAAGATCAAGACTGCGTTGCCGGAAAGCGTCTTCGGGCTGAGAACCAGCGAGACTCCATCCTTTTTGATCCGAGCCTTGTAGTGCGAGAACGAGTAAGTCCGCTGCACCGTGCTGACCACGTTCCAGCTCACGGTCGCGTTGACCCCTGGAGTGCCGCCGTAGGTCGGCTGCGAGAAGGCAATCGTCGGCAGCGCTGACTTCGTGTCCCAGTTGGCGGCTCCCAGGCCCGCGGGATGATCGGCAGACACAATATAAAACTCCCAGTAATAGTGATCCTCCATTCCGTAGACCAGAAAGATGTCGCCCACCGACAGCTTTCCGTTTCCATCGGCGTCAGTAATTATCGTCCGGGCTATCTGGTCCAGCATCACGATTGTGCCGAAGACCAGAGGCTGAGGCGACGACCATGACGCGTCGATGGATCTGTGGATTCGCACCTCGTACGAGGTTGCCGATGCGAGTCGCCGACTGACGCATGTGACGTCCCAGGAGGCGCTGTTGTTGAATGGCGGAATCCCGGCCTTTGTCACGGAGCTGAAATCAATCGGCATGGTCTCCGAGCGGTCGCAAGGGAGTTCGGAAGGTGACTGTGGCGGCAGCGTCAGAATGACAGCAGCAACTGCCGCACAAATGATTGCGACTGCCGCAAAGGAAGCCGCGATCTTCTTGCCCTTTCCCCGTCCGGCAGACGACTCACGCACCGCTGGACTGCCAGCTGTCTCTCCATCCGACATGGCCGCCATCCTCCCACGTTCGTAGGTCCATCAAGGCTAATAACATTTATGGCACTTCGGGGCGCGCAAGGAAGCAGCCGACGCGGTGACTCGGATCCAAGTCGAAAGGTTTCGAAGGAGGATCGACAAGAGTTGATGGGGAGACCGTGCACCGTCGTCAACCGCATGGCATGATCGCGTCCTGCCTGGCACCTGAGAAGAGGTGAAAGCCCGAAATATCCAAGACCGCACCAACACAGTTAAATAAGCCGCAGACCAAGTAATGATGGGGCTCGAGTGCTTGGGCGAAGGCGGGGGAATCGAAGAATTGCTACACAGCATTCAGGAGAGCCTGCGTTCTCGCTCCGTCCTCACATCATCGACAACCGCCCAAGACTCTGCCCTTCCGATTACTGGAGGAGTTGATTGGGAATGCAGATGATGAGGAATGTCGCAGTATTCGTTGTATTGGCTTTCGTGATGACCGGCGCCATGGGCCAGATCGGGGACGTCACGCGGCCGCAGAACGGGACCGTGCCCGAGCCGATGGACTACTACCTGAGGGTGATGGCCAACAGGACCTCCTGCGACGAGCCGTGCACGGTGCACTTCTGGGTCGAGTGGAACGACCCGAATCTTTTCCTGTTCCGCTGGGACCTGAACGGCGACGGCAAATGGGACTACCCGTCACAGTATGGCGGGGGCTCCTTGGGCATATGGACCGCCGACTGGTTCTTGGACTATATCTTCTACGACGACTACGAGGGCAAGGTCTGCGTCGAGGGCTGGGACGGGATTTCCACGAAGACTGTGACCTACAACGGGACCGCCCTCGAGGGGAGCACCGGGGTGGACGGATTGTACTACTATCCAGACACCGGCTGGAAGTTCACGCCGAAGGTCAGCATGACCGTGACCGGCCTCGGATTCTGGCGGTGGAACTACACGTATCCGGATCTATCCATCAGGCTGTATAGCGCCAACACGGGGATCTTGCTCGCGTCGTGCACACCGGGCGGGAGCGGCGGCAACTACTGGGACTGGTGCAACCTCGTCAGCCCCGTGGCCCTGTCGGCAAGCTTGAAGTACATTCTCGCGTGCCACAAGTCGAGCTACAACCAGCCGCCCTGGACCTGGATGTATCCGTCGAGGGTCTCCTGGGATTACGTCACCTACGAGGGCACCTACTACCAGCAAGGGAGCTCGTGGCTGTTCGTCTCGAACAACTCCGTGCCGAAGTGCGACCTGAACTTCAAGGTGACCAAGACAGAGGCGGACGCGAGCAACAGCTGCTTGGAGTGCAACGTCTCCAACGTCGCGCCGAGGGTGTCCCTCAGTTCACCGGCCGCCACCGCAACCGCCACGCTGAGGATCGCGGGGGAGAAGTGGCACGACGTCTCGGCGTACCTGGTCGAGGGCGGCAACGAGACGCTCGTGGCGACGCTGCTCCGTCAGCCGGGGAAGCCGCAGGAGGCGTCGTTCCCGGTCACCGTCGACCCGGCTAAGGAGAGATCCCTCAGCGTGCGGTACACGCCGGACGACGACCAGCTGAACGGCCAGTGGAACGGGGCGACGCCCGCGAGCCTCACCCTCGCGATGGACACTGGGGAGAATCGGACCTTCAAACACACCTTCAACGCGCGACACCGGGACACATGGGAGTGGACGGTGGGCCTGGGCCAGGCGATGGCGGGAAGGAACATCACGATCGCCGCCACAGCGACTGATGCGGGTGCGGACGACCTCACGTTCACGTGGGACTGGGGAGACGGTTCTCCCGCCGTCGTCTCGTTCTATCCTGGTGGCGGGGCCTGCCCGTTCACTGCGACGGATACGCAGACCCATGAGTATGCGGTGGCGGGGACCTACAGCCTGAAGGTGACGGTGAATGATGACGATGGCGCCGAGGCGGAGGTCGTCATCATCTTGAACATCCGTTGAGATGAGGTGCGCGCGAGCGTCAAGCTTTGAACGAGTGAGGAGCACCTCTCCCCTCCAGCTTCTCACTCCTGGTGCAGTAGATGCGGTGACTCGGGCGCATGCGGGGGAGGTGTAGGAGGGGATCAATGGGTGTTGATGGGCGGGAAAGGACGGCGATGGCGGTGAGCCGGGAATCATCATCACCCTGTTCGGTCAATCAGAGAACACAGCACACCCCGGGCCCGTGTTGAGCCCCGACGACATTCGCCGATCCAGCCGCCGCAAGGAAATCATTATATCCACATTTGGTCATAACTGACCAAACATGAAATCATATATTCCAGAAGACGACACCAGCCACGCCAAAGTGGAGGAAGCCGTCTCCTCATTCCTCAAGGACAGAGGCTTCGCGGTTGCCCGCCAGATCCGCGTGCGCACATGGCGGCCGGACTTCGTGGCGGTGAAGGGCGACACCGTCATAATCGCGGAAGCCGTCGGCGCCCGCGGCGACATCAGAAGGGCATTGCTACACGTAGCTTTGTATGCGACCGACGCCACGTCCGCCTATCTCGCCGTCCCCGCCACGCGGGTTGATGCGAAGCTGAAGACCGCGGCGAAGGCGCTCGAAGTCGGACTTATGGCGGTCGGCGAGCATACTGAGGTGATTGTCGAACCGTCGATCGGCCCTCCGCGACCGGCATTCTTGCGGCGAATGAAGAAGGCCCTGAAAATCCGTGACAACAGAACGCCTGCTGTCGAGAGACGTCGACCACCTCCCATGCACAGGGTGTTGAGGAACCGGGGCGTGCTGGACGCCCTGCTGTCCGACAGGGAGCGCAAGCACACGATCAGGGAGCTCTCGATCGAAGCCCACACGCCTTACTCGACGACCCGCCGTGCCGTCTTGGACCTCGTCTCCCTCGGCGTCATAGTGTCCGAGAGAGTCGGACCGAGTGAATATCTCTCCTTGAACACCGGTTCACCGCTCCTGGACGAGCTGGCGAAGCTCTGGCT
>JBGPQV010000033.1:0-16648 GCA_041489255.1 Thermoplasmata archaeon | reverse complement strand
GTACCATCCCAGGTCGATCGCGGAGTCAGGATTCTCCGCGGAGAAGAGGATGGACCCCCGCCCGATCATGAGGAAGCTTGACGACAGGAAGGAGACCGAGATCAAGGCGCGGTTCTGCAGGGAGAACCTGCGGAGGCTGTGCTACCTGGAAGGAATCACGCTCGATTGCCAGCGAGCACCATCGAGCTAATTGTCCCAAAGCCCAGGGCGATGGAACCTTTAAGTATCGTGCTCCCAATCCCCGGCTCCAAGGGTGTTTGAAATGAGGGGAATTCGGTCAGTCAGCGTGTGCATGGCTGTCTTCGCGGCGCTTCTGTTGATCGGCAGCACGCCCGCCTCGGCGACGGTCTACAGTGTGGATTCGTCAGACTACACGAGAACTGTGATTCTGAGCAACGCCTCGATCATGGACAACTTCGAGCTCACGGCGAAATCGGGAGAGCACATCAAGTATTCAGTGAGTGTCAACACGCCTGGTGGTTGCGCCCTGCTCTTCTTCTCCAAGGGGCACGACATCACCATGCAATCCCAATACCTGGTGGCCTACTCCCAGGAGAATTGCGTCCAGAGCTACTCGAATGAATTCCTTGTCAGCTCTGACGACGGGACTGATTTCACCGTTACGATCTCAACCTCATACCCGGACGATCTTGACTACACGGTGACCATCAAGACCTTCGCTCCGGCAATCCCGGACTGGCTTGTCGGCGTTCTCGTGTTTATCGTCATCATCGTCATCGTGGCGGTCATAGGCGCGGTGGTGCGCGGCAGGAAGAGGAAGGCGGCACAGGCGCAGATGATGCCCCCGATGCAGCCGCCTCAGCAGCCTCCGTTCCCGCCGCAGTAGAGCGTGCTTGGTGTCTGCGGTCCCCGGTAGGCGAACGTCCAGAGGCGCACTGATGCGAATCCTTTAATACAGCACCATGCTTCAATCGGCCCACTTTCCCTGGTCTGGAGATGTACCGCAAGGCGAATCCGCAAATCCAGGGGTGATTCCATGGCAGAGGAGAAAAAAGCACCTGAAGCCGCTCCACCGAGCGTCGAAGTGGAGGGGGAGAAGCAGCCGAGGAGACCTAGGAACCTATACTCCCACATCCGGGAAGCGTGGAAGGTCCCTTCGAAGGGCAGCGTGGCCGGGCTGAAGATCAGTAGGCAGATAGAGTGGCGGCGGGGGCAGAGCTTCGTGCGCCTTGAGCATCCGACCCGCCTCGACCGCGCCCGGGAACTGGGCTACAAGGCGAAGCAGGGTTATGTCATCGTCAGGGCGCGCGTCAGGCGCGGCGGCCTGAGGAAGATACCGCCACAGGGCGGCCGAAAGCCGAAGAGGCGCGGCATCCTCAAGATCACAATGGCGAAGAACATCCAGCGCATCGCAGAAGAGCGCGTGATGAAGCACTATCCGAACATGGAGGTCCTCAACTCGTACTGGGTCGGGGAGGACGGGATGCACAAGTATTTCGAGGTCATCCTCGTCGATCCGAACCACCCGGTCATCAGGGCGGACCCCAAGATCAACTGGATATGCGAGCCGCAGCACCGGGGGCGTGCTTACAGGGGCCTGACCTCGGCGGGCAAGAAGGGGCGCGGGCTGATGCACAAGGGCAAGGGCGCGGAGAAGCTGAGGCCGTCGATACAGGCGCACGAGAGGAAGGGGAAGTAGCCGGCGGCGCCATCAGTGCTCGATGAAAACGTGGAAGGCGTGGCTGTCCGGCGTGGAGTCGAGCTCGTCGCCGTAGGAATGGACTTTGCTTGAACCGTCCAGGTAGATGACCTTCTTCGCCGAGTTGGTCGCCAGAAGCCAGTTTGCCTTCAGCTGCTCAGGCGCAAGCCCGCCGTGGAACTCCAGGAGGATCCAGGGGGAGCACCCCTCGATCGTCTTCATCGCACCCGCAAGGACCAACCCCTCCGCGCCCTCGACGTCTATCTTCATGCCGTCCGGACGGAAGTCGTTGTCCTCGCAGAACCTGTCGACGGTCGTGGTCTCGACCTTCCTCTCCAACATCGCCTGGGGATCCGCGTGCTCCATGATCGTGCTCCTGCCGCTGCCCCACATCCTGCTCCTCAAGATGGCGGTGCCGAGGGTGCTCGAGACGCAGAGGCCCTGCACCCGCACGTTCGAGATGCGATTCCTCCGGACATTGTCGCCGAGGATCTCCCTTGACACGGGGTCGGGCTCGAAGGCGTGCACCTCGCCGCGGCTGCCCGTCATCCTGGAGAACAGGATAGAATAGGCACCGAACCCTGCGCCGATGTCGAGGACCCTGGAGCCCTCGCGCATCACCTTGAAGACATGCTCGAGGCATTTCGGCTCGAACATCCTTTCCTCGACGACCTTCCAGAAGACGCCGGACCTGACGTTCACGGTGAAGGACGAGCCGTTCACCGGAAATCTCACGGTTGAGTATTCCCTGATGCCGAGGCTGTTCAGGGCAGTGTCCATGTATGGCCTCACTTTGAACCTGTCAAGCGAGAGCGAGGGCTTCGGCAGCCCTGCCTTGGGGAAACGCCTGTTGACGTCCCTGAGAATATTCTTTAGCGCGATTTCGGTCGACGCTCCTCTTCCCATGCATGCCACTCGCGGACCGGCGAGCCGAGTCCCTGAATCGGGAGAGGCAGGACGGCCCCCGTGGCCTGTGCGATGTGATAGAACACTCGGGGTTTAAATAGCTTAATCCCAAAGGGGGGCGGTTTCCAGCTCAGCAGGGACAGAATCGGGGGCGTGGACGGTCATCCCACACCTGATACGCGCTTTCATAAACGCTCGAGCGATGAGTCAGGGCGGACAGCATGCGTGAGAAGGGGTCGAAGAAAAAGGAAACCGGATTCCCAGGCGGGAAATGGAGGATCCGGCATCATTTGAAACCGGGTGATCTGGACACCCTCGTTCGCCTCCATGGGATCCTTTACGCGAGGGAGTACGGCTTCGACGAGACGTTCGAGACGTATGTCACGGATGGACTCGCTGAGTTCGCTCGTTCCCCGAGGCCTGACAAGAGCGGGATATGGCTGGCGGAGGCAGGAGACCGGATCATCGGCTCCATCGCGATCGTCGCCGGTTCAGGACCGGAGGCACAGCTCAGGTGGTTCCTCGTCGACCAGGATTGCCGGGGTCTAGGGCTTGGCACGGAACTCATGGATAGGGCGCTCACGTTCTGCAGGGAGCAGGGGTTCGAGACGGCCTTCCTCTGGACGACGAGCGAGCTGAGCGCCGCGCGCAGTCTCTACGTGCGCTTCGGCTTCAGGAAGACGGAGGAGAAGACTCACGCAATCTGGGGGAAGGAGGTCACAGAGGAGAGGTACGACCTGCGCCTCTGAGGTAACCGTCACTGCATGCTGACGCAACGGCATCCTCACTCGTGGCGGGCTTCCTGAACAAGTAGCCTTCTCCTTGGGAACGCCTAACTGAAGCCCGCCCTCGACCGATTTTCACCGAGCTTGCAGAGAAGCGAGGATGATCGACCTAAGCCTTTGAAGATGCTTCATCACCGATTCGCCTTCAGCCGCGCTCGTGAAGCGGTCTTCGTACTCCGCGACTCGTTTCGTCTGCAGCATCGCGGAGAAGTGACGCTCAACACGCTCGATCTCGTCGGCTGGCAGCTTCACACGCCTCAAGAGCATCAAGGCCTCGCCGTGACTCTCTCCGGCGTGCCTCACCCCGAGGTAGAACGTGGTCAGAGCGTCAACCGCACAGATTGCGGAATGGACGGCGGCTGAAACGCAAGCATCGTGATTCCCCTGGCGCCGGGCGTGACTCGCACTGTCCAAGAACTCCTCGGACTTCCTGAGGAAATTGCGGTGGAGATTCTTCTCAACCGTCCGGGTCCTAACGGGTCCGGGCACGGACTCCCTCCAGGCTCTCGCCCGCGACCAACCGCCCATCCTTCGTCGCCGACACCACGTAAGGCGCCTTCCATTTCTCCCTGAGCTGGGCTGGCGTGAGGACGATCGGGGCCAGGTGCAGCGAGAACCTCTTCGCCACTTTCGAGCGGAGGTTCTCCAAGGCTTCGGCCAAGCCCTTCGGATTGTCCGCGATCACGAGCAGATCGACGTCGCTGTCCAGGCTCTCCTCGCCCCTCGCGACGCTTCCGAAGAGGACGCACGAGAGGACATCGGGAATCGACACCCTGATCTCGCTCAGGAGAGCGTCCCGGGTCTTTGCCTCCTCCTCGAAGAGTCTGGCGAGTGCCTGGAAGCGTTGAGAGTCGCCGTTCGCTGTGTAGACGTTCGCCCTCCCGATACGGCGGACCGTCACGATGTCCAGCGAGACGAGATCCCCGAGGGCGATGTCGACGGCCCTGTGGCCGACTCCGATGATGCCGGCAATCTCGCGTCCTGTGAACTCCCTCGTCGGGAAGGATGTGAGCAGCCTGACGACCTTCGTCTTCGTCCTCGAAGACAGCGCTTCCGAGAGCCAGTTACCGAGCATGGGATCATGTCCGGATATTGGCTAACTTATTAGCCATATGGCTAACGATATATCCAAGAAGGCTTAAACCCTTCGGTGGGAAGTAGGCCCCCGGCTGCTACCGCCATTTCACGCTGTTCTTGAACTCCGACAACTTCTCGTCTTTGGCGGGCTTCCTGAAGATGTACAGGTGCTCATGCGCCAAGAGGTAGAAGTTGCACTTCGTCCCCCGCCATTTCTCCTTCATGAGTTCCATCCTGCACATGCAATTTGACCAGCTGGGACGCCGGGGCAAACCAGAATCACCAACAAGGTCCTAGGCGGATTTGACTTCGACCACGATCCGTTTCTTGCCGACCTTGGAGAGGGTGACTTCCTCGTCGCCTTCGAGACCGAGGCTCTCTTGGAGGTCGGATGGGATGCGGAGAACGATACCTCTCCCACTGCGCGAAAGCTTGCGGCGCAGCTTCAGCGGCTCCCCCCAGATGCCGAGGCGCCTCGCCACCTTGATCATCTTGGCGCTCTCCTCGGCCGGGATGAACTCCTCGCCGCAGCTGTTGCACCTGTCCCCGCGCTCCACGAAGATGATCCCTTCGATGTCGGAGACTATGTCGTCCACCGCGACGAGTCCGCCTTTGCCACAGACCGGACATTTTGCCGCCATGTCAACCCTCCGTGCCAGTGATCACGAAAACCATGTCGTTTCCTCTGACATAGACCAATATGAGTTTTTTCGACCCGCCCTTACGAACCCAGACCTCGAACTTCTCCTTGCCATGCCTTTCGATCCGGTGGGCGGCCTGCAATGCTTCTCGCAGGTCGTGATCGTCCCAGTCCCACTTTCGCATCTTCGTGTTACGGAAATGCTTGGCGATCCTGAGCTTGCAGGTAACGGGATCGAACGGGTACACATTTTCACTTGAAATTGTAGTGCTTTTCACCTATTTCTATGTTACGTTCACTCCCAGCCGCCAGAGCCGAGAGAAGCGGCCCTACCGCCACTTCACGCTGTTCCTGAACTCCGACATCTTCTCTCCTGTGGCGGGCTTCCGGAACACATACAGGTGCTCATGCGGCAGTAGATAGAAGTCATACTTCGTCCCCGCCATTTCTCCTTCGTCGACTTCATCCTACGCGTGAAGCACCAGTGGATTCATTCCGGATCAGATCGCCGGTTATGGCTTCTGCACCCAAACCGTGAATGCCCACCTCTTGGCCCCGTGCTTCCGGATCAGAGAATCCAGGTCGGGCCATGCCTTCGCTGGCACCAAGAATGTCCCGCGTGCAAGCTTACGTCCCCCGACGCTGTCGAGGAATCCGCCGGTGCGGCTCTCGTACCGCTTCTTCTTGTATCGTCGCGCCGATGTGTAGCCGTACAGCTCCCTCGAAAGCCTCATCTTCTCCTCCTGGGGCAGATGGTCGAGGTAGAGGGTCACGAGATACTGCGCCTGAAGGTCCAGTGCGCTCAACGTCGGGTCCAGAGGTTCGCCCTTCAGGACAATCCCATCGCGGGCAATGGATTCCAGGAACTGCATGTCTAGGCTCTCAATTTCCTTGACGGTCAGCAGGTATGGGCTGACGGTCACGCCATGGCCGGCACCTATGTCGTAGAGTTTTTGGGCAATCGGTTCGTGTCGGCTCTTGGGGGCAATCACGAAGAGGTCCAAATCGCTGCTTTCTCCCGCCGTCCCGAGTGCCGCGGACCCATACACGACAGCTTTTTCGACCTCGTCGCGTCCGGAAAGGTAGCCGCGTATCTCCTCGATGCACGCCTGCAGCTTCGGCGGGTTCATCGCATCACCTCCTTGCAGATTCCCTCGATCCTGGCGGACTTCTCGAGGACTGCGTCGAAATCCCCCCTCGCCCAGCTCTTGCCGTAGACGAACTTGGGCCTTAGCCGGGTCTCGATGTCCTGAAATGCCTTCCAGACCTCGTCTGTACGATCCCCGAAGATCGCCGGGTTCGCCTTCAGCTCGTCCCTGACGCGCTGGTGTTTGTTGATGTGGACGTTCTTCCGGGCGGCGCACGCATCTATGAGATGGAAGATGCCCAGGAAGATGGACTCTACCCTCACCTGCAGGGGATTCTCCTCCATTTCCGCCGCCTTCTTGAAGTCCTTGTACTGCGCAAGATGGCCTGCCTCGCTGCTCATGTGTGTTATAATAACACACAATATACTTAATTCTTCCGAATCCGGGACAATCCAAGGTGTCCCTGCTACCGCCATTTCACGCTGTTCTTGAACTCCGACATCTTCTCTCCAGTGGCGGGCTTCCTGAACACGTACAGGTGCTCGTGCGCAAGCAGGTAGAAGTCGTACTTTGTCCCCCGCCATTTCTCCTTCGTGCTCTTCATCTTGTGCTGCGCCTCGGCCATTGCCTCGCGAAGAGAGGAGAATCAGAAGCATCTCTTGTTGATTCATTGGCTGGTTGAAGTTAAGGCTAAATATCCTCTGGGGCTATCGATGAACGTGAACCACCAGGTCGTCCTTGAGTACGATCCTGAGACGAAATCATACACGGCAACGGTGCCGGGCCTCCCGGTCGTCGTCGATGCGGACACGGAGGAGGAGGCGCTCAGGCTCGCAAAGGAGGGCATATCCCTCTATCTCAAGGAGGCATCTTCACGTCGGAAAACGGACAGGCGCGAGAAACCCGTTCAGGTGAAGATAGTAACGGTGGAAGTGTAGATGGCTCGCCTTCCGGGGGAGGTTGACGGGCGTCGCTTTCTTCGGGCGATGGCCGGGCTCGGCTGGCGAGTGGAAAGCCAGAGAGGAAGCCACAGGAAGCTCGTACATCCCGGTTCCAGCAGGTTCATCGTCGTGGCTTTTCACAAGGTGATCAGGCGAAACTCAATCAGGCACGTTCTCAGATTGGCGGGAATCTCCGAGGAGGAGTTCATCCGAGTGTTGTGAAGGCTCCCGCCACTTCACGCTGTTCTTGAACTCCGATAGCTTCTCTCCAGTGGCGGGCTTCCTGAACACATAGAGATGCTCATGCGCCAACAGGTAGAAGTCGTGCTTCGTCCCCCGCCACTTCTCCCGCGTCGACTTCATCTTGTGCTGTATCCTGATGATGCCCTCGCGTGCGCTACTTGGGCTTTCCATAGCTCTTGTTGAATATCTCCGCCAGGTCTCTCAGATCGAGCAGCAGGGCCGCCCTCTTCTCCGCCTCTCTCCGAAGCCCGGCGTCGAAACCGCCGCGGGACACCAGCAGGCACCTGACAGGCAGCCCGTCGAGGCGTTCGATGAGTCTCACTTTCCCCTGAAGTCGGCTGAAAACATCAAGCCTCATCGGGCTGGCCGACCACTTCACCTCGCCAGCGATCACCTCGCTTTTGCCAGCGGCCACGACATCGATCTCCTCGCCCGGCCGGTTCCACCACCGTCCAATCTCCTCGAAGTCTATGCGCACGCCTTTCCAGGAAGTCCCGTTGAGTCCCATCAGCGCCTCCCTAGCGACCCTCTCGAATTCCCGCCCGACGTACTCGCCCAGGGCGCCGTTGATGTCTTCCCAGACCGCCTCCGAGCGGCCCAGCTCGAGCCTCGACCTGTTCTCGAACACGAAGCGGTAATAGAAGCCGAAGAAGGGGTCGTCGAAGATGTACCGCGCCTGCTTCCCGATGCCGCAGACGGGATCCTCCATCCGGATCAGGCCCAGGTCCTTCCTCAGTATCTCGATGTAGGGTCCGAGCCCCCCGCGCTTCGTGCCAACCTTGCTCTCGAGGCCCCTCAGGTCGTGCGTGCCCCTCCCGATCTCGTATAGGATGGAGTTGTACTTGGCGGGGGACTTGAGCTCGAGTCGGAGGAGGTTCTGGGGCTCCTCGACGAGCGGCGCCGTGGGAGAGAGGAACGCGCCTGTCACGGCGTCCTTGAGGGTACGCCCCAATGAGAACTCATGATAGTAAGGCGTCCCGCCGAAGACCGCGTAGCGGATGACGCGTTCTTCCTCGGAGGCGTCGGGGTAGAGGAGGCGCGACGCGGCATAGGTGAACGGCCTCAGGTGCATGTCCGCAGCCAGCCTGCCGAACAGGGGCGCGGTCCGTTTCGCGGTCACGCTCTGCATCATCCCGATGCTGCTGCCGCAGAGGACTATCGACGGGCCATTTTCCCGCATCGCGGCGTCCCAGTGATGCTGCAGCCGGCTCACCCCCTGCGGGTCGGACGAGAGCAGCCTCTGGAACTCGTCGAGCACTATGAACCGGAAATCCACATTCCGCAGGCGCTCGTAGAAGGCGTCCCATGTGAGGAAGGGCGTCGGGACGGTCCTCGTCTCGGCGGCGATCTGCTCGGAGAGCGACTCGCGCTGGCGCGGCGGATCCGTCTCGTCGATGAGCAGGTACAGGCCTCGCTGCTCGCGACAGAGCTTCCTGAGGAGCTCCGTCTTTCCAAGGCGCCGGCGACCGTACACCCTGATGAGCGCAGGCCGTCCTGATTCGAGCACACGCTTCAGGTCATCAAGCTCGGACGATCTGTCAACGAACTTCATGAAGATACGATATCTTATGCATATAGATAAAATTTCCTATCCAATTCGATAATCCAATGTATTGTCTTCTGCCGAGAGAGCGGCCCAAGCAGCTTCTACCGCCACTTCACGCTGTTCTTGAACTCCGACATCTTCTCTTCCTTGGCGGGCTTCCTGAAGACGTACAGGTGCTCATGCGCCAAGAGATAAAAGTCGTACTTCGTCCCCCGCCATTTCTCCCTCGTCGACTTCATCTTGTGCTGTATCTTGGCAAGATCAGGCCAGCGATGTGGTTATGTGCTCTCGAACTTGCCCAGACGATATCTCAATGCCTCCATGGCGGGAAGAAGGTACTCCTTTGTGGGCAGATTGGGCAGCCTCTTCCCCTCCCAATCCAGCACGCAGTTCGCAGCCGCGCTCCTGCGGAACTCCTCATCATCGGCAACCATGACGCGGAAGTCCTCGTCCGGGGTCCAGGCGTACTCGTCGAAGAGCGTGTGGTGATTCCTGCAGAGTAGCATTCCATTGCGCACGTCTCCCGTGTTTCCTCGGTCCTCGACGGGTATTATGTGCGCAGCCTCGACGCCGACAAGCCGACCGTGCATGCGGTAGCCGACCTCGCAAAGACTGCACTTCTCGTGATAGGCCTGGCGCACCATGAAGCCGAATCTCATGTCCCGCTGCTGTCTAGTCATCTCGAGGCGGGGGAGAGGTTTCTCGTCGAACGGCCTGAATGGCGGTATCGGTTTGCCCGCCACCGGAACGTCCTCCCATTTTATCGGTTCGCCTTGGAGGATGAAATGAGTCCCATCGAAGTCCTTTACATACGCAAGGCCGAGGACCTCGTAAGAGGCCACCCCGTGCTCGACGACGCGCTGCCTCAAGACACCAACGGGAACGCGATCCTCAATACATTTCAGAAGAGACTTGTTCGTATCTAGGTTCATGTCAGTGTGACCGCCCCGTCCTTCTGGCGTGTAACGGTAAGTCCAGGACCCGTCGGGGAATACCTCGGGCTCCTGATCAGGATAAGGACCATGCAGGGTCTCCCTGACCCAGAGAGCGTGTTGAGAACCGCTGGGTTTGTAGATTCCCTTCTGACTACGGAAGCCTTTGAGAATCTGCCGCAATCTTTCGCTCTCTATCACCGCGCCTGCATTCAGTCTCATCAATGCAAGCTGCTTCCGGATCTCCTCTTCCACTATGCCCTCCAATGGGTCTGTCATTTTCACCACCCCTGGACAGTGTCGATCCAGGAATCGCCGAGAGGGTAGATGACTCTTTCGTCTCTGACGAGGTTGTCAATTCTTTAGGGATTTCTTAGACTGCAAGGAGCATCTGAATCGTGCTCCTGGCGGCGTACTTGGCGCTCAGGTGGCTCATGATCCCCGCTTCGGTCCTGAAGCGCCTCTTGACCCTCTCGGGATTTGTCCTGGAGAAGAGCCTCTCGGCCTCGTTGGATGTCCTCGGTATCTCTGGATGGTCGTAGAAGTGGGTCAGGTCATCCCACTTCTCCCCCAGTGACTTGAGGACGTTGACCACCCTGGCGGCGTACGGAGACCGCCACCGCCAGATCACGTCGAAGACCTGGCGGGAGGCATGGCGGGCGGTGACCTCTCCCGCCTCAATCCTCTCCATGAGCTTCTCCACCCAGGGGCGGTGGCTGTCCGGCAGCTCCTCAAGAACCTTCCTGACCTGCTCGGGCCTGTCAAGGCAGAAGCAGAGGCGCAGGAGGAGCCTCTCCGTGTCGTACGACTTCTTGACACCCTCCCTCTTCCTCGCCGATTTCTCTGCCTCGTGGCATTCTCTGGAGAACCACCTCTGCGCGTGCAAGGTGCACAGCTGGTGCAGGACCGGCCTTGCGCCCTTCTGGATGACGGGGAACCTCTCGCGGACCACTTCTTCCAGGGCGGGAGGATACTTCCTGTCGAGGTCGGTGACCACCGCCTTGAGGGGACGGCCTTCGAGCGACCTCTTCCAGAAGTCCGCGATCGTGTCCTCCGACTTGTCGTCGTGCACCTCCTCCGCGATGACCTCTCCAGCAGAGTCGACGACCGCGTGCCTGAACGCCTGCTTCCCCAGGACCTTCAGGTGCTGCTCGTCGCATGCGTACACCCCGGAGCCCACACCTGGCGGGGCCTTCACGGGCGTGGAGCCAGCGTCCAGCTCCTTCCCGCGCACGTACTCGTGGCTCACGCGGATGCCGTGGGCCACGTAGAGGACCTTGGCGGTGACCCTCAAGGGTATGGAGAAAGCGGAACGGATGAGGGAAGCCATCTCCCCTAGCCAGTCCGGGTGGTGTTTTTTTCCCGGATGCCATCGAGGGGAGTGGTGAAGTCCTCGCCGCATGAGTTGCAGAGGTACCTGCGAAGCCTCACGGTCTCGGAGTCCGAGTAAGGGAGGTCCACGGTCCTGGGATTCGTGCCGTTCTCCACCACGTCCTCCGAGCCGCACTTGACGCACTTCAGCTCGCCCAGGCCAACGACGCCCTCATCGTCCACCTCCAAGGACAGTGGGGAGTGAGGCTGCATGCCGAACACCTTCCTCACCTTCTCGTCCAGGGTGGGCTTCCTGTCCTTGGAGAAATCGTCCAGGTTGAACTGCGCCGCCTTGATCGCTTTCAGGGTCTTCTCGAACACCATCCAGAGATATATCCTAAGGGTATAATAATTCTTGAACCGAGTCTGTTACCAGCCCTCAAGAGTCAGAAATCCCTAAAGATTTGACAACGCCGTCTCTGACTAAATGGCAGGACATCTCGCTTGAAGGGAATATGGTCGCTTGAGCCCAACATTCCCGCTTCTTGCTTCCCCGCCACTTCTCCCTCGTGCTCTTCATCTTGTGCTGAAGTCCGATGTTCCCCTCAGCTGATGAACGAGTCAGAGGCCTAGGCCCGCTGGATCCACAACGGAATAAGCATGCGTTTCGCTCCATAAGACCGAAGAAGCCTGTCGATCTCTCGTACCACCTTCTCCGGGACGAGGACCGTGCCACGACCTATCTTCCTTCCGCCCCATTCCTCGAGCCTTCCGCGCACGCGACGCACGTACGTCTTCCCCTTGTAGCGCTTGCGCGTCTCGAATCCGTACAGTTCTCGAGAAAGGCGGGCCTTCTTGGCATTTGGTAGCGCCCTGAGATCGAAAGTCACAAGGCGAACGGATTCGAGGTCCAAATCCTGCACACCAACGCGGGGCATCTCCCCGATGAGGACATGACCCTCTCTGAGAACCGTGTCAAGCAGCTGGCGGTCTATGTCGTTCAGATCCGGATCCACTATGACGCACGCGATGCGGACGTGGCAATCACGCTCGACGCGACGGACCACTTCCAGTATCGTCTCCTCATCACTCTGCGCGCGCGGCGAGACGAGGAGGTCTATGTCGCTGTCCTCCGTGGCCTCTCCTCGCGCGACCGAGCCGAAGAGTATCGCGAACCTCGTCGCCTTCACGGGCAATAGCCGCCGGAGGTCGTTCAAGGCCTGATCGAATTGCGGGAGGTTCATTGCAGCACCTCCTTGGACAACTTCTCCATCGCCTCGAAGAGACGCACCGCCTTCTGGAAGTCAGCCTGCGTCCGCTTGGTGCCATAGACGAATCTGGGCCTGACGCGGTTCTCCAGCTCTTGGAACGCCGACCAGACTTCCTCCGTCCTGGAACCGAATATGCCTTCGTTTACCTCGAGTTCCTCGCGCACCTTTTGATGTTTTGTGATGTGGATGCCGAACTTCGCGGCACATGCCTCGATGAGGTGGTACGATGCAAGGAATAGGGCCTCGACCCGGATCTCCTGACTGTTCTCCTCACGGTACGCATCGGCACGGAATCTCTCGTAATGGTCGAGGTGTTCACGCATTTGGGACATTTCGTATTACTATATCACGAAGAAGGTAATGAAGCTTTTCATCTGGAGGGGCAGGTCACCGCCACTTCACGCTGTTCTTGAACTCCGACATCTTCTCTCCAGTGGCGGGCTTCCTGAACACGTACAGGTGTTCGTGCGCCAGCAGGTAGAAGTCGTATTTGGTTCCCCGCCACTTCTCCCGTGTGGACTTCATCTTGTGCTGGATCTTGATGATGTCCTCTCTCAGGATGAATCCGACATCCAGGAACTGCTCCAGCACCCTCGCCGAGATCGGCACGTAGTGCTTGTGCTTCCTCGTGTCCCCTATCAGTATCGCGCAGTGCTTCCCCGGCTTCAGGACCCTGTACGACTCATCTGCGACTTGGCGCATGGCGGCAAGGAAGGGCTCCAGCTTCAGGCTGCTCAGGTCCCCGGGCACTCTCTCCCCCGTGTACTTGATGATCCCCGCGTATGGCGGGTGAGTAGCGACCAGGTCGATTGAGTCGTCCTTGATCAGGTCCAGGTTCCTCGCGTCCCCCTGGAACAGGTCTATGCTCGGCTCTGCGCGGTAGTCGCTTATGATTCGGAGCACGTTATTCCGCGATGATGTCTAACCCGAGGGTGGGAGTCCCGCCAAATACTTGCCCGGCTCAAGGAAATCGTCAACGGTCGGCACCGTCATGTACTTGGCGGCCAGCAACTGAACGAGCCGCGCTCGCAACTTGACCAGCAATCTTCCGTCCGCAGTCAGGAACTTCGCATCTGCATGTGTCGGAGCCCAAAAGAGATAGTCGGTGACGACCTTGGCGTCTCCCAGTTCGATGTCCAGAGCTCCTCTCAGCGTGTCCTCGAAATAGGCGTCCTTCCGTGCTGGTACGAGAGGTTTCTCGATTCGAGACCGCGCCGTCCTGATTCTGGCGCTCTCCATCTCGCCGAGTCGCCTGAGCAAATCGATGTCTGCCTCGCTTCCTCTTATCTCGCGGAGAAGCTGGCGGGCCCTGTCAGCCACATGGCGGCTTAAGTGGGATGCGTCGAACTCTTCGGGCTTCTTCTTCAGCTTGAGGTGGGCGACCAAATCGGAGTACAGCCTGGCTCGTCGGCTCTCGCTCTGTTTGATTTCGTTGGAAACCGTCTCGCTCGCGTACCTCTTGATGTCGTCGCGCGCGAAGATTGTGTTGCAGGCGGAGTAGTCCGGTTCGAGTCGCGGCGGTCCGACGAAAGCCCAAAGTATCGAGCTATCCAGAAATACCTCGTGCAATCAGCATCCCTCAGTCTCCCTTCCTGGCCAAGTATGACAGCTCCTCAATCGCATCCGTCCTGGAGGTTCTCTGTCGTGCGCCTGACACCACACCCTCGATGTCCGCCTCCGTGGGGAGATAGCCCTTCTCCTCGGCTTCGTCTCTAAGGGGCTCGAAGAACTCCCGCCTGTATCGGTCTCCCAGCGATGCCGTGTGCAGCATCTTCTCCCGTTCTTCCTCCGCGCGGGGACCGACCATCGTCTCCGCTCCGATCTGGGCGGCGGGCAGCGTCCATACCTTCTCCAGATACGCTTGTGTCGCGTGCGAGAAGAAGTCGTTCCAGGCGCGCAGATCGAAGTCTTGTGCGGCCATGAGCGTGTCATAGCGGATGACGAGTTCCTCGAGCAAAGTCGTGTAGTCCATGACGATCGAGCGCGCCTCTGAATCGGCGATGAAGGGAGCAACGGCCCGATGCAACTTTGTGACGTACGGTCGTGCATTGTCGGCGTAGCGCGTGCGTCTTCCACGGAGATCAGGGCCTTGGACCAGGCGCCTGCAGAAGGACAAACATTCGAAATTGGCGGTGTAGATCTCCCGGTATCTCTCCGGAGCTTGGGTTTGATAGTTGTCGGGCAGATATTGGTCGAGCGGTTGCGAGAAGAATGGGACCAGACCGCCTGCGGAGGTCTGCAACAGCCCCATGAGGTTCGCGCTCACCCTGGTGGACAGAGAGCCGATGCCAGCATCCCGCACTTGGGCGAAGCGCTCGGGTGTCGCCGATTCACTGAGGACGAACTGACCGAACTTGAACCAGCATCTGGTGATTGGCAGGTCGATGTCTTCCGCGAGCCTGAATACGGCCTTGACGAGATGGGTGCGGTCCACGGTCGGCGACACGCCTCTGCGCTCCCGAAGCGCCTGCGCAAGGGCAAAGAGCGCGAGGTCAACCGCCTCATCTTCGGAGAATCTTGAAGGAATCATCGTCGCTCGCCATCTCTTCTCGAAACGCGGCAGTTCTCCACAACTCACCGCTTTACATTTAAGCAATGCGCTTTGGCCTACTTAAGGCAGAGAGCGGACGCATTTTCTACCGCCACTTCACACTGTTCTTGAACTCTGAAAGCTTCTCTCCAGTGGCGGGTTTCCTGAACAAGCACAGGTGCTCGTGAGCTAAGAGGTAGAAGTCGCACTTTGTCCCCCGCCACTTCTCCCTCGTGCTCTTCATCTTGTGCTGTATCTCGATGATGTCCTCACGGAGGGTGAGGCACGAGCGAGGCGTTCAGAATGGCTGGGCCCATGCTGCGATCGTCCATCTCTTGGCGTTGGCATTCGAGAGTATCTCCTCGAGCCGGGGAGCGGCGGGCTCAGGTACCACGATGGCCCCCCGTCCAATCCGCCAGCCTCCCACTTCCTTGAGGAAACCGTCCACCCTGTGCTCGTAGCGCTTCCGACCACGGCGCTTCACCGTGACATAGCCATCGAGGAGCCTGTAGAGGCGCATCTTCTGGGGAGGAGCCAGGTGGGACAGGTCGAAACTGACCAGACGCAGAGGGCGCAACTGCAGGTCTTGGATGGAGACCTCTGGCAGCTGTCCAGCCAGAGGGATCCCCTCCCTGAGAATGGAATCAAGAAACTGGCGGTCGAGCTGATCGATCTCTTGGGGACGCAGAACCATGGACGAGACATTCACATCGAACTCGCTTTCAATGTCGTGAATCTCCTCACGGAGGCGGGCCGCACTTCCCTCCGAGGCCAGCACCAGCACGTCTATGTCGCTGTCTTCGCGTGCCGTGCCCTTGGCGCAGGAACCGTAGAGGATTGCGGATTCCACCTCTGGTCTGCCGTGCAGGATTTCCTTCAAGGCCGCAACTGCCCTGTCGATCCTCGGCGGGTTCACCCAAGCACCTCCAGGCACAGTCTCTCGACCGTCTCGAACCTCTGGACAGCCTCCTCCAATTCCTTCTCTTTCCAATCGCCTCCGTAGACGAACTTCGCGCGGAAATCGCCTTGGAGGTCATTGAAAGCCCGCCAGACGCGTTCAGTCCGTTCACCAAGGATGATCGGTTTGGCCTCAAGTTCCCGTCGAACATTCTGATGCTTGTTGATGTGCTGCCCCTTCTTCGCGGCGCAGGCATCGATTAGGTGGTAGGCGGCAAGGAAAAGCAATTCCACACGACCCTGCGGCGTCCCTGCAGGCAGATTCGCCATGTCCTTCAACGCCTTGTACTGGGCCATGTGACGCTCGAATGTCGCCATGTCGTGATATAATTGCACGACAGATACTTAAATCCTCTGTCCAGACTTATCGCCACTTCACGCTGTTCCTGAACTCCGACATCTTCTCTCCAGTGGCGGGCTTCCTGAACACGTACAGGTGCTCATGCGCCAAAAGGTAGAAGTCGTACTTGGTTCCCCGCCACTTTTCTCGCGTCGACTTCATCTTGTGCTGAATCTTGATGATGTCCTCTCTCAGGATGAAGCCGACGTCCAGGAATTGCTCCAGCACCCTCACCGAGATCGGGATGTAATGCTTGTGCTTCCTCGTGTCTCCGATGAGTATCGCGCAGTGCTTCCCCGGCTTCAAGACCCTGTACGATTCAGCTGCGACCTGGCGTATGGCGGTAAGGAAGGGCTCCAGCTTCAGGCTGCTCAGGTCCCCGGGCACGCGTTCCCCCGTGTACTTGATGATCCCCGCGTAT
>JBGPQV010000032.1:0-17469 GCA_041489255.1 Thermoplasmata archaeon | reverse complement strand
CCCCGGCTCCACTTCTGCAGCGTTTCGCGGTCGGTCTCGGGAATAGTGACGGTCGGTGCCACTCGCATGACGACCGGAAAGAATCCCCGGATTATAAGCGTATCGAATTATGATACGCTACACTAGGCGCACTGTCTACGTGGTGAAGTCATTCGCGGATTGTCTTAGACAAAACCGCTCTCTGAAAAACATGAATCCCCACCTTTGGGACTCGACACGACCGCAATCTTCATGGTCCGTATACGATGACAAGCGGCAGACCGACAAGGAACGACCTCGCCCACGCTAGCACACTGACGGCATGAGTATCAATGCGCCTTACGTCCGTGGCGGTTGTATGGGCGGCTGATATGGAGGCGGTTGCTGCAGCGGAGGCTGTCCGAAGACAGGGCCCTGTGGCGGCATCTGCGCGGCCATGCGCCTCTTCCGTCGCGAACTGACAATCATCGCGACCACCACAGTGAGGACGACCGCCACGACGATGATCACTATCAGGACAATCCAGATGAGGCCGCCAGCCTTCTGGTAGTTGTAGGACTTGAGCTCGAGAGGAGACATGCTGAAGCCCGTGAGGCCCGGGGTAGAAGCGGAACCGGTCTTCACCAAATACCCGACTTGGTCGTCGACGAGCATCATGACGATATCGGGGATGGGCATGCCCCCCATGAATGCGACAGTCACGATGGACTATGTGGCATCAGGCCCTCAGAGCGTGACGGTGCCGGCGGGCACGTTCTATTAGTTCAACGTCACAGGGACCGAGATGGGAATGTCATCGAGTTCTTTCTATTCGGACCGTGTCTTGCCGTCGCCGAGCGGGAAATTAAGACCCTGCTGCGGAGGATCGAAGGTCGTGTTCATCTGTATCATCATGAAGCCCATTTCCATCTTGATGCTTGCGCAATCCGAAACCCTCACCCAGGCATCCTCTCCAACGGACACCGAACCGCTTCCCGTCGTCATATTGATCTTCACGCTCAGATGGAAGGAGTCATAGGAATGGTTGCTAACCGTGACCATCGTCTTTTCCTTCGCCTAGAGCCTTTCGACGACATCGTACTGCCTCGGAACCTGAAACGGAAATACAGCGTGACAAGGGATGACTGGGAAGTCACGATTAAAACCGCTCAGGGACACAGCGCCAGAGACTATCATGATGGATGCAAAGGTTTGAGTCTGTCCCTTAGTTCCTCAATTGAAAGCAATGCAATCAGTTGGAGTCATGCTTATGTTGCTGGACGCGCATGCTCTATAGGGAATTCGCATGACAGAGAAAGCATTCGACGCGACTGCCGATGACCGCATCAGCGCTCTCCTTCTCGACATAGCGAGGCAGGGGAGCTATCTGTCGACTCAAGCATACATGACCGCGCGGAAGGCCTATCTTATATCCCTCTCTTTAGCAGTTCTCGTGAGTTTTATTGTGTGCGAAATGACCTTCCTGATCCTCGTAAGAGCACATGTGGCCAATCTGGATACAGTTGAGGGTTTGATGTATGTGGCCATGCTTTCATTGCCGGGCGGTGTCATCTTGGGGGTGGTGTCTGTGTGGTACATTCGCATTCATGACAAGCCCCGACTCCATGACCTCCAGATTTGGTACGAGCAATTCAGAGCGACGCTTGCGCAAGAAACCGATTTGTCGGTTCCCAAAGCCCATCGCGGGACAACCTTCGACATGCTTTTGCGGGCAATAAGTGAGGTGCCAACATGGCAGATTCTCGCAGGCGGAAAGGGGATAGGTACCAGATGGGTCACATGGTTCGCGTTATTCGCAATCGCAGTCAACATATTAATGGTGCCAATCTCGCTCCTCATCTTCGGTCCTACGGATCTCATCATTTATGCTGTGTTCATATGCATCATGAGTGTTGTAGCCTGGGTAGAATGGCGTCAGAAGCGCCGACAACAAGATGAGGAATTGGCGGCGGTTTGTCGAGAATGGACCCAGCGGTTCGAGGCTTCGCGCTCCCAGATAGAGGCCTGCATAGAAGGTTTGTGACCTGATGGCCATACCGCCCAACCGACCGGACCTTTTCATTGTTGCGCGACTACTCGACCGTCTGTGGCGCGAAGGGGCACCGGTGATGAAGACGCGGCTATCGGTCGCGGCGAATATGAACTACGACCAATTAGGCCGATACCTATCGTGGCTGTCCATGCGGGACCTGGTCGCTATTGAGAATCCTTTGAGCGGGCACGCGAGGGTGACGATTACTGATAAGGGGAAGGTCGCTTACCTCAAACTCATTGAATGGCTTAAGCAATTCGTCGACATCCAATCGAAGCCTAAATGAAACGGAGGTCTCTCGTAGGGACTGCAACCATTGCCGTCTCTCACAATACGCGGCCAGCCATGAATCCCGATTTCATCGTCAGGCTTATTCTTGTATCGACTTTTGCGCAAGTCGAACCAAGGGCTGCATCTTTGACGACCTGAAACGCAGCCGTTCAGCATATTACGTGGCGTCCGCCGCCTCCTCCCCCTCCTCCGGGTGGTGGAGGAGGAGGGGAGGGATTCCAAGGCGGGGGATTCCCTACTGGGCCCTTGCAGCAATCATAAAAGCACTTGCATCCGTACACAATGGCGCCGATGAGTGCGGCTATACCAGCAAGTCCGCCGGTTAAAAGGGCGGCTAAAATCACAACAATGAGATTCGCTGTTATGATAATCCCGGCAGCTGCAAGACATCCAAGGAAAGAATCCCAATTCCGATTCGCGCACTCGCCCGCTACGTGATAGCAGCAATAGTTCTGGTAAAGCAACCATTCCCACCATTCGCAGCAGTGCATTCCTGAAGGATCGTTCTTTGTCGTGGGGTTGTTGAGAGCATAGGCGAATAGATTGGCGCCGTCAACAAAACCCGCAGGGTCCTTGCTCAGGAATCGGCCTGCCTGCGAATCGTACCATCTCGCTCGGTAGAAATACAAATCTGATGAAAAGTCGAGAACGCGCGATGTGAAGCCATATTCATCGATGGTCCCCGACCCCGCCCGCAAATCCCCGAACGCCTCGTAGTGATAGACAGCGCTGAGTGTTTGGCCTGATGCCAAGCCGGTGACCGAGCCCAGCGCGTCCCGCAGGTAATATTCCGTCGTCCCTCCCTGGATGACCGCGAGAGGTTCGTCGATTCCAGGTCCGTGGATGTATCTCGCTTGGAGCGAGCCTGTCGCGTTGTACTCCGCGATCATGTCGTCATACCCGTTCACCTCGACGAAGTCGTAGGCGTACCAAGTCTTGACGCCGGACTGGGTGCGGGACAGCATCTTCCCGTCTGTCGTGTACTCGTAGCTGACGTTCGTGCCGCCGGGCAGCGCCACTTTCGTGAGACGGTTCTCGTAGTCCCAGGTGTAATTGGTGGTCTGCCCGCCGTCGGCCATGCTGATCAAGTTGCCGTTGTCGTCGTAGGCGTATGTCACCGTGCCGCGCGCAGTAAGGCGGTTGTCCGCGTCGTACTCGTAGTCGGTGAGGACTCCGTTCCTAGTCTCGGTGAGGCGGTTGCCGGCATCGTCGTAAGTGTAGTTGATCGTCAGTCCGCCAGTGTATGACTCGTTGACGAGGCGGTAAGCGTCGTCGTAGGTGTAGGTCGAAACATTCCCGCCATTTTCCGTCATCGTCTTCCGGTTCCCAGTCTCATCATATGTGTAAACGAATGATTGAACCGCGGTCCCTCCGGAGGTATTGGTGTAAACTCCCATCAACCAGTCTGCGGCGTTGTACGCGCACTCAGTTTCGAGGCTGCTTGGATAGGCAAGACCAATTCTGCGGGAGTCCGCGTCATACGTGAAGTTCCACGCTCCTGTAATGGAATCCTGCAACTTGGTGAGGCGATCAAGGGCATCGTAGGTGTACGTTACCGTCTGATCCTCCGGGTATGTCATGGTCTTCCTGTTCGAGACTTCATCGTAAGTGTATTGAACCTGCTTGGAGAACGAGCCGTAGTCCATCGTCACGGAGGCGACGCGGTTCAGCGCGTCGTAGACCTTCGTCCTGGTGAACCCGGACCCCGTCGCTGTGAGCCTGTTCCCCTCGGCGTCGTAGGTCGAGGTCAGGACTTGGTCGTTCGGGTATGCCACCTTGGTGAGCCTGTCCAGCTCGTCGTATGTGTAGTTTGTCACTTGGCCCAACGGATCAGTCCAGCTGGCATCGTTCCCGTTGGCGTCATAGGTCAGAACCGTGGTCTTGCCCAGCGGACTCGTATCGCGGGTCATCCTGTTGAGCGCATCGAACTGCCTGCGGGTGACGTTTCCATTGCCATCCGTCACGTTGAGGAGATTCCCCACCGCGTCATATGAGAAGAGTGTCGAATCGCCAGAGCCATCCGTGAGCTCAGTGGGTCTATTGAGTGCGTCGTAAATATAAGAGGTGCTGTGGTCCTCCGCATCCTTGACCAGCAGCAAATTGCCCTCTGAATCGTAGGAGTAATTCGTCATGTGCCCGAGTGCATTCTCCACCGTTGTCGGGCGGTTTATAATATCGTACGTAGTCGTTTGAGAATTCTCAGGATTGCGAACGACGATGACGTTGCCGTTCGCATCGTAATCGGAGCTCGTATAGTTGCCGAGCGCATCTGTCATCTTGGTTCCCCGGTTCAGTCTGTCGTACGTGTAGGTTGTCTCGAAGCCCCTTGCGTTCTTCACCTCGGCCAGATTGCCAACCTGGTCATAATAGAGCCTCGTAATGTTGCCCAAAGCATCGGTGACGGTCGTCAGCTTGTGCAGCGAATCGTACGTATAGTTGGTGTAGAACCCTCTCCTGTTCCTCACAGCCGTCACGAGGCCATCGCCGTTGTACGTGTATGCGGTCTCGTTCCCTCGGGCGTCCCTCTGAACCGTTCGTCTGTTGAAGTTGTCGTAGACGAGAACGGTGGAGTATCCCCTCGGGTTAGTGAATTTCACGAGGTTCCCGACAAGATCGTAACTGTAGCAGGTTGTGTTACCGAGGGCGTCCGTCACCGCTCCAATCTTGAGGTTGGTCACATTCCATGAGTAGAGGGTCATACGGACCAGGGGATCCCTCAAGGTAAGAACGCTGTTCCTGGCATTATATGTGTACGCCGTGTAGTTCCCGAGAGGATCCGTGACCTTAGTCACCCTATCGTTGTTATCGTATTCCGCGTGCCAGGTGTGCCCATCGGGCATCTTGATGTAGGTCGTCCGCCCTACCCCATCCACGGTGTACTGGGTCCTGTTGAGCGTCGCATCCGTCCTGTTCACCAGATAGCCATGGGAGTCGTATTCGAAGGTGGTGTCATTGCCCCGCCAGTCCGTCGATTTCGTCATATAGCCTTGGGCATTGTACTCCATCTTCGTCACGTTGTTCGTCGGGTCTTTCATTTGCTTCAGGTTACCCTTCCAGTCGTACTCGTTGTACCACGTGAACAAGCGGGCATTCGTGGTCCTATTCAACGTGGAGATGAACGCAGTCCCGTTGTCCACGTTCGACCACAAGGTCCTCGTCACGTTTCCTAGTGGGTCTGTCGTGTTCAACAGGTTGCGGCGAGCGTCATAAGTGTAAACGTATTGATGGTTCCCCACGTCATTCATTGTTAGCAAATCTCGATTCGAATCCCATGTGAGTGTCATTTCCTCCGTGATCTCGCCGCTCCCGGCGCAACCGCCGCCAGAAGAGCAGCCGTTTCCTCCTTTGTTGCATCTGCATCCTCCGCCCCCGCTACACCCAGATGTCCCGCTGGGTTGGTAACAGCTTCCACTTTGCGGCCCTTTCACGTGTAACGGGACGCCGGATGTGTCCATGTCTATCGTGGCGACGACGTTCCTGGCGTTTGTTGCGTTCATGGCGTGGTCCGCACCTTGGAAGGTTGCCGCCACATAGTCGAGCCCATACGAGACATATTCGTATTGCGTCGCGTTCGTCATCGCGTTCACCGACGCCAGCTTGATCTGGTCAACGCGGCCCCACGGGTCATAACGGAAAGTCGTCTTCCTCACCTGAGGTATCGGCAGGGGCATGGGGCTCTCGACCGGGTCCCGCCACGTCAGGATGCGATGAGAGCCATCGTATGTGTAATAGGAGGAGCTGCCCATCGCGTCCTTGAATGCATACATGTTCCCATTCAAGTCGTACCAGTATCGGACCTGCCGTCCGACAGGATATTGGATCATGGTGATTCTCGCCGTCATCCCCGAGACCTGGTACGAGAAACTCAGCTGCAGGCCCGAATCGTCTGCAACAGACGTGAGTTCGATTGGGGCGAACTGAGACCATGTCAGGGTGATTGTATTGCCGTTCTTGTCGACCATCGTCGAGAGTCTGCCGACCGAATTGAAATTGAACTTGGAACCGTCTTTGAACCACAGGGTGAAGGTAGTGGACTTCGTGAGCTTCGCGTCGATTCCGGGCGGGGCAGTCCATGTGCCACCCGACTGCCGGTAGGTGTGCACACCCCCGTCCGGAGCGTACCAGTTCGCGATCCCCGTCGTCGCCTCGACGATCCGCGTGTCGTAGGTGAATGTCCACCCGTAGCCCATGAGTCCGTCGTTGGCGGCGAGTCCGCTGTTGTATGCTCGGACTATCTCGAGAGGCCAGCCCAGTGCCTTCACCGTGAAGTCACGGAACGGGAGGAACAGGTTCCCGTTGTCAGCATTCACAGACCCGCCAACGTAATAGAACCAGGGGGATTGGCCGGTTCTGTATTCAACCCGCTCAATTCTGAGAACGTCCAGCGATATGATCCCTCGAACCGTGTCATCAGGCTCATCCGCGTAAGCGTCCCAGAAGCGGACGATCGGCGCGCCGTTGTTGAGCTCCGCCGCACTCAGCTTGTAAGTGCTGTGGGTCTCGTCCCCGTCGGAGGTGCACGTGTATGCTGTCTTCCAGCTCGTAGGCGGATTGCCACCCTGTCCGATATCTACCAGGACATCCTCTGCGCCTGGAACGAGGCGTGTGCACTCGACGACGAGCGTCCAGCTGTCTCCCACAAGCGGCACCCCCGTCCAGCCGAATCGAATCTCAAGAGCGTAGTCTGGATTGTAGACGGCGTCTATCTTCGACTGCATCTGCGTCGCCCTGTTGTCCGGGTTGCAGTCTACGCACGTGGTCGCGATGGCCAGGCCGTTGATGTCGCTCGCCGTCCATTCCGTCCCCGAGATCGGATTTACCGTGTCTGTACGACTGTATCTGACGTATGAGGTCGTCGTGGTCTGGGTTGAGCCGCTGTTGTAAGACGAGGCGTCCACCTTGACATCGACAGAGATCGAGGCGGACTGACTGTTTGTCTTCTTGACGACCGAGGAGCTGACAACGGTGAAGTCGTCGATATCCGCAACCTTAGTCCACGATGGATTAGAGAGCGTTACGCCCACTCTATTGCCGTTTGTATTTCCATCACGGCACGTCGTATCCCCGTCGTTGGTGTCTGCCCCGTCGTCGAGTTCATCCCAAGGCGTCGCATCCGCCGAACAGGTCTTTCCGGCTGACCAGCCGTTCACATCCGTTGCGTCTGGGATGATCACGACCCCTGTCTGGTTCGCCGGATCTTTATTGGCTTCCATGTATGAGCACCGCGAGTCATCGGATTCGTTAAGGGCGGACCACGTCGAACCGCAGTCTCCTCCAGTCTGGGTCCCATTCTCGAGCGTCTGTGAAGACGGAACGTAATAATGGGAAGATGGACCTTGAGCAGTCAATGGCCCCAGCTCTTTTGGCGGTTCAGATGGACCCGGCTTCCAGAGCTCTACGACGACCTGCCAGGTCATCAGAATCATAATCACTGAAATCGCAGCCGCAAGGACACGCACCCGCATTCGCACCATTCTCCTCGACCTCCTCTTGCGTCAAGTCAGCAAGCGCCACGCGCTGATATGACGTCAATGCAGAGATAGTCTTCAACTACTTAAAAATTCCACCGATATTTCCAGTGGAAATCATCATGGGGTGATAAGGATAGCGCTATCTTCGAGGTTGTCAGGAAATTAGGGATATCTGGCTGCGGAGCGGACCTGTCGTGTCTTGTCTTCTCCATAAGCCAGGTGCCGTTAGCTTTCTTTCCCGGGCATTTCATCCCTAAGAATTTGACAACGCCGGTGCAAGCGAAGCATTCATCGTCGCGTTCATTGTCTAATCGCAAGAAAATCTAGATGGGAACTAGTTGGAACAAGTCGGTCTGCCGACCGTCAACAGCTCCGCGATTCGGCGCCAGTATTTCCGTCGCGAAGGCCGCATGTCTGACTACGTCATCTTCATGTGTCCGCCTGAGGGCGCCGCTATAAAAGGGCATTGACATCGCTTTCGAGGACATCGATAAGGTTCGAGAGATGATTCACATCGTCCACTGACTGAACAAAGCGTTTCGGATGCACCAGGCTATTCCGGGTCTGCGGAAGCCGCATGTACCGTTCTCCGAAGGCCGCTCCTGACATATCGAGAGCCTGAAGCAAACCATCGTCTGAGGCCGCGAGTCGGAGGAGGCTGGGTGTGTCCAGATAGTAACAGAAGGCAAGGTGGCGGTCCTTCTTCCTGTCTTTTTCGTACCTGGTCTTCGCTCTCTTGAGGCTTTCCGGGTCGAGACCGTGGATCGCTTCGACTTCACGTACCTCCTTGCTTGCCCAACGCTTCGCAATGTCGTACTCGAACTGACCGATGAGGGCGAAGAGGAGGAGGCGAATCGGAGGTCTGTTGAGGTCGGCGAAATGCACGAGGCCCCTGAAGTCACCTCCGTCCATGACTCCCAAGAGGGACTTCTCTTGAAGTCTGTAGAGGAGGTCTTTGAGCTCCGTTCCAACAGAAACGGATGGGAGGGAGCTCAAGGGTCTTACGAGGGGACTCCGGTTTTCAGAGATCTCAAGGTTCTCTCTGAAGACGAAGCCCTTGACTTCATTGCTTTCTTCCCACGGAGCGACGTCGTAACCTCGACGCTTCATGATGGCGAGTGCCTCTACGAAGTCGGTCGTCGCGCCGACCCTGAAGAGGTCGTCAAGCGGGGTCATTATGGTTTCGGAAGTGCACCGGCTTCGCAGCACAGTAACCAAGGGAGCAGCGACGATAGCTGATTGGTACCCGTGTCGCGGCCATAAGAGTTGCGGTGAATGGTGACTGAGGGATTGTCGACGATCAGTGTGGAACGTCCTTGGTAGCCCCACCTCCCGCCATCACCGGCGAGAAAGGGCGACGGCCGGCGCCCATCGCCAAAGTGACGAACGGTGGTGCTACTGGTTTGAGCTTGAACTTAGGTCCTTGGCGTCGAGAGTTGGTGGTCGACGACCGAGGCTCGAGGGGGAACCTATTTGACGGGCGCCTCTATCTCTTCGTCGTGATCCCCGCCGAGGATCTGCAGGAAGCGCTTGAAGCGCTTAAGACGGAGTTGCGGGAGGGTGGTTATCAGTGGTTGCTCACTTTCGTTGATATTCAGGTGGAAGAGGCGGAAGCCCTGAAAGCCCTCCGAGAGCCTGCTTCCGAGGATAGAACTCCGCCGAAGGATAAGAATAGGCCTCCTCCCCACTTGGTCGAGTCGATTGACCAAATAGAATCCGACCTTGAACGCCAACTCACGCTTCTGCTCCTAGGGTTATACACTTTCCGTGTGCTGCCGTTCTCCTGGGTCGAGCACGCGGAGAGGACGCTCACATCCGACTCGGACAGTGGCATCGCACAGACAACCCTACGGAGCATGATACCGGACGGGATTCGGTCCACGGAGGTCCAGGTGATGGAACAAGCAGTGGTGGCCCTTTCTCGATATCTAGAGCGCGAAACGCGAGATCCAACAGTTCGTTCCATCCTCCAGAAGTGGATTCCTTCGGCCACGTGAGGCAATGCAACCAGCACTCGGTCAGCTTGTGAACGCGATTCGCTCAGCTCTTCGAGGTATTGCCACCGCGTTCCAACTTCCAACTGATGTTTCCAGGGCCTATGAGGCCTACTGCTTCTCAGTGACTTTCAGCGTCGTGAAACAGCTCGGATACCGTCCGCGTGGAGCACAGTTAGAGGGCGCCACGTTTGTGTTCCCAAAGGGGCGGAGACATATCACAGACCAGTCGTGTTCGTTCATTCGGTTCGCGCAGGGCACGCCCAGCCAGCCCTCCTTGGAACTCCACGCCAACACATATGCGATCGGTTCGTCCTCCCACGCTCACGAGATGGACGTGGGGGTCGTTGACGGCGACGTTGCGGAGTCTTGTCGCCAAAGTGGAAAACCCTTGCCAAAGAAAGGTGTCTGGGCCGTCGTTGAGTGTAAATGCTACGACGACGAGCTTGGTGTGGGGATAGGCCGAGCGTTCTTGGGGTTGGCAATTGAGCTCGGAGGCTCAGGCCAATACTTCGCTCTCATGACCTGTTACCCTTGGCGGGGGGCAGCGTTCGACATCGTCAGGGCCCACGACCGAAGGTATTTCATCGCTGGTCCGAATCTCCTGGCAGACACTGAGGTGACCGAACACTCACTGTTGACCGACCTCCTGCACCTCATTGGGCGTTAAAGCATGGTATGGGGTCGCAGGGACCGAAATCCGTTGACACACTCGGCTCACCGCCAGGCTCCGAAGCTACCAACCGAGCCAAGATGGTTCACATCAGGAGAGACATCAGTAGATATGCCCAACCACGAGTTCAGAAATTCAGGACGATCTGAGCATTTGGATTCTTCTAGTGCTTCGTCCATCAACCAATTATGAGAACCGATGTTCCAAGTCGCCGAGAACGTGCAGGAACCCTGAAGACCCACGACATCACCCTTCGCATCGGGCGCATCATGCTGCGACCACTGATTGAGCGCGATTGGGACATCCTTCTGAGATGGAATAGCGATCCTGAGGTTCTCTATTTCTCGGAAGGTACCGACGTTTCTTCGTGGACCTTGGAGGAAGTCAAGAGCATCTATTGCACCGTGTCTCAGGAGGCCTACTGCTTCATCATTGAGTTCGATGGGAAACCTGTGGGGGAGTGTTGGCTTCAGAAGATGAATCTCCCAAGGATTCTCGCCCGACACGCAGGGTTTGACTGTCGTCGTATTGATCTGATGATTGGGGAGAAGACGTATTGGCACCGTGGTATCGGAACCAAGACGGTGCGCCTGTTGGCAGAGTTCGGGTTTGAGCGCGAGAAGGCGGACATGGTTTTCGCTTGCGATGTCGCGGACTACAATGTCGCGTCTCTCGACATGTTTCGGAATTGCGGCTTTGAGATCAATGCCTCTCACCCTCAGCCGCTTGGCGGCAAAGCCAAGACATGCTACGACCTGGTTCTCAGGCGGGCGAAGTTCTTTGCAGTTTCAAACGGAGTAGGGGGGAAGAGCTGAATCCAATCTCATGAACGCGGACCTTCCCTCGCCCTGAATCGCGCGCACTTTTTCTCCACCAACTCTTCGAGATTCAGTCTGAATGTGCTCGCCATGAGGAAGGTCGCAATCAAGCTTCGATGACGGAAACATGTCCTGACAACTTAGGCGGTCACAGATCCTGCTACACTGCACCTACGATTCCACATCGTAGAGCTGCAACATCTCCTCAAAGGTCAGCTCAGGCCTCCGCGGGGGCTTCTGTACTGGAAGGGCCACATAGAGCTTGTCCCCCGGCTTGAGATCCTCCCTGCATCGCCAGCAATACTCTTCCTCGTCTCCGACAAGAGACATGCAGTTGTTGCAGATCGTAAGCCACCCGGATTGGCTGCTCGTAATCACTAAGCCCGACGCGTTAACGGCTCTCTTGGGACTGTTGTCCGATGGGTGGAAGTAGTCGCTACCGTATGATGAGTCGCGATCGCGCGGAATCAGCCTCTCCTGCGCGTCATCCTCATTCAACCACGAGGTGTACGTAAACAACGGAATCGAGATTAGGTTCACCAGAAGGAACACGATGATGCCCAAGAGGATGTTTTCCCAAGTTAGGCGATATGGGATTGCGAGCAGGATGCTTATGGCAGTCCCCGTCAGGAATCGCTTGAGACTGCCCGCCATGTCTTGACGGTAGACAGAATCGTCACGGAGCAACAGTCCTATGACGAACACGAAGAACAGGGAACCAATAACAATGGCAGAGAGAATCCAGATGCCGGGCAAATGGTAGTTCGCGAAACCCACTGCTGCGATCAACACAACAATCATAAGAGCCATCCCCTGAAAGGTCCTCCAGGCTTTCTTGCTGCGCTTGGTCCAGTGGGCAGGCGCTTTCCAGAATTGCCATGCCGGGTGTTTCCTTTCGCGATGTTTGGAGTACATACGCATCAAGCAATGGGATCGCCTGCAGTCTTAACAACTTTATCAACCGAGAAGTGCTGGCAGCAAAATAGTCTGGGAGGGTCGCCTATCCGCTTGTTTGTACAACCAAGCCGCCACGACGGCCGGCAGTTCTTTCCGTTTTCTGTGACCGAAGTCCGTCACCCATGCGAAGACTTAAGTGACGTGTATCCGTGCGTCCTCGTGTGCCGAGGCAATGGGACCGGTTCCTCGAGGCGAACCGACGCCGCTGGGACGAACTGGTCCTTCTAAACGCGGCCTCGCGCGAGTACGACCTCGAGGGTTTCAAGCGAGGGCGCGTCCGCATCCCGCCGCTGGAGCGAAGGGAGCTCGGTAGCGTGCGTGGGAAGTCCCTCCTCCACCTTCAGTGCCACTTCGGGATCGACACGATGTGCTGGGCGCGCCTCGGGGCGCGTGCGACAGGCGTGGACTTCTCCCCCGTGGCCATTTGTCTGGCCCGCGACCTTGCCAGAGAGCTCGGCATCGACGCGCGCTTTGTGTTGTCGGACGTGTACAACCTCCCGCGTGTGCTGAGAGGGCGCTTCGACGTTGTCTACACATCGATTGGCGTGCTGTGCTGGCTGCCTGACCTTCGCCGCTGGGGGCGCGTCATCGCGCGCTTCCTAAAGCGAGGGGGCGTCTTCTACCTCCTCGATAGCCACCCGGTCGCGCACATCTACGCTGACGAACCCAAGACGGGAGGATTCGAATTCGAGGCGCCCTACTTCCGCCGGGAGACACCGGAGCGATTTGTCCCTGGATGGAGCCGCGCCCCTCTCCGGGAGCGGGTCCAGTACAACTGGCAGCACAGCGTCAGCGACATCCTCAACGCACTCATCGGGGCGGGCCTGCGGATCGAGTTCGTGCGCGAATTCCCTTACGCCGCGTGGAAGATGTTCCCGTTCATGCGGCGGGGGAGGGACGGATGGTGGCGCTTGACGAAGGGCCACGGGTACATACCGCTCATGATGTCAGTCAGGGCTTCAAAACACTGACCGCGACGGACGATGCGGAGGAAGTCTGCGAGCGCGACGATTGGTTTCCGCGAGCGCTTAGCCTTCTTCCGAACTACCCCGAGTAGAGTGTTGATAAAGAGCAAGGGTATACGATTGGCATTCATGACCCAAGCACAACGGGCCGCCAGCATCATCGTGTCTCGTTCTGACGGAAAGGTGCTCCTTCAGAAAAGGGCGAGACGTCGTGGCGTTCCCTTCGCAGGAAAATGGGGGTCCTTTGGCGGTGGGGTCGAAAAAGGAGAGACTCCGTCAGAAACCGCCAAGAGGGAACTGTTTGAGGAACTGGGGATCAATCTCAGCATTACCTTCTGGCGATGCTTCAAGGCGCCAGACGGAGTCTTGGAGTACGCCTTCACTGCGGAAATGCCGCCGAACACGCGGATACGGATCAATCCGCTTGAGACCGACTGCGCAAAATGGTTTAGTCGGGGGGAGCTCGCGAATCTGAGCTTTGCATTTGACGCAGAGAGGATCCTCAACGCTTACTTCGAGTTCCGCCAGAAGAGTGCCCACACTCGTCGCAGAGCATCACGTGATCTATGAAACCAATCTATTCGACTGTCGAGCGGAAGCTATTTGACAAAGGCCCACGATACGGCAAGGCATGGAGAAGAATGCACGAGTTGGCGGCGTGGAGATCGTTCCTTTTTCGGAGAAGTGGATGGATGGGTACATCGACCTGCGCGCGGAGGATGACACAAAGGACCCTTTGTATTCGACGCATGAGACGCGAGACAGCATTCGGCAGAGGATTCTATTGCAGATCTCGGCGGGCAGCACCAAGGTACATCTGCTTGCGATCGACAGAGGGAAAGTGGTGGGAAGCGCCAGAGGAATCCTCCGCCCCACATGCGGCGGGGGCGCATCAGGCATAGCGACATTGGTGTTGCAGGTCGCCAAGACCCACAGGGGGAAGGGGATAGGAACGCGCCTCACGGACCTTCTGTGCGATGAGCTGAAGGCCCAGGGTGTGAAGGGGCTCGAGACTGCGCTCATGGATTCTTGGACAGACTGGAAGAGGTTCCTCACCAAGACTGGTTTTGCGCCGCATGAGCGGTTCTACGACGTCGTGCTCGCATCGGACATGCCGATCACGGCCCTTCTACACGAGGTCGAAGAGCGAATCAGACCGATACGCCTGCCCGAGGACAGGGCGAGGATCATCGAGCTGTTCAACCGGGAGAGGGGGAAGGACCTCCCGACCGAGTGCGCCGTCGTGCCGGGACAGCCGGCGTGGTGGGAGGTGGAACCGCTGGCCAGCGCCTTCGATCCTGAAGGTTTCCTAATCGCGGAAGACAAGAGCACAGGTGAGCTGCTGGGCTTTGTCGACTCCTTCTTTTTCCCTGGAGAGAAGCCATGGGGTCTTGTCGACTATGTCGATGTCGCGGAGAGGCTTGTGAGGACGAGGCTGCGGGAGAGGCTATTGCTCCAGGCGTGCCACTGGCTCAGGGGCAAGGGAGCATTGGAAATCAGGGATCGTGTCCATCCCGAATACAGGAAAGAGGGCGCGCTGTTCCAGGAAGCCGGCTTTAAGGCAGTGAATCCGGCCGAGGTGTGGCGCAAGACGATCCACTAAGCGTGTGACAGGATTGCCGCAGATTCTCGATTCGGCGCTCGTCAACTGAGCGATTAATTAGCCACCAAAATGGTGTCTGGCAATTGTCACCATCACATTGTGAAACTCAACGTACAACGGTAATAACCGTAGTCTCACTTCGAATAGGTCGCAAAACCGTCCGAATTCCTCAAACGAAAAACGCTGCGAGAAGGTAACGGTCTTGCCCAGCATGTCTCGATCTTCGAATTCGATAGCTCCTCTGACCATAAACCTGAATCTCCCGTGAGCAATTGAATTCCGTAGATGCTTCGTGTCAGGTTCTCCGTCTGAACCCTTCTTCCGGATTGTGAGGTAGTCTTTGGCAACAAGGGACACTTTTTCCTCTTGATTCATATAGGCGCGATGAGCGAGACGTTCGAGCTGTTGTTCAACCTCTCTGGCCCTGACCTCCCATCGAATTACATGACCAAGGCAGAGAAGGAGGTATCGCTGGTTGGGCGTCCCTTGGCTTGACGTGAGTTCGTCGTAGATTATACCCAAGTTCTCGTCCAGACTCCGGACTCGCTCGAAGTCTCGGTATTCAAACAGCTTGATTTCCTGCCTTCTTGTTGTTCTCAGCTTGTCGCGTAAATCTTCGAAGAGCCGTTTCAATTGCCAATAGCCTGCGGATACTTGGACTGCTGCTCCCCCCAGTTGGCCCTGAAAGGTTTCGAGCAACAAGTCGGCGGCGCTACTGTAGCTAATGCTTTGATTCGCTAGACTTTTGTGGAGTTCTTCAGCGGTTGTTGCTGTTCGCTCCAGTGGGGGCATACGGCGACAGGCTTCTGCGAAATGCAGCAAGCCGTAAACATCTTCCTCCTTGGTTGTCTTGGTCATCAGCGAACACAGTCCCACGGCGCTCAGATTTCCCAGATGTCGATGTTATCGCCCAAGAGCTTCCTAGCCTTGTCAAATAGCTGTTTCGAGATCGCCACATGAACAGCGTTCAGTGACATTGCCCTGCGAAGTCCATCGAGACGCTCGCGGAACTCCTCCAGGCGCCTGGGATCGTCGAAGGTCCTGGTCCTCGGGCCTAGCCAGACTGCTTGTCCCCGTCCGGGCACCGCGGCCCACCATTCAATCCAACCCTTGCTGTATGAGCCATACTCTGAGTGCACGGGATGACCGCCTGTTTGATCAAGTGCCCCAAGCACTTTCACAGGCCATTCATAGGGTTTCATCAATCCCTAGATATGTCACGGCAGCGAGATATCCTTTTTGCTTATGATTCCTTGTCTCAAGAATCGGGAGCCTGCGCATTGACGTGCGCGATGTGATGGATTCGTGACTGATGAAGGACGGTACCGCGACTGTCCCCAAGCGACAGAATCGAGCTGACTCAAGCGAGGCGATGCGCAACTTGGTACGGGTGCACTCTCGGCAAGGGCACATCAGGGGGAATCCGTTAGTTTATGTATGGTCGACCCCATTCCGCTAGCGGGGGTGTTTCGTGTACAGCTATGTGCAGGGGCCGCCGAAGACTGCCCGCGGTCTGCAGTGGTCCATGGTCGGCCTTGTCGTATATCTGCTTGTGCTCGGAGTCCAATCGGTCCTCGGTGTGATTCTCCTGGAGAGCCTGCAGACGGGTGGCGGGACTAGCGGGGGGCTCGCGGAGAACCTCGGAATGTTTGCGCTGGGAATGCTCGCGTCCCTCCTCTCGTTAGTCGCGTTGGTGCTCTACCTCGTGGGATTCGCGTTCCAGTACGCAGGCCGAGACGAGTTCGGGCCGGCGCACGCGCGCAATATGCGCGTCGCCCTTTACGCGATGATTGGCGCGTTCGTCACCATGCTCACTGGGTACGTGCTGGAGATGGTGATCATGTTCATTGGCGTCTTCTCCGGGTTCGGCACCGTGGGCGCAGGCGGTGCCGCCAACTTCATCGCGTTCATCTCTCAGGAGCTCCTCGTCGCGGCCATCTCCGGCGTCGTCACGGCCGCCCTCGTCGCAATCGTCCTCGTCCTCTCCGTCCGCAACCTCGCCAAGCCGGCGCAGCAGCGCGTGCTGCTTGTCGCGGCCGTTCTGACTGTCGTGACCGCCGGAATCGCGGGGCTCGTCTCCTTGTGGCAGGTCTACGCCGCCGCGGCTGCCTTCGAGAGTGGTGGCTCGGGGTCGTTCAGCACGAACAGTGGGCTCTCGACGCTCCTCGGCAGCGTCCTCGGCCTCGCGCCCTGTGCCCTCTACGTGCTCGTCTATCGCGGAGTCGGCGAGCGTCTCCGCAAGAAGGAGCTCATTCCCTCGGTCCTCCCGGCGGTCTTCGTCCCTCGGATTCCGGCGCCCGTCGTCCCGGGGACTGCGCCCTCGTCACCGTTCCTGCAACCGCCTGGGCCGCAGGGCCCGACGCCGTGATGCGTTCCGTTCTACCGAGAAGGAGGACTCCCCGCTCTCGGTCGAGTGGAAGGCGGCTGGCGAGAGGACGACAACGGCAAGCGCCATGCTGCGTCGCCATTCAGGAAATGCCGCGGATGCCAGTATAAGTCCACCTGGACGGCTGATGGCTTCCGGGGACCGTCGGATGTCCGACCTTGTAGTGTTTCATGCAACGTAATCGGCTTTTCTGCGACAGATACTTCTTAATAGCAATTTGTCTCTTTGTCTTGGCAGCTAAGGGATGGGATTCAGATTATGCAGCCCCGGAAACCAGTGAGGCTTCTACGGCGAGACGAT
>JBGPQV010000031.1:0-19379 GCA_041489255.1 Thermoplasmata archaeon | reverse complement strand
TCCTGCAGCGACGAAGGCTCAGCTGAGAATATGGAACTGGAACGACACCAGCGACGTCCTGACGCTCGAGAAGGACTATGAATATGTCATGGGCACAAACTCGACGAACTCCGTGTTCCGCAGCGTCTACGCTGCTGTGCTGGACAACGACAACGACGTGGAGATAATCACAGTCGGGTATTACGTTGACTGGCAAGGTCACTACCACGACCATCTGGCGATCTGGCGATGGGATGGTTCCACACTGACGTTGGACAGGGAGGCGAGCCAAGCCATCGATTCCACGATGAGATCGGTGTTCGTGGCCGAAATCAACGGGAACAACTACCCGGAGATTGCTGCGGTCGGGGAGCGCAATTTCGCGACCAACGATGTCGTTGGCAAACTCTATGTATTCAACTGGGATGGAACGTATCTCACGCTGAAGGATTCGAAAGAGTGGGGCCACATCGTTGGAGGGGGTCAGGACGTCCAGGCGAGGTCGGTCTTCATCGAAAATGTGAGCTGGAATTCCACAAAGGAAGTCATCACGGCGGGTTACTACTACGACACATCGCAGAAGTACGGCGAGGTTCGCGTGTACAACTACACAGGCGGATCTCTATCGTTCGTAACCGCACGTTTCAGCCAATACAGCAACAATATCCCCACTGAGTTCTTCGCGGTCTTCGCAGGGGAACTTAAGTCAGGCAATGGCCAGAAAATCGCCGCATGCGGTCGGTACGAGGAAAACGGAATGCATGCGTTTGTCGAGATCGACTACTACAACTCTGCGGGCAATGACCTACCACGCGTAGCTAAATACGGCTGGCAAAACGGCACGACGACCGAATGCCACGCGACCTTCGCCGTAGACGTTTCCGGCACAAGCGACCTCGAGATATTCGCAGGAGGTTTCGGAACACTCGGCGGCACCCAGAACGGGCAGATCGTCACATTCAACTTCGACGGAACCAACCTGGTTCTGAAGGGCTGGAATAACTGGTACGTCATCGGCGAAACTCAAGTGCACGCAGTCTATGCGAAGAATGTCGACGGCGATAGCGATGTCGAGATCATTTCCGGCGGACAGGCGAAGGATGCCAGGGGTACGCTGAACGGCCATCTGCGGATTTGGCACTGGATCTAGGACGGATATGGGGGCACTTTCGGCCCCCGACTCCACCCTGCCACGGTCCAAGGGAAATCTCGATGTCAAACATGGGAGCGAATCACCGCTCGAACGCCGCGATAACAAGGTATATATCCTCCGAGTCCGATGAAATTATGAGGGGTTTATGTGTCTGAGGAACGGTCGCTTGAGTCTCATCTGATTGCGACTCTATGTTCAATGTTCATAATCATGAGCCTCATGACGATTCCCTCCTTCATCGTTACTCCCGCACGCGCCCAGCACGCATGGTCAGTTGAGGTCGTAGCTACAGGGGGTCTCGGCTATGGCGACGACTCGTCCATCGCGGTGGACACACAGAACCGCCCGCACATCAGTTACTCAAGCGGTTCGCCAAACGAGACCGTCATGCACGCCTATCGTAACGATAGCGGCTGGACCACAGAACAGGTGGACTCGTGGGGGATTTGTCCACGAGAAGGATCATCAATAGCCTTGGATTCTCAGGATAGGCCGTGGATAGCGTATTCAGGCGCTTGGGACACCAGCTGCCGGGACTTCGACGTGAGACTCGCTCACTGGAATGGGACAGCGTGGGAGCATGAGGTCGTGAACCCACCAGGTGTCAACGCAGCCTACTGGCCCTCTCTCGCCATCGATATGCAGGACAGGCCCCATGTCGCGTACTACAGCGACGTGGTCAATACGGCCTATAACCTCACGTATGCGGTCTGGAACGGTTCATCGTGGGATTACCAGATGGTCGAGATGACGGGGTGGAATAGCGGGGGTCCCGGCGATATCTCGATGAAGCTCGATTCCAATGACTGGCCTCACATTGCGTATGACGGAGGCCCTGGCCTGGGATTGAGATATGACCATTGGAATGGTACTCGGTGGGTTCTCGAAGGGCCCGATTCCAGCGCGAATCCATATGAGGATTCGATATCCTTGGACCTAGACTCCGGGGATCTCCCTCACATCAGCTACGGAGACCTCCAAGTATATGGCGTGAAGTATGCACACTGGAATGGATCAGCTTGGATCACTCAGATGATTTCCCCGTCTGGCGAGGTCGGGGAGAGTACTTCGATTGCCGTCGACTCCATGTACACTCCACACGTCGTCTACGGCCACACGGGCAGTCTTGGCCCGCCAGCCTACGTTCTCTACTACACAAGCAGGCCAGGCAGCTCGTGGATTGGCGAGGTGGCCGATCCAACGGAACGAGTCGCTAGGCCATCCATCGGCATCGATTCCAAGGATGGGCCCCATGTGGCCTACTCGAGGTCTATCAACATTACCGCATGGGAATTGCGATACGCCTTCGCGCCCTGGATCGACGCGTATCCGCCGGTCTCCCACGTTCTGCCCGTTTCCCCGTACTGGAACGGCAATCCGATACAAGTGAACGCGACTGACAGGACCGGCGTTGCGAACGTGATGCTCTTTTACGGATACTCCCCCGACAACTCCTCGCCGCCATTCTACACGTCATACGCAACCGATACCGCGCCTCCGTGGACATTCGACTTCATGCACCCGAACGGTGAAGGATACTACAGCTTCTTCTCCGCCGCCGTCGACGCATCGGGGAACGCTGAGGGGATGAAGGGCACCGCCGAGGCAATCATGGGAAACGACATCACCCCGCCGGTCTCCACGGCGCTCCCGATATCGCCTTCTTGGCACTCCACATCGCCGATGAGCGTGGACGCCACCGCCACAGACAACCTCAGCGGAGTGGCGAACGTCACCCTCCTCTATTCCCACGCCCCCCTCGACAACACGTCGTGGAGCGCGTGGACATCGTTCGGCACGAGGAACTCGCCGCCGTGGTCCTGGTCTTTTCCCTTCCCCGACGGCAAGGGGAACTACAGGTTCCACACGATAGCGAGCGACGTGGCGGGGAACGTGGAAGGCGCGAAGACAATCGCGGAGGCGGTGGCGGGGTACAACGGCACACCTCCCGTCACGATGCCGGACTACTCTCCAATCAACGAGCAGCCTATCCCGCCAGTCAGGGTCGGCCTCTCCTCCCCGGTCTACCTTTCCCTGGTAGTCCACAACGGTGGCAACGCCACCGCCTCATCCGATACCGTCCTCGCGTTCTACAACTCGACTCCAACCGCCCCGCCATTCCGGGCTTTCGCAGTCAGTCCAATCGCTTCGGGTGGCGACTCTCCGAGGTTCACCGCCACGTGGACGTCTCCCGCCACGCGGGGCTCTTACCGTGTTTCTGTGGACGTCGACTACTGGAACAACGTGACGGAGTGGAACGAGACGAACAACGTCTACACGTGGACAATCGAGGTCGTCACGGGCCCGATCACATCCCTCGTCATCGGTAATCCCAACTACACCTCCCCCGCCATGACGACATACGTCAGGTCGACCACTCCCCTCTCCCTTTCTGTCCTTGACCAGAGCGGACTTGGGATAAGGAACACCACTTACATGATCGATAGCGGGAGTCCAGTCAACTACACCGCCACGAGCACGTTCTTCCTGGCGGGGGAAGGCATGCACACGATAGAGTGGCGGTCTCTAGACTGGGCGGGGAACTTTGAAGATGCCAGCTCGATGAACCCGACGGTGGACGACACTCCTCCTGCCACGACTATTCACCAGAGCGAAATGCAAGCGATTACCGCCACCCTCTTCACCCTCACCGCCACGGACACGGGATGCGGGGTGAACGTTACCAGGTACAGAATCGATAGCGGGAACTGGACGGTGTACTCTGGCGGCTTCACTTTGTCAGAGGGAGAGCACAACATCTCCTACTACTCCAACGACATGCTGAACAACACGGAGAGGGAGAGGTGGCTAGTGGTGAACGTGAGCGGACCTCAGCCACCGCCAATCGAGGTGGCGGTGAACTACAAGCCGATTGTGGCGGTGATCTTCGCAATAATCCTGCTCGTGGCGGGAGTCTGGTCATCCAAGAGGAGACCCTGGCAGGGCGGGAAGGATAGGATGGCGGTGGTAAAGGCTTTCGCGATCACCTCATTGCCCTTCATTCTCACGGAGGCCTTCACCGGAACCGTTTCATTCCTGACCGGGGAGTTGAAAATACCGCCATATCTCGGAGCCGGCACCGCGATCGACTTGATCATCATTTTCGCGGGCTTGGCGGTTGCAGCGCTTAGGTTGCTGAAGACAAGGAAGCCGCGGGACGACGAAACCGACAAGGCCGGTAGCTCGTGAATTCCTCAGGGCTCACCGCAAGGGAACCTGCGCCCCACGCTTTCCCACGGCTCCCGCCATGCAACCGAACGGGGACGGTTCATCCGAAGCCCAACCGCCTCGAACAGAAGGCACCTGAGCGGGTGGCTCTAGACGTATACCTCTTATACAGCTTGCAAAGAGTTTGGTAAGAGCTTGGTAAGAGTCCGGTCCGAAGGTCATCGGGATTGAGGCAGTAACGGAACGGACCTGAACCGTGCAAGCAATGGGCGCCTCACCCGCTGACAAGGAGCGAGAACGACTAGAATGGGGCTGGCACGGTCTTCGCTATCTGGACGGTCTCGCAGGTCGCCCCAAGCATGATTCCTCGGCAAACTGCCACACTCGCACCCCTTAAATATGGCGGGCGAGTTGTTTTGCGACGCATCAGTCAGAGAGGTGCGTTCATGGACGAGTACACAAGCAGGCTTCACTACGGCGAGAACGTGATTGAAGGCTTCCTCCCGAAGGAAATCGTTGACGAGGGACGAATGATTCTTATCGAGCTTCCGAAGGCACCGAAGGAGATCGCGGATGTCGAGAAAGCCCTCGACGACGCAATCGTAAAATCCCAGACTCCTGCCAAAGTGCCGGACCTGAAGACGATCATGACGAAGCACTACGGTGGCGGGATTGTCTCGATCATAGTGGACGACCACACCCGCCCGAACGTCCATACCAAACTGCTCCTGCCCCTGCTCCTGAAGAAGCTGCAGACGATGGACGTCAAGCATGACAAGATCCGTCTTCTGATTGCTCATGGCACACACAGAGCCGCAAAGGGCGAGGAGTACATCCATATCTTCGGCAAGGGAGTCTGGGAATCCTACAAGGATGTCGTCGAGGATCACGATTGCGTGAAGAGTGTCGAGGTCATCGGGAAATTGGACGACGGCATCCCCGTGGAACTGAACAAAACAGCCCATGCCTCGGAAGTCTTGATCGGACTGAGCGACCTGGACTATCACTACTTCGCTGGGATGGGCGGCGGACCCAAGCAGCTCATCCCCGGGATCGCGGGGAAGAACACGATCACCCAGGAACACCTCAAGATGTTCGGCAAGATCGGGTTCGCCGAGCACGTGGAGATGGGGAGTCTCAGCCACAACCCCGTCTACGAATGCAAGACCAGGCTCGTCAACTTCATAGACAAAGCGCTCAGGGCGAGGGGCGGCTGGCTGTACGGCATTGTGACGGTCGTGGACGCTCATGACAGGCTGGTTCACATCGCGGGCGGCGATGTCTTGGAGACTCACAAGCGTGGCGAGCCCATCCTAGCCAGTGTGAGCACCGCCAAAATCCCGCGGCTGGCAGATGTGGTCATCATGGCCGCCCGCCACGAGGGAATCGACCTCTATCAGGCCGGGAAGGCGTTCAACTCTGCGAGGCACGCGGTGAAGCCTGGCGGGAGAATCGTCGTCCTGGCCCCGCTGACCGACGGGTGGGGCAGCGAGGAGTTCAAAGGCCTCATGGCGGTGGGTGCGCCGATCCTCCAGGAAACGGCGGCGAGGTTGAAGACCGCAAGGACGAGTGAGAAAGACAGGATGGCCGACGCTGGCATGGAGAAGGCTCTCCTGGCGGTCCAAGAGGTCGTCATGAGGGACTTCAAGATAGGCAAGCAGAAGCCTGTGGACCTCCTCGTAACCGAGAGGAAGTGCGGCTGGGGCCACCTGCTGTTGATTCAAGACGGCCTGACCGCCAAGGACGAGGTCATGCTGCCGATCGCCTTCATCGGGAAGAGCGAAGCAAGCCCGGAGAAAAGGCTCCGCGACTGGATAGTCAAGCTTGAGGAAGAGACTGGCGGCAGATTGCACTACTTGCTGGTCGACGACCCCGGGCTGCTCATATCCGCAGGGCGATGAGGCATTCTATTCTTCATCAACGTTTAAGTAGAGATATGCCACTTTCTGTCTGGACTGGCTTCCCCCTCGTCAGGAGACCCCTCGATGGCCAGAAGAAAGACTTCTAAGAGTGCGCTGGACACGGAGGAGCGCGAGCTGGCTGAGCGGTCGACCAGGGCGGAAAGCGAGAAGCACCGCTCGGATGCATCGAAGATCGCCCTTCTCCAGCTCAGCTTGGGCCGCACCGCGCAGATGTTCGGCATCTACTCCGCTCTTGCCCTCGCCTTGAACGCGATTCTTGCGACCGTCAGCCCCCTCGAGGGGTTCCAGGACATCTCCTTCCTCACGCAGGGCTACTTCCTCTGGCTCATAGCGCTCATAGTCGGTCTCGCCATCTCAGTATCCATCGTGATCCAGAAGTGGAGGCCGTATGTGGGTCACAAGAACTCCGGTCACTTCATCCTCTCCGCACTCGCCGTGGCCATCTCCGCGCTGATGCTCGTGCTTGTCGTGCTCCATGTAGCAGGACAGCTCGTGCTGCCGTATGTCGGATGGGTCTATCCGGTCTCCGTCCTGCCAATCTCCCTGACGCTCGCTTCCATCGCCGCCACTTGGGAGGGCAGGAGCAGGCGGAAGGTCGCGAGCATCGTGTGCGCGGCGGTCCTCCCGCTGTTCTTCCTGTTCACCCTGATGCCCAGCATGCAGACGCCTGACCCGGGTTGGCTCGTCCTCGCTTACCTGTTCGGGGCTCTCTTGATTGAGCTGAGCGGCTCTCTCCTCCTCATCATCGCTTCCGCCACGGAGGCCCAGGAACGGGAGATAGTCAAGGCGGGGGACACCCACCTCGCCATCCTCCGCGAGGAGTACCAGAAGCGGCAGCAGGCGATCGACTACAAGGAGAAAGCGATGAGGGCCCAGGAGTCCCATCTTGATTCCAGAGAACAAGCGCTGAGGGGCCTCGAGGACGAGATAGCGGAGAAGACGAAGGCAGCCGAGGCGATGAACATCAAGTACGAAGCGCAGTGGAAGGAGCTGAAGGAGCTGGAGAGGCAGCTCAGCGTGATGAAGGTTGATGTCCAGATTAAGGCCGAGGAGCTCGAACTGAGGAAGAAGTCGTTCAAGGAGAGGGAGGACGAGGTCGAGCGCCTGAAGGACGAGATCAAGGAACGCGAGCTGAAGATGCTCGAGCGCGAGAAGGAGCTCAAGCGTCAGGAGATAGACATCTCGGAGAAGCTGCGGAAGGCGGATGAGAGGGCGTCTGCCGCCGAGGAATCGGAGAGGAGGCTCAAGGTCGAGGAAGAGGCGATCGAGAAGCGGAGGAACGACACGATACAGTCGGAGAAGAACATCGAGCTCAGGGAGAGCGAGATGCAGATGAAGATCGAGGAGCTCGAGGCGGTGCTCTCGAAGGACCAGGAGACGAAGGTTCGCGAGATCAAGGACTGGGAAGACAAAGTGATGAAGAAGGAGAGGGACCTGGCGAAGCTCGATGTCGAGCTCCGCAGGCTGGACAAGGACACCAAGACCAAGGCGGAGGAGCAGCTGAGGTCCGACGCGCGGCTGCAGCAGCAGAGGCTGCATCTGTCCGACAGGGAGATGGATCTGGTCATCAGGCAGAAGCAGCTATCAGACCTCGAGGCGTCGATGACCCAGAGAGCGCAGCATATGGAGCAGCAGATCAACGCCGTCAAGGCCGAGAGGGACAGGCTGAACCTCAAGGAGTCCGAGTACGCCAAGCTGTTCAGGTCGATCAAGGAGACTGAGGCGGCGGTGGTGGCGGCGCGGGAGGAGCTGAACAGGCAGCAGGGCGACATCGGCGGCGAGAGGCAGAAGGCCAAGTCGATATCAGAGAGCCTCAGCGGGGAAGTCAAGGCGCTCAACGAGAAGAACAGGAAGCTGACGGCCCGCGAGAAGGAGCTCGAGCAGAGGGAGAGCGACACGCAGCTCAGGATCCTGGAGCTCGACAGGCGCGAGAAGGCGCTCTCTCAGGCGCCGATCGCGGGCATGGTCGACAAGGAGCGGGAGAAGGCCATGGAGCTCAGGGAGAAGCGCCTCCGCGAGAGGGAGGAGGAGCTTCGCAGGCGCACCTACCAGAAGGAGAAGGAGATGGAGGCGCTGGAGACCGCTCTGAAGGAGAAGGAGCGCACCCTGGCGGTATCGGCGGGGGAAGAAGTGGCTCCTGCAGAGGCGGTGGCGGCGGCCGAGGACAAGCTGAAGACCGGCATCGCCCGCCTGGACGACCTGTTCTTCGGAGGCCTGAGGATGAACACGAACGTCCTCCTGGTCGGGCCCGCGTTCGTCGGCAAGGAGGTCCTTCTGTACAACTTCGTGGCGGAGGGCTTGAAGAAGGGGATCCCCGCCATTATCGTGACCACGACGAAGCCGCCGGTGGAAATCGCGAAAGAGATTGCTCCGGTGCTGCCCTCATTCATCGAGTACGAGCAGCTTGGACTTGTGCGGTGGATAGACGCGTCAGGGACGATGCCAGCCGGCTCGAAGCCGAAGAAGGATGGGGCCGTCTACAGGGTGAACGGGGCCACGGACTTCGCGAATATACTGGATGTCATAGACCTCCTGGACGCGGAGTTCAAGGAGAAGAAGCACCCGTACTTCCGCCTGGCCTACATCACGCTGTCCTCTAGCACGACTCACACGGAGGAGAGCAAGGCTGTCGGTTTCGTGCAGCAGCTTGTGAACCGCCTCAGACAGACGAAGGAGCTCAGCTTCATGACGCTGGAGAAGGGCATGCACACCGACCAACAGATCGAGACGCTCGAGCACCTGGCCGACGGGGCGATACTCTTCAAGGCCGAAGGGAACAAGATGATGTTCTCGGTGGCGGGGCTCGGAGAGGTGCAGTCGAGGGACTGGGTCGGATACAAGGCAACGAACAAGACGCTGATAATCGGGGCGTTCGCCTTGGAAAGAATAAAATAGAATGGTTTCCCTAGGTTTGGCATGGGCGTTCAATTCGGATGCAAAGGATACTCGGTCAATCATGAACGCGAACCTGGAGAATCCTGAATCACGAAAAAGTTTAAACTATTTCGGCGGAGAGAATGCAGATAAAGGTGACCGGACAAACCAAGATTTTCATCGACAGCGATCAATTCGACAGAATAGTCGGCTACTGTTACGACTCTGTATTTGACGCGAAGAAGCGGGGGCTTGCGAAGTTCTATTGCTGCCCCTCCATTGAGAAAGAGCTTGGAGAGATTCCGCCGAGAAAAGCTGAGAGACGCAGAGTGCTTGTTGCGGGAATGGAAAAGCTCCCCGACAATCCTATTCCGAGGATGGCAGTATCTGGTAGAGTCGATTCAAGCCCCCACCATGACGCACGAGGCGATGTCGCAGGATTGACTGCTCAAACCGTGCAACGGGACCAGCTAACCCTAGAGGATGTGGCGCATGTAATGGCAGCCGAGTCTGTGAAGTGCCATTACATGGTTACACAGAGGAAGGTTCTCGAAGAAAGACTTAAGCTGCAGGGATCAGGATTGAAGCCGATCAGCAGACGTGACTTGGAGCATATGCTCACGATTCTCATCTCTGGATGCTACTCGTATCACTATCTTACCGATAGCGAATTCGAATATCTCTATCCGCATTTCTATCGCAAGGGGGATATCTGGAGGATGGAAAGCGAACTGCCTCGGATTCCTGCAGCCAAAAGACAACATGGGATTCCCGCTCGTGATGGGGAGGAGTTCAAGTTGATCTTCGAGGAACAGAATTCCGACTGGGGGCAAGGTGTTCATCTGGATACTGATCGGACCATCACCGTGGACGGCACCACCTACAAACGGGGCGTGATCATCTTCCATGGTGCCAAGTATGGTATGAAATCTCCTGAGTTGTCGATTGCAATCAGAAGTAAGGAAGGCATGCTCTGGGTCCACCACGTTTGGGATCATCGTCCCGACGAGGTCACTGAACCGCCTGGGAGCATCATGACAAGTTCGCGATTCTCGGGCATGTTGATTGACGAGTTGCCCAACGGATATCGCTATAGGTGCAATGACGGCTGGAATGACGATGACTATGACGAACTGATTTTCAGGATAGAACGGATGGGCTCATCCGGGGACCGAAAAAAACGCAATGAAGCGGGCCCTCGAAGCGGGCGGGGTTAGGAGGCCGCCCCCTAGGGCCGTTCTGGTATTGATGCAGCCCGACCCGTTGTCATGAGCACCTTGGAACGCCCATTGCCAAGTCTTCCAATCACCTGAATAGAGAACATATCCGAATGGACATGTTTCAGGCTATCTGGCAAAATCATCAATCGTAGTTCGGTGAGGTGAGGAAACCGCCAACCTCGCAAGCGCTTTCTTGACACGCTTCTCCGAGAAATCCCTGTCCTCGCAGAGGAACTTCTCGGCTCCTACGATGTCCAGATGCCTTGCTTCGATTTGCGGTGCGTCGTCTACCTCCGGGAAAAGGAAGTAGTTCCGGATGAGCAGCTGGTTGTCCGGAAGATTGTCGCGAATGTTGCCAGGCAATCGTTCAAGGGAGCCGTACTTCTTTATCGCCTCGACCGCCCTCTTGGGACCGACCCCTTTCACTCCCTCATTGAAATCGGTTCCCACCAGCATGGCGACCTCAATCAGTTGCTTGCGGGACAGACCGAGGATTCCAAGGTTCTCATCGAGTTCTATCGTTTCCGGCGGGCTGAAACGATACCTGCCTTGACTCGGTAGGAACTCCCTGCTCTGAAGCGCGACGAACCTCGCGAGGCGGGGAGAGCCGAATAGGAGTGAGTCGTAATCCTTTCCCGCCACGGTGTAGGCTTGGCCGCGCTGCACCATCGAGGCGGCCTGAGCCTCGCCTTCAGAGGGGGCTTGCACGAACGAAATCCCCAGAAGGCCGAGCAGATGCTTCGCGTCGTCGACCATCTCTCTCGTGAGGCGGGAGCTCATCACGACCTTTGACCAGGCGGTGGCCATGTCGCCCGCCGCCTTCGCCTTCTCGTACTCCGCGAGAGCTTGCTTCCTCGCCTCCTGCCGCTTCTCGATCTCAGCAGCCTTGAGATCTGGCGGCTTTCCATCGAAGACGAATATCGGACGGATGTCGTAGTCCGCGACGAGGCGGGTCGTCCTGAAGACGATGCCGCTGAGGTGAGATGTGACGTGGCCGTGTGAGTCCATGAGCTGAGAACCATCGCGCAGTCGGACTATCGAGAGGAACTGGTAGAGCTCGATGGCGGCATCGACCGCCAAGGTCTTCCCGCGGAAGTACTCGAGGTCGACATGACGGCGGGTGATGACTGGCGTGAGGTTGACGCCCATGGCAGATTCAGAAATGACGCTCGGACTATAAACAGAAGTGTCTCAACTGCTGATATACTGCTGCTCCACCGTAGGTCCACCGTAGCTATACAGCTGCTCCACATTGGACGTCCCCGCATTGTGCGCGGTCATTAGCGGGCCTCCTCGGCATCGTTAAATCCCGCATCGAGGTTGCCGCCATCGGCGAGATAATGCCCAAGGTCGCACTCGTTACCGGAAGCTCGCGCGGAATCGGTAGAGCGACCGCGCTTCGCCTGGCCGCGGATGGATACGATATCGTCGTGAATTACGTCCGAAGCAAGAAGCAGGCCACGCAGGTTGTAGTGGCAATAAAGGCGAAGGGGCGCAAAGCGGTCTCGGTCAAGGCTGATGTCTCGGAATGGCGTGAAGCGAGACGCCTCGTTGAGACGGCAATTAAAGTGTTCGGCAGGATTGACATCCTCGTCAACAATGCGGGTATCTATGAGCGAACTGTCTTGGATGACCTCACGCCAGAGCAATGGGACAGGAGGGTCGCCACGAACCTCAGCAGCGTCTTCTACTGCACCAAGGCGGCCCTGCCTTATCTAAAGAAGACGGGCTGGGGCCGCATCATCAACATCTCCAGCCAGATAGCCTTCAAGGGCACGGACCACGGTTCCGAGTACGCCGCTTCAAAGGCGGGGATTCTCGGCTTCACGAAGGCGTCGGCTCAGGAGCTCGCGAGGTACAATGTCACGGTCAACGCGATAGCCCCTGGACCCGTCGACACGGATATTCTGGCGGGGGACACGCCGGAGAAGAAGAGGCAGCGTGCTCGCGAAATCCCGTTGAGGCGGATCGGGACGCCGGAGGACATCGCGGCGGTGGTCAGTTTCCTCGCGTCGAAGGATTCTGATTGGATAACCGGGACGACATTGCTCGTCAACGGCGGCTCGGTGATGTACTAGCCCTCTCTGACGGCAAATGTCCACTCGTCGAGGGTCTTCCTCATCTCCTCCAGGATTGAGAGCGCCCTCGCCCTCGGGAGCATGATGAAGAACTTGCCGACATGCTTGCAGAACTCCTTCCCCGCAATACGTTTTGTCCAGTCATCGCAGTCGTGCTCGATCCTCTTGCCTGTGAGGTCGAGGGTGATCCTGTAGTCTTTCACCTTCGCCTCTATCGAGGTCCCCTCATCGCGGATGCTCACCTCGGTCGAAGCGATCCGCTTCGCCCTGTCCAGTCGCGCCGTGTCGAGGAACCTGGAAAGGATGGGGTCAAGTTCCGGGTCTGCAATCGGTGTCTCGGAGAAGTCCTCGAGGGTCACGCCCTTCCCCGACCCCCGCTTCTCGAGGGCGAACCCATGCCTGAACTCCTCGATCCGCTTCATCGCTTTCTGCTGCTCCGGGCCGATGCCGCCAAGCATCTCCAGGATCTGGATGCAGTTCTCCGGCGCGTAGCCGTGGAAATGGTTGTTGAAGAAGCCATAGACAGTCTCAGACTTCGCAGCGGCATCCTCGACCTTGGGGACCCATTGCCTGAGCTCGCCGAGGCTATACCTGTAGTCATACCAGGGCTGGTCGCCATGCCCATGCCAGCGGAAGTACGAGAAGTCCGCGGTGATGTGAACGTCGCCGGGGAGCAATGGCTCGTCCACAACCGTGTAGGCAACGTTGTGTTTCTTAAGGAGGTCGAACGCCTCTGGGACCATCCACGACTTATTCCTCGGCTCGAGTGCGAACAGGTATCTGTCGGGCAGGGTGCTCAGGAATGCGTCGATGTGCTTCGCCTCGAACCGCAATCGCGGCGGAAGCTGGAGCAGCAACGGCCCGAGCTTCTCCGCGTCGCGCAGGGGCCTCATCAGCTCGCAGTAGTTAGCGAGTTCCGTGGCGGCGCCCTTCTCAACATCGAGCAGCTTATCGTGCGTGACCGTCTGGGGGACCTTTGCGGCGAAGACGAATCCCTCAGGGCTGTTCCTCGCCCAACCATAGACCATGCCGGTCTCAGGAGGGCGGTAGAAGGTGCTGTTGATCTCGACGGTGTCGAAGACCTTCGAGTAAGCCTCCAGCTTGCTCTCGGACTCGGAGCGGTAGAAGGGGCCAATCCACTCGTCGTAGGACCAGCCGGAACATCCGAAGCGGTACTTCTTCACGACCGAGGGCATTATTCGATGACTACTTGATTCCTATGCAACGCAATTCCTCGATCCTCACGGGCCAGCCCTCCCAGGCTAGGGAGCGGGACGGTGGTGGCGACGTGTATCACTGGTCTTATAACGGTCTGCGGCTATTCTTTCATTGGAGCTTTGTATGCTTTGTTCGCGTGGCAATTCTGGGTGGCCGGCGCAATGTTCGCGAGTTTCCTCATATGCACAGCAATCGCATGCGCCCCCTGGCTCGTCTACCATCTTCTGCCCTGCCTCGTGGAGAGCCAATCATGCGTCTAGGAGGTGGGAAGAGTCCGCCCCAATCCATGGTTGTTGACTCTACGCTTGGTCGAAGGGATATGCGGTTTCGGCATCACCGTTGCCATCTTGGTAGTTACAATTGTCGGACCCGGGGAATTGATTGTCAGACTGTACGGACTCTACCTCGCCGTGATGTCAGTCGTGTTGGGCTCGGTGCTGGTTAGGCGGCTGATTTTGGCCCGACATCCTGAGGCTCGTGCGGCCCTGTTTGGGGATCAGGGCTACTTCCCCACAATGACCTATCAGCTCCCGCCGCAGCTGGCGGACCAAGGTCTGGCGGTTCTGATGCTTTTCCTTGGGATTCTGGCCATTTTATTGTGGCCTGGCTGGGCAGTTCTCATCTTGGTTATCTTCGTAATCAGTCCCGGGATGAACCGTCGCGCGTTGGGCATCTCCGCTGGCGTCCCGCTCTGGATCAGCATAATGTGGATTGCATTTCCCCTCGTGTCAGCAGCACAGGTTGCCAATTACCTGTTAGTACCGCTGTGGGAAGGTCCTGGTACTTGGGTCACCACTTTGTGGGCGTCTGTCGGCCTGATAGTGCTACTCGGACCGCCGGTTGCCTGGCTGGTAGGCTTCTGGAACATGAATCACACTGATATTCGTGCAGTGTCAAGCCTCGGTCGCGATTCTCCAGGAAACTAGCTTCGTAGTCTGACAAAAAGCCTCAGGCCAAAAGGAAAGCATGTCCGCCAAAACTCCGAGTCGCGATGGCGATTGCGGAGCATCGACGGGTTGCGGCAGCGGGTGAACCAGAGGCTGTGCGCTGAATGGCGACAGCTGCGCCCTCACCTGGAAATGCGACTACAATCTGATCGGCGTGGGGATCATCCTGCTTGGATTGGGCACCACCGCCGCCGTCGCGGTTGGCGGGCGCGTGTTCCTGGCGGGCTTCGTCATACAGAGCGTGGACTACCGGAACGAGAAGAGGAATTGGGTGGCCCGAGCGCGGACGACGACTTACTACGTCGCGACCGAGTCGGTCGCGCAAGAGCAGGTCGTGACTGAGACGTATGAGCCCGAGTCTGAATCCGAGCCGGAGCTGCCGCCACAGACCCGGGCAGCGACGACCTCACATTCACCTGGGACTGGGGAGACGGGTCTCCCGCCACCGTCCGGATTTGCTTCAACGACGGAACAGCACCTGACCCATACCCCAGTCCTGGCGGAACATTTCCGTTCACCGCGACGGACTCGGAGTCTCACTCTTTCGCCATGGCGGGCGCGTACATCATCGCATTGACAGTCGTGGACGACGGCGGCGGTATCGATATGGCGTCGACCCTCGTCATCATCTGAGATTCAGAGGGGCTAGATTCGTACAAGCATATGCTCGAGCGTACGAGCGAAGGTGGTCAGGGATATCACAATCATGATAGGGGCTTACCGCAGGTCGATGCAGCACGAGAGGAAGGTGGGGTCCTTCACAGACACGATTAACCGCACCCTCAGCGAGACTCCGACGTTCGAATTGGCGGGAGTCATGGTAGCGGATGAAAGGGGCGCCGTCTGGCTAGAAGTGAAGAATCTAAGCAGGGACTCCGATCGGCGCGCGAAGCACGGAGGAAGGTCGTGGGTCCGCAATCAGACCTAACCGAGGAGGGTCAGAATGTCAGGCCCTCATTCGAATCACTTCAGCTCTATGGATGCAGCAGTCCTCATTTCCCCTTCTCGCGGCTTTTCTCCTCAGTGAGCACAGCCTCTGATTCAGGGAGTCTCGCCTCTGTGGTCTTCCTCCTTTTCAGCAGAAAGACGACTGCGGCGATGATTGCAATCAAAACCACGATCAACAGCCAGAACCACACCTCCTCGAATATCGACTTCTCTTTCCCTGATGGAGGCGGTGGATTCGGTGTTGCGGAAACCTCCTCCGACTGGGGTCCTTCTCCGACGGAATTCGCCGCCTTTACAGCGTAATTATAGTTCTGCCCGTTCACCAGCCCAGTGTCTGTGTACGCCAGCACATTACCCAACTCGACGAGCAATGTCTCCCCTCCCGGAGTCGTCCCACGATATATCCTATAGGCAGTAATCGGAGAGCCGCCGTCGCTGGCCGGCGCTGACCATGCGAGAGTCACCTGGCCGTCCCCCGCAGTCGCTTGGAGGCTCAAAGGCTCAGAGGGCGTTGTGGCGGGAGTCGCGCTGACCTCAGTCGAGTTCGGGCCATCGCCGATCGAGTTTCTCGCCGATATCATGTAGTAGTATGTTTGCCCATTCGTGAGTCCGGTGTCGACGTAGTCGGTTGTGTCATTGATCGTATTCAGCAGGGTTTCACCGTCGGAAGATGTGCCCCGCCAAATCGTGTAGTTCGTTATCGGAGAACCGCCGTCATCTGATGGCTCCAGCCACGAGAGTGCGACCTGACCGTTGCCGGCAGTGGCGACAAGCCCCGTCGGCGGCTCTGGAACCGCCATGGGGATTGCATTCGCCTCGTTGGAACTCGGTCCCTCCCCAACGGCATTCCTCGCTGTCAGGTTGTAGTAGTAGGTCTGCCCGTTGACCAGCCCCGCGTCCAAGTAGGTGAGGACGTTTCCGACCATGGTGAGGAATGTCTCTGAGCCCGGAGACGTCCCTCGGAAGATGCGATAGTTGGTGATCGGAGAGCCGCCGTCGCTGGATGGCGCCGCCCAAGACAAGCCGACCTCGCTGTCGCCGGGAGTCGCCGCCAGGATCATGGGTGCGTCAGGTGGCCTGGCTATCGTCACAGTGAAGGGTATGCTCCAGGCGGAGGATGCACCGTCGACATCATTGGCCATGACCTTCACCTGGAAGCTTCCTATCATACTCCAGTCGTGAGACATGCTGACGGGGATCCCGGATTGGTTGTAACCGGTCTCTGAAGTATTGCCGTCACCCCAATCGAATGTGTACATCACTGCATCGTTGTTCGGGTCGACCGCTGCGGTCGAATATGAGTATGACACGCCCACCAGGCCGAATCCCGGTCCCGATGGCGTGGATGGCGTGCCAGGGGAAATGTTCGGCTCCTCTCGCGCGTACTTCAGACCGAAGTTCGTCCAATCGCCGTAGCTGATGTGCGCAAGTCCATTGCTGTCGAGAGCCATCGACCCAAACCAGCCAACATCCCCAGCTGAATCTATGGTCTCGATGCTCCAGCTGCTGCCCGTCCATTCAGTGTATCTGAGGTCGACGTTCGCAATGTCGAAGTAGCTGATGTGCGCGAAGTCTCTTCCGTCGAGCTCGAGAGACGTGCATAGGCCGACATCGCCCGCCGAGTCGATGGTCTCAATCAACCAGGCGCTTCCGTTCCATTCTGCATACTTGAGCGCGTCGTTCGTCGTGTCGTAGTAACTTATGTGGGGGTAGTCGAGGCTGTCAAACTCAAGAGAAGTCCATTTGCCCACGTCACCGGTTGAATCCACCGTCTGTATATCCCAGGTGATTCCGTTGAATTCCGCGTACTTGAGGTCGACGTTCGTTGAATCAAGATAGCTTATGTGGGCGTTGCCGCCGATGTCGAGTGCGAGAGAGGTGTACCAGCCAACGTCACCGGCCGAGTCGACGGACTCGATGTTCCAAGCGGCCCCCGTCCAGATGGCGTACTTGAGATCGAGATTCCCGAGGTCAAGGTAGCTCACGTGTGGATACCCGCTTGCGTTGAGGACGAGCGAGGAGCAGTAGCCGACGTCTCCTGCCGAGTCGACAATCTCGATGTTCCAAGTGGACCCTGTCCACTCCGCGTACTTGAGGTCACCATTGGTGCCATCGAGGTATGTCATGTGTGGATGCCCGCTGCTGTCGACGGCAATCGAAACCCATGCGCCCACATCCGCGGAGGAGTCCACAGTGTCAATGTTCCACATGCTCCCGTCCCATCTGGCGTAATTGAGATTGTAGCCCGCCCCCACGAAGCTTGTGTAGCCTATGTGCGGGTAGTCACTGCCATCAAGGGCTATCGATGAGTAGTCGCCAGGTGCCCCGAAGGGATCCACGGTCGAGATGTTCCACGTGCTTGCCGCGGTCTTGTCGCTCACAAGATTCACAGCAACCACGAAGAGCCCCGTCACGAACATGCAGACAACACAAACAGTCCCGATTCGATTCTCCATATGCATCAGTCCTCCGATGCTTTCCGTGGGAGGGTGCAGACGGTTTCCAGATTTAAGGGTGTCTGCCGAAAGATAAAAGCCCTTCATGTCAAGCAAGGAGGAAATCCCTCCCATGCTGACGCGGTTTCGGCTTCTCGCCACGGGTGGCGAGGCATGTCCGTCATGGTGACCGTCTTCTCTCCTTTCGATTTCTCGCCGTGGGTGCAGTGGATGCGCTGACTCGGGTGCATGCTCCCAAGGTTCGAATGCGCTTTCCCGAATTGTGTCCACTTTTTCCAGATTGAATGGAACATGCCGCCGCCACTTTCATCCCCCTCATCCCGCAGCCCTTATACCACTCCCGCCGCCTTTCATGCCTGATGAGCGGCGAGGCCTTGATCGGCGCTGGCGGGTGGGGCTACTTCTCCGGTGGCCTCCGCACCTATTCACGCGCATTTCAGTTCGTCGAGGCAAACAACACGTTCTACCGCCTTCCGGAGGCAAGGGATGTGGCCCGTTGGCGTCAGACCGTTCCACCCTCATTCAAGTTCTCGGTCAAGGCTCCCCGCCAAATCACTCACCATGGTGGGAGACTCGACGATCCCGAAGCGAGAGAGCACCTGGGTCAGACTGCCGCCATCTGCAGCCGCCTCAAAGCGCCGTGGCTCGTCTTCGAGTACCCGCAATGGCGGGAGTTCGACGATTCCTCCTGCACCCCCATAGTGAATCTCATCTCTTCGACCAATCTGCGTGCGACGGTATGTATCGAGGCGAGAGCCTACAGCGGTCGTGGTCTCCCGCCAAAGCTTGCCAGGACGATGAGCGACATCCCCGCCATAGACGTGGTCGACCCGCTGGTCCAAGACCCCAGAGTTCCCGCCAACCAGACGTACATGCGCGTCTTCGGGAAGGGCGAGCACAACGTCTACCAGCCGACGGACGAGGAGCTGGAGGACGCGGACGACCGGACATCCAGAGGCGGGTTCGACTTCGCCGTGTTCGCTTTCCACGGGGTGAAGATGTACAAGGACGCTGCCCGCTTCGCCGCGTTCAAGAGGACGGGAATTTTCCCGAAGGTGACGAAAGGCGACGGCCTTGCATCGCTCGACGAGGTCCTCAAAGAGGATGCCCAGTTCCCATCTTCCAAGGAAGAGCTGATACACAACCAGGGATGGAAGCTCGTCGACCTCGCGGAAAGCAAGCGCGTTCGGGCCTCCGTGCTGTTGAAGCATCTCGACGACAGAGTCTACCGCTCGAGGGCAGAGGTGACAACCTCGCTCAGCTCTCTACCGCCCTTCTCTTATCCCGTAATCAGTTTCCATTTAAAGATATCCCTCCCAAAACCACGAGTCGACTAAGCCGAAGATCCGTTCGGGACGAAGCTTCCAATAGAAGTCGTGGAGGGGGGCCCTGCCGTCAAGACTCGAGTGAGGCCAG
>JBGPQV010000030.1:0-23059 GCA_041489255.1 Thermoplasmata archaeon | reverse complement strand
GAAGCTTGACGACAGGAAGGAGACCGAGATCAAGGCGCGGTTCTGCAGGGAGAACCTGCGGAGGCTGTGGTACCTGTGGTACCTGGAAGGAATCACGCTCGATTGCCAGCGAGCACCATCGAGCTAATTGTCCCAAAGCCCGGGAGGTAGGAAAGATATATTCACGTTCGCGCTTTCGCCATATGTCGAGGAGAAGGACCATGGAAGATTACGGCTTCTACATCAATGGCGGCTGGACGAAGGCGAAGGGCAGGAAGCGCTTCGAGACGACGAATCCCGCCACGGGAGAGGTCCTCGCGACCTTCCCCGCCGGGACAAGCGAAGACGTCGACACGGCCGTCTCCGCAGCGGTGAAGGCATTCCCGAAATGGCGGGACATGCCAGCGCCGAAGCGCGGGCTCATCATGCTGGAGGCCGCCAGGATCATGCGCCGGAGGAAGGACGAGATCGGCGCGATAGTCACCAAGGAGATGGGCAAGGTCATCGCGGAAGGGAAAGGCGATGTGCAGGAAGGGATCGATTTCCTCGAGTACATGGCGGGAGAAGGGAGGCGGCTCTACGGCGAGACGACGACATCCGAACTCCCAGACAAATTCTGCATGACGGTGCGACAGCCGCTTGGGCCGGTCGGTCTCATCACTCCATGGAATTTCCCCGTGGCCATACCGATATGGAAATCCGCGGCGGCGCTCCTCTGCGGCTGCACGGTCGTGATCAAGCCCGCCACCCTGACACCTCTGTGCGTCGCGAAGATCTGCGAGGTCTACGAGGAAGCTGGTCTCCCGCCGGGAGTGTTCAACATGGTCACTGGCTCAGGTCCTGTCGCCGGCGATGGCATCATCGGACATCCGGGCATCAGGGCCATCTCGTTCACTGGCGGTGTCGAGACCGGGCGGGAAGTCTACCAGAAAGGTGCGAAGAGGCTGATCAAGGTCGGGCTCGAACTTGGCGGGAAGAACGCGATCATCCTGATGGACGACGCGGACCTCGACCTCGCGATGGACGGGATAGTCTTCGGGGCATTCGGCACGGCGGGCCAGAGGTGCACCGCCACCAGTCGCCTCATCGTCCACGAAAGAATCTACGATGAGCTTCTCAGTCGTCTCGTCAAGAGAGCGGAGGCGCTGAAGCTTGGCAATCCAATCGACCCGAAGGTGGATGTCGGCCCCGTCGCCTCAGCGGACCAGGAGAATAAGATCCTCGAGTACGTGCAGATCGGCAAGAAGGAAGGAGCGAAGCTCCTCACCGGCGGAGAGAAACTCAGGGGCGGGGACTTCGACAAGGGCTTTTTCATCAGACCCGCCATCTTCGAAGCGAAGCGGACTCACCGCATCGCGACCGAGGAGATTTTCGGCCCTGTCCTCAGCGTGCTCAGGATCAAGGACTTCGACGAAGCGGTGAGTGTCGCGAACGGCGTCGCCTACGGACTGTCATCGAGCATCTACACCAACGACATCAGGCGGGCGTTCAAAGCGATACAAACCCTGGAGGCGGGGATCACCTACGTCAACGCGCCGACGATTGGCGCGGAGGTCCACCTGCCCTTTGGCGGTGTGAAGGACACGGGCTTCACGCGCGAGGCAGGGAGCGCCGCGGTGGACGAGTTCACCTACGAGAAGGCGGTGTACATCGACTACAGCGGGCGGCTGCAGAAGGCGCAGATAGACACCGAGAAGCTCGCTGAATAGGCGGCCCTTGTTGAATCAGGTCCGTGTCGGAATGCCCCCTCGGGCGTTCAAACCGAGATCGTGATCGCCACTGTCCCGCCATCGTCGTCGCTCACGACGATATGGACAGACATACCCGGCGTGTAGTACAATCCAACTTGATCCGATGCGTAGAACGGGTAGACTCCCCACGGGCTGTTTGGCGGGTCCGGCCCAATGCCGTCGTTGAAGTGGGTGTGCGTGATGGCGCCATCCCAGGTGAAGGTGAGATCATCGCTGCCCTTGTCCATGGCCAGAACTGAAAGCACGGCCTGAGAACTCGGCAGTCGGGAAGTGAGGTTCACCACCCATGGATCGATGTGATTCCAGTGCGAGCTGTTCCTGTTCTCCGATTGCTGCACGTTGAACGTGTGGTGATCGATCACGGAGAAGTTGCCAGCGGTTCCTGTCACGAGCCAGACCGGATTCGCTCCCAACTCTTTTCCATCGAGGTCGGCGGGCTCGTAGGTGACTATCGCCTTGAGGTCTGCTGATGGGTCGAATGGCCCCGCAATCCAGGCAATTCGCTCATCAGGACTCCCTGGCATGCGCTCGATGCTCGCGTTGGCGGTTTCGACGCCGTCGGCGTAAAGTGTGAGGTTGACCACGTTCCACTTCCTGCCTGCGACCCGGAGCCCGAGGTCTCCCGATGCGGAGAGCGAGGTGTTGAAACTGAGGATGAGAGGATTCGAGTTCCGCACCGTCACTGTCGCGGTGTCGCTCGCCGAGACGTTGAGAGAGTCGGTTATTGTGAGCCTCACGACATAGACGCCATTGTCTCCATAGACAGCGTCCACGGCCGGGCCGGTTGCGTCGACATCATTCGTGAAGTTGCCATCACCGTTCGAGTCGAGTCTCTCGTTGAGATCCCAGCTGTATGACGCTATCGGAGCCGTGATCGCGTCCGACGATTCGAAACCCAGAAGGATGACCTTGTCGAAGTACGCGATTCCAGCATTGTCGCTCCAGCTCGTATCTCCGATCAGGAGATGCTCCGGTGAGAACTCGGTGATGCCAGGGGAAACGAAGCATCCAGCGTAGCTCGAGTCGATCCACCAGCAGCTAGCGTCCTGGAGGACATCCGCCGCGAAGGCCAACCTGTGCCAGGCGCCCGGCGTCATGGGGCTCGGGCTCATTTCTCCGGCGGGCTGGTCCCAGACGGTCCACGTCATCCTGTCTTGGTAGAACAGGAAACGCTCCATGATTTTGGCATATCCCGTGCTTGGATTCCAGTCACTGATCAGCTCTACGACGAGTGGGTCGTCGCTCGCTGAAACGATGTAGACCCAGATGTACATCAACGAGATGTTGCCGGGATCGGGGATCGCCTGTGACACGAATCCGTACGTTTCAACGGAAGTGTTGGCAAGGAGCGACCTGGAGCCGCTGTATGCGAAGCCGTTCGAGATGGATACCGAACCGGAGGGAGACCATTCGGCCATGTCGGTCCCGAAGTCTCCGTTCTTGACGTAGTTCACATAGCTGGTCTGCGGCTCGGATGGATACTGGATGTTCGATGGGTCGAAGGGGCAGGAATAGTTGAGGATGCCGGGCAATGTGCCGCCGATCGTGGTCCCCTTCGAGTTGCTGCCGTCCAGATGGACAACGAGTCCCTCGTTCGTTGTCTGGTCAGGGCCCGCATTGGCAACGGGTTGCGATCCTTCGTGCGCCCCGTCTAAGGTGTGACCCTGATCGCCCTGTGTGGACTCCGGAGCAGCCCACAGAGAATCGTGCAGCCCAAGGCCGGCGAACGCGGTTCCCAGCAAGGCCAGCAGAACGAAGACACTCCCGACGCGCCCAATGACCGGCGTCTTATCCCCTCATCCAGTCAATCTGGCTCGCGCCCGCATAAACCTTTCGATGGAGAATCGACGTGGTCCAGATCGCTCAGGGTTTCGTAGGTCTCAGTCCAAGTCCCTTGGTGAATCTGTTCTGGACGATCGCGTTCGCAACCGATTGGAACGCATCCTCGACGCTTTCTCCCGTCTTAGCGGATGTCAATCCCCAGGTGGCGTTGATCTCCCTGGCCACATTGGCGACCTCTTCCGGCAGCATCGTCGCCTTGTCTTTCAGGTCTATTTTGTTCACGACGAGGTGGACCGGCACCCTGCCCGCGACTCCCTGTGCCAGGTCGATCCAGCGTCGGATCGAGACAAGGGTTCCCCCGTCCGTGATGTCCATCACGGCGATGAGCCCGCTGGCGCCGTAGAAGTAGGACTCCTTCAGCAGCTCCCTGAAGCTCTCCTGGCCCATGATGTCCCAGAGGGTGATCGTGACCTCGATGGGCGTGCCCAGGGGATTGTCCTTGACCAGGAGCCTCTTCTTCGTTATCTTGGTGCCGAGGGTGACGATGTACCTGTCATCGAAAAAGTCCATGACGTACCGGCGGACAAGGGAAGACTTCCCGACGCCGGAGTCGCCGACCATGCAGACCTTGATCTTCATCTTCGGAACCGCGCCGATTTGCATGTTCAGAGCCATGGAGTGAGTTCTCCCTCGAACGTGATATACTCACGAGCATTCGGGCATCTTTTGGGTTTCGGTGCGCTTATCCGTTTTGATAGCGAGGATGGCGGGGAACGACCTCAAGGCTCGGAATGCCTTGTGAGCTTCTTCGGGTCGAGGATCCTCTCGGCCTCATCAGGTGCCATGAGCTTTCTCTCGAGGACGATTTCTCTGACCGTCTTTCCGGTCTTCGCAGACTCGCGGGCTATCTCTGTGGCCTTCTCGTAACCGATGATGGGGTTCAGCCTCGTGGCGAGCGCAGGACTGAGCTCCGCGTTCCTCCTGCAGACGTCGACGTTGGCGGTGATGCCGTCGATGCACTTCTTCGCGAGTATCTGAGCTGAATTGGCAAGTAGGCTGATTGATGTCAGGAGGTTGTGAGCCATGAGCGGCATCATCGTGTTCAGGTCGAGGCTCGAGTTGAAGCCGCCAATAGTCACAGCTAGGTCGTTGCCTATTACCTGAGCTGCCGCCTGGCAGACGGCTTCCGGGATAACCGGGTTCACCTTTCCGGGCATCATGGAGGAGCCCGGTTGGACCGCAGGCAGGTTGATCTCGTTCAACCCTGTCGCCGGACCGGAGCTCATGAGGCGGAGGTCGTTGCATATCTTGAGGAGGCTCACCGCCACGACCTTCAGAGCCCCGCTCGCCTCGACCAATGAATCCTGAGCCGCCTGCCCCTCGAAGTGATTCTCTGCCTCGCGCAGGTTGAGTCCGGTGGCCGTCCTGAGTCTCTTGACGACATCATGACCGAACGAGGGGCGCGCGTTGATCCCCGTCCCCACCGCAGTCCCGCCAATCGCGAGCTCACCGAGGGAAACCTGGGAAGAAGCGACCCGGCGGATGCCGTGCTCTGTCTGCGAGGCGTAACCGCCAAACTCCTGGCCGAGAGTGATTGGGGTGGCGTCCTGCAGGTGAGTCCTTCCCGTCTTCACGACGTCCGCGAACTCCGTGGCCTTCTTCGCGAGAGAATCCCTGAGCACCTCCATGGTGGGAATCAGATGCCGCTCGATCATCTCCAGAGCGGCCATGTGTATGGCGGTCGGGATGACATCGTTGCTCGACTGCCCCATGTTGACGTGATCGTTCGGATGGACAGCTCCTTTCTGGCCGAGCGGCGTGCCAAGGATTTCATTTGCCCTGTTCGCGATGACTTCGTTCGCATTCATGTTGGTTGACGTGCCCGAGCCAGACTGGAAAATGTCGACGACGAACTGATCATCGTACTCCCCATCCGCCACCTCGCTCGATGCCCGCGCGATCGCGATCCCGAGCTTGGGGTCGAGGAGACCCAGTTCGACGTTCGTCTCCGCAGCCGCCTTCTTGATCAGCCCAAGCCCGCGTATGAACTCCCGCCCGAACCTGAGTCCGCTCATCCGGAAGTTGTCAACGGCCCTCTGCGTCTCCACGCCATAGTAGGAGCCGGCGGGTATCTCGACCTCGCCAAGGAAGTCTCTCTCCTTCCGCGTCCCCTTCATTCTCACACCGTCAGGCCCAAGGCATCCGCGGTTCTAAAGGGTGTTGCTCAAGACCTTCGCGGCGGTGTTTGTGGAAGCATTTATCGACTCGGACTTGCCTTCATCTCCGATTATGGTGAGGAAAGGCTCGGGCCACTGGACGCAGAAGCTGTTCGTCGAGAAGCCGTACCTGTTCCTGCCATTCCTTGAGGAAAGGAAGAAGGCGGGCCTCAAGGAAGCTGCAGCTGTCGCGAGGCTCCTCAGAAAGCACGGTATCCGCTCTGGGTCGCGCATCCTCGACCTCTGCTGCGGGATTGGAAGGATGGCGGTACCCCTCGCCAAGCAAGGGTACGACGTCGTCGGCGTAGACATGTCACCCGATTATGTCAGGAGAGCCAGGAGATACGCGGCGTCGAAGAATGTCACGAGGCGGACGAAGTTCATAGTTGGCGACTATCGGGACATCGAATCAGCCATCTCGAATGAGAAGCCGTTCCGAGGTATCCTGAGCGCATTCACCTCGATGGGCTACTACGGAAAGGACGCGGACAGAAGAACGTTCGAGGTCCTCGTGAGGCACACCGCCAGAGGCGGGGTCTTCATCCTCGACACGACCAACCGCGACTGGATTCTCCGCCACTTCGAGAAGAAAGGGTATGAGATGGCGGGAAACGTGCTGGTCCTCGAGGACAGGGAGTTCGACGCGGAGCGGTCCTACATGGTCAACAGGTGGGAGTACTACCGCATCGTCGGGCCCCACCTCAGACCGGAAGGGGTGTTCAAGGTCGACCACCGCATTTACGGCCCCGCTGACTTGAAGGAGCTCCTGGAGTCGACGGGGTGGGAGGTCGTCTCGTCGTCCGCCGACTACGACGGCAACCGAATCGACATCACGGCCCCGGAGAAGTCGCAGATCGTGACCGTCGCGAAGAGACGCTGACGCGGTTTCACCGGTCAGTTCCTTCAAGGGGCGGATATTGGCGATTAGAACCCTATCTACTGTAATGTAGTTAGGGTTAAGGGCGGTCCTGTAATCCGCAAATCTGGAGTAGGTCCGAATGCGCACGATTTCGCTCGATACCATCCGTGACACGATCTGCAAGTTGTACATAGACGCGTGCTACAATCTGAACGATGACATGAGGAAGGCTTTCAAGGATGCCGCGAAGACCGAGGTGAACCCGCAAGGCAGGGAGATCCTCCAGATGATCTCGGAGAACGCCGAGATCGCGGAGAAGGAGTGGCTCCCGATCTGCCAGGACACCGGTCTGGCGGTGGTCTATGTTGAGCTCGGGGAAGAGGTCAGGTTCGACCGTCCTGGCCTGAAGGAAGCCATTAACCAGGGCGTGGGCCGGGCGTGCAAGGAAGGATTGCTGCGCGCCTCGGTCGCGAAGGACCCGCTGAGGCGGGGCAACACGGGCGACAACACTCCCGCGATAATCCACATCGACATGGTCCTGGGCGACAAGATGAAGCTGACCGTAGGTGCGAAGGGCACGGGCTCGGAGAACATGAGCCGGATGAGGATACTCACTCCGTCGGCGGGGATGGAGGGCGTCAAGAACTTCGTCCTCGAGGTGGTGACCCAGGGAGGCTCGAACCCCTGCCCGCCGCTCGTCGTCGGCGTCGGGATTGGCGGGAACCTCGAGACCGTGGCAGAGATTGCGAAAAAGTCACTATACAGGCCCCTGAAGGACAAGAACAAAGACCCGTACTACGCCAAACTGGAGGAGGACTGGCTGAAGGAGATCAACAAGTCGGGAGTCGGCCCGCAAGGACTCGGAGGTTCGACGACCGCGTTGGCGGTGCACATCGAGGCGCTGCCGTGCCACATAGGCGCCCTCCCTGTGGCGGTCAACATCGACTGTCACGCCCACAGGCACAAGGAGGCGGTGCTATGATGAGCGAATCGAAGCTGTACAAGCTGAAGCCCCCGCTGAAGGACTCAGATCTGATGCCCCTCAAGATCGGCGACAAGGTGTCGATCACCGGGCTGATGTACGGATGCAGGGACGCCGCGCACAAGAACATGGTCGAGATGCTGGACAAGGGGCAGCCCCTCCCGGTCGACCTGCGCGGGCAGATCCTCTACTACGTCGGGCCGACGCCAGCTCCCAAGGGAAGACCAATAGGAGCGGCTGGACCGACCACTTCCGGACGCATGGACGCGTACGCGCCGCGGATGTACGATTATGGCGTGAAGGCGACCGTCGGCAAGGGGACGCGAGCAGAGCCCGTGGTGAAGTCGATGGTGAAGAACAAGGCGGTCTATCTCGTGGCGATCGGGGGACTCGGCGCGACTCTCGCCAGCAAGATCAAGGCGGCGAAGGTCGCAGCCTGGCCCGAGCTCGGGACCGAAGCGCTCTGGGAATTCAAGGTCGAGGACTTCCCCGCAATCGTCGCAAACGACGTGAGCGGCAGGGACATCTACAAGGAGAATGTCAAGTACTGGGCCGAGAAGCTGAAGTAAGGCGTTGCACGCCGCGCAACTCCCGGCGGTGGCATCCAAAGTTCTAAGAACCCATCCAGCGTTAGTTGGGAGGCCGATTCCCGAGGCTATGGGCAGGGAAAGAGTGAGAGGGTCCGAGACTCGGAAAATGGGAAGAGGCAAGGGAGGAAAGTGACACCATGAGCAACTGTCCAGTGTGTGGGAAGCCGATGATGTTTTGGGAGAAGAACCAGAAGTGGTGGTGTAAAAGCTGCAAGCAGTACAGGCAGACGCAGCCTGTCATGCAGCCTGCGCAGATGGCCGTTCAACAATCCTCGGGGCAGGTCGCCGCACATCAGGCGGTGAATGCGGCACTCACCGGTATCTGGGCGCAGAACAACTACAAGATCCGCAAGAAGGTCCTGGCCCTAACGAACCAGTACTGGATCCAGGATTCCCAGGAGAGGACGCTGGGATACGCCAAGCAGAAGGCGTTCAAGCTGAAGGAGGACATCCGGATCTTCACGGACGAGACGATGAAGACCGAGCTGTTCAAGATACAACAGCAGGAGATCCTCGATATCTGGATGACCTGCGCGGTCACCGACTCGCGGACGAACCAGGTGCTCGGCTACGTAAAGAGGAAGGCCCTGTCTTCGATGTGGGCGAGGAGCGAATGGGAGATATTCGACCGTTTCAAGAATCTCATCGGGGGCATCTACGAGAACAAGAGCACCGGCGCGATGCGGAGGTGGATGCCTGGCGGTTCGCTGGTGCCGATCAAGACCCAGCTGACCCTGAATAACTACCCAGTCGCGGATATCAACCAGCAGTTCAAGATGGTGGGCGACATCTGGGACATCAACTGCATACAAGTCCCTCCGTACTTCGACCGTCGCGTCCTCCTTGCATGTGCACTGCTCATGGGGATGATCGAGCGGCAGCAGAGATAAGATAGGCTCCGACCGAAATGCTGAGCCTGCAGCGGGGAAGCAGGGCAGCGACCCCTGACGGCCGACGAGACGCGCCGCCATCGGGAACTGATTGTCCACTGCGCGTGCGGCATCACCTTTTTAACCCTTCTGGGGTTGCGCGAGATGATGGCCAACGCTGACCGTCGCCCGCGCGTCGATTTCTTGGTTGGCGAGCGGAACCGGCCGCGCGATGCCATGGATCGCTCGTACACGAACTTCAAGACGCGCCTCGATGCCCACATCGACGGCAGGGAATTGGACTACGTGCTGCCCGATCTGTCGAAACACATGACTGCGATGACACCCCTGAGCCGATTTCCTTACGGTGTCAAGGCTTGGCTGAAGCGCCGCGAGGATTCGATTGTTCAGATACACAACCAGAGGCTCGGCATGATTCTACACCTGAACGACTTCTCTCCCTCGGTCATCATCTGCTATGACATCATCGAGTACCTGATGCCCGAGTACTGGCCCACTGCGGCGCATAAAGCATTTGTCAGGACGTACTTGACCGGAACGATGAATGCGGATGTCGTTCTGACGCCCTCGGCACGCACCGCGGAAGACATCAAGAAATCCTTCAAGCCGAAGCGAGTCCAAGTGATTCAACACGGTGTAGACCGCACGCATTTTCATCCGGTCGATCGGCGGGTATTCCTGAAACACTTCGGGCTCCCAGAAGAGAGGAGATACATGCTCTATGTGGGCTCCGAACAGCCTCGCAAGAACGTCCCCATGGTCGTGCGAACATTCATCAAGGCCCGGAAGGAATTCCCCGACCTGGCACTCATCAAGGTTGGACGAGCGGAAGAGATTCTGGGCCATCCGGTACGCGAGCAGCTTCTCAAGGAACTCTCTTCGGCGGGGCTTGCCGATCAAGCATTATTCTTAGACTTCGTGCCGGACGGTTTCATGGCTGCGGCGTATTCGGCAGCCGACGTGTTCGTATTCCCCTCGCTTTATGAAGGCTTTGGCATGCCGGTCCTGGAGGCAATGGCGTGTGGCACTCCAGTCGTAGCTTCGAACACGACGGCAATTCCTGAGGTGGCTGGAGACGCGGCGATTCTCGTTCCTCCCACCGATGAAGATTCGGTGCTCGCAGCGGTCTCGCGGGTCCTCCGCGACAGCGAACTGAGGGCTGATCTCTCCGTCCGCGGCCAACACCGGGCGGAACAGTTCAACTGGGACAAGAGCGCCAAGGAACTGTTGAGTCTATACCGCCAACTCGATCCGCGCAGCGGTTGACAGAAGTGGACAGAGCAACCGTAGGATCACACATGTCTTGGCGACTGTCTGAGCATACAGCTGCATCCAAGTTGTCACGAATCTCTATGCCTTGAGATGCTCGAATCCTCCGCCGACCGTCAAGCGGTTCTTCGTTACAGCCTCCATCAGTGTCCCATTTGTTTGGCCTGACATGAATATCGTTGACGCGGCAATCCAACCCCTGAGGCTCCTTACATGGCTCACCTCGGGCTCTGGGCAGTAGTGTCCTAGAATTGAGTTTTCTATTCGGTGCCTTGGTTCCTGTGTTCTGAGGTTGCTGAAGATAGCACGGTTCAGACGCGTGACTCTGATCTCTGGGCGATTGTCCCAAGCCGGCATTCCTTGCTCTGGCGCCCTTCCTGGGATACCTAGGCCATGGATTGCTCAGACGAAAGTGGGTGGGAAGATGGTTGCGCCCATAGGGAAGTCTTCGTTCTCACAGCTTCGAGCAATAGCTACTCGACTGAAGGCCGAAGAGGAAGACACTGGCCGGAAGATCCAGTGCGCTTCTGCGCCTTCGATGGGCGCTGAATGATGGGAGTAGCCTCGGATTACGAGAGGAATCTCTGGCCCATGCACCACCTAACCCATCTTGAGCGACCAGTCGTATGGCACTGCAGGGGAGTTGTACGTTACCCTTTTCGTCCGGCCTCTCGTACCTGTAAAGGTCAGTCGGAATGTTCACCAAATAGGCAGCCTCGCCGCCAATCGCTTTGAACCCGTGGACTACTAAGGGCGGAATCTTGATCAACATTGGATTTCTTTCTCCGGGGAAGAACTCGTTGATCTCTCCCTTTGTTTTGGATCCTTCTCGGTCATCATGGCATACGACCTTGGCGGTGCCTTTCACGACGACGAAATGATCTGTCTGTATCTTGTGATAGTGCCATCCCTTGACCACGTCTGGATAGGCGATGGTGATGTAGCACTATCCGAACTTCTCAAACTCCGGCCAATCATGGCGGAGCATCTCCATAAGATAGCCTCGCTCGTCATGTATCTGTCTAAGTTGTCTGACCTTCACGCCTTCAATCATCTTTGTCCTCCTGACATGATTGCATCTGTTCAAGATTATTAACTGTTTCTGGACTTTTCCGCCCCGTCCTTTTGAAGGTCGTAGTATTTCGTGCCCCTGCCAAAGGCGTCGAACAGAGTGGCAGACTTGACAATAGCACCAGCCCGAGCCGCAAGCCGGTTCCCTATCGACTCCCACCACATGCCGACGCTGCTTCGAAAGCCATCGAAGGTTGCGCTGGAGCCAGTCCTCGACTTCTCAACCAATGTTCCAAAGATATTGTACATGATTGATGGGGCGGCTCGCAGCAGGTACCGGAGGGGCTCATAACGAAGCATGACTGTTATTCTGTTCCTTTGACAATGGTACTCCATGAAATAAGACCCCGGTCTTGATGTCCCTGCGTAGTAATGCTGAACGATTGCGGTTGGACAATAGACACATCTCCATCCGCGAAGTCTGGCCCGCCAGGCCAAGTCAAGGTCCTCATAATACGCAAAGAAAGAGGAATCAAACAAGCCAATCTCGCGCAGCATCTCGGAGCTGTAGAGGGCCGCGCCCGAAGATGGGGCGAACACTTCAAGAGGTCTGGTGAAGTCTCCGCCAAAATGCAGCCCGAACCCAATATCTCATGCTCTCCCCGTGTAGTCGAACCATATTCCCGCCGAATTCATCAGGTGCGGATTGGACATGAACACAATTCTGCTCGCAACCACGCCAATCTTCTTTCCCCAGGTTATCGCTTTCAGAGACTCGGCGACCCATTCGGGTTCGGCCCAAGTGTCGTTGTTGAGGGTGGCTATCCATCGCCCTTTCGCTGCGCGAATCCCGGCGTTCGTCCCTTCAGCGAAGCCGAGGTTCTTGGTATGGGTTATGAGATGGACTTCTGGAAACTCTGCGCGAACATACTCTACCGACCCATCCGTGGACCCATTGTCAACCAATATTATCTCGATGTTTGGATAGGACTGTTCTCTGAGTGCTTCTAGGCTGTCTGAAAGGAAGTGTTTGCCGTTCCAGTTGGGTATGACGACATATACCAGAGGAGTCTGGGCGGCCATTCTTACTGCGTTAAGCGACCGGCGTCTTAAGAGATTGCGCCTCGGTGACAAGTGCGGAGAGTGTTGGCGTGACTCGGTACTCGGCTGCTTCCCTTTCAGCAATGGTATCCCTTTTGAAATACGGTTGTGGCTAGTCGTCTCGCAGAGTCTCACCTTCTTGGAACGAGAAACCTTAAGAATGACAGTGGTAATCCAACTAGAAAGAAAGGAGAAGTGTCGCCTTGCGGGTGGCTATATTTCATGATTGCATGACCAGCATTGGCGGCGCAGAAAAGGTGGTTTTCTGCCTTGCGAAAACCTTCGATGCCGACGTCATCACCACCTGCTTCAACCCAGATGTGCTGAAGCTTGCCGACGCGGAACATGTTCGTGTCATTGATATCGGCAGCGTTACTGACTTCTGGATAGTCCATCAGGTTCAAACTTGTCTTCTCTTCGCGGGGGCCGACTTCGACAACTACGATTTCTATCTTTTCTCCGGGAACTGGAGTTGCTGCGCTGGAAAATCTCACCAACCCAACATCTACCTTTGTCAACAACCGGTTCGTATGTTTTATGATCTCAAGGAGCGACAAATCAACAGCATTCGTCCACGGGGAAGGATGGTTGTTAGGACGTGGATCAAGGTTCATACCATGTGGGACCAGACGGCGGTAAGTCGAATGAACTTAATCGCCACCAATAGCGAAAACGTGAGGCAGCGAATAAGGAAATATTATGGGCGCGAATCGGTCAAGGTCTATGCGCCGGTAGCGACTAGCAGATTTCGATTCGACGAGATTGGTGACTACTGGTTGGCGGTCAACAGATTCTTTCCTGAAAAGCGAATAGACCTGCAATTGGAAATCTTCAGGCGGCTACCACAAGAGAAGCTTCTGATAGTCGGAGACACCGAAAGCGAAGAGGGGCCTCGCCGGTATGTCTCGCAACTGAACGTGCCGCCAAATGTGAAACTGACCGGGGCGGTCGATCAGAAAACGCTTGAGGACCTGTATGCCCGCTGCAAGGGTTTCATCACAGCCGCCATAGATGAGGACTTCGGGTTAACCCCGATTGAAGCCATGGCGTCAGGCAAAGCCGTTCTGGCTACCGATGAAGGCGGATACCGCGAGACCGTGGTCGATGGCGAAACCGGATGGCTCTTGCCGGCCGACGTCAATGCGTTCGCCGAGAAAATCAAGTCACTCAAGGAAGAGGACTTGGAGGCAATGAAAGACAAATGCATCAGCAGAGCCAAGATGTTTGACGATAGCAAGTTTGTAGAGCGAATCAGGGCTCTTATTACGCTTGTGCAGGAGAATCCCGGGAAGACTTACTGATTTTGTCTTCGAGAATCAGGCCTGTCTTGAGACGAGGCAAGATAGCTCGAACAGCCACGACCGTTCGATTCCGGCTACGCTTCACTTCGGGTGATGGTCACGTTCCTGATCGCCTCGACGAGCTAGGGACAACGGGATCCGCTTCAGGCGCGAGCAGTACGTGGGATGGTGAGCCACCGCAAGACTCCATGATCCGGGGGCATTCATCTGCGCCGGGCTCTGTGGCAAGACCGGCTTCTTGCGGAAGCGAATCGGGGCTCACTTGAGAGTCCAAGAAGCACTGGCAATTCGGCTGCTCTCCTCAAACTTGCAGCGTCTTCCTATGTCCCACTATGAAGGCGTCCCCGACGTTGTAATAGGGACCGAAGAGCAATTTTGTGACCAGGTCACGAATAAAGCCTCTTCCTTTGCGTATGTCGCTGCTGTCTTTCGTGTCTGGATCATATCCCCAGGTGACAACTTCCATGCCCAAGTGAAGGAAAACCTCGCGCAGGAGGATCAGAGGATAAGGACGCACATGCGAGATGTCGAGCCAGAATCGTTCTCCACTCACGTTGATATCATGGTAGGCCGGCGTTATCAGCAAGGCCACGCCTCCCGGTCGCAAAGCGTCGTAGATCAGCTCGACTAGTTCGAGCCCCTTTGCCGCGGGGAAATGCTCTATGATATGACTCGCGAATACTCCTTCGAATCTCGATCGGTTCTTGCGAAGGAAATCAAACGCGTCTTCCTGGACGGCCTCTAGTCCCTTTTCCTTAATCTGTGTTATAAACTCCTCAGTATGGTCGACGCCTATACCCCTCCTCCCCGAATCCTTCAGCAGCTCGAGGAATACGCCGTCACCACAACCTAGGTCGGCGACCAGTCCATTGGTGGGAAAATGGCGCACATATTTCTCTTGAATACTCCGCCTCCTTTCCGGGGGGCTCGCGAACACACTCGGATGGAAAGAATCGACACGCATCTTCGTCGCGAGACGGTTGAACTTCGTTAATAACCCTTTCTGAGGATGGGTTGTGAAGGCGCCTCAGCAACACGTTCGTAAGCGACCCCAAGAAACTTTTATATGAGGTCGGCCTGATATGAGCCGCATCCTAGAAGGGATAGGCTGACATGCCTTCTACCTCCATAGCCGAAGAGCTGGCCAAGAAGCAACGAGAGATCGCAGTCTCAGAATTCTTCGAGAGGAACAAGCACATCCTCGGCTTCGACTCGCTGACCAAGGCGCTCATCACGTCGGTGAAGGAGGCTGTGGACAATTCCTTGGACGTGACGGAAGAGTGCGGCATCCTTCCAGACATCGTCGTCGATGTGCAGAGAGTCGATAAGGACGAATTCCGAGTGGCGGTTGAAGACAACGGACCGGGAATCGTGAAGAAGGAGGTGGCGAACATCTTCGCCCGCCTCCTGTACGGCTCTCGGTTCGCGTCAAGGAGGCAGGCGAGGGGGCAGCAAGGCCTCGGAATCAGCGGCGTAATCCTCTACGGTCAGATTACCACCGGCAAGCCCGCCATCATCAAGACAAGGACGGGGGAGATGGATGTCGCCTACCAGATCCATCTGATGATTGACACTCACAAGAACAAGCCCAACATGATCGAGGAGGACTTCGTCCCCTGGGACAAGCCTCACGGGACGAGAGTCGAGGTGGCGGTGAAGGGCCGCTACATTGGCGGGAAGCAGTCGATACCTGAGTACCTGAAGAGCGTCGCCATCGTCAACCCGCACGCCAGGATCACCTACAACCCGCCAGAGGGGAACCAGGTGGTCTTTGAGCGAGTCACTGAGGAGCTCCCGCCAAAGACCGTTGACGTCCCGCCACACCCTTATGGCCTTGAGCTCGGCACGCTGTTGCAGATGTGCAAGGAGACGAAGTCGTACAGATTCTCTTCATTCCTTTCCGAGGAATTCGACAGGATCAGCGACCGCGTGGCGAAGGAGATATGCGAGCTGGCGGGAGCTGATCCCGCGATGAAGCCCAGATCAATCAACCTCGACCAAGCGAAGGCGGTCCTGGAGGCGATCAAGAAGGTCAAAATCATGGCGCCCCGGACCGAATGTCTCTCCCCGATCGGCGAAAGGCTCATCAAGAAGGGCCTCAAGAATGTGCTCGGCTCGCTCCGCCCGGAGTTCTTCGCGCCGCCGTTGACGAGGGACCCGTCCGTGTATTCGGGCAACCCCTTCCAGGTCGAAGTGGGCATCGCGTTTGGCGGTGACATACCGCCAGACCAGCTTGTGGAGGTGTTGCGCTACGCGAACCGCGTGCCGTTGCTCTACCAGAGCGGAGCCTGCGCGATTACGCAAGCGGTCACCCACGTGGACTGGCGGCGGTATGGACTCGAGCAGCGCGGCGGCCAAGGAGTGCCGTTCGGTCCGGCCATTATCCTGGTCCATGTCGCCTCGTCGAAGATACCGTACACATCCGAGGCGAAGGAAGCGGTCGCCACGATCCCCGAGCTCATGGAGGAAATGGAGCTCGCGCTCAAGGAATGCGGCCGCCGCCTCAAGACGCACTTGAACAAGAAGGCGAGAAAGGTCAAGGCAAGGGAGAAGTTCGACATCGTCCAGAAGGTGCTCCCCCAGATTGCCGCCAAGAGCGCGAAGATCGTGAAGAAACCCGTCCCCAACCTGGACGCGACCATCACGAAAATCATGGGCGTGGTGTGGGTGGAGGACCAAGTCACTTTCGAGAAAGGGAGGCACCTCGTCGAGATCGACATCCACAATTTCACCGCCACTGGGAAGAAGCTGAACCTGCACTGCCTCCTCCCGAGGAACGGGACCGAGATCGCGAGGTCCGACCCGAAGCCCTCCGAGGTGAGAGAGGACGGGAAGGTCACTTGGGAGCTGAAGCGCATAGGCTCGGTGGAGAAGGCCACGGTGAGGTTCGAGGTGAAGGGACTGGAGCAGGGGGACCTGGAGGAGGTCGACCTCTACGTCAGCGGAATCCCGCCGGACCTCGTGATAGGCGCGGAGCCGCTGCCCGGCGACTGGGAGCTCAACTACAAGGAGTTCGAGACGGAAGAGGAGGAGGCGCCGCCGCCAGCCGAGGAAGCCGATGAAGAGGTCGACTACGACGAGGCCGAGGAGGTGCTGGAAGATGAGTGAGCCGAAAGGATCCGAAAAGGCGATTGCGGAACTCTACGAGATCGCGAGTCAGATTTACACCGCTCTCGAGAAGGGGCAGATCCCGAAGATGACCCTGCCTCTCAGGACGAAGGCCAACATCAAGTTCGACACACGCTCCGCCGTCTGGAAATACGGGAAGCTCACGGGCGCGAGGTCTGCGAAGAAGCTCAAGGGCGCCCTCATGCTCCTTCGGACGATGTACGTACTTGACTTCATCCGCGAGATGATCGACCAGACGAAGTCGTCGACCTTGAGAGAGATGTACTACATCTCCGAGGGTTGGGACATGGGGAAGTTCGGGTCTCAGGACGAGTCGAACCTGCTCGCGGAGGACCTGGAGATTGTCACGCGCTGTCTGCGAGAGGATTTCAAGCTCAGGCCCGAGGAAAGCGGGGCGAGCGTCATGGGCAACATCACCTTCGAGGAGATCACGAGGAACGGCGAGAGGAGGCGCATCAACTGCGCCGACGACGTCGGGGACGCCGGCTACACGATTCCCTACAACGTCGAGAGCGACAAGGTGAAGTTCGTCGACCACGACGCCAAGTTCGTGCTCGCGATAGAGACTGGCGGTATGTTCGACAGGCTTATCGAGAATGGGTTTGACGACGACGCTGACTGCATCTTAGTCCATCTCAAAGGTCAGCCTTCACGATCGACGAGGCGGCTGCTGAAGAGACTCAACGAGGAACTGAGATTGCCCGTTGCCACGTTCAGCATCGATGGTGGGGAACGGGTGGTAATCTGGGAGGGCGGGGTCCTGAAATCCGTTACCGTTGGTCCGTACATAGACAAGATAATGGCCGAACAAGGTGCCACCACGAGATTGCTTCCAATTGTGCACGAGAAGACATCAGTGGAGCATCTTGCGATGGAGGTTCCTGCAATACAATCGGACGGGACATTCCTTGAACGGGCAAAGGTGTCATCAGTGATTCGGCACGATGCCCCTGCGGAAATGTACGAAGTCATGGCTGCATATGGTTTCTCTGTGAAAGTGACTGAGGCGCACAGCGTCATGGTTTTCGAAGATTACTCGCTGGCTCCGCGCGCCGTCCGAGATCTGAAACCGGACGACCTGGTCGTGGCGGCGATGGGGCTTCCTCAGCCTCAAGAAAACGCTGATTTGGACACCCTCGAACTATTGAGGAATTCACCGCTGTGGCCCAGACTCAGAACGGACATTAGAAACAACGGAAAGAAGATGTTCGTCGCAGACGCCCTTTCCAGAGGCATGACGGAGTTCAGCGTTTATGGAGATCACTGTCATGTACCGCTGCCCAGGCGCGTCAAGGCCTCCCGTTCACTGGCGAAATTGCTCGGGTACTTCGCCTCGGAGGGTTCCTGCGCAGAAAGAGGGATAACTCTATCGTTCGGGAGTCACGAAAAGGCACTTATCAACGACGCAACTCAATGCGTCGAGACCCTTTTCCCTGGTATGGCCGTGGCGCGTGCGAATCCTCATCCCTATGAGACGCAGCTCGTTTTCGGTGGTCGAGTTCTTGCCGAAATCTTCACGGCCATCGGAGCCGGGCGAGGGGTGCACTCCAAGGCCGTTCCCTGGCCAGTCAATTCGATGGAGAGCGGCAATCAGCTCGCCTTCCTGCGCGCCTGCATCCAAGGGGACGGCCATGCTCGAAGACGCAAGGCAGGCTCGTCAATCCAGATTACCACTGTAAGCCGAACACTCGCATCCGACCTCTTGGCGCTTCTGTCTCAACTCGGGATTAACGGTTCAGTCCGCTCCCGATACTTGGCTCCGAGTGCCATCGTACCTAGACGGAGCAGCAAACCTTCGGATAGCCTGGTCTATGATGTGTGTCTCCATGGGGAGTTTTCGCAGTTGCAGCCGTTCCGAGACCTTCTCGACGCGAACTCAGATTTGGATGCATCCCCGAGGCAGAGGATAAACAGTAAGTACTTGGCGATTCCCCGGGAGCTCATCACCGAAGACATGAGGCGACTGATTCGTCGACACAACCAAGGGTCCCGGAACGGTAGATTCGGGGATGTCTATTGGGGCTGCAAGAGAATCACGTACCCCGTCCTCTCAAAGTTTCTTGAGCGCGTGCCGGAGGGAAAGAACGGGCGTTTGGATTTCATCCGAAGACTGGTGAAGCAAAGGATAGCACTGTTGCCCGTCAGAAGGATAATCAAGGTACCACCCACTACTGCCAAAGTCTATGATTTGGAAGTCCCCGGAGCACAGACCTTCTTGGGAGGCATGGGACCTCTGTGCCTGCATAATACAGACGGCGATCCCTGGTCGTTCAGGATCCATGCGTCGGTCGCCTATGGTGCCATCAAGACTGCGCACATCTCGGAGTTCCTCGCGACTCCCACCGCTGAGTTCGTTGGCATAACCGCCTCGGACATCGAGAACTACGAGCTGCCGACTGACAAGCTCACGCCGAGGGACATCGGAGCCCTCAACGCAGAACTATCAGACCCTCGCTTCAACGACGAGTTCTGGAAGAACGAGATCGAGCTGATGCTCAAGACGGGAAAGAAGGCTGAGCAGCAGGCCCTCGCGAAGTACGGTCTGGACTACGTGACCGACACATACCTGCCGGAGAAACTTGCCGAAACGAGCATCCTGCACTGAGCAACCGGAAGACGCCCGACCGGGGCGCTTCCTCCTTAGGAATGGCGCGTCTTGTCAACCATGAACCTTCGGCAGTGTACGGACTTCGGTTTTCTTGAACATGCGACGAAGCTCGCGGAAGGCATCGTTCGGCCGTAAACAGGTGTCGAAGGGAACAGGTTTTGGAGTCTGACCGAAGCGCATCACAGGGCCGCTCACGGGAACGGGTGGAGCCCGAGTCTCGTCCCTGACACTAATTCTGCAGGCCTGCCGACTAGTTCGCTTAAGTCGACAACTGCCTCTCAATCTCGCCTTCGAGCCAATCCTGAACATGGATATGTTCTACCTCGATGGTCGACCGGACTTCTCTAACGCCCTCGATTTTCTCCACCCATCGCGAGATCTCCTGGACCTCCGAGGCATTGGCGCAGTGGACTACGAACAGGGAGAACTCCTCCGGCGCGGTGTGGGTCGAGATGATCCTCTGGAGTCCGGATAGGATCATTTCGTCGATGGCTCGTTTCCGGCTCGCTTCGGAAGTGACCCAGAGTCGGCATCGCACGCCGCCGACCTTCCCCAGATCCAGGATGGGGTCGAGGTAGAAGGCATTCCCATCGGTCAGGAGGGTCAGCCGCCTCTTGACCGTCCGGGTCGAAAGCCGCAGGGTGCGGGCGATGTCCGAGAGCTTTGCTCTCCCTTTACTCCGCAACGCTTGGATGATCCGCCAGTCCGTCGCTGTGGGGGTCAGCTCGCAAGGAGGGAAGCCGATCTTCCACCAAACCGGGTTCGGGCAACCGCAAAGGGAAGCAATCAGCTGAACCTGCCTTTGAAGCGTCGCCGCATCCTCGTACAAGGTGAGCACGGCGAACCCATTGCCGTAGAAGTCGTCGATGAGCATCACGCCTCCAAGCAGTTTCAGTCGCGAAATCACCTCGGGTTTGGATCCCGGGTCAGCGACACGCAGTTCCACGATGGCAGCTTCCCGGCCAAGCAGGATCGGATTGAGGATGAGCTGCCAGCCCCGCAGGAACCGGGCCTCGTTCATGCGCTTCAGCCGGTTTCTGACCGTCTCTTCGTCGATGGCCAGTCTCTCGGCCACGCGCGCATAGGAGATACGGACGTCCCACTGGAACGAGCTTGGAGAAGCAAGCGCTCTTATGATTCGAATGTCAAGGTCGTCTGGTGTCCACATTTCCCAGAACCGGTAAGTAAACCGGACAAGACTATTTAAATCTGTCCAAGGGCATCATGCACCTGAGGGATGAAGCCAATTAGGTCAGAGCACTTCTGCTACATTGAAGGTTCGATACCGGAAGGTAACCACATGGTTCTAAAGAAATTGGCCGTTGTGATTGTCGCGATTGTCCTCCTTATAGTAGCACTTGGGGTAGGTTACATCTTGCTGACACAGACTCCACCCGTAACCCTCCCATCGGGAGCCGCGCCCACGGTGACGTTCATATCCCCCGCCCATGCCGCCACCGGCGCACCGATCAACACCAAGGTCCTCGCAGCGTTCAGCGAAGCGATGGACCTCCTGACGATCACCACGTCGACCTTCACGTTGAAGGTTGGGACGACCCCGGTCTCGGGGACCGTGAGCTACACGGGCATGACCGCGACCTTCGCACCGTCCAGCAATCTCGCCGCCAGCACCGCGCACACCGCCACTATCACCACCGGGGCCAAAAGCCTCGGAGGCATTGCGATGGCCGCCAACTTCGTATGGAGCTTCACGACGGGTCTGATTCCCGACACCACCCCGCCAACGGTGACGCTCACATCCCCCGCCCATGCCGCCACCGGCGTGCCTGTCAACACCAAGGTACTCGCAACGTTCAGCGAAGCGATGGACCCCCTGACGATCACCACGTCGACCTTCACGTTGAAGGTCGGGACTACCCCGGTCTTGGGGACCGTGAGCTACACGGCCACGACCGCGACCTTCGTGCCATCTAGCAATCTCGCCGCCAGCACCTTGCACACCGCCACGGTCACCACCGGGGCCAAGGACCTCGCGGGCAATGCAATGGTTGCCAACTACGTATGGAACTTCACGACGGGTCTGATCCTGGACACCACCCCGCCCACGGTGAATTCGACAAGCCCGGTTGTCGCCGTGGCGGTCAACAGCAACATCACGGCGACGTTCAGCGAGGCGATGGACCCCTCAACGATCACCGCGTCAACATTTCTCCTGAAGCAAGGGACGACGCCTGTGTCCGGCATCGTGAGCTACGCTGGCCTGACCGCGACCTTTGATCCAGCAAGCAATCTCGCATCCAACACCACTTACACGGCCACGATTACCACCGGAGCCAAGGACCTCGCGGGCAATGCAATGGTTGCCAACTACGTATGGAGTTTCAGGACAGTGAATTCCTCATCGCCCTGCGGCCAGGCAGCCGTAGCCCTTGGATCGGCCGCCAGTTTCGCCGTCCTGGCGGGCTCGACGGTCACCAACACCGGACCGACCACGGTCAACGGGGATCTCGGCCTGAGTCCAGGCAGCTCGGTGACGGGATTCCCGCCGGGAACGGTGGTCGGGGGGACGATCCACGCGGCCGACGACATCGCCGCCTGGGCCATGGCCAACTTGACCATCGCGTACAACGACGCCGCTGGACGAACCCTGTGTCCCGTGAGCGTGGCCGGAAACCTTGGAGGACTGACCCTCGCCCCTGGTCTCTACAAGTCCACGTCCGGTCTTGAGATATCCTCCGGCGATCTCACCCTCGATGCCCAGGGCAACGCGAGTGCGGTCTTCATCTTCCAGATAGCGTCCACCCTCTACACGGGAGCCGGCGTCCACGTGATCCTGGCCGGCGGCGCGCAGGCTTCCAACGTCTTCTGGCAGGTCGGCACTTCCGCGACTCTCGGAACGAACTCGACCGTCATTGGAACGATCATGGCGGATCAGTCCATCTCCTTTACCACCGGCGCGACGCTGAATGGCAGGGCGCTGGCACGGATTGGCGCCGTCACACTGGACACGAATATCGTTACCAAGCCGTGAGGGGTAATGACGATCGACAGGAAGAAAAAAAGCCGAAGAGGTGAAAAAAACATGGCAAAGAAGAGCAGAGGCGGTAGGATGACAGTGACGAAGAGACGTGCAGCGAAGTCCCCTGGTGGGCGCGGCCCGGTCAAGGGACGCAAGACCGGTAGAAGGATCATGAGGACCTAGGGAGGGTTGAGGATGCCCACAACAATCGGTGGATACGAGATCCCAGGCTCGCTTGTTTGGACCGTGATCTTCTTCGTCATCGGATGGATCATTTCGGCGATCATAATCTACGTTATCACGAAGCTCTTTGAACAGAGCGAAGGGTTCGGGACGGCCTTCCTGGCCGCCCTCGTCGGTGCGATCATCTACGCACTCGTGTACTTCTTCCTCGGCTCAGGGCTCCTGGCCGGCATCATTGCCGGGATAGGTTGGCTGATCGCCCTGGCGACCCTCTACGACATGAGCGGGCTCAGAGCGCTCGCGGTCGCGGTCGTGGTGTGGCTCGTCGCGATCGTCGTAGGCTGGTTCCTGCCCACGATTGTGGGTCCTCTGTGATGTGGGACGCATGGCAGTAACCGTGCAGTGGTCTCACATCGGATTGGGCTCAG
>JBGPQV010000029.1:0-24112 GCA_041489255.1 Thermoplasmata archaeon | reverse complement strand
GCTAGAGTTCCTATCGACCCGACGGCTTGCTACTTCGACGTCGGCTCTTCCTATCCTGGCGGTGCATGAGCTGCCAAGGGTGGGGTTGTTCGCCCATTAAAAGGGATCGTGAGCTGGGTTTAGACCGTCGTGAGACAGGTTTGTTGCTTTTTGGTGGAAGCGTTTTGGTGCCTGAGGGGCAGGAACCTTAAGTACGAGAGGAACGAGGGTCCGGCGCCTCTAGTTCATCAGCTGTCTGGCAAGGCATGCTGAGCAGCCACGCGCTACGTGGATAAGAGCTGAAAGCATCTAAGCTCGAAGCCACCCCTAAGACGAGGCACCTTACGACCGCCATAATTGATGGCGTTGATAGAGCTCGGGTGTACGCCGGAAGCCTTCGGGCGACCGGTTCAGCCCGGAGCCACTAACAGTCGTAGCCGCTACAGTACCACGTCGGTGGTGCAAAGACGGCTTAGCCGTCAAACAGGCTGCATATGACCTATATTTTTTCTCGCAAACAAAAGAGTGAGCGAAGCTGCCGTCCGTCACGATTTCGCCGCCAGATGATACCCTGTGAGAATCAGAATCCAGAATCACGCCAAAGCGCTGAAATATCGTGTAATGAGGGTCGGCATCAAGAGCGTGGACTCCAATGAACAGAAACAAGAGCATCGTAGCAGTGGCCATCTTGACGACGACTTCGCTTGCGGCGCTTTTCATGATCGCCCCAAGTCAGGTTCTAGCACTGTCGGGTGGTCCCGACGCTTTCGGCTACACCTACGATGACACAGCGCCGTACTCATGGATTACTGCGGCGGGCAGCGTCGTGGCCAACATGCCGACGAACTGCGACAACGTGCCAGGAGCAAACGACTTCCTCTTTGGAGGCTTCACGTTCTATGGCGTTGCCTACAACAATGTGATGGTCTGCCCCAACGGCTTCGTGAAATTCGCCGGAGCGCTGAACTCCGGCACAACGGCGAACATCAATCTCCCCGGTAGCGGCATTCCCAACGCCGACATCATCGGATTCGGCTCCGCCTCTCTCGACCCGACGCTCCCGGGCAGCGGGATGGTCTATTTCGACAAGCAAGCGACCCAGAGCGTCGTGACATGGGACAACGTCAGCCTCTCCGCAACCTACCGTGTGCAATTCCAGATCATCATGAAAGACACCGGTGTCATCGACATCCAGTACAGAGGCATCCCGAACGGCTACTCCTCGATCACCTCCGGAATCGAGAGCCAGCAGGGTGACATGGGCCTCCAGTACTCGGGATCCGTTGCCCCTGGGATGCTCAGGAACGGCACGAACGTCAGATACACGCCTCCATCGCCGCCGGTGGCAGACGTCCTCACGATCATGGGGCAGGACTTCGCTCCCGCCAGCGCCATGCAGACAGAGTCGGTCCTGATGGAGCGGTATGTGATGACCGCGGGGTCGGGCGCGATAGGCCTCAGGTTCTTCAGGGTTCAGAAGCTGGGCACCGTCGCGGACTCGAATGTATACGTGCGCATCTACAACGACACGAACGACAACTCAAGGGTCGACACGTCCACCGATCAGCTCATCATCGGATCGACTTCTCCGACGGCAGGAATCGTGACCGTGACCTTCACGACTCCAATGATTATCACCCCGACCAGCACGCAGCGCTGGCTAATCGTGGTTGACTGTCAATGCAGGGCGCTCCCCGGAGACACGCTCGGGGTTCGCATTTCCGACACCATCCCATCCGCCACCCTTGCGGGCATCGACACAGTCAGCTATGCCCCGGCCGCCCCGATCGATTCCAGCACGACGACGGTCGTGGCATTCCCCACAAGCACCCTCACAACGTCGTTCTCCGGCCGGGCTCCCGCCACGGTGATGCAAGGCGAAGGGGGCGTCGTGATGCTCGAGATGAACGCCACGGTGGACACCGGCTCGGTCAGGCTGACACGGGTCAACGTGACCATGACGGGAACTCCCCCGCGCGATGCAGATGTGTACCGAGCGTACCTCATCTCCGACAGCAACGACGACGGTTTCTATGAGCCCCTGATCGATAAAGAACTGGCGAATGCCGTGTTCAACACGGGAGTCGCATCCTTCTTCATTTCATTCCGCATAGACGCGGGAGCGGCAAACCGCGAACGCATCCTGGTCGTCTTCGATGTCTCGCCCTATGCGGTTCCGGGCGACACGATCGGGGGCTCCGTGGCCTCGGCGGCCGAGATGATGACCGACACCTGCAACGCGGTCATAGCGCCGGGAGGATTCCCTGGCATCTCCAGTAACGCTCTCGTCGTTGCGGGGACACCCAACACGGTGAGCATCACATCATGGAACGACAGGGCGCCCGCCACGGTCTTCACGGGAGACTCGAACGTGGTGATGGCGGACTTCACCATTGCAGTGGACACGGGCATGGCCAGGATCGACAACGCAAACTGGCTGAACGTGACATTGACTGGGATTCCCCCGAACGCGATGGACATCGGATTCGGCCCGATGGGGCAGGTCGGTCTCTGGGCGGACATGGACTATGATGGCGTCCTGGATCTCGGCACGGACTTGAGGGCCGCGGGCGGCTGGTTCTCCGGCGGCCCGGTGTTCGGATGGGTCGCAAGGATGACGCCGTTCATGGGCCCGATAGAAATCTACGCAAGCTCGCCCCGCAACTTCATCTTGACCTATCAGATCAGCACGACGGCGATGGTGGGGGACACGGTTGGGGTGCGAATCGACAATGTCACCTCCGCCCGCTTCCAAACGTTAACGGTCCTCTCGCCAGTCAATCTGCCAGCACAATCGTTCGATTCCCTCATTCAGATGAACGCCTCGGATGTCCTCACGATGGATATGACGAACCTGGCTCCACTGACCGCGGCGCCTTTTGAGACAGGGGTCGTGATGGGCACGGTCGGATTGAGTGTGCCTTCAGGTCTCGGCAGCAATTACGTCGAAATCCGGGGCATTAGCATCAACCGGGTCGGAACATCCTCGGACCAAGACGTCTCCGCGGTCGGGGTCTACCACGACGTCGATGACGACTCGCTCCTGGATCCATTGACAGACCAGTTCCTTGGCGCTAGCTCATTCTCAGGCGGGATGTCATGGATAACCTTCGACCCGATGTTCGGCTGGAATGGACTTCGGGTTCAGGGCGGCACGACAGAATCAATCCTGCTCGTGATCGATCTGTCGCCGGTCGCCACTCCATTGGCGACCATAGGCCTGACGATATCCTCGCCGACAAACGTCAACATCGACACGATGACCAGCGACAGCGTGTCCCCAATCAACTTCCCGCTCGCAACCGGCCTCCTCGTCGTCCGCGGCATCGCGGCGATTCCCACGATTTTCTCGCCTTGGACCTTGTCGCCACCAAGCATCGACGGCCAGTTCTCTCCAGGAGAATGGTCAGATGCGCTCCAGGTCGACCCTCGAACGGTGATGGGGAACCGCCTTTCCAACTTCATGTTCCTCAAGAACGACGCGACGAACCTCTACATCGCCTATGATGTCGTCGGAGACCACACAGCCGACTTCGAAGACTCCGCAGCGATCGCGTTCGACACCGGCAATGACGCTGTGGCGACTGAAGGCATGGAACACATCTTCAGCGTCGGCGGTTGGAGCGAGTCGTACCAGAATCACAGGATTTACAACGCGACCACGGCGACTTGGGTCGTGGAAGACGCGCCTTTCGAATCCAGCTTGCCGAACCACGCCACCCTCGACCTGCAGAGGAGCTTCACGCAGACCCCCTTGGAGGCAATGAGCCATCCAGTCATCGAGTTCCAGGTTCCGCTCGCGATACTCGGCGCAGTCCCTGGAGACACGTTGGGCTTCGCCTCAGGTTCTCCGGCTGGGGCCTCTCAGGCAGGAGTGTCGGATTCGTGGGGCTTCGGCTACTTCGCTTCCTGGCCGTTTGCTTTCGGCCCGATGATGGGCTCTCCCGCGCTTGAGGAATACGGAAACCTGGTGCTCGGCAAACCACCTGTGGCAGATGTCATCGTGACATGGATCGACCGTGCACCGTTCGTTGTTGTGCAGGGGCAGACCGATGTGGCCATGGCGAACCTGACCATGGAGGCGAACATCCCGATGGCGACTTTCGACGCAATCAACGTCACCGCCACGGGCACGGGTGTCGATTCTGACATTGCAGGAGTGAAGTTCTTTGACGACATGAATGACAATGGAATCCTGGACGCGGCTATCGACGTCCAACTGGGAGCCACCGCGACCTTCTCAGGTGGCTCTGCGAGCTTCACGGGCCTGGCGAAGAACATAATCATGGGCACGCCGGAGCGATTCCTGATCATCTACGACTTCTCCGCCGCCGCCACAAGCGGAGCGACGATAGGAGCGCAGGTGACCGGTGCGAGCGACATCGTGCTCGCCGGCGGCAATTCGGTCGCAGGCGTGTTCCCCATGCAATCGTGGAACAGCCGCGTCAACACCCCGCCGACCGCTGCCGGACTTACGGTCAATGGATTCGCAGCGCTCACCGCAGACATCTTGCATATAGTCACTCCCCCGGGAGACCCGCCTCTCGCGTGGAGCTACGCAGACGGCGACGGCGACCCGCAGAGCGAGTACAAGGTACAGGTGTGGACTGGGCCTTCGGGTAGCGGGGTCCTCATGTGGGATCCGCCCGCAGGAGTCGGTGCAGCGACGTCAGTCAATTACAATGGCGCTGCGCTTGTGGACGGTGCGACCTACTACTTCCGGGTGCAAGTCTTCGATGGTGTCCAGTGGTGCAGCTGGGCGGAGGTGGAATCCCGCATCAACACGCCGCCTCAGGCCCCAGCATTCCCCATTAGCCCGCCGGACGACGCGATCATCCCGGCCTCTCCCGCGCAGACAATGACTTGGGATACAGCTTTCGACGCGGAGGGCGACCCAATCACGTATGCATGGGAGGTCGAGGAGAACGGGACATGCACTTACGCCTCCATAATGGCCAGCGGCGTGGGACCATCGAACGTGAGCGGAGCGTTCGTCACCAACATCAGCAGCGCTTATTGCTGGCATGTCGGTTCAAGCGACGGTTGGGAGCCGTCAGGATGGAGCGCAGACTGGAACTTCACGACGAGCGCCATCCTCAACACGCCTCCGATGCTGGGCGTGCCATCCGTGGCTCCTCTGATCGGCAGCACGACCACATTGTTCGCCTACTCTGTCAGATACAGCGACGCGGACAACGAGGCACCGGTTCCAGGGAATCCTCTGCTCTGGATCGAGAAAGCCGGCGTCCCTATCACCGGATCACCTTTCGCCATGACGCCCGGAGCATGGGTCGGAGCTCCCGACGACTTCGCGGCAGGCAGGGACTACGACTTCGGATTGACACTCCCCGCCATGGGCCTGGATTACACATTCTATTTCACTGCCTCGGATCCTTGGGGCGCGTCCGATTCCACCGCGCCCATCGACGCCCCCGACATAATCAATACGGCTCCGACCCTGAACTGGCTGGGTATAGGCAATTACGTGACGGACGGATTGGACGTCGAGCTCGGAACCACCTCCACGTTGTTCACCTTCAGGGTTATGTACTCCGACCTTGACAACGACGCACCTGCGAGCATCGATGTCCTGATCGAGAAGCCGTCGGGCACCGCATGGGGCACGCTGCCCTTGGCATGGGAGTCATGGATCGGCGCGCCTGGGGACTACGTCGCGGGAGCAGTCTACAACGCTTCGACGACGCTGGCACCATCTGGCCTGGACTATGCGTATTCCTTCAGCGCTTCCGACGGAACGGATTGGGCCACGGGAGCACCGACCATCGCGATTGATGCGCCAGACGTGGATGATCCGCCGATGGCCAATGCGAGGGTCTGGCCCATGACGAATGGGTTCAGGGACTCGGTCTTCGTCTTTGACGCCGCCAACTCCACAGACGACCTTGGTCTCTCGGCGTGGCAATGGGAGTTCGGCGATGGCTTCACCTCGAACGTCGAAAGGATCTCGCACACCTATGCATCACTCGGGACTTTCACCGTGAATCTCACGATTTGGGATTTGTCCGGCCAGAGCGACATGGACACATTCACGGTCACGGTCGCTAACCAACTTCCGATAGCTCAGGCATCCGTATCGCCCGCTTCGTCTGGTTACGTGACCACGGTCTTCACTTTCGATGCCACCGGCTCGACAGACTCGGATGGCTCGATTTCATCCTACAGCTGGAATTTCGGCGATGGAGATGGCGACACCGGAGCGATAGTCACGCATACCTACTCCTCGAAACAGTCGTTCGGCGTGACGCTGACAGTCACGGACAGTGACGGTGCAACGGACCTGACCTCGTTGACCATCTATGTGGTCAACAGGGAACCGGTAATCACCTCCAGGACGCCATCGTTCGCGGTCGCGAACCTTAAGACAGGAGTCTCTCAGGCGTTCAGCGTGGTCGCCAGCGACGCCGACTATGACGTCCTCAGCTACAGCTGGACGGTGAACATCATGCCAGTCGGGACGAATTCGCCCTTGCACAGCTTCCAGTCCTCCACGATCGGCTCGTTCGTGATCATGGTCATGGTCACCGACGGGATTGATTCCGTCTCTTCGACATGGGCCGTGACGGTGACGCCAGGCGACGCAGCAGCAGGTTTCCCACTCTTGTGGGTCCTCTTGTCGATTGTCATCATCGTTGTAGTCGTGGTCATCAGCGTCGTGCTTGTCATCCTTCTTGGAAAGAGGAAGAAGGAGCGGAGGGGTCAGCAAGGCGGACCGATGTTGCAGCAACCTCCGATGCAGGGAACGTTGCCCCCGCAGCAGGGAACGTCACAGTTCCCGCCACCCTCGCCGCCGCTGCAGCCGCCACCCTCGCCACCTCCCCCGCGAACACCTTGAGCCACTCGGGGTCAACGGCGCTGGCACCGCGATCAGCCAACAGGCCCGAGCCTACACACCCTTGTAGACCTCGACCAGCTCGCCCCACGCCGCGTCGGTCTTGATACCCTCCGGGCTGAAATGGGTCCTGACAGCCACGAACCCCGCCTTGTGCAAGGCATCGATTAGTGCGGACATCTTGGGCGGAGACACCCTCAGCTTCCTTGACAGATAATCCGTATCGTAGAAAAGGCCGGGCGCGCCGACCTCGGCCTTGAGGAGCCCGACCAATTGCGAAGTCTCGTGGCGCATGTGATGGAGGGGTGTGAGGTGGGCGACAAGGCCCTCATCGAGCAGTCCGCCCGCCCACAGTGGCCCGGCGGAAATCTGATTCGGCGGTGGGCCCATTGAGAGAAGCCTTTCCCCGGTCTCCGTATCGTGAGCAACGTCCCCCATGCGGCTCAAAGTCTCGTCCGCCTTCCTCGCGCCGGTACCTACTGCCATGATCGCCCGCATATAATGGTCCGTGCTGAAGGAAAGCAACGGGGTTATCGACTTGTCATGCCTGGCTGCCACCCTCGCGCAGCAGCCGATCAGAATCCTCAGCCCGACCTCCTTGCAGCAGTCTATGTGGAGCGGCCTCGCCTCGTAGTGTCGGATGCAGGCTTTCGTTTGGGCTCCGCAAAGAACTGCGGTGTCCGTGGCGGTAATCCCCACCAAGCCATCCCTGGGGGCCGCCTGGAAAGCGACGTCCATGTACGGAACGGGAGTACCAAAGGGGTCTATGTCTATGAACTCGTAGCTGGTTTTGGAGAGGTGGGCCTGGATTCTGTCATTGACGACCGACTCGAGCCTGACACCGTTCATTTCGGCGTTCCTCAGGATGAGTTCCGAAGCAGTTTTGCTCTGGTCGTTGCACGTCACTCTGGTCCCGCTAACCTCAAGCGCCACCCTGATTCCCAACGCGCCCGTCGCAGACAGCCCGTCCAGAAATGTGACACCATGGCGCCCAAGCACCCTCATGAGCAGCACGGTCATGTCCCTGTTCTTCTCCATAGTCGGATTATAGAAGGGCAGACCCGTATCCTTTCCCGGGCCCCTGCCGCGCGGGATGTCGGGGACAAGCAGTCTCGCAAGGCCCTCCCGAATCTCGCGCAGCTGCACGCCGTTCAAAGTAGTTCGCCTTTCATCAGCTTGACGATTTTGTACGGCAGGAGGTTGCGGTTGACCTGGGTGACCTCTAGGATGCGGACATCGTCGCGTCGCCTGATGTCCTGGAGCAGCGGGTTCCGGGACTTCTTATGGAGCGTGAGGATGAGCGGCTTGTCGGCGTCCATCGCCTCCTTCACCGCCGCCACGAACGACTCGCTCTCCACCTCCATCTTCCCGACCTCATCAATGACGATGACGTCCGCGCTGGCGGTCGCTCCCTTCAGGGCATTGACGCCGATGTCCTCGAGCGCGGTTATATCCACTCCGTACCGCCCGACCATGACCTTCGACTCGATGTCCTTCGAGGCGAACACTTTCTTGTCCTTGGTCGCCCAGTCCATGACGTAGAAGCCCTCGCGGCGGCCCCTCTTCACGATGGGCTCGGTGACCATCCCGCCGACCTTCTTCCCGTCCCCCTCGAGCATCTCGATGACCTTGAGGAGCGCGTAGGTCTTGCCCGCGCCGGGCAATCCAGTTATCCCAATCTTCAGATTCTGGCCCATTGGATTCCGGGCACCTCTATGGCCGAGCCATTATATAAGATGTATCTTATAATATGACAACGCGCAAGCACGGTCAGCTGGCCTTCGCGAGCACGTCGGGACCGCGGACCTTCCTGACTGCGAGCACGGGCACTGGAGAGCGCTGGGCTATCTGATCTTGCGTACCCCCGAGGACGGCCCCCTTGATCCCCTCCTCCGGGCCGGCGCCGATCACCAGCATGTCGTAGGTCTTCGATTCCTCCACGACGGAATCCACTATGTTCTTCACCTTCGCGAACTCCTCGTAGTACCTGATGCCGTGGGTGCGGCACATCTCCGCCAGCCTGGCGGAGTATGCCTGTTCCGTCTTCAACTCCGCATCGGTTGTAACGGCGCTGAACAGCACGATCTCCGCATTGTACTTCTTCGCCAGGAGGATCGCGTAGCTGGTCGCGTAGGTGACGTGCCAAGCGGGTGCATTGAAGACGAGGATTCTTCTCAGGGGCGGTCTGACCTCGGTAGTCTTCAGGACAACTATGTCGCAGGGAGCCTCACGCACCATGCGGTCCACAGTTGTGCCCAGAATCCGCCCGACCCCGCGACGCCCATGCCAGCCGAGGACCATGAGGTCAGGCTCTTGCTCCTTGACCTCGTCGAGGAGCGCCTCCTCGACCCTGTGCGAAATCACCACCCTGGCCCTTGCCTCCACGCCCTGTTCGGTAATTTCGTCAATGAGAGTGCGCATGTCCCTTTCCACGTCCCTATGGTAAGACCTGTCGATCGCGTCCAGAGGGAGCGTGTCCGGGATCTCGACCACATGCACCAGTCGGACATTCCCGTCCTCCACCTTGGCGACTATCGAAGCGAACTCAACGAGGGACCTGTCCTCGAGATTGTCTTGGGCGACGATCACGGAGTACTTCGCCTCTGCGGCGGGGACTATCGCGCTGATGACGGGGGCGGCCACCTCCACGATCCTCTCGCGCTTCGCCCAGAGATAGTGGACCCCGAGGCCCAGGGCTATCCAGCCCAGCGCTATGCCCCATGCAGCCGGTTCGTACAAATAGAGGGAGACCGCCAGGACGCCCTTGGTCGCCATCCCTACAATCGGAATCAGGGGGAAGAGCGGCATGATATAGTATCGCTTCGCGTCCGGCCTCTTCTTCCGCAGGATGATAACCGCGGCGTTGACCATCGTGAAAAGTACGAGGAACATGATGTCGGCGGAGGCTGCAATCTTGACGATATCGAGGGATATCACCATGGTTATGATGATTGCGCCAGATGCGAGGATTGCGACGTGGGGCGTCCTTTTCTTCTTGTGCAACTGACCGAACGCCTTTGGCAGGGCTCCGTCTCTGCCCATCGCGAAGCTGACTCTCGACGAGGAGAAGACGAGGCTGTTCAGAGACGTGAGGGCGCCGAGTATCACGCCGACAACGACGATGGGCAGGCCTATGCCTGGCAGGAAGACATTGGCGGCGCTCGCGACTGCTTTGGGGTCGTGGCTCGCCGCACTCGTTGTCCCCCCTCCAAGGATGGTGAACAGGGCGACGAATACGAAGATGACAGTTGCGATGACCAGCGTTATCCAGTGGGCCTTTGGGATGTTCTTCTCGGGGTCTTTGCATTCCTCCCCTGTCTGCGCGATGACCTCGTACCCTTCGAAGACGATGAAAGTGAAACCCATGGCCATGAGGATCGCGAGCGTATTCGTCGCGTTGCTATCGCCGGGGAGCAACGGCGAAAGGTTCGACCAGCTCCCCCGACCCATCATCATCCCCGCTGCCCCGAGTATGATGAAGAGCATCACCATGATGATCAGGGACATCGTCACGTAGGTGCTCGAGCGGCCGGTCGTCTTCGTACCCCTGTAGTTGATGTAGATGAAGATCAGGACGACGACCACGGTCAGCGTCTTGGTGAAGATGTCTCTCTGGAAGGGCGAGAACCCGGAGAGCAGCCCGTAACTGTCCGCGAACCAAGTGACTCCCAGCCCGAACCCCATCGCATAGAATGCACAGACTATGGAGTGGCCGAACCAGGACAGCCACCCGCCCAGGAAGCCGAGCGGTTCCTTCATGGCGGTCTTTATCCACAGATACCCGCCGCCAGTCTCGGGGAAGGCGCTCCCCAACTCCATGTAGCCCATCGCCGTGAGGATTGAGACGAAGAAGTTCAGGACGAACACGATGAGGAGGGCGGGGCCTGCGATGCCTATCCCCGGTCCGACGAGCAGGAAGATGGTGGAACCTATCGTCGGCGCGAGACCAATCATAGTTATCTCGAGGAGGCCGAGGTCCCTGCGGAACTTGACCTCAACTTCCTTTCCCTTGTCCACCGTTGCCATGGTCTCGCCTGCCGACCGATTGACCTGTGATTATATAAGTTGCCCTTCATGAGGCGACGAGACTCATGCCTCCGACACCTGCACCACCCGCATCAGCGTGTATCTGAGATCCTTGACATACTTCATCTCGCAAGTCGCCACGTGGTTGCCGTACCTGACCTGCAGCCACACGTCCAGCATCTCCCCCTTCAGGCTGGTGTACCTGTAGGTCGACCTCTTGGGCTTCATGCGAGAGCGGTCTATCCGGACCTTGACGTTCGTCACGAACGGCTGGATGCGCACGCCCGCCTCAATCGCCCTTTCGAGAGCATCGACGCTCTCAGCGCTCACCGGCGTCCCCACGTACTGGTGGTAGACCGCCCCGAGCTTGATCCCCGCCTCGAAACAGGCACGTTCACTCTCGCTGCACGCGAAGTACTTCGCTGCCGGGTCGCGGCTTTCCAACATATATCGGACCCCCTATCAGGTAGCCCAGCGTCGCGGCCAAAGCCACCAGGAATAGAAACCTTGCGGTGTCAGAAGCGTTCCCGGCGGTGACCATGAACGCCAGGGCGACCCCGCAGACCACCGCAATGATCAGGACGATGGGCATTCGAGCTGCGTCCGTGATCCTGGGATAGGGAATCTCGCTAATCATGAGGAATGACGTGACGATGCTGAGCAGAATGACGGGCGTGCTGTAGGACGCGCCGAATAAGTATGCCAAGGAGGTCAGCAGGATGGCATTTGCAGAGACGGGCAGACCCCTGAACCCGCCCTTCTCATGGTCGGACTCGATGAACCACGCGAGGCGGAGTATGCCGAACGCGGCGACAAGGGTGGAGGCGCCGACGGCAAGCGTGTTCTCCGGGGCAACCCAAGCGCTCCCCCTATCCGGGTCGTAGCATATCCTGTAGATCATGAGGGCAGGGGCGATGCAGAAGGAGACGGTGTCGGCGAAGCTGTCGAGGTATTGGCCTCCTTTCCCGCCTCCAAATCGCCTCGCAACGTAGCCGTCGACACCATCGAGGCAGAATGCCGCCATTATCAGCAGGGCTGCCTGGAGGAAGCGGGCGTCGACCGCGCGGAATTCCCCGTCGATTATATATGTGATAGCGAGGAAGCCGGCGACTGCGTTAAGGATTGTGATGTAGTCAGCCGGGTGTATCTTCCTGCGCGAATCCATGCTCGACTTCCGCGACCGTCGTCTCGCCCGCCCGCAAACGGTCCCCCACCGCCACGACGACCTTTGCCGTTGGCGGTAGCCGGAGTTCGACGCGCGAGCCGAAGCGTATCAGGCCTATCTTCTGCCCCTTCTTTATCCTTGCCCCTTCGTCGACGTATGGCACGATTCGGCGGGCAAGAGCACCGGCGATCTGCCTGAGTTCGATTGTCCCCAGAAGCGTCCCAATTTCCCAATCGACCGATTGGTTGTTGGTAGCCGCCTTCAGGCTCGCGGCCGCATGGCCGCCGCTTTGCCGCCTCATTGCGTTGACGATGCCTGACCAGGGGGCCCGGTTCACATGCACGTTTCGCAGCCCCATGTAGATCGCAATGAAGCCCGTGTCCCGATTCGCCTCGATGACCCTGCCGTCGGCAGGCGAGACGATCCCTTTGCCTATCGGTCTGGTCGGGTCCCGGAAGAAGACGAGGAGGACGACGAAGAGGATTCCGAAGGGCAAAGTGAGCAGGACAAGAACGTTGCTGGAGACAGCGATGGCGGTGATCAGGAGCAATCCCATGATCAGGGCGGGGACAACCACGAACACCATGCCGCCGCGGGCAATCATCATGGGGGCATCATCATGGCGGTGAAAAGCTTTGCCCGACATCTCCCGCCCCCGCGCCCTCCTATGGTGCAAAATGCAAGGGTGGATATCGGTGGGAGCGATACCGGCACGCGATGCACCGCCGTGGGCGCAAGTTCGACCCAGAAAGGATGGCCTACCTCGAGAGCGAGGAACGCAAGGCGCTGCTCGACCCGCCAAGAATCCTCCAGCATTTCGATATCCAGCGGGGTTGGATTGTAGTGGATGTGGGGTGCGGCCCCGGGTTCTTCACGTTCCCTATGGCGGGAATGGTAGGCACGGAGGGTCGGGTGTACGGTGTGGATGAGGAGCCAAGAATGATCGTCAGGCTGAAGGAGCGAATCGAGGACCTGCACGTGAAGAACGTCTCGGCGGTCCTCTCCAACGAGGATTCGATACCAATGACCGCTGGGATTGTCGACTTCGCCCTCATGTCCACGGTCTTGCACGAGCTTGAAGGATTATCGACCCTCAGAGAAACATGGAGGATCATGAAATCCTCTGGAAGACTTGGCATCGTTGATTGGAAGAAAAAGACGGAGCTGATTGGCCCGCCACGGAGACACAGGCTCGGCGAGGACGAGGCCGCAGCGATGCTCCACTCAGTTGGTTTCGACCCGGGTCCCTCGCTTGATATCAGCCCCTCACACTACGGCTTCAATGCGAGGAAAATCTAGCTCACGAGATGCGCGTTGCCGAGGCGGACTCTTTCCAGACCGGCGGCCTTCGCCGCCTCCAGGCAGTCCTTCGCCTCGGCCTCGCTCGTTTTCGGCAGATCCGTCATCTGGAATGCCGGGGAGAAAGCAAGAAGGCTGTATGGGATGTTTTCGTCAAGAGAGGCTATGAAACCCGCCAGTTCCGCGACCTCCTCTTCCTCGATGTACCCGGGGACGAGCAATGTCGACGCGACCAGAAACGGCACGCCTCTGTCCCCGCGCCTCGCCGAGTAGTCAGCGAGCCATCTGAAGTTGTTGAGCGTCCACCTGTTGTCCGTGCCACAGAGCGCTCTGTTCATTCTCACGTTCCAGGTCTTCAGGCCGAACTTGATGCACCCGCCACTATCGTAGCTGAGGCCCGCCATCTTGCTGAGATACCTTCTGTTCATCGATCCGTTCGTCTCGAAGCATATGCGGACCTTGTCGTTTTTCTCCATGACGGTCTCGGAGGTCTCGATGGCGTGCTCTACCTGCGGTGCGGGGTCGCCACCGAAGAAGCAGACGCAGGCGGTCTTCCTGTCCACCTTGGCGGCGAGCCTATTGGACGAGACAACCGGGGACTTCGCCTTTGTCAGGCGGCGGAAATGCCAATTCTGGCAGAACAGGCAAGAGAAGTTGCAGGCCCCGTAGAAAACGGCGAGGTTCTTGTAGCCATGCTCCGCTCCGTTGCTCCGAGAGTACTTGCGGCTGCCGCACCCGGTCCCCGCAGGACAGACGAATTCCGCGACGCAGTTGGCCGGCAGCTTATCATAATGCCATTGCAGCACCGCGCCGCGCGTCGATCTGATGACGTTGCCGTCATCCCCCCGCCTGATTCCGCAGTATCCCACTTCACCATCGCCAACTTTGCACATGTTGACGCATTGCGCGCACTGTGCCCCGTCGCTCGGCGGGCGCAGCGGGAGCTTGAACTCGAATCTCGCGCGCTCATGCGCCTTCAGAATGGCTGGCTCGACGGCAGGATAGTTGTCGAGTATGCACTGGCGACAGACGCCTAGGGCGGCGGAGACCAGGCGCTCCCTGCCGCATACAGAGCATGTGCTGGTCTCCCTCCTTTCGTTCATGGGCGGGAATGAATCGAGTTGCCCGAATATAGCACCGCCGAATGCATTGTGAGGGCTAATGAGGATTCTCCTTTCTCCGGCAACTCTTTTATCTTGAAGATGTCCATTCAGTCGCCGCAATAGCTTCGCTAGTCATACGAGGACCCGCCGTTGACCCACTACAAGGACTACAAGGTCTACCAGTGCTTCGCCCTCAACCGGCTTGTTGCGGAACTGGGCATCGACCTCTACCAGGACGGACTGGAGCAGAAGCTCGATTCGATTCTGGCGGAAAGGAACTCGGGGGTATCGAAGGAATCGATCAAGCACGAGATACGGTCGAATCACTTCATGACGAACAAGGTCCTCGACAGCCTGCAGGAAGAAGGTCTGATAATTGTCGAGAAGGAAGAGAACAGGTATCGAGTGAAAATCACGAAGGAAGGGGTCTTACACATACGGCGGTACAATGAGTTCTACAAGAAGCTGTATGAACAGGAGATAAAAGATCACTACAGGTTCGTCGGACTTCCATACTGGTTCAGATGAATGCCGTGCTTCACGCTGACGGCGGGTTCTGCACGACGAATGGCACAAGGTCGTAGGTGCCGTCCTCGTCCTCGCCGACTATCTCCAGGCTGCAGACGAACGTGTCGCCGTGGTGCCTGAATGTCACGACCTGGCTTGTCACGAATTGGTACGCCTCATCGCCTATCGATTGCCCGTCCTTCATCTGCCAGAGGGCTATGACGCGGCTGGGGGGCACTTTCATCGTCGCTGTGACGTCCTCCGCGGCGTGCTTGAGGTACTTCAGTTCGTCCAACTTCGGGGGACCGCCAAACATCTTGACCAGCATGCACCAGCCTGGATATGCCCAGCCGATCAGAGACCAGAGAGACGAAGGCTGCGCGAGGACCATGGCGTCAAAATCGTGCGCGATGCCGCTGGCGCCCCTAAGTGTGACCCCCCTCTTGACCGCATCGGGCTGCGACATGACATGTTCCGTATCCGAAGAGGCGTGCTTGAGGTAGGTAAGGAGGCGGGCGACAGGGTCGGGCCCCTCCGGTATCTTCACAACCGGATTGGCGTCTCGCACCGCCTTGATGACCGCATGTCTCACCACATAGAAGTCGAAGAACTTCCTGATGTCTCGAAGCATGTCGAGTATGATCCATCCCAGGAAGTACAGCAACACAAAGAGAAGTGTAAGCAGGAAGGCAGCGCCCCCAAGGAGGATGAGCATGAAGGAAACGACCGCAGCAAGTGTGAGGAATACTATTCTCCATTCCTTCTCTTCCGCCCATCTCAGCGAGTAGAGGAACGCCGACGCGAGGATTGCGAGCAATAAGGAAACGAGCGGATGCGCGGCGAGCGCGACAATCAGGACGAAATCTAAGAGGAGCCACAGATAGATGAACGCCCTGCTGTACGTCACCATCTTCCTGACTTTCGGCGCCTTGTCGTAGACGTCTGATGCCAGGTCGAAGGTGGCGCTTATGGGGTTCTCGACCGCCCTTATGTCAGCTTTCTGCACGCTAATTCGAGCGGACGGTGTCCTCTTAAAACCATAGGAACGATTGTTGCTGGAGGAGGGCGCCTAACTGTCCACGACCATGCTCCTCTCGCGGCAGTCCTTGGCTTTCTGGTAGTCGCCCATGCGTGCATAGACCAGTGACAGCAGGCCCCAGACCATGGGATATTCAGGGTTGAGGGAGGTGACACGCTCCAGACAGTCGATCGCCCGCCGATATTCTCGGATGCGGGCCAAAAAGACGGCTTTCGTGAATAGGGCGTCGGGATCGTCTGGGTTCTTTCTGAGAGCGTCTTCGCATGTCTTGAGTCGAAGAGACACGAGGTGTAATGGGTCGTCGAACTGCTGCTCGGTTTGAACAGTCTTAGAAAGTCGTTCCTTTCTTGGCCAGCGCATCGACGTTCATTCTCTAGGAATAGGCATAAAGTCTGTCCCTAGAATATCGTCCATGATAACCTTCAGACAAAGCCTTATAGAGTCACATGGTGTGGAATCAGTTCCCAAGTGTGAAGAAAGGAGGCTGACAAATGCGAACAATCGTCGCGGTGATTGGCGGTCAGAGCAATGTCTCTGACGAGGCGAAGAAGCTGGCGCGTGAGGTCGGCCGCCTCATCGCCGAGCACGACGCGTATCTGGTCTGCGGCGGCATGGAGGGGGTCATGGAGGCAGCGTGCCGCGGCGCGAAGGAGGCCGGGGGGACGACCATAGGCGTGCTGCCCGCGGGATCGAAATCAGACGCGAACCCGTACGTGGACATTCCGATAGCGACCGGGATGGGCACCGCACGCAATGTGATAATCGTAAGGACCGCTGACGCGATAATCGCCATCGACGGGAGCTACGGAACCCTCTCAGAGATTGCCCATGCCCTTGATCAAGGCAAGACAGTGATTTCGCTGCACAGCTGGCCCCTGCAAAAGGTCGGAGTCGACAAGGGACTCCTGATCGAGGCATCGACGCCAGCACAGGCGGTCGAGCTGGCTTTCAAGCATGTCGAGAAGACCGCGTGAGCTGCGCTACTTGCTCGGCAGGACGCCCTCGGTCGCCTGGAGTGCGCGGTTGATCGTTATCTGGGATATCGTAGCATAGTGTCCAGATATCTGCGCGATTGGCGTAAGCATCTCCCGGACGGAGATACATGTCGTACAGAACGACGGGTCCTTCATCGTCTTCTGGATGGGTACGAGCGCCTCGAGCTGCTTCGATGTCTCCATGACCTTGCCGTGCGTCTCCAGAGACGCATTCGCAAGTATCCAGTCTTGGCCGAAGAACGCGTTCATCGTCGTTTCGATCTGGTTCTCGAGGAGCTGCCTGAGATCCTGGATCACTCTAATGAAGTCCTTGCTCTTCTTGTAGCGGCTGTCCCCCAAATCGGTGAATGCCCGAGCGACGACCCGCCAGAGATCCCCAATGTTCTCCAGCTCCGACGCCACTACCCTGTCCTCGACGATCCTTCTCGGCTCCGTCTCTCCCACGCTGCTAGCGACCGTCCTGTCCTTGATCGCAAGCAGCAGTTGGCGGACGACCAGCCAGTACAGTCGGTCGACTTCCTCTTCCAGTCTCTTCACTTCGTCCGCCAGGCCGGAACCGCCGACAATGACGCAGTCGAATGAGAGCTTCTCCATCCTCGCAGTCAGGTAATGGAGCCTCCTGATGAGCCCCTCGATGGGGAATCTCGTGGGTTCCGCGAAATTCTCGATGGTTACGAACGTGGGGCCCTGGTTGACTATCGTCAACCCCGTGAGCCGCTTCACGGCGTCATGTATTTCCTGCAGCTGCTCGGGGTCGATCTCCTCCCGGGATCTGATGCGTATCGTGTTCCTCCCGACGACGTAGCTGCCCGTGATGAGGCGGTGGAGGGAGCCCGGCACATCGCAGCTCTCGACATCGATTATGCACTCGGACTGCTCGACCGGCTGCTGGAATAGACCGGCCCTTATCCTCAATGATCCGTCCTCCTCGCGCATGACGGTCACCATCGCGCCCGGGGTGAGCCTAAGACCCTCGGCCCAATCCTTCGGCAGGGAAATTCCCAGGCTCGAGTATCCTAGTTTCTGAACCTTCCGCGTCTCGAGTTCCATCAATGGTATTCACTGCACGTAGGCATATATATGTATTGTAATACGCCGAGGTCCATTGTACGCATTTGGCGGGACTGCCCGTCTCAATCGGGCCTCAAGTCTTCCCCGCCAGCGAATGTCTGCTGCACGAGGTCGAACACGTCGCCGAACCCGCTCTGCACTTCAGCCGAGACCGGAATGAGGCGCTTGTATAGGCCGATCGACTCTATCGCCTTCAGGAACTCGATGTCCAGGACGGTCTTGGGTGTGGTCCCTTCTTCGACGAGCGCGTCGTGCAGCGCGTAAGGGTCCGTGGACCAGTTCACTATCGTCTCCGTCTCCTCTTCGCTCAGCAAGTCCGCTTTCGCGAGGATGTTGATGAAAGGCAGCATGTGTCTGAACTGAGTCGTCGCGCTGAGGAAGATTGACGAGACGAGACCTGAGGCGCGCTTGACCAACGCAGGATCGTTGAGATAGATGAGCACCGAATCGTCCGCGCCGAATGAATCGATTACGACCCTGCTCGACTCCCGGAAGGTGAATAGCTCCATCTGGCCAGGCGTGTCGATCAGGAAGTAATCAGTATCGAACTTTTCGAGGACCTCGACGATCTCCTTGATGTTCAGAGCGACCAGGTCCGCGCAGAGTATCTGCGCACCATTCGGTCCGAGACCCTGCTCCTCCATGACGTCCTTGAGCATGATCCAATCTCGGACATCGACTTCCGGCTCGTACGGTAGCTTCTCCGCGCCAGGGTCGAGGTTTACAGTGACCGCATCCAGCTTCTGTGACAGCATCCACGACTGGAACGCCTGGGTCAAAGTGCTTTTTCCGCTGCCGGCCGTCCCGATGAGGTAGAGGTTGCGGGCCATCGGGCAGGATAATCCGTCCTTAGTTATAGATAATCAGTCGGGACCGCAGAATAGGCAACGGGCCCGAAGGGAGTCTCGGAAGGTTTGCGCCTTCATTCGAACCCTTGACCTATCGGTATCCCGCGGTTTCCCCGAAGGAAAACCGATAAGAGCCGATCGCTCTACCTAGCTAAGCTACGGGCCCGCTCGCTTGACATGGATGCGCTCGTTTTAAACCTATCGCGGTTGAATTCGGCTGGACCAGATCGTCCGGCTGCGTGTGTGTCGCCGGACTACTCGACGAAGATCGCCGGTTTCCAAGGGGCAGACTGACCGGCCTTTTTCTTGGGGTCCACGATGTCCGGGGCCTCTGCGTCGAGCACAACCACGGCGCAACCCAGCTCCGTCTCCAGGAACTCTATCGATTCGCGCAGCATCGCCGTCTCGTCGATGGTTCTTCTTCTCAGCTCCAGATTCTCGCGTGCCATCTTCCTCATGCTCTCAAGAATCTTTTGGGCAAATGCGGCGAGCTCTTTCGACTTCGCTTTCAGTTCAGGCGATTGCAGAGCCTCTCTCATGAAATCGCCCATTTCCGCCTTCCCGCGCAGCGAGATGTCAACCGCCATTTCGTAGACGCGCCGCTTCCACGCCGGAGCGGTGAAGATGGTCGCTCTTCTTGGCGTGATTCCGGTGACCCTTATTATCTCCCGCACGTCCTCCAGAAGCTGGTGGATATATTCCTCTGCGAATTCGGCGGCGGCATTGATTACCGACACGTCAACTTCGGGATACTGTGCGGTCGACACGAACCCCTTGTGCCCGGTCGCCTCCCATATCTCCTCGGCCGCGTGCGGAACGAATGGTGTGATCAATCTGGTCTCGACATCCAGGAACTCGCGAAGGACGTCCGCATTGGGTACGCCGCCACACCTCTTCAGATACCAGGCCCATTGGCGCTGCAGGTCGAAGTAGCAGAGCCGGATGGCCGTCCTGTGCCACATCCCCTCCATGGCTTTGGCGGTGAGGCGGATGGTCCGATGCAGTACCGACCTGAACCATGCATCGAGCTCCCGCCATTCGCCCCTGGTCTCGTGATGTTCCTTTGCGTAGTCGATCAGCGAGAGGAGCTTCTTCCCTGCCGAAGCCGCGAACTCGTCATCGTAGCTCGGGTCGTCCAATCCTTCGCCGCCCTGGGCCGAGGCGAGCCTCACGACGTCCGCTCCGTGCTCTCGGATCACGTCCCTGAGGTACAGTGCCACGCCGTGCGACTTGGACATCCTGACATGGCCGATCTTGACAAAGCCGTTGATGCCGAAGCCCCTTGGCCAATGTTTCTCAGGGAACATCGCTGTGTGATTGAAAAGGCAGAAGGCCATGTGGTTCTGGACCAGGTCCTTGCCTGAGTGGCGGAGGTCGAATGGATACCAATACTCAAACTCCCGCCTCATCTCCTCGATAGTCTCGACGGGAAGACCGGAAATCCTCGAAGCTTCCTCGGACGACCCTTCACCAAGGAACACATGGTTGAAGACTTCGTCTGTCAGCGTCGCCGGGTCCAGCGCGGGATTGGCGGTGAGATGCGCTATCGTGTAGTAGGCCATGTAGATGGTCGAATCGGACAGCGATTCGATCACCCAGCGCTCGTCCCAGGGGAGCTTGGTACCGAGCCCTGCATGGTGCGTGCACGCCCAGTCGTTCAGCCAGCCCAGGACATGCTCGAATTGCTTCCTGACAGTGTCGGGATAGAGTATCAATTGGCTCAGCGCTTCTCCGGTCCTCTTCTTCCAATCCGCATCGCCGTAAGCAAGGAACCATTGGTCGGAGACGACTTTCACGGTGGCACGGGTCCTGCAGCGGCAGATCACTTCCCCGCTCGCCTCCCAGAGAGTCGACGCCTCGCCTGCCTGAATCATATCCCGCTTGATTTCGTCCTTGGCCTCTGCGACATGCATCCCAGCATAGCGCCCGCAAATCTCGAGCATCACGCCTCGATAGAAGCCGGATGAATACACATCCTCCTTCGCCTTCTCGAGTTTCTCTCTCTCGTCCAGCGACTTGATGCCGAGCTTCTCGCAGATCTCGACGGCGGGTAGCGGACCCCAGCCCTCCGTGCGGATTATGGGGATCGGTTCGATTTTCCTGATTTCATCGAGGTTCAGAGCGTGCCTGTGCGCGTACTCCGCGTCTTCCCTGAGAGTCTTCAGCGCTATCCAATCGTCCGGGGCATCGGATGGGACACTGGTCACAATCCCGGTGCCCTTCGTCTGGTCGATGAACCTGGTCGGGAGGATGGGGATCTGGCGGTGGATAATCGGGGCCTCGCACTTCCCCCCGACCATCAGCTCCCCCCTTACCTCTTCGAGGGTTTCGACGTGCCTGTCCTGCTCTCTGAGCTTCTCCATCGCGCTCCGGCTCATCACCCACTCTTCCCCGTCGACCCTCGCGACGACGTACGTCGCATCTGGGTCGACCCAGAGGTTCGTCTGTCCGAACACCGTCTCCGGTCTCAGCGTTGCTGCGACCAGGAATTTGCCCCTCCACGGGAATTTCAGCAGTGTGAACTCGACGGGGATTTCGCCTTCCCCCTCGTACCTGTCATGGTCCGCGACGGGCTGCTGGTCCTTGGGGCACCAGATTACCGGATGCTTCCCCGTCTTGACGAATCCCCTTTCGCGGAGCTTGCGGAACTGCCATCTCACGAACTTGTCGTAGGCGGGGTTCAGCGACGTCGTGATGAAGCTGCGCGTCCAGTCGACCGAGGCGCCATAGCTCGCGAGATCCTTGCGGGCAGCATCGGGGAAGAAGCTCGTCCATTTGTTGATGTCAGAAAAAGATGGTATTTCGGATTCGGGGATTCCCATATCGGCCAGTATCTTGATCTGGGCGGGATTCCCCTCCGCGACAAGGTTCGCCGCCGCCAGCACCGGCATCCCTGTGCAGTGGAAGGCCTGCGGGAACAGCACGTTATGCCCCCGCATCCACTTGAACCTGGCCATGATGTCCGCGTGGAGGAATGTGACGCCGAAACCGATGTGCAGGTATCCGTTCATGTACGGATAAGGCACATTGACGAAATACTTCGGGCGGGAAGGATCCGCTCGCGCCTTGAATATCTCTGAGGCGGTCCAGCGCGCCTGCCACTTCTCCTCGATTTGCCTCAGTCTCGGATCCACGTTAGGCATTCAAGACGGGAACAACATTCTTCGCTTAACCTTTGTGCGAGGCTAGACCGAGGAATCGACCATAATTATCCAGGGAGTCCTATGAAAATGCCTTCCTGTGCGCGACTGAGACGAAACACGCACTGCGACGGTCGTCGTAGACGACCGTCGAACCTTTGTCATATTTAGTATGCCGCATGGACAAAGCTTTAATAGTTATGAGCAGGATACAGCCCACGCAAAACCTTGGCAACCCATAAGGAAAAGGTGTGACCGACGTCATACCGGGCCTCGGGAACCAGGGAGGTGCGCGGATGGAGACCGGAGAACGAATATCCCTGCGGCTCGAAAAGGACAACCTGGAACTGATTGATCAGTTCCTGTTGGAAAACCCAACCTTTGGGAACAGGAGCAAACTATGCAGGGAGGCCGTTCAGGCCTTCATAGAAATCGTGACTAAGGGCGGAAACACAGTCACCGTGAGAATGCCGCGGCACTACCTTGAGCTGATCGACCACCTCGTCGCCGATGGCTACTACCTGAACAGAGAGCACGCCATCGTCAGGGCGGTCGAGGAGCATTTCTCGAAGGACCGGCTGAAGAACGTGGACGAGCACAGGACGGAGATGAAGAAAATGACCGGAAAGATGGTCTCCGTCAAGCTCGACGAAAAGGACGAGGTCATACCGCCTTAAGGTTGCCGAGGAAGCAGGCACCGGAAGGCCAACTCCCGCGAGGTCCACAACGCATGTCTCCCCCGGATAGACGCGCAGGAACCTGTTACGAAGGGATGGGATGTACTCCTTCGCCCGGGGCTGACCTTCTGGTGCTATTCGACCCTCGCCGGGACCGGAAGAGAGTCACTGGAGGCACAACATGACAACAAAAGGACAAGTCAACGAAACGACCGTCTCGCTGCCCGATAGCGCAATGGACCCCCGCATAAGCGTCGTCGGTGTTGGTGGGGCAGGATGCAACGTGGTGAGCGCACTCTACGACAAGGAACTGCACGGCCTCGAACTCGTGGCTATCAACTCCGACGAGGAGTCCTTGACAAGATCGAGGGCCGACGTCAAGGTCCTTCTCGACCTCCCCAGGCAGGGACGATGCGGCGTCGAGGAAGCGGAGACCTCTGCCGTGGCGGCAAAAGCCGCTCTGGAGAGGGCCCTCGATGCTGAGGTCCTGTTCCTCGTGGCGGGAATGGGCGGGAAGACGGGGACCAATGTCGCGCCGGTCATCGCCGAGATGGCTGGCGGGAAGGACGCCCTCGTGATCTCCATCGCCGTCATGCCGTTCGCATTCGAGAGCAGGATGCACGAGGCATCGGAGGGCCTGCAGAGGCTCAAGGAGAGGAGCCACACCTGCCTCGTCGTCGACAACAACAACCTGTTGAATCTCGAAGAGCTCGGGTTCAACGAGGCGATGACCGTCGTCAACAGCATGGTCAGCACACTGATCGGGAGCGTCATGGAGCGTCTCACTCACCCGTTCGTTTCGACACTCGCCGATGAAGTTCAGTTGGCGGCCTCGACATACTCAGGCACCGACGCAGAACCCGAGGAAATCGAGCTGGCGGAACCGGCGGGCGTGGAAGCCGAGGACGACATGAAGCCAGTCGGGTTCGACGATAGAGGCTTCATCGGATTCGCGTAGACGGATCGCTCCGCATGCGCATATGAGCTGGCGGTTGACCCAAGGGACCCATTAGTCGTCGTCATGCGGCCTCTTGAGCCCATATACGAAGACGATCAAGCCCAGCACGATGAGCCCTGGGCCCATTCCACAGAGGATGCAGGCCTCTGTGCCCCCGGACGGAATGAACCCGCCCATCATCCACATGAGCATGGCCAGCGCTATCCCCGTGATCATGAGCTCGACGCCAATCATCGACGTGGACTGACGCAAGGGAATCCCGCCAATTCGCATATGCGGCCAGAATCATAAAACCATCCCGCCACAAAGTGTTTTGCGCTATCCTGAATTCACTTTCCATATCTCCCCTCGCAGGGGTCAGGATGGCCAAACTGAACGAGAAGAAGGTGAAGTGGATCATCCGGGAGATGGAGAAAGGGGAACCGGTCTCCAGGATAGCCAGCATACAGAAGGTG
>JBGPQV010000028.1:0-27219 GCA_041489255.1 Thermoplasmata archaeon | reverse complement strand
GTCCCCGAACTGGAGACCGCCATCCAAGGCTGGCTCGACGAGCACAACGCCGACCCGAAACCGTTCAAGTGGACGGCCACGGTGGACGAGATTCTGCGAAAGGTCGAGAAGTACCGACGGACTTACGATACACTACACTAGGTTTGATTGAAGCTACTCCTTTTTAGCCTGTCTTCTCTCCAAGGACAGCCCGATAATGGTGGCGGCGAACTCAATAAGCCCGAGTGTGGCGAGCCCTGCTTCGACGGCCGGCGCTTGGTATTTTAGTCTCTCTGAAAGGAGAAAGTACAATCCGACTGTGACTGGGAAGATCAGCATCAGCAGAAAGAGGGATCCGTTGACAAAACCTCCCAAGTATCCTTCTAATCTTCGCAATCGTCGAGTCCGTGGAGACTTTCCTTTCGCTTCGAGAATTGCCCAGTTTATTATGTTTTCAAGAAGTTTGGCAGCCCGATCTTGCGTCGTTCTTTGCTCGTCGACATCTGGGACCTCAGAAACTGAATGATAATCTGGATCGAGAGTCGTACAGAATAGGCTTCCTTTGAAGCCACACCTTCGGACGAACATTACTATCGAATCTTTCTCTGCTCGCCCAAGAACGCTGATCTTATCTTCGCTGAATCCAGGTAATAGAGTTCCATGTGCGAAGAAGTCACGGTGAAACCTCAGGGCCTCTGGCTCCTCTATATCCTTGAATATGATGGAACCATCCGAGGTGGATTTATCGATCTTCAATACCTTGGAGAAAGGAGTCTTCCATCGACAGAAAGGAAGCCAGCCCAGGTCCCCTTCTTGCGTGGCGCCCAATATCACCAAGACACCACCCTTTTTCACGAAACTCTCTAGTTTCCCTCTGTGTCTGTGAAGAGCTATTTGGTCCGTATGAAACGGCACAATGACAATGTCGCTCTTCAGTAGGCTCTCTTTCTTGAGTTCTGCAGCGTACAGGTATTCAGGTTTTGGATCGGACATCCATTTGAACGCAGCCTCATGATGTATTCCTGAATTCAGTACCAAGACTCGGCTCTCCACAATCTGCACCTCCTTCCGTCCTTCCGATAAAGTCTTCGATTGCCCATTCAATGATACTCTTGAGGATCTTAAGCGTTCTATTTGAGCCGTATCCGACATGGAATTCTGGATCGAGGGTGGTGGCCAATATCGTGCCATCATGGCCGCGTCGGTCTACATACATGATGACTCCCCCAGATTCTTCCTCTATCAATACTTCGACACCCGGGAGCTTTTGAAAGGTACCGTGCGCGTGCCATTGGATGTCTTTTTTCTCCAGTCCCCTGAATAGAGGATGTGACGGATTCGGCATCCGTAATGCCTGAACGTCTACCTCATTATCAAACCATTTGCAGTCACGGAGCCAAGGCCGAGTCACCTCTCCAAATGCTATGAGCGTTTTCCCATTATCTAGAAACTGTCTAATCTTACTTCTTGTCCGAACCAAGACCTCTTGACTGCTTTCGCGCGGGACCACGAGAATGTCGAAGTCGCAGATATTAACCTGAGGAAACATGAATGCATTCACCAACTCGACTGGATGCCCCAGTCGCTCAAGCGCGAAAGCATCGCGGTTTATTTTTACTCCGGAATATAGCACAGCAATTCTTGGCGAAGGACGCTCAAGGGGTTTCTCAATTCGCTTCGTCTCAACCCTTAGCCACGTGATTAGGTTCCTTAGCAATCGCACAGCCCCTTTCTCCCCCAAGGAGGCATGGCAGAATGCATCCAGATTTGACATCGCCACAATCGTTCCATTCGTGCTACTCCTGTCGATGTAGGCAATTGCGTTACCTTTCGTATTCTGGACAAGAACCTCGCTAGCCGATGGTGCTGAGAAATGCCCATGAGAACACATCTTAGTCAGGCCCTTGTGCCAGCGAAGATCCTCACTTCGAAGTCCTTTGAGAATCGGATGATTCCCGGGCAGAATAGGAAGCTCATTGTCTGCCGGAATAGCGGGATGCCATCTGCAAGACGGCAGCCACTTTTCTGAGATTTCACCGAAAGCGACTACAATTCCGCCGCCGTCCAGGAATTGTCTCATCTTCTGCCTCATAAGGAACATGAATTCTTGATCTGTGCCCCTCGGGAAAATCAGCGCTTTGTATGCGCTCAAGTCAAGTCCAGGAAGGTTGTAGATTGGCAATATTAGCAATTCCTTCAAGAATGGCTGAGAATCTATCGCACGCCTCTGATAGCTGACTCCTGAATAGACAATGGCAATGCCCGCCTCCGCAACTCGTCTTCCCACGTGGCCTTTGAGCATACGACCGCCTGTAGATTGTATGCTTTAGACCTATTCAAAGCTGACTGCGAATATCCACGAATGATTTATGCGTCCTTGCGCGGAGCCGATCACGGGTCCGACGACTTGCAGCGATGCGAAGAGTGAGTATCCGTTGAGTGGTCGTCCGACTTCCTCACACATAAGAGAGAAACGAAGCGCCCTGCTTCCGGTCTTCTAAACACAACGTCAACGGAATCTGCGCATAGATTCGACCATGACAAATCGTCACTCCATACAGTATCACTCGTCGATGCGCAAGGACTTAAGACGCCATGTTTAGTATCAATGTGGACGACTGGCTCGGCGTCTATCACCGGTCACGCCCGCAGCCGCCCAACATACAGCAGGTGTTCTGCTCCGCCGTGTGTGCAGAGGTCCCGCCCAAGTCGATAGTTCACCTCGACCCACACTTCGAAGGCCTCCGGTGACGACTTATTCAACTTCTCCTCAATCATGCTGACGACGCCTTCACAGGCGAGCAAGTCGAGTGTCTCGAAGCCTCCCGCCTCCATGAAGGGCTTGACCTCGGTCGGATGGGCGAAGTATGAGTCTGGGAATCCCTTTTCCCTATCAGTCGCCAGGACTACTCCCTGTTCGAGAATCCGCGCGAATCGATCCGGCTCCTTCAGGGGCCACTCTGGGCTCTCCTTTGCCATCTTTCGTATCGGCGCGTAGCGCGTGAGGAACGCCGCAAATACGAGTCCTCTCGGTCTGAGAACGCGGCGTGCCTCGCGGAGGGTAGCCTGACGGTCAGCCTCTTCGACGAGGTGGTAGAGCGGGCCCATGAGCAAGGCGGCGTCGAAGCTCTCACCCTGGAACCGGGAAAGATCCCGTGCGTCGCCGGACTCAATTGCCGCAAGTTGCACCCGTTCCTCCGTTGCTTTCTGCCTTGCCAAATCCAGGCATTCGGTGGAAGGGTCAAGCAGAGTCACCCGGTGGCCGATTTTCGCGAGGGCGATGGCGTAGCGACATGGTCCGCCGCCGATGTCGAGGATGTCGACAGGTGAAGGAGGCAGGTGTTCTGCCAGAGAGCGCATCGTGAGAGCGAATTCTGTACGGTGTCGCCTCTCGAGTCTTTCCCACTCGCGTTGGCGGTTCTTGTCGTAGTAATCTGCGATTCCAGCCATCGATGCCGCGAGAGACAGAGCAGAACATGAATTTAATCTTCCGCGACAGATCGCTCTTCGCGACGACAGTGGGGGTGGAAGACAGTCGCCACGCTGCCTGTCGCCGACCGAGGCTCCCGAAGCCGGAAGGCCCATGTAGCCGGTTCAGCGTACGGTGTGTTATGCGATTCCAGTTCCTAGGCCTCACCACTGTGCAAATCGGCATCGCCGCGGTTCTCGGAGTCTTCGCTTTGTTGGCCGCCTTCTTCCCTGTATCCGACCGGCTCGGTGGTTGGCCCTTCGGGTACGCCATTTCTATTTTCATTGGCATTGCAGTCTTCGTGTCGGCCATCGGGATTGTCCGTCTTGCAAAATCGAGGTCTTCCGAGTCCGCCTCTCCTTTTGTGCGCGCCCGTCGCAGAAAGCGCGTGATTCCCTGTGATCGGAAGGGGCACGAGGGCGGGTGCGATTGCAGCGTGAGTAGCGAGGGGATTGCCCTCATGGACCTAACCGTCTGGTGGATCGATCGCCAAGGAGGGCGACACACCTACCGCGTCAAAGCCGGGGAGAAAACGGGCCGTCTCGGGGAAGGCGTCCTTGTTGATGCGGTGACAGCGGGAACCGTCGAGTAGGTCCGATTCGTTATGAATTTCGCGGCGGTAAGGATTATGGGTGAAATCACTGAAGTGTGAGATTCACCGGACCTAGGCTCGATTTTAAAAGGGAAGACCCCATCATTACATGCATGCGAATACGAGGGGATGGTAGAGGCCAGGCACCTTTGATTGCAGCAGTCTTGATTATCGTAATCCTGATTGTGGCGGCAATATTTGTTAGCAGCATTATGACATGGTTGACGCCGGAGCGATACGACATATGCGGTACAGATACCGAAAGCGCTGATAGACTGTGGCAGGAAGTCATCATAGATTCCTTGGATCCCGGCATCCGGAACATCACTGATGTTGCGTTCCAGACCGTTCAGATGCTGCTCCAATACTACGACTCCGTCCAAGACTTAGCCATATTGGTCAATTCCGATGGACATGATGTGAGCATCGGAAGGGCGTACCTTTATGAAATGGGTGCGCGGTATTTCGTGGCCATCGGACTTTTCGCCGGCTGCAGTCTGACGGGTCATGCAGCTCAGGGTTATCAAAAAGAAATCCAAGACGACACTGTCAAACTCGCGGTATTGATGGTTCTAGCCATTGCCGCCCCTCAGAGCCTCTCATTCTTCCCATCGGTGGAATTCCTGATAAACATGATATTCGGTTGGAATAATTATCTCCCTGGGAGCCCGAGTATTTCCGGGGGACCACAGCTGCAGGGAATCGAGCCAGAAACGTTGCCGGATTCCGTCGGAGAGGATGGCCTTCAGCGGCAGGATGATGAGTACTTCAAATCTCGCTGAAGAGGGCAGTCCACGAAAAAACTTTCACCCCCCTCAACCAAACGCTTATGTCATCTCCAGGGACTACTTGAGCGGCAAAGGGACTGCGCCATGCATATCAGGGAAGCTTTGTCGAGACGCTACGACCTATCAACGTTCATCATCCATCTCACTCGCGATTACGAGGATGAACCTGCCCGAAACAATCTTGCTTCGATTTTGCGGAATCGAAAGCTTGAGGCGCGCTCGGGAATGGGAATCGCGAAAGAATATGTGAAAGGCCATCGACTGGCGGAGCAATCTCAGATGGTGGTTTCTTTCAGCGAAGCTCCTCTGGATCAACTCTGGCTGTTCGTGGAGGACCTCACTCCGCCGCGAAGAGTCCATCTGTCCAAATACGGCATTGCTTTCACGCGCCAGAGAGCGCGAAACCTCGGGGTCAATCCGGTATGGTACATAGATAAAACCCCTGGCCGCAGATGGCTCCATGGGAACCTTGGGGACAACAATCCACTCAATAAGCTCATTGAAGATGTTCGCCCCGAGGTCTTCCATTGTGCTCCTATCGCGGAGATCACGCCCTTCATCGAGCCCATGGGAACCTGGGCGACCGGCCAAAGAGAATTCTATTGGGAAAGGGAATGGAGGAGCCGAGGAGATGTACCATTCGGTCCAGACGACGTTGCATTCGGTTTTTGTCCAGAAGGGGATATAGCGCCTTTCGAGGAATGGGTGAGAGGTCGTCCAGAATTTGAAACCAGGAAATATCCATTGAGATTCATGGATCCATCATGGGGAATGGAGGAGATTCTGGCGGTTTTGTCGGGTATCGACTGGAAGGACATTTCACCATTCACCAAGAGTTAGCCGCAGGTTGAACGCAGCGTGCTTTTCTGTACGGCGGACTGGAATCGTCAATCTTACCCAATTTCAATAGGGGTGCCAAATGGCGTTATCCTCATTAGTCGATTCACGCTCTCATGGCAGGGAAGCCGTCATAAATCCTCAAACCGTTTTCCAGGTGAAACAATCGGGCATCCAAGAATGCGGGAAAGGCGTCCGTAATCGAAGTTCGGTCCATTGTGGACGCTAACCCGTGCGTCCATATTTGCCTTCAGGGAATCTCGAACCATGTCTATGGCTAGGCGGTCAGCGGAAGGGAAGGAAAATCCAATGATCTCAATTTCCTCAGCTGTCCCCAGAAACATGCGCGCGCGCTTCCAGAGAAGATCAATATCCTTCGCAGCTGGTTCCTTGTTCCACACTGGAGGGACTATGAGGAGCCTAAGCCTGCCATTGCAGTTGGGCCGAAAACAGGATCTCCCATGCAGGTCGGTCGAGTAACGGTCGCGTAGCCAAATCGTACGGCAGACTGTGCATATTACCCAGTTTAGGGAGCCGTGAAGCTTCAGAAGATACGGACGTCTCCTCGCGTGTCTCAGTCTATCATAACGGTACTTAGGATTGGACGGGAATCCGTAGTGCAGAGAGCCCCTGGCATGCAATAGAAGTTGATCAGCGACGAGGTCATAGTTGAACGTGACAATGGCGTATTCTTCGGGGCTGAGGATATCATCGCGAAAGTGTTCATACACTTCAATGTCATTCGGCTCAGATACTCTTTCTTGAATCAGCTGACCTAAGTACTTCGTTAGGAAGTCTATGAGAGTCTGAGCTGAATACTGGCCAACATGCCTGCCAAGGAATTTCGAGCTCTGCAGACTATCGAAGAGACCTTCTATGTTACGCTCTTCTTCTGGTAGGGAATCATGTAGTCGCATTAACGCGGCGTACAAAGGATTCTCCCAGAGACGTCCTACCGCGAGCCTATTTGCATCGTTTTCCTTGTCGAGAATCTCTCGAAGCAAGGGTCCTCCAGCAGAGCGAGAGAAGCCCGCACCAAGAATGTAAACAATCGCTGGGAATACAACCACACTACCCGCTATGTCCTTTCTTGATACTTAAGGAGCACCGCCACTTGGTGATAGTCGGCTGACTGAGCGTCCTCTCATGACCACTCACCAAATCCTGAGGCATCCGATGATTCATCGAGAACCTCTTTCAGGTTACCATAGAACTCCATCTCTAAGGGTGTCATTGAGAATCCCCCTTTCTTCTCCCAGACAAGGGTTATCAGGTAAAGCTTGACAACATTCCCTTTTGCGCTAAAGCCGTAAGTTTTGAACTTCCTCAGCTTAGGCGTTCTGCAGACGATTATTCCTCCCTCAATCATCTGCTTCAACACCCGGCTCAGATGACCTGACTTTATCCCGGTAGCTCTGGAGATGTGTTTCTGTGTCAGGGGTCCATCCGTCAACGCGCACACAACCTTCAGTCTTCTTCTGGCAGCCAAGATATAGATCACCTCTTCGAGTTCTTGCGTAGCAAAGTCTTCGTGCATCTTGTACAAGGATTCCTCGTCTGCTCCGTCGAGTTCACACTCAAGCGACTCCAGAAATGCAAGAGGTGGCCTCATTTCTCTCTGCGGTTTCATCTTGCTCATGCTAGGAGCTTCTTACTCAGAGCCTATTAAGCTCTCTCAAATGGCGGATGTTACGACGCAATTAGCGTGATAGCAGGGTGTGAGGAAGATGTAGGCGCATGGTCGTTGCGTGGATTCCACGAGGGCGACACGGTGTGCATGTCGAGTCCGCATCGTATTGTCAGGGCGTTCACAACGGATGCGGAAGAGGTGCGTAAGGTGGTAGAAGAAGGTAATCAGAGTGACCAGTTGGCTGCGAACGGCGGTCCTCCGTCCCGAACGTCCGATCAACGGGCACGGAGGTGACGTTCCTCCCCGCATGCACACATTGCTCGTAGGGCTGATCGCCCCCTCGAACCTGCGGTAGCTGCTACTGCGATTCCGAGGGTCCGAGGGGAGGGAGGGACAGTGAGACGTGGCACAACAGCGAGACCATCGGGAAGACCTGTGCGGATTCACTTCAACCATGGTAGGACTCTCGTGCTTCTGCTCGAATGGATTCCTCAATGGCTTTGCATGACATCCCCCATTGGTCAAGGAGGGATTGCAGGGGGGCCGGGTACTGCGTTGACAGCTTGAGCAACTCCGATCGGTCTGCATTCTCGATCACCCTGCGCTGCTTTCTCAGACTGGCGATGCAATCCTGTGCATGCTGAGTTGCCTTTGAGAAGAGCAGGTCGCGGGTAAGAGATTCGTCATCGAGGCTCCGCTGAGCGGTTTGATGCTCCGACGCGAAGACGGCTCTGTTGATCTGTTCGATTGGTTTCATCGCCATTCTAAACCAGCGGCGGCGGTCCATGTACTGAGCGGCTTCCTTCCGAGCCTTCGGGCCGAGCACACTCAAGGCAGCCAGCATGTCTTCTGAGGATACTGTGGCTTCACCGTTTTTCCGGCTTTTAGCTATAGCATTGAGTTCCTTCAGCCGGTCGCGCCACTGCCTGAGCGAAGTGTCGGTGAGGTTCAAGAGAGCATCCTTGGCGAGTTTCTGAACCCTTGATTGAACATGGACGTCATCGAGCTCCAGTTTGCTCAGTTCCCTTTCAATCCTGTCCTGCTTCCAGCCCTGTTTCTCATAGGCTTGTCTGGCCATCTCAGCGCCCAGCTCGACTGCCCGGCGCAGATAATGGTAGAGCATTGAGTACTGGTTCGCACCGGTCCTGAAAGCACCCAACATCCAGTCGCTAGTGTCGATCTCCAGTGCGGGGCATAGATGTGTGGTGGTCGCCACGAAGGGTTCCGAGACATAGACGGTTAAGTCCCGTGGCATCAGTCGACCTTGAACGCTGTTCACGAACCGATCCGCCAAAGAATCGACATCTCTGGCCTCGCTTTCCATCTGTTCCTCGGACCTGCCTTGGTCCGCAGACCATCTGGCGAGCTTGTTCATCTCCTGCAGGAGCCTCTCGAACTGTCTCGTGAATTCATCATCGGATTTGCTAAGTCGTCGCTGAACTTCCCTTGCCCAGAAGCCGCGACGGACGGACTCCATCAGGTTCATGAACTCCGTGAGTTTCCTCTTTGCTTCCTCGAGTCTTCCAAGCTCGGTTGCGTCAAGGGATGCCAACGGCGGGAAATTGCCGAGATTCACCCACGTGTCAATGTTCAGCGGGACGGTCTGTTGGGAGAGAACGCGGCTCTCGACTGCCCGGAGGAGCGCCGCGGTCGCGGGCAGGTCGTATTTTGAGGGGCGATATCGACCACGCCCCATTTGCTCCAACGTTCCACTCCTTGCGAGCGAGGAGATCCATCTGTCGACCGTGCGCTCGGATCGGGAGTCCTTCAACTCGTGCTTCAGAGTTGTTCGGGTTTTCAGTTCCGACTCGCAGCCTATCCAGCAGTCAAGGAGGCGCCGTGCAGGGTCTTTGACCTTGAAGCCCGGTTTCCGGCCTCTGGGTTTTGGATTTGACATGATTACCGCCAAATGACAATAGATAAGTCATATTAGTATCTTGGGACGACCGTGGACCGAGAACCCCCAGGCCGGTGCATCGCGGAATGAGGAAGGCAGTGAACGCTCATTCCACAACAAGGCAAAGACGACCTCTTCCGGATTCGGAAATCTTCGCTGTTTCATACGCGAGAGTGAGCACGGATGATCAGGCGCGGGAGGGCTTCTCGCTCGAAGCCCAGCAGAGGCGCATCAGGGCGTACTGCAGCGCGAAAGAGTACAGGCTGCTCCGCGAATATGTCGATGACGGTTTCTCAGGCCGCTCGACGAATCGACCGGATTTCCAGGAAATGATGAACGCCGTGTGGAATGGGCTCGCCGTGGACGGCTGCAAAGTACGGGTCGGGGTCGTGGTCGTTGCCAAGTTCGACCGGCTGAACAGGAACCTGTTCGACTTCCTCGCAATACTGCGCGAGATGCAGCGCAACAAGGTCCACTTCGCCTCGGTTGACGAGACGGTAGACACGCGTGGGCCGCTCGGTCGATTCTTCATGCAGATGATAGCTGCAATCGCGGAGTTCGAGTCCGGCATGATCGGCGAACGGGTCAGGCACGGGATGACCCAGAAGGCCATGAAGGGCGGCTTCAACGGGATGAGCGCACCCTATGGATACGATGTCGGCAATGGCGGTCTGGCGGTCAACGAGCAGGAGGCGGCGGTAGTCCGCAGGATATGCGAGTTGCGATGCCGAGGCGAGTCGCTCGCGTGGATAGCGGCTCGGCTCAATGGCGAGGGGATCCCCACTAAAAAGGGGAAGCTATGGACGAAGCGCCAGGTGTTCCGCATAGTCCATAACCTCCTCTATCGCGGGGCTTCGCACTGGATGGATATCGTTGTCCCGGGAATCTATCCGGCAATAGTGAGCTGGACGCCAAGGAAGAGGGGGAAGGGGAGACGGGGCAGCTGAAACCAGACATGCGAACAGATGCGACGCCTGGGCAGCAGGTCGCGATGGGTCGCAAAACAGGGATGGAATCCACAACCCCCAAAGAAGGTCTTGCCTGGTCGGATTATCGGAACAGCGGCCGAGCAGCGCGCGTCGCCATCTACGCGAGAGTCTCCACCACGGAGCAAGCCTCGGGTTTCAGCCTGGACGAGCAGGTAGCCCGCCTCAGAGCGTTCTGCGGTGACAAGGGAGGGAGGTGCACGCGCCTGTTCCGAGAGGTCGAGAGCGGCGGAACCTTGGAGAGACCAAAGCTGGACAGGCTCCTCGGCCTCGCCCAGCAAGGAACCTTCGACATCGTGCTGGTCTGGAAGGTGGATCGCCTGGGAAGGAGTAACCTGGACCTTCAGAACGTATGGGCGTACCTCAAGGAACTGGAAGTGGAAGTGGTGAGCGGGACGGAGCCTTTCGACTCGACGACTCCGGTCGGCAAGGCTTTGTTCGACATGCTCGCGCTGATGTCCGAGATGGAGAGGGCCACGATCAAGGACCGGGCCGCGATGGGGGCGCTCGGGCGCGCGAAGCAGGGCAAGTGGCACGGCGGTCCGCCCCCATACGGATACGTGTACGATGAGAAGACGGGCCGCCTGATGACGGACGAGAAGGAGGTCGACATCGTTGGTTACATCGTCGACCTTGCGATCGCTAAGGGTGAACTGGGGACCGTGGTACGCCGCCTCCGGCGGGAAGGAATCACGACGCGGCGCGGCAAGCCGTGGTCCAAGGCGACGGTCTCGAGGCTCATCGGCAACCCGATCTACGTCGGGTTGTTGCGCTACAAGGACGTCGTCACAAAGGACGAGTCCCTGAGAGTCTTCGACGATGAGACTATGTCGAAGCTCCACGCGCGTCGCTCGGAATGGCGAAGGCATCGGATCGCACGGTTCCACCGCCCGCGAGGCTCCTCAATACCCAGGGACGAGTGGTGCCACGGCTGCGGTTTTCCACTCTCAGGGGCCCGCGCCTACTGCAGCAACTGCGGCGCCGCTCAATGGTTGCCCGACGTCGCGGACGAGGACCCGGAAGCGGTTCCCGCACTTCCTGCATCCGAAGACCCGGAAGGGGATACCGTCACTTGACTCCCACTGGCGATAGTACTGGACTCGCTCGCGACGTCCGCAGTCAGGGCATGGCGGTACCTCTATCTCGGCGGTCCTGTCGTCGAACTCCCCTCTGCAGACGCGGCACCAGTAACGCCGTATCGTCGTCCCGTCGACAAGCGAACGGACGCCCTTGCGCCTCACGGCCTGGTGGGAAGAACAGCGGGGGCACGACGGCAGTCCGGACTTGTGAAGGTGCGCATGCTTTAGCTCTACACTGTCAATCTCCCCCGAACCGTTCTCTTTCTCCTCCTGTTCGAGGAGCCCCTGGCACCTGCTGAACGTCTCGTCGTCGATGAGGCGAAGGGATTCGTCTGCGGCCACGACATCGCCCCAGCGAAGCATTCCGCGATAAGTCTCGCACCTCAGGACCCTGCGCAGCTGAGTCACCGCCCAAGGCTTCCCGCTCCGACCGACGATATTCCGGGAGCGCAGGTTTGCTTTCAACTCATGCAGGTCCCCGAGTCTCGCGTATTCGTGGAAGATATGCGACACGACCTTCGCGCCTTCGGTGTCCGCTTCCAAGCGACCAGTGGAGCCGTTGTAATGGTATCCGTAGGCCGGAATGCCGCCGTGCCACATGCCCTCCTTCGCCCTCGCTCGCATGCCCAGGCTCACGCGCACGGCGTTCGTCTTTCGCTCCAGTGTCGCGAGGAGTCCGAGCAATCCCACGACGAACTCGCCGTGAGGCGAATCGTCCTCCGCGTTAGGTTCCGTTGCTGACATGACGCGAACGTTGTCCTTCCTCAAGAGATGGAGAAGCAGGGGGAAGTCCAGGTTATCGCGACTCATTCGATCGTACCGCCAGACTACCAGGAGGTCGAGCTCCCCTCTTTGCGCGCACTCAAGCAGATTCCGGATGCCCGGCCGATTGAGGTTCGCTGCCGTGTAACCGGGATCCTTGAACGCCCTCACGACCTTCCAGTCTTCATGCGAGTCGCAGAACCGCCTCAGCTCCACGTACTGCGCTTCGATGCTCCAGCCCTTGTCCGCCTGTTCCTGCGTGCTCACCCTGATGTATAGTCCGACTCTCTGCATCCTGCATTTCCTGGCGCCCTCCTTATCAAGACTCCCGAAGGCTCAAGTACGTGGCTCCAGTTACGTTGGCCGAGCCCATCGAAGCCATCAAGATTCCTCTGTCCGTCTCAACGCAGCCGAGACCGCATCAGGATTGTGGATCGATTCGAGTCCGCCCCAAATGGGCTCAGTCGCTGACTCAGATAGAATGATTCGAGAGGCTTCCCCCTTGAGGTTCGCATTTCCGATTGGGCTACTTCGTCTCTTTGAGCTTATTTTCTATCTCGCCGTAATCGGGCTCCTTCCCCGGGTCGTCAGAGACCCACCTGTAGCGGATCGTCCCCGTTTTGTCGATGATGAAGACGGAGCGCTTTGCGGCGGTGTACCCTTTCATTCCGGCGAAGTCGTCCAGCGCGATGCCGTACTTCCTCACGACCTCGCGGTTGTAGTCGCTGAGGAGCGGGAAGCTCAGCCCGTTCTTCTCCGCGAAGGCCTTGTTGGAGAACGGGTCGTTCACGCTCACCGCCAAGACGTTGGCGTTGAGGGAGTTCATCCTCGCGAGGGAATCTCTGAGAGCGCACATCTCGCTGGTGCAGGTCGAGGTGAAAGCGCCGGGGTAGAACGCAAGGACGAGGTTGCCCTTGGTGAACTCCTTGAGATCCCTCATCTTCCTGTCCGTGTCCAGAAGCGCGAAGTTCGGTGCCTTTGATCCTTCCTTGATTGAGACTGCCATGATGTCACCTTTGACCAACCAGCCCTCGCTTGTTGATAATACTTGCCGATTGCGGTTCGTCGTCATAGGCGGAAGGATCTGGTGGATGGGACGCACATGATGTTTGTGGACAAGTATCCACAACCGGCGTGAGCCGATGCCCTGGCGGCATGGTCCCCTGTCTACGAGGTATTCCAGACATTGATAACAGCCCCAACACCACTAAATAGAACACTCTACAAAGCAAGCTCCCGAATACAGAGGACAAGAGCATGCGGCATCCGGTGACCATGAAGGCAAAGATGGCCCTCGTCGGCGATTCCGGAGTGGGCAAAACGAGCCTCATCTGCAGGTTCGTCCTCAACGAGTTCTCGGACGCATACATCAACACGCTCGGCACGAAAGTCAGCAAGATAGAACTCGTCATTGCCTATGGCGAGGATGTCGAGGTGAGGATGGACCTCAGCGTCTTCGACATCGTCGGCCAACTGGGATTCGGTGATCTCGTGAAGGAATGTTTCTTCCACGGGTGCCAGGGGCTGATGGCGGTCTGCGATGTGACGAGAAAGCAGACGCTCGAGTCACTCCACAAGTGGATCTCCATCGCCACGGAAATCGCCGGAGAGATGCCGATCATCATACTCGTGAACAAGAAAGACCTCATGGGCCTGGGTTCATTGCGGCAGGACGAGGTCGAGAAGGTCGTGCAGATGTATGATGTCACGTACGCCTACACGTCCGCCAAGACGGGCGAGTTCGTGGAGGACGCGTTCAATATCATTGCGGGCGAGATAGTGGAAAGGGCGTTCAACCATTACGAGGCGAGGCGGGTGGATCAGAGTCTGAAGGAGCGCCTGCTCGCCTTCCTTGCGAAGAAGGGTCGCCTCGGGGTCAATAAGACAGACGTGTTCCTGATGTTCAAGGGAGTGGGGTACGACGAGCTGCAGAGGGAGCTGGAGGAGCTCGGGAAGGAAGGCTTGATCCAGCTACAGTGGCGCGGACCCTCCGATTTCACCGCGATCGTGACCTTGCAGGGCGAACAGGCTGTGAAAAACTGGCGGGATATGCCGAGTAGCCTGTGACGATCTGTCGTCACCAAAGCCTCTATTAGTCCGGAATCGTTCCGAACTCCTATGAAGCAGAAGGAGCTGGAGATGCTCCTACAGAAGATCGGTCCGCATCCGGATCCTAGCCCCAAGCTGGAGCAATACTCGACTCCCGCCACGATTGCGGCAGACGCCCTGTACTTCGCGTACGGTCAGGGGGACATCCACGGGAAGAAGATCGTCGACCCCGGATGCGGCACGGGCGTCCTGGCGATCGGCGCGAAACTTCTCGGGGCAGGCGACGTCGTCGCGCTCGACGTGGACGAGGTGGCGGTGGATGCGGCGATGAAGAACGCGGATGCGCTCGGAGTGGACATCTGCTTCCTCACCATGGACTTCGGCGAGTTCCCGGAGAGGTGCGACACCGTGATAATGAACCCGCCATTCGGTGCCCAGAAGGAGAACATCCACGCGGACGCGGCATTCCTGGACAAGGCCGCTGAGGTCGGCGACGTGCTGTACTCGTTCCACAAGGCGGAGACCGAGGAGTTCGTCAGGAGGAAGCTGGGCGAGCTCGGAAGGAAGCCGACCCACAGCCTCAGTTACAAGTTCCCCATACCGCACATGTTCGACTTCCACAAGAGCGAGGCGGAGGAAGTCGCGGTGGTCCTCCTCAGGACAACGAGGTAGAGTCCGACATCAGTCCTTTTCGAGATCCCTCGACATCTCCCTGACCAGCACTTTGGGGGAGCTGCACTTGGGGCAGCGCTCGATCTTGACCGCGGACACGAACGTGCCGCACTTGTCCTTGCCGCGGCAGAGTATCTCGAAGAACGTCTCCTCGCTCAACACCCGCCGTGAAACCGACGTGGGTTAATGAGGTTTTGGCGGGGATTGCGGGATACCCGGGCGGCATTACTGCTGGGTTCTCCATTACGCGCTGAAATCGCGGCTTTTTTGAAGGGAATCACTTCTCAGGTTTTGGAATCACCGGCGATAGCCAGGTCATAACCGGCTTAAGTCCACAAAACGTAGAGTATCTCGATAGTAACTCTAGCAAACCTGGAGTATCCCCCTTATGAAACGTGCTGAATTCCTTGAAGCAGCAAGGACGCTATCCAGCGACCACTGTCTGCCCATCCTGGACTGCCTGCGCAGGAAAGGCTGGCTAATCGCCAGCGACCTCGCCGCGGACCTGGGGATACACGTCAGCACCGCGACGAAGGACCTCAACAGCCTCTACGGGTGCGGGCTGATCGAGCGACGCAAGGGGCAGAGGAAGACCCGCCCCGCGTACGAGTACAGGCTCAAGGGCGACAGGATCGTCCTGGAGCTTGACCTGGACACCTCTCCAGCCGACGAGCGCGACCGGGTCGTGACCTTCTACCTGGAGTTCCTCGAGAGGCTTTTCGTCAAGGCGAAGAAGATGGGGTGGCGATCAATCGAGAGAGACGTCGTCAGGGAGCTGGGGAATCGTGACGCATCGTTCACCGACCTGATGATTCGCGAGTTGAGTGCTGCCAAGGACTCTTCCTCGGAATCGGACCTCAGGTCGGTCTTCATCCATTTCATGGAGAAGATCAAGCGCGCGTTCGTCTCTAACTTTGGCGAGGTCGCGACAGCTAGGATTTTCGAGGGCGCGGCGAGAGAGACGATGATGACCCATCCGACCGCCACGTGCGGGCAACACATCCTGGCCGACCTGGGGGTGACCGGCGATTCCTGACCGCCTGTCGACCGGAGTCGAAGGCCTCGACAAGATCATCCAGGGCGGGTTCCCAAAGGGAACCGTGAACCTGGTCTCGGGTCCGGCGGGCAGCGGCAAGACGCTGCTCGGGCTCCACTTCTTCCATGGCGGGGCCACAGTCCACGGGGACAATTCGATGTATCTGTCGCTCGAGGAGCCTAGGGCCAACCTCGACAAGGTCCTCGGAACCTTCGGAATGGAGATGGCGCCCTTCGAGTCGATGGGCAAGCTGATACTCCTCGATCTGGGGGAGCTCAGGGTCGCGGACAAGAATGTCGGGACGATGCTCGGCTTCGGCGAGCTCCAGGACTTCCTCAGGAGTTCACTCAAGAAGAACAGCGTCGAGCGCCTCGTGGTCGATTCGCTCTCTGCCATGGGCTTGCACTACAGGTCGATGAGGGACCTCCGGGAGGAGCTGTTCCTGTTCGCCCGCTACCTCCGTGAGACAAACGTGACGGCACTGTTGATCACCGAGTCGCTGGAGAACGCCGGGCTCACCAGATGGGGGTTCGAGCAGTTCGTGGCGGACTCGTTCATCCACCTCGGCATGGAGGAGACAAAGGGTGAGCTCAGAAGGACGATCACGGTCCGCAAGATGCGGTTCACCAAGCACGACACGGTGAAGCACCCCCTGAGGATCACTCAGAATGGCATAGTCGTCGAGGCCGACGAGAGGGTGGTCTAGGGTGCGCGTCAAGACCGGCATCAAGGGTTTCGACGAGCTGATACAGGGTGGGCTCCCGGAAGGTTCGACGGTCGTCCTGGAAGGCCCCTCGGGGGTCGAGAAGGACTACTTCGCCAGCACATTCATCGCGGAGGGTCTGAGGAATGGAGAGGCGCTCCTGGTCGTCCTTTCGTCGAAGCCGCCAGCCACCTTCTTCGAGGAACTTAGGGCGAAGGGCTACGACCCGGACAAGCTCTACGAGGAGGGCCGCCTGAGGGTGGTGGACTGGTACAGTCAACGAGAGGAATCAGTCGTCGAGTTGGAAGAGGCCGGGCCGGTCATCAAGGTCTCGCTGGACCTGCTCAACGTGGGCATCGCGATCACGAGGGCGATAGCCTCCCTCGCGAAGGACAAGCCGAGGAGGGCGGTTGTCGAGATCCTTTCTCCGGCTCTCAGCGTCTACGATCTCTCGCAGGTTCACACGTTCGCCCAGGCGACGAAGGCGAAGTTGAGCAGACAGAACCTCACGTCGATTTTCCTCGTCGAGAAGGAGATGCATGATTCGACGACTCTCTCGACGCTTCTCCAGCCGTTCGACGGCGTGATCGAGATGGACAGGATCAGGGAAGGGGACAAGATAGTCCGCAAGCTGGCGGTCCTCTCGCTCAAGGGGACAGCGGCCCAGAGCGACTATGTCCCGTTCGAGGTCACGAACGAGGGAGAACTCGCGGTCGGGAGGGCCACCGGCACCGAGCGGGAGGGTGAGAAGCAGGGGCTTGCGCCGGAGAGGTCCCGCGATTCCTATCTATGGTTCAGTCTTGGCAGGGCCCTGTACCAGTCCGGCAGGCACGAGAAGGCGCTCGTCGCCCTCGAGTCCTGCGTGAAGATTGATCCCAAGAACGCGGAAGCGCTGAACCTGATCGCCGAGTCGCTCGAGAAGCTGGGTAGGAGGAAAGAGGCGGAAAAGGCCCGGCTCGATGCAATCGCTGCCAAGTCGGCTGCGGCGCAACGGGCAGAGTCGGCACCCAAGCCTCTCCAGAAGCCGTCGAGAGTCTTCAGGATACTGGAGACGAGCGAGTCTCGCCTCAAGGAGAACCCGAACGACGTCGACGCCCTCTTCGCCAAAGCAACGGCGCTCGCCGCGCTCGAGCGATACGACGACTCGATGAAAGCGCTGAACGAACTCACGAAGATCAACCACAAGTACCCCGGTCTTTGGCTTCTGAAGTCGAAGATATACGAGAGCCTGGGAGATGAGCAGAAGGCGAAGCTTTGCCGCGAGAGGTCGCAGCAGATTGAGGATGAGATCGCGGCGGAAGAGGAAGTCGTCAGAGAGGTTTCGCAGCTGGTCTGCCCCATGTGCAGCGCGCCGGTCAAGGAGGGAGCTTCCGCCTGTCCCTCCTGCGGCATACCGTTCATGACCGGAGAAGCGGAGCAGAGGCCCGCACCGGCGCCGCCGGCCAGACCGGACTCACGCCCCGAGCCAAAGCCAGAGATTTCCAAGGTCGCCCCCTCGCCTCCGCAGAAGAGGAAGGTGCCCAAGGGAGCCGTCGTGAGCGCGCCGAAGGGGAGGACCAACGGCCTGACGAACGGGCTGGGGAAGGGAAAAGGTCTCACCAACGGATTGCGGGGCCGGACAAACGGTCTCACCAACGGGCTCAGGGGACGCACCAACGGTCTCACCAACGGGCATCGCGGTCGAACTAACGGCCTGACGAACGGGTTGAGAGGACGGACAAACGGGCTCACGAATGGCCTTCGAGGGCGCACGAACGGACTTACGAACGGGCTGCGCGGCCGGACGAATGGCCTGACCAACGGACTGAGGGGACGCACTAACGGCCTCACGAACGGCATGAGGGGCAGGACCAACGGTCTCGTGAACGGGGTGCGCCAGGGGATGGGAAAGGTCAACGGTCTCACGACCAAGGGCAGGGCGGAAGGGGTCACGAATGGCCTGGTGAACGGCCTGAGGGACCTCAGGAGCGGCATAACCAACGGCCTCACGAACGGCAACGGCTTCACGAACGGCTTGGGGTCGAACAGGTTCAGGAGGCAGGCCAAGTTCTACAGATGGAAGCTCTACATCGTTCCCTTGATGGCGGTGGCGCTACTGATGTTCCCTGTTCTCATCCCAGGCAGCATCCGCACCACCTCATATGTCATCGAAATCGATGGCAGCTTCGGCGATTGGTCCAGCCAGAGAGTCATCTCCTTGCGGACTGACTCGGGCGTCAGCCCCAACGTCCGGATAAACCGCGCGGGCGTGGTCGACAACCTTGACTATCTCGCATTCTACGTCGAGGTCGAGGGCTCGATGCTCCAAGGCGGACCAGATCCGCAGCGTCTGATGGACGCGGTGAGGATATTCCTGGACACGGACGGGGACGCCTCGACAGGCTATCTGGTGAAAGGCCTGGGCGCGGAATTCATGGTTGAGATCTGGGGATGGGGCGGGACCTCGCAGTTGGCGAAGCTATCATCGTATGCGCTCGGCGCGAGCAGCCAGGACAATTGGGGCAGCTGGGAGCAGGCCGCCGGCCTCTACGCCGCCGTGTCCGCGAACCGGCTGGAGACGGAGGTTCCCTGGCTGGCATTGATGGAGCAAGAGAGCATACCCGTTGCGGTGCTCTTCCAGGCGATGAGCTGGGATGGCCAGGAGCAGTTCAGTGAGAACGTGCTGAGCAACATGCCAGGCCTGCTGAAGATAAGCGAGAAGAGCCTCGCTACCGCGACGGTCTCCGGTACCGGCATACCCCTGCTGGCGGTCGAGCTGACGTCGATCGAAGGGGACTTCTCGCTCACGGACCTGCGAGTGCTCATCGTGGGCACCGCTCCGTTGAGTGACGTCACCATGTTGAGGCTGCTCGACGGCACGATGACCGTGCTGGACTCGAGAGTGCCCGCGAGCAGGCTTGTTTCGTTCCACCCGCTTCAGCCCATCCGCGTCACGAACGGCAACTTGTTGACCCTCACCGTCGCTGCGGACACATCGCTCTCAGACGGGAAGACGTTGGGTTTGAACTTGCCCATGGACGATGTTGTGTCGCCGACACGTGCAAGCGGCGGACCTTGGGCGATCACGCGGCTCAATCTCACGGCGACATACCCGCTAGGTTACTTGGGCTTCGTACCGACAGGCAGGGTTATCGATGGCGGGTTCGAGGATTGGACCAATCCCGAGACTGACTCCATCGGGGAATCGAGCACGCAGGGCGTGGACAGTCTCGACATCGCCTCATTCGACGCCAACATCTCCGGCTCAGCGTACTTCTATCTCAGGCTCCAGGGACGGGCCCTTGAAGGCGTCGCGACGCCGCAGCCGAGCATCCCCGCACCTAACACCACGACCCCCACCGTGGCAGACACCGACAGGGACACGGTTCCGGACACGGTCGACCTGTTCCCGTTCGATTTCAACAACGACGGGACCCCCGATGTGGACTCCAACCACGACATCGACGGCGACTCGTTGATTGACTATCCATTTGGAACTGACCAGTGGCTGAACACCACTATTCCCGCCAACTTCACGGTCCCCTATGCAGGACGCTTTGTGAGTCTCTACATCGGTCCGACCTTGAGGCCGCCCGTCAACGGAGAGGACTCGGCGAGGTTCTTCGTCGACGTCGACAACAGCACCGCCACAGGATTCCTCGTGGGGAACATCGGTGCCGACTACATGGTCGAGCTGCGCGGCAGGGAAGGCAGGGTCACGAACTCGGGTGTCTGGCGGCACTCGGGAACAACGCAAGGTCAGTGGACATGGACGCTGACGGGAGCCGCTTCATACGCTCTCGAGCAGGATCGCATCGAGGCCTCCGGAGCGATTCCCGGACTCAACTCTGATTCCAGGGTCTCCTGGGCGACAACGGACTGGCGCGGTTCTGCCGGCGACATCGCACAGTCATCGAGGCGCGGCACCCGCGGGGTATTCGCTGACGGAACCGTCATGGGCGAGGCGGGCGAAGTGGATACCTACTTGGACGATGCCGGCAGACTCCAGAGCGCGAGCCTCAAGTTCACGGCAACGGAAGGCTTGTACGCCTATGCCGTCGAGAAGAACGGCATGGCGGCCTACTTCACTGGCGAGAGCGACGGTCAAGCATTCTCCCTGCTGTCGAGAGGAGACCTGCAGTTCTCCTGGCAGCCGCTTGCCATCGGCACGCTCGCAAACGGCGAGTTCAGATTGGCGAGTGCAGTCACAGGAGTGAACGCGAACGTTGCAGGGAATAGCATCGAGTACCGGGGGTTGTTCCCCGGCGTTCAAGACAGATACACCGTCCAGCTCAACAAAGTGAAACATGACATAGTTCTGCAAGACCCGTCAGCAGTCCCGGCAGTCGGCGACATGCTCGTGATCAGAGGAAAGATATCGTTGGGCAACGAAACGGCGTTGGCGGTCAACGGGGTCGCGCAGTCGGGCGACTTCGCCACATCCGGCGACATCCAAGTGAGATCCGCTGGCGGAAACCTCCTCACGCTGCAAGCCCCGTTCGCATACGAGCAGGGGGATGTGGAGGCCAGAGTGGGCGGGTCGTTCAGGGTTCAGAAATCGGACGGCGGCTGGCTGCTCTCCATGGAGGCGCCGCTGGAGTGGTTCCTCGATCAGAAGAGAGCTTACCCGGTGATCCTCGACCCGACGGGGATCATCGACACGTCCAGTTCGACGAGTCCGACGGGCTACCACTATCAGCGGAAGATTTTCCACGATGGGACCTATTTCTGGGCATTCTATTGGGACGGCACAGAGACTCAGTATGAGTACAGCTCGGACGGGATGTCATGGGTGAACACGAGGCAGCAGGCGTTCTCGAACACGGGCGTCCAGCTCGCCTCGGTATGGCATTATGCCGGCGGGAGCACGGTCTTCATCGCGGGCGACAAAAGCTCGGTTTCGAAGGATATCTATCTGAGAAAAGGGTCGATCAGCGGCACGACGATAACGTGGGCAGCAGCTGACACGGCGTTGTCGATTTCAACCAACACGCTGGCTTCGAAAGCCCCGTTCATCTGCAGATCATCAACCGGATACGTGTGGGTGACTGCGATGAACAAGACCGGGACCGGCGCTTATTCAATCACCGTCTTCCGCTCGACCAGCACCGACAGCGTGACCGCATGGGTATGGTCGGGAAACATGCTCTCTTCAGATGTGGGCAACACCTACATTGAACCAGAGATCCTGCCCCTATCTGGCGGGGATGTGTACGCGCTCTGGTATGAGAACGGCAACATCGCGGGCAAGAAGTACACGTCAAGCACAAGCACATGGGGGAGCGTCGAGTCGATCGACACAGCGCCCGCCTCGGTCTATTACGCCGCGGCGAGCGCGGTGGTGGACGGCTGGGCGTATATCAATATCGTCTACATCGCGAACTCGCCATCGGGGAATGTCCTGTACCGCCAGAGGACCACGTCTTGGAATGCAGCCACAACGTTGGACAGCGGCTCGGGCAACGTGTACCCCGCACTTTCCCGCGAGACGGGCTCTGGCGACCTCTATGCGCTCTGGAGGGATTCCGGCAACCAGATCAAGGGGAAGAAGTATTCGAGCGGTTCCTGGTCCACCATCAGCATAGAGACGAGCACGATATCGAAGTCGTCCCTCACTTCGATCTACGAGACCTCAGGCTCATCCAATATCTGCTGGGCCTGGACAGACGCGCCATTCACAACGAGGGACGTGCGCTTCAGCGTATACAGCACGTCGGTGAAGAGCGTCACCGTGGACACCTCGACCTCCTCCACCCCCACGCAGTACTCACACCAGCGCCGGGTCTTCTACGATGGCACCTATTTCTGGGCTTTCCACGATGACGGCACGACGACCTATTACACGTACAGCTCTACCGGCGAGACGTGGATGAATGGCTACAGCGCGGCCTTCACATCGGCGGGAGTGAAGGCAACATCGGTCTGGTTCTACTCATCCGGTTCGATCAAGACCGTCTACGTTGTCGGCGACGACGCAGCCAGTGACAAGGAGGTATTCGCCAGGAGAGGGAGCATAAGCGGCTCCACGATAACATGGGATTCGGAGGCTCTTGTCACCATAAGCACCAAGAATATGGTGAGCAAAATCGCGTTCATATGCAGGGACACATCAGGGTATATCTGGGTCGCCAGCAGCGAACAGGAGGCCGACTACAACTTCGCGGCGATCCGCTCCACGAGCACGGACAGCGTGTCTGCATGGGGCACGTTCACCCCGCTCATGGCGGCAGACATCGCCAACGCCAACATCTATGGAGTGATCGTCCCCCTGGCGAGCGGGAACATGTACGGGCTCTGGTACGCCGACGGGACGATATACGGCAAGATGTACACCGCGGGCAATTCGACTTGGTGGACGAGCCAGAAGACCATCAACACGACCTCGTCAGGGGTCAGCACCAAGGGTCCTTCCGTCGTCGTCGACTCATCGTACAACATCAACCTTGTCTTCTCCGACTCCACGGGCCGGGTGATCTACCGCCAGAGGACGACGAGCTGGGGCACCGCGACCGTGGTCACGACGACCACCAACAACGTGTACCCCTCGATCACCCTCATGTCGAGCGACCTCTACGTTTTCTGGATAGACAGCAGCAACCAGATCACCGCCAAGAAGTATTCGGGAGGGAGCTGGTCGTCCATCTCCGGGATAGACACATCGACGACCGCGAAGAGCTACCTTACGACAATATACTCCGCATCAGACACCGGCACCGTCTGCTGGCTCTGGGGCCAGGGCAGCGGCTCCGGCGCCTACGAGACGAAGTTCAGCGTGATCCCCGAGTTCGAAGACATGGTCGTGCTTGTGGCGGGAGTCGGCATTTTCCTCCCGATCCTGGGCAGGTGGAGAAAAGAGCGTCGAAGGGCGATCAAGGACTAGGATGTCCCTCGACAGTAACAGCGCGATTCATCGTGAGCTTTGCTCTCTCCTCGCCCTGACCCTTGTCGAGGGATTGTTGGATACCGGGGTTGGCCTCCGTTCATTGACGCCCCGTCGCGGGGCTATCGCGGAGGGACCCATGTCGGTACCCTCTCCAGCTTGCATCGCAGATCACAATTCTCTGCGACCTTGTTGCTGGAGCGGTGAATCATTGACCGCCTAGGTATTAAACATGCCGGGCTGGGAACCGCATCATTTATGCAGTTACCCGCCATGCTGCCAATCCGGCGGTGCACTCCATGGAAGAAGTGAAGAAGGCGATCGCGTTCCTCTTCAAGCGGAAGGGGCGGGAGGCGATGTCGGAGAAGGACTTCGTCATGTCTGCGTCGATGGACCTCGGATGGTTCCCGCCGAAGGAAGCGCAGAGGTTGATGCAGATCGGACTCGACTCCAAGCTCCTCTTGGTCGTTGACGGCAAGCTCAAGCTATCCTTCGACGCGGCGGGGATGGACATCCCCCTCGACTACAAGCCGCCACCCGCCCTCCTCCAGGCGGGGGTGGCGCCGCCGAGCATCTTCGTCAAGGTGCTCGAGAGGATCACCGCCGCAACGAAGCTCGAGAGGAAGCAGGTCGTCTCGATGATCAACTCAATCCAGGACATGATGGACGTGGAGGCCGAGGTCGCCGCCTTGATCGTAGGGCGGGACCTGGGGGTCGATGTATCTGACCTGCTCGACGGTGCGGAAAGGGAGATCATGTCGAGGTCAGGGTGAACCGGGCTTCTTCTCCGTGCCTTCCTCTGCCGACGCCGTCTCTTCTTTCTTCTCGGGCTCTTCCACGGGTTTGCGCCTCAAGTAGAGTCCAGGCTTCGCGACCATCTCGTACCCGATCGTCGCGATGATGAGGAATATTATCAGGCACATGCCGCCGACGACGTTCTCGGGCAGCTGCCCCTGGATGGCCTGGAGGAAGATGGCGATGACGAGCAGGCCGAGAACGATCGCCACCACGCCGACGAGGGCGTAGAATGGCGCGTTCTTCATTCCTTCTCCACCCTGATCAGGTCTCCGAGCGTCAGCGGCTTGGACTCGACGCTGCTCTTCATCGCGGCGACCGCCTCGACCTTCTCCCTCAGCTTTATCTCGAGTGCCTTCTCCAGTTTCTTCACGACTGCATCGGTGGGGATCATCTCGCCGGACTCCAGCCTGGCGATGATGCTCACGCGCTCGTTGACCTTCGTCCCCAGCTCCACCTGCTTCCAGCCCTTCTTCTCCCTGGCCTTCCTTATCCTCTCGGAGTAGTCGTCGACGAGGGTCTCCTCGCCCTCCCTGGAGTAGACGTCCCTGACGGTCATGCGCTTCTTCCTCGCCTCGAGGCGCCGCAGTATCTCCGCCGGGACGCCTGGCTGCTTCTTCAGAGGCACGCTCGTCTGATCGCCGAATTTGGCGCAGTTGGGGCAGACCGAGAGGGTCGTGCCTTCGATGGTCACAATCTTGGTGCGCGGTACTTCAGCGCCGCAAAGTTCGCAGTGCATGGAAACGACCCCACAAACGCTAAATAGACCCTGCCCAATTTATAAGTAAGCTCACCGAGGACTCCTCGAGCACTTCTTTGAGGGTAAACCATGGAAGACGAACAAATCAGGGAGTTCCACGAGAAGCTCTCTGAACGCATCGCACTTCTGGAGGATAAGAACGACAAGCTCGCAGAGGCGTCTCGCCGGATAGAGGGCGAGAAGCGCTACGCGGAGAGCGAGCTGCTCCGCCTGCAGAAGGAGGTCAAGCGGCTCAGGGCCGAGCTGGACAGGCTCAAGACCCCGCCGCTCATCATAGGGAACATACGCGACATCCTCGCGGACGGCCGCGTCGTCGTCAAGAGCTCGACCGGCCCGGACTTCATCGTCAACACGGCGGAGTACATCGCGAAGGAGAACATCCAGGCCGGCGCGAGGGTCGCCCTGAACAAGCAGACCCTGGCGGTGATGGGCGTCCTGCCGCCGTCGCTCGACCCGATCGTCATGGGCGCGGAGATAATCGAGAAGCCGGACATGGCCTACCAGGACGTCGGCGGCCTGGACAAGGAGATAATCGAGATCAGGGAGGCGGTGGAGGACCCGCTGCTGAGGCCGGAACTCTACAAGAAGGTCGGGATAGACCCGCCAAAGGGCGTGCTGCTCGTCGGGCCCCCTGGGACCGGGAAGACCCTGCTGGCCAAGGCTGTCGCCCACCAGACGAACGCCACGTTCATCAGGCTCGTCGGCTCGGAGCTCGTGCAGAAGTACATAGGCGAGGGCGCGAGGCTGGTGAGGGAGCTCTTCCAGATGGCGAGGGAGAAGGCCCCATCCATAGTGTTCATTGACGAGCTGGACAGCATAGGCGCGAAGAGGCTGGACATGGCCACCTCGGGCGACAGGGAGGTCCAGAGGACGCTGATGCAGTTCCTCGCCGAGCTCGACGGCTTCAACCCGATAGGCAACGTCAGGATCATCGGGGCCACGAACCGCCCGGACATCCTGGACGAGGCGATGATGAGGCCGGGGAGGTTCGACAGGATAATCGCGATACCCGTGCCCAACTTCGAGGCGCGCTGCGAGATATTCAAGATACACACGCACAGGATGAACATGGCCGAGGGCATCGACTTCGAGGCGATGGCCAAGGAGGCAGACGGCGCGACGGGCGCCGACATCAAGGCGATGGTCACCGAGGCAGGCATGTTCGCCATCCGCGACAACAGGGACTACGTGACGATGGCGGACTTCGAGAAGGCCGTCGACAAGGTGTTCGGCGAGAGCCTGACGAGGCAGAAAGAACCTGGCGTGATGTACGCCTAGGGTTCCGGCATGTCGCGCTCGATGACGAAGGAGCCGACGTAGTCGCACTTGTTGCAGTGATACTTCTGTCCGGTGATCAGCCCGGCCTCGTAGTAGATGTCAGGCGAGCCGCACTGGGGGCATTGCAGGACCCTCATCGTTGCAGACAACGGCGGGCATCGATAAACGCCTTGCTGTCCGGGGCTCCAGCGGTTCGTGCAATCTTCATGAAACCTGACAAGCGGGAAGCATCGACGAACCATGCCTGATTCCGCGCTCGCTGGCGGACAGAAGCTGTCTATTAGGGGGAAAGAAATGTCGGCATTGAAAGTGCTGCCCGGGATGGTTACTCGCGTGTCAGCAGGTAGATCAGCGCGCCGAGGGCTCCGAGGATTGCGATTATTGCAACCATCGCGCCCGCACCTTCCACCCGTGCCCGGGCGAGGTCTTCGTTGAGGATGGCTTCGAGCTCGCGCGCCTCTTGAAGCTTGATTGTGCCCGAGCGCATCTTGTCGAGCAACGCGTTCTTGTGCGCGGGGTCGTACGGATTCGATTTCGCCGGGCTGTACGCCTTCACCTTGTCCCAGAGGTTCGGTTGCGGTCGACCTCGATCGCAAGAAGCGCGGACACTTTCCTGTCCAGATCGTCGACTCTCCCTGGCAATGCCTCGAGTTTGGCGTGGACGCGATCGTGCGACCTTCCCCAGCGCCAAAGGTAAAGGAGACCGCCAACCAGCGTCACGAGTATAGCGAGAATGGCGGTGATTTGCGTCAAGAATGCGGGATCCTGCCACCACTCCATTGGCACTCACAATGCCTCGCGAACCATGTAAACCTAATCCGTCCGGTCAATTCAAGACATTGATGCAACGGGGGTATTGCGGTCTCTCCAAGGAACTTATTTCTGGATTTGACACAAACCCTGACGATTGTACTACGCAATAATTAGTGGAACGGGAGTGGGTCTGCAAGGAACACCTCCAAAGGCTTCTCGTAGTCCAAGGACTGGTGAGGCCTGACCTGGTTGTAGTAGAACAGGAAGTCGTCCAGCGTCTCGAACCGCCACGCCT
>JBGPQV010000027.1:0-32599 GCA_041489255.1 Thermoplasmata archaeon | reverse complement strand
GGCGTGGGCGAGGGAGGACTACAACACCATTAAGCCGAAGCAGAGGTTGAGGTGGATGACGCCGAGCGAGTATCACGAGGAGGTGAGCGTGAGTGCAAAGTGAAACGGGTCAGGATCTGTCCAATGAAGGGGGTCGCATACCACATGAGTTCAATCATCCGAGGCACGGTTGCCGACTATCAAATGGTTTCGACCACCAAGCTAGATGGTGCATGTTTCAGGGGAAGATATATGGAGATCCCCGCATCAAGTCACCGCGTGCAAAGAATAAACGACCCCCGGTGCAGGTCTGAAGGATTGAGCCAAGTCCCATCCGTGCAAGTGAATACTGATTCGTGCCTTGTCCAAATCGTGGAAAAAGGCCGTGCAATTCACTTGCTTGCGCTGCAGGACAGCGGTTACATCACATTTTTATCTCGACGATCATTCTTGGGAGAAGTGCGCAGGGGAATACTATTGACGGAAGGTCAGTATCAAACTAATGTATCGATAGCAATCGTGCACCGCGACAAGAATGATTCCACCCTCCGAAGGCTGCAATCCGTGGAGTATATTGATGACGACGCAGCAACGAAGTTCTGTTGAGGAAGACATCATATGTTCGAAAACAACTATTCGAACAGAAGACGATTACATTCAACTTTGATCGCCCATCTTTCAGTAGGCGCCGCTTTCATCATCCTCATTTCATCTCTTTTCTTCCCTGTTCGCCAAATCGGCATGATTCGTCATTCTATGATCGTAGATTCTGCCCGAGATTATCCAGATGCTTTGAGCTCTCTCGGAAGCTTCTTCATCGAGAATAGAGGCCAGACGTTGGACGCGATCAGATTCCATTCTAGGGGCGACCCACTAGTGGGATTCATGGACGATGGCGTTATGTTCGTTTTGAGAAGGGGGGAGGAAAGGGCTGGGACCCATTCTCACTCAATGATGAACAGCGCATACTCAACCAATGTACGAGTTCAGACTTTCGCCTACAAGCTTCGCTTCGAGGGAGCGAATCTGGTGCAGCCGATTGGCAGAGACCGCCTCGCTTTCAAGAGCAACTTTTTCGTCGGAAATGATTCGGATAGGTGGAGAACCGACGTGCCGAACTTCAGAGCGGTGTTGTATCCGAACTTGTACGATGGAATCGACCTTTCCTACCGCCCGTGGTTAGACGGAGTGAAGTATGAGTTCGTCGTTCATCCTGGCGCAGACCCGAAGGTGATCCAACTTTCGCTTGAAGGAGTCGACAGCATACAACTGGACGGTGCAGGAATTGCTGTCGACACGCCGTTAGGTAGGGTGTGGGATCTTCTGCCGCGTTCATATGATGACACTGGTCGCGAGGTTGCATGTGTCCTCGCTATTCGCGGCAGCAATGCGTATGGAATCGATTGCAGCGGATGGTCTCGGGACCGTATTCTGACGATTGATCCCATTGTCTACGCTACCTTTCTTGGAGGGAGTGATAGGGCAGATGACGCATGGGGTATCGCGGTCGACCGTGGCGGCAATGCGTGCGTTGTCGGCGGTACGGGCTCCATTGATTTCCCAGCGACTCCTGGTGCGTTCAGCGTGGATTTGAATGGATCGGAAGATGCGTACGTCGTGAGGCTCGGCGCAGCCGGTGACATGTTGCTTTATGCGACCTACCTAGGCGGCTCTGAAGTTGATCGCGCCATCTCTGTCGCGGTTAATTTTTCAGGCGAATGCGTTCTCACTGGTTCGACGGAATCGCCCGATTATCCGACTTACAGAGCAATCCAACAGACTCTCAAAGGGACGGACGATGCCTTCGTCTCAATGCTGAATGCCTCAGGTGATGGCCTTATATTCTCAACCTATCTTGGCGGGATGAGTTCCGATGAGGGCATGTCAATCACGATCGATTCCTCGAATAAAATCTACATTCTGGGAGCGACCAACTCGTCGGACTTCCCGGTAACGCCGGATGCTTTTCAGACGCATATCGGAGGGGGATCGGACATGTTCGTCTCAAAGATCGTACCATCGATTCCTACCCTGGAGTATTCGACATTCCTCGGAGGAAGCGGCGACGAATCCTGGGCCGGTGAAGGCGGGGCAATCTGGGTAGATGGTAATGGCAATATGTACGCAACAAGTGTTACATCCTCCGCGGACTTTCCAGTGCCAGGCGGCATGGACACCACGCTCGGAGGGACCATGGACGCCTTCTTCGTGAAGTCCAACGACACAGGCTCCCTCGTCTACGGCACATACCTCGGCGGGAGCGCTCGCGACCAAGGCTTTGGTCTAGCCCTCGATTCGTCAGGCAACGCGTACGTAGTCGGCACTACCGAATCTGCCAACTTCCCTATCGCCGTGAACGCATTAGGCGGATCCGCGATGGATGGATTCATTGCTAAGATTGATACCACTGGTGCGCTTGTGTTCAGCCGGTATCTTGGAGGCACGTTCGTCGACGGTGCGTTGTCTGTCGCTGTGGATGCCACCGGCGTCTCGCACGTAGTAGGATTCACAATGTCCACAGACTTCCCGGTGACCAACGATGCCATAGACAGGACATTGAATGGCTCTGGGGATGCATTCGTCGCAAGCGTGAGCCCGACCGGTTCACTCCTCTTCGCCTCATACCTTGGAGGTTCAGCGCTCGACAGCTGTGGCTCAATAACGCTCGACGGAGCAGGCAACTTGTACTTGGCGGGAGCGACATCCTCCCCAGACTTCCCTGTCACACCCGGCGCGTTCGACACCATATATAACGGCGGCAGTGACGCTTTCATCATGAAGCTCAATTCGTCGATACCAACGCCATTACCCGACCTCGAACTAGGGCCGCCGGACATCACGTTCAATCCGCTGAGTCCCGTCGAGACAGGCAATCCCATTACCGTGAGTGCAGACGTCCACAACTTGGGCGATGCCGATGCGTCGAGCGTTCTCGTAAGGTTCTTCGACGGCCCGCCCTCGATGTCGAACCAGATAGGACCGGACAGAGTGATACCTTTCATTCCCCATGGAGGAGCCTTCCCCACGTCGATCGTTTGGACTGCGGAGCCTCCAGGCGTTCACCTGATATGCGCCGTTGCGGATCCCGCCAGCACAATCCTGGAACTCAACGAGAGCAACAACCAAGCTTGCGACCAGATCGAAGTCATCACTCCGCCCATACCAGACCTGTCCGTGTCGCCATCGGACGTTGGCTTTTCGCCTCCATCGCCGTTCACCGAAGGTTCCGCGGTTGAAATCAACGCCACGATTCACAACGTCGGCGGCAACGCATCGGAGCCGACTGCGACGAGGTTCTATGATGGTCTGCCGCCATCATTCCAGATAGGGGCGGACCAGCCACTCCCGCCAATACAGGCGGGTGGCGCGGAGAACGTCACGGTCGCATGGATCGCCTCCCCTCCAGGAAGCCACGAGATATGCGTCGTCGCCGACCCTGACAATGTCGTGGCCGAAATCAATGAGACGAACAACATGGCGTGCGTGAGCGTCTTCGTGCAGTCGTTGCCGATTACAAAGCCCGACTACGTCCCGTTCCTGCCGCTGCCTCAACCGCCGATCAAGACCGGCCTCTCGAAGCCCGTGTCCCTCTCGGTAGTCGTGCACAACCAGGGGAACGCGACCGACTCCAACGGCTCGACCCTCGCGTTCTATGATGAGTCCGCTCCCGCCATCCCATTCGCCACCTTCAGCGTGAGCCCGGTCCTGGCTGGCGGCAACTCGTCGCGGTTCACCGCCACGTGGATGTCTCCCGCGACACCGGGCACATACCTCGTGTCCGCGGACGTCGATTACTGGAACAACGTGACTGAGTGGAACGAGACTAACAACGTTTACACTTGGACGATAGATGTCGTCACGGGCCCAATCACCTCTCTTGTCATCGGCATACCGAGCCACACCTCCCCCGCCTCGGTGATGTACGTCAGGTCCTCCACGCCCCTTGACCTCAGCGTCATCGACCAGAGTGGTACCGGCATCAACCACACCCGGTACAGGATAGACAACGTCACGTGGATTGAATACTCGTCCTCCTTCTTCCTGTCCGGCGATGGGGACCACTACGTAGAGTGGTACTCCGAGGACAACGTCGGGAACATCGAAGTCGTCTCGTGGCGGGTGATGAGGATTGACGACATTCCTCCCGCCTCCGCCATCTCGATCGGTGAACCGAAGTACCTGACTGGCGGGAGCTTCGTCAATTCCTCGACCCCTCTTGTTCTCTCTGCGGTGGATGGCGGTGTCGGTTCCAACTCAACGTTCTATCGCCTCTGGGACGGATCGTGGTCCCAATGGAGGGACTACTCCTCATCGTTCAGTCTGGCGGGAAGGGACGGAACCTGGTACGTGGAATTCCTTTCGTTCGACTACCTCGGGAACGTGGAAAGCATCCGGAACGAGACGTTGATTCTCGACGACACGCCACCTGTTACAATGATCTCCCCCGCCGCCCCGTTCACCCTCACCGCCACCGATGCGGGATGCGGAGTGAACGTCACCAGGTACAGGATTGATGGCGGGAGCTGGATAGTCTACACAGGCGGCTTCACCCTCGCCGAGGGGGAGCACACCATATACTACTACTCGATCGACAACCTTGGCAACGTCGAGCAGGAGAGGTCGCTGACCGTCAGGCCGACGACTGAAGTGGCGGTGAACTACAAACCGATGGTGGCCCTCGTCTTCGCGGTCATCCTGCTCGTGGCGGGAGTATGGTCGTCGAAGAGGAGGCCGTGGAAGGGCGGGAAGGACACGATGGCGGTGGCGAAAGCGTTCATGTTCACCTCGCTGCCATTCTCTATCGCAGAGGCGGGTACGGGGATAGTCTCACTGTTGACGGGGCAACTCTCCATGCCGCCTATAATAGGGCTCGGGACAGGCGTCGACTTGACGATACTTCTGGGTGGACTCCTCTTCTTGACGCTGAGAAGTTTGCGGAAGGATTCGCCAATCGATGTTTAAAACGCGATAACTCAGAGGATTCCGGGCTGATCAACCGAGCGTCCTCTCCACGCCTCATGTCGAAGAATCTGTGGTCACCCAATATGGACCTGTTCTTAACCAATTACCTACCTGCTCTTATGCTCCTCTTTATTGGAACAGGTCAATAGGACGACCCGCCAGGTGATCTGATTTCTGACGATGACGTGGACTCCGGGGGCGATAGACGACTTCGTCTTCGGCATGATTATCGCTTGGCGCCTTGAATCATCCAGACGGTTGAGTCTCGGATCGCAGGACTGCCTGATGGGTGGTCCGCGAGTCTATGTCACCGGCGACCCATCGCCAAGCCATGCCAGATATTGCCGCGCCTTCGCATCAGCTCCATCCGGTCCCAGCGTGGACGGCAGCGTCTTCTCCCGCAGCAGCTCTATGATCCTCTCCAAGTCCTCCTTCCTGAGACGCGATAGGTCTGCCTTGGCGTCGTTCGCCCGCTTCTTGATCATGAACACGGCCATCTCCCCCCAGATCGTCTTCATGTCAGCGAGGATGCGGTCATACACCTCGCTCCAGACAAGACCCATGTTCCAGAGCGGGCTCATGTCCTACCCTTCTATCCCCATCTCGTGCGCATTGTTCCAGGCGGAATATCCGATGAAGAACAGAATGACCAAAGCTGCGATCAGCAGACCGTCCGGCCACGGCTCTTGGATGGTGAAAAGCCGGGCGACGGCGTTGAGCGTCAGCACCACGCCCAGGGCCGCGAGCCCCATGCTCAGCCTATAAAGCAGACCGCCACGCATCTTCCGAATCGTCCTGTGCGTCATCAGGAAAATCCCGAGCACGCCGCACAGGATCGATAGGGTCAGCACTACCAGTAGCTCCGGAGAGACCGCTGTCAATCGATCACGCTCGCGAATCGATTCTGCGAGGCTTATTTCAGCTTGTCCACCCAATCATCAATCCTGAGAACAACTTGGATTCGGCCGCCTCCACAGGCTGTGAAGGAGACCGAAGCATTATGAACCGACGTCGCCTATTGAGGCGCGATGCGCCACCTCACAGCCGCAGCACTCGCACTGTTCGTCCTCGGGATAGTGCTGCTGGCATACGCCGCCTACCTTGGCGAGATGACGTTCACCTTGGTTGTCATCATACCGGTGGTCCAGAGCTCGAACATCTGGGCTTTGGCGGGGATGGCCCTGATCTTCGCCGCGATATTCCTTTTCTTCGTCTCCATGGCCGCGCCCATGAGAGAGGCTCCGGCCCAGCCGAACGCCTCCGCACCGCAGGCGACCGTTCCACAGCAGCCCGCCAAGAGATTCGGCGGGGTCGTCTTCGTCGGTCCGATACCGATTATCTTCGGCTCGGACAAGAAGGTCGCCAAGTGGATGCTTGCCGTGGCATTGGTTATCGTGATTCTCCTCATCATCGCCATGTGGTACTTCGCGACCCAGCTCCCGCGGTGAGCTATTTATCGGACCTCAGTATCACCACTTCCGATTACCATGAAGGTACTCGTAACAGACGGCATTGAGAAGGAAGCTCTCGTTAAACTGCAGTCATCACATCAGGTCGACGCGATCGAGATGAGTCCCGAAGACCTCCTGAAGAACATCGAGAAGTACGACGCGCTAATCGTCCGCGGAAAGACGAAAGTGACCGCGCAGGTCATCGAGAAAGGCAAGAACCTGAAGGTCGTGGGGCGCGCGGGAGTCGGCGTGGATAACGTCGACATCGCCGCCGCCACGAAGCGCAAGATCGCCGTGGTGAACGCGCCGACGGGGAGTACAGTCTCAGTGGCCGAGCTCGCAATCGGTCACATGCTCTCGCTCGCGAGGAAGCTGCCCACCGCCGACAAGAGCATCAAGTCGGGGAAGTGGGAGAAGAAGGCGTTCATGGGGACGGAGCTGAGCGGCAAGACTCTCGGTCTGCTCGGGTCCGGCAGGATAGGCACGGAAGTCGCGAAGAGAGCGCAGGCGTTCGGCATGAAGACGATAGCTTTCGACCCCTACCTCCCGCCAGCCATCGCCAAGCAGAACAAGATCGATCTGGTCAACAAGGGCGCTCTATTCGCCGAATCGGACTTCCTGAGCGTCCACACCGCCCTGACCCCGGAGACTAAGGGCATGGTCGGATCGCAGGAGTTCGCCTCGATGAAGAAGACCGCGTTCCTGATCAACTGTGCCCGCGGAGAGGTCGTTCAGGAGAAGGCACTTGCCGAGGCTCTGAAATCCGGGAAGATAGCGGGCGCGGCCCTCGACGTGTTCGAGAACGAGCCACCGACGGGCAGCCCGCTCCTTGAACTCGAGAACGTCTTCATGACGCCGCACATCGGTGCCTCTACTCACGAAGCGCAATTACGCGCAGGGATGACGATCGTCGAACAGGTCGACATGGTGCTCCGCGGCAACAAGCCGGAGTTCATCGTGAACAAAGAGATCTACGGCTGATTCGCAAGCTCTTTGGCCGCCTCGTTGACGCTGATGCCTTTGGTCTCGGCTAGATCCCGCACGTCCGCCATTATCCGCATGTAGTCCTCGTACTTTCCCGCGCGGTTGCGGACGGCGCGACCCACAGCTTGCTCCAGCGTCTGTTTTCCCCGCCTGCTCTTGATCGCCTCGGCGAGCACCTCTGCGTCGGTCATTTCCAATCCCCGCATACCTTCAGGAAGTTCTTGAAAATCTCATACCCGTGCTGAGTGTGCTCCACCTCAGGGTGGAACTGCACGCCATAGAGCGGCTTCTCTGACGACTTCATCGCCTGTGTCGCGCAGTTCTTCGAATGCGCCAGCAGGGTGAACTTCGGCGGGAGCCTTGTGACCTCGTCGTTGTGACTCTCCCAGACCTCGAATGTCGTTGGAAGGCCCTTGAAGAGATCGTCCTCCTCATCCACGGTGAGCTCCGCCTTCCCGAACTCGGGAATTTTGGCGGGCTTCGCATCGCCTCCAAGCATCAGGGCCATGAACTGGTGGCCCGCGCATATGCCGAGGATTGGAAATGGCGCCTCGGCGATGTACTCCTCGTTCCGCCCCATCTGGCTGGCGTCGAGTCCAACCCTGGGAGCACCGCCAGAGAGCACAAGCCCGTGGACTCCGGAGAGCTCGCTCAGCGGAGTGGTGTTGGGGATTATCTCCGTCTCGACGTCAAGGTACTTCAGCACCCGCCATTCGCGGTGAGTCCACTGCCCGCCATTGTCGACGACGTAGACCTTCATTCGCGCCAGAGACGCACTCGGGGGACTATAAGGATTATCAGACGCAAAGACAGCGGCAGATATTAAGTAGAGCCAATGCAATCCGCTCGAGAGCCAAAGAAATCGCACGGAGTGACGCTGATGAGGATAGGAGGATACCAGCATGGCTAGCTATTTCGGCGCACCGATGTTCGTGGTGGAAACGCAGACCGCGAGAGGGATTCGCAGCTTGGCGAACGCGATAACGATCTATATTGTCGTGGTCATCCTCGCCCTAATATTGCCTTATGCCGTGTACTTCTTTGCAGGCCAAATGACAAGCGGCTACGACCCGAGCTTCTTGGCGTCGGCGATAGGATTTCTCGCGCTCTTCTGCGGCCTTCTCGCCCTCTATCTCGTCCTCATAATCCTCGCGATCATCGGATTCTGGAGTGTCCACAAAGGCAAGACGGAATACGGGATCGCGCACGAGAAAGACATGGGCAAGGCGATGACGTTCTTCATCGCGGCCATAGCTTTTTTCTTCGCCAGTATGGCAGTTTCTTTCGCTTCCGTGGTCGCCTCCCTGGGGAGTCTCTCAAACCCAAGCGGTGGTACATATACGCCATCGCCCGTCTTCGCAGTCGTCTCCGCAGTGCTCGGGATGCTCTTCTCGGTGATGATTGCCCTGATTCTGTTCTATATGGTCAAGGCATTCACGCCCCCAGAGAAACAGAACTTTGGCATCACCGCTGTCGGGCTCTATGTGACGGCGGCGGTGCTGTCAGGCATTTACGCCTTGAGCCTGGCATTCTTGCCCGCTTCGAGTGTTCTCGATTCCTATGCATTGCGGCTCGTCCCGAGTCTCATTGGCGGCCTTCTTTTAATGATCTCCCTGGTGCTGTTCCTCATCCTCTACCGCGATGCCCACAGACGCTTGAAATCCCATGTGATCAAGCCAGTCTGGGAAACAATGGCGGCACAGTATCCGATCCAAGCACAGGAGTACCGCTGGCAGCCCCCGCCAAGCCCCTAGCTACTCCCACTCGATAGTGGCCGGTGGCTTGTTCGAGATGTCGTAGACGACCCTGTTTACGCCCTTGATCTCGTTCGTCAACCTCACGGAGATTGTCTCGAGGACGTCGTGCGGTATCTTCGAATACGACGCGGTCATCCCGTCGACTGAGTCGACAGCCCTTATCCCCACAGTGTAGCCGTAGACCCTCAGGTCCCCCTGCACGCCGACGCTCTTCGTGTCGAGGAGCATGGCAAAGTATTGCCATGGAAGCGGCATGGTCCCCGCCTTTGCGGCCCTCTCAATCTCCTCCTCGACGATGGAACATGCCTCCCTGACGAGCGCGACCTTTTCCCTCGTCACCTCGCCCATGACCCGCACGGCCAGCGCCGGTCCGGGGAAAGGCTGCCTCTCTGAAACTGAGACCCCAAGGACCCTCGCGACCTGCCTGACCTCGTCCTTGTAAAGGTCCCTCAGAGGCTCGACCAACTTGAGCTTCATGACGTCGGGCAGGCCTCCCACGTTGTGATGACTCTTGATTCGGTCTCTGAGTTTCCCGCCGCTTTCGATCCAGTCGGGGGCGATTGTCCCCTGTATTAGGCATTCTGCCCCGAACGATTCCGCCTCTCGCTCGAAGACCTCGATGAACTTGCCTCCGATGATCCGCCTCTTCTCCTCCGGTTCGGTCACTCCCGTCAATGCAGATAGGAATTCATCGGCGGCATCGATCACCCGGTAGCTGACGCCGAGCTTCTCCAGCATGGCGGCGACCTGCTCGCTCTCCCCTTTCCTCATGAGCCCGTTGTCGACGTAGACCGCGAGAAGGTTCGGACCGAGAGCCCGAGATGCCAGGACGGCCGCGGCGGTGCTGTCGACGCCGCCTGAGCAAGCTATGATCGCTTTTTCTTCGACCTGCCTGCGTATCGTCTCGACCTGCGTATCGGTGAACGATTTCGCGTCGAACACTCACTCACCGAGGGACCTGTTGTCCTCCATGACCCATTCTGCGAGCTTCTTGCGGTGCTCCTGCAGTTGTTCGGCCAAGGACTCGTCATTCAACGAGAGAATCTGAACAGCCAATAGAGCCGCGTTCTCGCCGCGGTCTAGCCCGACGGCAGCCACCGGTATCCCAGGAGGCATCTGCGTGATCGAGAGTATGGAGTCGAGGTTCACCTTCCCGCTCACAGGTACTCCTATTGTCGGCTTGGTGGTGTACGCGGCTATCGTCCCCGGCAAGGCGGCGGACAGCCCGGCTATCGCGATGAAGACCTTCGCGTCACTGTTCCTGATCAGCTCCCTGAGGTGATCCGGCGTGCGGTGAGCCGACGCGACGACCATCTTGTGGTCAACCCCAAAGTCCTTCAGGAGCGACGCCGCCTTCCGCCCTACCTCCTCATCGCTCTTGCTGCCAATGACGATGAGCACGTCAGGTGACATGGGAATCGGCAAGTGCGCTGGATGCTTAAAGCCTTTAAGGATGCGGGCGGGCCGGATTCGCCTAGCTCTTCATTATGGCCAAGAGGAAGAGTCCGATAGCGAGGCCGGCACCGACGATGACAGCCAAGATGACCACGATCGTCTGGACAACCACGTCGAGAAGCCAGCCGCTGGTTCCGCTCGGGCCCCAGTAGCTCATGTAGCGCAGGAGCGCGACCATGATGCCTATCAGGAGGCCCGCGATCAGCAGTCCCGCGCCTATCTTCCTGCTCTTCCCGCTCCCGAAATACGCCGTGAACGCGCCCGTGATTAATAGAAACAGCGCGAATGAGAACAGAAATATGGTCGCAAATACCCAGCCGTCCAGTGCCGTGAAACCCATCGTTTATTCCTCCCTAGAACTTGATTCCTGTGAGGGTCTTGGTGTCGATAACCCCGGGGATCGACCTTATCTTGTCCACCACGACCTGCCCAAGGACGTTGAAGTCTTCGGCCTCGATTTTGGCTATCAGGTCGTACTCGCCAAAAAGTGGGTGGAGTTCCACGATTTCCTTGACCTTCAGCAGTTCGTTGTAGACCTCATGCTCCTTGGCCGGTGCGGTGCTTATTAGGACGAAACCTATGGCCATCCCCGATTCACCGGCCCGACAAATGACTATCGGTTGATAAAGCTTTCTCCCTAAACGAAGCGAGAGATTTCCCGAGTGGCGGGCTCAAAACGCTCTCGATTTCCTCGCCCTTTCGAGCACCTGCCGGTAGGTTGGCAGGACCGCCTGGGTGCCCTTCGCCTGGAGAGCGAAGCTGGAAGCGGAAGATCCCAGTATCGCGCAGACCACGATGTCGTGCCCCCGGCTCAGGCCGGCGTAGAAACCTGACCTGAATGCATCTCCCGCGCCGGTGTAGTCCACGAGCTTCTTCGGCTTGACCGCGGGCACCGCCGTCGTCCCGTCTTTCTCGTGCACCAAGCTGCCCTTCCCGCCCCGCGTCTCGATGACCGCATCCGCGTGCCGGAGCAGACCCCGTGCCCCCGTCACCTGCAGCATCCTGGCGGCCTTGGCGACCTCCTTCTCATTTCCGAAGAAGAGGTTCGCATGCCTGATCATGCTCCTCAGGGTCTTCGCGGTGTACACATAGTGAATCTCCTGTGCGGGGTCCAGGGAAATGGATCTGCCCGCCTTCGAAGCTTCCTTCGCCACCTTCACGTAGTACTCAGGCCGGCCAGTGCAGAAATGCACCCAGTCCGCCATCAGCGCCGTTTCCATCAGCAGCGGCAGCTTCTCCGCGATCCTCATCGGCCCCTGGTCCACCACCGCCATCTGGTTCCCGCGGGGGTCCGAGAAGATCCAGACGCGCGGCGTCGCGTAGCCCTCGACTCGCATCACGTCCGAGATGTCCACTCCGCTGTCGCGCAGCGCGGTCGCGTAGGAATCCGGGAAGTCCTCGCCCACGAACGCCGCCAGCGCGGTGTCCACGCCCATCATCGCGGCGAGCCGGGCAACGTTAGCACCGGTGCCGCCAAAGTACGTCTGTTCCCCCTCGATCTGTATCGACGTGTTCGGGCGTGGGAGATGGGACACCTCGATGATGTAGTCGAGATTCACATGGCCGTAGACGCCCAAGAAGTGCCTCACCGCCAAGTCCTGACCTCCCTGACTACATCGCCGAAGTCGTTGAAAGGCATGAACTCTCGGTCTTCCTCTTCGCACAGGACCGCCAGCTGCCCCTTCGCGAAGACCTTATCGGCCTCAAGGGCGGGGCAGATGTCCGAATACCCGTTGCCGAAGTAGACAACCTCGTATCCCTTCCCCCTGAGTTCCAGCACCCGCCCCATCTTGCAGGTGCCGCACAGCGAGCAGCGCGGGTCGCGGTAAGGATACGCTATGTTCATCATGCGCCCCTTGAATGACGTCCTGTTCGTCCTGAGAGGCAGGTCCAAGCCCCACTTCTTCAGGAGGAACCGGATGTAGAAGTCCAGACCCTCGCTCACTATCTCCAGCTTCTCCCCATTGTCTCCGAGGAAGCCAAGGAACTCCTTGAAATGCGGATCGAGCGATGCGACTTCATCGACGAATGCAGTGAGCTCCTCGCGCGATGCCTTGACCAGGGCGAACTCGCGGTTTATCGCCTCCCTCGTTCCTATCTTCCTCGCCTTGTACTCCTTCTCGATTTCTAGCCATTGCGGGTAGGCGTACTTGTCGAGGATCAGGTTGGCGACGTCCTTCTCGGTGATCGTCCCGTCGAAGTCCGAGACGAAAATCCTCATGGGCCTGCACCCGTCAGCGTCCTAAGGATCGGCAGCAGCTCCCCCATGGACCTCAGCTGGTAGTCCGCCTCCGCGGACGGCGCAGGGGCCAGGTGGGCGGCCTTCATGCCGACGGCTTTCGCCCCCCGTACATCCCTCTCGAGCGAGTCGCCGACAAGAATCGCCTCTCCGGCCTCGCATCTGGATTTCTTGAGGGCGGCATAGAACATCTTGGGGTTCGGCTTGCCCACGCCGACCGCCTGGGACGTCGTCACCGAATCTAGGAGGGGCCTGATGCGAAGGCTGTCGACGAGCATCGCCGCCCAATCCTCGTCCACGTCGGATAGGATGCCCACGTGGAGGCCCAGCAACTTGGCGCCGCGCAGCACGTCCATCGCCCCCGCCGCCAGCCTCACCCCCTTCCTGTAGGTCGCCTTGTAGGTCTTCATGAACCACTCAGAGTCCCTGTTGCCGATGTCGATGCCCAGCTTCGCCATCTGCTCCCGATACGCCTCCTCCGTGAGCTCCAGTATCGGCTTCCAGTGCTGGGCCTGCGACGGTTCGAACCTCTCAAGGTGCCCGACGATGCGCCTGTGCAGCTCCTCGACGGAGATGTCCAATCCGTAGCGCGCCTTCACGGCCTCCAAGACGAGCAGGTGCGAGGACTTGTCAGCCTTCATGTCTAAGAGAGTCCCGCCCATGTCGAAGAATACTGCCTTGAGCCTGCCCATCCGATCAACCGCCTAGGTGCCCTCTGACCAGCTCGACATGTAGTGTTTCTGCTTCGCGGTGAGCTGGTCGACCTCGAGGCCCCACGTGGCCAGCCTGACGCGGGCGACTTTCTCGTCGATCTCAGGCGGCACGGGGTGCACTCCAGGCTTCAGCTGATCGTGATGCTCAGCGAGATGGGCCACGCACAAAGCTTGGATCGAGAAGCTCATGTCCATGATCTCGACCGGATGTCCCTGGCCCGCCGCCAGGTTGACCAGCCTGCCCTCCGCCAGAAGGTAGGCCCGCCTTCCATCCTTCAGCGTGTACTCCTCCACGGAGTCCCTGACCTGCCGCTTCGACTTTGACAGCCTCTGGAGATCACGCTTCGATATTTCGTTGTCGAAGTGCCCCGCGTTCGCGAGCACGACGCCGTCCTTTAAGGAGGGAATATGCTTCCTCGAGACGACGTCCTTGCACCCGGTCGCCGACACGACGAAGTTCGCGTCCTTCACCGCCATCGCCATCGGCGCGACCTCGAACCCGTCCAAGTGCGCTTCGATTGCCTTGACATGGTCGACTTCCGTGACGACGACACGCGCACCCATCCCCCGCGCCCTCATCGCGATTCCCCTGCCACACCACCCGTATCCCGCCACGACGAACTTCCTGCCCGCGATGAGCAGGTTAGTTGCGGTCATGATGCCGTCGAACGTGCTCTGCCCGGTACCGTAGCGGTTGTCGAAGAAGTGCTTCATCTTCGCGTCGTTCACATCGATGACAGGGAATTTGAGTTTGCCTTCTGCCGCCATCGCCTTGAGCCTGTTGATGCCCGTCGTCGTCTCCTCGTTCGCCCCGACGACCTCATCAAGGAGTTCCTTCCTGTCGGTGTGAAGCAGGAATATCAGGTCGCCGCCATCGTCCACGACCAGCTGTGGCTTCAGGTCGAGGACCTTGTTGAGGTTCTCGTAGTACTCCTTTGTGCTCTCGTGCTTCCTCGCGTAGGTCTCGAGGTCGTACTTCTTGTTCAATGCCTGCGAGACCGAGTCGTCGGTAGAGAGCGGGTTGCACGACGCGAGCCGGACCCGGGCTCCCGCCTCTTTGAGCGTCAAAGCCAAGACGGCGGTCTTCGCCTCGGTGTGCAGCGCCATCCCGATCCGCAGCCCTTTCAGCGTGCGCTTGCGGACCAGTTCCACGCGGGCAGCGCTGAGCACGGCCATGTGCGCCCTCGCCCATTCAATCCTGTCAACTCCCCTGGCGGCAAGGTCTTCCATGCGCGAGCCATGGCGGGGACTCGATTTCACACTTTCGGTCGCGAATCGGAGCTTCCAACGCGAGGTTTGGCGGGATTCATCGAGCGGGCTGGTGCTAGTGGAAACTGCTGGTCGAACCTGATCGAGTCTGACTGCAGCCGCTCTGCGACATCAGTCGGAGTCCTTGCGGCGGGTGCGCCGAGCCATCCCATAGGAGAATGCCAGCACCGCCACGACAGCAACGATCACGATGACGTCCGGGCCCGGGGTGGGGGGCGGAGTGCCGACCTTCGAGACGATTATGCCCAGCGAGGTCGTCTTGTCCTCGTAGCCGGAATACGTCGCCTTGATCCGCAGGGCGAAGTTGACGTCCGTGTTCACATTGGCCTTGAACCTCGTCGTGAACCGGCCGACGGCGTTCGTAAAGCCCTGATACTCCGTGAGCTGCTCGCCAATCCCATCGGGGACTATCGTTATGGTGATATTCACGCCCGCGATCTTGTAGGAGGAATTCAGGCTGTCCGTGACCTCGATGAGCAGCTCGATCTCCTCGTTGGACTCGAGGTTCCTCTTGTTCGGCATCAGGGCGATTCCAACCTCCATCTTGCCCAAGCCAGGATAGACGGCGATTGCCGTTTGGCCCCATGTCTCCGTGTGCCCCGCCTTTGTCACGCGGGCCGTGAGGAACACGTCCGTGACCTGATCGACCACCGCGGCCGTGTATGATGTCCTGTACCATCCCAGAGAATCGGTCATCCCGATGGCGCTGCCCAAGACTCCATTTGTGACTATTATCTCCACGTTCGCCCCGGCAATCGCCCCGCTTTCGTTCGTCACCGCCACCTGGACCGTCGTCGACTCTCCGGAGTTCAATCTGCTTCCCTGCTTCAGCATCGAGACATCCACGATCATGGATCCTCGCGGAATCGCGTGAAGGTTGTAGAAGGACCAGAAGTTGTTGATCCCGCCGAGCTGGTTGACCCAGCCCTCATAGACGAGCTTGTCGTAAACATATTGTGCTTTCATGTGAAGAATCGGGGCCGCCGGTATGTCATTCGCCATCCAATCCAGCGCGTTCATCACGGCGCCTTGTCTCATGGCTGTGTTGAGCGAGTTCTCGACGTCGTTGAGGTAGCCGTCCACCGTCGCACTGTCATAGCTGAAGTAGTTGTTGACACCGCTGGAATAGAAGTAATCGCCCAGGAAGCCCGGGTCGAGGCTTGCCTGCATGGTCCCGAGGTAGAGGGTGAATGTGCCCGCTTGCACTTCGCTCATAATCTCGGGCATCGTGTCCTTCGGCACATCGTCTAGCCTCAGGCCGATGCTGCGGATGTCGTTCTCGAGTGTGTCGACGAGTGCGGGCATTTCGCTGCTGAGGCGAAGGAGCCTCAGGGTGAATGCCTGATGGGTTGGTGTTTCCCGCCACCCATCGAAGTTCCAGTCCATGTAACCGGCAGCCTCAAGTTCGGCGTTTATCGCGTCGAATATCTTGGTGACGGTGGTTCCGACGATCTGCCTCGGCACACGGTACTTCGGGATGCTCACGTTGAACCAATAGGTGTTGTAAGGGCTGATGAAGCTGTCCGCCATCTCGCTGTTGGCTATTATCGGATTCCCGAAAGAGCCCGCATAGGCATCGCGGTCAATCGTCTTCATTATCGCAAGTCTCACGGCAGGATCGTTGAGAGGCGACGACACTGCGTCATTCATCCCCATGTAGACTACATCGAGCCCGGGGTTCTGCGAGTAGAAAAGGTGCTGCAAACGATTCTCTTGTTCCGACTCGACGATCCTTTTCATGCATGGCCAGTTGATCGTGGAAAGGTCCTCGGATTTCATCGCCATTCCGATGAACGTCGCCTTCCTATCGATGAACGCGCACGCAGCCAAGCTCATGTTCGAATAGTAATCGTATCTGACGTAATCCAGGTAAGGTCGGCCCCGCCAGTGATTCGGGTTGGCGGCGATGGTGAAGTGATCCGGAGAGATCGTATCGTTTGCGTAATAAGGTCCGCTGTAGCTCAGTGCCGTGGGCTGAAGATTCTTGTGTGCAATGGGGAGGTAGATGCCCTCACCCATGAAGCGCCCGCCACCGGTCGGCAAGGTGATTGCCACCGTGCCAGCGCCTGGCGAAGCAGTGTATCCTGCCTGCACGTAGTTGTAGACGATGTCGTCCACTGTGAGATCGGTCGCATCCGACCACTTGACGCCTGACCGTATCTGGAACGTTATCGTATTGCCGTTCACGGTCCAGCTTGAAGCGAGCCAAGGCTCCGGCAGATAGTCATCAGACGACATCTTGGCCAGAGAGTCGTACACCAGCTGGTGGACGATCTGGCTGGACGCGCCGGTATCGTTTGTGTTTATGGAAATCGCATCCGTATTGAGTATGGCGACCCTCACGCTTCCGCCATATTCGCCGCCCGGCGGTATGTCCGCGGCAACGGTACGGCTCATGAATGGCGAGACGAGCATGGCAATCGAAAGCGCCAGCACCACGAATCTAGACGGGGAAACCAGGGACAACAGCTTCCTCTCCTCCCCTGAGGTATGGATGGGCGAGCGTAGTGCCTCGGAGCTTATATAATGTTTGCGAGCGAGGCTTCAGCTCGGTCCTGCCCTCTGTGATTCGTCAAATCATAACATTGACAACATGAAGAAGACCAGCCATGCCGCCATTATGATAGCCGGCGCAATCAACGCGCTTTGGCGGACCCTCTCCGGCATGTCCGTCCTCAATATTGCCATGATCCACCCCAAGAGCGCGAACATGACCACGCCGACGGAAATAAGAACTTGGCCGGCGAAAGTCAATCTATGGATGAGCCTATCGTAATCCACATGGGGGTATGACATGGGTTCGTCGATGATTTCAGTGGCCCCCAAGACTACCGTTCCGATCACTATCAAGACCACTGCGGCAATGAGCATCGCCAGTATCGCCCCATTGCCTGGCCGGGCCCTCTGAGGTCTCGATGCGGGGAAGGCTCCGGACTGCGGGACGACGATTCTTTCCATATGAGGCGGTTCTGTGCTTTGTGGTTGTCCTTCCATTGCATCACCTGTTTGGGAGAATAATGTCCGAGTCTATGAAAGTTGCCCTAGAACTGGCGGCCCAACCCCGCGAGTCCTTCCGCCAAAGACACTTTTGGCTGGAAGCCAAGCAAGCCTTTGGCCTTCGCGATGCTCGCGCAGGAATCCCTCACTTCTCCCTGTCTTGCCGCCACGAACTTGGGCTGCACCTTCGAACCTGCGGCGGTTCTGATCAAGTCAAGGAGTGCGATTATGCTGACGGCCTTTCCAGATCCTATGTTGAACTCCTCCCCGCTGACCCCTTTCCGTTCTGCTGCGAGCAGAAAGGCAGTGACCACGTCGCCGACGTGAACGAAATCTCTGGTCTGCTTGCCATCACCATGGACTTCCGGTCTCTTGCCCTCTGCAATCGCGCGCATGAATTTCGGGATGACCGAGGCGTACCCGCCGACCGCCGCCTGCCTCGCGCCGTAGATGTTGAATAGCCTCAGCGACACCGTCCCTAAACCATAGTCCTCGTGATAGACTCGGCAGAGTGCCTCCCCGAGAACTTTCGTCACGGCATAAGGCGAAACCGGTCGCAGTGGGCTTTTCTCCGTCTTCCTGGCGGGTCCTTTCTCGGCATACACGGCTGCGCTTGAAGGGAATATGAAGCGCTTGACATCGTGTCGCCTCGCGGCCTCCAATGCTTGTATCAGTCCCGCCACATTCACGCGGGCGTATAGCTCTGGTTTCTCGATGCTCTCGGCGACGGAGACCTTCGCCGCCAAGTGGAACACAACTTCGGCACCTCTGAACGCCGCACCCATGGCTTTGGGATTTAATATGCTCGCCCTTCTGAAATCCACCTTGCCCTTGACCGCGGAGAGGTTGGATCGGCTTCCATTGCTGAGATCGTCGATGACCCGCACCCGCCATTTCCTCCTCGCAAGCTCCTCGACAAGGTGCGAGCCCAGGAACCCCGCCCCGCCGGTGACAACGGCAGTTCTCTCAGGCATAGTCGGCGAAGATATTCCGCGCTCTACTTAAATCCGGCACCTGAGAGGGGGACTCCGAGCCGCGGCAATCCGATAGGCATTAGTGCAAGGGCGGCATGGTCGCCAGAAGGAGCGCATGGCGCAGGAATCTTTCACTTGGACCCAGACCGACCTAAAGGGGTTGGAGAAGGACTACCTCAGCGAGCTCTCAGCCCAATGGACTTATGCGAAGCTGGCGGGGATGGACAAGGATGCGGAACGCGCCACGTACATGCGGATGCTGGCGGACTACGAGAGGAACCACGCCGAGATATGGAAGGGCATCATGGAGAAACTCGGACACCCGCTGCCGAAGGCCAGGCGGACCGCAAGCGACAGGATACTTATAACTCTCGCTCGCGTGTTCGGTCCCGGGGCGGTCCTCGCCATCCTTCACAAGGGCGAGGTCGAGGGCATAGCCAAGTACAAGAGGCAGCAGGAGAGGTGGAAGGATCCGTTGACGCAGGCCGCCTTCGCGAAGGTGCTGCCAGACGAGGTCCTGCACGAGGTCGACCTGTTTTCCGACTTAGGCCGGCAGTCCGCGTCCGGAGGCGCCTTGAGAAGTATGATACTCGGCGCGAACGACGGATTTGGCAGCATACTTGCCCTCGTGGCGGGAGTGGCGGGAGCCATAAGCAACAGCGCCACCATTTTCATCGCCGGATTGGCGGGTCTGGTTTCGGGGGCGGCGTCGATGGCGGCGTCCAACTACGTTTCGATAAAGGCTGAGCAGGAAACGCAGTCATCCATGATTCGCCTCGAGAGCCAGGCGATCGAGGTCTCGCCGAATGTCAAGCGCGCCCAGCTGAAGAACGCCTATCTTAAAAAGGGGCTCAACGAGCAGGAGGCCGAGAACGTCGCGAATCGCCTCGCAGGGAACCATGAGGAGTTCCTGAAGGCGGTGGTCGCCGAGGAGCACGGTTTCGCGAACCTCGAGCTTCAAAAGCCGCTTCGCCTGGCGATGTACACCGGGCTGGCATTCATCCTGGCAGGCGTCGTTCCGATCATCCCATTCCTATTTCTGCCCCCGCTGCCGGGCATCACCGCCGCGGTCGCATTCACCTGCACGGCTCTCTTCTTTGCGGGTGTGATCCGCTCTCTCTCCACGTTGAAGCCGTTCATACGGAGTGGTTTCGAGATGGTCCTGATCGGACTGGGTGCGTCAGCTGTCACCTATCTGGTCGGGCTGGCCGTCGGCGTCGCCATCTAATCACGCCTTCAGAATCGCTTCGGCGACCTTCACCGCCCTCAGTGTCTGCCTTACATCGTGGACGCGGACGATGCGCGCCCCTCTCACCACCGCCATGACTGCGGCCGCCAGACTCCCCTCCAGTCTGTCCGTCACGTCTGCCCTCGTGATTGCACCGATGAAGGATTTTCTCGAGGCCCCGATCATCACCGGCCGCCCAAGTTCCGCGAATTCGGGGATGTGGTTGATCAGTCCGACATTGTGGTCGACCGTCTTGCCAAATCCAATCCCCGGGTCGATGACTATGGAGTCCTTTGCGACGCCTGCATCCATCGCGACCTGCATCTGGCCGCGAAGGTAATCCTTCACCTCCTTGACTGCGTCACGATAGACCGGGTTCTCTTGCATGGTCTTAGGTTCCCCGAGCATGTGCATGATCGTCACCGCAACGTGCTCCCTCGCGACCAGATCGACCATCTCCTTGTCCCTCAGGCCGGAGACATCGTTCACCATTATCGCTCCCGCCTCGATCGCCTTCCATGCAACCTCGGGCTTCATCGTGTCGATGCTGATCGGCACATCAGACTCGCGCTCGAGCGCCCTGATGACCGGCTCGACCCGCCGCCACTCCTCATCTGCGGGGACGGAGCTGGAGCCGGGGCGGGTCGATTCACCGCCAACGTCGATGATGTCCGCTCCTTCCTCCACGAGCCTCAGAGCGTGCTTGATGGCGGTATCTTGCTCGTGAAACATCCCGCCATCGGAGAAAGAGTCCGGCGTGACATTAACAACACCCATAATGTGCGCCCGGGAGAGGATCATTTGCCTGTCCGGAAAGGCGAGCTTGCAGGTTGGCGGGTTCCAGGACATCGCGGTCGCATCCTCTGGCGGATATAATAATCCTATTTATACGGAGACCGCCTTTGCCTCCGCAACCATGCGGATACTATTCATCCATGCGGACTACATGGAGTACGAGGTCAGGGAGAAGACCAAGGACGCCCTGCCCATCCCCGACGAGCTGAAGCGCGGGAAGATCGACGAGGCGCTCGTCTGCTTCATCACGGCAGAGGAGAAAGACGAGAAGGATGTCGGCGGAACGTCCAGAGCGGCCGTCAATGAGATTCAGGATGTCGCGAAGACCGTCAAGACGACCCGCGTCGTCGTGTATCCTTACGCGCACCTGAGCCCCTCCCTCGCGAAGGCCGCGCCCGCAAGGGAGATGTTCGGCCACATCGCCGAGGACCTCGTTGAGGCAGGCTACGAGGTCATGTCCTCGCCCTTTGGCTACTACAAGTCCTTCAAGATATCCTGCAAGGGCCACCCCCTCTCCGAGCTCTCGAGGGAGATCGAGGTGACCGCGGAAGCGAAGAAGGAAGAGGTCTCCGAGGCTGTCAAGGCAGAGGAGAAGCTCGTCTCCGAGTGGTTCATCCTCGATCCATCAGGAAGACTGTCACCTCTCTCGATCAAAGACGGCAGGGTGGACGGCTTCGACTTCAAGTCTCACGTGAACCTGGGGAAGTTCGCGATCTACGAGATGGCCAAGAGCAGGGAGGTCAAGGAGGAGCCGCCGCACACCAAGATCATGAGGGAGCTCGAACTCGTCGACTACGAGCCCGGCAGCGACCCTGGCAACTTCCGATACTATCCCAAGGGACGGCTGATCAAGTCGCTCCTCGAGGAAATAACGACTCGCACGATCATCGACTATGGCGGCATGGAGATCGAGTCGCCGATCATGTACGACTTCGAGCACCCCGCCCTCAAAAGCTACCTGAACAGGTTCCCCGCCAGGCAGTACATCCTCGAGACGCCGAACAAGAAGACCTTCCTGCGCTTCGCCGCGTGCTTCGGACAGTTCCTCATGGCGCACGACATGACCCTGTCGTACAGGCAGATGCCCATGCGCCTCTACGAGCTCACGCGATACTCGTTCCGTGCGGAGCAGAGGGGAGAGCTGGCGGGTCTGAGACGCCTGAGGTCCTTCACGATGCCCGACTGCCATGCGTTCTGCACTGACATGGGGCAGGCCAAGTCCGAAATGCTCGTGCGGTTCGGGGTCGCCATGAGCCTGCTGGGCAACATCGGCTTCTCGGTGCCCGCGGACCTCGAGCTGAGCATACGCGTCACGAAGGACTTCTGGGAAAACGGGAAGGAGCACGCGCTTGAGATGGCGAGACGCTGGGGGAAGCCGCTCCTCCTCGAGACGTGGGACAGGCAGTTCTTCTACTACGTCATGAAGTACGAGATCAACTTCGTCGACGCGAGCGACAAGGCCGCGGCCCTGACGACCGACCAGATCGACACCGAGAACGCGAAGAGGTTCGACATCACCTACATCGATGCGGACGGCAAGAGGCAGTTCCCGTACATCCTGCACCTATCCCCTGCGGGGGCGATCGAGAGGAACATCTACGCGCTCCTGGAAAAGGCGTACATGGGGATGAAGGCGGGGAAGGTGCCGATTTTGCCCCTCTGGCTCTCGCCGACGCAGGTGAGACTCGTCCCCGTCTCGTCAGACCAGCTGGAGTACTGCAAGTCCATGCTCTCGAGATTCGAGAGTGTGAGGGCGGACCTCGACGACACTGACGACTCGCTGAACAAGAAGATACGCAAGGCGGAGAAAGAATGGGTGCCGTACATCGCTGTCGTCGGCAGGAAGGAAGTAGAGTCGGGCAAGCTCAACGTCCGCGAGAGGACCGGAAAGGAACAGACCGAGATGACGGTCGAGGAACTCCAAGCGAGGATCCTCACGGAGACAAAGGGCAGGCCGTTCAAGCCACTGAGCCTCCCGAAGCCAATCAGTCTGAGACCAGGGTTCCGCGGATGACCATCCGACGGCACTTCGTCTGTCAATGATCAGAAAAAGAGGGGGAGGAGGTAGATGATCGCTATCTTCTCAGGAATCCAGAAGCGTTTGGCGGTGCCGGGGGCGCGTCCCCGGAAGCCCCGCTTACCTTGACGATGCCATCCGACGGCCTCAGCGTCATCGGAAGCTGCAGGCCGGTCATGATGCACATGACCTTGATCGTGCCCTCGTTCTCGGGGTCGAAGCGCACGCCGAACTTCACCATCGCCTCTTCAGGCATTTCGCGCGTCAGGCCGTCGATGACCGCGTACGCTGTCCCGAGCTTCAGGCGAGGACCGGATGAGATGTGTATGAGCGCCCCTTTTGCGGCGCTGCAGTCGACATCGAGGAGCGGGTTGTTGAGTATCTCGGCCACGAGCTTCTCCGACTCGTAGATCGAGTTCTCCCCGTAGAGCACGGTGGACATCCCGCCACTCTGGAACACCGCCTTGACGTCAGCGAAATCCAGGTTGATGAGTCCGGGGAGGTTGATCATCTCTGTGACGTTCTTGACGACCTCGGAGATGAGCTGGTCCATGACCGCGAACGCCTGCTCGACCGGCAGCTGAGGCACGATCTCGACGAGGCGGTTGTTGTCGAGGATGATGAGGCTGTCCGTCGCCTGACGGAGTTTCTCCAGTCCCGCCAGCGCGACCTTCTGTCTACCCTTCTCGACCTTGAAAGGCGTCGTCGCCAGCGCGACCACGATCGAGCCCGATTCCCTTGCGAGGCGGGCGACGACAGGAGCGAGTCCCGTCCCTGTCCCGCCGCCAAGACCGACGGTGATGAAAGTCAAGTCAGCACCGCCAACCAGCGCCCTCAGCTCTCTCTCCTGGAGCTGGGCCGCCCTCTCCGCGACATCGGGGTTCCCGCCAGTCCCGTAGCCCCGGGTGATCCCGCCGCCAAGGAGGAACTTGCTCTCCACCTGGACGCGGTCCAGATGAACCTTGTCCGTGTTGATCACCGTCATCTCCACATCCTTGGCACCCATCTGCGAGAGGCGGTTCACGCTGTTGCACCCTGCCCCGCCGCAACCGACGACGAGGATGCGCGGCTTGCGGAAGGCGAACTCTTCAAGTTCCCGATTGCTCCTGTCGAGCAGGTTCTCCAGTCCCATCCCGTCTTCCTTCCTGCGGGTATCGGGGTGAGGCGGCGGTGAGCCCGCCTCACCTCGTGCATCCCGCACTACTTCTTTTTTGGGGGTGTCACGCGTCTCTTCTGTGGCCCTTCCCTCATTCGTCGGTCTTCTCGATGGCCTTCGTAACCCGCCTCCGGACGTATTCCCGCACCGCGTTGCGGATTGCGTCCTCGATCGAAACCGAGTCACCGCTCCGAACGAGCTGTTGCAGGTCCACCACGTTGCCCTTCGGCAGTTCGATGGTCATCTTGCGGATGTAGTCAGGCGCGAATTGCTGGTCTATGAAGCGATCTATGGCTGCTCTGATGGCGTCGGAGATGGTGGAGAACTCGCCGCTCTTCACCAGTGTCTGTAGTCTGTTGATCTTGTCCGGTGGGATTCTGATCGTCACACGTTCCGATTCCGAAGCCATTGCGGTTCCTTCGTGCGTCTGACAACTTCCGGCTATTTGTCCGACAATTGTCCTATAACACCGATACGCTATATAATACTATGTCAAAGGAGGCTTTGCTAACTTAAGTGATATGACTCAACGTTTGCCAGTATGACGCCCAGCGGACAAGATCACCCCACCCGTCCTCGAAGGGCAACTGAATCTGTGCTGCTACCGCCGGAGTCGTCCTAAGAGCCATGTGCTCCCTCAAAAAGTTGTAGTGTATCCTGAACCCTTGATTAATGGCGGTTGAACTGGGCACGGCTTTGAATCCTCTCATCACCTTGTAGCGATCCTTGTAGGTATTGTGATACCTCTCGATCATCGCGTTCTCGTCCATGCCGCCGACATTGTGCTTCACCCTAAGGTCCGGCTTCGGAGTCCAGAAGTTTCGCCTGATGCCCGCGTTGTATGCGGGCAGCCCATCAGTCTGGATAACCTGCGGCCTCCCACCAAGAGCCTTGGCCTGTCCGAACAAGTCCACTGCCCGCTCGTCCGTTCGGCTGATGTCGGTCTCAATCAACGAGAGCAGGAAACGGGTCTTGCTGTCCAAGACCTCCCATATCCAGTAGGGCACGCCCTTCACTTTGACCTGCGTTTCATCCCCACACCATTCCACGCCCGTTACCGGATGGAAGTTCTCCAAGAACGGGGCAACCAAGGCGGGATATTTGTTCAGCCATTTGAGGATCGCCACATTGCTTCTGCTCATGCCAAGCGCCTTGCCAAGATTCCTCCTGACTTTCCTCAGCGACATCCCGTCGAAGTAGAACTCGTGCGCCAGGGCGATGGTCCTTAGTGGTGTTCTCATCCTTGGAGGAGCACCGTTCTGGAGGAAACGGTGATGGCACTCTTTGCAAAGCCACATCTGCTTACCGCTGTCCTTGCCCGCCTTCACGATCCTATCCGAGCCGCACCACTTGCATTCGCCCTTCCTTCCGACAACCTCATATGCTAACTTCTCGCTATCCTTTCTCTGGGGTTCGCTGCTCAAATCAACGAGCCTCCCAGACGGCGGGTGCTCACTACACCCGTCGTCTTCCCTTATCCATATGGAGTGGGATGGCTTAGCCCTATCATGGGGATATGGAGAAGTATTCAGATTTCTATGGAGAACTTGGCGTTTAACGAATGCCTCTTGCGCTACGGTGTGCTCAGAAACACTTTCACTCTTGGCGTAGAGAGGATAGGACTCGTCGTCGAAGTAGCGTAACGATGTCTGGAACGCCCTTCCGCGCCTTTCTCTGATGCTCCATCCCTTCTGACACTAACGCTCATCCCATCCTAGGAATTGCGATACCTTACCACCTTATCACCGTATGCAGGAATGACTAATGATAACTGTTATTACCCAGAATGGTTATTAACCCGCAGGAATTCCGATGCAGTCGCAAAGAAAACGGACAAAAGCCATGCCGCCAAGGAAACCCTTAGACAAACACAAACAACAGATGAGTGTGAGCATCGAGAAGAAGCACAGAGACTGGATTAGGGAGCATTGGGAAGAATACAAGTTTAGAAGCGAGTCGCACGCCATAGATGCCGCTATAGACCTCTTAATCGAAAGACTGGAAAACAAGTCTCCACCGGAAACAGGGGGGCGGGGGCAGCAGCCGTGAAAGATGAATCCGCAGGCTGGCGATTTCAATCAGTGTCACGCTTGAGCCTGTCGGGATGCAAACAGGTCTCGGTCTCTTTGGATGGTCTGTCGAGCGAGGGGAGGGGTTCATGATGGACCTGGATCACATTTACCGTGCCGACTGTGCTGCAACCCTCCCTACGTTCCCCTCCGCTTCCGTGGACCTTGTGATAACATCCCCGCCGTATGCTTACAACCGCAAGGAGACCTATGGCGGGATCCGTGTAGAGCACTATGTGGAATGGTTCCGCCCAATTTCCGAACAGTTAAGGCGGGTTTTGAAGCCTACAGGATCGTTCGTTCTTAACATCAAGGAACGCGTCATGAACGGAGAACGACATCCTTACGTTCTGGAGCTGATCTTGGCGATGAGGAAACAGGGGTGGCAATGGACAGAGGAATATATTTGGTGCAAGAGCAACTGTTATCCAGGCAAGTGGCCCAATAGATTCCGAGACTCCTGGGAGCGTTGTCTACACTTCACGAAGAACAAGCACTTCAAGATGCGCCAGGAGCGGGTAATGGTAGATGTTGGGGACTGGGCCGAGAAACGGCTGAAGAAGTTGAGCAAGACTGACAAGATAAGGGACGAGTCCAAGACAAAGAGTGGGTTCGGCAAGAATGTCTCCGAGTGGCTTGGCAGGGAGAAGGTGTATCCTACAAACGTCATCCATATGGCGACCGAGTGCTCTAATCGTAATCACAGCGCGGCGTTCCCCATCGGCTTACCTTCGTGGTTCATCAAACTGTTCACGGACAAAGGCGATGTTGTTCTCGATCCCTTCATGGGGGCGGGAACCACCGCCATCTCCTGCATCGACTTGGACCGACACTACGTAGGCATTGAAATATCAGAGAGATATTACCAAGAGGCGCTCGCAGCGATTGAGAGGCGCAAGAAAGGTCTTCCAATCGCCATACGTCCACGCGCTGAGGCAACAGATGCCAGAGAACGACTTAGAGAAATTAGTCTCGAAATGCTTAGCTGATTTCTACAAGAGAAGGTCTGACGCTCTAAAGAACCTGAAACTGAGGGACATACTCAAGCGAAAGAACCCTTACTTGCTCCGCTCGCTCGGCATTGAAGAACCCAAGCCGCTCATCGAGTCGATGCTTGACACACATCTGAGGGAGTCAGACGAAACAATCTTTGGGGAGACGGTGTTCGAGGCCGTCGCTCAGTGGGCCGCAAGGAAGAAGGGGGGACACAAAGCGGAAGCGGTGGGAATCGATATTGTGATGGAGGACGAACGCTCAATCACCGCAGTGGCGGTGAAGTCAAGTCCTCATTGGGGGAGTGCTCAGGCGAAGAAACGGTTAGACGACAACTTCAGGACAATGCGGAGTATTCGGCTGAGGAATGGAAAGAATTTCGACGCTGTGATTGGTTGTGGCTCGGGTAGTAGGGTATCGCGAAGCGGGGGAAAACAGTTCGCACGGACACTCTCCGGCAAGGCGTTCTGGGAATGGCTGACAGGTGATCCCGAGTTCCATCTGAAACTTTCTCGCTTGATGGAGGGTAAGGCCGCCAAGGCGAGAAGAGAGTTCGATGTCGCACGAGCGAAGGCCCTTGCCGCATACCAAGATGAGTTCAGGGAAGAGTTCTGCAAGGAGGATATGTCCATAGATTGGGACAAGGTTGTAGTGTTCAACACCGAGCACAGGAAACGCAGAAGCATACCTTAGTATGCATTACGTCATGGAAGCCGTCAGACACAGCCCAGAATCCCATTATCTCATATGGAGGGCATCTCAGTTAAGTTAGCAAAGCCGTCAAAGGAGAACCGGCCTTGGGAGCCATAATATCTCCCCATAGGAATACCCCCTCGGTGCCCCGCAAGGATAGGGAGAAGGACTCCTGGGAGAGCCTCTACAGGAGTGTCAAGAGCGCGCGTCCCCTTGCCGGCTGCAGGGCGCTCCTCGCCTACAACACGGTCCTCGACCGCGTCGTGAAAGTCGACGAGCGACTCCTGTCCAAGCTTCCGAAACCCTCGAAATCGCGGAGGCCACGGAGGGTGAGTGGCATCCAGGACTTCGCAGATGCCCTCGCCTTCAGCATCCGCCGCAACGTCGCCGTGGAGGTCGTCTGCGAGCCGAAGGTCTTCGCTGAGATCTCGAAGCTCGGCCCGTACAAAGAACAGATCGGCGGGCAGGTGGCCATAATCGCGAACCTCCTTTCGAAGTTCCAGAGGAGCGCGGTTATCGTCCATGCGGACAGGTTCGACGCACGCGCTGCCGCCCTCTACCGCAAGACGAAGGCGCTCGTGGCCCTGCCCTCTCACGATGGAATGCGGGTCATACCGGCGGAGAAGTTCGTGGAAGAGGTGGAGCCGGAGGCGCACTACATCTTCGAGTACGGCACCGGGACGGCCTTCGCGTCCGGGCGGCCCGGCAGGAACAACAGGATGATCGCCTGCCCCACGACCCCGATCGAGTTCCAGACCGACTGGGAGGAGGTCCTGCCGGAACTCGCTCCCTTGGTGGACGTCGCATTCCTGGCAGGACTGAACCACATGGGCGACGACTACGAGGGCGCCTTCGCCCGCGTGGCCGAGCATATCAGGCTCCTGCGGCTCGGCAATCCCCGGATTACTATCCACCTGGAGCTGACGTCGACGCAGGAACTCATGAAGCTGGAGAAAATTCTCGACATTGTCGTGAGGAAGGTCGATAGCGTCGGGCTCAACGAGGGCGAGCTGCGCGACGTGATGGATTGCCTAGGGCACAAGCCCGAGAGAGGGCCGCTCGGCCAGGTCGAGGGCATGCTGGCCCTCATGGGTCTCGGGCCGAAGAGGGTCCACCTCCACACGATGGGTTACTACCTCTGCAAAGTGCGGGGAAAAGAGGAGCCGGCCCGGGATGGCATGCTGTGCGGGGCGTTGATCGGCGCGGCGGCGGCGTTGAAGGGCGGGATACCTGGACCGAAGGACCTGGACGCCGCCTTGAGAGTGCCGGTCTCGGAACGTGGACTTGACATGCTAAAGGCCTTCGAGCAAGTCTGGCTCAGGCAGGATTCGGACGAGCTGGCGACGAAGGGCTATCTCGAGGGGTTCGGACTGGCGGCCGTGCCGACGAAGATCGTGCCCGAGCCGAAAGGGACCGTGGGGCTGGGCGACATGGTGTCCAGTTCGTCGCTCGCTGCCGAGCTCGCGTTCAGGAACCTACGCTAGAGGTCACTCCGAGTACCTGAGCGCCGCCGCAGGCGGTGTCTTCGATGCGCGAACTGCGGGTGATGCTGTCGCCAGGACGGTCGCGACGGCCGCGATCAACGCCACGGTCGCGAGGTGCAGCCACGGTATGATGAACGGCGTGACCTCCTGGAAGAACATGGTCCAGACTCTGTACGCCAGCACTATTCCGCACGCGATCCCGATGACGGAACCGAAGAGCGCGATGAAGCTGATCTCCAGCAGGAACGAGACCATGACCATCCGCTTCGTGTAGCCTATCGCCCTCAGAACGCCTATCTGCTGCCTCCTCTCCACGACCGCCCTGACCATGATCACCGCCACTCCGGCGATGCCGACGATCAATCCGATGCCCAGATAAGCCTGCATCAACAGGAGCACTCGGTCTGCCGTCTCAATCACCTGGCCGAGCACCTCGGCCACGATGACGGTCTCCAGCCCGTAACCGTACACGATGAACGCGGACTTGAGCGAGTCGGCCACGAATCTCGCGCTGACCCCCGGCCTCAGCTGGAAGAAGTAAGCGGACCAGGTCATCGAGTAGTTGCCTCTGACGACCTGCTGATTGACGAAGAGTCCCATCGTCCCGGGCAGGGACTGCTGGAGTATGCCGAGTATCGTGAAGTTCTGCGTCGCCCCCGTCTGGTAGGACACGACGCCGACCCTGTCGCCAACCTCCAATCTGAGCTCTCCCTCGGCCGGAGACACCTCCGTCCCGCCAGCGGCGTTCCCGTCCACGAGCGCGAGCTCGTCGCTGTCTGCCAGCGCGGTCCACGCGTCGCGCGGGGTCTGGATCAGATGGTACTCTCCGCCCCTGTCGTAGTAGTGATCGGCGAGTTCCCTGAAACCGAACTCGTTCGTCGTCAGGAGGACGTTGTCCACCCCCCACAGAGTGTAAGGTATCGTCTTGGGGTATCCCGGCGGCAGAACCCCGACCGGCGCTACCGTCGCGTTGGAGACGCTTTCGATGTACTCCGAGACACCTGATTCCTGCACCCCCCGCGACCAGTTCGCGTCGTCGATCCTCTTGAACTCGGTCGTGTGAGCGACCAGGTGGTACCCGCCGGTCTGCTGCGGTATCTGGTTGCTGATCGCCGACCCCTGCATCCCCTGTATCATCGATATGATGCAGATCGCGAACATGATGAGGGAGAACATCCCGAGCGTCATGCCAGTCTGGAACTTCTTGCTCATGGGATAAGTGAGCGAGGTCTTCAGCACGGGGTGAGCCTTGCCCTTCGCACCGAACCTGGTGATCATGCGGAGGAATGGAGAGGAGTTGAAGACGACGATGAGCACCGCCCCGAGGACGAGAAGAAGGCCGGCGGTGACGAACGGCACGTAAATGTCGGGCTCGTTGCTCTCGACGAACTTGGGGCCGAGGACCCAGGCGATTATGCCGATGCCGCCGAGAGTGGCTGTGTAGCGCGGGTTCACGATCCTAAGCGAGCCTATCATCACTCCGAGGATCAGCAGGGGGATCGAGGCGATGTTCGCTGGCGGGTAGGAGCGAAGCCAGATTGCCGCCATGCCCCCGAGAACCAGGAGGAGTGCTACGGAAGCCTCGAACAGAGTCGTCCTCCGCGGCACCGGTTCGGGCTGGCCTCTGATCGCCCGGACGATGTTCAGCCTGCTGACGAACCATGAGGTGAGAACGACCGTGAAGAAGGTGATCAGGACGCCGACGGCGAACGCGAGGACGAGGCTGCTGATTTCGAAGTGGAAAGTGACGGTGAGCGCTCTTTCCGAAATCGGGAACACCACCGAGAAGAAGTAGACGACGAGGAACCCCAGACCGAGGCCCACCAGTGAACCGAGAAAGGCGGACAGGGCGGAGAAAATCGCGCCCTCGAAGAGGAAGCTCTGGGTCAGCTGGCCGCGGGTCATGCCGACCGCCCTGGAGATGCCCATCTCGCTCTTCCTCTCCTCCGCCATCATGACGAAGATGTTGATGATGAGCAGGATCCCCGCCACGACCGCGAACGCCCCCATGATGAAGAAGACCTGGGTCACGTCCTTGCTGAAGCCGCGAGCGTCGTCGAGCCCCTCCTGCTTCACCTCCGCGACACGCGGCCTCGTGACGGGATTCCAGCCATGCGTGTCCATGATGGAGCTGATCGCCGCCGTCACCTCGGCAGTGTGCTGGACCCCATCCTCCTCATTTCCCGTGTTCGAGACTCGGATGAAATTGATGCTTCCGGGCATCTGGAAGCGCGTCTGGGCCTCGTCGAGTCGCATGATTATGATTTGCTGCTTGTCGAGGTTTGCGGTGCCCTTATCGCTGAGGATCTTCGCGACCGTGACGACGAACGAAGCCTGCGAGAAATACACACGTAGCTGGCTCCCGGGCGCGGCAGAGAGTTTCTCCGCGACCCTTTGGTTGGCGTACACCTGTCCTTGGACGAGATCCTGCGTCGCGGCAGAACTGCCATCGGTCGTGATCAAGTTGCCGAATCCCGCCTCCAGCGCCGAGTCGATGCCGATCACGCTCACGGGCTCCGCCCAAAGTCCTTCCAGCTCGTTCCTGATGGTGAGCCTCTGGACGATCCCCGGCGCAATGCCGTCAATCGGCGCGTTCCTCGACGCGAGGTCCTGGCTCAAGACCCTGTAATAGGAATCGGTGAAATTCAGGTACACTCCGGCGGACTGCGTCCCTATTACCTCGTCCACCTGGCCCCAGCGCTGCAGCACGTCCTCGGTGAAGATGTACTCAAGGGTGTCGCCGACCACCATGGCCGAAGATATCAGCGCCGTCCCGACCATGAGGCCCAAGACCACGATGGCGGCTCTCGTCTTCCTCCGCGCGATGTTCCTCAGGGACATCCTGAGGAGGACGCGCCTTCTCGCAGCTGCAATGATCACGACAGCGAAGACTACCGCAACGAGCAGGAGGGCGAGGGTCGCGTCGCGCAACGTCCCACCTACTTGGCGGCGGTGTCCTCTACGATCCTGCCGTCCCTCATCCTGAGAATCCTGTTGGCCCACTCGCTGACAGCCGGGTCGTGCGTGACCACGACGAAGGTCTGGCGGTTCCCGACGTTCAGCTGCTTGAGGAGTTGCATGATCTGGCGGGACGTGTCAGTGTCCAGGTTCCCTGTCGGCTCGTCGGCCCAGACTATCGCGGGAGAGTTGACGAGGGCGCGCGCGATCGCCGCCCGCTGCTGCTGACCAGCGCTGAGCTCCGAGGGCTTGTGCTGCTCCCACCCCTTCATGCCCATCTGCTCGATGATCATCATCGCGGTCGCCCTCGCCTGCTTCGGCGGGTTGCCGACTATCAGCAGGGGAAGCTCCACGTTCTCTACCGCCGTCAAGACGGGTAGCAGATTGTACGATTGGAAGATGAAACCCATGCGCTTGGCCCTGTAT
>JBGPQV010000026.1:0-33395 GCA_041489255.1 Thermoplasmata archaeon | reverse complement strand
CTCAGGGGAATTCCCCGACGGGAAGATCAAGGAGCTCAGGCACACCTTCAACAGCAACGACGGAGCATCGGTGTGGACAATCGGCAACAAGGAGTTCAAGGCCTTGGCGATCGGCAGCCCGCTGACCTTCGAGGCATTGGCGTCAGACCCCGGCAGCGACGACCTCGCATTCGCCTGGATCTGGAGCGACTTCACGCCGTACGACATCCACATCTTCGCGCACCCGGGCGTCTTCTACACCTTTGCGGCGAGCGACATGTTCGACCTGCTGCCGTACATGGAGCAGAAGTTCATCTTCGCTGACAACAGCATCAGGACACCCGAGTACGACCCGATCAGAGCCCTCGACAGCGTGAACCACCAATTCGCGGAAGGCCAAATGCCCTACTTCCTGTATGTTACATTGATAGTGATGGACGATGACGTGACAAAACCGTACCCGTCCACCTTCATGTACCCAGGAATGGACATGGAAGTCATCCCGATAGACATGTAGACACCGAAAACGGATGAAGGAGAAGGCCACGCAAGCCGTCTCCACCTTTACCTTTTATTCCTTTTTCAGGCCCGCCAAAGGGCCGTCCGCTGACATGTATTGGCAAAATCCTTATAGTCCGCGGTGACAATATAATATGCTTATCTCGGGCAGAGTAAAATGAGCGTTACTATAGACAAGCTGAGCAAGGCACTGCAGAAGTGCCTCAAGATCGGGCAAGACGAATCAAGTCAGATCTCACAACGGGTCATGAACTACTTCGGATTCGAGAACTTCATAGTCGACAATGCGCTGGACCAGCCGGACAGGCAGCTGTTCTACAGACTTCACGACGCGGGACTGCTCAGGACATCCTGGGAGACCATCCTCCTCCTTTCGGGGAAGCACTGGCGGATATTCTACTGGGAGCTCAACGAGAGCGATCTGGAACGCGTGCTCACAGAGGTCGAGGAGCTTGGCCATGAACCCCTCTACAATTCCCTTCCGGACGAGTACTGGGGCAGACCTGAGGAGACGCATACGCACACCTAGGCCAGACTGCGTCTGGACCGGTTGAAAGGACCGTGCGATGCCACCGGGTTCGTCAATCCATGGATCGGCTCGGGCATCGACCAAGGCGTCATGGCCTCGGAGAAGGCGGCGGTCGTCTGCAGGGTGGCTTGCGACTCGCACGATTCTACAGTGGATAAGATGAGCATCTACCAGACGCTCTGCGCGGCTCAGGTCAGGCGCACCAATTGGCGGGGAAGCTGGATCAAGACGCTGGACCGCATGATTCCGCGTGGTGCGGAATTCCCGTTCTGGTTCGAATTCTTCGTCAAGAGGTTCTCGACCATTGTCTGATCAATACCGCAGTCAGATCGGCTCTATTTGAAAACAGGGCTTGATTCCTTCAACGCGATCTGTTGCCGCTCCCAGCTGAATTTGGACTCGAAGGCAAGCCTGGCCATCCGGGACGCCTGCGCCCTTTGATTCGGATGCTCGAGGAACGTCTTGATCGCCGAGGCTATCGAGCGAGGATCCTCCGAGTTGGCGGTGACTCCGCAACCGCACTCCTCGACTATCTTCTTCATGGCGGGCAAGTCGCTCACGACCACTGGCACGCCCATCGCCATGTAATCAAACAGCTTGATCGGGGCAACTTGAATGACGTTCAGCGTCCCGCCGATGAAGAGGGCGAGGCCGACGTCGAGCGCTCCGACGTGTTCCATATAGGGGACCGCGTCCAAGAGCCCGGTGAACCGCACACGCTCTGTCAGGCCCTTGGACGCTGCTGACTTCTCCGCTGCCTTGACTTTCTCCTCCAGCCCGCCGACGACGAGCAGCTTCACCGCAGGCGGGAGCTCCTTCATCGCCGCCAGGATGTTGTTGAATGCCTCCGCGCGCCCGAGCGAACCAGCCAGACCGACTACCAGATCACTTCCAATGAAGCCATAGCGTGCCCGAAGTTTCGTTCGCTTGTCCGGCGTGATATCCGGCAGGTCGGCCAAGCTCTTGGACGCATACTGCACAGTCACCTTCAGACCCCATTCGCGATACTTCCTCCCGATTCCTTCGCTGGGGACGAGTACACTGTCGACTCTCCTGCAGTACCTCTTCTCGAGGAACGAGAAGATCTTTGCTTCCAGTCTGCTCCTCTCCGAAACCATGGCGGGCCAATCCTCGTGCGCGTGGTACACCAGCGGCACTCCCAGCCTCCTCTTTGCGAGCACCCCCGCCCTAAGGACTTCGAGGTCGTGGACAACCAGAGCATCCGGCCTGGCGTCGATGACTTCTCTGGCGAGCAGCTTGTTTGATCTCAGGAACGCGGGGAACCTCAGCAGTATCGACTTTGGCGGGACAAGGAAGACACGCCTCGTCTCGACCCCTTCGCCTACCTCGAGCGGCGGGAGTGCGGAGTTCTCATCCTTGATCCACGAGACGACGGTCACATCCTTTCCCTGCAATCTCAGAAGTTCGACTTCCCGGGCCGCCCTGAGGATGGGCCATGGACGGTAGAGGTCGGCCCGCAGGATCATGCAGACTCTCATCGAATCACCGTACCTCAGACAACGCGTGCCTCCTCAGTTGTTGTGGCCCCCTTCCTCGCCTTGATGAGGACCTGCCAGGACCAGTCGTTCGAAATGCGGTCAAGCAACCTGTCCGCCATCACCGCCGCCGCCCATTGGACCGGGTGGCCCTCCAGGTATGGGTCGCCGAAGAGCAGGCTGCCTCTCCTCACGTCCGTCACTTGGAGCCCTGCAGCGCGGCACTTCTCGCACCATTCCTTCGCGCTCAGCTCAGAGATATGGGGGAGGTTCACCCCCACGGCCATTCTCCTGTTTTTGTCGATCTCGTGCTGCATCTCCCGCCACTCGTCGGTCTTCGCCCTGATGTCCCCCGGAAGGAACTTGCGGAGCTTGTGCAGCCTGTTGCCCGGGTTCGGAGTCGTCAGAGCCAGCACGCCGCCCGGTCTCAGCACCCGGGAGATCTCGCGCAGGGCGGCATCGGGATCTGGCAGATGCTCCACGACCTCGGAACAGATTATGGCATCGAACGCATCGTCGCGGAAAGGTATCTTCTCCACCACTGACAGAAGAAAAGCGAAGGACTCGGGCTTCTTGGCCGAATTCGCCCTTTCGACAGCCACGCGCACGTCGTCGCGGGACACGTCCAAGCCATACAACCTCAGGTCAGGCGATCGATATGTCTCGGAAAGGCGTAACAGGTCGTATCCCCTGTTGCAGCCGACGTCGAGTACTCGTCCGCCGCCGGAGATCGCTTCGCCCACGAAATCCTGGACGATGCTCTTCATCTTGTGATAAGTGTACGCGGTCGAGAAGGCTGTCGGCCTGACACCTTCGACTCCCTGCAGTCGCTCCAAGTGCTGTCTCCCAGTCTCACCGATGGTAGGTTCGAGGGGCTATAAGAAAGTGAAGTCCTCTAGAGGGAGGCATAGGCAGCAACGAGCCTCTTCTCCATGGCCGGCCAGTTGAACCTCTCCGCGAACGCCATCCGTCCCCTGGCCCCCATCTCCCGCCGCATCGCGGGGCTGGCGGCCAGCTGGCGCAGCGCATCCGCGAGTCCCTGAATGTCCCCATACTTCACCACGAAGCCGCACCCCACGCCCTCCACCGTCTCAGCCGGCATGATCTCGCTGTTCGTCACGACAGGCTTGGAGAGCATCATCGCCTCGAAGAGCTTGTTGGGCGACGCGAGGCGGTTGTTCGTAATGGCGGGATCGTAGAGAGCAGCGATCAACTGGCACCTCGCGGTCCATTTCAGCACATCCGCGTACGGTATGCTGCCGAGGAACCTGACATGGGGGCTCTTCTGGAAGAGAGGAACGAGCGATGCTTCATCCGCGCCGTGTCCCGCCACGACGAGCTTCACCTCCGCCATCGCAGTCGCCTCGACCAGCTGCCTCAGCCCCCTCTCTTCGGAGAGCATCCCGCCATAGAACACGGTGAAGTCCGGCTCTTCGGCCTCCTGGACGGGGACTTCTTCGGGGACGTTCATTATTTCCACAATTCGCCCCTTGAACCCAGCACCGAGTTGGACAACGCGTGCCTTGTCCGCAAGAATCACGAGGTCGGCAAGATTCACCGCATAACGCTCAAACCTCGCCAGCGTGCCACGTGTGGCGGGTCCGAGCGGCTGCGCGATCATGTAGGCATAGAAGTCGAATATGTCGTAGACGAAGCGTCTCCCCTTGAGCTTCGCGTAGAAAGCGGCAGGCAAGGCCGTGTCGAAATCGCAGGAGTGCACGACATCTGGCCGCAGACGCAGGAGCGTTCTGATCTCCCAGCACCACCAACGAGCCATCCGCGGGACGAGACCGATCTGACCCTCCGGAGCGGGGGTGCGACATCGATGGATCACGTAGTCCTCACGCTTCTCCTCCGCCTCGTACTCGAGCTTCCTGTCCCAGAGGAGAACGTGGACCTCGTGCCCCGCCCTCGCGAGCGCCCTAGCTTCCCTATCCACGCGCGGCTCGATTCCCGCGGGGCTCTTCGATCTGACAATTGCGACTCGCATTTCGACCACGCGCTCAGGATGTCGATGGGGTGCGAAGAAACGCGGAGTGCATAAACCTATTTGCGCTCGAAGGAGAGAATCCAGTCCACCGCCGCGTCCAGGTCGGGGGAGACATGGTCGGCCAGCCGTTCTGCGTCGGCCAGCTCCTCTGCCGGCGTGTGCGAGCGCACCAGAATCGCCCTGGTCCCCGAGCTCTTCCCCAGCTGCACATCCATGAGCCTGTCCCCGACCGTGTACGAGCCCCCCGGGTCCAGGCCCATCTCTCTCACGGCTTTGGCTACCATCGTCGGTTTGGGCTTCCTGCACTCGCACCCCTCGTCCGGCCTGTGCGGACAATGGTAGATGCCGTCCACTGTGGCCCCGAACGATGCCAGGTCCCTCTTCATCTTCTCATGGATCGACTTGAGGGTGTCCTCGGTCAGCCAGCCGCGGCCGATGCCTGACTGGTTAGTGATTATGACGACTGCAAAGCCGGCCTTGTTCAGCCTACTGACGGCCTCTCCAGCCCCCGGCAGGAGGTGGAGGTCCTCGGGTCTCCTGCAATACGGGACATCCTTGCAGAGCGTGTCGTCGCGGTCGAGGAAGACCGCCCGTCTACTTCCCGCCAAACAGTTTTTCCTCCACGAGCTCGCAGATGATGTGCCCGAGGGTGATGTGGACTTCCTGGATACGCGGTGTGTCCTTCGACGGGACCGCCAAGGTCAGGTCGGCAAGGGACTTGAGCTTCCCGCCTTCCCCGCACAGGGCGATGGAGAACGCGTTCAGCTCGTTCGCCGCCTTGATTGCCCTGACCACGTTCTCCGAGGTCCCACTGGTCGAGATGCCGATGACGACATCGCCCTCGCGCGCATGCGCCCTGACGAGCCGCGAGAACACATCGTCGAAATCGTAGTCGTTGCCGATCGCGGTGAGCGAGGATGTGTTGGTCGTCAGAGCGATGGCGGGGAGCGGCCTTCGGTCCTTCTTGAACCTGCCCTCGAGCTCGGCGGCTATGTGCTGAGCGTCGGCAGCGCTGCCTCCATTGCCGAACAGGAGCACCTTGTGGCCCGCGCGGAACGCGCTGCTGATCGCGTCCGCGACCCTCACAATCATTGCGGCATCTATCGCCATCTTCTCCTTGAGCCGCGCGCTTTCCTTCAGTCGCGTCTTGACCACATCTGTTTCCTTCATCGCTCTTTCGCCTCCACCCCTATCCATGTCCTCATTCCCCGAGGGTCGAATGCGAAGGAGGACACGACGGCTCCGGCTTCCTCCAGCTCCCTGGCGACCAAGTGCCTCTTCTCGAACTCGCACAGGAAAATCATGTGACCCCCGCCGCCCGCCCCGGTAATCTTCCCGCCAAGGGCTCCCGTCCTCATCGCCGCGTCATAGATCGCGTCGATCCGCTCGTCCGACACACCGCCGGCGAACTTCTTCTTCTCCATCCAACCGCTGTGCATGAGCTTGCCCACGTCGTCGAGCCTGCCCATCAGCAGGGCGTTCTTCATCTCGATGGCCAGATCCTTCGTCGCGTCGAGCGCCTCGACGACGGCGACATTGCGATCCACGAAGCCCTTCACCTGCTCCTGGATGATGTTGCTGGACATCCTGGTCCTGCCTGTGTAACACATCAAGAGGCGATACTGGAGTTCGTCGACGATGTCCTCCTTGATTCGCAGCGGGTTGACGACGGTCTTGTTCTTGGCGAACTCGATGAAGTTGAAGCCACCGAACGCTGCGGCATACTGGTCCTGCCTGCCGCCCTTGATGCCGAGCTTCTCCCTCTCGATCGTGAACGCCGTCTCGGCGATGTCGTAATCCGACATGGGCATGTTGAGCCAATGCTTCATCGCGCCGACCATGGACACCACGATTGCCGAGGACGCGCCGAGGCCGGAGCCTGGCGGGGCGTCGCAGTGTATGAAGAGATCGAAACCCGTGGGCGCCTTGAAGCTCCCGATGGCCGCCTTTATCAGGTCGAGCTTTCCGTCGAAAACGAACTCCTGGTCCTTCCTGAACTCGGCCGTGGTGTCGTAGTCCAGGGAGGTGACGCCTATCTTGTCGTCCTGGCGGGGGCGCAGGGTGCAGTAGGCGTACTTGTTTATGGTAGCGCTGATGACGCACCCGCCGCGCTCCTCCGGGTAGGGTGAGACATCCGTGCCTCCGCCCGCAAAACTGACGCGTAGAGGGGCCTTGCTTCTGATGAGCATGTGTGGACTCGGGACTCTCGAAGAGTCCGGCGGCTTTTATATCTTATGTCTGAAAGGCCTCTCCGCCAGCACGGAGGCGTAGATGACCTCGATCCTCTCCGCGACAGATGACCACCTGTAGCGTTCGCTGGCGGTTGTCCTCCCGGCCTCCCCCAGCTTCGTCGCGTATGCAGGATCATCGAGAATCTCGGAGATCGATGCCGCGAGCTCGTCAATGTCCCCCCAGTCGTACAATAGGCCGTTCACGCCATTCTCGACCATGTCGGGAACGCCTCCAACCCTCGATGCCACTATCGGTTTGCCCTGCGCCCACGCTTCCAGGATCACCAGGCCCTGTGCCTCGTAGAGGCTGGGCAGGGCAAGCAGAGCGCAACCTGCCAGGAGGCCCTTCTTCTCGTCCTGCGACACCTGTCCGATGAACTTGACAGAATCACGAATCCCCAGCTTCTCGGCAACCTGACGCAATTCGTTCATGGCGCCTGCGTCCGGACCCACCACCGCCACCTGCAGGTTCCGCCTGTTGGTCTTCGCAACCGCACTCAGAAGATGATCGATGCACTTCTCCCAGTGCACCCGCCCCAGGAACATGACGTAGTTGGTGAGCCCGTGGCGCTGGGCGAACGCCTTTGCCCCTGGGATGAACGCATCGTCGGCGATCCCGTCCGGCACGACCTCGATCTTCCGGGGGATGACATTCCTCTCGATCAACCACTGCTTGTCAGCCTGCGATGAAGTGAAGACCCTGTCCGCCTTCCTCAATGTCCCGAGCCCACGCAGGTCGTAGAACCGCCTCATCATGCGAGCGCGTAGGTTTGGCGGCGTCATCCTCACCCCGTGGTGCGTGGTGAAGACCGTCCCCATCCTCCCATGATAATGACGGACTGCGAAGTCGTTCGGAAGGAAGGCATAGCCGTGGCAGTGCAGGATGTCCCCCGCGCCTATCCTTGGCCTGAACGTGGTGGCATAGTATCCCAGCCTCATTCCTGGCGTGTACCTTTGAATCATGATGCCGTCTATTGTGTCCTGCTGCGGGAGCGAGGCGCCGAAGAGATTAATCCTCGACGTGTGTACCGTGACTTCGTGCCCCTCGACAACCATGTGTCTTCCGAGGCGGAGCACGTGGTCCTCGACCCCGCCGATCTCGGGATAGAAGTGGGGCGAGACGTAATGCATCTTCACGCTGAGCCTCTCCGGGCGAGGAACCTGCTCACCAGGGTGGCAATCTTTTCGCCCGTGGTCCCGTTCCCGTAGGGGTTCCTCCACTTCGTCGATATCTTGAGCTGCCTGCGCGCCGCGACCTCGATTCTCTTCGCGTCCGTCCCCACCAAGACGTTGCAGCCGATGCTCAGCGTCTCCGGCCTCTCAGTATTCTCGCGCAGAGTGACGCATGGGACGTGCAATATGCACGCCTCCTCCTGGAGGCCGCCGGAATCGGTCAGAATCAGAGCGGCGTTCTTTTCGAGAATGAGCATGTCGAAATAGCCGATGGGGTCGACTACCTCCAGTCCTCTGGCGTCGAGAAGAAGTTGCAGATCGAATTCTTCCACGCGTTTCCTCGTCCTGGGGTGTATCGGAAAGAGGACCGTCTTTCCGTGCTGCTGTGCAATCTTGGAGAGCGAGAGGAGGACCGACCTCAGCTTTCCTGGATTGTCAGCGTTCTCGGCGCGGTGGAGCGTGACGAGGAAGTAGGAGCGCGAATCAGCTCCGAATCTTTTGAGTGGACTCGTCCTCTCCTCGGCTGTTTTGATGTTCTGGATTAGCGCGTCGACGACGGAGTTGCCCACGCCGTGCACGCCCTTGTTGATGTTCTCGCGCTGGAGGTTGCGCTTCGCCGTGGCGGTCGGGGAGAAGAGCATCGTGGACATCTGGTCGGTCAGGATCCTGTTGACCTCTTCGGGCATCGTCTTGTCATAGGAGCGGATGCCAGCCTCCACATGCCCGACAGGCTTGCCCAGCTTGTTCGCGAGGATCGCCCCCGCAAGTGTCGTGTTGGTGTCGCCCTGCACAATCACGAGGTCGACGTCGCGCACAATCTCGCCAACACGCTCGATCGTCGACGCTATCTGTCGATGGGGAGGGAGGTCCTTGATCTCGAACTTGTAGTCGGGATCCCTGAGCCCCAGCTCCTTGAAGAATATCCCGTCCATCATCAGGTCATAGTGCTGACCCGAGTGCACGAGGATGTGCTTGTGGTCGAGTCTGTCGATTGCTTTGACCACGGGAGCCATCTTGATTATCTCGGGTCTGGTCCCTATGATGGTCGCGATTCTGGCCATTGCGTTCCGGCGATGTATGATGGCGGGCGATAATAAACATAGTGCCGGGGCTGGTCCGACCCCGTTTGTTTTCCCCTGAGAACATCCTTGCCGAAAAGACCATATGAGCAGAGCAACTTCGCACCGTCGTGCTCATCAGCGTCGTTACCACCGTGCGCAACGAGGAGCGCAACATCTCCGACTTCCTCGACAGCATGGTGGTGCAGGAGCAGCCGATCGAGGTCATCATAGTCGACGCGCATAGCCACGACAGGACGGTGCAGATTGCCCAGGATTATGCTTCGCGCTACCCGTTCGTCAGAGTGGTCATCCATGGCGGGACCAGGGCGGCGGGACGAGACTATGGAGTGAAGATTGCGAAGGGTGACATTGTCGCTTTCATAGACGGAGACGCGATAGTGAACCCATTCTGGGCACCGAGGATCAGGAAGGCGATGTCGATGGCGAACGTCGTGGCTGGAAGGACCATACAGATTGGCCACGAGCCGTTCGAGGACCTCGAGCGCGTCGAACTGATCTACAGAGGGTACGACATCACCTTCCCTTCGACGAACCTCACCTACAGGAAGGAGGCTTTCCTCGCGGCTGGCGGCTTCGACGAGTGGTTCATCACCGCCGAGGACATCGACCTCAACCTCCGAGCGGTCCGCGCGGGGAACACCATACACTACGAGAAGGACGCGATTGTCTATCACAGGACGAGAGGCACGGTTTACGACTTCTTCCGTCAGGCGTTCTGGAACGGGGCGGGGCGCAAGCAGCTCACGATGAAACACGGAACACTCTGGCATAGTTACCGCCCGTTCGAGATGTTCAAGCGACAGGTGACCCTCTGGTCCCTGTTGAGGCTGTCCGTCGCCCTGACAGGATACCTCGCGTTCAAGATATTCGGGAAGCGCCTGCCAACACTGCAACCCCCCAGCAAATCCTTATAGAACCGGAGGGATGGGCGGGCGATGCCCGAGGTCGAGGTGTCGATTGTCATCCCCTCCAGAAACGAGGCGGGCTCGATCGGCTCGGTCATTGATGAAGTCCACGAGGCCCTGAGGGGACACGACCACGAGATAATCGTCGTCGACACCGAGTCAACGGACGGTACCGTCGACATCGCGAGGTCCAAGGGGGCCAGGGTCGTCCCGGAGCCCAGGCGGGGATACGGGCGGGCATACAAGACAGGATTCGCCGAAGCCAAGGGCAAGTATATTGCGACCCTCGACGCCGACCTCACCTATCCCGCCGACAGGATACCCGAGTTCATCGGACTGCTCGATGGTGGGGCCGATTTCATCTGCGGCGACAGGTTGAGCAACCTCAAGCCGGGGGCCATGACCGGGATGCACCGCATCGGGAACGCGATGCTCAACATCTCATTCAGGTTCTTGACGGGACACGAAACCAAGGACAGCCAATCAGGCATGTGGGTGTTCCGCCGCTCGATCCTCGAGCGCCTGACCCTGCTCAACGACGGCATGCCATTCTCAGAGGAACTGAAGATGGAGGCCATCATGGCGGGGTTGACGTTCGTCGAGGTTTCGATAGACTACCGCCCGCGAGTGGGCGAGAAGAAGCTCAGATCCTTCTCGGACGCCTGGAAGAACCTGAGGTACATGTTCATGAAGAGGTTCCGCTGGGTCAGAACTGGCTGAGGTTCTCCTCGGCGAACCTCCTCCATTCCTGTGTCAGCCGCGAGATATTGACTCGACCGTCGTCGAGCCGCGCTATCGCCTTCTGGAAACCCTGCGAGTGGCTCTGGCACAGCGTCTGCCACGCCTCCCAGTGCTCCATGTTCTTCCACTGCCACCCGCCATCGAGGTCGATGTAGTTCTCCTTGTTCTTGTCCCGCCAAGAGATTCTGATCTCCCCGAACTCCACCGCCACCTCGTAGAGAACCCTGGCGAGGAGGACCTCCTCCCCCGGCGGCATCGAGACATCGAATCCTTTCCTCAGCCGCCTCGGGTGCTGGACCCTCGCGACGTTGATGCCCTCCGCCGCCGCAAGCGACGCGATCGTCTTGTCCATAGTCAGGAAGAAGGTGCCCTTGTGGAAGTCCACCCCCTTGAGAAACGCCTTGAACTGATCTCGGATGAGGCTGTCCGCGTTCAGTATCGTGAGGCCGTCCGCGGTGAGCCTCATCTGCTCGGGGTTGGTCTGTCCCGCCACGAGGACGCTCAGGCCGGAGAACCCCTCGGAGCTCTTGAGCACCATGATCTCCTGCAGCGCCCTGTAGCCCCTCCTGCCGACGTGGGTGAGGTAGCCGCCCTTCTTTTGGTTAGCGGAATTCTCCAGCTCTTTCATCACGACCCCGGGGATTACCAGCAGGATCCAGTTGATCGCCTCCTTGTAAGACCCCGTGCACGGAGCGCACAATGCATCGAGGAGGTGCTCGCTGAGGATGCTGCTGTAGAGGATGTTCGTGTCGACGCCTATGATCACGTCCTCGTACTGAGCCAGCCTACTCGCGAGGGTCTCGAGGCCGAACGGCTTGACCATGCCGGAGCAGAGCAGCGCGCTATTGAGCCAGTCGAGGTACTCGTCGTCGTCAGCGAGGACCTTGCATGTGAACCTGTGAGCGCTCCCAGTGATCTCCAGGAGCGGTTTGTTCTCACGCCTGTGGTCACCAATGTGCGCGATCGATGTCACGTCGATGCTTCGCACGTTGCTCTTGACGAGCGCTGCCGCCACTTGGAGTACAGGGAACTCCATCAGCCGTCCTTCCTGAACCTCGTCCATCCAGCTCATCACGGTGCCTCCCCAAACAGCCTGTCCACGAGCCATCGCGCGTCGAACGCCTGAAGGTCGTCGTAACCCTGGCCCGTCCCCACGAAAAGAATCGGCTTCCCGACGGTGTGAGCGATAGACAGGGCCGCCCCGCCCTTCGCATCCGCGTCTATCTTGGCCAGGATAGCCGCGTCGAAGCCGACTGTCTCTTGGAACTTCTTCGCCTGCTCGACCACGTCGTTCCCCGCCAGCGCGTCCCCGACGAACACGGTCATGTTCGGGCTCGCGACCCGCCGTATCTTCTTCATCTGCTCCATGAGGTTCAGGTTCGTCTGCATCCTGCCCGCGGTGTCGATCAGCACGACGTCCCTGTGACGGGCCTTCGCGTGCTCTATCGCGTCGTAGGCCACCGCTGCGGGGTCGCTGCCCGCCTTGTGGGCAATGACCTTCACGCCGAGCTTCTCCCCGTGCTGCTCCAGCTGTTCGATAGCGCCGGCCCGGAACGTGTCCGCGGCTGCGATGACGCAGGACAAGCCGCGCTCCTGTAGGGCGTGAGCGAGCTTCGCAATCACTGTGGTCTTGCCGGTCCCGTTGACGCCGACGAACATGACCACCGCCGGCTTAGGCGACTTCGCAATAAAATCAAAGAAGTCGATCCTGTCTGCGGACAGCGCCTTCTCGACCGCCTGCTTGAGCCCCTCGCGCACGGCCGCATCGAAGTCCAGCTTCTTCGTGATCCGCTTGCCCTTTATGTTTTCCGCGAACGCATCCACTATCTCCTTTGCGACGGAGAGGGCGACGTCTGATTCCAGAAGCGCCATCTCCAGATCGTAGAGGACCTCCTCCAGTTTCCCCTCGTTGATCCTGCCACCGGAGTCGGAGAACATCTCGGCCGGTGCGGTGTCGGCCTTCATCCTCCAGCCCGCCAGTCTCTCCTTGAGTAGCTTGAACATCCCGTGCGTCTTCCTCAGGCCCCGGGGGCCACTTTCTTCGCCCTGTCATACAAGTCCTGGACGAACCTCGCCTGGACCCCGACTCGGTCGTCAAGGTCAGATATCTTCTCCGACAGGGTCTTGCTCGCCTCCTCGATCTCCTTCACCCGCGCGTCGAGCTTCTCCAGAACCTTGTCCACGCTCTCCTCAAGAACCAGGTCGGAGCCTATGCTCATCAGTGCCTTGTCCGAGTCCTTGACGTTCATGAACAGGAATGCCCCCGCGCCGACCGGGACCAGGGCCTCGGTGCCCTTGCCAGCCTGGCGTGCGTTGCCCACGGTCTCCCGCGCCCTCAGGAGCTCCTCGAGCGAGTACTGCAGGATCTCCTCTTGCCGCGCGAGGCTCTCGAGCTGCGCCCTCTGCGAATCCAGGACGGCCGCGGCCCTCCTGACTTCCTCCTCATTGTTCATTTCATCCCGCCAACTTTCCACTTGACGACAGGGTTCTCCAGCTGGTCCGGGGTGAGTTCTTCGATCTTCTCGACCTTTACGAACTTCCGCGTGACCCTGTGCTTGCTGCCGAGGTCCGAGAGTATCACCTCTTTCGCCTGCGCCGGGTTCTCGGCGGCGACCTCCTTGGTGAAGTTCTGCCACCTGTCCTTCATCAGGAAGGAGCCTGTGACTTTGTACGCCTTCATGTCTTTTGTCGGAAGCTTCGCTCTTTATTAATACGTTTGCAAGGCGGTCCAGCTAGGCCGGCGGCGCTTGGGGTGGCGTGCCTTCAGCGGGAGGCCCTTTGAAATGCTGCACGATGTCCTCGGCTAGCTTCTTCGAGATACCCTTCACCAAGCTCAATTCATCCGCAGTGGCCTTCCTCAGATCGTCCACTGTCTTCAGTCCCGCCTCATAGAGCGCCCTAATCTTGGCGGGCCCAATGCCTTTGACCTCATCGAGCTCCCTCGAGAGCAGGCCTTGCGCGATTCCCGCGATCCTGGCGTCCAGATGGTCCAGCCTGCCCTTCGCCTCGGGGTTATCCATCTCGATGGTGAGCGCCTGCTTGTAGGCCACGCGCGCCTCGTCGAACCGATCCATCTCTCCGAGCGTGTCCCCCTTCATGATGAGGCCTCTGACATCCGCCGGACTGACCTCGATGAACTTCTCCGCGGAGTCGAGCGCCTCGGTCAGATGGCCTTCCTCCAGATGCAGCTTCGCCCTCTCGAGCAGCGCGCTCGGATTGTATTGCTCTATTGAGAGGACTGCGTCCAGAGCGGCTATCGCCTCCTCCCTCCTGCCGAGGCGCCTGAGCACTCCAGCTTTCCCCGCCAAAGCCCTCGTGTTCGACGGTTCGTATCTGAGTATCTCCTCGTAGAGCGCAAGGGCACCGTCGTAGTTGCCGGACGCGGTCGACACCATCGCCCTCGAGAGTATCGAGGGGACGTCCAGCCTTGCCCTCTCCAGCTTCGTCTTCAGGCCAGCGTTGTCGGGCTGAAGGTTGAGCGCCGTCTCATAGGTCAAGGCGGCGTCGTTCCTCCTGCCCATAGCCATGAGCACATCGCCCTTCCAGCCGAGCGCGTCGACGTCTGCGGGGTTCAACTGCAGGTACGCATCCAGAGTTCTTGCCGCGTCACTCCACTGCTGCAGGTCGATAAGGAGCCGCGACTTGCTGTGCAGCGCCTTCTCGTTGTGGCTCTCGACCGCGAGCACTTTGTTGAAAACATCGAGGGCCTCCTTCTCCTTCGCGAGCCTGACGAGGACAGCGCCCTTCGCGAGCATCGCCGTGATGTTCGATGGTTCGAGAGCGAGGGCAGCATCGAAGTTCTTCAGGGCACCCTCGAGGTCGCCGTTTGTGAAGCACTTCGACCCATCCTCTATGAAAATGTCAAACTCCCTGGCGGGCTCAGGCGGCGCGCTCCTCTCGATCTGAGGGCCCGCACCCGGCAGGAAGAGGACGTGATCCACGGGTGGCGGAGGCGTCTCGGCACCCGGCACTGGCGGCGGCGGGAGGTCCGGAGCCATTTCCGGAGGCGGTGGGAGATCGCCGGCATCGGACGCACCCTCTGCCTTTGACCTGACGTCGTACCTGCTGTAGACCTGCTCCCCCTTGTCCACTTCCTGATCGTACTCGAAGCTGTAGATCGAGGCGGAGGCATACTTCTTCTTGATCGGCATCAGGTGGATAACCCAGGCCGCGCTCAGTCCGATGAAGAATACCATGATGACCGGAACCCATAACGTGAGGACGGAAGACATTCGGACGTGGATGATGAGCTCATAATCGGCCGACCCCGCCCCCATATTCTCGAGAGTCATGTTGAAAGTATGTATGGCGTCGCCTTCGTTGTAGCCGGTGTTCTGGAGGAAATGGTCGGGCTGCAGGTTCTGCTCTGCAACCCTCGAACCGTCCATGAAAACCCTGACACGCAGATTCGCGTTTGAGGAAAGCACATTCGTGATCTTGAACCACTGGACCTTGCTCAGACCGAGGAAATCCTGGTTGGAGAAATCTGAGATTATCGTCATGTTTCCGGACGCCACCCGCCCTGTCCTGGTCTGAGATAACTCTCCCGAGACGAAGTCTGACGTCGGAGGGAGAAGCAGTATCACCATCAGCGTGGTGGCGACGATTACGGTCCATATGGCTCTCTTTTGCGAGTTGTTGGCCATGAGGAACTTCTGGCCGTCCCTCTTGGCGTACTTGATCTCCAGGTCTCTGAAGGATATCGACGTCGCTACCATCGCAAGAAGCATGATCATCAGCCATGGGAAAACCGCGTCCAACGGCGCGTAGAGCGGTTTGAATCCGACATTTCCCGACCACCAGATGAAGGCCCAGCCCACGACCATGAGTATGAGGACGAAAAGGAAAATCACACGCTTCAGGTTCCTGATGCGGACGAGGTGGTAGCCGCCTTCCAACATCTCCTGATACGGTTTCATGCGGATACCTGAGGGATGGTTGCAAGGCCACGGCAGGTCAGAAACACCGCGGCGTACTCCGGGATTTCAGTTAGCCCCTCACTCAGATTAAAAGTTTCCCCTCTCAATGTCAGCTTCGCCGGCTTGACGACCTCGACCCTGACCGGGTCATCACGGAACGCTGGCGCGACCGCGTCCCTCAGGGGCCTGAAGTCGTCGAGCTGATCTCGCTTCATGCCGATGACCACCAAACCGGTCTTCCCGTGGAGCGACGATACCAGACGGATGAGTCGCTTGACGTCTGACGTAACTGGTTCGTCGGTCTCTCTCTTGCCGAGGTCGACCGCGGCCTGCAGATAGATCTTTCTGAAATCATTCAGATATCGATCGGAGGGGAAGATGTCGATCCTGCCCTCCCTGAGCTTGTCAATCCCCCTCTGCCCTCCTTTGACAGGAGCGAAAAGGGTCTTGTATATTTCTTCTGCGGCTTTGGGTCCAACCCGGTCGAAACCACGGAGATGCTGGATTGCCTCGTCCTTGCTCATCGACTCAAGACGCTCCGCCTCTGCTATGATTCCCCGCCCGACTCTCCGACGCCATCCTGGATCCTTCGAAGATGGCATCGAGTAACGATATTTCGCACCCCATCGGCTCACATCGTACGCTTCTCGTTTGATGAATGATCCGGGGTCCAGGTCGGTCCCCGTGATATAGTCCACGATCTCTCTGCGCTCGTGAGCGCCCAGGGGCCAGAGGTGCGGGTCCCTCGCGTGGATGTGGTAGCCACGGCCTCCAGAGAAAGATATCGAGATGTACTTCTCATCGAGGCCGAAGTCCCCGAGCAGATACTGGTCCACGATCTTCTTGATCTCCCCCTTCACCTCTTCCAGCATTTGTTCATAGGGCATGCCCTTGACCCTCGCGATGTGGTCTGCGTCTAGGTCGAAGATGAGGTCAGCGCCGAGCCAACCTTTCTCCTCCATTGTCGGGGCGTCTGGTTTTTGGTAGTACGCGGCGGAGTGGTAGGCGTGTGCAGGAGTCCTGGTCACAAGATAGTCCTTCAGGTCCTCGGCCCTAGCGAAGCCCAGATGCCTCTGCACCATGTCGCTGTCGTGGAACATGAAACCGTACTCGCGGCGGGCGAACCTTGGCGGGAGTTTGAGCTCGACCTTCTCGTAATATCGCCTGAACATCGCCTGGATCCAGTGGGTGGTCAGGGTTTGGGTGCGCTGGTCCGACTTCTCCTTGGGCAACGAGCGGGCTAGGGTCGGGTTTCCTCAAAAGGGTTTTGGAGAGTTGTACGAACGGCGGGTGTCGCAGATCTCGCTTCGAGGCTTGCTTGAATCTCCGCTTGGCGGGTTGATGGCCACAATTAGACGTGCTAACGTGGAATTGCCAGCGTCAGAGTCTGACCTCTGATGCGTCACACAATCGCCATATATCAGCAAGGGCGATGAGACGCCAGACTTGGAGGTGTCACACGGCCGCGGCCCCGGGCAAGCGAGAGGCAAGACGATGTGCATATGGCCGCGCCGTGTCCCTTTTTCAGCTTTCCCCACTCGCTACAATGCAATAGAGGTAAACAACGTGGGAACAAGTATAAGTGGCAGCGAACCCCATATCTGTGGCGGGGGTAGTAAGGGAGGCGGGAACGTCATAGCCGGAAACACCGAGTACGGGATTTACATCGACACGACCTACGCCCCCTGGATCAAGGACAACAACACGATACACAACAACAGCGAGGCGGGGATCTACCTGTCTTCCATCGTGGGCACGTTCAACCGGCAGATATGGTGGAACGACCTGACGGACAACGGCGTGGGGATTGAGGCGGAGGACCCCACGTCCGGAGTGTATTTCCACGCGGAGTGCAACTGGTGGGACGATGACCAGGGACCGTATGACCCAAGCTACGGCGCTCCTGACAGGAATAACAACACGGCTGGCGAGCCTGTGTCCGATTACTTCCGGTATAGGAATGCGACTGCGAGTCTATGGTGGCTTCGAACTAGCTTAGAGGCCGCATCTTATTGCGAACCGCCATGAGGTCTGATCCATGAAACAACTTCTGGCGGCAATCGCGGTCGTCACGTCTCTTGTGATGGCGATTCCGCAATTTGTCGGCCATCAGGGACAGACACCTCCGACTTCCGCTATGGACACGTCGAATTGGCGAATCGAGCTGGTCGAAGCCTTCGGAGGCAGCACACCACCTGATATCGCTCTTGACTCGAACAACACTCCGCATGTCGCGTATAGTCCTCCGGGGCTTGTTCAGCACGCAGTAAAGACGCCGGGCGGGTGGACTCAAGAGATTGTGGCGACATCTCCGTGGGGCGGCGCTTTCACCTACTTCGCTTTAGGCCCGTCAGATGAGCCGCATCTCCTCTACAGCGGCTATCCCGGAGTCAACGGCGGGATGAATGGCGTCTATTACGCGGTCAAGCAAGGCGGCAATTGGACCTACCTTAGTCGTCCTTGCGGGGGCGCCGATATTGTTGTCGATTCACTGGGGAGTCCTCACATCGCGTGCTGGGGCAGGACGGCGGACGGATTCCTCTACGCGTTGCGGTATCACATCCTTGCAGGAACGACCTGGACGACCGAGTACATCGACACGTGGACAGCGTTGTCCGGCTCGGCGTGGATATCCCTCAAGCTCGATAAGTCACAAAATCCGCACGTTCTTTACTACAATGCCGTTGCTGGCCAAGTCCGCTATGCCTCCCGGCAGAAGAACGGCACATGGAGCGTGGAATTGGTGGAGACGATCGGGAACATCCAATATATCGGGCGGCATGGCTCGCTGGCAATCGACAATAACGGGTATATCCACGCTGCATATGCAGCATTCGTGAAGTGGGAGGAGAATCGAGCGACGCTCCGACACGCCGTCCGAACCTCCTCAGGTTGGTCCATTGAGACAGTCGTTGGCCCACCCGGCCTCCAAGGTATGTTCACCTCATTGGACCTGGATAAGCGAGGAGAGCCCGGCATCGCCTACATCTATTTCGAGAACGCACCTTGGGGGGGCAAGAACAAGGGACTCTACTATGCGACACGAAGCAATGATGGCAACTGGACGACTGAGCTTGTCGGCATTCCCGATGCTTGGTTCGTGGACTCCAAGATGGACTTGTGCGGGAATCCGCATATCGCTACGTATGGCGATCCAGGTCCAATGGGTTGGGGCGTCTACTACGCCACCAAGGGCAACTGCACCTCCAACCGCTCGCCAATCGCCAACGCGGGTGGCCCCTACACAGGCTTCGAAGGTTCTCCCCTCACATTCGCCGCCTCCGCCGCAGATCCCGACAACGACTCCCTACAATTCCGCTGGGACTTCGACAACGATGGAACAGCGGACACGTCATGGTCGGCTTCACCCACCGCCACAAATATCTGGTCAGACGACTACACGGGTGAAGTCAGGGTCGAGGTCTCCGACGGCAACCTGACGAGCAACGCGACTGCCAAGGTGACGATACTCAACCTTCCGCCGAAGATCGGCTCGGTGCGCGCTTCCATTACCGCCACCGCCACTCTCAGGATCGCGGGGGAGAAGTGGCACGACGTCTCAGCGTACATTGATGATGGCGGGAACGAGACCTTCATAGCGAACCTAGTGCGCGAGCCGGGCAAGCCGCAAGAGACCTCATTCGAGATCGGCATCGACGTGACAAGGAACAACTCAATCAGGATCGCCTACACTCCCGACGACGACAAGGTCAACGGCCAGCCGAACGGGGCAACGCCCGCATGGCTGAATATCACCTTTGACTCAGGACCGCCGGTGGAGTTGCACCACACCTTCAACGTCAAGCATCCAAACACGTGGAACTGGACTGTCGGACTGAACTCGATGCTGGCGGGAAGGGACATAGCGTTCACCGCCACCGCCACGGACCCGGGCAGCGACGATCTCACCTTCACCTGGGAATGGGGCGATGGGACTCCCGCCACCGCCACGACGTACTTCAATGACGGGATTGGGCCCGATCCGTACCCGAGCCCAGATGGGATGTTCCCGTTCACCGCCGCGGACGAGCAGACTCACCACTTCGCCGTTGCGGGGACTTTTGCAATCACGCTCACCGTCACGGACGACGATGGCGGGTCAGTGACCAATACGTTCAGCATCTTTGTCGACTGAGCGGGTTCAGCGGGCGTTCCGCCACTCGCGGAGCGAATCACGCAGCAATCGGCGGACATTCCGCAGCACACAGCGAGGTCATCGGAACATGCAACGCGGTTCCCGCAATACGCAGCGCACTCCGTGCTGCACGCGACGCACCTTCCGCTAAGTGCGAATCATGTCGCGCTGCATGCAGCGGACTTTCCAACGCATACAGCGAGGTCTATGGCGCATGCATTGGACATCTCGACGCATGCTGCGGGGTCCGCGCTGCACGCATCGAGGTGCAAAACGCATGCGGCGGGGTCCGCAACGCATGCAGCGCACTTCGCGACGCACGCTGCGGGGTCTACAGCGCACGTTGTCCTAGCATGACATATCAAAAAAAAGAAAAGTGGCCCCCGTGAGGGGGCCTTGGTCTGATTTCCTTGCCGAGCGTCGACCCGACTAGGGCTTTACTGGGGTCAATATCGGCTTCTCGCCCTCCCTTGTCTTCGGCCTGTACATCTGGCTCCGGATCCGTCTGAAGTTCGCCGCGGAGCTGCTGTCCTTTTTCACCGCCGCGATGGCCATGTCGAGGTAGCCGGATGTCGTCACGTATCCGCTCCTCTTCACGGCCAGCCACGCATCCGTAGCCGACTTGCTCTGCCTTTTCATGGCTTCCTGCTGCTGCTCCGACGCCGCAGCCTGCTCCAGCAGGCTCCGCATCGTGGTCAGCATCATGTCCACGTCCAGACCGGCGCCCTTTAGGGCATTGCGTTCGCTCACGAATAGCTCGATCACCATCTTCATGAAGGCAATCACTCCTGCTTCTGTCAACATTCTTTTGCACTTCCTATCCCGTTACTACGGTCAGGTGCCTCTGGCGCCCTCACACCGCCTCGCGGGTCAGGAGGGGATTACCGAGGAGATTGACCGATAATCGGACGGATGTATCTTCGTCGCGAGTAGCACGCTAAAGCTTCTCAGGGACAACATGGGAAGAAACTCGCTGAAAGAGATCTTACGTGGCGCAACGTCGATAACATGTTGTGCGTCTTGCCACAAATCCATCATGACCGGCGATGCAGGACGACAAGAACGGTGGGCTGCGTGGCGGGTGAGGCATCTCTCTCGAGGAACTCGGGACTAATTCGTCAGGTGACACCTGCGATGCACTTGGTCGGTTCCGCGAAGAGGTTTGTAAGCTGATGACACATCAGCACCAAAAAGCCTTTAATCTACAACGTGCATAATCCTTGATTTCTCTCCCTCTGGCAAGGAAAACATAATGATAAGAAGAGTAACGCAGCAACACACCAAGGAAGAGGTCCTCGCCCTCCTCGACCCCCTCCTGCGCACGTGGTTCGACTCGAAGTTCAAAGACCTGACGGAGCCGCAGAGCTACGCTGTACCGCTCATCCACGAGCGGAAGAACGTCCTGATCACGTCCCCCACCGGCTCGGGCAAGACCCTCACCGCCTTCCTCTCGATCATCAACGAGCTCTACAAGCTGCAGCGCGGCGGGAAGCTGGAGAATAAGATCTACTGCATCTACGTGAGCCCGCTCAAGGCCCTCGCCAACGACATCAACCGCAACCTCACGAATCCTCTCGAGGAGATGAAGGTTCTCGCCGAGAAGCTCGATCTCCCGCCACCGGAGATACGCGTGGCGGTGAGGTCCGGCGATACGACCGCCAACGAGAGGCAGAAGCAGGCGCGCAAACCGCCGCACATCTACATCACGACCCCTGAGTCGCTCACGATCGTCCTCTCCACGCCGAAGTTCCGTGAGAGCCTCAAGGACGCTAGGTATGTCATCATAGACGAGATACACGAGATCTGCTCGTCGAAGCGCGGTTCTTTGCTCGCCGTTTCCCTTGAAAGGCTTCAAGCGCAGGCGAACGAGGAGTTCACGCGCATCGGCCTCTCCGCCACGATAGCCCCGATAGAGGAGGAGGCGAAGTTCCTCGCGGGGTTCAAGGGCAAGAACGTCCGGGATATGAACATCGTCGAAGTGGACAGCAGGAAGGCCCTCGACCTCAAGGTTCTCTGCCCCGTGGACGACATGACCCGCGTGACCTTCGAAGAGTCGAACGCGCGGATGTACAACCTGCTGAGCGACCTCATCGACCAGCACAGGACGACACTGATTTTCACGAACACGCGGAGCGGCACTGAGCACATGTCATATAGGCTGAAGGAGAGGGGAGTGGAGAACCTCGAAGCACATCACGGCTCGTTGAGCAAGATCACCCGCCTCGACGTCGAGGAGAAGCTCAAGGCCGGTCAGCTCAAGGCCGTCGTGTCCTCTACGTCCCTGGAGCTTGGCATCGACATCGGTTACATAGACCTCGTGTGCCAGATAGGCTCCCCGAAGTCGGTGGCGAAGGGGCTGCAGCGCATTGGGCGCGCGGGGCATGCCTACGGCGACACATCGGTCGGCCGCATGATCGTCTTCGACAACGATGACCTCATGGAGTGCGCGACTCTCGCCCACGCCGCCTACCAGAATAGGATAGACCGCGTCGACATACCGCGTAACACCCTCGACGTGCTCGCGCAGACGATCGTCGGCATGAGCCTGGAGAAGAGGTGGGACCTCGAGGAAGCGCTCGAACTGGTCCGCCGCTCCTACCCGTTCCACACGCTGACGAAGAAGGACTTCGTCTCGGTGCTCAACTACCTCTCGAGCCGCAACCCAGACATCCGCGTCTACGCGAAGGTCTGGTACGATGAGAAAGAAAAGCGCTTCGGCCGCAAGAAGGGCACGCGCCTGATCTACTTCACCAACGTCGGCACGATACCGGAGGAAGGCTCGTACCACGTCTACTCGGAGAGTAGCGTGCCTCTTGGCGAGCTCTCGGAGAAGTTCGTCGAGTTCCTGAAGACCGACGACATCTTCGTCCTTGGCGGGAAGACGCACCAGTTCATCCGCGCCAGGGGCATGAATGTCTATGTCAAGGATGCCTCGGGGCGGCGGCCGACTGTGCCGTCCTGGGCGGGGGAGATGCTGCCCCGAAGCTTCGACCTCTCCATGGCGGTCGGCGAGTTCAGGCGGCAGCTCCTCCAGAAGATCGAGGAGAGCAGCCCGAGCGAGGCAGAGTCCTGGCTAATGGATCAGTACAGCGTCGACGAGGGCTCGGCAAGCAGCATGGTATCGTACGTGCAGGAGCAGAGGGCGGTAATACCGGAGCTGCCGACGGACAGACAGGTCTTGATCGAAGGCTACGTCGATGTCAAGGGCAACAGGAACGTCATCTTCCACTACTGTTTCGGCAGACGGGTCAATGACGCCCTGAGCAGGGCGTACGCCTACGCGCTCTCCGAGAAGCTGAAATGCAACGTCGCTGCGAGAATCACCGACGACAATTTCATGCTCACGGTGCCGAAACGCGTCGACCTCGAAGGCCTGGAGAAGCTGGTGACTCCGGAGAACCTCGAGGCCCTGCTCCGAGGCGCGATCAAGAACACGGAGCTGTTCAAGCAGCGCTTCAGGCACTGCGCGACGCGCTCGTTCATGATTCTCAGGTCCTACAAGGGCAAGGAGGTCTCCATCGGCCGCCAGCAGCTCCGCTCCCAGCGCGTCCTCGACTGGTTCCACGAGATAGAGGACTTCCCGGTCGTCAAGGAGACCTACAACGAGATCCTGAACGAAGTCATGGACCTCACACACGCGAAGGAGATTGCCAAGAAAATCGAGAGCGGGGACATGGCCGTCAAGAAGTCGGACTTCTCGGACCTGCCAAGCCCCTTCGCTCACAATGTCGTGCTCCTCGGCATCAGTGACATAGTGCTGATGGAGGACCGCTCGGCCCTCCTCAGGGAGCTGCACCGCAAGGTGCTCAAGAGGGTCGTTCCCCTTGAGAAGATGACGGAGTACCAGTTCCAAGAGGACCTTGTGGCGGAGTACTTCCGTCACAAGTGGCCCAAGGTCACGAGCAAGGAGGACATGGTCACCGCTCTCAACTTCGCCGGCGCCTGCAACATAGTGCAGCAGAAGAGCGACAACGTATTCGACCATGCGGAGGCCTCGTTCTCCGACGTGAGACGGTGGGCCTCGGAACTTATGGAGGCGGGGGTGGTGCAGAGCGTCTGGACTCCGCGCGGCGTTCTCTACGCGCTCAAGCCCGAGGTCGCATACTATGCCACGGTCTATGCGGGGAATGTCCACCTCGACAAGACGGAAGAAAAGGCGCTGGACCGCCTCCGCAGGAAACCTCACACGGCCAAAGCCCTGCAGGCAGCCATCGGACTGCCGAAGGAGAGAGTCACCACACTGCTGAGGAAGTTCGAACGATCGTACCTCATCGAGCGCAGGGGCGTCGATGAGCTGGTCTATATGGCTAGGGAATTCGAGAAGGCGAAGTACGAGGAGTCGCTGGACCGCCTGCTCGTGAGGACCCTCGACGTCCACGGGCCCACCACCGCGCACGAGCTTGCCTACATGCTCGATGCCGAGACCGAGATCGTCGAGGGCACCCTCCGCGACCTCGAGAACGAGGGAGTTGTCTCCTCGGGCAACTTCGTCGTCGACGAGGAATATCAGTTCATGCTCTCCAGGGACCTCAGCAAGCTCCAGACGAGCGAGGAGGAGAGGAAGGTCTTCGATGAGGCCGCTGTCAAATCCTTCCGAATGAGGAAGCAGTTCCAGTCGATGAAGAGCGTCGACGACTATTTCGAGACGTTCCTCGAGGCCGGCATGGTGTACGACATCTACAACCACGTCCCGGGGTTCTCGTTCAAGGACTGGCTCGAGCTCCGCGGCAGGGGCGACATCATAGAGGGCAGATTCCTCCACGGGCGCGTCAGGTACATCAGGGCCCGCGACGCCCCCCTGTTTCTCTCGGCCTACACCAGAGAGCCCCTGACCGAATTCGAGCTAGAGGTGCTGGAGGTCATCCGCCAAAGGGACGGCATGGACATAGACGCTATCGCGAGGAGGATTGGCGGGGACAGGACGCGGGTCAGGGAGGCGGTCAACAAGCTCGATCACAATGTGTACGTGACGAGACGGTTCAACGGCGAGGATGGATGGACGTCGAAGAACTTCTACACCGCCTTCGACTGCGAGGATTCGGTCGAGGACGCTGAGAGGAAGATCGTCCTCAGGTTCCTCAGGGCCTACGGTCCTGTGCCCTTTGCGACGATTCGCGACTACACAAGGTTCCAATGGGATAGCATCAGCCTCCTCGTGGAGAGGCTCGAGGAGGAGGGCATCGTCGAGAGGATCCTCGTCACAGGCAAGGGCGAACAGGAGATGTATATCCTCAAGGATGAACTGAAGTCGCTCGAGTCGAAGGACTTGCCGGCCGGGCAGCAGCCCGTCACAGTACTGTCTCTGTACGACCCCTGGCTCCAATCGCTTTGGGCGCAGGTGGCCAGCAGGTACGGCGAGGGCTGGATATACCCGCTGGTGAAAGGCGGCGATCTCGTCGGCATGATAGAGTTGTGGGAGATGAGCGGGTGCGTGGAGGTCAGGGAGATCAGCCTCTACGACGAGTCGCTCCTCCCCGAGGCGCTCCAGGCACTGGACCGCATGATGGACTTCTACCGCCAGAGGGGAGTGGAGGTCATGCGCCTGACGAGGGCCCTGGGGCACGATGTCCCCGAACTGGGCTCAGTCGACCCTTTCCTTGCCGCGGGATTCCATCGCGTCGGCGATTTCATGGCCAAGGGCGATTTCCTGCCGGCGAGCTTCGATAGGGAAGCAGTCCTCGCATATGTGTTCGCGAGGCAGGGCATAGCATCCGAGAAACAGTTCGATACCCCGCTTGAGGCCATCCGGACCCTTCCCGGGCTCAGGTCGGACATGGCGGCGAGACTCAGATGCCGGCAGTTCGAGCCGCTTGAGAGGCTGCACCGCCGCGGCATCATCGTCAGGGGTCTGGGGATATCCGGTCACAGGACCTATTGCAGCAAGGACCAGCTTCAGCTCTGGAAGAGGACCAAGGGCAAGCCGCTCTCTCCGGCAATGAGGAAGCTGCTCGCGATCATCAAGACCGAGGGGGCGATGTCGCACAGGAGGCTTTTCGATCTCTCGCCGCTCTCTCAATGGGACACGTCGGCGGCGGTCAGGAAGCTGCAGGCCGAGCTGCACGTCGTCCGGAATGCGGACAACCTCTATGTCGCCGTCGGCGACGCGACGGTGTCAGTCGACAAGGCGAAGCGGGAAGTGATAGAGCAGCTGTTTCGCGCGTTCGGAATCTTCAGTGCCGAGGCCTTCTCGAGCTACACGCGTTCGAAGTTCGGCATGAGCGAGACCAGGAGACTTCTGAAGGAGTTCGAGGAAAACGGGCTCCTGGTGAAGGGATTCTTCGTCAAGGGTGAGAGGAGGGTCTACTGGATGCTGAGGGAGGACATCGAGGCGATCGAGCGAGCGGCGTTCGACGGGCAGTTTGTGCTCACGCCTCAGGACGACCTGTCCCTCTATCTTAGAGAGCAAATCATGAACCAGTGGCGCATGGGCGTGTGCTATGTCATATTCGACGGGACGAGGATGGTGGGAGCATTCAAGGCGCGAAGGCGCGGTTCGACCCTGGTGATTGTCAAGTTCGAAGGCGAGAACTCCGCAAAGAGAATCTTGGAGAAGTTCGAGGACGAGAACGAACTCGCCGTAGGCGAGGAGAGAGACCACATCACCGATGAAGAGGTGATGCGCTGGTTCGAAGCGATGTATACAAAGGGCTCCAGCAAGTGATGCATCCGACAGAAGCCTATCTTCCGAATCGGAGTGAGTCTTGAACGGACTCTGCAATCAATCTGGCATTCCAGCGCGACGGCGACTTCAAATACGCGGTCGATTCCCTCGGAAATCGAATCGACACATGACTTGCCACGCCGAAGCTCATGATTCTTGTTGGTGATAACCAAGCCTTTTCCCATTAAATACCCACGCAGAGTTCGAAACGCACCGAAGCACCCTCCGCTGAGGAAGGAGAGTATCGGAGAACGGCGCGTGGCAACGATGAGGACTACACGTGGATGCAAAAGAGAGCATTACGCGAAGCAACACCAGCCTCAGCAGGCGTGCGCAACTTCAGAGGAATCGTGGCAGATATGATGCAGCAACAGGTTCCGGCGCCAGCGCAAGGGATGGGCGAGACCCCAATCCAGCGTGTCCGAAAAATCGATGGGAAGCTCACGGGCTTGAAAGCCCTAGTCACCGGCGCCTCGAGAGGGATAGGGCGAGAGATCGCGATGGCTCTTGCTGAAGAGGGGGCCGACGTCGCAATCAACTACAATCGCAGCGACGATGACGCTGACACCCTCGCCATGTCCATCGAGGTCATGGGGAAGAACACCTGGGTCTACCCCGCGGACATCTCCGACTACGGCAAAGTCCAGGCCATGAGGACGAGCCTCGCGAAGTACCTAGGTCCGATCGACATCCTGGTGAACAACGCGGGCATCAACGTCGACAAGCTCTTCTCCAAGATGCAACCGGAGGACTGGAACAAGGTCCTCGCAATCAACCTCATAGGCGTCTTCAACTGCACTCGCATCTTCCTCGAGGACCTACTCGCATCCAAGCATGGCAGGATAATCAACATCACCAGCATCGTCGGGCAGATGGGGAACATAGGCCAGGTCAACTACGCTGCGAGCAAGGCGGGGATCATAGGGATGACCAAGGCCCTCGCGAAAGAACTCGCATCAAAGAGCGTAACTGTCAACGCCATCGCGCCCGGGTTCATCGAGACGTCGATGCTGGCGGGCGTCCCTGAGAAGATCAGGGAGAGGATCATCGAGCAAATCCCCATGAAGAGATTTGGGCAACCTTCGGAGGTTGCCAAGGCGGTCGTCTTCCTGGCTTCGGACGACGCCTCGTACATCACAGGACACGTGTTGAACGTGAACGGAGGCCAGTATCTCTGACGCTAGCCATATTCATTGGCTGAGAACAAGAAAAAGAGAGGTGCAACAAACCATGAAAAAGCAAGAAACGGAAACCGGCGGGCACAAGGCCCCGCCGAAGGACGATGGGTCAGCGCAACGGCTCCTGGAGGGCTACAACAGGTTCTTCCAGACCTGGTCTAGCTTCAGACAGGATCTGGAGGGCCAGATAGACGAGAACGTGAAGAAGCAGCAGAGGACGTACGACGACTTCTTCGGGCAGTGGAACAAGCTCTCCGGCGAGATGAGCAAGCGGCTGAGCAAGGAGAACGCGAACGGCTCCCAGAGGGAGTTCTACGACGTCTGGAGAAACTACACCAACAAGATCGGCCCGAGGGTCGTGAAGGCGATGACCGAAGGCATGCAGAACTACGGCGGGATTACCTCCAGCATCGACAGGTACTCCAAGATGATCGGCGACGAGGCCCAGAAACTGTCCGAGAAGGCAGAGTGGGACCCCCGCCGGCTGGAGCAGCTCTACGACGCCTGGCTCGAGTTCGGGACGACCGTCAGGAAGCAGATGGACTCCGCGATGAACAAGGGCCACGGCGAGGCAGACCAGATCTCCAAGACCTGGTTCGAGTTCAACAACAGGATGCAGCAGTTGATGTCGAACCTCGGCGAGAAGAGCGGCGACTGGTCGGAACTCTCGAACCTTTGGACGCAGTTCTCCAAGGAGGTCGGCGACAGCCTGATCCAGGTGGTCAACGGCACAAGCCAGGATCATGACAAGCTGCAGAAGACCTGGACGCAGTACTACAGCAAGATCGAGAAAGAGATGGCCCGCCTTGCCAACGAGATCGGCGTGGGCTACGAGGAGCTGTACGAAAGGTTCTTCGAGCAGCAGAACAAGTCGCTCGAGCGAATGAGCCAGTGGTGGCAGGTCGCGAACGAGACCGCAAGGAGCGAGCTGACCATCCTCGAGAAGAGGCTCCTAGACCTCGAGAAGAGGATCAAGGACGCGCCGCGCTAGACCCGCCACGTCATCGACGATATGCAGGCCAGGTGATGATGTGGTAGCGAAGCGCAGGAACAGCCCAGGCAACACGCTGCCCGCGGAACCGCCGAGCCAAGAGCCTGTCCACCTGTTCAAGGAAGTAGTGGACGCGCAGATGGACATCTGGAAGGAATGGAGCCGGAAGGCGGGGGCCGACGTCAGCGATGCCGCCAAGGAGGTCGCGCCGACAGTGGCCCAATACTGGGCCAAGATGTTCGCGGCCCTGTGGGAATCCGCTGGCGAGGCGCGAACGCGCGAGGATCCCTTGGTCGGGCAGGAAGAGCTGCGCCGCTACATGCTGGTCTCCTACAACGAGATGATGAAGAAGGTTCTGGCCACGAAGTCCTTCGCCGCCAGGTCGGGCAACGGCGTGAAAGGAATGCTCGATGGCGTCAAAGCCTGGAACGAGGTCATGGAAGAGACCCTCAGGGCGTTGCACCTCCCCACAAGAGGAGATATTGACGAGCTTCACGAAGCGCTGTACAACCTGAGCAAGCGAGTGGACTACATGGTCAAGTCGTTGGAGAACAGCGGCAATCGCCGGGCGAAGTAATCGACCGAGCATCGGAGACAATCGTATGAATGAACAGGGCGACGCATGGTCGAAGGTTTCCAGGAGCATGGAGAAGCAGCTCGAGAAGTGCACCAGGCAGGCGATCGCGGCCTCGAGACTCGCAGCCGACGTCCCGGCGGCAGACGTGGGCAGCTCCGCCTGCGAGGTCGTCCTGAAGAAGGACAGGATGAGGCTGCTCCACTATCTTGACGGGCCAGAGGAGAAGAACCTCGTCCCCGTGCTCCTGGTCTACGCGCTGATCAACAGACCCTACATCCTCGACCTGCAGCCGGACAGGAGCGTTGTCCAGTCGCTGCTCAAGCAGGGGCTGGACGTCTACATGATCGACTGGGGCAAGCCCAAGCATGGCGACCGATTCCTTGGGCTCGATGATTACATAGAGCGGTACATGGACGACTGCGTATGCGCGATAGCGAAGAGGTCCGGTCAAGAAAGCATCTCCCTCCTAGGCTACTGCATCGGAGGATACCTCACGTCCGTATACGCGAGCCTGCACCCGGACCGCGTCAGGAATTTGGCGGTGATGGCCTCCCCCCTCGACTTCGGCATTGGCGAAGGTCTGTTGCACCTATGGACGAGGGAGGAGTACTTTGACCCCAAGCAGGTCGTGGAGGCATTCGGCAACGCGCCCTCGGAGTTCCTGAACGGCGGCTTCGCAATGCTGGATCCTCTCGGCAATACTCTGCTGAAGTATCTCAACTTCTACGAGAACATCGAGGACAGGAAATCGGTGGAGATGTTCCTGCGCATGGAGAAATGGCTGTCCGATGGCATCCCGGTTGCGGGAGCGTTTTACGTCGATCTGATCCGCGACGGATACCAGAAGAACCTGTTCGTGAAGAACAAGCTGAGGGTCAATGGCGGGCGGGCGGATGTCAAGAGATTGACGATGCCGATCCTGGTCATCGTCGCCGAGAAGGACCACATCGTCCCGCCGTCATCGACCCTCGGACTGCTCAACGTGGCTCCCTCGAAAGACAAGACGACGATGTCCTACCCGACCGGTCACATTGGACTGTCAGTCGGAGGTGGGCCGCACAGGGACCTGTGGCCGAAGGTGGCGGGGTGGTTCACCAATCGATCTTTGCCTGCCAAGGAAACACGGTGAGCGCATGGAAGGCACGTGGGCTTCGCTCGTTCTCGAGAAAAACAACGGCGCAGCTCACATATCCTTGAACAGGCCCGAGCGGCTGAACGTCTTCAACTCACTTGCATTGCGCGAGCTCAACGCCGCCCTGACCGACGTTGCTTCCGACGAAAGCATCAGGGCCGTCGTCCTCAGGAGCAACTGCGCCAAGGCTTTCACTGCTGGTGCCGACATCACGGAGATGAGGCAACTGAATCCCCGGACGGCGAGGGAGTTCTCGGCTTTGGGGCACCTCGTCGCACGTCGCATCGAGACCGATCTCCCGCCGACCATCGTGGCACTGAACGGATACGTCATGGGAGGTGGGGTGGAGATCGCCTGCGCGTGCGATTTCCGCATCGCCTCAGACGATGTGGTGATGGCACAGCCGGAGATCGACATAGGCATTTTCCCGGGTTGGGGCGGGAGTCAGAGGCTCTCGCGCATCATCGGATATCCGAGGGCCAAGGACCTGATATTCACGGGGCGGAGGGTCAAGGCCGCGGAGGCGCTGCATCTCGGGCTCGTCCATCAAGTTGTGCCCCGGAGCGAGCTTGACAATGCCGCGACGGAGCTCGCGAGGGTGCTCGCGGAGAAGAGCAGATCCGCCCTCATGGCCGCGAAGCGCGCGGTGAACCTCACTCAAGAGGTCCCGCTCGCCACAGGACTCGAAGAGGAAATTCAGACCTGGGCCCTGATGTTTGACACGCCGGACCAGATGGAAGCGATGACTGCCTTCCTGGAGAAGAGGAAGCCGCAATTCGGTGGCAAGTAGCGACATCGACAACCAACACGCACGGGGATCGCTGGGAATTATCATGGCTGATAAGTGCGGGAGAACCTTCTTTATTCGTGCACGGCATCGAATGGATGCCGCTGGCTTATTGGAGATTGGAGGTGGCAAGATGAAGAAGAAGGTCGAGTCTAGCAAGGCGAAGATTGCCAAGGAGGAGGAACAGCCCGAGGCCATCTACGTGGTCTTGTGGTGGCACTTTCAGAAACCGTATGTGGCCGTCGTTCCGACGTATGACGAGGCAAAATGGATAGCTGACACTCGCAACGGGGTCATAGTAGAGGTTCTCGGCAGGGGCGTCGCGGTCAAGTCCGTCGTCGACTTCTACCGCAGGGATGAGGCGGGGAATCCGATGCCGGCCGAGATGAGACCCTACGAGTCTCCGAATCCGAACGCACTGGTCAGGGCCCAGTAAGCGCGACCTCCAAACCCTCGCATCGAAGGCGTACCAAACTTTACTTATATACTCCTGGCGGTGGCTCATTCCGGAGGAAATCCGGATGAAGCACTCGGAACTGCTCCATGATTCTAGGCTTTTCAGGGGTCTATTGAGCTTGGCGATTGCCCTCCTGCTGGCCGGCTCTGGCCTGTTCCTCATCGGTCAGATGAGCAGGCAGGGCTTGAGCGGGGACAGCGGGGAGGGACCTTTGGAAACGATGCCCGACCTCATGGTCTCGGGCCAGGACATCACCTTCTCGAACGATAGCCCTTTCGTGGGAGATATCGTCGAGATTTGTGCGGCGGTGCATAACATCGGCAACGCGACCGCCCAGGAAGTCCGCGTCGACTTCCGTGACTACTTCGGCGGATCGTACCAGGAAATCGGCAGGAAGTGGATACCGCAGCTCCCGCCAGATTCCCAAGAGACGGTGTGCGTCAACTGGACCGCGGGGCCCGCAGGCGTGCACGGCATCTTGGTGAAGGTCGATCCAGAGAACATGCTCCCTGAGTGGAACGAGGAGAACAACGCTGCGGACCGCGCGATCGAGGTCAGGCCGCGAGACGGCCTGCTTCCGGATCTGACATTCGTGGAGGGCATTTGGTTCTCCAACGAGCATCCGAAAGAAGGACAGACAATCAACATCTGCGTCGTGGTCAAGAACATAGGAGAGGACGGCGCCAGCAACATCGACGTCCGGTTCGCCGACATATACAGGGGACAGACGAGCCTGATCGGCACGAAGGTGATCAACCATCTCGGCCCGGGCGAGTCGGCCGAGGTTTGCCATGAATGGAAGGCGCAGCCTGCCGGCGAGCACAACATATTCGTGAAGATAGATCCGGAGAACAAGATTCAGGAGAGCAACGAGGAAAACAATGCCACCGACAGGGGGATTGTTGTCGACCCGCCCGAGCAGCAGGAGATCAATCTGACCCTTGTCAGGTTCGACAACGACGGAAACGGCCGAGTTGACGATGTCGTCATAGTCGTCTATGACAACGAGCACAGGGCGATTGTCGGCGCGGAGGTCTTCATCGACAACGAGTTCTACGGGAGAACGCCGGACTCCGGCACGATCATGGGCTATAATTTCAGCGAGGGCTGGCACGTGGTGAAGGTGCACTTCAACGGGCATGAAGTCCAAGGCGAATTCTTCTCGCAGGGGTAGGGCCTCTTCCGGCCCTACCCGACTACCTTCTTGGATGACGAGTGGTGTTGAGTCCAGTTTCAGACAGCCCGTCCAGACGGTCGCTCATTAGGCTTTCGGAGAGTCAGGACAAAAGCATTATAACTGACCCGCGAAATGACATGGATGGTGTGACTGTAGTGGCCAAGAAAGACCCCTCCCCAGAGCTTGCCGAGTGTTCCAGCTGCGGCGCCAAGATACCTGCTGATGCAAAGGAGTGCCCCCAGTGCGGAGAAATATTCTCCGAGGAACTGCTCAAGGAGGCCGAGGGGGGCAAGAAGTCGGGGCGCCGCGAAAGGATCATGTTCTACCTGGGTATCGTCTTCATCCTGATAGGCGGACCTGGGATGGCTTTGGGCTCGCTGCTTCATGACAGCCTCAAGATTCCGGTCGTGGGCTCGGCATACGACGCGTTCGGGTGGATAAACAGGATGGTCGCCGCGATCGGGTTGGTCGTGCTTATCATCGGCGTCGTGTTCATGATTCTGTCGGCCAGGCTCGCGCCAAAGTCCATCGAAAACGAGTACGACGTCGGGACTCCAAGGCGAACTTGAGCCTACGATGAAACTGCAGGCGCGTGTTGTACTACGCAATAATTAGTGGAACGGGAGTGGGTCTGCAAGGAACACCTCCAAAGGCTTCTCGTAGTCCAAGGACTGGTGAGGCCTGACCTGGTTGTAGTAGAACAGGAAGTCGTCCAGCGTCTCGAACCGCCACGCCT
>JBGPQV010000025.1:0-36758 GCA_041489255.1 Thermoplasmata archaeon | reverse complement strand
TCCCCGAGATAGAACTCCCCTCTTCGGATTAGCATGGAGCCACGCTCCTGGACTCCGGGGACCCCCGCCTCGGTTTCGTCTGGACCCCCGTAAGTTCGCAGCGGGAAGGAGGGTGTGACACATGTGTGTATCCGCTACACTGAACAAGCGGGGAGGTCGTCCGATCGAATGGTGAGGTACCCACCAGAATTCATCTCGACTTCGACGCCCCCCACCAGAGATCGCCCAGCGAGTCTATCGCGTTCGAATTCATTCGACCTTCTGAGTTCCTCGGGAGGCGTGTCAGTGAAGTAAACGAGCGGATAGCAGCTGCTTCAGATGGAATCGTGAGCAAGAAGGGACTCAAGGACGAAATCAGGGGGATTCGTGACCGTTTGAACAATACGCCGCTTAGGGATGGCGATGTCAAGAAGCAGCTGAGGAAATCACATTGGGATACGAACAAAACCGTATGGGAGAATCGCCGCTCAGCCTATGACGGGTTCAAGAACGGGGTTGCCCTTGAGTCAGTAGGAGAGGGGTCGAAGATAGACTCGACGTCGGCTCTGATTCGAATTGAGGTTGGCTATCGCCAGGGTATCGTCAAGGTTGGAGTTCTGTTCGTACCTCGAGATCGCGAAGGCCGTGCCGATCGACCAAGAGGCAAAAGGCGCTTCGACCGGGCCATTGATTTAGCTTCCAGATTGCAGGAGATCGGGATACTAACTGCGCCGGTTTCCATATTCGGCGTGGATACCAGAAAGACAAGAAAAATGCCTTAGGGGGATGCTCATGGTAGCTTCGTCATCAATGTCTTATGGAACCCTCAGAGTGCCACTCGTCATCTGAAGTGTGTCGCTCGATCATCATGGTTCCTCCGTGGACGGGACACAGCCTGCCACATACAAAGAGCTACTGAAGCCGCGTACCTGCCAGACATTCTAAGATGTCGCAAGCCCTATCGTTTTCAGAAGGATTTCTTCAATATTCTTCTTAGTGATTCGCTTGGCCAACCAATCTGCATACATGAAGTACAGAGCAGGTGTGGGAATCACAGCGAACTGCTCTCGCTCCGCTGATTTCTTCGCTTCCGGAGTGAGGGCTATGGGCCGGTCCTTGACATCCTTATCTCGATAATGATTCACGAAGAAGATACCCTTGCATTCAAGGCTCTTGTCAGATTCCTCCAATTCGGACTTCACATCGTAGTAATGATCGATAAGCTCACGGAGTGCTCTGACAGTCAGCGCTCCCTTTGTGCCTGTGACTTCTGCTACGATCAAGCTGTTTGGAAGGATGATTTCAATATCGTGCTTGCCCTGGGCTTCCAAGTCTTTGGCATTGAATTCGAATTCCCGGAGACAAGTCATGACGGCATCGAGGAGCGGCCTGCTGTCAGTATACAAGAGTGCTTTGACGCTATCGATTGTCCGAAGCTGAGCTTGAGCTTCTGCATGTCGCTTGCGTATCTCATCTTCCTCTGGAAGGGCGTAGGCCGACATCCAGGAGGGAGGTGTCGCCCTCAACCCTTCTGATACACCTCGAACACTGAGCAAACGGAGTAAGGCCGGAACAATCTCGGCGCGTGATGCTGCGTCCTGACGAATCAGCGGAAGGATGATGAAGCGACCTTTTCCTATGGGCATGTCAAATGCCACGGATTGCTGACTCGCATTGTGGCCGAACGTGGAAGCCGTCGCAGGGAGTTCAAAGGCAGCCTGCCACACAAAATCCTTTTCATTCAGCCTTCCCGCAAGCGGATGGCGGGAATCGAGATAGACGCGATCCCCACTTTCCTTCAGGACCCGGACTCCTTCATTAGCGAGCCAGTCGAGCAGGCTTATCGTAGACTCCGCGACCGGAATGCCCCGACCGGGTTTCTGGGCCTCGGCTTTCTTCTTGACCTGAAAGTCTTTGAACTCAGCGAGCAACAGCACACCGCCGTCCCGAATGAACTCATAAGCGTCCTCTTGCAGCCTCTTAAACAGCCATTCATTCGCTCTGAAGTCGATATTCTCAAGATTTATTACAACAACATGGAAATCCCGAAGCGAGAATGGATTATACATGTCCAGATTCATCCCGGTTCCTGAATGATATCGATTCTCCCATCCAATGATTTTCACTTCGTGAGCCTCGCTTTTAAACGTCAATGAGTTGCCAACCAGTCCGATCCTCACAGTTTGGGTACTGCTTAATCGAAGAATAAACGTTGCGCATCATGGCATGCCGCTGGAATCTGTGCGGAATGGCGTCTGTCTCGCACGATCTGCCTCCCGGATGTATCCTCCTCGCTCGTCTAGGGCAGGAATCGTGCATTGACGTGGAAACGCACCTGGGACGCTGTCTGGTTGCAGCCGCTCGAGGGGCTTGATCCGGGGACGTACTTCGTGCCCAGGCTGTGGGAGAAACGCCAGGACTAGCCCAACGATGGCCTGGACACTCACATCCGCCCGAGCAATCCCTCTCGCAGAGGCGGTGGAGGCGGTCGCCCAGATCCGCCGAGCTTAGGGCCACCCCAACAGGCATGCCATGGACATTCTCTTGACATTGGCGGGGACGCCCTGCAGGAAATTTGCAGAGCTTATGCCCAAAGCCCGTTGATTGGGGTATGTCTTTTATGGAGAAGGTACGGACGGGCCGGGATTCGAACCCTCTGCGCATGGGAAGAATGGTCGAGGACAACCGGATGTGCGCCAGTCCCTATGTACGACGTGCAGCTAGTCTCGTGTCATCTTCCCGGACGGAGGTCGTTCAAGGTTGATGTTGCCACAATCAACCCTCAAGGGCGTCGATGATGATCGCAGCTTCCTCCTTCGAGTAACCTTGTAGAACCAAGAGATCCACGAGCAGGAGTCTCCACTTTGGCGACCGCCTAGACCCGCCAAAGGTGCGGTTAGTCATCTCCTCCGAGACCAGCAAGGCTGCAGGCGGCATGTCACCTTCCATCCTCTTTCCCGCCGACTTCATTGCCGCCTCGCCAAATGCCTCGCGCGCTAGCAGCTGTGCCTCGCTCGGACGGTTTGACGGCTTTGCCCTGAACACGAGTCTGCCCCGATACCAATAGACTTGGATAGTCTCCTCATCATCTTTCATTGCGCCGCCACCTCTTTGTTTCCCGTTTCCTCCGAATTTGAGCGAGCCTTGAGTTCAGTTATCATCCTGTCCTTCTCCGCCAGCTCTCTGCGATGATCATCTAGGGGGATGCATGGCTTGCCGAGGTGCTCGACGAATTGATTCAAACAGTTCTCGTAGTCCTCTAAGTCTCCGAGCGCAGTCGGAATCGGAACAGAGCCTAAGTTCTTCATCGTTTCAACAACGATTTGCGCTGAGACAACTAAACCCTTCACTTTTCTTTCCCTAAATGCGCGTAGGATTGCCTCCCCGACGACGAACGAGGCATCAAGCCTTGAGACCCTCCCAGACTGCTCTTCGAAGCGAGCTTGAGCCTGAAGTACTTGCTTCTCAGTCTCCGCGACCCTCGCTTCGTTCCTGATGATTTCATCCGCCAATGCCTGAAGGCGTTGCTCCCCCTTCGCCATTTTGGCTTCATGCGCCGCCCGCCCCTCTTCCCATCGAATCCGCTCTTGAGCCCTGGCCTGTTCCTCAGCAGTATGTTGTTCGGCCCACGCCTTTTCCTGTGCCGCTCTTTTCTCTTGACTTTCCTGAAGGCGTCGCGTCTCCTCTGATAACGACTTCTTGTGCTCTTGGGTTGCAGCAAAGAGGTCGTCATGAGCCCGCACCAAGTCGAATATGTGCCGTACGGCATCGCTGGGATTCAGAGTGCGCCTAACAGCTTCCTCTGCCAGCCGCCGCAATAGCAAACGGCCATCCTTGGGGGACAGACCATAGGGTTCCAATTCCTGACGCTGCAAGAGAGCTTCGTGGACATCGCCCCACGAACCGCCATTCCGAGCCAGGAACTTCTCCTGCTCAGCGAGGATCTTTCCCCACTTCTCGAACGTCCCGAAGCGCTCGACGATCGCCTCGACCTCGATAGAGAAACGTTCTGGGTCGCCAGTTTTCTTCCAGACCGGATAGAGGGCCTTAAGAACTGGAAATGGGTAGCCAATCTCATCCCACTTCAGCAGCTCAGTCACCTGTCTCAGTACGGTACTGGCGTCGAGTCCACGCCCGCGGAGAAGCACATCCAGCTCAGTGAGTCGTTCGTGATGGTCGAGTCCTTTCTCCAGTACATGCCCTTCGCGCTCCAGGACCATCAAGGTCTGTTCCCGCAACGACATTTCCCTGGATGCCGGCGGCGTCTGGCTCTGCACGATTCCGGTTCCCCCGCGACCCGCCGCTAGTCTAGTCCGCCAAGCAGAATCTGCAAACCCGACAGTCTCGTAGCACACGAGGACGTCACGTAAGACTAACCCAATCGGGTCCTCATCCGTGAAAGCAGCCATGGCCTCTGCGAGCATCGCTATCGTTTCAAAGTCGACAACGCCGTCGGCCTCGCGCGTCAGATTGGGTCGGAGTATTCCTGCTACGTCTTCCGCGCGTATGACTGTGCCGCTCGGCGCAGGCATCGCCAACGGACCTGTCTTGCGAGCAGCGTTCACCAACTCATCCCCGTGAAGCTTCGCGTGCTCGGGCACATCCGCCGCAGTTACGCGGCAGGGTATCGCCCGCCGAAGCTCGGCCGTGTCGAAGCCAGTCTGCTCCGATACCGTGCGCCCCTTGAGGGGATTCATGGCGACGAGGGTGACTGGTTTCACATCGAGTACGTCGTTCTCAATGGGCACCTTCAAGGTCCCCATCAAGTATGGTGACACCACGCGCTTCATCATCCGGTCCGCTCGGTGGTATTCGTCAAGACAAACGAACATCTGACCGAGAGCTGCTCTGATGCTGGCAAGCTTCCCCCCGTACGTCTTCCTGAAGGCCATGCTCCTCCCGCTTTCGGTCGGCGTCATGATAACAGATTTCGAAGGATCTTCGCCCAAGGCGTAGGCAATGAACCGTGCCAACAGGGTCTTGAAAGTCATCGTTTCTCCATAGATGAGCCCGAACGGATGGTGGTCTTCCCTGAGTTTGTGTTTGCGGGCGTACGCGGCGAGGATGAGAAGATGGGCGAGGGCGCGATGGACTGGAGGAAGCAGCCTCAGGGGCGGGTAAAGGATATCGAGCGGGGTCGACCTCGACCCTAGTGACTGAGCGTCCTCCAGCGCCTTCTTCCCTGAGGGTGTCGTTTGCCACATTCCGCGCCGAAGCTTCTTCAGGAGTCCGGCCTCCACGAGGTCGCCTGCATCCCGATACAGGGCCGCATGTTTCGCGAGGCGTCCCTCGAGGGAATGTAGTGAGGTCGGATTGATGCAGAGAGCGAGGATCCCGAGGTGGATCGCGTCAAGCTCACGCAGGCTCATAAAACCCCCTCCAGGGTGATAATATCGGGATTTGGGACGACAGCTATGGAGAGAATAGGTGTGACATTAGTGTAGATGTAGAGCATGTCATTGTGTTTCTCTTCCTGCCTTTCCCCCTCCTTTACGGATTGCTGCAAGTTGCTCCATCTGACCATACGGCTTCGTGCAGGAATCATGGTGTCCCACCGTCCTCTTTGCCTTTCACCTCTTCCAGCTCTGGTGTCTTGTCTCCGAGGATGTATGTGTCTCGGGCGAGAGCCCCGACAAGGGACTTCTGAAGCATGACAGCTGCCTTCGGAAGATTGAATCTCACACAGGCCCCGAGGTCGTCCAATCTGCCAACCGGGACCCGCCCATGCACAAGCATCGCCGCGAGGTCGAGTGGTACCGTGTCTATCTCGTCAAGGCCATTGATGTACACGATGCCCCCTTCCGACGCGAGAAAGATTCGCCACCGACGCGCTTCCGGCATGAGTGCTGCAACGACCTTGTGAATCTCGTCGAGGGCGGAACCGAATTCCTCTACTCCCTCTCGGAGTTCGTCAAACCCACTGGGCAATGGATCGCCGTCAGCTTGCAGCTCTGCAGCCATGTCATCGAGCCGTTCATCGACTCGGTCGAGAATCGTCCCGGCCTTCGCCAGATCATCTCTAATGTTCTTCATTCTCTTATCATACTCCTTTGTTTTTTCCAGGTGACCGGACTGATGCTACCCGTTCGCGTGTCCGGCACCCAGTCCAACGTATGTGTTGTCGGGATATTTATAGGCGCCGACATATAAAAGTTGACAGTCGGTGACGGTCGGCTCCTCTCGGGACCGATGGACGGAGGATAGATCGCCGTGCCTCTCTAGCCGGAAGACTAGCGAAGACCCTTGGCGGTCGATGTGCGTCGGGAAGATGGTCCCTTCGTACGTGTGGTGATTACCCCCGATTCTCTCCCGGGGCGACGAATCCGCCGAATCTTCCGAACGACTTCGCCAGCTTCAGTCTTAGTCTTGGTATGGGAAATCCATAACGTCTCCCCTCGCCCAATCTTGCTTACGAAGGGTACAACGAGGATTGCCATGGGCTTTGCCGGAAGGAGATTCACAGTCTGCATGAGGATGGCCCTGGCCTTGCCTTCCCCCGCGTCTGCCTGCCGAAGGAGGTCAAGTGCTTCTTCTAGCTTTCCCCGAACTCCAAGGACACTTTCGCCTGCGGACGAGAGGATTCCCAAGGCTTCGTTGATGGAGTCGACTAGTTCCTCCGGAACAGCTTCGCCGTAAATGTACATCTCGCCCGTGGGACCGAGGCGGATTGGCGGATGAACCATGCTGTACGAGCGCTCCCTGACCCCCTCGAACAAGGCATGGTGCACCGCTTCGAACTTCAATGCCCCAGCCAGTCTTCGCCAGAAAGGTCCCCGTCCGTGTCCGTGAAGTCTCTCGTGACGAATTATGAACCACTCTTCCTCCATTCGGTTCAGCGTTCGACATAGGCGCTGGCGGCCAGCCGCCCCATGGGGAAGCAGTCCCGCAGATAGTCCACATGTCAGCTTCCCTTGACTCATCCAGCCGTCCCCGGGAACGATGCTGAGGATCGCATCTCGGAGCTTTGAGTCGTCAAAGCGTGGTCTTGCCATTTTGTCACCGTGACGTAGCTCCCCAAGTAATTCCGACGTTTGAACTCTTCCCCGTGGTAGAGACGTCGCGGACAATCGGTGACAAGGCGTCCCGAAGTCGGCCGACGAACCGCAGCGTCATGAAGCGCGCGGCCATCTACGTGCGAGTCTCCACTGAAGATCAAGCGAGGGAGGGCTACTCTATCGCAGCTCAGCTGAAGAGACTACACGCCCACTGCCAGGTGCAAGGCTGGATGGTTGCGGATGAATACGTAGATGACGGCCAGTCCGGAAGAACGGTGAAGCGCCCTGAATACGAACGGATGATGAAAGCGCGAGACCAGTGGGACGCGATTCTTGTCCTCAAAATGGACCGGATACACCGCAACTCCCGGAATTTCATGGCGATGATGGACGACCTCCGGATGTCTGGCAAGGATTTCGTTTCCGCGACAGACTCTTTTGACACCTCTACGGCGACTGGCCGGTTCGTCATGGACATGCTCCAACGGATAGCTCAGCTCGAAAGCGAGCAGATCGGCGAGCGTGTTCATATGGGGATGCGTCAAGCAGCCGAGGAGGGGAAATTCCTCGGCATGTCCGACCCTTACGGCTACCGATTCGACCGCGAGTCTGGCAATCTTGTGATCGTGCCAAATGAGGCTCAAGTCGTGAAGGAAATCCACAGTCTGTACTTCGGCGAAGGATGGTCGATGCAGGTCATCGCCGATCACCTCAATGCACAGAACATTCCAACAAAGCTTCGCCGACTTTGGTCCAAGCGCCAGGTTTTCAGAGTTGTTCACAACCCGTTGTATGAGGGGTCGCGACACTGGGAGGACGTTGTCACTCCCAACACGCACGAAGCGATCGTCGAGCAACGACCGAAACGGCGAAGAAGGAGACGGCGAAGGCGCCGCAAGTGCGGCAAGGGCCAAGAAAGCCGTGGGCTGGGCGAGTCATGACCACGAGGATCAAGAGCGGCAAGGTCGAACCGTGGTCGAACTGCAAGGGAATGGGCCAGCCTGCTCGGATAGCACTTTATGCCAGGGTCTCGACTTTGGAGCAGGCGGCAGGTCACAGCCTCGACGAACAGGTGTCACGGCTTAGGGCGTTGTGCGCTGAGCGTGGAGGGCGTTGCGTCAGGTTGTTCCGGGAGGTGGAGAGCGGAGGTTCAATCGAAAGACCGAAGCTGGAAAGGATGCTGCGACTGGCCGAGGCGGCAGCCTTTGACATCGTCCTCGTGTGGAAAGTCGATAGGCTCGGCAGGAGCAATGTCGACCTGCAGAACATATGGGCTTTCCTGAAGGCAATCGATGTGGATGTTGTCAGCGCCACAGAGGCGTTCGACTCAACCACGGTTCAGGGAAAGGCTCTGTTCGACATGCTCGCGTTGTTCTCGGAGTGGGAGAGGGGAACCATAAAAGAGAGGGCGGCGCTTGGCGCGCTTGGCAGGGCGAAGCAGGGTAAATGGCATGGCGGCCCGACGCCCCACGGATACTGTTACGAACCATCCACGAACCGATTACATATCATCAAGGAGGAGGCTGACCTCGTCCGGCACATGGCGGTACTCGCCCTGGAGAAGCGAGACCTGTCCGCGGTGGTACGGACGTTGCGCAAGGAAGACAGGCTGACGCGAAACGGAAAGCCGTGGTCGAAGCCAACCGTCTCACGACTGCTAAGCAACCCGATCTACGTGGGACTCCTCAGGTACAGAGACATCGTCACGAAGGATGAGTCTCTTCGCATATTGGACGACAGAACGTTTGCCCAGCTGCAGACTCTTCGAGTAGAGTGGCGTCGGCATCGGATCGCTCATTATCACCGACCGCGTGGCTCAATAGTCAGCGTCCAGGAGTGGTGCTTCAGGTGTGGCTGCGTTCTCACCGGGGCCCGAGCGTACTGCAGCAATTGTGGTGCTGCCCAATGGCTTCCCCACGTCCCTGAGGATGACGCGGAATCTGTTGTCGCAGGCGCGGCATCCGAACACCCTGAAGTCGATCCCGTTTGCTGAGGTCCACTGCCGGAAGTACTGTATGTTCGCTCTGTTCCTGCAGTCTGGGCAGGGAGGGAATTCTATCAGGGCGGTCATGTCGTCGAACTCCGCTTGACAGACGCGGCAGAAGTATCTTTGCCGCATCGATCCGTCCACCAGCGAGCGAATGCCCTTGCGGCATACGGCCTGATGGGAGTCGCACCTGGGACACGCTGGCAACCCAGACTTGTTGAGATGGCCGTGCTTCAGCGATGTGCCGTCGACTTCAGCACAGCCGTTCTTCTCGCTCTCTTCCTGCAAGAGCCGCTGGCAAGTCTCGAATGTTGTATCATCCACGAGGTGCAGTGACGGGTCTGTCATGGCGACGTCGCCCCACTTGACGATGCCACGGTACGAGTCTCTTCTCAGCACCAAGCGAAGCTGAGTGACCGTCCACTTCTTCCCGCTCCGTCCAGCTATGCCCTGGAAAGCCAGCTCGGCTCTCAATGAGTGCAGGTTCCCCAGCTTGGAGTAGCGAAGGAAGATCAGCGATACCGTTGCCGCAGCTTCTGGGTCTGTGACTAAACGACCGGAGGCAGAGTCGTACCGATATCCATACGCTGGAGTGCCACCATGCCAGAGTCCTTTCTTGGCACGAGCTCTCATCCCAAGCTTCACACGCACTGCGTCGGTTCTCCGTTCAAGCGTGGCGAGGAGCCCAAGGAGGCCGACGACGAACTCCCCATGCGGGGAACCATCATCCGCGCTTGGTTCTGTTGCCGAGACAACGTGAACGTTGCTCTTCTTCAGCAAGTGCAGCAGGAGAGGGAAGTCGAGGTTGTCGCGACTTAGACGGTCGTACCGCCAGGCCACGACAACATCCAGGTCGCCTCTCTGGGCGCACTCAAGGAGGTTTCGTATCCCTGGTCTGTCAAGGTTTGCCGCTGTGTAGCCAGGATCATTGAACGCCCTGACGACCTTCCAGTCTTTGTGGGAGTCGCAGAACTTCCTCAGTTCCGCGTACTGCGCGTCGATGCTCCAGCCCTTGTTTGCTTGTTCCTGCGTGCTCACTCTTACGTACAGCCCAACTCTCTGCATCCTGCATTTCCTGGCGCCCTCCTTATCAAGACTCCCGAAGGCTCAAGTACATGGCTCTAGTTACTTTGGCCGAGCCCACTCATTCCTCAGGTCATCGTGGGTCGTGGCAACTGCCTTATGCTCGGGCCGGTTCACCCAAGCCGGCATGCCGCGCAGGAAATACGGGCGGATGATCAAGCCGCTTCCGCTCATGCCGCAGGAGAAATGCCGTTTCTGCAGGGCAGGTCGAAGTTGTCCAGTCCATAAGAGGACTCAGCAGAGCTGAGGCGCGGGATCACTTACGCGGTGCAGTCGAGGATGCCAAGGCGATATGCTTCTGCAACGACGCCAGCAGTTCCTTCTCGTGCTTGTCCTTGATCCAGCCCTGGTTCTTCATCTCCGCGAGGCCCTTCGCGAGCATTTCCGGCAGGTCCCTCATGTGGAGTATGTTCGACGACATGCTCACGCTGCCGATGTAGGTCGCCAAGCTGCGATCCTCCGCGAGGGCCTTCTCGATGCCGGCCCGGAAGGTCTCGTCAAATTCCTTCGTCTTGGGTTCGAGCGGGAGGACGAGTCCCCCGAACATGGACTGGATGCCGCCGAGCACCCCCTTGCCCGATTTCGCGATCATCGGTGGATACACCAGGTATCTGACACCCTTGTCCCCCTGCAGCAAACACACCATCAGGGGCATGTAGACGATCTCGGAGGAAAGATGTGGCGGGATCGGGACTCCCTGAGCCTCGACGGAGGCGATTTCCTCTTCCTTCCTGTTCTTGAGATCCTGCATGTTGTGGTGCATCTGGCTGGCTTTCTGAGTCATGTTCGCTTGGTCGTTTATCAGGGCGTTGACCTGCGCGTCCCGCTCTCTCTCCAGCGACCTGATTCGCTCCCATTGCGATTGTATCTGCTTGTCGTAGTCGCCCCTTGTGCGGGCCATCTCCTCCTGATATTTCTCGGCATCATCCTTCGCCTTCTGAACATCCCTGCGCGTGGCATGGAACCGCTCCTTCGCCTTCGCGGTCACGTCCGGCGCGGCGTCCTTGCGCTTGCTCTCGGCGTGCCAGTGATTCTCCTCTGACTCCAGCCGCCTGACTTCTCCTTGGAGACTGACGAGGCGGGGCTGCATTGACGACCACGCCTCATCCCGCCTCTTCTCTAGGTCGGCGACCTTCGCGGTGACTTCAGGCTTTATCGCGTCGATCTTCGCGTTGTACTTCCTCTTGGTCTCATCGATCACGCCGTCAATTTCCTTCCTGAACCTGTCCACCGCGATCTTGAGGCTCTCCTTCGCCTGTTCGAGATCGGCGAGCATCTTCCTGCCGAACAATATCATGTCCGCGATCTTCTTGACGGCATTGGCCGCTTCGCTGCCGGGCAGTCGTGGCTCAAGGAAAGAGGTGTGGGCTCCTTCGCGGGGCTGCGCGAGGTTGATGTGCTCCAGCAGGTCCTTCATGAACTCCTCGTGAATGAACAGGCCCATGACGGGAAGCCTCTCCACCACCGCGAAATCCCTGAAGTAACCCGCGTGTGAAGCCTCGAGAGCGATGAAATCCCTGAAATTCTTGCAGGCGCCGAGGGCTTTCACGAAGGCCTCGGTGCTGGCCACGCGGCGGTCCTCGAACACATACGACCAGACCGCCATTCCGTCGAAGACGAGGTGCCTGCCCTCCCGCCACGGCACGGTGATGATGGGCCAGTGGATCGTGCTGACGAAGCTCATGATTTCCTCCTGCTTTCGTATGAGTCCCGCCTTTGCCCTGTGCTTCTCCACATCGGCGAGGATGGTCGCGTAGGTCATCTCGATTGGGAACTCCTCCGTGGCGGTCCCGCTGCTGATCAGAGCGAACGGGAGCACGGCACGCTTGGCAGATTCGGCTGGTGACGACAAATCATTACCTCCCTTCAATGGCATCTATGGCGTTGACAAGCAATTGCGATTTTAGCTGTTAATTGTTTCGGTCATGGAGAGAGGGAGCGGACCCCCGGAGGAGTGACGCTGTAGGTATCGATAAGGGGAGTAATTAGCCGAAGTCTATGGCGTCCAAGAATGCTCTCACGTCCGATGAAGAAGTGCGAGCAGTCGTGCATGGGTTCGACGACATGCGCCGACACGGGGGAGTGTTGCCACTCCTGCATGTACTTTGTCAGCGGAATATGCAATTCGATGGGGGCTGCTGTCTACTTCCCCAGTCACTTCAAGAGGCTCATAGTCGGCGGATGATTCCCGCAGCGAAGAGACTGGGCATTCTCAGTGCGGTCGAGATGCCGTCGCCTGACGTCCGCCATTCACCAGGTTTTGGATGTATGGCGTGATTGCGGACACGATCTCCGTCGGCTCGACAAAGCTCTTCGTCGCGAAGTACTGAAACCAAGCGCACCTGAGGTCGCACTCGGCCATCTTCCTCCTGCGCTCTACAGCTGCAGGGGACACGAGGTACTCCATAAGGTCCGAACGTGCCATATTGATCGTTTTCTCTTCGAGAGTGCGGCAGGGGTAGAACAGGCCCCCGTCCGCATCGACGATGATTGAGGTCGTGTCGCAGCCATGGGCCTTGGTAATGCTCTTGAAGTAGCTCTTGGGCGAGATGATGACGCCGGGGTACTTCTCTCGGAGCTCGAGGCCCTTGCGGGCGAGTATCTGGACATCCGGGAAGTGGTCCCGCGTGTTGGACAGATGCACGGCCGCCATGACCACCGCCTTGACGTTCGCCTCCTTGCACCTCTTGATTTTCCACTCGAGGTCGTCCACCGTGTCCTTCGTCACGACGATCTGCACGCACACGATCGGACCCCATCGCGTGAAATCCTCGAGGTCGTCGTACATGTCCAGATTCTCATGGCCCTCGTCTATGCTGATGTGCAGGAAATCGATGTACTTCCCGTATTCCTCCATAGGATACCTGTCGCCGAGGCGTCTCTCGCTCGTCGTGAACAGGAGGTAGAATGGCAGCGTGGCCTGGTAGCGCAGGATCTGCTCGATGTCATCCCTGAGCAGGGGGTCGCCGCCCTCGAGGCTGCATACGATGATGCTGCTCCTCGCGACGTTGTCCAGGATCCTCATGACATCGTCTGTCGGGATGTCCTTCCATCTCGTCTTCACGTGCCAGCAATTGCAGAAGGAGCAGTTGAAGTTGCAGCGCCTGGTGACCTTGAACGAGCAGTAGAAAGGATAGATCGCCTCCCCCGCCAGCATGTTCTCGAACGCGCATCTTGCTGTCTTCAGGTACTTCGAGACAGGGACAGAGCGCATCTGCAGTGACAACCGAAGGACTCGAAATAAGGGTTTGCCTTTCAGATGTAGGTCGTCTGGGTCTGCTCCCTCATGAACTGTTGGAGGTAATAATGGCCTCCCGCGCCTTTTCCGGAGATCCCGCTCATCTTCCAGCCGACGAACGGCTGGGCCCCGACGATCGCGCCGGTGGTCGCGCCCATGGTCCTGTTGGCGTACACAGTGCCGGTCTCGGCGCGACGGAAGAACTCGTTAATCTCATGCTGGTCGTTGGAGAAGATGCCACCTGTGAGCCCGTAGTCCGTCGAGTTCGATATCTCCATCGCCTCGTCGAACGAGTTGAAAGTGGCGATTGCGAGGACAGGGATGAACAGCTCCTCCTTGAGGAACCTGTGATCCAGCGGCAGCCCGTCCACGATCATCGGCTCGACGTAGAAGCCGTGCTTCAGGTCGCCTTCCTTCCGCGCGTTCCCGCCCACCAAGACCTTTCCGTCCTTCCTCGCCGCCGTGGCGACCTTCTGGTACTTCTCGTAAGCAGCCTCGTTGATGACCGGTCCCATGAATGTATCCCGCAGCACCGGGTCGCCGACTCCCAGGTTCCTGGTGTAGGCAACGAGCTTCTTGACGAACTCATCCTTGACGCTCTTCTGCACCAGGACGCGTGAACAGGCGCTGCACTTCTGCCCGCCATAGCCGAACGCAGCTCTTGCGACGCCTTCGGCGGCTTTGTCTAGGTCGGCCTTGGCGGTGACAATGGTCGCGTTCTTCCCGCCCATCTCTGTGATGATTGGCTTGGGGAACTTGGCGGTGAATGTCTTGAACGCCGACAGTCCTACCTCCCTCGACCCGGTGAAGACGAATCCGTCGACGCAGGGATTGTCGACCAGCTCCTGACCGACCGTTGAGCCTGGCCCTGTCACGAAGTTCAAGACTCCCGGGGGCAGTCCGGCTTCCATCAGCGCATCATAGAGCACCAGCGCCATGTACGGTGTGTCGCTGGCGGGCTTGAGGACCGCCGTGTTGCCCGCGAGCACGGCCCCCGCCGTCATGCCGGCGGTTATCGCGAAGGGGAAGTTGAAAGGGGCGATCACCGCCCAGACCCCGAACGGCTTGAGGACGCTCTTCGTCCTCTCGTTCGCGACGTAGCGTCCCATCTCCTTCTCGAACCCGTTGTTCGCTATCAGCTCGCCGGCGTACCACCTTACGAGGTCAACCGCTTCGTCGACTTCGGCGATCGCCTCGGTGCGGTTCTTGCCGTTCTCGAAGCTCATCAGGGCCGCGACGTAATACTTCCTCCCGGAAATAAGGTCGGCGGCCCTGAGGAAAATCCTCGCTCTCTCCTTGTAGTCCGTCCCTGCCCATGCGGGGAACGCCCGCTTTGCGGATTCGACAGCTTTCTCCGCGTCCGCCCTCGTGCCTTTCTGGAAGAGACCGAGGAGAATGCGCTGGTCATTCGGGCTCCTGTCTTCGAACGTGCCGCCTTTCGAGCGGACTTCTTCCCCGTCGATCCAGATCGGATGCTCTTGGCCGAACTCGCCCTTGACCTTCTCGACCGCAGCCTCGTAGAGTACATGGAACTCGTCTACCTTTCCGCCCTCGACCGCGCTGAGGTATGTCCTCTCGTTCAGAAAAACCATTCTTCTCGCCTTCGCATGTGGAATATCAGCACCGAGAAAAACCTTTGCGGGTTCCGAGGGTGGGCAAGCGATTTTATCATGGGAGCGATTGGAGTGTCGATGCTCTGCCTGGGAATCGAGAGCACCGCGCACACCGTCGGTGTCGGCATAGTCGACGAGAAGTGCAGAGTGCTCGCCAATGAATCCAGCACATTCTCGCCGATCAAGGGGGGCATCCATCCGAGGGAGGCCGCGAACCACCACGCGGAAAACATTGTCCCGCTGATCCGATCCGCCTTCCTGAAGGCTGGAACCGACCCGCGCGATCTCGACGCTGTCGCGTTCTCCATGGGGCCCGGTTTGGGCCCGTGCTTGAGGACAGGGGCGACTGCGGCGAGGGCTCTGGCCCTGGCGGTTGATAAGCCCTTGGTGGGCGTCAATCATTGTGTCGCGCACCTTGAAATCGGACTGGTGAAAACGGGTTGCAGGAACCCGGTGCTGCTCTATGTCTCCGGTGGCAACACGCAGGTGATAGCCTTCGCGGAGGGGCGGTATCGCGTGTTCGGCGAGACTCTGGATATAGGCGTGGGGAATCTGCTAGACAAGTTCGCGAGAGGGGTGGGCCTCGGGTTCCCTGGCGGGCCACTTGTGGAGAGGTTGGCGGGGGAGAGCAGCAATCTCGTCGCGCTGCCCTATTCGGTGAAGGGCATGGACGTCGCTTTCTCAGGAATGCTGACGGCAGCGCTGGAACTGCATAAGGATGGGAAGAGCCTGCAGGACTTGTGCAATTCCATCCAGGAGACAGCCTTCGCGATGCTGACTGAAGTATCCGAGAGGGCGATGGCTCACCTCGACAGAGACGAGATACTCCTAGGCGGCGGGGTCGCATGCAACAGGAGGCTCAAGTCCATGGTTGAGATGATGGCCGCCGACAGGGGAGCGAGGATTTTCGTGCCGGAGGCGGCGCTCTGCGTGGATAACGGGGCGATGATCGCCTGGACGGGCCTATTGATGCACCGCTCTGGGTCACACCTAGATATTAGAGACAGCGTAGTCAATCAGCGCTTCAGGACTGATCAGGTCGACGTCACTTGGATAAGGGCGGGCGCTCAGTAGCTTTCCGCAATCGCTCTTACCGCCGCACCGCGCTCGAACTTGTGGCCGAATTTGATCATCGCGGCCTCGACCGCAGCGTACGCGGCGAGCAGGTCGCTGATCGGGCAGATGCCCATGTGGCCTATGCGGAAGATCTTCCCTTTGACGCTGCCCTGGCCTCCCGCCACGACGACACGATGGGATTCGCGGAGTTCCTTCCGGAACTTGCCGTCGTCGAATCCTGCCGGATAACGGATTGCCGTGAGCGTGTTCGATGCACACTGCTTATCCGGAAACAGCTGGAGTCCCATCGCCTCGACTGCCGCCCTCGACGCTTTCGCGAGCTTGGCGGTCCGCGCGATCCTCCCCTCGATTGTCTCCTCCTTCAGGATGCGCAACGCCTCCCTGAACGCGAGGAAGAGAGGTATGGCCGGTGTCCACGGTGTGTCGTCCTCGTCCCGGAGCGCGTCGATGTGTGCCCTCAGGCTGAGATAGCAGCTCTGCTCCTCGTGCAGCTCCTCGTAAGCCCTCGGCGAAACCATGACGCCCGCCAGGCCGGCAGGAGCGGCGATGCACTTCTGGCTCCCCATCACGACCGCATCGGCCCCCCATTCGTCCGGCTTGACCTCAATTCCCGCCACCGAGGTGATTCCATCCAGGATGAAGAGGCAATCATGCTTCTTTGCGAGTGCGGCGATCTCCTTGGCCGGATTCGTCACCCCTGTGGAGGTCTCGTTGTGACAGAGGGTGACGGCCCTGTAGTCGCCCTTCTCGAGCTCTGCGGCGACCTTCTCCGGATACACGGCCTTGCCCCATTCGAAATTCATCGGCGTGGGTTCGGCGAAGACCTTGCACAGGTCGTTGAACCTCTCGCTGAACTTTCCGTTCACGAGGTTCAAAACCCTGTCTTTCTTGTGCAGCAAGCTTGACACCACGCTCTCCAATCCAGCCGTCCCTGAACCGGAGATCAGGGCGACCTGCCCTGTCGCCGTCTGGAACAGATACTTCAGGTTCTCTCTCAACTCGGCGTTTATCGCCTTGAACTCGGCGCTCCTGTGGTTGATCGCAGGAGAAGACATGGCCTTCAAGACGCGGGGGTGCATCTTCACCGGCCCTGCCAGCATGAATATATTGTCTTCTAGGTCCATAGTGATCGATGCAAGGGAAAACAGCACTCCCCTTAAACGCATCGAACTTACCTTGTTGTCGCGAAATGCTGGCAATTGACCGCAGGGTTCGCGCAGCACGCACGAGGTCTCGGAGCACTCCTCCAGTGGAACACCGTGTCAGCGAAGATTCTTATACTGGCTTATATATCTGCCAGACAAGCGTAAGACAAAGGATGGCAAATTGCCATAATGATGGGTGCAGGTGGGTCTGTGTTGGACGACGCGGAAAAAGTCACGATCAGACTGCCGAAGAAGTTTCTCAGGGCCCTCGACTTTCTCGTCGAGGTCGACGACATGCCGAGCAGGTCACAGGCAATCCGCACTGCGATACGCGACTTCGTCTACGCTCGCGTGGAACTTGTGAAAGAAAAAATGAAGCAAATTCAGGACGCGGAGAAGGCGATTGCGGACGCGGAAGAGTTCAAGGAAAGCTATCTGAAGAAGTAGATGGGAGCACTCTAATATTGGGTCGTGAGCAGAGAGCGTGCATGCTGGCGGCCTCGAAGGGAAGCTGACGCTTACCTCCCCCCAACAGGGTGGCCGAGAGGTCACCCCTCTTTTTTTATGCCCGGAGGGGAAGCTATCTTTATCTACACACGGACCGATTAGCGCGCGATGATCAAGAAGGTCTTCATGGTATCGACGGTCATCGTCCTGATTTTCCTTATCATCATGACCCCGACATTCATCAGTCAGCAGGCCCCGATTGGCTCCTTCCCCCGAGTGCTGATCGACCACATGGAATATTCCGTGCTAGTGGATGTGCGGGCCGCCTTGGAGGACTTTAGATACCACAATATAAGCATCCGAGTGACGGGCATGGACGATCCCGGATATCACCCGCCGCCCGTCCACGCCAATGAAACGTACGGGATTCAGGCGACCGTCCTCAAGAACGACACAAGGGAATTCATCCTCAACATAACCCTGTTCGACCAAGGCGGGCAAGAATATGTCTACAACTCGACAGTGAGAATCGAATCGGGGCAGGATGGCGACGAAATGGCGGTCAAGAGGGAAGGCAGCGATCAGCTCGTGCGAAAGCCGGTCGGGGAATATTTCAGGGACACGTTTGTCGCAAGGAGTGTGGGCGGATGAAGATATCCAAATGGACACTCCTCTGGCTCGTCATCGTGCTCGCCCTCATGATTGTCTGGGGCAGCATGCTGGCCGGATTGTGGCGGGCAACTGACCTTGCGCTCAACTTCTTCCTGATAATCTTCTCGCTGGTGGTCATAGCGATTCTGGCCATCATAGGCGCTGTATTCGTCGGCATCTTCGTGAGCCATCGCATCATCTCAGCGCAGGGATTCACCCCGTTCGAGCGCGAGATGCTCGAGATGAGGGAGGATGTGAAGTGGATCAAGGAGAAGATGTCGGCGATTGAGGAAAGGACCGGGCAGACGGCATTGAAGGAAAGGAAGTAACGGTCTCAGGCCAGCTTCTCCGGGCACTCGGTGCGGCGGCTGCAGCCTATGCACTTGCCTGGCCTGTTGTGGTTCCTGTGCGCCTCTCCTTTGGCCAGAGCGCTGCGCATTTCTGTCAGCTTGCCTAGGACCAGCTTCCTCTGGTCAGCCCCGTATTCGATCTCATGCTCCATTTTCTCGTATCGCAGGACACCATGAGGCGGCGCTCTTCCAGTGTCCTCCTCAAGGAGGAGGCAATAGGCGCTGAGCTGGACTATGTGTGAGAACAGAGGGCCTCGGGGTGTCCTTCCAGTCTTGACTTCGACGGGAATCTGAGAATCCCCCTGCGTGACAACATAGTCCGGCCTGCCCCTCAACCCATGCTTCTGGGAAACGAAGAGCTTCGTGTTCCTCTTCTGGTCGTCCACGAAACTCAAGGTCTTGTCGATAAGGTTGTGCTTCTGCCTCAACGCCCTCGCTATGGCCGAGGAAAGGAGGGAGTGATAGAGGAAGAAGGAGGCGCCGATCAGCCACAGGAGGGCGACCACCTCGGCAATCTGGCTGAGCAATTCATTCCCAACGAACGAGTAGGACACGCTGTAGACCGCCAGCAGTGTCGCTATCATCGCGAAGACGAGTATGACCCGCTCCGCGACGAGCCTCTCCTCCTCGGTCGCCGTGGTCTCGGCCTTGTAGAGGAAGTAGCAGGCCGCGAGAAGCCAGATCAGGGCGAGGACGTCGAAGATTTCCGTGATGTCGATTGGGATTCTCTGGAGGAAGGTCACGCCGAGTATCGCCACGATTGTCGCCGCGAGGACGAAGTAAAGAATCGCGGTCTCATGTTGATGGGCCTTGACCTCGTGGGACTCGATGCCCTTCAATTCCTCGACCACGACCTCGTGCTTTCTCTCTCCAGCGGCAAGTGCCTCTTCCTTCTCTTCTGCACCGCCACGGCTCAACCACCACGTCAGCGGACAGTAGCAGAATTTCTCGAGCGCTCCCGCGGAGAAAGCCGGCTGCGAGGCCACGGGTTAACAAGGCTCAGACGGTATTTACCGCTTCCTACGTCGAATCGCGATGGCGAGAACGATGGAGACGGTGGCCAGAACCCCGATCGGAGCAAGGACCCACGGCATCGGCGGTCCTCCAAGCACGGGGGGTTCATTGGTCCGAATGACCGTCACGTTGACGCAGTCTTGGGCCGCGTTGCCCCAAGCATCCTCGACGCGGAGCACGACGAAGTACTCTCCCGGGACAGGGAACCGCCAAGACGCGACGGATCCGTTGAGCTCGTAGCTTCCGTCCCCGCCGATGTCCCATGAATACCTCTCGATCCCGACATCGTCTCTGGAGGATGCTGCGGAGAAGTAAACCTCTATTCCCTGCTGCACGGCGAAGTCCTCCCCTGCGTCCGCGAACGGGGGCGTGACGTCATCTTTCCAGTCGTACCCGAAGGCGGCGTCGAAGAAGGAAGCAAGCTCTCGGTTCTCCACTATCAAGCCGACCTCCCTGTTCTCGGTGACCGAGTTCAGGTTCCAGTTGATGCTGGATACAAGGACCCTTTCGCCGTCGACGATTATGCCCTTGTTGTGGAACTTCACCAGGTCATGCGAGGCCGAATTCCCCAATTTGGCGGCGATGGGGATCCCTTCGCGGGCCGCGACTTCGTTGACATAGGCGACAGTGTCGTCGTTGTCCATCATTTCGTTCTCATCCACGTTGTACCACGAGGAATCGAGGAGGATCCGGACGTCGACGCCTCTCCTCGCGGCATTCACCGCTTCTTCCAGGAACAGGTTGGGCGATGCCCCCCATGACTTGCTGACGTAGAATTGCTCTATGCGGAGGTGACTCCGGGCCGACTTGATGAGGCCGATCACCGCGTCCGGATGCAGCGAGTTGTCAGGGCCGATCACGGGAGTGACGCGGAAGTGACCCGTGAAAGGCTGCTGAGCGAATTCGCGGACGAAGCCGCCCTCAGCCTCGCCATCGTCGCTCACCGGCGATATCGAAGAGCGCGTCAAGTCGACGCTGTCCATCCTGGCGGGGTTCCAGTCCTCCAGGAAAACTCCCGCCATGAAATTCGAAAGCTCGCGATTATCCATTCTGACGGACCACCCCCTGTTGCCGGTCGCACCATTCGGCGGGAACCCGTTTCGCACCCAGTTCTCCGAGCTGACAACCACGGTCATGTTGTCTATCACCGCGTATTTCGAGTGGTCGTAGCGGTAGCGCGCCTTGACCCCGAGACTCGAGTTGTCCAGCAAGAGGCGCACCGAGGCACCGCTGTCGCTGAGGCCCCGCAGTATGCTCAATTCTGCCTGCTCAATCCCGCTCACGGGGCTGCCCTCCGCCAATATCTTCACATCCACTCCTCGGCGCACTGCCTCCAGAAGCCTCCCGCCCAATGTCGTGTCAGTGAACTCGTAGATGCTGAGGAAGATCGAATCCTCCGCGGAATCGATGATTCCAGAAAGAGCATCCGACGCAGAATCTGGAGATATGATTCCTTGCGCGACGCCGTCGAACTCGAACACGGTCAGGGGGTGAGCCGACTGGCCGATCACGTGCGTCCTGATGCAATGCCAGTCCGAAGACGAGTCCGTGTCTTGGAGGATGCCGCCCGAATCGATCCGATGCGCGACGCGACCCTTCGCCAGCACCTTCGCCGGCGGTCCACCCCATCCGGGCCCTGCGTAGTCCGAGTCGCCATAAATGAAAGCATCGATGACATCCCCTTGAGGATTCCTCAGGATGACTTCGTCGCCCTCGTTGTTGAGTGCGAAAGTCCCTCCTCTAGCCACCATGGCGGGAGCGTCTCCTCCCGCGTAGCGGAAATCCGCGCTCTCCAGCGTGTCACGGCGGTACAGGCTCGAGTTCTGAGCGATGACCACCTGTTGTCCCGCTGCGACGGACGCATCTGGCGGGAAAGCCAGGGTCCCCTCGAGGTCAGTGAGGGTCCAGTTCGCGAGCGCGATTTCTGCGTCTGCGGGGTTGAGAATCACAACGTATTCGTTCGCGACAAGGGAGTTGTAGTAGACCTCGGCGACGAGCAAGGATGAGTTGCTGGAATCTGTCCAGACAGCAGGTCCCGCCGCAACGCCAGGAAGGGCGACAATGGCGGTAGCGAGGACAGCGATGTACGCGCTCCTTCTACGGCAATCCATCTGAGGAGGAATTGAAGACAATGATACTTATCGGAGACATCTACATGTAGCGTGGGCCGCGACTAACTGCGTGTGAGCCCCTTCGCGAGGTCGAGCAGTGCCTTATGTGGGTCATGTGCCTTAACCACGCCGGAGGCGAGAAGAACGCCCACAGTCCCCAGCTCGAGAGCCTTCCGAACGTCTTCGCGCGACTTGACGCCGGCGCCGCAGAGCACGCCGATCTCCGAGTCGACCTTGCGCACAGCCTCGACGGCATCGGTCACGATCTCAGGTTTGGCGGTGGTGATCGAGATATCGCCTCCAATCAGGTCAGGTGGCTCTATCGCCACGTACTCCGGATGCAACCTCGCCACTTTCTTTGCCTCATCGATTGTGTCCGCGCAGACGACCGCTTCTATCCCTGCCTCACCGCACATCTGGACGGCCAGTTTGAGGTCGCTCAGCCGCATCTTCCTCTCGGAATGATTCAGGAGGGTCCCAACTGCCCCCGCCTCCTCGACCGCCATCAGAGGCGTCCAGCCAGTCTTGCTACCGGGCAAGACGGGGTCGAAATGCTGTGAGAGAACCGGCAGATTGAAATCCCCCGCGATTTTGGCCAAGTCCGGCATCGCTGGTGCAATCGCGATAGAGGCGCCGGTCGCCTCGGCGACTTTGGAACAGGTCCTGGCGAGCTCGATGCCCGCGTGGCCAAGGGCATCGGGATAGGCTTTGAAGTTCACGATTACGACGGGTAGCCTCATGGCAAGCGACAGAATGGCGCATGCGACTTAATACGTTTGTTTTCTCCCTTGCCGCAAGATGGAGAACTTACTTCAAGAATTGCATATAGGATAGCCTTCTTAGTGCGAAGTGTTCAAACCGAAATTGCGAAAAGGCTTCATTGCGACCGTTCATAGAAGGTGGCGACCATGACTCCCAGCAACGAGGCGCCAGGATCATATGAAGCGCTTTCAAGCGAGGCGAGGATGCTCATCCTCAACTGCCTCGCGGCCGCGAGCAAGACCGTGGCTGAATTGTCTAAGGCGCTTGACCTCCATCCCGCGACTGTTCGGTACCACCTCAAGACATTGGAGGCGGCGGGTCTCGTCGAGGAGTCGAGCAGGGAGAAGGGCGTGAGGAGCGGGAGGCCGATGGTCCGCTACAGGATGGCCGCGGGAAAGCGGATCCACGGGTTCCCACGCAGGCAGTACGAGATGCTTTCGGGCCTGTTCCTAACGCAGCTCCGCGAGGAGCTCGGGGAGGAGAAGCTCATGAAGACCCTCACCGAAATTGGGAGGGCGTCTGGCAGGTCCATGATAAAGGAACTTAAGGTTCGTGGGCAGATTACGGATTGGACTCCAGAGTTGTTCTCGAAGCTGTTCGTCGAACAGACGCTTCGCGACATGGGCGTGATTGCTGAGACGAGGAAGCTGGACCAAGCCCACGTCGTGTTCAGGGAGTACGTTTGTCCCTTCCAAGAGCTCGCGATGAAATATCCGCGTGAGATGTGCGAGGCAATGGACGAAGGGTTCACCGAAGGTATGTGCGAGGCCATGGGGCCGGGCATCGAGGGAGCGAAGATCAAGTGCCTCGGCCACGGCGACCCGTACTGTGAGAAGGCGATTTTCTGGTGGGAGAAGGCCAAGGCTTCCGCGAGGGAAGACATGGAAGCGCTCAGGCGGATCAAGAAGAAGCGGAAGGCGAGCGCCTAGGGCGGGACTACTTCACTTGCTTCCACTTGCCTTTGTGCTTCTCCATCAGCTCAGGCATGGTGGTGTACTCCATCTCGTCCATTGGGAGCCTGTGCGGTTCGAAAGGACCGTGCCTGCGCATATAGTCCGCCAGCTCGGCCGACTGCTGCCTGACCGGGTCGAAGGCGGGGTCGTCGAAAAGGTCGACGGGACCGACCAGCAGCCCATCAGCAATCTGATATCCCAGGCCAAAAACCCTCGGAGGGCCATCGAATCTGCTCGTGCGGTTGTTTTTCATCCCGATAGGCATCACTGGACCGTTGTGCGAACCGCGGTTCCATCCACTCACCAGGAAGGGCCACGACCAAGCCTCCAGGATCTCACCCATGCCGGGGAGGCCACTTTGGGATCTCATCATCCCGACAGGGTCGTCCTTCCCCACATATTTGCCTGCGATGTGGCTGAGCTTGTCCGTCGATATGCAGGCGACCGGCTCGTCGGCGGGGACCTTCCCGCCACGGGAGTAGACGCGCTTGATCACGTATCGCCCCTTCGTGCCGATGAAAGCGAGGAGGTCGTACATCTCCTCGGGGCAGTTGAAGAAGATGCACTTGTGCTCCATGATGTCCCAGACCTCGAATCGGAAGCCGTCGTGCATCGCCTTGTCGATGACCAAGCCCGGATTGCAGAATGGGTCGGCGAACATGCGGAATGTGGGAAGGTTGAAGGCCCCAGGTTCGGTCTTGTCCATCATGAAGATAGCAACCGGCTCAGCCGGCCTCTCCGAGAACTCCATCTCCGCACTGCCCGGGCCGAGGCCGCGGACATTGCCCGAGAAGGAGTCAGAGAGTAGGTCTTGGCCTGCGCCGTAGAGGTGAAGCTCCTTCGCGACCTTGGTGCACTTGTCGAACGTCAGCCATGCGAGCTCGTGGACCTTGGGCGAATCCACGCCGTGGCGGTGGGTCATTATGAGTTCCAGGTCATCGCCGCAGTGGGTCACGTGGAAATCGATGAGCACATCGGACGCTTTCGCCTTCTTGAGCGACTCGCGGGCGGTTTCCTCCAGTCTCGGGTGCACCACTTGGTGGCCCGCGATGCTTCCGACGTCAGCCTTAATCACTGAGAGAGTGGTCTTCTTGGGCATTCGTCTTCCCCTCGCGATGTAAACGCGGTGTCGGTTAAAACCCTTAGCTTGAGCTCGGCACCGCTTCATGATAAGTCGGAGTTGCGGACGTTCTCCACAACGGCCGCGATCCCGCATGGTCGAGTTGCGACCACTGTCTTCAGCAATGAGGTGCGGTCGGCCTCTCTCCTTAGGTCCGCCGTGACTATCTCAGAATCAGAGCAGCATTCCGACCCTTCAGATCCGCCATTGTCCCGAAATCTAGGATGCCCTCTTCGTCATCAGCCGCCAGCACTCGCGCATCGTTGATTTCGCGGGCGTTCAGCACAGGCGAAAGATATGGGTGCGAAGACACGTCCGTGCCCAACGCCAATGGACTGAAAGCCGGCAGAACGATCACATCTCGGCCCACCACGAAAGCGGGCAGCGACACAACCGCTCCGACCTCATCCCTCAGCTTCAGCGCAGGATGCTCGTGGCCTATGACAACGGCCCCCTTCGTCTTGACGTCCCAATGCCCGTGGGCGAACGTGTATCCACCCGCTCTGTAGCTCTTCCTCAGCTCGATGTCCATGTCGTGCAGGATCGTCGCGAGGTAGTTGTCATGGTTCCCTCTGACGACGACGAGCCTTGTCCTGTCCTTGAGGAACCTCAGAACCTCCTTGACCTCCAGCCACTCTTCGTCCAGATTGCGCGAGAAGTTGTGCTTGAAGTCGCCGTTGACGACGGTGGTCTCCGGCGCGTGATCGTCGATGATGCGCGAGAGCGATTCAAGCATGACCGCCTTCTGCCTTCGCGGAATCGAGATCCCCTCCAGCTGCAGGGCGCCTTCGTAACCCAGATGGAGATCGGCTATGACGGCCAGGCCCTCGTCGCGGAGCAGCAGCGCCTTTTCCTTGAGGATTTCCACGTTGCCGGCCAGCCTGAGCGAATCCATTGTTGTGGACAAGGACTGCAGCATGAATGAAGATTGCGCAATGGATTCGCAACGTCCGCCCCTTCATTACCGCCAGTGGAATGATGTGTAAACCTAGATATAGGGGTTGCAGAATTAGCCAAGTTACTTCGGTGAGCGATAAGTGGATACCCTACGTAACTGGCTTAGAAAGAATGCCAATGTAGTGATTATGCTCCTGGCCATTTTTGGCTTGGCGCTCTTCCTGAGAGCATACTTCCCCCTCGACCTGTCACTTCAGGACAATTTGCTCTCTGGGGGATCCGACTCGTTCTATTGGGAAAAAACCATCAGGAATATCGTAACGACCGGGAAGCAGCTGGATTGGGACCCGATGCTGAACTATCCCATGGGCCTGGGTAATCCCAGGCCGCCGATATTCAACTGGTTCATCGCCGTTCCGGGCATAGCGCTCTCGCCCCTCGTGGGAGACGTCTGGCGGAGCGTGATGGCGGTGTTCATACTGTCCACCGCTATCTGGGGCGCTCTCACGATATTCCCAACTTACTTCCTCACGAAGAACATCATGGGGAAGAGGGCGGGGCTGGTCGCGGCATTCCTTCTAGCGGTAATGCCGGCGCATCTCCAGCGCAGTCAGGCAACCGACGCCGACCATGACTCAATGACGCTCTTCTTCGTGGTCACCAGCTTCTTCTTCTTCATGAAAGCGCTCAAAGCCCTCAACGATAGGCGCTGGGTCGCCTCGTGGAACTTCGCGACCAAGGACGGGCGGTCCTCCATCGTCTCTGGCCTCAACGTATTCTTCAAGGAAAACCAGAAGGCCGTGCTCTACAGCGTCATGTCCGGGATGGCCATGGCCACTGTCGCGCTGATCTGGCAGGGCTGGGCCTATGCCCCAATCATTCTCTTGGTTTACGTCATCCTCCAGCTGTTCGTCGACCGCTTGCGTGACAAGGATCCGATGGGAATAGGCATATGCTTCACGATCACCATGGGTGTCGCGCTCCTTCTTGCCGCTCCCTGGTATGTCCTCTATGGCCAGGTCAAGACTTGGTACGACGTGCCCCTTATACTGTTCCTCGCAGCCACGGCCCTCGGCCTCGTCCTGACGATAACGCGCAACTACCCGTGGGCGATCATCCTCCCCTCGGTGCTGGTGACAAGCGGCGCTCTGTTTGCAATACTCGTGATCGTCAATCCCGCCGTCGCAAACGCCTTCGTGAGCGGTGCAGGCTACTTCGTGCCGACTAAGTTGTATGAAACGATAGCAGAGGCGCAGCCTCCGGGGCTGAGCCAAGCGATTCTGTCTTTCGGAGCGGTCACGTTTTACCTTTCCCTCTTCGGCCTGTTCTGGATGGCATGGAAGCTGCCCAAGCGGCAGGAGCCAGACTACCTGTTCGTGTTGACATGGAGCTTCGCAGCGATTTTCATGTCGATGGCTGCGGCCCGATTCATCTTCAATGCCAGCCCAGCGTTCGCTATTACTGCCGGTTGGGTAATCGTGCTGATGGTGGGATGGCTCGACTTCGAAACGATGAAAAAGACATTCCACAGTCTCTCAGGCGGCAGCAAGCTCACCGCAATCAGGAAGAGTGTCAAAGTTAGGCACATCCTTGGCGCCCTATTCATAGTATTCCTCCTGCTGCTCCCGAATGTCTGGTTCGGCGTGGACGCTTCAATACCGTATGAAGAGAAGGCGGCCTACGACCGGCAGATTTACTACACCATGCCCGACTTTCTGAGGCCGCAGGGTTACACGCCCCCGACGGGCAGGGGCACGAACACGTTCTACTTCGGGGCATTCGGGTATTCACTGCCTCTGACTTCAGGTTACTTCCCCGCCGCGTGGGAATGGTTCGCCAAACAAGATACCGAAGTGGTGCCAGAGCAGCGGCCGGCCTACCTGAGCTGGTGGGACTACGGCTTCGAGGCGGTCGACAGGGGAGAACATCCCACAGTGGCAGACAACTTCCAGGACGGATACCAGCTAGCAGGGCAGTTCATCACCGCGCAAAGTGAGGATGCTGCCATCGCGCTACTCACAATCAGATTGATCGAGGGCGATTATTACGCCAACAAGGGGCAGCTGAGCCGAGGTGTCATGACGGATCTTGAGCGCTACGGGGTGGATTCCTCAAAGATCGTTGACGCATATCACAACCCATCGCCCCTGATAGATGCTGTCCTGGGCGACCCCATCACGTACGGACGCTGGGATACGAGGATGCAGCCGTTGAACGCCATCTACATCTACCTGAGTCATTACCTTGACACAATGACCACAACGGACCAGATGGCTTCCCTATACCACGACATCTCAAAGACGACCGGATGGTCGATACGGTATTTCGGTGTGGACTCTAGGATGTTCCCGACCACCGGCAGCGGTAACAATATATTCTACGCGCCAGTGAAGCTGTCAGACCACAGAGTCGAGAACCTGCCGGACGGCCGCGTCCTACCGATCGATTTCTTCAACATCGAGGCAGTGACGGACAAGGGCACATTCCCTGCAGACAGCGTCCCCGTCGGCGCGACGACCAGCAGTCTGAACATAAAGTACACCGACATGTTCTACAACAGCATGTTCTACCGCGCTTACATGGGGTTCGGGCCTACCGATGTCAACCAGGCATGCTCCTCCAGTGACTGCCTTCCGGGTATCCGCGGAGACCTCCAGTCGATGATGCCCATGCAGGGCTGGAATATGAGCCACTTCAAGGTCGTCTACAAGACGGCCTATTTCAATCCTTGGGGGTTGAATGACTACCAGAACTACAGCGAGGACTGGACAGCGATCAACTACTTCGGCGAAGATGGCGCGCTCAACCTGCAGCGTAAGATAAATCGCAATGAGATGACCGGTGTTATCGATTTCAGCAACTCGACTCTCGCAAGCAGCGGTACAGTCTTCCTGAAGTACTACGATGGCGCGTACATCAACGGGACTGTGACAGTCGACGGCGTCACGCCCCTGCCAGGCGTGCGCGTCACGGTTCAGGACTACGAGGACCCGACGAATCCGACGCCTCATTATTCGGTCCTCACAGACCAGAATGGAAGGTACAGCTTGCTCACGCCATTTGGCCAAGTCAGGGTGGTAGCTTCGATTGGCACCATGGATGCGCGTTCCATGACGGGCGCGACCGTCCTGGATCAACAGTTCCTCACCATCAGCGACGATCAGGCGATGAGGCTCGAGATCGACAGGAACGGAGATGGTCTGGCCGACTACAACATCGTGCGCAACATAATCGTGAGAGGGGTCACCATCAGCGGAATCTCCTTCATAGACGTCAACAGGGACGGGAACCAGACAACGGGGGAGGACTCCGTTGCCAACGCCCAGATTTCGTTCAAGCACAATAGCCTGAACTTGGTGAGGACGGTCACCACGTACAGCAACGGGATCTATCTCCTGGAACACGCGTATGAGGGCCAGTACACAACCACAGTCACATTCCGCGGGAGGACGATCGCCGCCCCGTCAATCACCGTCGGCAAGACGGATGATCTCCAGAACATACCGCTGAACACGGCGAAGATCGAGGGGACCGTGTTGCTCCCAGGGAACATCACCGCCTCTGGTGCGACTGTTGAGGCGTTCGACGAGGCGTGGGGCAACTCGCTCATCATCCGGACGAGCAGCACAGGTCAGTACGGCTTCGATGTACTGCCGGGCAATTTCACGATCTCAGCCAGCCTTGGGGCCAACGCGACCCTCCCCCAGCACATGAAGGTGGGAGGCACCGCCACCACGATTTACAACATGACGCTCGCTCTCTCCGGCCTGCTCAAGGGCAAGACATCCATCGCGGGATTGCTCCAGGGCGGCGTGTTGCTCAACATCAACAGGGTCGGAGCCACCCAGGTCAGCACGACCATACTTACAGACGAGACAGGTTCGTATTCAATCCGGCTCCCGCTCGGGACATATGATGTCAATGCCAGACACTACAGGCAGGGTCAACTGTACGCATTCGTCGGGAGGGTGACGGTCGCAGAGGGAACCGACACGATATTCGACCCGAATTTCTCCGAGGGCGTCGTCGTGCAGGGAATCGCGTACTCCGTCGACAAGACCAAGGGCGGCATCGGCGGTCTGAGCGTCACCTTCAACAATGGCGTCGCCTCGGTCAGCGTCAGAACGTCATCCGCGGACGGCGGATATCTGGCCTACCTGTCCAAGGGATATTATGTAGTCCAGGCGGGGTTCTACAACCTGTCGTATCTGAAGAGTGAGGGTTTCTTCGCGAGCCTGAACTATGATATCAGCCTGAAGGTCGGGACGTCGGTCGGCGGTCAGATGTTCTATGACAAGAATAGGAATGGATTCCTTGAGCCCGGAGAGGGGACCGAGGACGCACGCATCACCTTCACCGACCCGTCTGGTACAACCGCCGAGACTTTCGCCGGGACCGAGGGCCGCTATGAGCTCACTCTCCCTTCGAATGGCACATATGTGATGCAGGTCAGCAAGGCAGGCTTCCAAACGCTGAGTCTTGGACCCGCCAGCCTGATAGCGCTTGCGCCCAAGTTCACGTCATCCCTCCTGCCGTACAACGTCACAGTCACCGGGCAGCTCTTCCTCCAGGGAACGCCACTCGTGGGTGAATCTGTCGAGATCAAGTTCGTGGCGAAAGATTCGAGCGCGGTCAATGTTTCAGCCTTCTCAGACGAGTCCATAGGCATCTACGTGATTGACTTGGTTCCGGGCAGATACACAATCAATGTCGATCAGCCCCAAGTGGCCGGTCAAGCCGATGTCAGGTTCCAGAACTCCAGGACCGAGACGTTGTCATTGCAGGTCGGTGGAGCGAGTATCACGAGGAACCTGCAGCTCTTCCTGAGAATGTCCGTCTCTGGCACGGTCAACGTTCAAGGCGTGCCGAAGGCGGCATTCATGGCGTTCCAGGGGCCGGAGTCCTCCCAGTTTACCGCCGCCGCGGACGGGTCGTTCGATCTCATGCTCGCGGAAGGGGATTACACGCTCTACGCGAGCTATAACGAGAGCAGCGTCTACTATGCGGCGTTTGAGAGTCTGACTGTGGCGGCCCCGCTCCAATTGCAGGTCGGCCTTGACAGGGCAGCTGCTGTCTCGGGCCGGCTCAAGTACGACAACGCGGATCTGTTTGAGGTTGCGCCGGTAAGTTTCGTCAGTGACGGGGGGGCGACTTACCAGACGAATACCGACTCCGAGGGCAGCTATTCCGCTAATCTGGTGGCTGGCAACTACACGGTCAGCGTGGACTATCCCAGCACAGCCACGATCGACTACACGAAGAGATACGTGCGCTATGCACATTCATCGATTCTGGTCGTTCCGCAGACGCTTTTCCAGATCACCTACGACTTGACTCTCACGAGGACGCTGGACAACTCGACGATCACGGGACACATGGAGTATCAAGGCCTGCCCATCACTGCGACTCTCGAGTTCAGGCCAGACGGGCCCGAAGGTATCAACCTGACCGCCGCCACCGCAGCCGACGGCACCTACAGCATACAGCTGGCCCCGGCCGCATACATGATGCGGGTATACGATCCGGTCAGCCACGGCGTTTCGCTCCAGTACATTAATGTCGAGCCGCGCACGTCGAAGTACATGAATCTCAGCCTCGAGAAGGGCTACAAGGTCACCGGCGTCACGACGTACCTCGACCATGCGAGGATTACAACCAAGGTGACGTTCACCGATTCCATCTTCTGGGATGTTTACACCGACGACAATGGCAACCTCGAGTTCTACGTGCCTGCGCAGCGGTACGCGATCAAGATGCTGGCCATGCTCACCGAGCACGGTCTGATGGTCGGGTACAACAACACCCTCGCGAGGACTGTCGAAGGCGACACTTCTCTCGGGGAGATAGGTCTGGCCAGGATACCGCGGCATGGCATCGCCATGAGCTACAACACCACCTCCGATCAGCCAACGTTCGCCGCCGGCAGCTCGGTAGATTTCCTGATCAGAGTGACGAACACAGGGAGCATGCCGGACACATACAAGCTGGAAGGCGCCACGGCAGGCTGGACGGTGGAGTTCAACAATGACATCGTCAACGTGGATTTCGGAGCCGTGGATGGAATACCGGTCAATTATGAAACCGTCGTCGCCACCGTCAAGGTGCCATTCGGTGCAAACGTGGAGCATCCCGACGTGAGCATCACGGGGTACTGCATCAACGCAACGGTCAATAGGTTCACTCTGAAGCTACCCTTGAATGTGACCAGGACTCAAGGCATCGCGCTGCGCACGACCGAGGTCAAACCGGTCTTCGATGGCAAGTATCTGAACTACACGCTGGAGATTGCCAACACGGGCAATGCGGTCGAGCTGGTCAACATGACTGTCACGAATGCACCCACGATGGCAGATCTCGGATGGATTGCCAAGATCCGCGTCAATTCCACGGCCTACGACGACGTCATCACCGGAATCACGGTCGGCGCGAACGCGACAACCCGCGTGACGCTCGTCATGGAGAACACCGGCGGGCTGCCGGGGTTGGTCGCGAGGGTGAAGGTCGAACTGCAGAATGGTATGGAAAGCACCCTGGATGTGCCGACCGTCCTGCCCCAGCTCTCCCTGGAAGGCAACGTCGCGGTGGGCGGCGGCAGAGTCGAAAGGCAGGTGGGGTGGAACATGACGCTCATCACAATAACGGGCGCGTTCGCTGCCGTCGCAGTGATCTTCGTGGTCCTGGCGGTGAGGGACAGGTACCGGAGGAGCAGACGATGAGACGCGTTCTGCTCGTCGCGGCGTTCGTGACGATGGTGTTCATCATCGCGCAGCCTGGCGGCCGGGCCCAAACACCAGTCGCGCTCAACGTGGAAGGGCCGGCGGCAATGACGCCTCAGCAGGTCGCGATCTACTACGTGAATGTCAGCGGCGGTCCGGCCGAGAACAACGGGAACTACACGATCAAGTACTGGGTCCAGGGTTCGAATCTTGGCGGCGCATCTCCCTTGGCCGGGAGTCCCGGCGAACGGAGCGGTCAGAACAAGACCTACGAGGTCAACGTCACAGCCCCGAGCAACGAAGGCAGCTTCGACCTCGTGGTCGAGGCGACCTCTGGGAACAGCACGGCCAATGCCACGGTGAGGAAAACGCTCACGGTGCAGGTGCTGGCACCCCTGACATTGACCGCGAGTTTTAAGAACAATGGCGGTGCCGCCGTGCTGAATACGACGGTCCGCTTCTACGTGGATGATGTTTTTGCGGGTTCCAAGGTGATAAGCCGCATCAATCCGGGCGACAGGGGAACGGCGACGCTCAGCTGGATACCAGTAGGTTTGAACGCTGGTCAGCACACGATAAGGGTAGAGGCCGACATTGATGGGAACGGGGTAATCGACCCCTCCAAAGGTGAAGTCGTGGCATTCGACACTTTCTACAGGATGGGCGGGGAACTTGCGACGGGATATCTCATCTTGTTCGCTGCCTTGATTTTCGTGGGCGGATTGCTCTTGGTGATTGCCTACAGGCGCAGAAAGAAGACACGCTGAGCCTATTCTGTACTACTTTTCTGTCCAGAGTATCCAGACTTCGGCGTTATCGCGGAGGAGCATCCTCAATTTCGTTTCCGATATTCCCGCCTTCTTGAGCAGCTCGGGCCTCTCAGCGTCCGAGGCAACCATTCTCTGACCATCTGGCCAGACGGTCGCTATCTGCGCGTAGCGCACGCTCTTGCCCGCGACCTTGACGCGCGGGGCCGCGGCTGCTCTGAAGGTCTGCAGGATTATGTGGAGCGAGTTCACCGCGGTCGGCTTGACGTTCTTGTTGTAGAACTCGGCGACTTTCTTGTGCGCGGGAGAGAAGCTGCCCACCCGCTTGACGTATTCCCGCCAGCCACGCTCGAATGGCGAATGTCTTGTAACCATGCAGCAATCCGTCAGGGCGACGACGTCCTCAAACGCCGAGAGCATCGTGTCTCCAGCGCGCATCGCCTCCAGGAACTCCTTCCAGTCCCGCCACTCCTCCTCAGGCATGTGGTTGGCAAGAGTCTTGGCCAGACCGATGAGATAGTTGTTCAAGCCTTGGATTCCCACCTTGTCCGCGAGATCCTCCAGGAAGAAGTGGGTGGCGACCTCGACGAACGGATTGCTCTCCATCAGGCGGGCCATCAGTCGCCCTCCTTGAGCCTAGCGCCGCGCATCTCGAGCGCGTAGACGCACTCGTAGTTCCTGAGCAGCGCCCTCACGTGCTCCGGGTTGATGCCGATCTTCTGGAGGTTCTTCGTGGATATCTTCGTCTCGCCGGTGAAGCCCCTGGTCGCCAGGAGCAGGCAATTGAGGGGCTGGCTTGAGACTGCGATGTTCTTCGCGACCTCCTCTCGGAACCTCTCATGGAACACGCAGAAGTTGCAGATAGCGATGTTGTGATGCGAATCGTTGTACTCCTGCGCGACCTCGCGATCGGCCCTAGGGAGGTCACCCGATGTGTACCTCACACGGAGGATCGTGGGAAGGAAGACACATTGCTTAAGCGCATAGAGGTAGCCGACGACGTCCCCGTCAACGTCCATGATCGCCATGTCGGTGAGGGTGACGGTCTCGCCCTCGATGCTGAAGGCGGTCCTGCCCTCACGCACCGCCACGTTGAACGATGGCCATCCAAGATAGGCCTCTTTCCCCATCCTGCTGGCCAGGTTCTCGCCCACACGCTGCCAAAACTGAATGACTCCATCAGCTCCCGCCTTTTCACTGAGGTCGTTTATGAGTGAGACTAAGGCGACATCCAGCAAACTGTCACCTCACACGAATGATTGCAGCAAGCGCTCGACCTCTGGCTTCCATTTCTTGGAGCACCTGTCGGCCACGACATCGCCGCACAGTTTCCTCACTTCCTCGAGTATCAATCCCAGCAGCGACTCCCATTGCCGGTCGTTCATGTAGGCGGCGGATGTCCCCACCTCATTGTATGCCATGGTTATGACTTCGTCCAGGAGCCCCCTCTCGAGGACCTGGCCGAGTTCCTCCTTGAAGTACTTGTGGACCTCCATGTTCTTCCTGTACTGGCGGGTGGAATCGAACTTCTCGACGAACAGCAGCCTGGAGAGCTTGCGGAGCTCTGTCGACACCTCCTCGTCGTAGCTCTTCGTCGCCTCGATGGTTATCGGTTTCAGCTCCATCAGGTGATGAACTACGACGCTGGTGTTCAGAACCTTCTTGGCTATCGGACCGAGGTTTGCGACGTCGAGTTCGGACGTCATCAGGAACACGAGGAACGCTTTGTCGCCGACGCCCGAGATAATCATCGAGCCCGTCTCATAGCGTTGCATGCTCAGCAGGAGGTTCTTGGTCGCCAGCTGCGAACAGATGTGGGGGAGGTTCTCCTTTACCATGTTGAGCAGTTGATATTGCGCACTGTCCAGGAGATTGGGGATGCTCGAGCAAAAGATGCGGCCGTCGATACCTAGGAACATGACGATGTCGAATTTGTTCTCCTCGCGCACACGGTCCAGTGCTGTCTGGATTAGGTGGCTCAGAAGGCCAGTACTCTCGGCCTCCATGGTCTTTTCGACCCTTCCGTGGTAGCTCATCTACTTCACTCGCTTGAGGTCATATGAGTCGAAAATGGTCTGGAGCGCTTCCTCGGGTGAGTAGTCGTAGTCCCAGGTATCCCTCATTATCCTCAATTTGCGCATCAAAGCCTGGCTGGCTTTGAGGCTCTCTGCTGTGCGCAGCGCCTCATCGAAGACCTTGTCGTAGCTCTTCTCTCTTTCCGGCGGGACGTCCACCGGGGCGGCTCTGACCACGATGCCGACCCCTCTCGCGAAGATGTACGGATACACTCCCTCTCCATGGTGAATATTCCTCATCTTGAGGATCCTCAAGGTCCTGTTGAACGCGCCTCCTATCGGGAAGAACTCCAGGTGGATCGCGCCGTCGCTCAGGTACAGCGGGAGCAATACGTCCTCTCCTATCGTCTCGCCGGGTTTCGCATGCTCCTCGACCGTGCACAGAACGACGCCAAGTTCCTTCAGAGTGTAGAACAGCTTGCCAATCAGTTCCCTTTGCTCGAGCTTGTCCTGCGTGGCCCAAATCACCGGGGTCATCGGGTCGATCACCACACGCGTCGTGAGGTCGTAGCCCGCCCTCGCCTTGACGAGCTGCGGCAGCTGTTCCTCGATCATCTTCTTGAAGTTCTTGCCCTTCAGGTGGATGAAGAAGAGGTCCTTGTCAACGTGGCTCCCTAGCTCGAACCCCATCGACTCGCCCGCCTTGATGATCTGCTCCGGTGGCTCCTCCAAGGACACGTAGAGGGCCTGCTCACCGTTCTCAAGCCCGTGCATGATGAACTGGGCCGCGAAGGTGGTCTTGCCCGTCCCGCTCGAACCGATGAGCACCACCGTCGTCTTCTCGAGGAACCCTCCCTCCAGAAGGTTGTCCAGCCCTGGAATCCCCGTCGGGACTCGTTTTCTGGTCGTCACTTTCGAATCTACCGCGCGCATCTCGAGTTCAGGGGACATCGTACATGCTCCTCCTGCGCCTCTGAACACTCAGCCATCTGATTAAATATGTTTCGTTTCCAAAGTCCGACCTGAGACTACCCCTCACAGCTTGCCTTCCAGTCCCCCTATCTTGTCCTCGAGGACTTTGCCCCTCGTCGCGACAGCTATCTCCCCCCTCGTCTTCTCGATCAATGTGCGGGCCACGTCCTGCTTTCGTCTGATCGGCACTATCGCGGACGGGTGGTCGAACCTCATCAGTTGGTCATATATCTCTTCCATGCCCTCGAGGTAACGAGTCGCTTGTGCAAGGTCACCCTTCCTGAGGCGTTCCAGGGCCTCACGCCTGAGTTCGCCGACGACATCACCCAGGCCAAGCAGGTAGGCCGCGTTGGGCACACCGATTTCCTTCGGTGCAGGGAGTGCTTTCTCTTTCAAGATATGATCGACTATGACAACCTCGGTGAACTCTTGAAGCGCTTCTTCCACATAGCCTGAATGTAGGAGTTCTTGGTGGTCCGCGAGCACGCTTCTCAGCTTCGACACCTCTTCCCTCGCTTCCTGCACAAGCGAGTCGATGTCCTCGCCCCTGTGCAGATGGCGGAGCGCTCCGCTCGCGAGGCGCGTTATCGTCCTCGATGATTTGAGACAGAGCTCCCGCGCGTTGTCGGTGTCGTCGAACTGAGACTCTATCTCATCGATTATTCTCTCGAGGTTCTTCATGGGACGGCCATTGCGGTGGCGGTGATAAAAGCTTTCTGGACATCCCAGGCTTGCACAAAAACTCCCTTGACTCCTGACTGACAGCAATCTCTCCATGGCCGCTGCCTCCCGCCAAGGCAGCTCACTGAACCGGTATGGCGGACGAGGTATTAAGTATTACTGCGCCTATGGCGCAGTATGGCACG
>JBGPQV010000024.1:0-37488 GCA_041489255.1 Thermoplasmata archaeon | reverse complement strand
GCTCAGAGCGCTCGCGGTCGCGGTCGTGGTGTGGCTCGTCGCGATCGTCGTAGGCTGGTTCCTGCCCACGATTGTGGGTCCTCTGTGATGTGGGACGCATGGCAGTAACCGTGCAGTGGTCTCACATCGGATTGGGCTCAGTCGTGGCATTCCTGATAGGCTGGTTTATTTTCGGCCTTCTTGGAGCCATAATAATAGCCGTTATAGTCTTGGTGCTGATGGGGATAATCAGGATCAGGTAGAGGTGAAGTAAGAATGGCAAGGAAGGACGACTTCCGACATCGGAGAAGGTGATAGTATGGTTCGAAAGAAAATGGTCGTTGCGATCGTCGCGATTGCCCTCGTGGCGGTGGTACTTGGGGCAGGCTACATCTTGCTGACCAAGTCGCAATCCGCATGCAGCCAAAGCGCAGTAGCCCTCGGAACGGCCGCCAATTTCGCCGTCCTGGCGGGCGCGACGGTGACCAACACCGGTCCGACCACGGTCAACGGGGATCTCGGCGTGTTTCCAGGCAGCGCGGTGACCGGATTCCCGCCCGGAACAGTGGTCGGGACGAGTCATATAACCGATACGGTTGCTGCCGGGGCCATTGCTGACTTGACCACCGCGTACAACGATGCCGCTGGACGAACCCTGTGTCCCGTGAGCGTGGCCGGAAACCTTGGAGGACAAACCCTCACGCCTGGTCTCTACAAGTCCACGTCCGGTCTTCAGATATCCTCCGGGGATCTAACCCTGGACGCCCAGGGCAACGGGAACGCGGTATTCATCTTCCAGATGGCGTCCACCCTCGACACGGCAGCCAACCTCCACGTGATTCTGATTGGCAACGCGAGGGCTTCCAACGTCTTCTGGCAGGTCGGCACTTCCGCGACTCTCGGAACGAACTCGACCTTCATCGGAACGATCATGGCGGATCAGTCCGTCTCGCTGAACAACGGCGCAACGCTGCAAGGCAGGGCGATGGCACGGATTGGCGCGGTTACACTAGACGCCAATACCGTGACCAAGCCGTGACCAAGCCTGCCTCGCGAAGGGCGAATGACGATCGACAAGGAGAAAAAAAGCTGTAGATGTGAAAAAACATGGCAAAGAAGAGCAGAGGCGGTAGGATGACCGCGGCCAAGGGACGTGCCGCTGGGTCCCCGGGTGGACGCGGTCGTGTCCGAGAGCGCAAAGCAGGCCGAGACATCATGAAGACGTGAGGTGATGGAAATGCCTGTATCGCTTGCTGCGGTGTTGGTCTCCTAATAGGGCCCGGAGGCGTGGGGCGATCGCCTATGGTGTCCAAGCTCCGCCTCACCCTTGCGATTCTGTCATTAGGATTCGCAATCGAAGGGGCGATTGAGGCGTACACTTATCTAAGCCGCAGCTACCGGCTGCCCTACGCAGCTTCGTTCTTCATCCTGGGGCCCCTCATTACCCTGGCCGGAATCCTTGTCCTATGGTTGGGACGCCACGAGTGGAACGATCTCCTCAGTCGGCGATTTAGGCACGCTCATTGGGCGTTCGGGTTCAGCCTCTTAGCTCTCATCGGTGCCGTCGCACTGCTTGTCTGGTGCAGTTACGGCTCTGCCGCGCCTATATCTTAGTGGGTGTCCTGGGGATTCGGCGTTGCGGTCATGGCTTCACTGCTTCTCACCTTCGCGACATATGTCCTGATCGCCTTTCATCTAACGGCAATGGTCGGTAGATTCCTCCTCCTCGTCGCCCTTGGGTGGGCCGCAGTTGTATCCTTCTGGATCGGGCAAGTCCTTGCCCAGGATTTCGGCGCGATCGTCCTAGTCCTTCAGACTCGCACGCTCGCCGATGGAACCCTCAGTGCATCGATTGCCGGCCCTGAATCCTATCTCGCACCGACCTATGCTCTACTCATAGTCGCCTATATCGACGCTTGCCGCAGAGTCCCTGCGGGGTCGCCGAAACCTTCTTCGACTTCCGTTGCACCACCGGCCGCCTAGTTTCCGAAAGATGAGCGATCCCCAACGCACGTTCCCCGGTCAGTGTATCGCGAACATGGACAACTGTAACGGCACGGGATACTTGGCGGCGAGGTCAATACGACCTAGAAGACTGCGAGCATATAGCCCCCGATGCCCAGTGCAAAGAGTGCCGCGACCGCTGTGGCCCACACAGCCTTGCTGGACACCAGAATCAGGAATCCGTCACTCGCGGTGACCTTCACATTCACAGGGAGTCTCTCGGCGATCTTGCGACGGAAGGTGACGGGTGGAACCGGAATGAGGTTGAACCCCGCGAGGAGCAGGTTCACGAAGGCAATGTTGCCGATGAAGATCGGTATGGGCTCCCTGAACCGGCCGGGAGCCGTGCCGAGCGCGACCGAGAGGCCTATGAACACGGCCGCGAAGGCGAAGTTCACAACAGGGCCCGCCGCGCTGATTCGCACTTGGTGTTCGGGGGTGATGCGTCTGGAAACTACCGTGGCCCCTGGCCCAGCGATCATCCAGCCGATGGAGGCGGTGACGAGCCCCACGATGAGGCCCATGGGCGAGTAGCGATATTCCGCAATGCAGCGGTATCGCTGGGCAACCGCTTTGTGCGCAAGCTCGTGGAGGAAGAACGCGGTCACGACCGCGACGAAGGAGCCGGTGAGGACGAGCAGGACCAGAAGGCCGCCACCGAGTCGGAAGTAGGCCACGAGGTTCCGTGCGCCGCCGATGTAGGCGATCGCGAATGAGAACGTCATCACCGCCACGGCAATCCAGAAATGCACGGCCTCGACCCGACTGAATCCCAATCCGAAGTCTTGAATCGGCACGATTCGCTTGTCGGGGGGCACGTGACGGGCAGAATTCGTTATCTATAAAATGCTAGCGTGCTTTCGGCCTCGAGGATGAGCGCGACAGTCGATCCCACAAAAGAACCTGTCGTGTACGCCATTGGCGATACTCACCTCGGACTCCGTGAGTGGGGTCCCAAAGGCCATCGAGCGCGGCCGCTCCTCTTGGCAGATTTCTTTCGCTGGCTGAGCGCCCTGCCTGAGGGGGGCTATCCTCTGCAGATATGGGACGGTCAGGCCCTGACCACGCGCGTGCTCCACCGGCCGGACCGGCTGATATTGCTTGGCGATATCTTGGAGCTTTGGGAGGCCGAGAACCAGGCCGTCCTCCTCTCCGTGGCCACCGTGAGTTCCGTGCTGTCGCGCGTGCCCTGTCAGAAGATATACGTGCTTGGGAACCACGACAACATCCTCCAAGGGCTGACGGGGCTGTACCCACTCGGAGCGGAGAATCTTACGGTGGTCGGGGACGCCTACCCGACCAGCGACACCGGCGAGATCCAGCCACTTCGAATCGGCGATCGCAACTACATCTTCATCCACGGCCACCAGTTCGATCCGGTTTTCCATGGCCGCATTGGTGAGTTCTGGCCCCTGCTCGCCCCGGTACGACAGGCTGGCGCGGCCTTGGGGGACTATGCTTGGGTGTTCGCCGCGCTGTGGATTGCGAGCCTGCTCGTGTACATCATCTACCCGTCTCTGCCCGTTGACTGGCTCATGATGCTGGTGCTTCCGCTGTTATGGTTCCCTCGGCTGTACATGAAACTTGGTTGGCGGTCGCAGCGTCTGTTAGGTGGACTTCGATACAACCGGGACTTGGCACTGAAGGGCTTTGTTAAATGGTGGGCCAGCGTCCGTCGCGGCAAGGAGATCCCGAAGGACGTCGGAATCGTATTCGGCCACACGCACTACATGGACTGGCTAGAACTCGGTGGAGAAAAGCGGTATGATCGTACCATGAAACCAGCTGAGTCACGGCTCAATGAATCCGTCGTGCGACTCGGCGATAAACGCCCCACGCTTTACAACGTCTCCTCATGGCTCTCTGGTGGGGGCGAAAGAAGGGGCGTTGTCGTAGCGACCGCCTTCTATGCTGATGCTCTGGGCCCGTTGTTCATTGGCTGGGACTGGCGAGAGCGACGTCCCTTCCACATACCCTTCGAATCCGTCGAAAAGCGTTGGGACGATCCGTTGAGCTTCGCGAAAGAGGATTCCGGATTGGGAGGAATCGCCCGGCAGCTCGGGTGGCCACGCGAGATGATTAGAAGATGGGGACAGAGTCGGGGGAGCTTGTTGCTTGTTCGAAAATCCCGAACCGAATAACCTTGACCGGAGGCCGATACTTCAAGCCGCGAGTGGGGAACGCTCACAACTCGCGAAGACAAACCAACCGACGGAGAGGAGATTCGCAAATTCGAACATTGCTTTCACGAAGCCCCTCATCCGACGGACTCTTTTCTGTGAATGCGCCTTGTTCGCGGCACTGAGCGATTCTTTATTCTCCCTTCTCATGCTCTGCGTACGCCTGACTGAGAGCGCCCGAGCCGGGATTCGAACCCGGGTCAACAGGTCCGCAACCTGTTAGGATATCCGTGCTACCCCACTCGGGCGCGTCAGGGCATAAAGGGCGGCTCTTTAATTCCCTTTCGCCGGGGCGAGCTCGTGCTTGTCTGGCGTCGCGGTCCACAACTTCTCTCGTGAACTCGCGCACGCTCCGACGGTTGTTGATAGCGCCTTCGAGTGATGACACCGCCCGCCCTCACGATCCTCGCGACATGAATATCCCGATGCCGCGCGCGTGGAAGCGAAATTGCACGATTGATCCCACCGGTTGAACTGCCGCTCCATCCTTACCGGTGAGAACGGAATCTGGCACTGAAAGTATTGACAGTATTCTACACACTCAATCTTGATGCCGGTATCCAGAGTGGCTTCGCCTGAATCGGTGGTAAGATGTACGAAGTCCGTTTTCATGGTCGTGGTGGTCAGGGCGCTGTCATGGCGGCCCAGGCCCTCGCGGCCGCGGCATTCCGTGAGGGCAACCACGCGCTGGCCTTCCCGTTCTTCGGGGCGGAGAGGCGCGGGGCGCCTGTCCTCGCGTTCGCTAGAATAGATTCGAAGAAGATTAGGCAGAGGACCCAGGTCTACAAGCCGGACTACGTGGTCGTCCTTGACGACAAGCTGATGGGCTACGTGGACGTGACGGCTGGACTGAAGGAGGGCGGGACGCTCGTCGTGAACTCCCCTCTCCCGCCGGAGAAGATCGTCACCGAGCGCCCTGTGAAATGCGCGACGGTCGACGCGACCGGCGTGGCGTTGGAGGTTCTCGGCGCCCCTGTGACGAATAGCGCGATCCTCGGTGCGTTCGCGAAGGCGACGGGCCAGATCAAGCTGGAGTCTGTCGAGAAGGGCATCATGGATGTCTTCGGAGCCCGCTTGGGCGAGAAGGGCGGGAGGAAGAACGCCGACGCAGCCCGCAAGGCGTTCGAAAAGACGACCGCCGGAATGAGCGTCGGCGGGAGGAAGTTCAAGCCGGTGAAGAAGTGGCTGCCCGACTACAAGGAACTGCCGCTGTCACTCGGCCTCAGGGTGACGATGACGGAAGCAGGGAGAGTCGGTCCGGGAAGCTTCGACGTCAACAAGACAGGGAGCTGGAGGACATTCGCCCCCGTCCTCGATGACGCGAAGTGCACCAACTGCCTCATCTGCTGGTTCTATTGCCCGGACGGAGCGATCGTCCGCGGCGAGAAGCATGTCTCGGTCAACTACGACTACTGCAAGGGCTGCGGGGTCTGTGTCGAGGTGTGCGCGCCGAAGGCCCTGAAGTGGGTGAGGACCGAGGAAGTCGATGAGAAGCTCACCTCGGAGGCGGTGGCATGATGCAGGCAAAGACGCAGACCGAGAAGAGGGTCGTGACGGGCGATTATGCGGCGGCGCACGGAGCGCTGCTCGCGAGGCCGAAGTTGATCGCGGCGTATCCGATCACCCCGCAGACGTTCATTGTCGAGCACATGTCTGAGTTCATAGCGGACGGGAAGCTCGACGCCGACTACATGGCGGTGGAATCCGAGCACAGCGCGATGAGCGCGTGCATTGCCGCCGAGGCCACGGGCATCAGGACGTACACGGCGACGTCGAGTCAGGGCCTCGCGCTGATGCACGAGACCTTGTTCGTCGCTGCCGGACTGCACCTGCCGATAGTCATGCCGGTCGTCAACCGCACGCTCGCGGCGCCTATAGGTATCTGGTGCGAGCACAACGACACGATGCCCCAGAGGGACACCGGCTGGCTCCAGGTCTACTGCGAGGACAACCAGGAGGTCCTCGACATGGTCATCCAGGCGTACAAGATCGCTGAGGACGAGAGGGTCCTGCTCCCAATCATGGTGAACCTGGACGCGTTCATCCTCAGCCACACCGTCGAGCCGGTGGACCTGCTGGACCAGAAGATGGTCGACGCCTTCCTCCCGCCATACAAGCCCAAGCATGCCTATCTGGATCCCAGCGACCCGATGGTCGTGGGCAGCTTCGCCCCGCCAGAGTACATAATGGAGGCGAGGTACCAGACGGAGATGAGCATGCAGGCGGCGAGGGAAGTCATCGGCGAGGTCACGGAGGAGTTCGCCGACAAGTTCGGACGGGACTACGGCGGGCTCATCGACACCTACAGGATGGATGACGCCGAAGTCGCGCTCATGACCCTGGGCACTGTCACGGGCACCGCAAGGGACGTCGTCGACAGCTTCCGCGCGAACGGGAAGAAAGTCGGCCTGATCAAGCTGCGGTTCTTCCGCCCGTTCCCCGCCAGGGAGCTCATCGAGGCCACGAAGGGATTGAAGGCGCTCGGGGTCTATGACAGGGCCATATCCTTCGGTTCTGGCGGTCCCTCGTGGATCGAGACACGCCACGCGCTCTACGGGCACACGGACATACCCGTCACGGGCTTCCTCGCCGGTCTCGGCGGGAGGGACGTGACCCCGGAGAACGTGGGCATGATGTTCGACAGCTTGCTCGGCCTGGCCAAGGGTCAAGGTATGCCGCATGTCAGCTGGATCGGCACCAGGGGGGTCGAGCCATGACCACGGTGAAGGAACTCCCGGTCCAGGACTACTTCACATCGGGCCACACGGCCTGCCCGGGTTGCGGCGGCGCGATGGTCGCGCGCATAGCGATGAAGGTCTTCGGCCCCAACACTGTGGTGTACCACCCGGCATCGTGCATGCTGATATTCTCCTCTACATACCCGAACAATGCGTTCAAGGTGCCCTTCCTGCACGTGCTGTTCGAGAACTCGGCGGTGTGCGCCGCCGGGATCAAGAGGGCGTTGAACAGGCTCGGCAAGAGCGACGTCAACGTGGTCGCTTTCGCCGGAGATGGCGGGACCGCGGACATCGGCCTCCAGGCGCTGAGCGGCGCCGCGGAGAGGAACGAGGACATCATCTACATCATGTACGACAACGAGGCCTACATGAACACGGGCATACAGAGGTCAAGTTCGACGCCATTCGGCGCATGGACGACGACGACGCCGGTCGGGTCAGTGCACGCTGGCAAGGTCGAGTTCAAGAAGGACGTGCCCCGCATCATGATGGCCCACGACGTGCCGTACGTCGCCACAGCAAGCATCGCCTACCCGACCGATTTCATCAAGAAGCTGGAGAAGGCGAAGGCGAAGAAGGGGTTCCGATACCTCCAGGTCCTGGCCCCATGCCCGACCGGGTGGAAGGCGGAGTCCAGCAAGATGGTCGAGCTGGCGAGGATGGCGGTGGAGACGGGCATCTGGACGCTCATGGAATACGAGGACGGCAAGTACACGGTCAACCGCACGCCGAAGTTCTCCCCTGTCGAGGAATACATCAAGGCCCAGGGGAGGTTCAAGCACCTCACGCCTGATGACATCAAGAAGATCCAGGACTGGGTCAAGTCGAAGTGGGAGAAGGAGAAGGCGTTGGAGCAGGTCTACAAGTAGCCTAGATCCTCTCCAGCCCGCCGACCCCCGCCTGCTCCTCGATGCGCTTGCGGTAGACGTCCAGCCGCTTCTCGTACTCGTCCTTGACCAGATTGCTCCCTTTCTCCGTGATCTGGACGAGGAACTTGTTCGGCCCCATCCATTCGATCTTGATGATGTCTTCCCTCTCCAGCGACAGCAGGGCCTTCTCGAGGCTCTCGTAGACGAGTCCCCTGACCTCGGTGAAGAAGTCCTCCCTGGTCGCGCCTATATGACCGCGCTTAGCGACAAGGTTGATTATTTTCCAGGACAGTTCATCCATGAGGGGCCGAGTAACTATCCTGGTCTCCGAATATAAAAGCTTGTCTGACTTTCTCACGGCGAGTGTTTCAGGGCTTCGAGTGTGCGCTCGAAGACCTGGTCGATTGTTCCAGCCGAATACGCCGAGCGGAGGATGCCTTTCTGCGTGTAGAACTTCACCAGAGGTCTCGTCTGCTCCTCGTAGACCTCTATGCGGTGCCTCACCACGTCCTCCTTGTCGTCGTCTCTCTGCATCAGGTCCGCGCCGCACTTGTCGCAGACGTCCTCCGCCCTAGGCGGGTTGGAGTGGATGTTGTAGACGGCCTTGCACTTTGCACAGATGCGACGTCCCGCGGACCTCTTAATGAGCTCAGCTGACTCGATGAACAGGTTCAGGACGACCTCTGGCGGTGCGAATTTGTCCAGGGCCTCAGCCTGAGGGACTGTCCTGGGAAAGCCGTCGAGGATCCAGTCTTTCTGGGAGTCTTTTTGAGCGAGCCTGTGCTTCGTCATCTCGACGACGAGTTCGTCGGGCACGAGGAGACCCTTGTCCATGAAAGACTTCGCCTTCTTCCCAAGCTCCGTGTTGCGGGAGACGTTATCCCTGAGGATGTCCCCCGTGGAGATGTGAGGGAGCTTGAAGTGCTGTGCGATCCTCACAGCTTGCGTTCCCTTGCCTGAGCCCGGTGGACCGAGGAGGACCAGACGCATGATTGGCGGTAACCGCCGGTCGATAATATAGCTAGCAGTAGCGCCGCGCGCGACGCTAGAACAGGTGTTCGTCGGTGACCTTCGCCGGACCGCCGACCCAGCACCTGACGGTCTCGAGTCCCAGCTCCTGTATCTCCCTCTCGACCTCCTCGACTCTATCGGGGAAAGTGTTCACATAGACCGTCGCGCCCGTGTCGATCGAGAAGAATGCGGGGACGTTCTGCTCGCGCAGCTTCCTGACCTTGAGCATGACCTGTACGGTCTCTGGCCGCCACAGGAGCATCTCCCTCTCGCCGGTCATCGTGATGCCGTGGAGCATGAGCGTGTCTCTCTCCGCGAGAGTGCAGATCTTGCCTATATCCCGCTGCCTTATCGCGAGCTCCATCTCCATCAGCGAGCGAGGCATCTCCGCGAGGCGTGCCCTGAAGAACGGGGAGGTGAGGACCTCCCTGTGAGCGGTCTCTGTCTGTTTGTAGGCGGGGACTAGCGCGACAATTATCCCCATCTGCAGGTCCTCGCCCGCTAGCTGCTCCGCGTAGCTGTCCTCGTCTCTATTGCCCATCCGCCATTTCGAGAAGGCGCCGGTCACCGCCCTGGTGGCCGAGCCTGCCCCTCGCCTCGCGAGCTTGGAGACTTCCTGGAGGTTGCGGTCCAGTCCCGCCGCATCGCACGCAGCGAGCGCGAGCGCGGCGAAACCCGACGCCGAAGCCCCGAGGCCCACGTTCGACGGGAAGCCGTTGACCGATTCCATCCGGAACCGGTCTTGGATCCCCGCCTTCGCCCGCACCGGGTCAACAACCGCCAGGACTCTTTGCATCTCGTGGCCGGAGAGCGGCATGCCGTCGACGACCGCATCGTCCCTCTCGAAATCGCCGAACTCGATCGTCGTGCGGGTGATCAACGGGGCTGTGCAGACCGATATGGAGTCGTGGTACGGCAGCCTGAGCAGGGGGTCCTTGAGCCCGTGGTATTTGATCAGACCCTGGATCGGGTGAGCTTTGGCTGACGCCTTCCTCGACAACTCAGAGCCTCCTGACTATGGCGGGCAACTCGGAGAAATGGTGTATCTCCGCGTCAGCTTGGTCCGTCTTCGCGCCAGGCCATATGCCGGTGTTGTACCATACAGCCCTCATGCCGACGCTCTTCGCACCGCTCACATCATCCAAGACATTGTCGCCGACATGGAGGACCTTCTCGGCGGGCAGCTTCAGCCCCTCGAGGGTCTTCTTGAAGATCGCCGGATGGGGCTTCCGCACACCGATCTCGTCGGAAAACGAAAGGACATCGAAGAAGTCCTGGATTCCATACTTCTTCTGGAGCCCGATCAGGGCCCTGCCCCACGTGCGGCCCGTGTTCGAGATGACCCCTATCTTGTAGCCGTCTCTCTTGAGGGTCGACAGGCAATCGACGACTCCCGGGTTGAGCGCGGGCGGCCTGTCGAGGACGGCGTTGCTGAACGGCACTCCGAGCCTCGCGATGAGGCCGCCGTCGGCCATTCGCCCAGCGCCTGCGTATTGAAGGAATAGCGCGATCTGCTCCTCGCCCGAGAGGTCCATGTCCCTGTCCCATACATCCTTCAGGTGCCCGGAGAGCATCTCGTACGCATCGGAGAGCTTCTCCGGGCTGATGTCCATCCCCGCCTCCCGCAGGATGTCGTCCATGCCTTTCAGCCTGTAATCCTTCGCCCACCTCGCGAACTCATCCGACTGGACCGGCATGTTGGTGATCGTGAACCACCAGTCGAAAGTCACGGCCTCGAGCATTTCTCACCTCAGATGTCGAATATCACTCGCGCGATGCCCTTCCTAGGGTTCACCTCGATCATGTGGTAGGTAACCGCCTTAACGACCATGTGCAGGTGGTGCCTGCCCCTGTCCATGACCTCGCCGTCTATCTTTGCATCCAAGGCGTTCCTCTTTACCTTCACGTCGAACCGTTTGAAAAGCAGCCTCTGTGTCTCATGCAAATACAGCAATTCACTTAGCCATGCCACCATCAGGTCCTCGGGCGTGTCTGCCTTGAGCTTGACATGGTACTCGCCGACCGTCCTGACGCCCCTCAGGTCGGTGATGAGGCTGAACATGCCGGCCGCGGTATTCGCGAAGAGATCGTTCATGCTCTTGCCGTATGCGGCAATCCCGACGTCAGCGGTGTGGGCAATCTGCTCATAGCGTTTGCTCGCCACGGATTGCGGTAGAAATGGCGGGTAGATGAATGTTCGTCTAGACGCCCTTCTTATCTCCCCAGATGATCTTGTGGAGCTGGGGCAGGACTCGGACGTCCAGACCGTCCTCGATGACCCACGAGACCAAGGGCAACATGTTCCTGCCGCCCTCGGGCTGGAGGACTACCGCGCACGGTATCTCGTACTTGCCCATGATTTCCTTGGCGTAGATGTAGTCGCGGCGGTCAGCGACAACGAACTTGACCTGGTCCTCCTTCCTCAGCTGTTTCAGGTTCTCGAACCTCATGCGCTTTTCCGTCCCCGATGAGGGGCACTTGATGTCCATGCTTATCTCGATCCCGGGAAGGCGGGGGACGCCGTCCAGCGGCATCGCGCCGTTCGTCTCGAGGAGCACGTTGTAGCCCGCCATGGCGAGTCTCTCCATCAGGGTCCCCGCCTGCTTGTGCGCGAGCGGTTCCCCGCCGGTCAGGCAGACGTTCCTGGGAGGAAAGGAAGCGACCTTCTCCACGATATCGTCTATCGTCATCACCGTGCCGTCGTAGAGCGCCCTCTTCTCGTCGCACCACTTGCACCTCAGGGGGCACCCGGTCACCCTCACGAACGCGGAGGGCAGACCCATCTGCGGCCCCTCTCCCTGTATGGACTGGTAGATCTCGCAGATGAGCATCTTGTTCGGGTCACTGGGCAACTTGGGCATCAACGGTTTATTCTCGCTCATACTCGATCGGGTCCTCCATTCCCGCCTCGGCAAAGGCTTTGAGCCTGATCGTGCAGGAGTCGCATTTACCGCAGGCCTTCTTCCCGCCGAGGTAGCAGGACCATGTGAGTTCGAACGGGACTTTGAGTTCCTTCCCGCGCTCGATTATTTCCCGCTTGCCCATGCGGATCAGAGGCGCCTCGATGCTGACAGGCTTGCCCTCCACGCCACGCTTCGTTCCGAGGGCCGACACTCTCCTGAACGCGTCAAGGAACTCAGGTCTGCAGTCCGGATAGCCCGAATAGTCGACGGAATGAGCGCCAATGAAGACTGCGTCCGCGCCGAGGGCCTCGGCCCACGACAGACCAAGGCCGAGGAGGACGGTGTTCCTCGCCGGAACGTAGGTGGCGGGGATGTCCGTTCCGATGGCTTCGCTTGGACACCCCTCGGGGACGTTGATGCTCTTGTCCGTCAGCGCCGAGCCGCCGAATCCCGCCAAGTCGACTCGGAGGATTCTATGCACCTTGACGCCTAAAGCTGTGGCAACCCCTTTCGCTGCATCCAGTTCCCGGAGGTGTCTCTGTCCGTAGTCGACAGTGAGCGCATGGACATGAAAACCTTCGTGTAATGCGATTGCAGCCGCGACTGCAGAGTCCAATCCTCCGGAGAGAAGAACCACCGCCTTTCCGGCCATGATGCTTGAACGGGAGGCTTCCTGATAAGTCTTTACTTTGACGAGGCTAACCGAACGTGAGCGCTCACACCAGCGCATCGATGGCGGCTTCGTAGGTGGCCTTGCCGCCCGACACTTGGCCCTCGAAGACATTCCTGACTACACCTACCTTGTCGAGGATGTATGTTCTCGGCGTCCCTGCCAAGCCGTATTGCTTGGAGACGCTTCCGTCGGTATCGAGGGCATATGGCCAGTATGTATTGTGAGCTTGCTTGAACAATTCAATCCTTGCATTAGTGTCGGCATCAAGATAGGAGTTGGCATCGACAGTGAAGAAGTTAGCCACGGAAACCCTGTCGTTGTAAACTTGCGCGAGGACGTACCCCTCGGCATCGCAGTGGCCGCAATCGACATCCATGAACTCGAGTAGTGTCGGCTTGCCCCTCAGGTCGGACAGCTTGATTGGGTTGCCATCGGAGGTTGTCAAAGTGATTTCTGGCGCCGTCTGGCCCACGCCAATCCCGGTGGCGTTGGCGGTTGGCTTTTGAAGGGCGATGAAGAGGACAACGACGATTATGATCGCAAGGACCGCAAGCGGCCAGGCACGTTTCATCTCGAATTTCGGTTTGCTCGATGCCTTGGCAGCCTTCGCCTGAGTCGTCTCCTCCTTTGTCAGGACAGATTTGAGGTCGATATTCTTGCGGGGGTGCTGCCTCTTCACGTGCCCCTCGAGGTTCTCCAGCTTCACGGGAACGCCGCAGACCGGGCACTTCTTCGTCGCCATTTGCGGTAGAATGAGAAGTCTGGAACCTATTGAATCTTACGAAGCTACAATTCGAGACCAGTCGGGGGCGTCAGGACTTGATCTCGTCCATCTCGTAGTCTTTCCACTGCCTCTCGCCCAGGACTATCTCGAACTCCTGCGGGGTCAATATCGGCTTCTTGAACATCAGGTAGTCCTCTATCGCGACCCTCGGACAGGCTGTGTTGACCCATGCATCGATCTTGTAGCCGTCGAGGGCGTCCTGGCTCACGAGGTCCATGATGAATATCTGCGCGAGCTTGTCGTGCTTCTCCGCGAGGCTGAGGAGGTATTGAGCCAGCTCCATCCTGTGCTGTCCCAGCTTCGTGGAGACTAGGATTCCGAAAGTGCCGGCGGACTGTGCGATCGTTATCGCACCGTGCCTCTGCCTTATCGTCCGGTCTCTTTCCTCGTCTAGCCGTCTGGCCGTTCCCTTCTCGAAGTCAGCCACGACGACCGGTTTCGGCGTCATGAGGGCGACCGCGAGCGGGTGGAAATCACCCGAGCCGACATAGAGGAAGCAGTCGACGTCCTTCTCCACTACCCTCGCGACGGAGTAGTCGCAGCCGAGGAGCTGTCCCTCGTACGCAACGCGACCGCCAGTCTTTCCGACGAAGACCGTGTAGCCTTTCTGCTCCAGGTATTCCCTGACCTTCGGCACCCAGCCGCGGAACTGCGTGGTCGTGAGCAGTCCGACGTTCATCCCTGGTAGGGGCAGGGCATTGTCGAGGAAGGCGAGGTTCTCCGGCGGCGGTAGCGGGTTGTCGTAGAAGAACACGTTCTTATAGTGCAGGTCAGGGATCGGCGCGTGCCCGAGGTGGACGATCAGGTCGACGGGCATCTGCTTCACGTCGCAAGCACCGAACGACGGGTCTGCCGACAGGATCACCGGGACGTCCGACTCCAGTTGCAGCTTCCTCGCGATCTCGACGGCCCTCGTCTTTAAGCCGGCGGGGAACTGCAAGCCCACAATCTTCGCTCCACTGTGCAGTATGGCCTCCACGCACCTGTCGAACTCCAGGTCTTCTCGCTCCATTGTGTGCAACCTACGCCATGCTTCTATTTCAGCTTGACCGGTTTCGCGCGGCCGAAAAGCTCAGATTTCACCGAGTTTCCTGCAGCATTCCACCAGATCCTCGGAAAAAGCCTCGGCGGCCTTCGGCGAGATGTGCGGCATCACGACAATCCTGAGGCACCTCGGATGGCGGGCGGCGGATGTCCTCCACCCGTGCTTCTCGAGCTGCCTCTGCACGGCGCCGACATCCTTGACCATGACGCCAAGCACGTTCATCAGCGGCTTGACGGCGATTCTCAGGCCCGCTTCCTGGACTCGCTTCGCTATCAGCTCTGTCGCCTTCACGCACCGCCTAACGACTTTGATGTATCCTTCGCGGCCTGTCAGCCGCATCGCGGCGTAGGTGGCGGCGACCCCCGCGCTGTTCCTGGTCCCCAGGAGCGAAGTCTGGTAAATGCTAGTGAGATATGGCGACTCCACCGCTATCTTGTTGAAATGGTCGGCCCGTCTCACCAGCAGTGCCGAACCGGGGATGGTGGCCATGCCCATCTTGTGCGAGTCGAGGACTATCGAGCTCACGCCGGACACCCTGAAGTCCCAAGGAGGGACGTTGACGCCAATCTCCTCAAGGAAAGGCAGCACGAACCCGCCGAAGGCCGCGTCCACGTGGAGGGGCACGCGGTCCTTGCAGATCTCCCCAAGCTCGCCAATCGGGTCGACCTGGCCAAGCTCCGTCGTCCCCGCCACCGCCACGACGGCGGCGGTGTCCCTGTCTATCTTCTTCCGGGCCTCGTCAACCCTGATGCGGTATTCCTTGTCGAGGCCGACCGGCACCGGCTTCAGCCCTAGAAGGTCTGCGGCCTTGAGGACCGAGAAGTGGGCATTTTCTCCATAGACGACCTTCCTCTTCTTGGTCACGTTCCTCGCGAGCCAGAGCGCGGTGATGTTCCCCTCGGTCCCGCCTGAGATCGTGAAACCGCCGCCACCCCTGCTGTGCAGCATCTCGCCGAGCTGCTTGATGACCTCCCTCTCCAGCCGCCATGTCCCCTTGTAGTAGGCGGGGTTGCCGAGGTTCACCTCGAGGAACTGCGCGTGGGCCTCGGCCGCGAGCGGCAGCGGCTCGGTGCACATGGAACCTAGGATCCTCTGATCAGAGAAGTGGAGGTCCTCCTCCCACGCCTTGCGGAGTTCCTGGAGGACTTTCTGCTTGGAGCTGCCGTACTTCCACATTGGGGTCAAGTGAAAAGAACAGCGGATATATCAGGCCTGTGCCCCGCGGCTACTGCCCCATGGGGTGGTACTGGGCGCGCTTGCCGCCCGTCTCGATCTCCATGTGACACGGCGTCGGCAGCTTCGAACCGCCCTTCCTGAGCGCTTCCTTCGCGTGCGGTATGTTCGCATCGGTGGTGGATATCGTGATTATGCGCATCCCAATCCTCACTCGCGCCGCCGTGCCGACGGGGGATCCGAAAGCGCGCCTCATCCCCTGGGATATCCGGTCCGCTCCCGCACCGACCGCTATCTTGTTCTCGCGCAGGACGTTGTGCGGGTAGAGCCTCATCTTCAGGTGGTAGTTGGTCCCCGCCATCTTGGCGATGTACCTGTTGGCCGCTATCCTGGCGGACTCCAGGGCGATGTGCCTTATCTGGCAGGGCTCGTTCGCCACGAGGTGCACCGCCACGGGGAACTTGGTCTTCGCGTCCCCTATGTCAAACTGGGTGATCCTGTTGGCGGGGATGCCGCCCATGTACTTCTTGCGGGTGTAGGCCTGCCCCATGATTCGACGATACATGCAGTTGGGTTTTCGGACCATGGCTATCGGAGTTGAATCCTAACCTTCGAGTTCTATTTAAGGCTTGTCTGGTGAGTGATTTCGCCGAAACAGCAGAAGCCCCTCGGGAGGGAGGGGACATCGCCCCCCTTCGCGCTCACGGGACTACCTTGAACGAGAAAATCTTCACGCCCGGGTCGCTCCCGTCGAATATGCCGTCGTTGTTCGTGTCGAACCAACACTGCCCCCTGACGGAGTATGAGCCGACGACCGCTGTCCATGCGCCTGAAACGACCACGATGCCGCCCACGGGTATGGTCGCCACGTTCGACTCTATAGTTGCCTTCAAGATCCCGGTGTTGGCGTCGAATATCTGGAAGACAACCTTGGCGGCGACAGGTCCGGGTCCGACGTTCGCGACCTTGCCATAGAGCGTCTGAGTGCTACTCCTGCTATGGATTGCCAGGTGGTGGAAGTCGGGCCATGCGCTGTGGCCAACAAGCTCCGCCTTCAGGTTTCCGGGCGGAAGCGGGTTCACCGTGACAGTCCCGTCGTTCATCTGGTTGTTGGCGGTGTTGTTCTCCCCCGTCACCTGGATGATCTTGCCGCTGGTCAGGTATGTGCCCGGCGTCACGGGCGTCGTGTTCCATGAAAACACTGCGTTGGCGGTCGCACCGACTCCGAGGCTCACGCTCTGGTTGCCCACAAGGCTCGCTCCCGTGAATGCCTGGACGGTGGAGGTCTCGCTGACTGTCCCGAGGTTCTTTACTGTGACTGTGATCTGGACTGTTGCTCCCTTGATGACCGTCAGAGGAGATGCGGAGACACTAGTTACCGCGAGATCGTGGACCGTCGGTGGTGGAGGCGCCACTGTCTTCCACGTGCCGTGCATTGTGCCCGGGTGTATCGTGCAAATGTAGTTGAATGTGCCAGCCAGAGAAGCTGTGAAGGTGATTGTCGTCGTGCCAGTGAATACTGGCGAAACAGGCTCGCCGGCGTCGGCGATGAGGTTACCATTGTAGTCCAGAAGGAACTTATGGGGTATCCCGTCCTCCGAGTGCAATGTCAGAGTGACCACATCGTCCTTGTTCACGGATATCTGCGGTCCGGGTATCGTCTCGGAACCCGGCGACGTTCCCCAGCCCCCCATCATGGTTCCATACAAATTGAGGCTCACGGAGGCGGCGCGCACTCCGGGCACGGCGGCCACTGCTACGGTTCCCACAAGCATGCTCACCAATAGAATCGCTATCAAAGGTGACTTCAGTCTTGTTTCCATGTTATCTACTCCCGTTCATTAGGTTGGCGGATGCTCAACGTTAGGTATGCCTAATTATTAACCCTTGCGCATTCGCAGCCACATTTCAATCCGGGCTTGGACATGCCGCCACGGACTGCGCGGGCTCAGCGATGGAATCAGGTCATCGCGGGACGAGGACTATGTGGAGGATTGGCGACTGCTCCGTGAAGATCTCCTCGTCCGAGCCGACGAAACCACACCACCCCGGATAGAAAGACCAGTCGAGAGAAGCGACACCGATGTAGTCCCCGATGAAGGGCTGGCCCGACCTTGCGACAATCGGCCTATCGGTGATGCGGCGATTCTTGAAGGTGGCCCCGCCATTAGACGAAACGCCGGCGTAGACGTCCAGCAGGATATCGTTCGGATCCAGCCTCCGGTCATAGAACACAACGTCGACGCGGCCGGTCGGGGCGACCGAGACGAATGGGAAGAACTGCGCATTCGTAGTCGCGTCATCGTTCACCTTCTTCGCGGCGGACCACGTCACTCCCCTGTCGCGCGAATAGGAGACGAAGATGTCTGAATGGCCATTTCTCCCATCCTGCCAGACGACGTAGATCGAGCCGCTGAACTGGCCCGATGAGTGGTCCGTGGCGCTGCTCGGGATCGTTGGCGTCCTGTAGTATTCCGGCAAATCCCCCGGGTCGACGACATTGGACACAAAGACGGGCGTGTTGAAAGTAACACCGCCATCGTCGGACCTGGTCACGTAGAGCCTGCTCTGAGAGCCTGAGTAGCTGATGAATGAGACGTAGACTTCGCCAGCAGGCCCGACGGAGGGCTGCGAGCCTTGACAGTACGACTGCGTGCCACTGATTTTCATCGGCGTTGAGAAGCTGGCGCCTCCGTTCACGCTCCTGGAGAAATAGATGGGGCTCGCACCGCCGGAGAGGCTGGAGAAGTTGGTCCAGCTCACGTAGATGTTGTTCTTGTGGGGACTGCCGATGGAGGTGTCCACCGCCATGTAAGGTTTGTCGTGAAACGGCGGCGTGCTGGCGGTGGAGACGACGTTCACCGGAGGAAGCCACGTCATTCCCCCGTCCGTGCTCTTCGTGACCGCTATGGTGTTGTTGGTGATGAAGGGACCCGCGCGGACGAATCCCAGGCATGTGAAGTACGCGTTGCCCATGAGGTCGAATGCCGCGCTCGGATCCCCCGCCGAGCTGCTCCAGCTGAGGGCCCCTGAATGTGGAACGAGACCCATGTTCCAGTGCCCGCCACTATCGAATGAAGTATAGATGCCGCACCACGAACCAGCCGCGCCAGTGCCATCCCAGCCCCTGTAGTCGTTCGCGCCCTCGATGATGTTGGCGGGGTTCAAGGGATTGATTGCCACAGTGACCTCGTTCTGGTCTTTGTCGCTGTAGGTCACGCGTATGTCCTGGCCAGGCACGTTGAGCATGCCAGGGGGCACGGGGGTGGGCACGATTGCGAGGATCGAGGGTTTGGGGGCGGGGGTTTGTGGCTGGACCGCCGAGGCGGACGCGGCACCCGCTGACGCCGTTGAAGGTATCGCGAACAACACGACGAGCAGTAGTGAGACGAGGATGCTCGAAGTCTTCATGCAATCACTCGAACGATGAGTCAAGAGATGGACTGTCTTAAGAATCCTCGCAATGAGTATCTTGGCTTGGCCGCGCGGTCCCGGCCGTTCCGTTTCCGAGGGAATTGCCATCCTTTCGGCGGTCAAGTCCCGCTGTCGGGTCGTTTCAGAATGAATATGATTCCACGTGGAATGGACACCATTCCGGCCGGAACAGGGACCGTTCACGAGGGAGCGACCACCTTCCACGTGGAACAAACCCATCACGACTTGAATACTCGCCGTTCCGCCTAGAACAACAGCCATTCCGGGCTGAACAGACACCATTCCGGCTGGAATAGCTGCCTTCTCAGCTGGAAGACCACCATTCCGCGTGGAATGAGCACCGTTCAGGCTGGAACACCATCCATTCGGGCTGAGAAAAAGTTCGGGTCGAGTCTTGACATGGAGGATGCCGCTCGCTTGCCGAGAATCTATAAATAGAGCGCCCCAGCTTTGCCGCCGAGAAGCATGCTTCTGGTGAAACTTGGCGGGAGCGTGATCACGGACAAGTCGAGACTGAGGACCGCCCGCCCATCCGTTCTGAAACGCCTGGCGGGGGAGGTGTCTGCAACGAAGGAGCAGATCATCCTCGTGCACGGCGCAGGCTCGTTCGGTCACATCCTCGCCAAGAGATACAGATTGCACGAAGGGTACCGCGATGAGTCTCAACTGCGCGGAGTGAGTGAGGTCCAAAGGGACGTCAGGCGACTGAACCTCATGGTGGACGATGCCCTGCTGGGGGCTGGCCTGAACCCCATGCCGATACCGCCGAGCCTCGTCGTGAGGTTCGCCGATGGCAGGCTGCACGACATCGAGACCAGGCCTTTCATCCAGTGCCTCGGCCTCAGGATGACCCCCGTGACGTTCGGCGACGTCGTCTTCGACTCGGAGAGGAGGTTCGGGATCTGCTCGGGCGACGACCTGATCGGGCTTCTCCATGGCTACTTTCCGGCGAGCAAGACAATCCTCGTGACCGATGTGGACGGCGTCTTCACGAGCGATCCGAAGAAGAAGGGGAGGCGCGAGCTGTTGCGCGAGGTCAGGATCGGGGACATGGGCAGGTTGAACCTGTCCGTCCGCGCGGGGAAGGACGTCACCGGGGGGATCGAGGGGAAGCTGAGGAAGATGTTCAAGGTCATGGAGTCCGGCGACGAATTCTGGATCCTGAACGGCCTCGTCCCCGGCCGTCTCAGCGACGCGATCAAGGGGAAGAGGTTCATCGGGACCAGGGTGGTGGCATAGATGCCTGAGGAGAGCATAACGGAGCAGAGGAAGGCCGAGCATGTCGACATCATACTCAAGGAGAAGGTCGAGGCGGAACACAACTTCTGGAACGATGTCCACCTCATTCATGAGTCTCTGCCCGAGGTCGACTACGAGGAGATCGACATCTCGACCAAGCTGTTCGGGCGGAAATTGAACGCGCCGATCGTGATAGCATCGATGACCGGCGGCTTCGAGGCGGCCAAGGAGATTAACGCGAACCTGGCGAGGGCTGCGGCGGAAGTCGGAGTCGCCCTCGGGGTCGGAAGCCAGCGCGCCGCCCTGGAGCACCCGGAGCTGGAGGACACCTACGCGGTCGTCAAAGACTACGACGTCCCCCTGCGCTTCGCGAACATCGGGGCCCCGCAGCTCGTCGAGCAGGAAGGGAAGGGGTCATACGGATTCGAGGAGGCGCAGCTGGCCATGAGGATGGTCGGGGCGCACGTCCTGCTCGTGCACATGAACTTCCTCCAGGAGGCCGTGCAGCCCGAGGGGGACAAGAGGGCGAAGGGATGTTTGTCCGCGATTCAAAGGCTCGCGCTCAGGCTGCCGGTCGTGGCGAAGGAAACCGGGGCGGGCATTTCGAGGTCGATGGCAGTGGAGCTCAAGACAGCCGGAGTGATCGGCATCGACGTCGGCGGTCTCGGCGGGACGAGCTTCTCGGCGGTCGAATATTATCGCGCAAGGAAGGAAGGCCAGGCGATGAAGGAGCGCCTCGGGGCGGCCTTCTGGAACTGGGGGATCCCGACGCCGGCATCGGTCGTGATGGCGAGGACCGGCTTGCCCGTCATAGCGACCGGCGGCGTCAGGTCAGGGATCGACGTCGCACGGGCGATTTGTCTCGGAGCCTCGGCGGCGGGTCTCGCGAAGCCGATGCTGGAGGCGGCGAAGCAGTCCGCGGATGCGGTGGTGAAGGAGCTTCAGCTGATAGTTGAGGAGCTCAAGACCGCGATGTTCCTCACGGGCTGCGCGAACCTGAACGACTTGGCGGGTGCGCAGTGCATCGTCACGAGGCCGACAGCCGACTGGATGGAGGTCGGATAGATGGTCTCGGTCGGCCAAGTGGATTTCGAGAAATACCTTGCCGGCAAGGCCGACATCATCGACGAGGCTCTGGATGCTTTCTTCAGGAAAGGCCCCGAGGTCCCGAACCTCTCCGGGGCGGCGCGCTACTCGATGGGGCTGGACATCGCTGACAGGAAGAAAAGCGGCAAGCGCATCAGGCCCGTGCTGTGCCTGCTCGCATGCGAGAGCCTCGGCGGTTCAGCGGAAATGGCGATGCCGATGGCGCTCGCCTCAGAGATAATGCACAACTTCCTCCTGGTCCACGACGACATCGAGGACGATGACAGGGTGAGGAGGGACAGGCCGGCGGTCTGGGTGAAGTATGGCCTCGCGCACGGCATAAACATCGGCGACTACCTCTTCGCGAAGACCTACGAGGCGGCGCTGGGCTGTGTCGAGCGCGGTCTCGAAAGGGAGAGGACGAACAGGCTGATGCAGCTCATCACCAGGACGATCGTGCACACCGGCGAGGGACAGGCCCTCGACATCGGGGCGAGGAACCGCCACGACCTCACGATCGACGAGTACCTGCACATCACTATCGAGAAGACCGGGTACTATCTGGCGTGTCCCGCCATCGGGGGCGCGCTCGTTGCGGGGGCGGATGACGGGACACTCGCGGCACTGGAGGAATTCGGCAAGTGCATAGGCCCCGTGTTCCAGATCACCGATGATGTGATTGATCTCACGGAGGGCAAGGGGCGCGGCGGCGTGAAGGGCTCGGACATCATGGAAGGAAAGAGGAGCTATCTGGTAGTCCATGCCGCCTCGAAGTGCACTGAGGCTGAGCGCAGGCAGCTCTTCCAGATACTAGACAGTCCGCGGAACAAGACGACCGAGAAGGAAGTCGAATGGGCGACCGCGCTCTTCGAGAAATACGGCGCAGTCGCTGCGGCGAAGAAGGTGGGGAAGGAGTACCTCGAAAGAGGTCGCAAGGTCCTCGATCCGCTGCCCGAGGCTCTCAGAAAGAACGTCTTCGCTGCGTCACGCTACATGCTCGAGAGGAAGAGATAGGCTGCACTGCCAGAGGGGTTCCCCTTCCTCAATCTGGTCTCGCTCTACCTGTTCATTGCCTTCTTGAACATCGGGACCGCAACCGCCAGCAGGACAATCCCGAACGCGAAGAGGATGATTATCTCGGTGGACACCGCATCGAGGCCGGCCCCCAGCACCATGACCTTCCTCAGCGCCTGCGCCGCGTAGGTCAAAGGAAGCAGGTGGGCGATGTCCTGCATGAACGCCGGCATCTGCTGTATCGGGAAGAAGACGCCGCTCAGGAACATCATCGGGAACATCAGGGTCATCATGACCATCGTGGCGGTCTCCTCCCTCCCCGTGAACGAGGTGATCAGTATCCCCAGGCCGACGAAGCTGAAGACCGTGAGGAGGAGGAGCGCCACCACCAGCAGGATGCTCCCGTGGATGACGACCCCGAACAGGACCACTGCCAGCATGACTATTATCGCCCCCTGTATCAGGCCACGGATGGTCTGGGCCATCACCTTACCCAGGATTATCGAGAGCCTGTTGATAGGCGCGACCAGCATGCCGTCGAGGGTGCCGGTGTCCTTCTCGTATGAGATCGCGTGCGGGAGTCCGGTCATCAGGGACATCATGACGACCATGGAGATTATGCCCGGTGCGACGAACTCGAAGTAGTTCGGCTGCCCGGGCACGATTCCTGTGAACTGGACAGTATAGGGCTGGATCACCGCCATCGTGTTGTCCCATGTGATGTTGTATGTGGCGTTGAGGTTCAGCCTCGCGATATAGGTGCCCATCGACTCGATTGTCCTGGAGAGCACCGCCTGCATCATCGACGAGATCTGCGGGTTCGACTGGTCCGTCACGATCGTTATTTCGCCCTGCTTTCCCGAGAGGATGCTCTGCGTGAAATCTGAAGGCACGATTATGCCGCCGCTGAGTTTCCCGTCTTGGATTCTCGTCTTGATCTCATCGAAGCCTGTCGCCATGCTCAGGTCCATCATCCCTGTCTGGTTGTTTATCGCCTCCAGCGAGGAGACGAATGCGTTGCCCAGATGGACCGGCGGGACGGCCGTGGAGTTCCCAACATCCTGGTTCGCGAGGGCAATCGGCTGATGACTGATCGAGGTGCCTGAGGGGAAGATGTAGCCGACCATGACCATCATGAACAGCGGCATTAGAACGAGGAGGACCAGACGCAGCTTGCTCCGGCTGAACTCGACAAGGTCCTTCCAGCATATCCAAGAGCTGTGGCGCATCACCTGTTTGACGGTCATGAGATCACCTCACCCTCTTGGCCCCGCCGAACCCCGGACCGTGCCCCGGCCCGCGCATCATCTCCGGCTTTTCTGAAACGGAGTCCCTGACTTGGCGTCCAGTGATATGCAGGAAGACATCCTCGAGCGAGGGCTCCATGTTCTTCACCGTCTTGATCTTCCCGCCGCCCTTCCTGACCGCGTCCACCACATGGTCGAAGCAATCGTCTCCCGTGGCCGAGACCTTGACGTGCGTCTCGTCCTCCTGCTGCGCCGACTTCACGCAGGGGAGCGACTTGAGCGAGGAAATCAGGCTCGGCGTGAGGTTCGGTATCTCGAAGTCGAGGATCGTCGTGTCGGTCCCGGAGACGACCTTCTTCAGGTTGGCGGGGGTGTCGAGCGCCACGATCTTGCCCCTGTCGATGATCCCTATCCGGTCGCAGAGCATGTCGGCCTCGATCATCATGTGAGTAGTGAGGATCATCGTCGTGTTGTTCTCGATGTTGATCCTCCTGATCATCTCCCTGACCTCGGATGTGGACTGCGGGTCGAGCCCGAGCGTCGGTTCGTCCAAGAACAGGATTCTGGGCTGGTTGACCAGCGCCCTGATGACGTTGATCCTCTGTTTCATGCCGGTCGAGAACGTGCCGATCCTGCTGTTCGCCCATTTCTCCATGTGGACGAACTGCAGGAGCTTCTCTATCCTCTTCTCCAGGACATCGTTGGGGATGTCGTACAGCTTGCCGAACAGCTTGAGGTTCTCCTTTGCCTTGAGGTCGTTGTACATTATCATCTTCTCGGAGACAAGGCCGATGCTCTCCCGCACCTTCCCGTCTTCCTTCACGATGTCGTGGCCGGCGACCTTCGCCGTGCCCTCGGTCGGCCTGCTCAGGGTGCAGAGCATCCTTATCGTGGTCGACTTGCCCGCCCCGTTAGGTCCCAGGAAGCCGAATATCTCTCCTTCCTTGACGTCGAAGCTCACATGGTCGACCGCCAGCAGCTTTCCGAACCGCTTGGTCAGTCCAGACACTTCAATCATGTTGCCAGCCATCTTTATCCGCCTCTGATTATTTCGCGAGGATCCTCATCATCCGCTCTCTCATCTCGACAATGACCTTGCGGAGCTTCACGGCCTGTTCCGGGGTGACGGTCCTCATGTTCGGGCCGAGCACTCGCCCGGTCGTCCGCAGTTCCCTGAAAAGCGCGGCACGCTCAGGGCCAACGGCAGACTCGAAGAGGCGGAAACCCCTTTCCAGTTCCGCCCGCCGGCTCCTGAGGTGGGCCTTCCCCTTGCGGGAGATGCGGTAGGTCTTCCTCCGCTCCTCCCCGCTGACCTCCACCAGTCCCTGCCGCAGCAGCGCGCGCAACGCGGGATAGATCGCGCCGGGGCTGGGCTTGTAGAACCCGTGGTAGCGGTCCTCGATGAATTTCATGATCTCATAACCGTGCATCGGGCGCTCCTCCAGGATGCGGAGCACCATGCTCTTGAAGTCGCCCTTGGCCAGGAAGTGGAATGAGCCCGCGATCGGGTGCTCGGTCTTCATGGCTGTTTCGATATATCGCGATATATTTGAACCTTTCTTGTGACTTGAACGAACGACACCGCCGCTCCCGCATCACTCGACGCCTGTTGCGGTAAGGTGGAAGGCGACCTCCTTCCTTTCCTCGATGTGCCTGTGCTTCATGATCACCGCCTTGCGCAGCCCGGGGCTCACCTTCTCCAGGCGGATCAGGACCTTCGCGTTGTGAGTGAGCATGTGCCCGCCAAGGGGCATGTACTCGCCGGACTCTATGTCCGTGTAGACTTGTGATGTGAGCACGACCGGGAGGTTCATCTCACGCGCCATCTGCATCAGCATCGTAACCTGGCGGGTGAGGGATCGGCGGTCTTCCTTCTCCTCGTTCCTCAACGTGACGCGGAAGTGCGTCGTGGCGCTGTCTAGGATGATGATCCCGATGTCCTTGTTATTCTCGACGAGCTTGAAAGTCTTCTCCACCATCTTCTCCTGATCGTCGATGGTGTACGGCTCAAAGAACAGAATCCTCTTGACCACGGTATCTAAATCGTCGCCGCAGATCTGCCGTAGCCTGTCGAGCGATACGCCCTCCGTGTCGATGAAGACGACCTTCTTCTCATCGCGCGCGATATTCCGCGCGAGCTGGAGGCAGATGTTCGTCTTGCCGCTGCCCGCTTCACCGTAGAACAGCGTCAAGCATCCCGCTTCGACCCCTCCATCGAGCAGGTCGTCCAGCGGCTTGCACTGCACGGGGACCTTCACGGACGAGAGCACGGGGGCAGGCATTATTTAACCCTTGGGCGGGAGTCAGCGAGAGAGGAGACTCGTTCTGTATGGGGAATCGACCGGATTCAATGTTGGGAACATTGATATATCGCCGGGTCAATGGACACCTGCGAAAAGCTGACTGGGCTGGATTCTCCATCTCAGCGCGGTCATCAATAGTTGGGGTAAGCACTTGAGGGTAGATAGGAATCTGCCGCCCGCGAGTGGATTCAGCGCGGTCCATCATTCGTTCACATGTTTTGCGCCGCATCTGGAGGGCGGGCCGTGACGGGTTTCGGGCTCAAGGGGTTCGAGCCTCTCCTGAGGGGCGCAGACCTCGACGGCGCTGTAGTCATGTGCGAGGCGCCGGACAGCCCTGAGAGGAACAAGTTCTGCTCGCAGTTCGTCAAGGAGGGACTGGTGGGCGACGAGAAGGTCCTCATCGTTCTCGCCAACGTCCCGCCCGACGAGATGAAGAAGGGCATGAAGAAGATCGGCGTCGACTTCGACGAAGAGGTCGGCAAGGGGCGCATCGTTTTCCTCAACTGGACCGAGATAGCGAGGGCCGACAAGATCGCGGGCACCCTCAGGCTGCCCTCCCTGATCGCCGCGAAGTTCGCTGGACTCGGAGTAGGCGCCAAGATGAGGACGCTGGTCGTCGGTTTCCAGCACATGCTCTCCTCCCTTCCCGCGGATCTGAGTGAGAAGTTCGTATCGGACATGGTCGGGCAGGTCAGGGCGGGGGTCACCCTCGGCGTGGTCGTCATGGACGCCGGCGATTTGCCTGAGGAGACTCTGGAGAAGCTTCGCGAACCCTTCGACGGGGTCCTGCGGATGTCGCGCGACAGCCTCGGCGAGGGTCTGATGATAGGTGTCGCCTCGTTCGATGGGATCGAACGCACGGGCATATCCCTCCCTCTCGGCAAGTTGGGGGACGAGCTGGTGGCGGGGCTCGCAGCCATGAAGGGTAAAGACGCCGCGTCCTGCCCCGAATGCGGATTCCAGGTGCTCCCTGGATTCGACATCTGCCCCCGGTGCAAGGCCGAGCTGAAGAAGCCGCAGGCCGGGGCGAAAGCGGGACCGGGGTCGGTTTTCGATTATCTGGAGAAACTCAGGGTCCAGGGCGGGGTGCGGGAGCCCGTTGACAAGGCGGGGACGGACGAGGGTGCCCGCAGAAAGCAGCTCGAGGAATTCCTGAAGTCGATGGGAGTACATGAAGAGAAGGACCAGGAGCTGGCGAAAGAGCGCCTCAAGGCTCTGGCGCGATCAAGGGCGGTACCGAGGAAGGTTCCCAAGGCGCCGGGCCGCACGAACGGCCTGACGAACGGACTGACCAACGGCCTGAAGCGGGGGACGGGGCTCGTGAACGGCCTCGGCCGCACAAATGGGAAGGTCAACGGGACCGGCCGGACGAACGGCCTGGTGAACGGGCTCAGGAAGGCGCGCACGGGCATGACCAACGGCCTGACCAACGGCAGCGGGTTCACCAACGGACTCGGATCCAAGAGGTTCCAGAAACAGGCCGAGTACTCCCGATGGAAGCTATTCATAGTTCCGATGATCGCGGCGATTCTCCTCATGGCCCCCGTGATGATGCCGGGGGCGCTGTTCAAGGAGGCCCTCTTCTTGGATCCGGACGGGTCCTTCGGCGAATGGTCGGGCGCCATCGGCCTCGACCGCGACACGTCTATTGATGCTTCTTTGGATCTCGTCGGAGGGAGCGTCAAGTCCGAGGACGGGAGATTGGGCGTCTACTTTGAAGTGGCTGGGACGATCCTCACAGGCGACCCGTCTGGCCTGTCGTCGGACATCTTCGAGGCATACATCGACGCTGACAGCGACGCCAACACCGGCTATTTCGTGGAAGGGATTGGCGCCGACTACCTGGTGCAGGTGTTCGGACAGGGGCACACCGTCCTCAGGTCGGGCCTCCTGGCCTGGTCCCAGAGGTCGTCTCAGAGCGGCAACGACTGGTCAAACTGGGAGAACGGATGGGCAGTCAGCGCGGTGCCGGGCACGGGCACGGACTCGGGGAAGATGGAGGCGATGGTGGACATCCCTGGCGGGTCGACGGGCGACGCGGCATACCTCGCCGGCGGCAGGGTACTCCTGCACGCCGCGGGCTGGAACAACCAGGAGGACTACTCCGATTTCGCTCTGTCCTCGACCAGGCCGAGCTTGGAGGTCATGCAGACGAGTGTCGCTCCGCAGGCCTCAAGCCCGGGGACAGTGAGCCTGCTCGAACTCAGCTTCAGGTCAGCGGGCGGAGCGGTCTCCGTCCAGGGCGTGGATCTCCAGGTGCGCGGGACAGCGGCGGCCGGAGATATCTCCACATTCACCGCGCGAGACGGATTGGGGAGTGTGCTCGGCTCGTTCACCTATGGCGGCGGCACCGGACAGATGACATTCGCCACTCCCCTCGTGATTGACAGTGGCCGGAAGAACGTGACGATCGAGGCGACTGTCACCGCCTCCGACGGCGCGACCCTCGGCCTCTGGCTGGCCGACGCGAACTCGATAGTTGCTCCAGGTGCGTCCGTTTCCGTATTCCAAGGGCAATCGGCAAGAGAGATGAGCTACCTCGGTTCCATCCCGACCGGCGTCGTCATCGACGGCGCCTTCTCCGAATGGACCGGCGCGAACCCGGATGCCGCCGGCGAGCAGTCGACGAAGGGCGCGAAGTCCGTGGACCTCAGGGGTTACGACGCGCACAGAGACGGTTCGCTCGTCTCCTTCTATGCCCGCGTGGACGGCAAGATCATGAAGGGCATCTCCGCGGCTGTCCAGCTACCTGGCCGCCAACAGGCCCCGCCGGCCCTGGACTCCGACATGGACTCTGTTCCCGATTCCGTCGAGGCGGCGATCAACAGCATCCTCCCATTCGACTTCAACAACGACAACGTCTCCGACGCGATGACCAACCACGACCTGGACGGCGACGGCGTCCAGGACTGGCCGTGGGGCCAGGACAAGTGGCTGAACACCACCATCCCGGATTGGTACGTACCTCCCTACGCCGGGCGCCTTGTCTCACGTTACATAGGGCCCGCGGTGATCCCGCCGCCAGAGCTCGGCGAGGACAAGCTCCGCGTATTCGTGGACACGGACGGCGTGCCCAACTCCGGATATTGGGTGAAGGGCGTGTACGCCGACCGCATGGTGGAAATCACTGGAAAGAACGGTCGTGCCATGAGCCAGAAGCAGTGGCGGTTCACGGGCGCCACACCATTCACGTGGCAGTGGGCCGAAGTGGGTCAGGCTTCCCTCGCGGCGGGCGGCTCCGAGCTGGAGGCGCAGATCGACATCGCAGGGCTCCCGCCAACGGCGAACGTGTCTGTCGTGTTCGACCTGAGGGACTGGCGCGGAAACTACGACGATACGTCCCCCGCCGGGACGAGGTCGATGACGAAATCGGCGGATGGCGGCCTGTCGATCGAGCGCGATCTCTACACGGTGACGTTCCCGGAGAGCATGTCCGACGGCGACGTCATTTTCCGCGATTTGCAGGGATTCGGCCTGCAGTGGCGGCTGACCGGCGCGAAGATGATCCACGGGCAGAGCGAGCTGGGTTCTTACCCGGTCGGACCGTTCTCGCTGGTGACCTCGGGGTTCGGGCTCTCCTACGAGACTCCCGCCATGGACATCTCGGTCGGATATTCCTTTGATGCAGACAGGCTCAAGGAGGAAATCATCCTCTCGAGCCCGCCTTCATTCCTCATTGGCGGTCCTGACACGCTCGCCTTCGAATTCGCAGTCGCGTACCTCGGCGGGGTTTCGCCGGAGTTGGCGGGAAGCATCGGCTCATGGTCGCCGGAGGGTTCCGGCAGCGCGTACAGGTTCACCACATCAGGCGAACTGGTGTTCCATATCGGCCAAGTCCCCGCGTTCACCTTGGCAGCCCCGTATGCAGTCGACACGGGCGGCTCGAGAATCCAATGCGCTTACTCGCTCGTCGACAGGGTCGAACAATCTGATCTGAGGATAGGGTGTCCGGCGGATTGGCTTTCTTCGGCGAGGTATCCGGTGACCATCGATCCCACGATACTGATGAACGGCTACAGGGGCGAGAATTTCGGATACTCGCTCGCCACGGGGGACTTCAACGGGGACGGCAAGGCCGACCTGCTTGTGGGTGCACCATACAACAACCTCGGCGGTTCGGGGAGCGGCAGGGCATACGTCTACTTCGGTGGTGCGACCATGGACACCGTCGTGGACCTGGAGATTCCCGGCCCATCGCCTGGCGGTCACTTCGGATGGTCCGTTGCCGCGGGCGACCTGAACAACGACGGCTACTCCGACATGATAGTGGGCGCGCCCGACTACAACAGCGGCGACGGCCGCGTCTACATAAACTTCGGCGCCTCGACGCTCGACTCCGTCATCGACGCCATGCTGGTCTCCAAGCAGGCAGTAGAGAAATTCGGCTACTCCCTTGCGGTTGGCAACTTCAACGGCGACTCTTACAAGGACCTGATTGTCGGCGCTCCGTTGAACGACACGGGCGGCGGGAATGTGGGTAGCGCATACATCTACTTCGGCGGGTCAACCTTCGACACCGACTCTGACAAGACACTCCATGGGGCGAACGGCGGCGAGCAGTTCGGGTACGCCGTCGGCGTTGGGAATTTCAACGGTGACGGCTACGACGAAGCGGCGGTCGGAGCCCCGGAGTATATGGTAGCCGGTCCAGGCCACCCGGCGGACGGAAGGGTGGGAATATTCTTCGGCGGGGCCAACATGGACACGACGCAGGACGTGAACTGCAATAATGGAGACAGCAACGAGGAGCTCGGGACATCGGTCACGTCGGGAAATTTCGACGGGGACGGTTACGAGGACTTGTACGCGGGCGGCCCCTACTACGGCTTTCCAAACTACAACGGGAGGGTCAGCATCTTCTACGGCGGTTCGAGCATGAACGGGGGCACGGACGCTTCTCTGCCGTCGCCAGCCACCTTCACATACTTCGGGATGGCTCTGGCCAAGGGCAAAATCGGCTCGACCGGCCTGCCGGAGGTGGCGGTCGGCGCGCAGCTCTACAGAGAGGGCATCGCTCCGATTGAGCACGGCAGGTTCGACCTCTTCTGGAATGGGACTTCAGGTTCATTCGTCTCTAGGAATGGAGACAACGACTACGATCACTTCGGGTATGCGCTCGCTATCGGAGACGTGAACAGCAACAGCACCTTCGGGGAACTGATCGTGGGCGCTATCGACTTCGATGTCGTGGACAGCACGAACAGCGGGAAGGTCTACGTCTTCAACGGCGAGAACCCGGGGACATTCGACACGACGCCGGACGTGCAGATACTCAGCAGGGACCCTGGTAGTACGACCGCGGAGATGCTCGGTTATTCCGTGACGACCGGTGATTTCAACGGGGATGGCAAGCTCGACGTGCTCGCGGGTGCGCCCGCCAACGCCTATGGCGGTACGGCGAACACTGGCGCGGCATTCGTCTACTTCGGGAAGCCGTTCCTCGACGGCCACTACGGCCCCGACCTGATGCTGCCCGGCCAATACACGGGAGAGATGTTCGGCTGGAACGTCTCCGTGGGCGACGTCAACGCCGACGGCTATGACGATGCGATCATCGGCGCGCCTTACAACGACGAGGGCGGCACCGACATAGGCAGGGCGTACGTCTTCTACGGCGGCAGCACGATGAACACGGTCGTGGACGTGGACATCGCGGGCCAGTCCGCGGGGGAGATGTTCGGTTGGGATGTCGCCTCAGGCAACGTCAACGGAGATTCCTCGGGTGGAAAGGCGCTCAAGGACATAGTCGTCGGGGCGCCGCAGAACGGCACCGGGAAAGGACGCGCTTACATCTACTTCGGCTCGACATCGCTCGCCTCGCTGGTTTCCACCCCAAGCGTCAAGCTCTATCGCGGGGACACGGAGGCGTTCGGTTCGTCTTTGGCAATCGGTGATTTCAACTTGGACAGCTACGAGGATATCCTCGTCGGCGCACCGACGAATAGCTCCAGCAAGGGAGCGGGCTACATCTACTACGGGTGCAGCAACTGGGGCAACTGCTTCAGGGATCCGGACACGGATTTCTATTACACCGCCTACGTGAGCCGGAAGAACGCTGGCGACACGACCACCGATTTCCTCGTCGACGCTCAAACCGACAACGCGAACGACGGTAGCCCCCCGAATGGCGGCGTTGCCCAGGATGGTTTCTATCAAGTTGACAAGGGAAGCGTGATGTGGTTCGACCAGACGTACATCGGAGGCATGACCTCATATGGATCGATAGTCAGCGCCTGGATTCGAGTCCAATACTCTGTGGTCGCCACGTACGGCGGGAATAGTAGCCTGATGTGGAAAACCACCGGGATCGGGTGGGCGAACACCAACATCACGCCAAGCAGCGGAAACGGCGTTTACGGCTGGTACAACGTCTACTCTCTCGGTATGAACACCAGGGCCAGGGCGGGTGCCGTCCAGGCGTATTTCCGGAGCTACGACCCCGGAGGATCGCAAGCAGTCGACTGGGACTATGTCTGGGTTTACCTCGCCCTGAGGGGACAGCAATTCGCCAACGTCACCCTCGCCGGCCAAGTGAACACCGAACGCTTCGGACATGCGGTCGAGACGGGCGACCTCGATGGGGACTCATCCTACCTAGACGATGCGGTGGTCGGCGCACCCTTCTACAGCGACACGAACGACACGGGTGCGGCCTACATCTACTCTGGGGCGACCATTCGCGCAACCGCATACGGCGGCACGATCAGCACGCCGACCAAGAAGCTCTATGGCCCGTTCACAACGAACGGCAAGTTCGGATGGTCCCTCGCCACTGGGAACGTCAACGGCGACACATACGATGACCTCATGGTCGGCGCGCCTGCCAACAACAGCAACATGGGCGCAGTCTACTGGCACTACGGGCCCACCTCGAGCATCCGCTGGAGGTTCAGCTCGGACGGAGAATTGAACGAAAGGCGCGGCTGGTCGATCGCGGCAGGAGACCTAGTCTCAGTCTACTATGCGGAGGCAGCGATGGGCTGCCCGTGGTGGGACGGCTCGACGAAGGACGGCAGGGTGTACATACTCACGCCGATTCCGGAGTTCTCCGACGCCTTATTGCCAACGGTCATTATGCTGCTGTCCATTCTGGTGATGCGACGCGGAAAGCTCACACGCAAGCGCCAAGTATAGCGAGACAGCGCAGTCTTCCGCAGTTCTCACTTCTCCCGCCGTTGGGATTTAAGGTTCGAACTTAGGGACCGCCTCTTTGAGCGTCTTGGTCATCTCGGGCAAGTCGGCCTTGGGCACATGGACGTACAGTTCTTTCACTGGTCTCTTCGGTGCCTTGATCTTGAGGGTTTTCCCCAGAATCCCACTCAACGTCAGCTTCTCGATCGAGTCATATGGCAGCTCGAAGTTCCCCCTCTTCTCGCTCAACATCCGGTCGAGGTCATCCGCCATGTACTCAGTGGGCTTGGATTTGATTTTGGACTCTCTGATTAATGTCACCACCGCGCCCTCGAGGCTCATCCCGATAGTCGCGCGAACGATGCAAACCAGCCTCTTGTCGGTGAATACCATATCGAAGAGCCGGGGGATTCCGAAGCCGCCAATCTGACCCTCCATCCCAGAGAATGTGCCAAGGATTGTCTCGGTCTTCGCCCCGCCTTTGGTTTCCTTCGACTTTCCGAGCGCAGGCTTCTCATCCTTCCACGGAAGGTTTTCCTCCTTAAGCGCTGCGAGGTCCGCCTCTTTGGGGACTCTGTAACCGCGGCTCTGCATGAACGCGTCGTAGATTATTCCCGCCAAGAGCAGGAGCGTGTTCACGATGAGCCCCGCAGAAAGCCAGTTGCCGGTATCGGGGACCCTTAGGATGCCGGTCGCCAGCGACGCGACACCGATGATGCCCTCGACCACCGCGAATGGCATCGCGAGGGTCGTCATTGTCCAGTGCCTGTCATGCGCGAACTTCTCCTCCAGCTCAGCTAGGCTGAGGACCTTGAATTTCTCGGCGATGGGCATCTTCCTGAGCTCCGCCTCCCGCTTCGCCAGCTCCTCGGGCTTCATCGGCTGCAGCGGGTCTGGGATGTGGCGGTCCCACGGCTTCCTGTTACCCCAGAAGAGGCCCAGGATCAGTAGCAGAGCCACGAACGCCAGCGATATCAGCGGCTTGTAGTTCGGTTCCGGGTTGACCGGCGGTGGCGGCTCGTAGATGATGCAGGCTGAAAACGCGGAATCGACTAGGAGCTGCGTGGCGTTGATCGCGCGCCGCGGCGGGATGCCACTGGTGTTGCTCGAGAATACGGTGAAAGAACCATCATCGGCCCAGTCGGTCCAGATGCCGCTGACGTTGATGGCGACCCTGCGGACAGGGCTTGCCGTGCTGTCGTTGAAGCGGACGTCGACAGTGTGCTCCGGATTCGTCCCTATGAGGCACACCGTCGGCTTGAATTGAGCCATGAACGGTACCACGATGGTCCGCGCACTGGTCATCGTGAACTGGAGGCTCGTCGCCCCCGTTGAGATCAGGTTGATGTACCTCGTTGATGGCGGGACATCCACCCTGCCGCCCACGCTGACCGCCGTGCCGTAGTCGACCCAGTCAGTCCAGGCTGTCGCGGTGCCGGCAGTCTTCACGGAGCCGAAGACCGTGTATGCGATGGGGACGTACAAGAATAACGGGAGTCCTTGGATGATGACGGTGGGTGTGACCTGGTGCCAGTAGCGGACATTGCCCGTGAACGCCGTGGTCACCGGGTCCCAGGGGGCGATGTTGAACGTTGTCTGAGTGACCCATTTCTCGGTCGCGTTGCTGTTCGCGCCGGTGGTGTCGAATGATAAGGCGGTGCCGTTGTCCACCCAGTCGGACCACGTGCCCGACAATCCCGGCTGGTCGACGGGAAGTCCTCTCGAGGTGAAATGCGCGGCGACTCCGTGCAAGCTGTCGAGTCCGAGGAGGTTCACGATTGGCTGGTGCTGCTGCGAGTAGTTGGCGGTGATCGTGCGGTCGGATGTGCCTATGGTGATGTCGTGGGCGATGGCCCCGCCGTCGTCCCATTCATCGAAGACCCACCGCGAGCCGCCCCCGACCATGTCCGGATCCCAAACCCTGATGTTGTGGATCTGGCCGGACAGCCACGGGAACATCGTGCCAGCGGTGTAATTGAAACCGTCCACGGTGACGTTTCCCATGAGCGGATTGCGGGAGATCGTGCAGTTCACCGGCGTCGGCGGTGGCGGGGGCGGTTCGAGGACATCGATGTAGATCTGCGGGAACGGTATGCTGATGCGCGTGTCGTCATACCGCATGTACGTGACCCTGCTGTCAGGGAGCACCTGGCCAGCGAGGCCCGAACCGCTCATCCCCGATGTGACCCTGAACGTGGCGGTCCAAGTTTCGTTTATCGTCAGCTTCGACACGTTCCACTGCAGGTTCATCTGCCCATTAATCAGACCCGAATAACTCGGCGCGGGATTCGCCGTGGCCCCGACGTAATGGATGTAGTTGGGGAGAAGGACGCTCAGCATCGGGATGTTGTCGGTGACATCATCGTCGTAACCGGCCATGTTCTTCACTATCTGGCCTATCAGCGCGAAGATCGCGTCAAGGTCACTCGCGGTCTGGGCCCTCATGTAGACGCCGCCGGTTATCTGTGCTATCTGTTGGAGCAGGGGTTCGTTCATCCCGCCGCCGGAGTCGACGAGCCCGACCGTGAAGATGACTATGCCGTTGTCGGCGGCCCTTTGAGCCTGCCCGAGTATCTGTGCGTCGGTGTGACCCTGCTGCTCATCGCCGTCGGTCATCATTATCCCGACCCATATGTGCGACTGGTTGCCATATGCGACTAGCTCGTCCACGGTTATCCTGATCGGATCGTAGAGGTTCGTGGAGCCGAAACTGTTGATCGTATCGATGTCCGTCTTGATTTGCGGATAGTTCGAGCTCAGATGGTGATTCCCGACGAGGATCGCGTCCTCGTCGAAATCGACCACCGCCGCCCTGTCAGGGACCGCGAGGAGGTCGACGTAATGCTTGGCGGCTGCCTGCCTGCGGTTGGTCGGATCGTTGGTCGTCATGCTCCCCGAACTGTCTATCATCAGCACAGTGTCTTGCGGCCTCTGTCTGAACATCGCCGTGCCGCGGCCCGTGATGGTCAGGGTCACCGTTGTTTCCTTGGGGAGGTAGGCTGGCGGCGCAGTCTCAAGCCATATCGTCGTGGGGTTCACCGATGCGGCTGGTGACTCATAGGGATAGATGTTCGTTGTGATCTGGACGCTCGCGCTCGCCATCGGATCCCCGGCGATCGTCGCGACGATGTTGCAGGACTCCCAGTCCTGGACCTGCGGGACCGGCGGCACATCGACAGCCACCTGGATGTTCATTTGTGCCTCTGGAGCCAGAAGTCCCGCGTCCGGAATCGAATCGGGATCACCGGGCGAGTCGGCAAGAGGCGTGATGCCGTCTGCCATGAACAGGGTGGTGGTCCACGATTGCGGCCCGAGTTGAACCTGCACGTTCGCGTAGGAATTGACAGGCTCCTTGTTCGTGATGGTCAGGACGAAGAATACGCGTGTGCCCAAGTCCCCTCCTTTTGTTTGCCTGGGGCCGATGAGGACGAGCGGGAGCGATGGGGCCATGTTGAACCGCCAGCCCGCTGCAATCGAGGTCGGGTCGTCGTAGCCGTTCGCCGTGCCGAATCCATCCGGAACGCGTACCATGCTGAAGTCCTGATTGTGCGCAGAGGACCAGCCGCCCATGTCCACGAGCGCGCCTCCCGGCTCGTAGAGGTAGAGGTTGTCCCCGCTGGCGGTCATCTGACTGAACAGCGCAGGCGCCTGCGAAGGCCGGATTACGTAGAATGGGTTCGCCGCCGAGAGGATCACGGGAGGCAGGGTGAACGCTGCGTCACCGACCAGAGTATATCCTCCTATGCCGAGAGATCCGAGGGACTTGAAATAGAGCTCGATGAAGCGGTTGTTGGGGTTCGCCGCGTTGAACAACACTTCGTTGAGCACGAGAGGGGGATTGACAATCGGTTCGATGCCGCCATTCGGCGCTCCGAACGTCGGGATGGCTGCCCGCGCCCAGTTCGAGGTGTAGCCGCCGCCCGAGGGCACTCGCGCCACCGACTCCGTGTCCAAGGGATCCGGCGCTGGTCCGAGCTGACCGTAGTAGACCGAATCCTTGATGGCCGCGCTCGGGTTCTGAAGCTGCAAATAGCCTCCCTCGTCACCGATAGTGATGTCAATTACCAGATTGGAGGCGGGAGGGTCGCCGACCGTCCGGTACGCGCCTGCCGGAAACGAGGCCAGCGGAGTCAAGATAACGGTCACGCCGTCGACGATCAGTCGCCAGCCTGTCATATCAATTGTCCGCCCGCCATGGTTGAAAAGCTCGACTTGCTCCAAGCCGTTGGGGCTGTCGCGAACCTCGGTGATCATCAGCTCGCTTATCTCGAAACTCGCGAAGTACGCGTGGTAGGCCGGCGGACTCCTCCTGTCGCTCCATATCGCGTAGATGCCAACGGGTCCTGCTATCGCTGTAGGCGCCACTTGGTCGGTGCTGTCATCGCCCGGAGCGTTCTCGTCAGTGTCGTCGCCCCTTACATCGTTGTTGTTGAGGGCTCCGTCGCCCCAGGTCGCGCCGTTGTCCTCGGACCAGGAGGCGAAGACATCGCCGTCGCCGTTCCTGTTGTCGGACCAGACGACGTAGAGGACACCGGATGACTGCATGATACTCACGCCACTTGGCATATATGCCACGGTCGCGGGGACATCGTCGACTTGCACGAGGCCGGTCCACGAGACGCCGAGGTTCACCGTCTGGGTGTACGCGATCCAGTTCTCACCGAGGGCGTCCTC
>JBGPQV010000023.1:0-39830 GCA_041489255.1 Thermoplasmata archaeon | reverse complement strand
GTTCTCCATCGTGATGACCGAGGAGTACAGCTTGTAGGTCGTCCCGATGGCCGTGAGGACGTGCTCGAACCCCGCCATCTTCCCCTTCCTCTTGTCGTTCTCGTAGTTCACCTTCGACGAAGTGGGCATGCCCGTGCCGTCAACCGCCTGCGACGTCTCGAGGTCGAGCACGGGGACCTGGGTGAGCCTGAACAGCTCGTCGAGGACCCTCTTGACGTCGCTGTTCCCGTACGCCCTCTCCACGCTCGACATCGTGGGCAGTGTAGGCTATTACACGTCCGTGACGATCGGCGTCGACGGACTCGGCCTCATCAGCTACTACGATAGCACGAACGACGACCTCAGGGTCGCCCACCTGTCCAACATCTTCGGCATCCCATACGTCCGGTATCGATAGGCGTATGAGACCCAGCAGGAAGGAGTCCTGAGCAGGCTCAGGTCAGGGATTGCGGATGGAGAATCGACCGGGATAGGACACCCATGTAGGTTACGGTGACTGCGTCCACGAAGGCATGCCTCGACGACCCTGTTCACCATTGCAGTCTGGCCCGGCGGTTACTGAGTAAGGGTGTAGCGGTCCCAATCGTCCAACTGCCGAGAATCGAGGAGTGGGTCTGTCCGGATTTGAACCGGAGTCAAGTGGTCCCGAACCACCTAGGATAGACCAAGCTACCCCACAGACCCGACAGACCACGCAAGGCCGAGCCCGACATAAACCTAACGCAGTCATTCGCACGGTTCAGAAACGCTATCGAGAAATACTCCCTCCAACAATGCACATCACGCTCCCTGCCGCAAGGGGCGAAGAGGCACACCGCGAATGATGTTCAGGGGACGGAAGTTCACAACGGAGATGGAGCGGATAGCTCACACGTCGCACCTCCGCCACCGCATCCTCAGCCACGCCATCGCCCTCACATTCACTTGGCTCGCGATCTTCCTGACCTACGCGGTCTCCATGAGGCTGATATTCATCGCCGCGCCGCCGGGCTTCATGCTCTGGTACATGGACGAGTCTTTCATGCTCTTCTATGGCCTGGGGATGGTCGCGGCCACAGGTCTCCTGCCCCTCTTCGAGTTGCTGTTCCTCATGGACGACGCCTCCGAGTACAGGAGAGACAAGGCGCTGCTCATAGAACTCGCTAAGCGGGAGAAGCCATCGCCTCAGCTCAGACGCATGTAGCCACCGACACCTCGAGAATCCGCTGAGAGCGTGCTTCGTCATTTGCCGATTCCACATTCGACAAAGCTAAATACCACCGCCCAAGTCAGCCTGCCGTGCAGTCCTCGCTGACGAAGAAGATAGCGGGCGAGGTGGTCCTCTCCGACGACCCGGGCAGCGTCCTCAGGAAATGGCGGGAGGAGTTCAAGATCTCCCAGCTGGACATGGCCCGCCACCTGAAGGTCTCGCCCTCGGTGATCAGCGACTACGAGTCTGGAAGGAGGAGCTCCCCCGGCTCGAAGACTATCAAACGCCTCGTCGAGGCGATGCTGGAGATAGACCAATCCTCCGGTCGCAGGTTCTCAAGGCGGTTCGAGGAGCCCTTCTCCGAGGTCATACCGAGCATCAGGGAGCTGCCCGCCGGCATGAGGCAGTCAACCTTCCTAAGGACGATAGCGGGCAGGCTGCTCACCCGCTCGGGGCCGCCATCGAAGTCGCTCTATGGCTACACGGTCATAGACAGCATCAAGGCGATCACGACCCTCGACGCCTCCGACTACTTGCGCATCTTCGGCACATCGAGCGAGAGAGCGCTGATATTCACCGGCGTCACGTTCGGCAGGTCGCCGATGGTCGCGATCAGAGCGCAGCCGCTGAAGCCCGCCCTGGTGGTCTACGTGCGCCCGGAGAACGTCGACGCTCTAGCCGTGAAGCTCGCGGAGCTGTCGAGCATCTCGCTCGCGAGGACCGAGCTTGACACTGACGAACTCATCAGGAGACTCGAGAGGTTGTAGCATGGTCGCTGGAATTGTGAGCTACGGTGGCTACGTGCCGCGCTATCGGATAACGCCGAAGGAAATAGGGAACGTCTGGGGCGTCGACGGCGAGGCGATGGGAAAAAGCCTCGGGATAAACGCCAAGAGCGTCCCCTCGCCGGACGAGGATGTCATCACGATTTCAGTCGAAGCGGCGAGAGAGTGCCTGAAGAAGGTGGACATCGCGCCGACCGATATCGGGGCGATTTACGTCGGATCGGAAAGCCACCCCTACGCGGTGAAGCCCACAGCCACCGTCGTAGCAGAGGCGATAGGCTCCACGCCCGTGATGACCGCCGCCGACTTCGAGTTCGCGTGCAAGGCCGGCACGGCGGCCATACAGACCTGCATGGGCCTCACACTCTCTGACATGATCAAGTACGGGATGGCGATAGGCTCCGACACTTCCCAGGGCGCGCCGGGAGACGCTCTCGAGTTCAGCGCATCCGCCGGCGGCGCGGCCCTCCTCATAGGCAAGGAGAACCTCATCGCGGAGATCAATCAAACCGTCTCCTATACAACCGACACACCCGACTTCTGGCGGCGCGAGGGCCAGCAGTACCCAAGTCACGGCGGGAGGTTCACCGGCGAGCCGGCGTACTTCAAGCACGTCATGAGCTGCGCGAAGCTCCTCATGGACAAGGCAGGCTCAAAACCTGAAGACTACAACTACGCGGTCTTCCACCAGCCCAACGGCAAGTTCCCCGTGAAGGTCGGCAGGACCCTCGGCTTCGACGACAAGCAGCTCGACGCGGGCATGCTAGTGAGGTCGATAGGCAACACATACTCGGGAGCCGTCCTCCTCGGCCTATGCTCGATCCTCGACAGGGCCGTGCCCGGGGACAGGATATTCATGGTCGGCTACGGCTCCGGCGCGGGCTCCGATGCCTTCGACATGACCGTCACGTCTGGAATCAAGAAGCTCAAGCGCGCGCAGACTATCGAGGAGATGACGAAGGACGCGAAGTTCCTCGACTACGGGACCTACGCGAAGTTCCGCGGGAAGATACGCATGAGGGGGGACTGAAGATGCGCGGCGTCGCTATCATCGGCGTCGGGGAGACTCAGTTCGGCGAGCTCTGGGACAGGTCGTTCAGGGACCTCGGGATCGAAGCAGGGCTGAAGGCGATAGAGGACGCTCACATCAGGGCGGAGGACATCGACGCGCTGTACATCGGAAACATGTCGGCTGGGAAGTTCATCGAGCAGGAGCATGTCTCCGCGATTGTGGCGGACTATGCCGGGCTGGCGGACTCGCATCTGCCGACGACCAGGGTCGAGGGCGGCGGGGCATGTGGGGCTCTAGCGCTTCTGCAGGCGTACGCGGCGATCGCTTCGGGCTTGCACGACATTGTCGTGGTCGGAGGCGCCGAGAAGATGACCGACGTGGGCGAGGTGAAGGCCGCCGAGATATTGTCCGCTACCGCAGACCAGGAATGGGAGACGGTCTTCGGAGCGACATTCCCCGCTCTCTATGCAATCATGGCCAGACGGCACATGTACGAGTATGGCACGACCAGAGAGCAGCTCGCCGCGGTTGCGGTGAAGAACCACAGGCACGGCGCGCTGAACCCCGTGGCGCAGTACCAAAAGGAGATCACCATGGAGATGGTGCTCAACGCGGGGATGGTCGCAGATCCGCTCGGCGTCTTTGACTGCGCGCCGTTGAGCGACGGCGCTGCCGCCATCGTCATGTGCAGCCTCGACAGGGCGAGGAAGTTCTGCGAGACCCCGGTCGAGCTCATCGCCTCGGGGCAAGCGAGCGACACGATAGCTCTGCACGACAGGAGGGACCTCACGACCATGGACGCGACGGTTGTGGCGGGGAAAAGGGCGTTCCACCGCGCGGGTCTCACCCCTGCGGATGTCGACGTCGCGGAGGTGCATGACAACTTCACCATATCTGAGATCATGGCGATCGAGGACCTGAGGTTCGTCAAGAAGGGTCAGGGCGGGCCCGCCACTGAAGAGGGGGAAACTGCTCTGAATTCGAAGATATCCGTCAACACCTCTGGCGGCTTAAAGGCGAGAGGGCAGCCGGTCGGCGCGACAGGCGTCGCTCAGGCAATCGAGATCGTCCGCCAGCTGAGGGGCGAGGGAGGCAAGAGGCAGGTAACCGACGCTGAGGTCGGGCTGACTCACACGCTCGGCGGGACCGGGGCCACCGCCGTCGTCCACATCTTCAGGAGAGTGAGATGAAATGGCCACGCCAAGGTTCTGGCGGGAGATACCGAGCAGGTACAACCTCATCGGAACGAAGTGCGGCAGCTGCGGCACCTTGGACTTCCCGCCGAGGGCGGTGTGCCCCAAGTGCGGGAGGAAGAGCGTCGGCAAGATGATGAAGCAGAAGCTCAGCGGTATCGGGACTATTGTCTCGTACACTATCGTCTACGACGCGCCGAGCTCCTTCGACCTGCTGAAGCCCTACGTCCTCGCGGTGATCGAACTGAAGGAGGGGGCCAGGCTGACCTCGCAGATAATCAACGTCGAGCCCGGTGACGTGAAGATAGGATTGCGGGTCGAGGCTGTATTCAGGAAGCTCGGGCAGGAAGGCGAGGCAGGAATACTCCAGTACGGTTACAAGTTCAAGCCTGTGACCGGACAAGGGAAATCACCCGCCACCGCATAATGGTTGTCCCGCGATTGCCCCCTCCATGCGCATCTTGCGGCGGTGCCACAGTTGTTCAATGAAAAGAAAAAAAGAGAAAAAAAGATGGGTGGGCCACCGCTTCACTCGCGGTGCACCCATATCCAGAAGTCCACGATCTCCATCTGGCCGTCCTCGTCCGTGTCCTCGCCGTGGTAGTGCACCACGGCCCACGCCTGACCGTCGACTACCCCGTCGTCGTTGCTGTCGATTATCTCGTGGTACGCAGCGTCGATGTTGACGACCTCCGCGATGCCGTTGCTGTTCGCGTCGATCATCTCTATCCTCATCGCGAACGTCTTGTTGCTCTCGTAGTTCCCGTCCTGGTCGGCGTCCTTCCTCTCGACACCGACAGCCTCCAGCAGCTTCATCTCGGGGTTGCCGTCGCCGTTCGAGTCGGTCGCGAGGTACCTCGCGGCGAAGAAGCCGACAGTCTCGGGGACGCCATCGGAGCTGTTGTCCACCGTGTGCACCGCGACGAGCGTCAGGTTCGTCTCCTCGGAGAAGCCGTTGCTGTTCGAGTCGACGACGCTCGCCCTCACGCAGATCGCCGCCTGCTCCTCCGGGTTGCCGTCATCGTTGTCGTCGCGCATCGCATAGGCTGCGACCTCGAGCACTGCCTCTTCGGGGTGACCGTCCTCGGTCATGTCGACCGCGCGAGCCTGCAGCACCGCGACCGCGAGGGCCTGTGGGACTCCATCGCTGTCAAGGTCCAGCGCCGCACCCGCGACGAGCGATACCTCGACCTTCTCCGCGACCCCGCTCGAGTCGCTGTCGGTCGCGTTGATCCAGCCCTCGACGCCCCTGACCGCCTCGGGGTTGCTGTCCTCGTTCGCGTCAAGGATTTCTATTCCCCTCGCATGAACCGTCAATAGCTCGGGGTTGCCGTCGTCGCTCGCGTCTGTCGCTGACGCCTCTATGGCGTAGGCTTTCCCGTACTGCTGCACGCCGTTGCTGTCCCAGTCCAGTGCTGCGAAGGCGAACTGCAGGAACTCGATGCTCTCCGGATGCCCGTTGCTGTTCGCGTCCTTCAGTTCGATCGCCCGCGCGAAGCCCCTCTGGGCCTCAGGCATGCCGTCGGTGTTGTTGTCGTAGGCGTCGTAGGCTGCGATGTGCACCACCGCCGATTCATTGTTCCCGTCATCGTTCGCATCGACTGTCGATGCCTCGACTCCCGCAACGCCCTGATATTCCCTCGTCCCGTCGTCCCTCACGTCGAAAGTGTGATAGAAGACGATGCCGAAGTATGCGTCCTCCTTGATCCCATCACTATCGGTGTCGTTGTTGACGCCCTTCAGCGCGATCGCCCTCACGTACTCCTTGATCCCGTTGAAGTTCAAGTCGAAGCTCTGCTCCGCCGCGTAATTGAGGGCGAAGTACTCCGGCAGCTTGTCCTCGTTGCTGTCCCGCATCTCCAGGGTCCCGGCCCCGTACGCCTCGACCTCGACGTTGCCGTCGTCGTTCGGGTCTATCGTCTCGTGAATCCCGACAGAGCCCTTCAGCGCGCTAATGTCCCCGTCGCTGTCGTCGTCCCAGAGCTCGACGTCAAGCGCGATCGCCAACCGCCACTCCGGGTTGCCATCCCCGTCCCTGTCCGAGCTGCACACGCCGAGCGCGTGGACGTGCAGGTACTCGGGGTGCTGGTCGTTGTTGGCGTCCCTCTGCTCGATCAGCTGCCAGGTCCACGTGCAGTTGTCGCTGCCTGACGAGCCGATGTTGTTGATCGGGGTGACCTCTTGAATGAACCCATTATTCAGAGAAGGAGCGCCATCCGGAGCGTCGAACCAGCCGCCGACTCCCGCAACCGGGTCAGCCGCGTTGTCCGTCCCGATGCTCTGGTTCAGGCTTTCGAATTGCTTCACCGCATCATTGTCTGAAACGGAGGGCTGTTCGAACAGGTCGTCAGACTCCTGACTCGGGTCCGAGGTCTCTGGAAGCTGAACCTCCGCACCATCAGTCCCCGGCGCCTCGACCTTCTCGACATCGCTCTCAGGCACCGGCCTCGGCTCCCCCGCCACCGCGGGGACGCTCTGCGCCCGCGCCTCACCCCTCATGCCGTTGTCGAGGCTCGTTGCCTCGGCCTGCGTCGATGTCATCTCGCCCGAGGTCCCAGGCTGGAAACTCATGATGCCCTGGTACTCGGGATTCCCGTTCAGGCTGCCGTTGCTCCTCTGCCGAAGAATCAATCCTACCATGCCGGCAGTCACGAGCACCGCAGCCACGATCGCCACGAATACAATCCCCGTCGCTCCGTTCTTTCCGCGGGTTTGCATGTTTTTCACCTGAGACAAGATATGGCGGGGTGTCTATCTAGTGCAGCGGAAGTGTCTTGAGGAAGAGTCTTGCCGATGCCTTTAAGTAGGGTGCGGCGGGGGATGGCGGGAAGAACCGCCTGAATCCCGTTCCTGCTCCCGTTGCCCGGTCTGATATTCGCCGCCGTAACCTCATGGAAACGCTTTTGTATGGCCGTGTTCTACTGCCCCCCTATAAAGGGAGGCAACACAATGCCACCGCTTCCGGACGTTTCCGATAGGGCGAACAAGGTCTATGATGTTATGAAGTCAGCCGGCATGACAGTCGAGGACAAGATGCGCGACGCGGACCAGATCACTCATATGTCGAAACTTCCGAAGAATATGGTGCTCAACGCCCTGCAGGAGCTCATGGCGAAGGGCTACGTGAAGCGGAAGGCCCGCGAGAAGGCGGCGGGCTACTATCTCATAAAGTGACCTGACGGGTGCAGATTGCTCCTGTTCGTTTCATCTATGGCGGGAAGAGCGAGCCTTCGCTCTCGCCTTCTTCTCTTTTCTTGAGAGCCTCTGCTGCAGTGCCGACAACATCAGCGGCAGCAGGACGCTCGCGTCGCCCTCGATCGTGACCTGGGCGGCCTGCTCCTTGACCTTCCCCCAGGAAATCCCCTCTCGCATCCTCGCCCCGCTCAGCGACCCGTCCCACTCCGGGGCGGTCGTAATGTACACCGCGTAGTCGAGCCCCTCGCGGAACTGGTTCCACCAGATCGTGTGATGCTTGGAGACACCGCCGCCGACAATCAGGGCGCCTGTCTTCTTGGCGGTGTAGACGATGTCCGAGAGGTCCGACTCGTCTCTGAACTCGTCGATGCGGAACTCCTTGTGGTCCTGCCAGAACGACCAGAGCTGGTAGCCGAACGATCCGTCGAGGATGGCGGGGATGAAGACGGGAATCTTGTTCTTCCAGCACCACCACAGGAACGACTTGCGGCTGTCGGCGCGCCGCCCGAACTCCCAGAGAAGCTCGCGGGTCGAGAACGACCTCTTCCCCGAGTCCCAGAGTTCTTGGAGGATCGGCTGGACCTTCTTCTCCAGCACGATGCCGTAGCTCTCGTTCGGGACGAGGACGTTGCCGAGGCGGTTCACTCCGAGGCGGTGCAGCGCCGCATCGTCCATCTCGAAGCTCCCGTGATAGTAGTCCCGCCAGGTCCTCGCGAGGTCATGATCGACGGTACCGCAGGTGGTGATGACGACGTCGACCAGTCGCTTCTCCGCCATCGTCCTTAGGATGCCGCGCGTGCCTGTCGCCATGAGCGCGGCGGGGAAGGAAAGGAACTTGGTGCATTCAACGCGCTCCATCCGCTCCAGTATGTCGACGCCCTCCGCGACCTTCTTGGCGGTGAACCCGCCAGCCTCCCCCATCGCCGAGACAAGTTCCACGACGCTGTCGGTCGGCTCTATGTCCCTCACGGGCTTCCGGAGGAGCTCTCCCTTGCGCATGCCCCTCGATACCGCAATTCGTCTAATAAGGGTATCCGCACCCCATGCCAGATACGCGAAAGCTTAAGGGGGAGTGGCGGGAATCGCCTAGCGATGACCCGCAAGTCGATCTCCATGCTGGCAATGATCATCACAGGACTGCTTCTCGTGTCGATCCTGCCCCTCGGCGTGAAGGCAGCGCCGGTGATCAAGCAGATGAAGCACTTCCCACGGTTCCCCGTGCTCACAGACCGAGTGGACATGTCCGCGAAGATCACGAGCGCGGTCCCCATCCAATTCGCCCAGATCCAGTACTGCTTCTACTACTTGCTCCCTGGAGGCATCTGCCATCCCCATGACCTGATCGGCCCCGATGCGAACGACATCTACAACTGGACGGTCGACCTCGATCCGACTTCGATTAGCATGGACTACGTGTTCTCCGTGATGGACACCAACGGCGACACCAACTCAACCGACCCGATCTTCGTCCAGTACGCGTTCAACATGACCGCAACGATGACCGCGGACATCACCCAGGCGTACCCCGGGCAGAATGTCAATCTCACAGTCACCGCGTACTACTCCGACAACACGAGCGCGCCGGCCGAATGGTCAGATGTCTCGATTAAAAGGAGCACCCTTGAACAATGGGACACAATGACCAATGTGACCGGCAAGTGCAGGGTCCAGATCACGGCGCCGGCGGGAGTCGGAATCCATTGGTACGATTTGACCGTCACCAACAGATCGCTGTCTGGTTCGGATAGAATCTCCATTCTCGTAATGAATGAAGACTTGCCCGAAATCGTCGCCGAGACAGAGGACATAATCATCTCCAACACGCACCCGAATGAGGGCGACAACATCACCGCGAACATTAGCGTGGAGAACTGGGGCACGCTCAGCGCGACTTTCCACGTGCTAGTAACCCTGTATGCAGGGGGCTCGACGCGGGTCCTGACTAATGTGAGCGTCACCCTTGGCCCGGGCAACCAGACCTACATGCAAGTCGCTTGGGATGCTGTGCTCGGCCTGCAGTACCTGAACGTCACAGCTGACCCGGGCAACTTCGTTAGAGAGGTCAGCGAGACCAACAACTTCGCGAGCGCGTTCCTCACCGGCGAGAAGCCGATAAAGGAGGAGACGCCAATCATCCTCTACATCAGCATCATCCTCATCGTTGCGATCGCTCTGATCGTGATCATCCTCCTGATGAGGAGAAAGAAACCGAGCACCCCGCAGCAGTAGAAAGTTGGCGGCATTCCGCCCAATTGAGCAGAAGAGAGAGAAAGATGGCGGGAGTCAATCATCCGAACCCCCCGCCAGCAGATGAAGGAACCACGCGTATCTGAATCTCAGGCCCCGAACTCCAAGCCGGACGGGAGCTCGCCGAAGAGCTCGGCCCATTCTCCGGAGCCCCACTGCTGGAACGGGAGGCCGAAGATCGCGCGTTTCTCATAGATCGTCATCCTGGACAGCCTTCTGTCAATCGCACCGCACTGCGGACAATCGTCATGCGAATTCCTCATGTTCTCATCTCAGTCCTCCAAGTGAGTGTGGCAGCTTATCTCTTGACTGAAACCGTGTGATTCTGGATGAAACCATCGCGAAGATGAATTGGTATGAAAGATATACATACGGTTTGACAAATCTGTCAAATATGTCTCAAACCAATACACAGGCGATAACATGACCGTACTGTTCGGCACACTAGGCTTCCGTTCCGAGGCGCTGCTGCCCGCGATCAAGGCAACGTCCGATGTGGAGAAGGTAGTCTTCTACCATGACCACCACGATTCCAGTCTCAAGGCGAAGTCCGAGGTCTGTTCCTACTGCGAGACCCTCGGCATCAAGGCGGTCCCCATCCCCGTCGACGACGCTTTCGACTTCCTGCAGCTGGCCAAGGAGATGAAGCAGGATGTCCGCAGGTACCGCAAGGAGGGCTCGGAGATCGCCTGCTTCAACATCGCCGGCGGCACGAAGCTCATGAGCAGCGCCGCCCTGTTGATCAGCATCCTGGAGGGGATCCCCGCCACCTATGTCCACGACCGCACCCTGCAGCCGTTCCACCTCCCGCTCCTCCGCATCAAGTACTCCGCTACCCTCACGACCAAGCAGAGGGAGATCCTCCGATACCTGATCGACCACAAGGAGAGCGAACTCACCGAGAGGGAGCTCGCGGACGCCGTCGGGGTCAAGAAGGCGACGATCAACCATCACGTCTCAAGGCTGGTCGAGAAAGGTGTCGTGACCCTGACCGCGAAGAAGGGAGACAGGCGGGCGAAGGTGGTGAAGGTGGAGCCTGCCGTCGAACTCCTCTTGGAGTGAACGCCGTGAGCGTCAGGACCCTGATCTGCACCTTCGGATTCAACGAGAAGAAGATCTTCGCGGCGATGCGGAGCATCCGATACAACCGTCTGGTCCTCGTGGCGGGCAAGGATGTGCTGGAACTGAAGGAGTACAAGCTCATGGTCGCCCTTGAGGGGAAAGGTGGCGGGACGGTCGAGACGGTGACTGTCGATCCTTTCGACTTCGCCGAATGCTACAATAGAATGAATGGAGCGATAAGGAAGCATTTGGCGGGAGGGGAGGTCGTCTTGAACATCAGCGGGGGCACGAAGATTCTCGCCGACGCGGCAATCCTAGCGGCGTTCCAGAACGGAGTCGAGGCGTATCACTGCGATGAGACGACAATCAAGCTCCCTGTGATGAGAGGAGTGAGATTCGAGGACGCCTTCAGCGAGGACGATGTGAGGATCATGAAGAAATTCGAGGAAGGCGACACGGTCAAGAGCCTCGCGATCAAGCTGTCTGGAGTGAGCGACGCTTCCCTGAGGAAATCGTTGAAGAGTCTGGAGAAACTCGGCGTGATCGTCCCCGTCCTGGAGAAAGGCGAGGCGAGGTACCACAGCACCCCGGGCCACCGCAACATTGCCGTGCTCGCAGAGAGATGCACAAGGTGAGCGACAGGCGGCATCATAGTCGATTCCAAGCATCTCGAGCGATCGGGCCGGTTGGGCATCGAGCTGCCCCTATCCTTACTGCCGCGGCGTGCGATGGCGATTATTACATCCGACTATCCATAAGCCTTTTATCATCCACTCATATTCCGCAACTCGTGATGGCCGTGTCTCCGAAATCAAAGGGTCAGGGAAGGGACTGGTTCGACTCTCTCGACATGGAGCTTCAGAAGAAGACGGAGGAAATTGTCCACGATGTCGGCGAGCAGGCGACCAAGAAGGCGGACCTCAACAGGTCCTTCATCGAAGACCTGTTCAAGGTCTGGAAGCGGTTCAACAAGATCAGCGTCACGTTGACCCTGGAGCCGAGCTACAACTCCTTCGCGCAGTTCAAGGACACATTCCCCGACGGGGACTGGACGTGGCGCTCCGGGTTCAACCCCGCCGCAATCAACTCGATACAACTGCTCGACAAGACCCAGGACCAGGGCAGGATCGGGGACGGGCTCAAGATTGACTACGTCACGATCGACGGCAGGCCCCGCCTGCGCATGACATTCGAGTACTGCGAGGGCGAACACTACTACAAATACTCGGGCTGGAAGCGCCTCTGGGCGCAGCACAACCTCTACGAGGCGGATGTGGAGAAGGTCGACCTGGACAAGATACACGGTATCATGGGCGACATCGTCAAGGTCTGGTACGAGAGCCACCTGAGGCGGAACCGCGATACGCTCCTGAAGCACGTCAAGAAGACCTACGAACGCGTCGAGATGTTCAGCCAGTAGACGGCCGTCCTGCGGCATCGTCGCGCCCGCTTGTGTGATTACACTGGCTCCCGCAAAATCCATCTGGTGGGACGCCCCTCTGGCCAATCGTGGCTGAAGTGAAGAGGAACCTCTGGATAGATCGGTCCAAATCGGCATCGATTCTTGCGACGATGTTCTTCGGCGCGTTGATGGGCACTGCGATTATCTTTTTCGGCGGGAGCAAATCTTACCCGCCGATCATTTCCACCACCTGCGTCATGATTCCATTGATGGGTTTCATCATCTGCACCTTTTTTCTATTCCGATTGAAATGGATGTCGAGTGATGTGCCTCGAATACTATTCGACGTCGATTCTGCCCGGCCTGGAGACAAAATCACTGGCCGCATCGAGCTCAACGTGCCGCGCAAACTCCGGATAGGCACGATTGTCGCAAGGGCCTGGGGCGGGGAGGAGGTGAGATTCACCGAATCGGCGGGCGAAGGTGAGGTCGTCTACGCAGAGAAAGCGGCATGGATGGACAGGGAACTCGATTTGACGGCACAGGGCCTGACCGCGGCGCTTGCGCTTGGCACCCTGGAGGACAAGTCGCTGGCCCCCGGAACATACTCCTACGGCTTCGCTTTCCAGCTCCCTCTTGACGTATTCCCTTCATTGCAGGGGAGCTATGTGAAGATGCGCTGTGTCGTCATGCTCCGAATCGCAATCATCCACGACGTCGATGTGCTTGCGGAATCGACAATCTCGGTGAAATGGCGAGGCCGATATCCCGACACAATCCCCGTGGATTTCAGGTCGGAGAAGTCATTGGGGGCAAGTGGCGTCCCGATCCTCCAGGTGAGCCTGGACAGCATGGAATCCGCGCCCGGCGGCATGGTCAAAGGCAGAGTCACGTTCTCAGACTTCGACCTCACCCGAGTGCGGGGGACAAGGATACGGCTCGTCGAGCGGGAATGGGTGAAGGCTCAGGGCCATGAAACCGTCACCCGGAGAGTACTCGCGGAGACCACACTGCCCGCTCCAGGCAGCCCACTCCAGACAATGCAGTTCAACCTCTCTGTCCCCGCCGATGCGCATCCCTCAATCACGGGCAAGATATCGAAGCTGACCCATTTCATCCAAGTCCGAATGAATGTCGCCTTCGGCAAGGATGCACTCGCGGAGGAAAACATCCTCTTGCTCCCGCCAATCTCCTGACACGTTCTGGTCGAGCTGAGATAAACGATGTATCTTTAGTTACACATACCTTCCCGCAAACCCTTTTAGTGGGTGCGCGATATCACGAACGGACTGAGATAGAAATTGACATCTCAGGAATGTGAAAAGAATGCAGGAAGAGATCGCGTCCCATGCTAGGGACATCAGCAGGGCGCTGGGCGGGAAGGTAAGTGAGAAGGAGATAGAGAACGAGCTGAACAACTACCTCAACGTGTACCGCGTTTCGCTGGACACGGCGAAGAGGAGCATAGTCAGGAAGCATGGAGGCGACCCGACAGGGCTGCAGCTCGGTGTCTCGAAGACGATCAAAGAGCTGATACCCGGAGAGCAGAGCGTCGATATGCTCTGCAGGATCGTCAGCGTGGACGGCAGGCAGATTGACGTCGAAGGAGGGCCCAAGGACATCCTCTACGGCATCCTCGGTGACCAGACAGGGACGGTGCCTTTCACCGCCTGGGTCGTCGAGGGGCTGGACCTCCACAAAGGCGACGTCGTCCGCGTGAGGAACGCCTACACGAAGGAGTTCAGGGGCCAGGTCCAGGTCAACTTCGGGAACAGGACGACCCTGGCGAAGGAGAGCGCCGACGCGCTCCCGCCATACGAGCCGGGCAAGGGCTCAGTTCCGAGGGGACCACCGACCCCGATGAAGGTCGTGGACCTCAAGGAAGGCTCGAGCAACGTCTCTCTCATCGTGAGGGTCCTCGACGTCGAGAAGAGGCAGGTCCAGGTCAACGGCGACGCGAAGACGGTCTTCTCAGGCACGTTCGCGGACGAGACGGGCAAGGTCAAGTTCTCCGCATGGAAGGACTTCAGCATCTCGCCGAGCGACACCCTCAAGATCGAGGGCGGCTACGTCAAGGCCTGGCGGGGGATCCCGCAGTTCAGCTTCGATGAGAGGTCCGCGGTCTCGAAGCTCGAGGCGAGCACGCTGCCCGCAGTCGAGGAGCTGGAGAAGTCACCGCGCGTCTGGATAGAGGACCTCGCGGAGCGCGGCGGGGCGATCGACGTCGTCGTCAGAGGCATCGTCATCGACATCAAGGAAGGCTCGGGACTGGTCTACCGCTGCCCCGAGTGCAAGAGGGTCCTCAGGAAGATGGCCTGCCGGATTCACGGAGAAGTGCAGGGCACGCCGGACCTCAGGGTCAAGGCGGTCGTCGACGACGGCAGCGGCGCGCTCATCGCGGTCTTCGGCAAGGAACTCACCGAGGGCCTGCTCGGCAAGACTCTCGAGGCCTGCATAACGGAGGCGAAGGAGAACATGAGCCAGGAGGTCGTGAGGGACCAGCTGGCGGACCTTCTAGTCGCGCAGCCCGTGGAAGTCAGGGGCAACGTGACGAGCGACGACTACGGCCTGATGATGATCGTCGACGGCGCGAAGATACTCAAGGTTGACGTGGAGCAGGAGGCGAGGGCGATGTTGGAGGAGCTCGAGGGGCTGGAGGACACTGCGTGAACAGAGAGACGGCTTGGCGGGTATTTGCGGGAGAGTACAACGACAGCACATTGGATATGTCCGACGGCGGCGAGAGGAGCCCCACTTACGTGGTCACGCCCCTGGGCGCCAAGGTGAACAGGCTGTTCGTCGTCGGCGTGCTCACTGACATGGAGAACGTCGGCACCGAGCAGGGGCCGATGTGGCGGGGCCGGATCACAGACCCCACGGGGACGTTCCACATCTACGCGGGGCAGTTCCAGCCGGCCGCCGCGGCGGCGATGTCCAAGCTCAAGCCACCGGTGTTCGCGGCGGTCTCCGGGAAGAGCAGGGTCTACAAGCCCGACAGCGGCGCGACCTACGTGTCGATCCGCCCCGAGATCGTCAAGGTGGTCGACGCCAACCTGAGGGACTACTGGGTCCTGGAGAGCTGCCAGAGCCTGAAGAAGCGGCTCGAGGCGGCCAGGGAAGCGTACCAGATGAACCCGCCGACCGTCGGGGAGCTCCTCAAGCTCGGCTGCTCCAGCTCGCTGTCAGCCGGCCTCGTTGCTGCCGTCGCCCACTATGGCAATGTCGACCTCAGCCGGTACAGCTCGATGCTCGCGGAGTCGCTGCGCTACCTCCTCCCCGAGTTCCAGGAGTCCCGCCCGCCGGAGACCGAGGGGGTCATCAAGGTGGAGGAGAAGGTCGCGGAGAAAGCGCCGCAGAAGGGCGCTGACGACCAACTCGAAGGAGATGTCCTGGCTCTGATCGAACAGCTGGACAAGGACGGGAAGGGAGCTTCGTGGGACGCGATACTCGAGGGCGCGAAGAAGCACAAGGTCGACAGGGACAAGCTCGAGGAGCTGGTTAACGTCCTCTTGGACAAGGGGCTCGTCTATGAGCCCGTGCTCGGCCGGATGAAGAAGATATAGCGCAGAGTAAAGGCTTTATCCGACCTGGGGCATTAGTGCACTGGGATGGCTCTAACAGGCAGCATCGATCCACCGGCAGAGGAAGTGCCGGTCAAAGAAATTGATCCGACCTTTGTCAAGCGCATACCCACAGGGGTCGCGGACCTCGACGGCATCGTGAGAGGCGGTTTCCCTTCGGGCTCCGTCGTCCTGCTCTGGGGCGACGTCGGCGCTGGGACGCAGGAGTTCGTCTACACGTCCGCCTGCAAGCTCGCGATGGCCCGCGCGCAGCCGCGGGTGAAGCGTTGGAGGCTCGGCAGCTCCTGCGACGACGCCTACCTGCCCGAGAGGATCTGCTACGTGACATTCTCAAGGTCGCGCGAGGGAATCCTCCAGGAACTCTCAACCTCCTTCAATCCGGACTTCTTCTTCGCATTCCGCGACTTCACGGTCTTCAAGGACTTCTCCTCCACCTACTTCAAGAACACAGTCGTCCCGTCGAGCTGGACCCAGCAGGAGTCTCCGTTCGAATCAAAGGCCACGGACATCCTCGAGGAGCTCGTCAACTTCCTCGATGAGAACGGCAGGGGCTCCATGGTCGTCGTGGACTCGCTGACGGACCTGATCGAGACTGAGACAGTCGAGATGAAGGACCTCGTCGCCGCGTTGAAGGGGATGCAGAGGGCGGCGAAGACATGGGACGGGATAATCTACCTGATACTCGCACGGGGCATTCTCGACAAGAAGTACGAGCAGATGATCATGGACTCGGTGGACGGCTGCCTGGTGTTCGAGTGGAAGCACTACCTCACCAGCAGCAAGCGGCAGAGGTACATGTACGTGGAGAAGTTCACGAGCGTCCTGCCGCGGCTCCCCGAGGGCAAGATCGCCAGGTTCCCCACCATGGTCACTTACAACGGAGGACTCGAGGTCTTCAACTTCGAGAGGATCGTCTGAGGTGATCGCATGGAACTCGTGAGCACGGGCGTTGATGGTCTGGACGAGATGCTGGGCGGCGGCCTGCCGAAGGGACACGTGGTCACGGTGCTGGGCTCCTTCGGGACAGGCAAGTCGACTCTCGGCCTCATGTTCCTGTTGAAGGGGCTCATCAACAACGAGAAGGGCATCTTCATCACGCTGGAGGAGGAGCCGGAGTCGCTGAACGCGAACGCCGCCTCTTTCGGATGGGACTTGAGCCCCTACGTGAAGGACAAGAAGCTCGCGCTGATCAAGCTCGAACCCGCCGACGCGAAAGCGACCATCACCAGGGTCAAGGGCGAGCTGCCCGAGTTCATCAAGAAGTTCGGGGCCCAGAGGATAGTGATAGACTCCGTGTCGCTGCTGGGGATGATGTTCGCGGACGACGTCGAGAGGAGAGCGAGGCTGTTCAGCCTCTGCAACCAGATAAGAAAGACCGATGCGACCTGCATCTTCACCGCCGAGACGAAGGACGACAACCCGTACTCGTCGAGGGACGGCATCGTCGAGTACGTGAGCGACGGGGTCATCAGCCTCAGGTTCATCTACGGGGAGAGCAGGTCGGTGCAGCTTGTCACGCAGATAATCAAGATGAGACGGCACAAGCACTCGCGGGACCCGAAGCCGTACAACATAACGGACAAGGGCATCGAGGTCCACAGCGAGGTAGAGGTCTTCTAGCCGCACGCGCAAAGCATTTTACCGCTGCCACGAATCCCGAGGCGATGAAGCTCCTCCGCAAGGGCAAGGTCAAGGAAGTCTGGGAGGTCTCGGACACAGAGCTGGAGTTCGTCTTCACAGACCAGATAAGCGTCTTCGACAAGATCATCCCGTCACTCGTGCCGCGCAAGGGCGAGACGCTGTGCAGGACGAGCGCCCACTGGTTCAAGGTGTGCGAGGAGATGGGCATGTCCACGCACTTCAAGGAGGTGACGGCGCCGAACAAGATGCGCGTGTCCAGGGTGGATGTGATCCCGAACTACTCGCGCATCAGCACGAGCACGAGCAACTACCTCATCCCCTTGGAACTCATCACGAGGTACTACGTCGCCGGGTCGCTCCACGACAGGATCAAGGCGGGGAAGATCGAGCCCCGGGACCTCGGCTTCCCCAAGGGCCACAAGCCGGAATACGGCGAGAAGCTGCCGGACCCGCTCTTCGAGCAGACCACGAAGCTGGAGAAGGTCGACAGGCCGGTCGACCGCGAGGAGGCGCTGCGCATCGCCGGGCTCACCCGCCGCGACTACGAGGAGGTCAGGGAGACCGCCATGAGGATAGACAGGAAGGTCAGCGAGGATGTGAGGGGGCGCGGCCTCATCCACGTCGACGGCAAGAAGGAGTTCGCCCTCGACGCGCGGCGGGAGCTGATGATCGTGGACACCTTCGGCACCGCCGACGAGGACAGGTTCTGGGACGCGAAGGAGTACGGGAACGGGAAATGCGTCGAATTAAGCAAGGAGTTCGTGAGGCAGTACTACCGGTCGACCGGGTACTACGCGAAGCTCATGGCGGCGCGCGAGAAGAAGAGAGTCGAGCCGCCGATTCCCGCCCTGCCACCAGATGTCCTGACGCAAGTCAGCTCGTTGTACGCGAATCTTTACGAGCGTCTCACCGGCGAAATGCTCGTATAGTGAACCCCACGGTAAACTCTTTATCCGCTCCCACAATCAGCTAATCGCAGGGGAATTTGGCATGGAGAACTTGTTCTACGTCAAGGGCGATTGGGTCCCGCAGAGCCAGGCGAAAGTATCGATCCTCGACCACGGCTTCCTCTACGGCGACGGCGTGTTCGAAGGGATAAGGGCCTACAACGGGCGCGTCTTCAAGCTCGAGAAGCACGTGGACAGGCTCTTCCTGTCCGCCAGGGCGATAGACCTGACGATCCCGATGAGCAAGGCCGAGATGACTGAGCTCATCCTCGAAGCATGCAGGCGGAACAACATCGAGACGGGCTACATCAGGCCGCTTGTGACGAGAGGCGAAGGTGACCTCGGGCTGGACCCGAGGAAGTGCAAGAAGGGAGCGAGCGTGATCATCATCGCGGTGCCGCAGCTGTCTCTCTACGGCGACGCCTACGAGAGGGGCCTCTCGGTCATCACCGCGTCGCACAGGCGAATCCCGCCGCAGAGCCTCAGCCCTAGCATCAAGTCGCTCAACTACCTCAACAACGTCCTCGCGCGCATCGAGGCGAACGCGACGAACGCGGACGAGGCGCTGATGCTGGACCTGCAGGGCTTCGTGTCAGAGGCATCGGCGGACAACCTGTTCATAGTCAACAAGAAGACATTGACCACGCCGCCGACATCGACCAACCTCCCCGGCATCACGAGGGAGACGGTCATCGAGCTCGCGACGCAAAGGGGGTACCAGGTCCGCGAGCAGTTCTTCTCTCTGTTCGACGTCTGGACCGCGGACGAGTGCTTCATCACCGGCACGGCCGCCGAGGTCGGCCCCGTCGCGAAGGTGGACGGGCGGCAGATCGGCGAGGGGAAGCCGGGCCCGATCACCAAGGAACTCATGAAGGCGTACAGGGACCTCGTGATGTCCACGGGCACGCCGATCAGCAAGAAGTGAGCGCGCTCCCGCAGCTCCATCGACGGCCGGATTACCCGGGCAGCGCACCTCCGCAATTGATATATCCGTCCAGGGCATCGAGCCGCCACGGGGTCGGAGCATGAAGCTGTTCGAGTTCGAGGCAAAGAACGTCTTCTCGAAGTACGGCATCCCCGTGCCTAAGGGCGCGGTGGTCTCATCGGCCGCCGAAGTCAAGGAGATAACTTCACCCGTGGCGGTGAAGGCGCAGGTCCTCGTCGGCGGAAGGGGGAAGGCAGGCGGCATCAAGTTCGCCGCGAACCCCGCCGAGGCGAAGAAGGCGGTCGGGGACATTATCGGGATGAGCATCAAGGGCTACAAGGTCAGGCAGGCTCTCATCGAGGAGAAACTGGACGTCGGGAAGGAGCTCTACATCAGTTTCATGATAGACAGGGCGGCAAGGGCCCCGCTGCTCATGGCGAGCACGATGGGCGGCGTCGACATCGAGTCGGTGCCTGACAAGGAAATCCTGAAGATACACGTCCCGCCGCTGATCGGCATGCAGCCTTTCATCATCAGGGAGCTGCGGAGGAAGCTCGGGCTGGAGAAGGCGCTGGCGGACCAGGTCGCGGACATCGCGCAGAGGATGTTCAAGATGTTCAAGGCCGAGGACGCCGAGCTCGTCGAGATCAACCCGCTGGTCATCACGAAGGACGGGAGGGTCGTCGCCGGTGATGCGAAGGTCACGATCGACGACAACGCGATGTACCGCCACAAGGAGTACGCGAGGGTCGAGCAGGACCTGACGCCGCTGGAAAAGGAGGCGAAGGACAAGGGCATCGCGTTCATCCAGCTCGACGGGGACATAGGCGTGATCGCGAACGGGGCGGGGCTCACGATGGCCACGCTCGACACGCTGAACAAGAAGGGCGGGAAGGGCGGGACGTTCCTGGACCTTGGCGGCACTGACGATCCTGAGAAGGTCAAGGAGGCCTTCGAACTCCTGATGAAGGCGAACCCCAAGGTCATCCTCATGAACATCTTCGGCGGCATAACAAAGTGCGACACCGTCGCGATTGGAGTCAAGGAGGCGCTTGAGGCGCAGCCGGCGAAGGTTCCCGTCGTGGCGAGGATCAGGGGCCTGCACGAGGAAGAGGCGAAGAAGATCCTCAAGGACGCGGGCATGATACCCGTGAATACGATGGAAGAGGCCGCGGAGGAAGCGGTCAGGTTGAGGGGGAAGTGATATGGCGGTTCTGCTCGACGAGAACAGCAAGGTGGTGGTGCAGGGAATCACCGGTCACCAGGGTCAGTTCCACACCAAGGCGATGATGGACTACGGGACGAAGGTCGTCGCGGGAACGAGCCCGGGGAAGGCGGGAGAGAAGGTCAACGGGGTGCCCGTGTTCGACGCCGTCGCCGAGGCGGTCGCCGTCACAGGGGCTGATACGAGCATCATCTTCGTGCCGGCGCCTTTCACCAAGGACGCGGTCGTGGAGTCGATAGAGGCGGGGATCAGGCTGGTCGTCATCATCACCGAACGAGTCCCTTTCCATGACTGCCTGGACATCATGCCGTACGCGAGGGCGAAGAACGTCGCGATCATAGGCCCGAACACGCCGGGGATAATCTCGCCGGGGCGGGCGAAGTGCGGCATCATGCCCTCGCACATATTCAAGAGGGGCAGCGTCGGAGTCATCTCGAGGAGCGGGACTCTCACCTACGAGGTCGTCGCGGCGATGACCGCGGCGGGGATGGGCCAGAGCACCTGCATGGGCTCAGGCGGGGACCCGATAATCGGCACGAACTTCGTCGAGGCGCTGAAGCTGTTTGAAGAGGACAAGCAGACGGAAAAGATCGTTCTCGTCGGCGAGATCGGTGGCACGGCGGAGGAAGAGGCCGCGAGGTACATCGAGGGCAACGTGACGAAGAAGGTCGCGGCTTACGTGGCGGGACTGACCGCTCCGCCGGAGAAGCGCATGGGCCACGCCGGCGCGATAATCCAGCGGGGCATGGGCACTGCCGAATCGAAGATCAAGGCGTTCGAGAAGGTCGGGGTCAAGGTCGCGAAGTACCCGAGCGACATCGCGCAGCTGCTGTGATATTCCGGTGGCGTTCAGTCGTCTAGATTCCTACGGAATCTAGCCCTCCTGATACCTTCTCGCAAACCAATAAATAGGGTCCCGCTGTGCTTTCACTGCCGTGCGCAGACTCGTCGTCACAGAAAAGAACCACGCCGCGATGCGCATCGCCTCCATACTTTCTGAGGGCAAAACGAGGCGGTCGTACCCCCGCAAAGTCGCCGTGTTCGAGTTCGACAGGGGCGGTGATCAGTGGACGGTCGTTGGTCTCAGGGGCCACGTCCTCAAGTTGGACTACACCGACGAGTTCAACAGATGGGAGGCGACCGAGCTCAAGAAGCTGATCTGGGCCGAGCCGATCAAGGAAGTGACCGCGCACAACATCGTCGAGACGCTCAAGGAGCTCGCCGCCAAGACCGACGAGGTCATCATCGCGACTGACTATGACAGGGAAGGGGAGCTGATCGGCGTCGAGGCGCTGGAGATAATGCGCCCGGTTTCGCCGAACAAGACCGTGAGGCGCGCGAAGTTCTCGGCTCTGACGAAAACGGACATCGACCGCGCCTTCGAGAACCTGGTGGATGTGGACTATGCGCTTGCCGAGTCGGCGGAGACCCGCCAGGTCGTCGACCTCGCTTGGGGCGCGACACTCACACGTTTCATGTCGCTTGCCGCGAACCAGCTAGGCCACGACTTCCTCTCGGTCGGGCGCGTCCAGACGCCAACGCTCGCACTGGTCGTCGATCGAGAGAAGGAGATAGAGAACTTCGTCCCGCAGGACTACTGGTCCCTCTTCGCGCTGCTGAAGAAGGGTGAGGAGTTCAGGGCGGCCCATGAGAAGAACCCGTTCTGGCGGAGGGACGAAGCGGAAGCGGCGAGGGCGAGGGCCTGCCTTGCCGTCGACGGGAAGGTCATCAGTTACGAGGAACAGGAGAAGGAGGAGCGACCCCCGGTCCCGTTCAGCACGACGATATTCATCACGGAAGCGAACAGGATCGGCTTCAGCGCGGCGCAGGCGATGAAGATCGCCGAGAACCTGTACCAGGACGGTTATATATCGTACCCGCGAACAGACAACACGGTCTATCCGCCGACGCTGAACCTCAGAGGGGTCCTGAACAAACTCAAGGCATCCGTGTTCAGCGATGCCGCCACCGAGATACTCGCACAACCCTCGATCCGTCCGACCAGGGGGAAGACAGAGACGACCGACCACCCGCCGATCTATCCCGTCGATGCGGCGAAGAAGACGGGGATGAGGACGGACTATTGGAGGATCTACGAGCTCATCGTCAGCAGGTTCCTCGCGACGCTCGCGCCCAACGCCGTGGCGGTGCACCAGGAGGCCCGGATCGACGTCAACGAGGAGGTTTTCGCGGCCCAGGGCTACCGGGTCAAGTCACCCGGCTGGAGGAAGTACTATTCCTATTATGACCGAGAAGAGAAAACGATCCCTACGATGTCTCAGGGTGATTCTGTCGAGATAGTCAAGATACACGACCTGGAGCACAACAAGACGAAGCCACCGCCGAGGCACTCACAAGGGTCAATAATTCAGGAAATGGAGCGGAAGGGGCTCGGCACCAAGTCGACCCGCCACGAGATCATCCAGAAGCTGTTCGAGAGGAACTACATCGAAGGCAGGTTCCTGAAGCCGACAAGCACTGGCAGGGCGATGGTGCTCGCCCTCGAGACCCACGCGAGGAAGATCACTGAGCCGGAGATGACCGCGCACCTGGAGTCGGACATGGACGAGGTCGCTAGGAGCATCCGCACGGAGAAGGACGTGGTGACGGAGTCACAGGAGATGCTCGCCGACGTCCTCGACGTGATGGACACCCATCGTGACGCTATCGGCAGATCAATCAAGGCGGCGATGCAGGAGCAGAACGTCGTTGGCAAGTGCCCCAAGGACGGCGGGGACCTCTACATCGCGAGGACGAACCGCGGCGGGCGCTACCTCACGTGCATGAACTACGCGCAGTGCAGGACGTGGAACAGCGTCCCGCAGACGGGCGACCTGGAGGCGACGGGCGAGCACTGCCCCGAGTGCAAGTCGATCATGATACAGCACGTGGACGGCCGCAGGGTCACGAAGATGTGCGTCAACTCAGAGTGCCCCAGCGTGGTCAAGAGGAGGCACATCGGGGTCTGCCCCAAGGATGGCGGGAACCTGACCCTGAGATATTCGGGCCGGGGCAAGAGGTTCGTGGGGTGCGCCAATTACCCGAAATGCACCCAGACCTATCCCCTGCCGCAGAAAGGCCCGATCCATGTCACGGGCAGGAAATGCGAACACTGCGGCAGCCCGATCATAGAGACGACTTTCCGGGGCAAGGGCACGTGGGTCCTGTGTATCAACATGGAGTGCCCCGGGAAGACCAAGAACAACAAGCCGAAGCCGCCGGAGAAGAAAGTGAAAAAGGCGAGGAAGCCGAAGGCGGTCAAGGCTCGCTCATGAACTTGATGAACTCGGCGAGAGTCCTCGGTTTGAGAGTGTAGTTGTGCCGTTTCTCGTAGCCCAAAGGCGATGACTGCCTCTTCCCGTAATCGTGACCTGGGTACACCGTCAAGTCATCGTCCAGGGAGCGGATCTTGTGGCGCAGGCTGTCGTGCATCGCTTCCACATCGCCCCTCGGCAGGTCAGTGCGCCCGCATTCCCCGACGAACAACGTGTCGCCCGTGAACAGGGCCACGCCAGCGATGAAGCAGCAGGACTCGATCGAGTGACCCGGGGTGTGCAGCACCTTCAGCTCCAGCTCGCCAATCTTCAGGACATCGCCATCCTCGAGGGAGATGTCCTTTCTTATCCTCGCGAGCCTGTGCGCGGCAATCTTGGCTCCCGTCTCTCGCGCCAGTCTCTCGTTGTCCGCAGTGTGATCCTGATGGTCATGGGTGTTCAGGATATAGATGATCTTGAAACCTTTCTCCGCCGCCAAGGCTTGCAACGGTCGCGAATCGACCGAGGGGTCGATGACCGCGGCTAGCTTGGTCTTCTCATCGGCGACGAGGTATCCGAAGTTGTTCATCCGTCCGAGCTTTTCCTGATGGACGAACATGGCGGTGGCGGGGAGACCGTGTGCGGCAATAACCTTTCGCGAATCAGCCGCTCTTCCTGCGGACCACGCGCAGCTTCGTCTTTGCCTTCAGCCTGTCCTCTATTTCCTGCTCGCTGACTTGGTCAGGATCGAAGTCGACGTATCCCCTGTTCACGACATAGTTGACATTGATTTCTGTCAGACCAGGCAGCCCCTCCAGCGCCTTCCCGACTATCTTGGTGCAGGTCGCGCAGTCAAAGCCTGAGATGTGGAACTCGGCCCTCTTCGTCTTAACCGCCATCGGATCCCTCAGTGTTCCGGCCTGGGGAAGTTCTTCTCCCCCGCCATGATCGGCACCTGCAGCCAGTTCTCCTGCGGCGGGAACGGACAGACGTAGTCGTCGCTGTAGGCGCAGTATGGGTTGTATGCGAGGTTGAAGTCGAGAACGTACTCGGCGGAGGGAATGAGATCCATGTCGATGTACCGTGCAGCCCCGTAGCTCTCTTTTCCAGAGGTGGAGTCGCGGAACGGGACGAATAGCTGCTCCTCGTGCTGGTGCTCGCGGACTGGGATGGACATGTACGCTTGCAGCTTCTGCGTCTTCCCCTCTATCTGGAACTCGAAGTATCCGTACCGGAGGTAGTCCCTCTGCTTGCCCTTGCTCGTCGTCATCGTCAGCTCCTCAGGATTCGGATACATCTTCAACTTGACGGCGAACACGCAGGCCGGATTTGGCGGGAAGTATTCCAGCCCCTTCATGTGGTGCCTGATCTCATGGGGTATCGGCGAGTTCGGGCTCGTGCGCATCCACTCGTCCTTCTCCGCCCTCAGCTGCTCGATCTCCTTCTTCCACTTGAGGTCGTCTATTCCTTTCAAGGTATCCCCTCTTGCATAAGCCGACAGTCGCGAATAAACCCTTGGGGTTGGCGGGGTTCATGCATGGATTTTCCCGCCGCAGAACCTCATGATGTAGTCCGCCGACAGCCTCCTCGCCTCGTCAAGTCGAGGCAGATCGATGCCGGGCACGCCGCACACCATGATGGACACGTCCGTCGTCTCCGTCATTACCTTAGAGAAGTCTGCATCCCTGTACGGGTAGATCGCTATGAGCATTTGGTCGTCCTGCACGACCACCTCCTTCCCAGTGAGCGTCTCCTCCGCCGTCATGCCGATTCCGTGGAACTTCTCTCCCGCCACCGCCATCCGCATCACCATGTCCCCTTGCAGCTTGGCGGCATCGAACACCGCCAGGGGAACGTGCGTCTCCATCGATGCGATGTTGTACGCATCGACGAGCGTGTTGATGCGCGGTATGTCCTTGCCTTGGAGCACCCGCCTGAGCAGCGCCTCCGAGGCGGGCCTCGTCTTCGTCGGATCGATCCCAACCCGCCAGAAGAAGTCGCGATAGGCCCTGAGGGCGGGGACATCCTTGAGAGTCTCGAGGCTCAGCGTGGACCTGAATCTCTGGAGCGCCTCGGACTTGAAGTGTTCAAGGTCGTCTAGCGATTCCTCGACGCGCACGCCCTTTATCGCGAAGAGAATCGCGGCAAGACCCTGATATTCCGAACGAATCGCATGGTCAACCGTGAGCCGCACGAACCCCCATCGTCCGCATTCGATATTGATTCTTCTCACGTTTGCGGGTCGAAGGGGATTACTGGATAACGCAATCCCTTGTTGCTCATGGTCGCTGGCACCAGATTGGAATCATGGTGCGCGTGGCGCCGAACTGCTCGAGGATGGCGTCCAGCTCCCGGATCGCCTCCTCTGGAACGACGACTGCTCCTCTCCCCGCCCGCCAGCCGCCTACCCTTCTCACGAAACCATCTTTCTGTGTGGCGTATCTCTTGCGCCGGATCGTCTTCTCGGTCTGATAGCCGTCCAGGATGCGTAGCAACTGGGCTTTCTTCCGGGGGCTGAGCCTATCTATCTGGTAGCTCACGAGACGCAGCGGCTGGAGGTCGAGGTCGTGCGGGCTGAGCCGAGGCAGTTCCCCCACGAGAGGCTTTCCGTGCCTGAGTATTGACTCCATGAACTGGGTGTCGAACTTCTCACTCTCCTCCTCGCCATAGAATGCTGGGCTGACGTTGACCTCGTGTCGTGCGCCTATGCCGTAGAGAATCTCGCGGACGGCATCCGTGACGGCTGCGTCGCAGTCAACGAGGATGTCGATGTCGCTTTCCTCAGTCGCCGAGCCACTGGCGGCCGATCCAAACAGGACGACCGATTGCACTCCACGCAGCCGGGACAGGCCCTGCCGGATCTCCTCCACCGCCTCGTCGTGTTTGCGTGGATTCATCGGAGCACGTCCTCGCACGCTGACTCGATGGTCTCGAAGCTGCGCTTGGCCAGGACCCGGTCGGACGCCTTGCCTGAGCCACCATAGACGAACTTGGCCCGCGCCTCGAAGTCCAGATAACGGAACGCATCGGCTACTTGCTTCGTCCTCTCGCCGAAGATGGCGGGGTTGCGTTCGAGTTCACGGGGAACGAGATGGTGCTTCTGGATGTGAATTCGATGCTTCGCCGCGCACGCTTCTATGGCGTGGTAGGCTGCGAGGAACCAGGATTCAACCTTCACGGCGTCCGAATCTGACAGCTCGGCGGACTTCTTGAACTCACGGTACCTGGCCAGATGGCTCTCCATGCGCGTCATTCGCGTAATTATTACGCGACAAATACTTAAATGCTCGCATGCGGTTCGCTTCCGCCATCGCTGGGAGAATAAGATGGTCTACTCCCGCCTCGGCTCCTTTGCCTTCAAGCGGAGCTCCTTGCTGCGGCACTTCCGGCACTGGGTCGCCCTGATGGAGTTCCTGGCGTAGCAGTTCATGCAGATCTTCTTGACCAGGAGGCGTTTCTCGGCCTCAGGGAAGCGGGCCATCGGAAGTGGCCAAGCGGCGGGGGTTTATGAAGGCTTCGGGTTGGCGGTCATTTTCTCTACTCGCGCTCAAGCGCCTTGGCAATCTCGACTTGAAGCGGTTTCGGGACATGGCTCGTCAACTCTTTCAGACCATGCGCGACTGGCCAAACTTCCGCGTCGTCCGGCTCGTGACGAAAGATGTCCAACATCTGCATGACTATCTTCTCCCGCTTCTCCGGGGGAATCAGGCTTCCGAATTCGCATAAAGACTTGGCTAATTGACCCCCGACATGTCCGTAAAGGCGATGATCTATGAGTTCGATGAACCGATCTACAATGATGGGCCACTTCGCTTCTGGAATACTCTCCTTCAGGCTCCCTATGGTCCTCATCGCCCAATGATAGATGTCATCATCATCGAGAAGAAGGATGAGTCTGTCTGCAGTCTGCTCCCGCCATGCGACTTCGATCGAGCCCAAGCGCTCTAGGGCTTCAACCGCCGTGCGTCTCACATCTTCTGGGTAGTCATCCTCGGTGAATCTAAGCATCGCCTCCATTGACCTGTTCAAACATTCTGGCGGAATGTCCGTGCCTAAATCAGACAATACACATGGGAGCTGATATTCTCCTCGTTCTCCCTCAGGATCCAGAAAGCGGTTGAGCGTCTCGATTCGCTCTCGAACAGGCAGACAACTCAACAATCCACCAATCGCATATCCAGCAGCCATAGGTGCTTGGCCATGAATATCCATCGGCATCTCTTCCAGTCGCCCAATTGTCGCAGCGACCTGCACCTCCGGCATGATCCAACCGAGGCTCGCAATTGCGGCTGCGGCATCCATGCAGTCTTCTTCGTAGCCCTGGCCTACAAGGTTTATCAACTCCTCCACCAGCGAATCGATTTCAACCTTAGGTAGGAATACTTCACGTAGTTCTCGGGGCGTCTTGCGTAGTGCGCTACCGAGCTGATTCATGTCATATGCCGAAAGCTCGCCACGCTCCATACTGGGCTTCAAGTCCTGAAGCAGGAGTTTCGCCACTGTGGGCGCTCTATTCTCTGGAATCGAGTCTTCATTGATTCCGAGCATGTGCAAGGCTTCTCCCTTCACGCGCTCATCTGAATCAGCGGCAAGCTCGAAGAGACGGTCCAGAACGATTAAGCGTCCTGCCTCGTCGACTGTGTCCAGGATATCCGCCAAGGCATTGCACGCGGTGCGCCGAGATTCCCCGTGGCTCATTTCGATGATTCGAGTGAACACCGCTTCAAGCATCGACAGAGGGATTGCGCGATGGAGGGCTGCAACAGCGTGCATCGCCGAGCGCGCTTTTCCGGATTCAGGGTGGTGTGTCATACTCAGGAGACGGTTCACGACCACGGGACGATATGACGCAGGAATCGTCTCCCGCCATCCGAAGTGGAAATCAGTGTCAATAAGGTACAGCGGAACCGAGTCGGTTGTCTCGAAGCTTGTCATGTATCGGTCGATTATGGCGACTCGCTCGTTCTCGGGCAACAGGTTCAATGCGGCAATCATCTTCAAGAAAGCTCCAGCGGCTCCCTGTCCGACTTGATGATCACGGTCAGCAAACATATCCAGCAGAACGCGGGCGGTCTCAGCGATTCTGCCTGTCGGTATGCAATGCCTGATTGTCTTGATTGCAGACACAGATCTCCTTCTGACGGTCGTGCTCGCGTGATGCGTCAATTCATTGAGACGGTCCATAACAGTCTCACTCATCGCCACCGGAATCATGTGGCGATACGGCGAGAGAGGACTCCGGTCGAAATCCTTCTCTCCGCACAACTCGTCATCCGCGAGCGAGTCGACGATGCGCTCGACAACCTCGCAGCACCGATTCTCGGATAATCGACAGGCCATTTCGTTGAAACAATGAAGAGCGTTGCGCTTGATATCAAGACCCCCATCGTCGAATGCTTGGATTAATCTCGCCGCGACGGAGTCGGTACTCTCGGACGGCAAGACCCGCGACAATCTGCCCAATAGAAACGCTGCGATCTCGCCCTCTCTGCCGGGACTACCACACATCGTCATGAGCTTCTCAATCAATTGGGCTGCCTTCCCCCCTGGGATGCTATTGAGGGTCAATCCGACAGAATGCGTGGCAATCCATCTGGTCTCAAGTTCAGAATCGAAGAAGAGCGGTTCAATGCCAGCCCACGCGTCGTCCTGTGGGATTCCCAAGAAGATGCGTCCTAACCGAATAATTCCACGAGCAGCCGCACATCGAGTGTCTCCATCCTCACTTCGCGCTTGACGAAGAAAACTCGATGCAATGGGAGAGAACGTCTCCTCCGGGATGTAGTTTCGGAGATTCGCAATCGCGCGCATGGCAGCCAGGCGAGTCAAGGCATCGCCGCCATCCACCTTGCGGATCAACTCATGGATTGCAGGGATTCTTTGGTCGGCTGGCAAGCGCTCGAATCCCACTGGCACTATGGTCTCTCTCCGCAACGATGATTCATCACCTGGTCTCAACGTCCGCCACCGACTCCAGGAAACCGGGGATCAGCCTAAAGCTCTATCGTCGTGGTTGGTCGGATGCATTCCCGCTATGGTTCGCGGAATCCCAGGAATGGAGCTCATTGCGCCGCGATTGTCACCGCCTTCTTCGGCTCGAACTCCTTCTCCTCCCACATGTCGTAGCCCGTCGCGACGGACGTCGCCTGCGTGATGATCGCGAGGCTGACCACCAGGTGCATCAGTCTGATCAGGTCAAACTGACAGAACGTTTGTAGATTCCAGAGGCCGACCGCTATGATGACGCCAAGGATCGATGCCAGCACCGACATCTCGACAATCACCTTGGAGATCCTCTTGACCCTGTCAGGGCACTCGGTCATCTCGAGGCTCGTCATGTTGTAAATGGCCAGACCTAGCACGGCAGCGCCGACCAGGATGTGGAGCCCAGTCAGGATGGTCCCTTCTGTACTGGACAGCACCACACCGGGTATGAGGAGCGAGGGCACTAGGATGAATGTCAGGACGTTCAGCCAGATCATCCCGTAAAGTCGCTTCCAGAGGCCGCTGCCCGGGTCCTGCTTCTCAATCTCGTTGGAGGGAATCATGTTCAGCCGGAACGGAAACAAGTCTAAGATAGTTGCGCTCCGACGCGCCCGCCAAGTGCCTTCTTCGTCGTATCGGGTCAGGCCGTCCCGATGATGCCCCTCCATTCCGCCAGTTGCGCCTCTATATCCTGGACCATGCCGCGGACGAGATGCAGATGCTTGGCCGAGAGCCCCTGGAACCTCGTGGCGGGGATCCCGATTATCCTCTCCGTCACCTGCCTCATCTCCTCCACGAGATACTCTCCCGCCTCGGCTGGCGTCTCTGCTGTCTCCGGCGGCGGTGTCCTGACTGCGGCTCATCGCAATGAATCGCATCGATGATATGGGGATAGAAACACTTATGCCCGCGAGTCGAAATCACGGCCGGTTCCGGCATCGCCGGATGGTGACGAGATGAAAGTCAAGGTTGCGGCTATTGCAGCCGTGCTGTCCCTGATCGGTGTCGCGCTGCTCGCGCCGAGGGCGCAGGCGCCGATACCGGAGACATGGCACACGGGCGACGAGTATGCGATCACCGGGCACCACCTCACGGAGGAGTACTGGACGGCGGACATGTCGAACACCTCGAACGGTGCGACGACGAGCATGACGATGTCCTACGTGAACCACGACGACGCCCAAGCGTTCCTCCTCGCGTTCAAGACGTACGAGAAGGACGGCAACGTCTCAACGCTCCCCTATCAGCTGTTCGGGATGCACTACAAGAGTCCCGAGAACAGGGACATCTTCATCGGCGCCGTCTTCGCGTTCCTGATGGCATTCAACGACACCTACAACGGCACCGGTCCCGGGGAGAACGGGATGCCCGACCCCGGTTACGAGGACGTGTACTACGTCGTGCCCTTCGGCGTCGGGGGGACCCTGACCGGCGGCAACTACGTGCCCGAAGTCACCCCGATCCCCGCGCAGAAACTTGGCGACGGGCACTACCAGTTCGGTATGCGGTACACGAACCTCTACGCCAAGATAATCGACGCGAGCAACCCGTGGGCGCTGCTCCTGAGCACCGTCTATCCCCTGTACATCGCGAGGTTCAGCGAGCTGTCGGTCACCTACGACATCAGGTTCGGCGCTAACAACACCCTGACCGCGCAGACGTTCTACACCCTGGGCCAAGTCACGAAGCTCTGGCTCTGGGGCATCGAGGTCAACCCGCAACTCATCCCGGACAATTGGGGCATAGCCGCGGTGCACTACGTGGCGATGTTCGGCTCGACATACCAGATCATGGGCAACCAGACCGGGCACACGATCGACACGGACATCCAGCACCAGGTCGGGGAGGACCTGAACCTCAAGGTGGGCAGTCCTCCGAGAAGGGTCTTCGACGTCGGATTCCGCGGCAAGTTCGACCTGATCAATGAGACGTCCGACGTGACTGTCCGCGCGGGGGACGACGCCCGCAACCTGATAGTCAGGGCGACGTTCGTGGACCGCCTCCTCGTGGCATGGCAGGGGGCGTTCAGCCTGGGGGTCATGGCGACGATGGCGTACGCACTGAGCCCCGACCTGCAGGCGAGGTACGACGGGCCTCTCGACCTGTTCCTCACCGGAGGGCACGAGTTCCTGACGTCCACTCTCTGGTATGCGGTCTCTTTCCCGCGCTGGGACGGCTATAGGGTGGAGCACGACCCTGTCTACACGGCGTACATGGCGCCGCCGACGACGGCATCGACGCCCAACTTCGCCGCGATCGCGGGGCTGTTGCTGCTGATCATGATCATAATCGTGGTCGTGGCGGTGGTCGTCGTCGTGGCCTCGAGGAAGAAGACGAGGAACCTGCCGCCGCGATGAGTCGGCGACAACGAAGGCCGGATTGCGGGAGGAGAATGCTCTCCCGCACGATGGGAGTGAACAGCGTTAGGTGTCGGGGGCGGGGTTCGAACCCGCGACCTCCGGATGCCCCAGGAGCGCCTCTTCAGAAGCGTACCCTATGAGTCCGACGCTCCACCAGGCTGAGCCACCCCGACTTTCAACTCTCAGGCTCCTCATCGATAATCTCCTCAGGCGCGGGCTCCGGCGGCGGTGGCGGAGTCTCCGGTGGCGGCGGAGGAGGCGCCGGCGCCTCGACTTCCGCGGCGCCCTCGGGCGGCGGCGCTGGAGGTGAGGGCTCCGGTATCGTGCCCATCCTGATGACCTCCGACTTCCTGATCTCTACGCGGGAAATCGGCTGAACCTTCTTGCATGCCTGCGCGATCTCCTTCGAGAGCTCGCCCGATATCATCACCCTCACCAGGTCGCCGATCGTGCCCCTCCCGCCTATCTCCTTGACGGTCCTAACCATGATCGCCCTGATGGCGGTCTGCTTGGCCGACTGGATCCTCCTGTCGGTGATGACCATCGGCTTCACCCTGACCTTCCAGTTGTCCTTGGTGATTACCTCGATCACGGAATCGGTCCTGGTCCTCTTGCGCCTCGTGAGCCTCCTGATGTAGTCCGAGGTCATGTCGTGCCCGACGAACTGCGTGAAGATCTCGTTGCCCCTGACGTCGAACGCCTTGAGCATGAGCTTGATGTGCATCTTGCTGAAGTCCCCGGTCAGGTCCTGGGCGGTCGCCTGGGTTATGCGGCCGGGCAGCTTCGCCGGGTCGTCGGTCAAGGTCTCGCCTATCGTCATGCGGTTGAACATGTCAGGGGCGAGGATTGAGTACCAGCTCTTCGACTTCCACTTGTCCTTGACCTTCTTGGCGGTGGTCCTAGTCTTCTTCTCAGCCATGTGAAAGAGTCGATTCCGCCGACTCTATTTATACATATTGGGTAAACGCTCACGCCGGTTCTTGCGGTGGATGGCCATGTCTCTCGCCTCCCGCGAACCGCCAACAAGTTTACTTATAGACTGACGTTTCTCCGGTCTCGGAATGCTAGACATCAAGCTCGTCAGGGAAAAGCCTGACATCATCCGGCAGGACCTCGAGAAGCGTGGCGCTTCGGAGAAGATGCAACTCCTCGAGCACGTCATCACCTGGGACGAGGAATGGCGGGCGGAGCTGAAGCTGGTCGAGGATCTCCGCCGCAAGCGCAACGAGCTCACTAAGGAGGTCGCGAACCTCAAGAAGGCCGGGCAGGACGTGAAGGCGAAGGTGGAGGAAGCCGCCCGCCTGCCCCTGGAGATCGAGAAGGCGGAAAAGGAGGTCGACGCCCTCAAGGAGAAGATCACGCGCGGGCTGATGCGCCTCCCCAACATCCTGCACGAGTCCGTGCCCATAGGGGCCTCTGACGCTGACAACGTCGAGGTCAAGCGCTGGGGCGAGCCGAAGGTCCCGCCGTTCGAGTTGATGCCGCACGGCGAGTTCATGGAGCACCTCGGCGTCGCGGACTTCGAACGAGCGAGGAAGGTGGCGGGCGCAGGGTTCTTCTACCTCAAGGGCCCGCTGGCGCTGATGGACATCGCGATCGTGCAGTTCGCCTTTGATTACCTCGTGAAGAAGGGCTATACGCCTCTGCTCCCGCCATACATGCTCCGTCGCGAGCCGTATGAAGGCGTCGTGGACCTCGGCGACTTCGAGAGCATGATGTACAAGATCGAGGGAGAGGACATGTACCTCATCGCGACCTCGGAGCACCCGATTGGCGCGATGTACCAGGGAGAGATAATCGACGAGGACTTGCTGCCGATGAAGTTCGCGGGCTACTCGACGTGCTTCAGGAAGGAGATAGGGGCGCACGGCGTCGACACGAAAGGGCTCTTCAGGATTCACCAGTTCAACAAAATCGAGCAGTTCGTCTTCTGCAGGCCGGAGGAGAGCTGGCAGATGCACGAGGAGCTTCTGTCCAACGCGGAGGCGCTCTTCCAGCAGCTCAACCTCCCCTACAGGGTGGTGAACGTCTGCACGGGGGATATCGGGACCATAGCCGCCAAGAAGTACGACATCGAGGCCTGGTTCCCCCGCACGAAGTCGTACGGGGAGGTCGTCTCCTGCAGCAACTGCACGGACTACCAGGCGCGCAGGCTGAACGTCAGGTGCGGAAAGGTCGGCGGGGAGAAGAGGTTCCTGCACACGCTCAACAGCACCGCAATAGCGACGTCACGCGCTCTGAGGGCGATATTCGAGAACTATCAGAGAGCGGATGGCTCGCTCGAGGTGCCGCCGGTGTTGAGGGACTACATGGGCGGGCTGGAGAAGATAGAGCCGAAGGAACCGATGAAAGGCGGCAAGTGACGAGCCTTCTCCCACGCTCACTTTTATTATGGACAATCGACATGCTCAGATTCGAACATAGGGAGCTGGGCCATGCTTGCGGTAACGAAGATGCGGTCATCGGTCGTTCTAGGGATTCTCGTGTTGAGCTCCTTGTCGGTTCTGGTGTCAATCCCTGCGGGAGCCTCGGCCTACACTCCCCATGCACCGATTCTCATAAATGGCAATGGGGATTTCACCGTCGCTAATGGCATCACAGGCGGAAGCGGGACTCCATCGGATCCGTATGTGATCGAGGGTTGGGAGATCGATGCTTCGACAGCGAACGGAATCGAGGTTCGTGATACGGATGCCGTTTTCGTCATCCGGAACGGGCGTGTGCACTCCGGTGGGCTGCTTAATGTGGGCGTCCTGCTCGTCAATGTAGCAGATGGCGCTCTGGAGAACGTGTCGTCTGATGGCAACTGGTATGGCATCTACGTAGCCTCCTCGACTCGCATCTTCATCACGGGCAGCGCGATTGCCTCGAGCCGAGGGTACGGCGTCTTTATCTCTTACTCTGCGGACATCACCCTCGCAGGCAACACCCTCTCCTCCAACAATGGCTATGGCTACGGGCTAACTTGGTCTGCGAACGTCTCCATCAGCGACACAAGTGCTTTCTCAAATCCGGGCGCGGGCATCCGTCTGGATTCCTCTAATCAAGTTTCGATTTCCTCTAGCAACATCTCTTCTAATGATGTGGATGGGATTGCCATCTACTCATCCACTAACGTCACGCTCACAGCCAATACCGTTTCCGCCAACGGCCGATACGGCGTCTTGCTCGACCATTCGTCAAACGTCTCCCTGGGTGCCAATGTCATCTCCCGGAACGAAGATGTTGGCATCCTCTTTGCTTCCTCCACGGGAATCGATTTATCAGGAAACATCCTACTGTCCGACGGCGTCCTCCTTTCTGGAACGACGGGCCCTCACTTTGCTTCCCACACCATTGTCTCGGACAACAGCGTGAACGGAAGACCGCTCCTCTACTACAAGGATTGCACGGATCTCGTCCTAAACGACATCCCCGTCGGACAGGTGCTCTTGGCCAACTGCACCAGAGCGAACATAGCAAACCTCGAGATTTCCGATACAGATCAGGCCATCCAGGTGGCCTACGGGAACGACATCGCTCTCATGGCGAACCGCATTTCGGATACACTCTATGGAATCGGCGTGTGGTCATCAACTCGGCTCTCCTTGATGGGCAACACCCTCCAGTCCACGCTCTGCGGCATTGCGCTCGCATTCTCATCTAATGCGACCCTGTCCGCCAACGTCGTCTCGGACGCACGGTACTACGGGCTGGCGATCCATCAGAGCTCGAATGTCTCCCTCATTGGCAACGCCATGAATTCAACGAGTTGGCATGGCATAACCCTAACGTCCTCGAAAAACGTGTCCGTCGCCGCGAATAACATCTCCTTCTCAAGTGGGAACGGAATCCGTTCGGAAGCTTCGACGAATGTCTCAATGTACAACAACAGCCTCTACAACAATATCAACGAGGCGATTCTCCTCTGGGGCTCCAGAGACATCTCCGTTCATCACAACAACATCCTAAATGACATTTACCATCATCCCACGCAGGCCGCGGACGACATGGGTTCGCAGAACCGCTGGGACAACGGCTACCCTAGCGGAGGTAACCATTGGTCGAATTTCCTCGGGGCTGACAATTGCAGCGGTCCGAATCAGGACATCTGCCCGGCGCCCGATGGCATCGGGGACACACCGTTTGTTCTTGACCTCGACAGCGAGGATCGATACCCGCTGATGACGTCCATCCCGCTCGCGGATGACTTCCCGCCAGAGGTGTTAATCGAGTCCCCCGCAGAGGGCGTGGTCGTCTACGAGGCATCAATCGTCGTCTCGGGCTCAGCCTATGATCGCGGAGCCGACGGTCTCTTCCGCGTCGTGGGGCGCATCAACGGCGGGGTCTGGCAGAACGCCTCCGGGACAGAATCATGGACCATGTCCGTCCAGCTTTCTCTGGGCGCGAACCGGATTGAGATGATGGCCTGGGACTGGAGCGGAAATCCTTCTTCGGTCGCCTCGGTCAATGTCACGAAGGCCAACAGTCCGCCGTTGGCTGCTATCGCTCTCATGCCACCACCCTTGGACTCTCCTCCGTTCTCGGTCTGGGTGGACGCTTCCCAATCGAGCGACTTAGAGGACACGCTCGACTCCCTGTCGGTCCGCTGGGACTGGGAGGACGACGGTGTCTGGGATACGACATGGTCCACGACCAAGGCCGCGCACCATCAGTACTCGGCGCCCGGGACGTACACGATCCGCCTCGAGGTCAGGGACACTGGCGGGCTTGTCAGCAACGCGACCAGGCAGGTCGAGGTGAATGATGACACACCCCCACTCATCACGCACACGCCTCACGGCGATGTCCCCGTCAACAAGGCGATCATCATCACCGTCAACGTCACCGACGACATCGGCGTCAAGGTTGTCTGCCTACATTACAAGGCGGTCGGCGCAACGACGTTCATTGAAGTCAGGATGATCAGGATAACTGGCGACACATACGAGGCCACCATACCTGCCCAATCAGAATCGGGCACTGTCTACTACTACATCAACGCGACAGACGACGCGGGCAACGAGGCCCGCCATCCGCAGACGGGAGAGCACTCCTTCTCGGTGAATGCGGGAGGAGAGTTGATGGGTCTCGATATCTACGTAGTGCTGGCCATCGTGATAGTGGTCGCGGTCCTTGCGGCGGTAGTCATCCTGGTCTTGATGAGACGGAAGAAGAAGGAAGATGCGGTGCCCGCCGCCGAGGAGCCGAAGGCGGAAGAAGAGGAGACAGAGGAACCGAGCGAGTCGCCGCCAAAGTCGCCGAGCTGATGAGTCTCCGCGCGTCCCGATTATCTCACTCGCTTCTGGATTCCATAACTCTGCACAAAGTATTCATATACCGGAGAACCATCTTATCCTCGAAATACGCCCTGCTGTTCCCGAGGGAACTGCAGGTTCCTATATGCAATGAGATGGGATGCGAATAGATGAACGATATGCGAGCAGCTGTATTCATCGACAATGGATACTTGGCGATGATACTCAAGCATGAATTCGATGAGGCGAGACTCGACTTCAGGAAATTCTCAGACCTCCTCGTCGGGCCAGATTACGAACGGCTCAGGACATACCTCTACTACTGTATGCCTTTCCAAGGAAACCCCCCGACGCGGAAGGAGTCAGAGCGATACGAGCGTGCGCAGAAATGGATCAACAAACTGCAGTGCCTTCCTAGGTTCGAGGTTCGCTTCGGTCGCCTCGCAAGAAAAGGAGCCTCGTTCGAGCAGAAGCGCGTCGACGTCCTGCTTTCCGTGGATCTCGTGAGGATGAGCTGGGATCACCAGATACAAAAGGCGGTCGTGGTCACGGGCGACAGCGACTTCGTCCCCGCGGTCCAGGCAGCCAAGGATGCCGGCGTGCTCACTCACCTTTTCTTCTCCAGGAATTCATGTCATCGCGAGCTCCTCCTCGCGTTCGACGAGAGGACGCAGATCACGGAAGAGCTCATCGGGCAGTGTCGCTTCTGAAGAGGCCAAGGACTCCAACCGCCGCATCGATGCACTTCCCCGCGTTTCTGGTCTCCATCGCCCCGTGTTGGCCGGCAGCAGACGATGTCGATATTCTCCGAGGAGGAGAAGCGTGACCGGAGGTATCGTCTCTCGACGGACTTCCTGCGGAAGGTGTATGGCCGGGAATTGCTAGTCGAGTAGCGATAATCGAGGATATTGATGATGCGATTGTGATTACTGCAACGGGGGTCCGCAGCTGGCTGGGCCAGCCGCGGCAGGAGCGCGAGGAGCCAAAGGGGAAGAGGGTTCACTGTCCAGTCATGTTCTGATTATGGCGGTGCTCCCGCTCTCAACGGATGACCGGGATGATCACGACTTCCGAGGTACCGCCGTTATCGTCTATCACGGTCGGCCTCAGGCTGTAATCACCCGCCATGAGGAGGATGCGCCGGGTGGAGTCGGTCGCGATGAATGGGTAAGTCCCGCCAGGACTGGGTTATGGGTCCGGTTCCATCGTTGTAGTAGATCTTGGCGGTGGCGGGAGTCTCCGCTCCGGACGGAGCGATTCCGAGACTTGTTGGCGGGGGCATCGGACGGTTGTGGGCAAAAAGAATCGCGGGTGATCGCCGGGGCTAATCAGTGAGGCTGCATATCGGTCTCCCGACTGTCACCGGAAGGTAGTGCTCCGGCTTGCGATTTCCGAAGGTGACGCAGCGATATTAGCGTCTCGTCTCTCCAGGCCTCTTCTCACGTTCCTGCGGCCTGCGCTGCATGTCGCCGAGCTGCTTTCTCGTCGTTTCGACCGCGGTCTGCCACCACTGCCCGAGGCTGTTCAACGCCTCGCTCTGCTGCTCGAAGAACCGAATGTAGAGCTGCTGGTAGTTCATACCGACGTCGCTGGCGAGCTGCACCATCTCCCGCTCGACCTTGGAGTGGTAGTCGTTCCAGGTCTTCTGGAGACTGTCCATGTCCTTGCCCGTTCCGTTCACAACGGACATCAGAGAGCCCCCGATTTCCTTGGAGAACTTCTGCCAGAGCTCCGCGAGATCGGCGTAGTCTGCGCCCTGTCCGCCGACATCTGAGACCAGCTTATCCATGCGGTTGCTGAAGTCGAGCCATGTCCTGGTCAACTCGTCAGCCTCCACCAATCCCTGGCCCATCGCGCCTTGCATCTGTTTCCTGGTGGACGTCCCGAACTCCTGCCAGGCACCGTAGAGATCATCGAGGCTGCGCGGTTCCTCAGGCTTGGCGAGGAGACCTTGCGCCCGCTCTTTCATCTTCCGCGTGTACTTGTCGAGGCTCTGAGTGACGGTGTCGTATCCCTGCAGGCCCTCGGTCACGGCCTTCTGCAGTCTCGGACCCATCTTGCTGGCGTAGTTCTTCCAGACGTCGTAGAACTCCCTCACGCCTTCATTCGCGCGCTCCCTGCTCAGGCGGCTGCCGACCTCGGCGGAGAGCTTGTTCCACCGCCCGAAGAAGTCGTCGTACGTCGCCTGCCGCTTCTTCAGGTTCTGGCCTACCTGGTTCCCCATGTCTTGGCTCATGCCGGACCAGACCCGGAAGAACCTGTTGTAGCTCTCGGATAGTTCCTGCGCAGTCCGACCAGTCTGAGCTGGAGAATCTCTCCCACCCGCGTTCCTTCTCGCTGCTTGCTTCTTGTTTGCCATCGCGACCACTTCGGCCCTCTATCACGCTCCATCGTCTTAGTTCTTGCGAATGGCCTTCACGAGCCTCGTGATCCAGAGGCCAATCGGCTCTCCGACGGTGTAGCGTTTCATGCGACTTAATCGCCATTTTTGCGACAGGGATTCGTTAATATCTAACAGGGTGCGAGCTTATGTCCTCTCGCGTACCCCTTGCGAGCTCGTTCAGGTAGATCGTCGTCATCTTCATTGAGC
>JBGPQV010000022.1:0-44258 GCA_041489255.1 Thermoplasmata archaeon | reverse complement strand
GCAGCGCGACCACGATCTCCCGCTTCTGTTCCGGCGTGAAGGGACCGCTCATCGTCTCCCCTCCACGTGAAGCGCTTCCTCTCTTTCAGTTCTTCCGGTTCCAACCGTGCTACTGTCCAATCGGAGAGGGGCGCGTAGTATTAGTACCGCGCGCCTCTTTCCGATTGGATACTAGGTCGGTTGGAACGAAGCGGAGGTTGAGGTGGATGACTCCGAAGGTGCGTTGCAAGGAGGTGAACCTGTATCTCAAAGTGGAATGAGCGTGCTGCCCTCTGTGGTTGGGCGCTCGCAATATCCTATGGAGCCTTCCGATCCTCTGGCGCTTCCTTGCGGCGTCTGGAAGAAAGCAAACCCAAGAGCACAGCAATCACAACGACCGATATCAACAAAGGAATCACTGCCCACCACACGTCCACTTGGAGGGAAGGCTGGCTGCCAGATCCAATGGCCTCTATCGTCAGGTTCACTGCCGTCGAGTGGGACTTCCCATTTCCCACCCCCGTAATCGTGATGCTATACGTTCCCGGTTGCGCACTCGAACCTACAGAGATGATCATTGCAGTAGAGGAAGGAGGCGTCAGAGGATTGTCGAGGAAGCTCGCCGTGACCCCGGCCGGCAGGCCGGTTGCCGACAGGGTGACTGGGCTCTCGAAAGTACCCAGCTCGATGAGCTGAACCGAGTAGGTCGCGTTATTGCCGGGAACCACGCTGTGAGATTGTGGTGCTGCGGACACGCTGAAGTCGCCTGACGGCACGATTAGGTTGACTGATGTGTAGTTATCCTTTCCTCCCCCCGTCCCATTGATCGTGATCGAGTAGGTGCCAGGTTGCACACCGCCTCCGACCGAGACCGTCATCACCGTCGAGGAAGGGGGTGTCAGGGGATTGTCGAGGAAGCCCGCGGTGACACCGGCTGGCAGACCCGTCGCCGATATGGTGATGGGATCACTGAAATACCCCTGCTTGATTGCCCGAACTGAATACATTGTCGTCCCTCCAGGCGAAACCGTTCGGGAAGATGGTGTTGCTGACAGGCTGAAATCGGGCTGCTCTGGAGTGAACTTCAATATCAGGTCGCTGTCTCTGGCTGGCGCTGGTCTCAGACCGCCGAAGATGTAGGCCGCACCCCCGTCCCATATGGCAGATCCCCACGTTGCCAATCCCGCCGGCAGTCTCGCCGAAAGCGTCCTGATACTGTCTGTCTGAGGAGTGTATTCAAAGATACTGTCAGACTGTCCACCTGCAACTCCACCACCAAAGACATAAACATGGTCACCTGACCATAGCGCCGAGGTGAACCCCATGCTTTCAGGCAGTGTTGCAGACATCGGAGCGATTTCGCCGGTCCCTGGATTGAACCTGAGTATTTGATTCGAATACCCAGCGGAACCCTCGCCGCCCAGTAGATACACGTATTGTCCATCCCAGACTGCCTGTCCCCTCCAGGGCGACGGGAGTCTCGTTGACAGCTCCGTCATAGTGTCCGAGGTAGGGTCGTATCTCCATATCTCGCCCCTGAAATTGTATGCATCCCATCCGCCGAACAAGTAGACACAGGTCCCATCGAAGACAGCGTTCGTCATCGAAGCGGAGTAGGGCATTCTGGCGGACATGACTGTCAGAGTGTCTGTCGAAGGGGAATACTTGACTATTTCATCGGTTTGGCCGCTTATGTAGTAGCCGCCGAATACATAGATATCTTGGCCTACCTTGACCGCGGCCATCTGGTTTATCCCAATCGAGAACTTTGCGTTCATTGTTGTTGCCGTGTCCGTCGCAGGGTCGTATCTCACTATCTCGTCTATGACGCTGGGTCCGGTCACGCCGCCACCGAACACATACGCGTAAGTCCCGTTCCATACAGCGGGCATCAATGCACTCACGGTCGGCAGCCTCGCCGACATCACGGTCACGGTGCCGTCGTGCGCCGTGGCCGTGCCCGGGATGAAGAACATCGCTCCACTCACAAGCATGCCCACAATTCCAATCAATAGAATCTTCTGTCTCATCTCTACACCTCCATGTTCACATGGCAGAGAAAAGCGGTTTCGATTTCTGCTCCGCAATTACAAACCGGGCAGAAGCGTGAATCCCGCATTCTCAACCTCGGGGGTAATTCCACCCAGGTCATATTAGATAGCTCCCTCAAATCGAAATGAGATATCCGATCTCCAGTTTCCACCGGAACTGATACCTTGACCTTTGCATCAGCCAAAGTTTAGAACCGCCACATTTAGGGTTCTCAGCGGCCTCCTGAGGAATTCCATAATCGCGTTGCGGCACTCCGCCAAGTTCTGGAGCTTGACGATTGACTACCCTTCGTTGTTCATCGGCTCGAATGATTCGAGCCGCCCGGCCAGCCTGTTGAGCTTCTCCACCTTGGCTTTCGACTCCTTCAGCATCCTCCGGGAATCCTTCACGAGCCTCATCCCCTCCTCATAGTCCGACAGCGCCTCGCGGAGGGGCAGCTTCCCCTCGCTCAGACCTGCAACGATATCCTGCAGCCTCTTCAGGTTCTCCTCGAAGTCGACATCGGACGCGCCTCCAGCCCCGCCTCTCTTCGCTTTCGTCATGTTCACACTCCTCTCAGACCGTCCTGACCCTCTTCACCTTCTGAATCTCCGCTCCCGCCTTCCCATCGGTCACTATGATCTCGACGTCGTCCTTGGGATGGAGCACCGCCACGCTGCTCACCGTCTCTCCCTCGCGGGTCACTATCGCGTAGCCGCGCCTGAGGACCTTGCGGGGGCCAAGGGATTCCAGCATCTCAGCGACGTGATCGATGTCTCGAGAGCCGGAAACGAGCAGCTCTCCCATCGCGCCCTCGAGCTGCAGCGCCTCGTCGTCCAGACCCTGCTCGAGACCCTGGATCGCGTCCGTCATCATCTTGGACAGGGCCTCCTGGGTCCCGTCGATCTGTCCGAGCAAGGCCTCCTTGTCGGGCACGACCTTCTCCGCTGCCTCGGATGGCGTCGCTGCCCTCAGGTCCGCCACGAAATCCGCGATCGTGAAGTCCGTCTCGTGCCCCACGGCCGAGATGACAGGTATGTCCGAGGCGAACATCGCCCTCGCGACGACCTCCTCGTTGAAGGCCCAGAGGTCCTCGATGCTGCCCCCGCCGCGCCCCACGATCATCACGTCAGGGCGGGGTTCTCGCAGCCCGTTCATCTCCTGGATCCCCGCCGCGATGTCCTCGGCCGCCTCGGCCCCCTGGACCAAGACAGGGACCAGGATCATGCGCGCGATGGGAAACCTGCGGCCGATGATGCGTATCATGTCCTGCACCGCTGCTCCAGTGTCGGATGTGACGAGGCCGACGACCCTCGGGAACTCCGGCAGGGGCCGCTTCCGGTCGAAGAGCCCTTCTTTCCTGAGCTTCGCCTTGAGCGCCTCCATGCGGGCGTAGAGGTCCCCCACGCCGAACTTCCTGACGTCGCGGACGACGAGCTGGTACCTGCCCTTCCGCTCATAGACGTCGACATCCCCGTAGACGAGGACCTTCATGCCCTCCTCGGGACGGACAGAGAGCTGGCGCAGCGTCCTGGCCCATATGACGCAGCCTATCTCCGAGTCCTCGTCTTTGAGGGTCGGATAGCAGTGGCCGCTGGACGCAGGCTTGAGGTTGGAGAACTCGCCGAGGACCCAGACGCCTTGGAGGCCGGGTTCGCTATCGATCAGCGCCTTGACGCTCCGGTTGAGCTGGCTGACTGACAGATATTTCACCGCAGGGGCTTCTTCCGCTGGGTCTTTCTTGTCCTCTGGATCCCCTTCAGGCATGCCAGGGCCATAGACGCGGTCGGAGTAAAAAGGCTGTGGGGGCTGCAACGAAAGAATCGTCTCATCCGAGTCGGAAAGGTGGTGATGTCGATCGCGAGAAGGCCGGATAGACCGCGACTCGCTCTGGAATCAATTGCCTCCTCCATGGCGCGATTCGAGACGGAATTGAATCATCTAGGATGATATTCACACATGCCTCCTGACAAAGTTGCAGCCCATGCCCGAGAAAGAGAAGACGGAACAAGACGACGATGATATGGAACCGCCGCCAAAGTGCGAGAAATGCGGCTCGGACGACGTCGTGCCGATACTCCATGGCCTCCACGGGCCTGATGCATTGGAAGAGTTCATGAAGTGCGAGGAAGAGCACCGCAAGCCCCCGCTCGTACTCGGCGGCCGTTGTCGGCACTCGCAGCTAGCTCTCCTGCCAACTTAAATAAGGCGGCCCCGATTTCGAGATGGAGGATTGTTCATGCCGATCGAGTCTGGAGCCGATCTGATAATCGCGCTGCTGTACGCTCCTGGGAGCACGGGGAAGCCGTCTGAGGAGATCAGAGGGATAACCAGACTGGAGAAGCTTCTCTTCCTCCTGCTCAAGGAAGCGGACTTCGAGAACAAGACTGGCGGTGAACTCGTCTACGAGGCCTATGATTTCGGTCCGTATTCGGGAGAAGTGGTCGACATCCTGGATGCCCTGAAGGCAGGCGGCCTGGTCACGGGACGGGTCGAGGAGCTTCAGTCTTACAGCGAGGTCGTGGACGGCCTCATGGTGACCAGCAGATATGAGGAATCAGCAGCTGAGAAACCTAGAACGGTGGAGATTTACGCCTTGACCGAGCGAGGTAAGCGGGTCGGAGGCGCCTTGTTCACCGGGCTTGCGCCCGAGGAGCGCCGCGCCCTGCAGAGCATCAAGAAGAGGTTCAATGCTATCGAACTCAATGAGCTTCTCGAGTATGTCTACAAACGCTACCCAGGGATGATCCGGAAGTCGAAGATATTGGACAAGATACTCGGCTTCGGCTCTCGTCCGGACCTGCCCGCCTTTGAACACAGTGAATAGTGCGAGGATGCAAGATTGCGAAGGTATATCGTCGACGCTTCCGCCTGGATCGACTACTTCAGGGGAACCGACCGGGGGGAACGCGTGAGTCGGCTCATCCGCCCTCCGGGCAAGCCCGTCGAGATATTCACCCCGACAGTTGTGCTCGCAGAGATGCAGAAGCACTATGCGAAGGAGAATCAGCCCGGATTTGACCAGGACATGACGAATATCCAGATTATGAGCAAACAGCTCCCCGTCCTAGATTGCGACACAGCTGTCAGAGTTGGACAGCTACTTGCCAAGCACGACAACAAAGGCATGGGAATCGTGGATTGCATCCTCCTCGCAGTGGCTGAATCGAACCATGGTAAGGTTTTAACTCTTGATGGCCATTTCAAGGGTCGTCGGGAAGCGGTCTACATAGGAGGAAGGAAGGAGCTTTCATGAAGGAGTCCACGATAGTCCGGCGGGTCGACAGATTCCTCATGGAAGATGGAATGGTTACCGCCAGGGAGGTCCCTTTGGGTCGCAAGAAGATTGACCTCGCGGCGGTCGATTCCCATTCACGTCGTGTCATTGCAGTTGAGGCAAAAGTCCGCGACTGGCGGGCGGGACTGAGACAGGCTATGATGTATCGCCTGTGCGCGAACCGCGTATACTTGGCGGTCGAAGAGCGCTTCTCACGTAATACTGATGAGGATGCTTTGGCAAGATACGGGATCGGGCTAATCGCAGTCGATGGTCAGGCAACGGTCGTAACGAAGGCAAGGGAGTCAAGGATCATCCATGTCGGGCTTCTCCAAGAAGTGAGGAATCACGTGGAGCATCGTTCAAAACAGACCGGAGGGACTGGCGGTGGCCGTTCCTGAGTTGTGGTATCGCCTAGGCTCCGTAAAGGAGCAAGGACTCTTGGAGAGGTACAAGACGCGATACCACGGCCTTGTCATCCCGGCGCACATCCTGGTCTGGTGGCGAACGTGGATCAATGAATTCCTTCCGAAGCTTGGAAAGCCTTTCATTGTCGACCCGATGACATACGCTCTGACCCTCGACCAAGGACTCATCAGTAAGGGGACGGGAGTGAAAAAGTCCTGGGAGAAATTGATTGAGTACCTCGGCAAGAACGTGTCCAAAGCATTCTCGTCGGGACCGCTAAAACCAAACGCCCTTGTAGATAGTAAAGGTAAGTCCACTTCTCTCCTGAACAGCATTGTTCGAAAGAGCTTGGAGCTTCAGACCGATCTGTGCCGTTCGAAGTCTCCCTCGCAGGCATCGTTGGATAAATACCGACAGATGCTCGGCGAAGAGACAAAGGGAGAAATCAAGCCGGATGCCCTTGTCGCACCCTACTTCCACTTCAAGGACGAAAGCGACCCGTTGTACCCAGTCAACGTGGCCTCGGTCCAGGAAATGGTCGGCCTCCGAGGGAAGTCCAAGGTGCATGCCGTGGTCTCGACCGACATGTCTTTCCTGCACTCAGCGGATTGGACCCGGCTTGCCAGAGATCTCAAGGGAGTCGATGGACTCATTCTATGGATATCCGGTTTCAATGAACGAAGGAGCAGCGTTGCTGACTTGACGGCGGTCGCCCTGGCGGTTCGAGAACTGTCGCAAAGAGTCGGGACGGTCCATATGCTATATGGCGGGTATTTCTCTCTGTCACTCGCCTCTCTTGGTCTATCGAGACTCAGTCACGGTATCGGCTACGGAGACTCAAAAAGCATAGATGTCAAAGCAACCGGAGGCGGGTTCGCGACTAGATTCTATCTTAAAGGACTCAAGATGAAGACGGTGATCACCAATGCCCGGGCTCTCTTTTCCGACCAGCCAGTTCAACCGTGCCGGTGTCCCGTGTGCGCCGAGCTTTGGGGAAAATCTGGCATGTCGAGCAGAGGCAAGCCCACCTTAAGGCAAATTGAGACCTACTTCGGGATGATTGATGACGAGCGCGCAGGGGCTCACTTCATGGAGACTCGCTACGAAGAAGCTGTCGGTCTGCGAGGTCAGTCCGCGAGCGACATCGCGAGCTTTCTTCGGCGGATGGAGGCCGATGCTGCCCCCATTCCGGTAAGAGATTATGACCTTGAATCTGATCACCTAGGAAGATGGGCTGAGACCCTTGAGGGTTGCTGAGAGTGTCGGGATAAGTGCTCTGCCGTCACTTGCACCTCCGGTCAATGCGCTTGTCGCCATTTTGACGAACGGCAAAACAAGAGGACACCCGATTTGCTCCATGTACGCCTTCGGCGACCTCTCCACGAGCAACTTGCGATCCTTCAATGGCTCGCCCATCATCATGGCGGCTTGTTTCTATATGGGCGGGGATATCCATGCTCAACGGTGTGAGTGGCGGCGCTGAGCGCGAATGGCGCAGGGGAGGCACGATGGTGCAGAAGAAGATGGATCAGATATTGAGGAATGAATGGGAGCGCTACGAAACCAAGAAGTTGGGTGCGATGAAGTCCGCCTTCGTAGCCCTGGCGCTGGTCTTCCTCTGGGCGGTCATCTACATCCCGCTGTCGTTCTTCCCCCTGGAGTTCATACCTTCTGTGAACAAGGCCGCGGTCGCGATAGGCACCGCGACGATATCGACCGTCCTGGCCGGTGTCATCGCTATGGTCAAGCTGGTTCAGATTGACAGGGGCAAGAAAGACTGGTACTTCTCCGCGTTGGAGGACGCGAGACTGAGACGGGATGACGTCTTGGGGATGGCGAGGGCGTTCCTCGCTCAGCATGGCTATCTGAATCCCCGAGAGGACAGCAAGACGGCCTTCAAGGTGAACATAACCTACTTCGACATCTATGATGTGGATTTCAAGCTAAGAGTCTGGTTCAGCGAGTCTTTCAACCCTCCAATCGTCGAAATCGGTTTCGGTCCGGAGACACCGCTGAACAAGTTGGTTTTGTCGAGGCTCAGGGCGGACTTGAGCGGCGAATTCGCAAAGCGCTATGGCGTGGGGGGCACGAGACTCTTCTAGGGACCGATGCGGTACAGCGGATGACCGATGCCGCTCAGCGGTTTGTGACGCAACGCGCTTGGTTTCATCTTGGGAAACGATTCCGGCGTTGCTGAAGCGGCAACCCGGGATTCCTCTCTCCTCGTTTGCCTTGGTATTTCTTTCTCCTTGTCCTCGTCGTCCAATCGGCGAGTTCGCATGGAACGCCGCGAAGCCGAGAAGGCATTATAGCAACGGTCTCGCATGTCTGCTCGATGGATACCGGTGGACGGACTGTCTGGCGGTCGCTCTCACCGAGGATGAGGGCGCTGTCCCTTGTGCCCATCGCCATGTACCTCGCGGCGGCAGCCTATTTCCTTCTCGGGTTCCTTGAGGTCAGCAATTTCCTGAGCGAGCCACTGTTCACGGCCCTTCTCCTGTCTGCTTTGATTGGAATCCTTGTCTGGATCGCACTTGCAATCTCCATGACCTGGATCCTGAGAAGGGAGAGCGCGGAGGGACGCCCTTTCGGAGTCTTTGGAATCCCGCCTGTCGCCCTGCTCGCGTTCAATCTGTTCAACCTGGGTCTGATTGTCTTCTCCATCTATGGCTTGTGGAGAGTCTCCAACTGTGGAATGCTGACCCTGCCTTTCGGCACGGCGTGGAGTGTGTCTTTCACGCTGGGCAACCTCCTCTTGTTCATCACCTGTGTCGATTCCAAGGCACTCAAAGGACGGCTGGGGGAACTCGCCTCTCATCTCAGCTTCTTGAATGGTTTGATGGTGAATCTGGCGCCGATCATTATTGCATTCACGCTGTCGGGAGTCCTTTGCGCCGGACCCGCGAGGTAAGCGCGCGACTGAAAAGATTGCCCCTTTCATCCCTCGGACGCGCTAGACACCCTCCTGCTCCCTCGAAGGCTGGGACTTCTCGAACGGCTTCCAGATTCTCCACGCGACTATGAGTTCGTCAAGGAGAGTCTGGGGCTTGCGGCTGTCTCATCACGGGGAACGACCCCGCCGAAAGAGAGGACATGCTTCCCGTGGAGGGGAGACGATGCTTTGAAGAATGGGAAACGCGATGAGGACACCGGTCATTCTCGCTCGGACCTCCTCTTCCGTGAATCCGCTCCGACAGGCTTGGGCGGGAATCTCCATTGCCGAGGGTGAATTGCCATGACGCGCTCCAGCAGGGATTCGATGCTCATACCGGTAGAATTCAATGGGAAGTGGGCAGTGGGATTGTTGGGAGGGATCTTTGGCCTCTTCAGCATGCAACTGCCATGGGCCGTGGTGAGCATCCCAACCTTAGGAGGTGGAAACATTGGCATCACAATTAGCGCCATCGACTTCCTGGGGCTCTTCAGCACGAGCATTCCGGGAACGAATCAAACAGTCAGCTCGGGCGGTACATCATGGCTCGCAGTGATGCTGATCGGAATCGGGATATTCGCGATTGCCTGCTTCTTTACTATGTTGGATTGGAAGATGTCCGTCTTCATGTTTGCAGGAGACGCGGTCGCGTCGGTTGGGATAGTGGGTCTGGCAGGGCAGACTTCCTCGATTTCTCTCGGTTTTGGATACGGCATCGTGATCGGCCTTCTTGCGGCGAGCTTGTCCCTTGTTGGGCCGGCGGTCGTTGATTATTACGACGACCGGAGGAGATACGATTCTGACGATTTGGAGGGACCGAAGCTCACATTAGACGATGTCAGGTGGATTCGAAGCAGGATACGAGGCATGGATGATGTCGAGGCTTCAGCCAAGAAGCTCAGGGCAGCCTACGATGCAGGGGAGATTTCGAGAGAGGAGTACCTGACGGAATCAGAGATCATAGGTATTACAGTTCCACCGGATGAATCGGGACGAATATGAGCTGAGCAGGAATTCGATGTCACTGCATCCTAATCACATTGGCTGTTCCGAGAAAGTCGTGCCGATACTTTGGGATGTCGCCACACTGAACACAAGCAAGTGGTCGGGGATCCTGAAGATGCTGCTCCTCCACCGCCAGGCCGTGCTCGTGAGGATTGGCGGGAAAGTCGGAGGCATCGTGACCTGGGCGGATGACCTGGACGCGAGGAAGGCGAATGCAGGAAATGCGCGTCATCTTGATTGAGGATGACGTCTACTCCGGTCCTGAGGTGTTACGCCCGATGCCAATGTTGATAAGGGCCCTGACGCATTGAAGATATCAGTGACCGAACACAAGAAACGCCACGCGAGCAGCGGGTCGGCGGGCACCCGAATGAAGCCCATCGAGACCGGAAGAGTCCGGGGGGTCGAGGGGAAATGGGTCCTTGTCCTGAACGACCGCGTCATCGTCTCAAGCGACAGCGCTGAGAAGGTCTTCCGAGAGGCCGCGAAATACCCGCCTGAGCAAGTCCTAGTCACGAGAATTCTTTCCGGGGGAGCCTCTTTCTATTGAGTCCGTTGGAAGGCGGCGAACCGCTCAGATTCGTGTTCAAGTACAAGATACAAGAGGTCACGAATCCCGCCACGGGCTCTATGGAAATGTATAGCTACCCGGTGTTGCCCTGCACCTTTGAGCGGAGGGGCAGGAAAACCTCCCCGACAGAAGGGATTCTTGACTCGGGATCTGATGGTCTCGTGTTGCCGATGGGCGTGGCCAAGGTCCTGGAATTGGAGCTGCGGGACGAGAAGAAACCGATGAGAGTCGTGAGCCACGAGGTGCCTCGCTTTTCAGCTCAAGTGGATTTGACCATCGGGCGCGGCGGGCGCTACTTCATATTCAGAGATGTCGTGGCAAGCATACCCAAGGAAGGGGACACGCCAATCTTGATCGGGAGGGATCCGGTCTTCAGACTATACAGGGTGACATTCGACGACTCGGAATCCACGATCACCCTTGAACCCGTCAGGAGAAAGCATTGACGAGGAAACCTACAGTCCCGTGATAGGTTCATCGCACTCCCGCCATCCCAGGGACTTGAGGGCGCCAATCGCCAAGAAGATTTCGACGTCAATCGATTTGCACTTAGGACCTGACTGAAAAGGTGGCGGGAAGAGAGGACTACGCCGAGATGACGAACGAGCCCGTAAGGGACTTCATGCGCCCGCCTTTCCCGGTCGTGGACGAGAGCGAGAGCGCAAGATTCCTGAAGATGCTGCTCCTCCACCGCCAAGCCGTGTTCGTGAGGATCGGCGGGAAGGCCGGGGGCATCGTGACCTGGGCGGATGTACTCGACCTCAGGAAGACGAAGGGCGGAAGGGCGAGACGTCCTGACCGAGGACCGTAGCGACACAGAAGTCGATCGGCAGTCAGTGCCGCACCTCTCCATATAATTGAACAGCTCACCGACACATGTTGTATTCAATAGGGGAAGGAACGTCCGTATGATTCCTTAAATACCCTTTATATACTCAACACAACCCTCTTTCCAACAATTCAAGGGACCCGAGTTTATGGACGGACAACCCGGACCCGACGGACACCCTTTCGCCCCACGCGCAGACCCGGCCGTCCAGAAAGCGCAAGAACGCATTGGGAGGTTTTTCCGGGATAGCAAAGGCCGACCCAACAAGAAAACCTATTACAAGGGTCAATTGGAAGTACTTCTCGAGGGCGAATTCTTCTCTTGGGTTGTTTCGGACGCACTCGGAATACTCGTTGAAGACGGGCGCCTAAAGAGCTTCACCACGAAAACGAAGCGCCAGCCAAAGGTCATCTTCTACCACAACGCCACGCTCGTTACCGACAAGGAGACCCGAATCATCAAAACGCGCGCAAAGCGGGCTTGTTCCCTGATCGATAAAATGTCAGACCCCATTATTACGAAAGCGCTAGGCGGCCACCTCGAAGCGCTGGTGAAGGCTGAACTCCGCGCTCAGCAGTTCGATATTGTGGGGGAGAACACAAACTCCTATCAAGGCGTTGTTTGGACGGAAACCGGACACAATTTGGACTTCATCGCCAAACACCACTCTGACCGACTTGTAATCGGCGTTGAAGTCAAGAACACGCTGGCCGTGGTGCCGAAAGACGAGGTCTCAATCAAACTGCGAATGTGTGAGCATCTCGGAATCACGCCTGTATTCGCGGTGAGATGGAATAAGCCCTACTTGGATCAAGTCTACAAAGCCAACGGCTTTACATGGACCTTCAAGACACAAATCTATCCTCTCGGCCAAGAGAATCTCACGAAGAAGATCTATGATCATCTAGGATTGCCAGTAAACGTACGCACCGACTTGCCGCCGAAATCCGTGAAACTGTTTCAAGAGTGGGTCAAGAAGCGAACGGGCCCGTGAGGGAGTTCATCCGCGCTCCCTTCCCAATCATTGACGACAGCGAGAGCGCCGGGATCCGGAAGATGCTGCTGCTGCACCACCAGGCCGTGATGGTGAGGATTGGCGGGGAGATAGGTGGAATCGTGAATTGGACGGATGTACTCAATATCAGAAAGGCGAAGAAGAGGACGAATCACCGCTAAAGTGTCGGCACGGACGCGTGGCGCCGCACCTCACGGAAGTGCATTGTGAGCCAGCATCCCGTGGTCATTCGAATGGGGACACGTACCCCGCAAGACCCTCCAGCCAAACATCGAAGGGTGCTGCGGGACAATAGGGTCAACTTCGACCATCTTGGAGGTCGCAGCATGCGCGCTGACTCAGTCGGAAAGTACTTGCGCCGAGGCCGCAATCGCTCCCTCATGCCCTCCAGACGTGACGAAGACGAATCTGGTCGGGATTCGACCAAGGAAGCGACGAAGGGTCGCAAGAAGACGCCATCTCGGGAATACCAGACCGCCACGCGCCTGAGCGCGGTCGCGGTCGTCCTTTCCGTGCTCGCCCGCGTCGTCGCGTTCATCGCCCCAGGACTTTGGGCGCCGAGGAACGTAATGGCGCAGCACTCCGTCGGCGGACCGGTGACGATCACTTCGACCTGCACGCACTACCCCGGGGCGGAGGTCTCCATCTCCGTCCCCGGCGCCGGAACGGTCGTGGTCAGCGCGACGGTCGGCGTCGGCATCAACCACGAATCCGGGGTGAGCGACGAGGCGCGCATCGTCCTCGCGACCTCCTCCACGGAGTGCACGTTTAACAACTACACCGGGGTCGTGTCAGTCCCGTTCTCGCTCCCGACGGATCCATACCACTACACGACCGTCCCCCTCCTGCATCCCTTCTCAGTCGACGCGGCCGCCACGGTGACGTTCTACGTGAACGGGGTCATGGCCCTCGGCGCCGATTCAGGCGACCGGTTCGACAGCGCGTCCCTCGTCGCCGTCTACTATCCTCGCTGAGCAACCACACGGCGACCCCGGTATGGACAACTATTATGTGACAAGCCGTATTCCGTTGCATGTCAGATCAGAAGTCGGAGGGTTCAAGCTCTCCTAGATCAGGAGGCATAGGCAAGGCGCTGAGTATCATCGCGGTCCTGCTCGCGGCTGTCGCGCTCATCTTATCGGTCGCGTTGCCGGGACCCGCGGGGGTACAGGGAACGACGGGGCCGCAAGGTTCCCAAGGCGTCCAGGGCGACACAGGACCGCAGGGACTCCAAGGCGATACAGGTCTTCAGGGGCTTCAAGGCGATCAGGGGGTCGCTGGCCCTCAGGGCCTGCAGGGAGACACCGGACCTCAGGGACCACAGGGCCTGCAGGGGTCAACGGGACCGACCGGGCCGCAAGGCCTGCAGGGAGACCCAGGTCCGCAGGGTCCGCAAGGTGATCCAGGTCCGCAGGGACCACAGGGAGACCCAGGACCTCAGGGCCCGCAGGGAATCCAGGGCGAGATTGGTCCTCAGGGCCCGCAGGGACCACAGGGAGACCCAGGACCTCAGGGCCCGCAGGGAATCCAGGGCGAGATTGGTCCTCAGGGCCCGCAGGGTCCACAGGGAGACCCAGGACCTCAGGGTCCGCAGGGCCCGCAAGGTGATCCAGGTCCGCAGGGACCTCAAGGGCCGCAAGGAGATCCGGGACCCCAGGGACCTCAGGGGCCACAAGGACCTCAGGGGCCACAAGGACCTCAGGGACCGGCGGGGAATGGGATCGGACGCGATGTGTTCTCCCTCACAAGCCTCGACACCGCGGGCTATGTGGGCGAGTACACGTCCGCGACAATCGGCGTCGATGGCCTCGGCCTCATCAGCTACTACGACAACACTAACCACGACCTCAAGGTCGCCCACTGCTCGAACGTCGCGTGCACTGCCGCCACAACCTCCACGGTCGACAGCGCGGGCGATGTAGGCATGTTCACATCCGTGATAATCGGCGTCGACGGCCTCGGCTTGATCAGCTACTACGACAACATTAACCGCGACCTCAAGGTCGCTCACTGCTCGGACGTCGCCTGCACGACCGCCACCATAACCGCGATCGATACCACGGGCGATGTGGGCTCATACCCGTCCGTCGCGATCGGCGTCGACGGCCTCGGCATCATCAGTTACCGGGACATCGCGAACGGTGACCTGAAAGTCGCCCACTGCTCGGACATCGCGTGCACGGCCGCCACCACCTCCACGCTCGACACCGTGGGCGATGTAGGTTACTACACGTCATTGACAATCGGCGTCGACGGCCTTGGCCTGATCAGCTACGACGATGAGTCCAATTACGACCTCAAGGTCGCTCACTGCTCGGACATCGCGTGCACGACCGCCACGCTCTCCACGCTCGACACCGCGGGCACTGTGGGCCTTCACACGTCCGTGACGATCGGCGTCGACGGCCTCGGCCTCATCAGCTATTTCGACCAGCTGAACAGCGACCTCAAGGTCGCGCACTGTTCGGACATCGCATGCACGACCGCCACCCTCTCCTCGCTCGACACCGTGGGCATCGTGGGCCGGTACACATCCGTGACGATCGGCGTCGACGGCCTAGGCCTCATCAGCTACCACAACGCCGGGAGCTTGAACCTCAAGGTCGCGCACTGTTCGGACATCGCATGCACGACCGCCACCCTCTCCACGCTCGACACCGTGGGCAGTGTGGGCTATTACACTTCCGTGACGATTGGCGTCGATGGCCTCGGCCTCGTCAGCTACTACGATAGCACGAACGACGACCTCAAGGTCGCGCACCTTTCCAACGTCTTCGGCATCCCCTATGTCCGGTACCGGTAGCCTGATGAGACCTCGGCGGAAGGAGTCTTGAGCAGGCGCAGGTCAGGGACACCTCGCGGAGGACACGGAGCGAGGCTGTTGCAGGCCAGACACCACCGAGACGCACCATGGATGGCTCGTCGCCGTCTACTGCCCGCGTTGAGCTCCAATACGACGACCCCCTTGTGGACAACTATTATGTGACAAGCCGTATTCCGTTGCATGTCAGATCAGAAGTCGGAGGGTTCAAGCTCTCCTAGATCGGGAGGCGAGTCCAAGGTTCTGAGTGTCGTCGCTGTCTTCCTAGCCGCCGCAGCGCTCGTCCTGTCCGCCGCGATTCCGGGACCGGCGGGTGTGACGGGAGCGGCGGGGCAGCAGGGATCCACCGGCATCCAAGGACCGGCAGGACCGCAGGGACAGCAGGGGCCTATTGGCGATGATGGTGCGGACGGCGTGGATGGCATCAGCTGCTGGGACCTGAACGGGAACGGAATTGGCGACCCCGCGACGGAGGACAGGAACGGGGACCTCGTCGTCAACGTGCTTGACTGCATGGGTCCACAGGGGCCAACCGGGCTGCAAGGCCTGCAGGGACCACAAGGGCCTGCGGGACCGCAGGGAGCTACCGGAGCCCAGGGACCGATAGGTCCGCAGGGACCTCAAGGCGACCCGGGCCCGCAAGGTCCACAGGGAGAGCAAGGGATTCAGGGGCCACAAGGTCCTCAAGGTCCGCAGGGACCTCAGGGCGACCCGGGCCCGCAAGGCCCACAGGGAGAACAGGGAATGCAGGGGCTGCAAGGTCCACAGGGGCCTCAAGGACCGCAGGGAGAACAGGGGATCCAGGGTCCACAGGGGCCTCAAGGGCCGCAGGGACCTCAGGGGCCGGCAGGGATCGGGATCGGACGCGACGTGTTCTCACTAACGAGCGTCGATACCGCGGGCGATGTCGGCCAATACACATCCCTGACAATCGGCGTCGATGGCCTCGGCCTCATCAGCTACTACGACGACATGAACGGGAACCTCAAGGTCTTTCACTGCTCCAACGTACCGTGCACTTCCGGCACTACCTCCACCCTCGACAGCGCGGGCGATGTCGGCCAACTCACATCCCTGACGATCGGCGCCGACGGCCTCGGACTGATCAGCTACAGGGACTTCACGAACCGCAATCTCAAGGTCGCTCACTGTTCCAACGTCGCCTGTACGGCCGCCACCGTAACCACGATCGACACCGCGGGCGACGTGGGCTCATACCCGTCATTGACAATCGGCGTCGACGGCCTCGGACTGATCAGCTACAGGGACTTCACGAACGGCGACCTGAAAGTCGCTCATTGCTCGGACCTCCCCTGCACGACCGCCACCAACTACACGCTCGACGCCCTGGACGATGTAGGCTACTACACATCCGTGACCATCGGCGTGGACAGTCTGGGCCTCATCAGCTACTACGATGAAACCAACTACGACCTCAAGGTCGCTCACTGTTCCGATGTTAACTGCACGACCGCAACGGTCTCCGCGATCGACACCGCGGGCCTTGTCGGCCGACATACGTCGATGACTATTGGCGTTGACGGCCTCGGCCTGATCAGCTACTACGAGCTCGTCAATGGCGACCTCAAGGTCGCTCACTGCTCCAACACCGCGTGCACGACCGCCACCAACTACACGCTCGACTCCACGGGCGATGTAGGTTGGCACACGTCCCTGACCATAGGCGCCGACGGTCTCGGCTTCATCAGCTATTACGACACCACGAACGACTACCTCAAGGTCGCTCACTGCTCAGATGTCGCGTGCACGGCCGCCACAATAACGGCACTCGACACCACGGGCAACGTCGGCTTGTACTCATCCGTGACGATCGGTGTCGACGGTCTGCCTCTCATCAGCTACTACGATACCACGAACGACGACCTCAAGGTCGCGCACTGCTCGAACGTGTTCGGCATCCCGTACGTCCGGTACAGATAGCCATACAACACCCCAGCGGAAAATGACCGCGCATAGCCATAGCCCCTTCACCCGGTTTCCCCGGGCAACTGCAATGCAATGGAGAGGCTTGCGGACGAGTGCGATATGCTTTCCAAAGCGCAGTGGGACTCACCCCGAGACGCTGCGATGACAGATAAGGTCGAGGGGGAGACCTGCTTCTGTGACGACGGGAAGTGCATGCTCTGCATGGGCACGGGGAGGACCGCGGACTTCTTCTACAAGGGGCGTCCCGTCTCGTTCCACGCCGAGAGCTGGAAGCGTTGGCTCATGATTGGCATCAGGATGCATTGATTCCGGCTCCTGTCATAGACCAGTGGCAGTCTTAATTCCCATCCATCCGTTCCGCCCGCGCTGATGCACATGAGCGAGAAGGGACTGCCAAGCAATCCAGGGGACCCGAGCAGGGAGACAAGGGAGGTCTGGGACCGGAACGCGGACTTCTGGGACGGGAGGATGAGCGAGGGGAACGAGTTCCACACCCTCCTCGTCGCGCCGTCGCAGGAGAGGCTGCTCAGATGGAAGAACCACAGGGAGATGCCGCTGGCCCTTGTCGCCCAGATACGATCGTAGGAATCGGCGGGAAAAGTCCAAACCGTCATTCATCAGTTCCTCCGGCCCAGAAGACCTTGCATGCTGGACGCAAGGCGCGGAAAGCTTTCTATCCGAGTCCATGAGGGAAATATTGAATATCCGGACTCTATTGAGGGCACCAAGGACGTTGGTGAGGGCATGAAGGGAATCGTGCGCGGTCAATCCGTGTCAACGGGTCTTGAATCGGTGCGTGACTTCGGACGCAATCATATCACAATAATGGTGACGCTGTTGCTCATCTCTGCAACATTGTTCTCCGTCTCTCCCCTCGTCCCCAATGCGGAGGCGGGCAGCCCCTGGGAATGGGAGGCGCGCGCTCCCATCCCTGTCGCCCAGCGGGGCACCGCCCAGGCATACGGCGACGCCATCTACGCGATCGGCCGCAACGTCCAAGTCTACTATCCGGGCAACGACACCTGGCTCGACAAGGGAACGGTTTCCTTGTCCGACGACATCGACAGCGCGGTCATCGGGGACAGGATGTATATCCTCCACTCTTGGTCAGACGCCATGTACTACAACTTCACCACAGGCCTCTTCGTGGACGTGCCCTACCCGCCGACGAACAGGCTCGACTACGCCGTCGCGGCGTTGAACGGAATCCTCTATCTCTCCGGTGGGTGGCTCAGCGGGGATAGCACGTCGATAAACGTGGTCGAGGCGTATAACCCCGTCAACGATACGTGGTGGCGCGTCGCACCGATGATCGTCCCGAGGAAGAGTCACAGGATGGTCTCACTGAACGGCTCGATGTACGCGATAGCTGGCGTCAGGGGCTTCGGCTGGTCGAACACCATCAGCGACGTCGAAAGGTACGACCCCGCGACAAACACTTGGACCCCCGTCGCGCCGTTAAAGGACTCCCGGCGCGACTACGGGGCTGCCGCGATGGACGACAGGATAGTAGTCGTGGGTAGCCATCAAGCTACCACAATCCCAGTGGAGGTGTACCTCCCGGACCGCGGCCTGTGGTGCAACGGCCCTGTCGTGCCGGAGACGGGCATCGGCAGGAACGCAATGGCGTATCACAACGGCTACGTGTACACGATAAGCGGGGAGGATGCGTGGCTGGGGCTCGTCCCAAGGGTGTGGCGATGGGACGGGAAGGACGAGGTCCCGCCGACGGTCTCCGCCGCCGATGGCCCCGATCCGGTCGTCACAGGGGCCACGATTGCGTTCAATGCCACCGTCGAAGAAAACACCGCCCTGGAAACGGTGACGCTGGAGGTGAGGGACCCGTCTGCAGCCCTGATAGGCAACCATACCATGACGTACCTCGCGTCGAGCGGCAAGTGGGAGGTCGGCCTCTTCTTCTCGGACATCGGGACCTATAGCTACACCATATGGGCGGGGGACATTTTCCTGAACTGGGGCCACGACTCGGGGACCTTCACCGTCGTTCTGCCGCCGGATGTCACGCCCCCGACGTTGACCGCCGTTGACGCTCCCGACCCGCAGATCACAGGAAGAACAGTGTGGATCAACGCCACCGCCACGGACAACAGGGACGTTTCAAGCGTCTTAGTGTGCATCAGCGATCCCGGCGGTAGCGATCTCGGCAATCGCTCCATGGTCCATGAGCCAACGACCTCATTGTGGACATACAACGCAACGTTCGCCGCCCTCGGCACCTATGACTACGTTATCTGGGCCAACGACACGTCCGACAACTGGGCGAGTACCGCCGGCCAGTTCACCATCGTCAGCCCGCCTGACCACACGCATCCATTGGTCCAGGCCAGCGATTCCCCTGACCCGCAGGCCATCGGCGGCTACGTCAGCATCACCGCGAGCGCGTCGGATGATGTCGGAGTGGCGGGAGTCCGCGTGAACATCACAGCGCCGGACGGCACGACCCAGAACCTGACCATGACATGCGACGCCTCATGGCATTGCCATGTCAATTTCGTCTCCCAGACCGGGGGCGACTACTCGTATGTCGTGCTGGCTTGGGATGATGCGGGCAACTGGGGCTCTGCGAGCGGATCTTTCAGATTCTCCGGACCGACCGACAATGCCGGTGGCTTTCTGCAGGACTGGCGCGTGTGGCTGATTGTCGCCATCCTGGTGGGCGCACTACTGATCCTGCTACTCGCTTGGCGGCGGAAGAGAGCGCCGGCCAGCAGCAAGACTGGCTCTTCCGGTGAGGATGAGCAGGCCACGCCTCGTGGAAAGAAGCCTGCATGATTGCGCTTGATGCATGCACATCCTAGACGGACAAGTAAGATCACGATCACTGTCGAAGCACAATGATCGACCATGACATATCGTTCTTCGGTTCATGCCTCGAGGCGGGGTTCGTCCTGGACGGACTGGAGGAGCCCGTGTTCGACGAGAGGGCGGAGGCGAAGAGGCCGCTCGGTTGGGGGAACTACAGGGAGATACCGCCGGTTCTTGTCGCACGGATGCGGTTGTGAGGATACGGTGAAAGGTGGGGGGCGCCGTCCAGGAGCAGGCAATAATTCTGCGCAAAGACTTGGCTTCATCGCAGTCGCTCCCTCTGAGTGCCGCAGTGACTTCAACAATAAAACGCATAGCAGAGAAAGCCTGTTGGGATAGCTGCAAGCATCTACTTCCGAATAGTCAAGGATGGGTATTTCTTGGACATCATATCATCGAACACAGCATGTGAGACTTTTCTTCCAAGCGGCGTAGTTCGCCATCGGCTTCCACCAACGAAAGAGACCAATCCCCTATTGCTCAAGGCCTTCAGAACGTCCCTAACTTCTATCTCGAAACACTTCTTGCGTCTCTCAAGCTGCGATTCAAAGAATGTATTGTTGCGATCAGATTTCGCTATTCTGGGCAGCTCCTCTAGCAGGGTCTTCTCTTCGTCAGCCAGGCCTTGAACTATCTCCGCAACGGAATCGCCGACCACGGGGGCTCTTATCCCACTCTCGTTTTATAAGCTTCACAAACGGGATAGCGAACATTCTTGATACCCATAAAGGATACTTTTTATACTTGCGTCGCTCTCTAAAAGGTGGTAACATGGGGATACTAACGAAGCTCCTTGGGGCGTCACCAAGAGTGGCTGTGGTAGAAGCATTCGCAGAGAACTCGGACGAGACTCTTTCAGTGCCCGAGATAGTACGAATCACAAGAGTCTCGAAAAGGGCCGTCTACATCCATGTTCGAAGGCTCTTGAAAGATGGAATGCTCGTTGTTAAAGAAAGATTGGGCAAGTGTGACTACTACCAGCTCAATAAAACGGATCCCAGAGGGAAGGCGGTAGTATACCTCGCGGACGTCATGGCAATGGGACAATTGGAAAACGAGATCAGACGAGATGAGGGCATAGAACTGGGACAAACATTCCCGCTTCCCAGATTATTCAGGCCGGAGCTGTTCGAATCCCCCGAAGAAGCAGTCCGCTCGAAGAAGCCGTCTCCTTCGAAGATTCATGCGATTTACTTTACGGAGCCGACGGCTTTGACGTGGACTAATACCGAGGAACATCCCGACCGCAAGTCAATGGAAGAGCCCATTGGTCCGCCGACCTATCGTCCGTTCGCGGTGAACGTCTCAAGTCTTACGGAGAGCGGATCCAGCTATGAATGCAATACTGCTGTGGGGAGTGACGAACCTTGCCTGAGCGGCCAGGTGATACGATGAAACGTGAGCTGAAGCAGAAACCCTCTTCCGATTTCAAGATTGAGGGAATCTCGTCACGATCCAGTGCGAGATTCGATTACATCGTGTTTCCTCTTGATGTGCGGGGCCTTGCGAAATGCCTTGTCAACCTCGGCTTCCACCTCCTCCAACCGCTGCCGCCTGAACCTCCATTGGGACCGCTATCGATGGGCCTTGCGGCATCAGGACCCGTGGCAAGGAAGGATCGTCATCTGGTGGACGTGAGCACGGAGCGGCAATTCATCGGGGTTTCCGGTGGCGACTCCCTCTCAAATTACGAAAAGCTTCGCGAAATCCTTGACAATTTAGTCTCGGAAGCTCTCGTATCACAAGAGAGAATCCGCTTTCATGAACTGCAAGCGCGATACAAGGTTCTCACTCGAAATGCGTCGATTGCCATGCGCGGATCGTGCAAGAATGCTACCCTGTTGAAACTTGCTGCCAAGAGTTATGGAAAAGACATGTCGTTGTTCACCGCGCGTCTAATCGCTGCAGATTCAAAGATCGACAGTCCAGATTACTTCGAGATCTACATAGAACCGTCGATAGCCAGACCAGAATCCGAGTTGGGCCTATCGATTGTCTTCAGGAATCGTGATGCAAAGGAGTTTCAGCACTTCGTTGACACATGCGACGAAAGACTCGAAGGTTTGGTGAAAGGCCTTCTGGCGAAGCAAGATTAGTCCGGCGACCCCAAATTTCCCTGTCATTGTGGCTGTCCTCCATCCCCCAGTTGAAGACCGCGTCCTTCCCGAGGTGGAACCGCCGCCTGAACTTGCGCCGCCCCCGCCCTGCCCCTCGCTATCCGCGCCCCCCACGTGCTGACCGTCTCGAACGCGAGCTCGGCGCGATCATCCATCCGACCTTGCTTGGGGGGATTGATGGCAGGATCGGAGGCATCGTTAGCTGGGCGGACATCCTCGCTTGAAGGTCATCCTGCAACAATCTCGGTGCGCCCCATAATTCGCAACATTCTTATCTCCCAGATTGCTGACTTGCGAACGAGCGCAAGAGGGGAGTCGCACTTATGAGCGAGAAAGGCAAGAAGAATAGGTTGACCACTGCTTTCGGAATACCTGTCGGTGACGATCAGAACAGCCTGACCGCAGGAGAACGGGGGCCTGTCCTGATGCAGGACGTCCACCTGCTGGAGAAGCTGACTCATTTCGACCGTGAGCGCATCCCTGAGCGCGTGGTGCACGCGAAGGGGGCCGGAGCGGGTGGGTACTTCGAGGTCACGGCGGACGTCACGGGATACACGAAGGCGAAGTTCCTCTCCAAGGTCGGCAAGAGAACCGAGGTGTTCGCCCGCTTCTCCACCGTCGGAGGGGAGAAGGGTTCGGCAGACGCCGAGCGCGACCCGCGTGGATTCGCGGTGAAGTTCTACACCGAGGAGGGCAACTACGATCTCGTCGGGAACAACACCCCTGTGTTCTTCATCCGCGACCCGTTGAAGTTCGCGGATTTCATACACACGCAGAAGCGCAACCCGGCGACCAACTGCAAAGACCCGGACATGTTCTGGGATTTCCTCTCCCTGACGCCCGAGTCGATCCACCAGGTGACCATCCTCTTCTCGGACCGCGGGACACCCGCCACGTACCGGCACATGAACGGCTACAGCAGTCACACGTTCAAGTGGTACAACGAGAAGGGCGAGCACTTCTGGGTGCAGTATCATTTCAAGACGGACCAGGGGATCAAGAACCTCACCCGGCAGGAAGCGGAAGTCCTGCGCTCCAAGGACCCGGACCACGCCACGAGGGACCTCCACGAGGCGATCAAGCGCGGGGACTACCCGTCATGGACCCTCCAGATGCAGATAATGACCCCCGAGCAGGCGGAGGACTACCGCTGGGACATATTCGACATCACGAAGGTGTGGCCTCACGCCGACTTCCCGTTGATTGAGGTCGGAAAGCTCGTCCTGAACCGCAACCCCGAGAACTACTTCACGGAGGTCGAGCAGGCCGCGTTCTGCCCGGGGAACCTGGTGCCCGGCATCGCCGCCTCTCCGGACAAGATGCTCCAGGCGCGTCTCTTCTCGTATCACGATACCCACGTCCACAGGCTCGGGCCGAACTATCACCTGCTGCCGGTGAACGCGCCCAAGAACGCGCCCGAGAGGAGCTACCAGCGTGACGGGTTCATGCGCTCCGATGCGAATGGCGGTGGCGGCCCGAACTACTGGCCGAACAGTTACAACGGCCCGGAGCCGGACATCTCTTCGAAAGAACCTCCCTTCGAGACATCGGGCATGGCCGACCGCCATCCCTTCACGCGCCCCGACGATGATTTCGTCCAGGCCGGGAACCTGTACCGGGACGTGATGACCGACCAGGATCGCGAGAACCTGATAGGCAACATCGTCGGTCATCTCGGGGGCGCGCAGGGACGCATACAGCTCCGCCAGACTGCTTTGTTCTTCAAGGTGGACCCGGACTATGGCCGCCGGGTCGCCGAGGGACTCAGGCTGGATATGAAGGAAGTCGAGAGACTGGCCAAGATGGCACAACACGACCGGGTGAAGGCTACATCATAGTCCAACGCCTTACTGCTTCGATCCACGTGCTTCCAGGTCTATCACTGCGCCGCCAGGCTTAACGGGCGGTCCCAGCTGATTCCGGCATGAAGCCATAAACGGCAAAGCGATTAAGTAGCCCGCAATATCATATCGTCATCGCAAGAAAGAAATCCACGGCTTCCTTGGGGGAAAACCACATGGCTTATCCAGAACCTATTCCTGCAATCAAGGGGAGGGATAGCGAGAAGTTCCTTGAGCGTCTGCGGGATTTCAAGCTTTCCGGGGCCCAGAGGCGGCTCTTCAAAGAGGGTTTCGTGGCTTTCTCGCATTCCGAAGGGAAGAACCGCAGGAAAGACTAGTCTCCCCTCGGGAGGAAGATGGCAGCCTCCTGTTTTGCCCATCCCGCGAGCATCGACCTCGCGGAGTCACGGGTCCTGCCATTCGAGGAGATGACGTTCGAGACGGCGCGCGAACGGAGGAAAGAGAACAGGACGATGTTCCTGGACCTCCAAGGCCTTCGTCCTCTGCTCCCTCGCAAGTAGTCGTCCTCCGCCCTCAGAGGTTGATCCCCCACAGCTCCTTCAGGAGGTCTCTCGCGGCGAAGGCCTTCCCGTCGCAGAACAGGTCAACCACGGTCTGCACTTTGGTGGTGAATGCTCCCTTCGTGGTCTTCTCGGCGAAGCCGCAGCCCGTCAACCTGTCGATGGCCTCCCGGGGTCTCACGTCTTCGCGCTCCCTGCGTCCGTGCGTCCGAGTGTCCAGGGAGTAGCACGCCAGGCGGGTTATTCCCTCTCTCCTTGCAGCCAAGCTCTCACGCAGTTCGTCAGCCCGGCCGCGTCCGGCACCGCCGACCGCGTAAAAGGAGACCTCGTCGGACCTGTAGAACTTGCTGAACCTCTCGAGGGCGGTCCCGAGGCAGAAGATGACATAGTGCTCTCGAAGGTCGGAGAGCAGGTCCCCCCTCGGTGTGTCAACCGCCATGGTGAAGAGCCTGAGGCGGCTCATGTCCCTGAAGAGGCTGACCGCCCGTAGCAGACCGGTCGGATTCGTGAGGACGTAGACGTCCCGCTTCGCCTTACCGGTCGCTCGGCCCGTGGCCGCGGTCCTCTCGACGAAGCGGTTCTGCTCAAGCCATTGGAACACCTTGTTAGTCTGTCCGAGCGAGACCCCGAGTTCCCGTGCGAGATCGCGTTGCGAGGTCTCCTTCTTGGTAAGCACCGCCAGCAGGGCCGTGTATGTAGTCGGGGCAATGGGATTCATGGCCGTTCACTACTTAATCGATTGTTCGCTAAATAGTGAACATATCGCATGTACTTAATTTCTTCGCAGACAGATGAGGTCCCTGAGAGCTGGTTTGATAGAATCCTCTGGAGCCCTTCTAGGAAGCACTCTTTGCGGGCGAGGATTGAGCGAGGGTGCCGGAATCCTGAAGATGCTCCTCCTCCACCGCTAGGCCGTGCTCGTGAGGATCGGCGGGAAAGTCGGAGGCATCGTGACCTAGGCGGACGTCCTCGACCTCAGGAAGGCGAAGGCCAGAAGCGCGCGATACGCTGACCAAGAACGGTAGCGACCCAGAGGTCAATTGGATGTCAATGCCACGCGCCCGTCTCCGATGGGATCATATATCTGCGAGAGCCGCCAGGATTTGAGATCTAGTCTCCATGGCCCCCAATGTACCCACACACCCCGGTGCGCGGTGAGTTCACCAACGGGACGGTATCAGCATCCTTGCACCCGTGCCTCTTCACGCACCGATGGCAGAGCCAGGCCTTTCCATTCGCCTCATCGAAGCACTGTCGGCAGACCTGGGTGGCGGCACCACCGCATATGGCACAGGCGATCTCAGGCGGCTCGTTGCGGGCAAGGATGCGAATCGGATTCCGGGGGTCATCGCCCTCCTGTGACAGAATCACCCTCAGCGCAAGCTCCGTCGTCGACCCGAAGTCGTACTCGTAGGAGAACCTGAGGCCGGGAGCGAGAACGCTGTCGAGCCTGGATCCCATGCTCCTCAGGCCAGGTTCGTCTTCAGGCATCGCGTCGTACTGCTCCCCCTCGATGGAGAACGCGCTCAGGTGTCCACAGCATTCGAGCCAGGTGTCCTTGAGGACTGTGTCCAGGGCCCCAAGCGTCTGCCTGCCCTGCACGCCCAAGTACATCCAGTATTGCGGCCGATGACGCGCCTCGACCAGGAGCAGGAATGAACGGCGATTCCTCCCTGCCCGCGCTTCCGTCTTCAGCCCACGCCCCGGATAGCACGATCCGAGATGCCGCCCCATGCCGGCCTTGTCATGACGCGACCCACAGAGCACGCACTCCCCAAGGGTGAACTTTCTCTTCATGGGCGACTGTAATTCCGTCTTCGTATTTACCACTCGCCACGACGGAGATGTGCATTCGCCGGAAGAGACCGTCTCGACCCGAGGCGATCGTGCTGCGATGCGCGAACCCCGCCACGACCGTCCGCGGACGGTTATCTGGCGCGCACGCGGAACACGTGGACGTGCCCGAGCCTGTCCGCGGGGAGGACGCGCTCCAAGGTTCTCTCCAAGTCTTCCTTAGACGGCCCACTGGCCACGACCATATCCCCGATCACCCCAAACCACGCGTCCGATATCCCGAGCGACCTCAGCTCCTTCCCAAGCCGCCTGGCGTGGACCTTGCCCATCTCCCTGTAGTATATCGCGAGGAGATCCGGGCTCTTCCTGACGAGCCTCTCTATGTCCTCCGCGTACCTCTCCCTGCTGTGCTCGTCCCTGAGGTACAGCTTCAGCCTCTCGGCGTCCTCCAGGTCTCTGGCCTCGCCCGGGACGGGGAGAGACGTGACGATCCCGTACTTAGCCACCGCCATCTCGTACCCCTCCTTCATCTCGCGCCTGATGCCCGCGCCAAAGAGGACGCTGTAAGGATGCAAGATGCCGTCGTAGACTATGCGGTCGCGGAAGGGCAGGAGCACCGCATCGACCAACACCGGCAGACGCTGGCCGAGAATCGCTTCAAGGGGTTTTCTCAACCCGAGGATGCCGAAGGCCATCTGCTGCCCTTCGGTCGACAGGAAAACTGTGTGCTCCTTCAGGTGGCGCATGACAACGAACCTGCCCTTCACGTAGCCCCTCCAGCTCCTGACGATGTCGAGATGGGCCTGTCCGAGGCGATGCGGGTTCTCGGAGATGTACGAGTCTATCAGTTCCGGCCGCTCATAGAGACGGTCGCGGATTGCGCTGGCGTCTTCCATGTACATTCGCTTCGGCTTCTCAGGCAATGACTGTCCCGGGAGCGCGTGTGTCTTCTCGTTCGCGTAGGCCAGGAATGGGAAGTAGAGGTCGTAGAACAGGTCGACATCTCTGGCTGGCAACTGCAATCTCTCACATCCGGTGGCCCGATGACGTTCGGTGGTACATCGCGGGATTCCCCTGTCGCCGACCGTCAGATAATCGGCCTCGGCATATATCTAACCGCCGCGGCGGTGAAACTCCATGGCATCGCTGCAAGTTGCTGAGTTCCGCGAGTTGTCCCGAATGCTTCTGCAGTCAATCCGCCAATCAGTCTCGTCGCCTGGCTGGCACGATCCTCGAGAGGAGACATCGGCAGGACGATGGAGGAAATCGCTCGGTGGTTCTGAGACGCTCCCGCCATGCCTTCCAGCGGGAGGCTTTCGCTCGGATTCCCGGGGTTCAACCGGTCTGCAGCTTCCGGACCACGCCGAGGTACGCCTCCAACTCGACCCCGAGATGTCTGGCCGCACGCTCGGCAATCTCGTCGCTGATGGCCGCCAGAGCGGCCGCACATTCCCGGGGATACTCCCCGCGCACCGCTGAGAGTATCCTGTCGTAGCTCACCGGCGAGTGCCAGATAACAGCGTAGATGTCGCATGCGTCCTTGAGTATCTTGTCGCCCTTCTGCCGGGCAGGGATCGACCTCAATTTCGACGCGAGCAGCAGATGCGGCGAGGGCATGACGACCGAGACGTCGCCAAGGCGTGCGCTCACGCCGCACCGTTCGTCGAACACCCGTCCCAACACCGGCTCGTCAAGCGCTTTCACCTTGAACACCCGGTCGTGCTGTGGATGTATCCGGTCCACCATCATGTCCACGTAGACATAGAACAGGTCGATCATGGAGACGCTCTTCGCCTGTTCCTCCGTCAGGACCTCGCCGGTCCCCTTGTGGATGAACTTGCAGTAACGGAAGGATCCGATCGGGACGTAGCCAAGGCCTCTCACGATTTCGATCGCCTTCGAGAACGTGCTTGTCCTCAGGGCATCCACGCTCATGGCGGGGTCCACGTGGAAGCCGACGTCCACGTCCCTTGACCCGAGGTATGGGGCGCCATGCTCCCGCCGGTATGACTCGAGCACCGTGAGGTACACGGCCCACCCACCCAGGACCACGAACGGCTCCGGGAGGGCCGCCGAGAGCGCGCCGAGCGCTTCAAGCGCGATCCGCGTCTCCTGCGTGTCGTACAGCTCCTCGGTCATCGGTAATCCTTCTCCACGAGGAGGTCGGCCGCCTCGGCGCACTCCGCTCCAGTGCGATACAGGTCGACGATGAGCTGCTGGACAGACACGACTGGCCAGCCGTCCACCTTCCCCCTCTCGAAGAAGACGTGCTCGTCGGCCAGCATGATCTGGACGTTCCCCTTCCCCACGTAGCCGCTCTCTGACAGAGACCTGTGCCATCTGGCTGCGTCCTCACTGTGGATGTACAGTTCGAAGAACCGCGGGAACATGTAGTGCCCGACCAGGTTCTCCGCGAAGTAGCCAGTGAATGCATAGTCCATCTTGGCCTTCTTCAGCACCTTGGCCGGGTCCTGAATGTTGTACTCACGGTATACCCTCCTGTCGTCCCGGCCGGCCCAGCGTCTGAATAAAGCCTTCGGGTTCTTGATCTCGGAACCCTTGATGATGTGGCCTTTCTCCAGGTCCTTGAGCACCCTGTAGGCCCAGCTGTATCCGACCCCCGCTTCCTTCGCGACCCTGTACCAGGTCATCTTCTTGATCTTGCGGCTCAGGAGGACCCTGTAGATCCGATCGACCTTGTCCCCGTACGTGGAAGGGAGGAAGTCAGCCTGCTTGTCCACATTCATCGACATATCACATTTTGTTCATTATACTTATAGGTAACGGATACATCTGCTTTCGTTCGTCATATTAATGGGCAACGGACATGTGGCTTATTATCGCCGTGGACAGAACCGACGGAAAGCCTTCTCGCGCCTTCCTATCCCGGTCGTGGACGAGAGCGAGAGTGCCGGGATCCTGAAGATGCCGCTCCTCCACCGCCAGGCCGTGCTCGTGAGGATCGGCGGGAAGGTCGGGGGCATCGTGACATGGGCGGATGTCCTGGACTTAGGAAGACGCGGGCCAGAAACGCGCGAAATCCAGACCGCGCAGCGCGCTCCCTGCTTCCGCAATATTCATAATCGACCTCCACGCTGCAGACGACTATAGGGAGCTGAAGAATGATGGAGAGACGTGGCGAAGCGAGCCTCATCATAACCTTCCTGGCGGTGTTTATCGTCTTCGAATTTATCATCGTCTCCGCGGGACTAGGCACAAGCTTGCGCGCCCGCTACACCCTCGACCACTCCTACTCGATTGTCATGGACAGCCCTTCGACTGCGCCCGGGCCCGGCAACATCACAGTCCTCCTGGGCATCACGAATTACGGGCCGGTCGACGGGCTCCCGGTCATCCGTTTTGTCGTCTTCACATATGGAGGCCACCAAGAGGAATTCGAGCTTCGGCTGGGGATGCTCGCAAGCGGCGGCGGCCACCTCAATACGACGTGGCAGAAGTCCTTCGGATTGCTGGACCCAGATGATGCGAGGGTGTTCATCTACATGCCGTACTCATGAGGGGATGAATCGATGAAATCGGAAGATGAGCCGACCGGATCCGCCACCGACGCCACGCCAAAGCCCATGGCGGGGGGAGGCCCTGGTGCGAAGCAGACCGAATCCGCCAGTGGCGGGAGGAGGCAGTCGACCAAGAAAGAGAAGGTCCTGATCGTAATCCTCATCGTCGTCGCGTTCGTCATCCCTATCTGGGTCTACGCGGATCACGCGCAAGTGTCAGGGCTGCCCTCCGGGCGGGAATACTCCTATAGCTACCGCGTCAGGGTGACCAGCGTCACAAGGAATTTCACGCTGTTCGTGCCGATACCTATCGTGGACAGCGGGAGTGTCGTGTCCGGTGTGGACTTCGAGGACGCGCAGCTGGGGGATCTGGATGTCGTGGACACGGCAAATGGCCCTGGGCTGAGGATACGCTCCAACGGTCCGTTCGCCCTCAACCTCCGTTGGCACTACGATGCGCTGCGCAACTCGCCCGACCGCATCTCCGACGGCTGCGCGCTCACCAGCATGACAACGCTCGACGAGGAGAGGAGCGTCATCTGCAGCATGGAAACCGGCCGCGCCTCGGGGACGGCCTGGGCATGGTCGGATGCGCCGGGGCTCACCGTCCACTTGGAATTCGATAGGCATTGGTGGACCAAGAGGACGGCTGAGAGCCTCATCTGGCCCGAGTCCCACGAGCCCTCCTCGACGAACAACGGAATCATCTCCTTGACAGGGTATGGGATAACGGTGGACGGCTGGAGTAGCATGCTCGTTGACCTCGACGCGACCTATGCCATTTCATGAGGCGATGCACCCTTTCCCCGGGATCCCCAAATCGGAATCCACCCGGATCATTATGAATAGGATTGTGGAAAAGCATTTATAGCCTGAAAGCTATAGACATATAGCTGAAAGGCTATAGAAGCCAAGAATCTGAAAATAGAGGCATCTCACATGGATGAAACGGAATTCAAGATCATAGACGCCCTTTCGAGGGACCCCGACGAGAGAATCTCGATAAGTGCGCTCACCCGGGACATCCATCGACTGCACGGGACCGCCCATTACCCCAACATCTACAACTCGCTCCAGCGGATGCACGAGGAAGGAATAATCGAAATAGAACGGACAGGAAATTCCTCGCTTGTCTCCCTGAATATCGGCAATATGCAGACGATAGACGCGCTCACGGAGATGGAGATCCGCCGGAAGCGCATCCTGGTGGCGAAATGGAAGGACCTGCGGCGCCTCCTCGAGTCTATTTCCACTGAATTGCCGACATGCCAGGCCTCTTTGATAGACGCGGAGAGGAATGTCAAGCTGAACCGCGCGGAGCTCCTCATCCAGCTCCCGGACTGCCCGAGCGACGCACGTCTCAGCGAGGACATCTTCAGGAAGCTTCGCGAGATCGAGGGCAGGTTGAATATCAGGATTGACCCCCTCATGCTAGATGAAGCGGAATTCCGTGCGCTCCTGGCGGCGCGAGACAGGAATCAGCTCAAAGAGATGCTGTCCAGACACGTCGCCATGCAGGCTTCGGACCTCCTCTGGAACAGAATCAGGAACGCTTGGGCCCATGGCATCCGCATTCACTTCGACAGCGATGAGACAATCCCCGCCAAGATTTCGGAAGAGGATCTCATCCACAACCTCGCAAGGTTCGGATACACGGAATTCGGAACCAGGATAGGGGAAGGCGGGGACATCGGAATCGAGTACATCGTCATCGCTTTGCTCCTGAATGGGAATGCGAGGCGAATCCAGGCGATCCCGGTCATCCTCGCAAAGAACAAAGCGATTTACTCGCTGCTCCTATTCCTCGCTAGGAAGCATGGGTTGCAGGGCGAGCTATACGGGCTGTTGAGCGCCCTGGCTAAGCACAAAGAAGATGACGATCTGCGCAGGGCCTTGCGCTTCTTGGAGAAATCTAATGTGAGAGAAGTGAAAGTGAACGATGCAAGCATTGAGAAGACCATGAGGACCTACAATGCCCTCGCCCATTGACAAGATAGACAAATCGCGGCTCCTTGATTTCCTGGAGCTGATTGACCGAGAGATGCCTCGTCAAATCACGCTGGTGGCGGTTGGCGGCACTGCAATGACTCTGCTAGATGCAAAACCCTCGACGCTGGACATCGACTTCACCGGACCAAGGGAGGACATCGCTCTGTTCGACCGCGTCCATAAGACCATTCCCCATGGGATGAAGATCGATACATGGGCGGATGGTCGGGTCTTCTCTCAATGCCTCCCCCCTGATTATCTGACGAAAAGCAAGAAGATGAAAGAATTCAGGAACATCGAACTCAGAGCTCTGGATCCTCTGGATATTGTCGTCACCAAGATTGGCAGGCTGGACGAGCGTGACATCCAAGACATCCAGGAATGCATTCGCATCTTCAGACTCATGAAATCCGAAGTGAAGAAAAGGGCAGCTCAGATAGAATACCTTGGCAACGTTGAGGATTTCGAGTATCACTTGCGTCTTGCTCTTCACCGCTTCTTCAGTTGATGGCGGGGGGAGAGGACTACGCCGAGATGGCGAACAGGCCCGTGAAGGACTTCATGCGCCCGCCTTTCCCGGTCGTGGACGAGAGCGAGAGCGCAAGATTCCTGAAGATGCTGCTCCTCCATCGCCAGGCGATGCTCATGAGGATTGGCGGGAAGGTCGGAGGCATCGTGATCGGGGCAGACGCCCTCAATTCGCCCGAAATGAATAAGTAATACCGTGTAAATATCATTTACACGATAAGAGAAGTAGATGATTGGGGGCAAGAAGCATGCTGAAGGACCTGTTCACTTCCAGCGAGCTGGTCAGGGTGGTGGATTTCCTCCTGGACGAGCCGGGGACGGAGTTCAACAAGAGCGAGATTGCGGAGGGCGCGGGCATCTCCCGCCCGACGCTGTACAGCCTCTGGGGAAGGCTCTCCGCGCTGGGCCTGATAAGGCCGGGGAAGAGCCGCGGGGGAGTCGAGACGTATGCGCTCAACATGCGCTCTCTCCTGGTCCGTGGTCTTCTCCGGTTCGACAGCGAACTCTCGAAAGCGATGTCTGAGGCCGGAATCTCTACCCCGGAGGAACACGAGGAGGCTGTCGTAGTCAACAAGCCCCGGCGAAGGGCCTGAATGCGAACAACCCGCCTGCCGTTGTGCATCCAAGGCGGGCGATCCTGACAGGTTCGCCGTCAATTCAACCTGTAATGCACAATCCACATGATCCTCCCGAACCGGGGGATCCTGAGCAAGTACCTGTACCACCCCCACTTCCTCGCCTCAGTCCGCAGGTGGAACCGTCGCTCGGCGTGTTGCGAGATCTGTCAATAAATCCTAAATACCACGGTTCGTCTTGAGGGATTCGAGCTGTCGTTATGGACGAAAAGGAATTCAGACATGGACCGCTGAAGGCAGGCTTCTCAGGGGCCGTTGTGATCGGATGGCTGGTGTTCTTCATCCTCTTCCTGGCCTTCTTCTCGGAAAGCTTCAGGACGAACGAGAAGGTCGCGATAGTCATCCTGTCCCTCCTGGTCGTGGTTCTCCTGCTCGGCGGGCTCTGGGCGTTCTGGTCTCTCCGGATGATGTCGAAGAAGGACTGGGAGATGTTCAAGGTCAAGGGATTCAAATTGAGGATAGCGGTCTCGATCATCTATCCGCTCGCCCTCCTGATATTCCTGACCTATGCCTTCTGGTTCCTATGGACGGATTTCGGCTTCTGGCAGTATCTCGCGATTATCGTGGTGGTCCTTCTCATTAGCGGTGGGATACTTGGCGCTTTATGGGCTTCCTGGGGCATGAAGTACAAAGGTCAGATGGAAGAATTCGGGAAGGATTTCGGCAAGAAGTTCGAAGAAGGTTTCAAATAGGATTCCAAGAGGAGAGACGCGGAGGATCGAGAATTCCCCAATGCTCGCTAGAGGAGTCTGAAGTTGAGGAACAATGACCGCATGCTTCGCCTAGTCCTCGTCCGTCACGGCGACATCATCCACCCCGGTGTCGTCGCCTTCAACGAGGCGGTGCTCTCCGACGAGGGGAAGGCTCAGATGCGCGAGCTCGCTTCGCACTGGCCCTGCGAGAGGCCGGCACAGGTCTTCTCCAGCACCCTGCCGCGCGCCCTGCAGTCCGCGATGATCCTCTGCGAATCCTTCGGCACCCACCTCCGCGCCCTCGCCGACCTCAGGGAGTGGTCCCCCACCTTCGAGAACATCACCGAGGAGGAGTACCTGAGGCGGGAGGAGGAGTGCTGGCGCGACCTGGACAGGGAGCCCGACACGGGGGAGAGCATCAACGAGGCGACCGAGCGCATAAGGCGGGGGATGATGCGCGTCGTGGACGAGATGCGACAGGGGGAAGCGGTGGTCGTCGGCCACGGAATGATCTTCACGATGTTCCTCGCCTCTGTCCGCGGAGAAAGGCCTGACATCGAGTACAAGAGGCGGATCAGAAACGCGGGAACGGCGGTGGTGGAGTACGAGGGCGGTAGCTTCCGAATCGTGAAGGATTTCTTCTAATGGCCGCTCTTCGCTGCCGATTATTTAAATAGGCATCTGCAGTCTGATTGCGGACAGCTTAAATACATCTTGTCAGCATAGACTCCGCCATGGAGCGATACAATCCATGGTGGACGGACGAGCCGGACATCCTCTTCGAGCAGTGGAAGGCGTCCAAGGTTCATTGGGTGCCGGAGTTCGTCGACGCCGTGACCCTCAGGCCGTTCTCCATGCACTTCCTCTCGGGACCGAGGCAGGTCGGTAAGACCACCGCCATCAGGATCCTCATCCAGAAACTGATAAAGGAGAGACCGCCCAAGTCGGTGTTCTACTACTCCTGCGACGAGCTCACGAACTTCAGGGAGTTGGGCGAGGTCCTCGACAACTACCTCGGCGCAAGGAAGGCGTGGGGCGTGAAGGGGAGCGTGATTCTCCTGGACGAGGTGACCTTCGTGGACGAATGGTGGAGGGCGGTCAAGGCGAGGATAGACGCCGGTGAGTTCACCAAGGATGTCTTGGTGGTCACGGGATCGGCGAGGCTCGACCTCCTGAAGCAGAAGGAGACCTTCCCGGGCAGGAGAGGGGCCGGCAGGGACTACGCGATGCATCCGCTCGCCTTCTCCGCATTCGCCCGCGTCGTCGGCGGGCTCGAGACGAAGCAGGGGAGCCTCGCGACGCTGAAGAGGAACTCAAGCGCGAACCGGCTCTTCTCAGATAGGCTTGCGGACCTGTTCGAGGCCTACCTGAAGGTCGGAGGTTTTCCCAGGAGCATCCAAGATCACTCGCGGTATGGCAAGGTGACCTCCGAGACGTCAAGGACGTTTCTGGACTGGCTGAGGGGGGACTGGACGAAGGCAGGCAGGAGTGACGGCTTCATGAAGGAGATCCTGTCGTACCTCATCCGCGCGCAGGGGACACCGATAAGCTGGAACTCCATCTCCGCCCAGACGAGCGTCAACTCGCCCAACACTGTTAGGGGCTACGTGGAGACGCTCGAGGGCATGCAGGCGGCGCTCGTTCTCAACCTCATCCGCCCGGACTCGAGGGTCGAGCACAGGAAGAACAAGAAGGTGCATTTCACTGACCCGTTCATCATTCATGTCCTGGAGAATTACGCGGGCGTGGAGGCGACGGAGAGCTGGCTGTGGGAGGCGACGGTCGCCGCTCACCTCTCCAGGTGGTACCCTGTCTACTATTGGCGCAATCATACCGAGGTAGATGTCGTGTGCGCCCACGGCGGACAACAGATTGGGTTCGAGGTGTCCAGGGGACTCAAGAGATGGAAGCCTCCGTGGCACATCAAGGAGTCGTATCTCCTAGACAAGGTCAGCCTGCCGCTCTACCTCTCCGCGCTGAGGTCGTAGTCGAGCCCCGATTCGCCCCCCTCTGCCGCCTTGCGGCCCACCCGCCGACTTTTCCATCAAGACGTTCCTCGCCTCGATCCGCTGGGAGAGGCTTGACATCGAGTACAAGAGGAGGATCAAGAATGCGGCGACGGCGGTAGTGGAGTACGATGGCGGGAGTTTCCGCATCGTGAAGGAGTACTTCTAGCCAACCAGACCTAGGAGATTCAAGGCTGGAATAACCTTAAGTAATACGTGTATTATATGTAAGTAATGACCCGGCGGATCATGTTCAGCCGCCACGCACGGCAACGGATGATCCTCCAGGGAATTTCAGGGCGCGAAGTGGTTGAAGCTATTCGGAAAGGCACGAAACGAAGCCAGGATGGCAAGATAGTGGCGGCGTACCTCTACTTCGAGGTCGTGTACGTCCTACAGGGAGACGACATCCTGGTTATCACTGTCACGCCGAGGTGGTGACATGCGCAAAACTTGTCCCGTGTGCAAGAAAGGAGAACTCCGTGGCGGAAAGGTCCGCGAAGAGATGCTTGGCGTCGACTTGGGAACCTTTTCGGCCCAGGTGTGCGGCAACTGCGGGGAGTCCTTCGTCGACGAGAAGGTGATGGAACGGATCGAGGCGCGCGCAAAGGGTCTCGGCCTCTGGGGGTTGGCGGGGAAGGTGAAGATAGCCAAGTCGGGCAACTCCCTCGTCGTCCGCATCCCCGCGGAGCTCGCGAGATTCTTGAAGCTCAAGGGCGGGGAGGAGGCCCTCATCCGCCCGGAGGGACACGGCAAGATTGTTGTCGAGCTCAGCTGAGCGGCGATTGGCGGGAAGTTGGGTCCGGGCACGCTTCTGCCGCCTCCATCGTGTATGGGCTCATCTGGCCGCTCGTGTTGCTGACGAAGAGGACGCGGTTGTGGGGGGAGTCATGATTCGTCACCTTAATACTCTGAACCGCGAGGCAGATTGCATGGGTGTGATGCCTAGGCAGTCTGGTAACGATTGACCCCAATCCGCCGGCGGGGTGTAGCTTCCTGACTGATTCATCGATGCATCGATTACATGCCGCCATGGCAACCATTATTAGACATAACGTCCATAGTCAGACGCGATGACCTCCACCATGACGACGATATCGCTTCACAAGGAGACGAAGGAGATGCTAAGGAAACTCGGGGCCAAGGGCCAGACCTACGACGAGGTCATCAAGGAACTGATAGAGCGAGCTTCCATCAGGGAACTCGACGAAAGGTGGAACAAGATTCTGAAGGACGAGAAGTTCATCCCGCTGGATGATCTATGACCTATAGGGTCACACTCTCGGAGACGGCGGTTCGCCAGCTCAGGAAGCTACCGGTAGAGTCACGCAAACGCATCGTCAAGGGCATGCGGCTCCTGGAGGAAGATCCTTTTCGACCGAGGCCGAAGGCAGACATCCTCCCGATCAGGGACACCGAACCACGGAAGTACCGCCTGAGGGTAGGAGAATATCGAGTATTATACACGGTCGCGGGATCCGAGGTCAAGGTCATCGAGGTCTTCGCTCGCGGACGGGAATACAGATAGGACCTTGAGCGTCCGGGCGCGCGCCTCGGCATTCCTTCGCGAGGGAAGCTTGAATTAGGAGAGACGCGATGATGACTTTGGAGACAGGGATGAGGGGCGTGTCGCTGAAGTGGGCGGTGAGCAGATCCTCCGGAGGAATGACCTTGCGTGTCGCGTCCCTTCTGCTCTTGATTCCTTTGTCATTGAATCTCGTGCAGATCCCACCCGAGCACAAGACGGCGGTGGCTCTGGGTCACCCCATAGGCGACACGGATGGCGGGTACGCGGCCGCTCTTTCCTTCGGCGACTTCTTCACGGAGAACCGGGGTCAGACGAATGACGGAGTGCGCTTCTATTCTGGCGGGAACCCTGCGGTGGCGTTCAGAGACGACGGCGTGCTATTCGTCTGGAGAGAGGAGGTCCCGGACGTGAACCGGGAAAACATCGGAATGCAAGCCATGACGGACCCGCGCGATTTCTCCTCGATTGAACCGCCGAAAATGATGTCGCACTCATACATGATTCGCTTCGACGGTGCGAAGTCCACGTCCCCAGTCGGCAGGGACAGAGCCTCCTTCGACAGCAACTTCTTCTTCGGCAACGACCCGGATAAATGGAGGACAGACGTGCCGAACTACAGGGAGGTCGTCTACGAGGACCTGTACGATGGGATCGACCTCGTGTACCGCATGCGGCATGGAGCGGTGAAATACGAATTCATCGTCCAGCCCGGAGCGGATCCCGCGGCGATCGCGCTGAGTCTCGTCGGAGCCGATTCAATCGCCCTGGAAGCCGGCGAGTTGGTGGTCGGCGCCGGGACGATCGAAGCGCGCGACTCCCCGCCATACTCGTATCAGGGCGAGGGGGAGGAGGTGCCGTGCAGTTTCGCAATCCGCGCCCCCTCGTCATTCGGCTTCGATTGCGGGAGCTGGGACGCCTCCAGGCAGCTGATCATCGACCCGCTCGTCTACTCCACGTTCCTCGGCGGCAGCTCCCTTGACGCCGCGTCGGGCTGGCGGCTCGTGGTCGACGCCGCCGGTGCCGTGTACGTGACGGGATACACGAGCTCGATCAACTTCCCAACGACAGTCGGCGCTTACGACACCGTCCAGAGCGGCAGCTGGGACGCGTTCGTGGCAAAGCTGAACCCTTCCGGCACATCCCTAGTGTTCTCCACCTTCCTCGGCGGCAATTCCATGGACATCGGGCTCTCGATCGCCCTCGACTCCCTCGGCTACGTCTACGTCAGCGGATGGACGATGAGCTCCGGGTTCCCAGTCACGCCCGCAGCCTTCGACACAACGCACAACGGCGAGGAAGACGGCTTCGTCGCCAAGCTCAGCCAGACCGGGAACCAGCTCCTGCTGTCCACATTCCTCGGCGGGGGCGGCTTCGACACCACGGGGGCAATCGCCCTCGATGCCGCGGGCAACATCCACGTGAGCGGTGTCACCGGCTCGTCCAACTTCCCCGCGACCGCGGGGGCGTTCGACACGTCCTTCGGCGGGCAGAACGACGGCTATGCGGCAAAGTTCGACCCGACATTGAGCATCCTGATCTACGCCACTTTCCTTGGAGGCGCGGGCGAGGACGAGGCGCACTCGCTCGCGGTGGACTCAAGTGGATACGCGTACGTGTGCGGTCATGCAGGCGGTTCCGACTTCCCGACGACCCCGGGATCCTACTCCCCGTCCTACCGCGGCGGCAACGCCGACGGGTTCGTGGTCAAGATCGACCCCAACGGGGCAGTCCTGCGCTATTCCACCTTCCTCGGGGGCAGCGGCGGTGACGACCTCTACTCGCTCACCCTCGGCGCCGGCAACGAGGTGCACGTCGCGGGCAAGACGCGCTCGACCGACTTCCCCACGACTCCCGGCGCGTTCGACAGGACCTACAACGGCGTCGACGATGTGATTGTCGCGAGCATCGACTCGTCCGGCAGCACCCTGGTACATTCCACGTTCGTCGGGGGAGCTGAACAGGACGTCGCGGGCGGCATCGTCCTGGACTCGCTCGGCAATACGTTCGTCACCGGATGGACGTTATCCTCCGATTTCCCCATCTCCCCCGGGGCATTCGACGAGCGGGCGAACGGCGCCGGCGACACGTTCTTGATCAAGCTGAACGCAGCGGGCACGAGCATGCCGTACTCGACCTACATCGGGGGGTCGTACGAGGAATATGGGAATTCAGTCGGCGTGGATTCTACCGGCAGCGTCTATGTCGCGGGCTTCACCGCATCCCTCGATTTCCCGACGACTCTCGGGGCGTTCGACATGACGTACAACGGCAATCCTTCCGACGCCTATGTCCTCAAGCTCTTCGCCAACAACGCCCCTCAAGCCATCAACCTCGGCGTCCAGTCGTACCTGTTCCCCCCGGGGATAACGCACATCACCGACTTCACCCCTGACCTGAACTGGACCTACCGCGACATCGAGAACGACCCGCAGACGCAGTACGAGGTCAGGGTGAGCCGGATGTTCGGTGGGAGCGACATGTGGGCTCCCGGGCCGATGGCGGGTGCGGCCACTCTCGTCACCTACGCGGGCACGCCTCTTGTCCGCGGAACCGATTACTGGTTCGGGGTGAGGGTGTCGGACGGGCAATGGAGCGGCTGGACGGACGTGAGGTTCCACGTCAACAGCATCCCAACGCCCCCGCCCTGGGCTGCTGACCCGCTGCACTTGTCATCAGTCCCCGCGAGTCCGGTTCAGCAGGTCACATGGGGGGCGAGCAGTGACGCTGAGTTCGATGTGATAACCTATGAGTGGCAAGCCGCAACGGATGCTTCCTTCACGTCCATCATTTCCTCCGGCACGACCACCGCCACGACATCGTCCCCGTTCGCCACGAGCGTCGGCCAGACAATCTACTGGCGGGGGAGGGCCAAGGACGACTACGAGCCCGCGACCTGGTCCGACTATGGCAACACTCCCTTGGGCTACTGGATGTTCTTCGTCGAGGACAGCCCTCCAATCGCGGTCGCGTACGCTCCCTTCACCATCGGACACATGAACGACATGATATGGTTCGACGGCAGCAACTCATCGGACGATGTCGGTATCGTGACCTACCTCTGGGAGTTCGGCGATAGCGCGACTGATGCGAACGTGATTACACCGCACCAGTATTCCTCCCGCGGCACCTTCACCGTGAACCTGACGGTCTGGGACATCCTCGACCAGAACGACACGGACAGCCTGACGATCGACATCCAGAACAGACCGCCGATCGCGGACGCGGGTGCAGACCAGAACGCCTTCAAGCGGAACCTAGTCACGCTGGACGGCTCCGGGAGCTACGATCCGGATGGCGACACGCTCGCATATGATTGGTCCCAGGTGGTGGGCCCAACCGTTACCCTCGATTGCGCTGTTCCAGCGAAGCCGACCTTCACGCCAACTTTGACGGGGACCTACACGTTCTACCTCAATGTCTCTGACGGGTGGGGGGCATCGTCCTTCGACTCCGTCGATGTCGTGGTTGCCAACAGACCGCCATCTGCGAACGCCGGTCCAGACATGTCGAAGCGGAAGACCTTGGTCGTCATTTTGGATGGCGGCGGCTCTTCCGATCCAGACAGTGACGTTCTGGCCTTTGCCTGGACTCAGATTTCCGGGTTGGCGGTCTCGCTGACGAACGCTGGCAGCGCGGTTGCATCTTTCACCGCCACGAGAGTCGGTTCCTACTCGTTCAGGCTCGATGTCAACGACGGCGATGGTGGTACAGACTCCGACACGGTCGCCATCGACGTCTGGGGTCTCCCGCCGATTGCGGTGATCACAGCCAACCCCCAGAGAACATTCACGGGGATCTCCATCCGCTTCGACGGGGCCAGTTCCCATGACCTGGACGGCGTGATCGTCAACTACTCCTTCGACTTCGACGACGGCACGGTGCTGGAGGGAACCGCCGTCTTCAGGGACCACACCTACGAGGCCGCGGGAACGTACAACGTCACTCTCTCTATCAGGGACGATGACGGGAACTCGAGCGTCGCCTATGCGGTTGTTCTCGTCGACCCGCCGACGAAGGAGCCGAACTGGAAACCACTCGTGGCACTGATGTTCTCGATCACGCTGGGCTTCCTGGGAATATGGTCGTCGAGGAAGCACCCGTGGAAGGGCATCGCGACCAGGGAGGCCGCCCTCAAAACCTGGTGCTGCACCGCCCTCCCATTCGTCATGGCGGAAGCCGCGACCGGCATCTTGTCCATGTTGACAGGGCTGTTGGGGATACCGCCCATCATGGGCCTCGGCTCTGTTGTTGATGTGCTGGTACTCGGTGTGGGGATTGGGCTGCTTGTCGTTCTGGCCTACACAGGGCGCAGGGATGTGGAGGAGCTTCGTCCGACTAGTCTGTCGTAATGCATCTGGAACAGCCACTGACTAGAATCTGGACCATGCGTGGTCACCCCATATTCGCGCCGTAGGCTGATTGAAACCGCTCCGCGGTGAGTCCTCTCCAATACGGAGCGGGCAGGTGGCCATGGAGCCATGGACCCGCCTATTCGAGACGGACCTGCAAAGATTCCTTATCCACTTCCGTTCCTTCAATGGCGGGAGGGTCGCTTCTGAGACGCACATCGACCTCGGCGGTAAGTTCTTGCGTCGAGTTCGTCATTACCCCTCATGCCCTCCAAGCGCGGCAAGACTGAGTCGGATGAGGATTCGAACAAGGTTGATACGAAGAAGCGCGGCAAGTCACATCCTCAAGAATTTCTGACCGCAAGACGTCTGAGCGAAATCGCGATTGCCATTGCCGTGTTGGCCCTCGTCATCGCGTTCATCATCCCAGGGCCCGCTCCTTCGGGGAGCATCATGGCCCAGCACTCGGTCGGTAGGCTTGAACCGATGGGCTCGACCTGCACGCATTACCCCGGAGCGGAGGTCTCCATCTCCGTGCCCGCCGCTGGAATAATCGTGGTCAGCGCGACGGTCAACGTCGGGATCGACCACACATTCGGGTTCAGCGATGAGGCACGCATCGTCGTCGCGACCTCCTCCACGGAGTGCACGTTTAACAACTACACCGGGGTCGTGTCAGTCCCGTTCTCGCTCCCGACGGACTCGCTCCACTACGAGACCGTCCCTCTCTTGCGTCCCTTCTCCGTCAGCGGAGCAGGCACAGTGACGTTCTACGTGAATGGGTTCATGTTCAACGGCGCCAATTTAGGCGATCGGTTCGACAGCGCATCCCTCGTCGCGGTCTACTATCCACGCTGAGTCTCTCGGCCGGACGCCCCCGTCGGGGCAACCATTATGGCATGCGTCATCCTATGTCGGCGCATGTCTGAAGAAGAGTCGGAGGGGTTCTCCTCTCCTAAATCGGGAGGCATGGGCAAGACGCTGAGTATCGTCGCTGTCCTGCTCGCGGCTGTCGCGCTCGTCCTGTCAGTCGCGCTACCGGGGCCCGTCGGTTCGAAGGGCGATGCCGGGGCGGCCGGGTTGAACGGAACGAACGGAACAAATGGGATAAACGGGGTAAACGGCACTGATGGGGCGCAGGGACCACAGGGCGACCCAGGATCCCAGGGACCCCAAGGATTGCAGGGGCCGGCAGGGGCGACGGGTGCGACCGGCGCGACTGGCCCGCAAGGACCTCAGGGACCCGCAGGACCGCAAGGCCTGCAAGGAGACCCTGGTCCTCAGGGACCGCAGGGAATCCAGGGCGACATTGGTCCCCAAGGCCCGCAGGGATTACAGGGAGACCCAGGTCCTCAGGGACCGCAGGGAATCCAGGGCGACATTGGTCCTCAGGGACCTCAGGGACTGCAGGGAGACCCAGGACCACAGGGCCCGCAAGGTGATCCAGGCCCGCAGGGACCGCAGGGAATCCAGGGCGACATTGGTCCCCAAGGCCCGCAGGGATTACAGGGAGACCCAGGACCACAGGGCCCACAGGGTCCGATGGGCCCTCAAGGACCGCAGGGGATTGGGATCGGACGCGCCGTATTCTCCTTAACCAACCTCGACACCGCGGGAGATGTGGGTACTTACACGTCCATGACAATCGGCATCGACGGCCTCGGACTGATCAGTTACTACGATGTCACGAACGGCGACCTGAAAGTCGCGCACTGTTCGGACGTCGCGTGCACTGTCGCGACGCCATACTCGCTCGACACCACGGACAACGTGGGCCAGTACACCTCCATGACAATCGGGGCCGACGGCCTCGGCTTGATCAGCTACTACGATGTCACGAACGGCGACTTCAAGGTGGCGCACTGCTCGGATTTCGCCTGCACGACCGCCACACTCTCCGTACTCGATACCACGGGCAACGTGGGCTTGTACACCTCCGTGACGATCGGCGTGGACGGCCTCGGCCTCATCAGCTACCGCGATGGCACGAACTTCGACCTCAAGGTCGCGCACTGCTCGGATTTCGCCTGCACGACCGCCACGCTCTCCATACTTGATACCCCGGGCGCTACGGGCGGATACACCTCCGTGACTATCGGTGCCGACGGCCTCGGCCTCATCAGCTACTACGATTTCACGCTCGATGACCTCAAGGTCGCTCACTGCTCGGATGTCGCCTGCACGACCGCCACGCTCTCCACGCTCGACACCACGGGCATTGTGGGCGCATACACGTCCGTGACGATCGGCGTGGACGGCCTCGGCCTCATCAGCTACTACGACTCCACGAACAGCAATCTCAAGGTCGCTCACTGCTCGGATGTCATCTGCACGACCGCCACGCTCTCCACGCTCGACACCGCGGGCACTGTGGGCCTTCACACGTCCGTGACGATCGGCGCCGACGGCCTCGGGCTGATCAGCTACTACAGCCTATTGAACGGCAATTTCAAGGTCGCTCACTGCTCGGATGTCGCCTGCACGACCGCCACGATCTCCACGCTCGACACTGCGGGCGATGTGGGCTTGTACACGTCCGTGACGATCGGCGTCGATGGCCTCGGCCTCATCAGCTACCGCGATAACACGAACGGCGACCTCAAGGTCGTCCATCTATCCAACATCCTCGGCATACCGTATGTCCGGTACCGATAGTCGCACGGGATTCCAGCGGAAGCAGCAATGAACCAGACAGGGCGAGGACACCTGGCGGAGGATTGACCTAGGCGGGACACCACAGTAGAATAGGATGACCGTGTCCACGAGGGCATGCGTCGGCGAAGACGCCTCGAGCTGAGCAGTCTGACCTCTCGGGCGAGGCGTCCCTTGTGACGGCGAGGCGGAGCCCATTTGGCACAAGGCTGTGCCCAGTGAGCACGGCCGAGGACGGCCTTCCGAACGATTGCGGTCATCTCACTGGACTGTCCGCGCTCAGCCTCGACCGGACTGCCCAGTCAGGGGCTTTGGGACAATTAGCTCGATGGTGCTCGCTGGCAATCGAGCGTGATTCCTTCCAGGTACCACAGGTACCACAGCCTCCGCAGGTTCTCCCTGCAGAACCGCGCCTTGATCTCGGTCTCCTTCCTGTCGTCAAGCTTC
>JBGPQV010000021.1:0-56958 GCA_041489255.1 Thermoplasmata archaeon | reverse complement strand
TCACCGTGTAGTAGCTGCCGTCCGATCCCATGACCGTCAACGTGGCGTCGTTGCCCTTGTTGCCGGACAAGCGGATGCAGAGGTCGACCATGGTGTATGCGGCTGCGCTGTGTATCGTCGGGTCGACGTTGTACACTTCGACAGGTACGTAGTGGTGCGCCTCGGGCTGGTCGTACATCGGGTCGGCCATGGGTTCGTCGTTCGCGCGGGCGGAGAGTTGAACGATCGGCAAAGGGAATCCTTAAATATGGAGGGCCGGCTTGTCGCGGCACTCTTCAGAGCAACCTGTGAATCATGAAGTTCGCAAGAACTGAAGGAGGTTTAGCATGGCAAAGCCGATGTACGTGAGATTCGAGATGCCCAAGGAGCTCGTGGACAAGACTTACGAGGTCGTCGAGCTAGCGAGGGACAGCGGGAAGATCCGGAAGGGGACGAACGAGGTCACAAAGCTTGTCGAGAGGGGGGAGGTGGCCATGGTGATAATGGCCGAGGACGTGCAGCCGGAGGAGATACTGGCTCACATGCCCATGCTCTGCGAGGAGAAGGGGATCCCCTATGCATACGTCCCCAGCAAGCAGGAGCTCGGAGTCGCTTCGGGCCTGGGCAAGGCGACCGCCTCGGTCGCGCTCGTGGACCCCGGCAAGGGGAAGCCCGCCCTCGATGACCTCGCCAGTAAGATCCGCGCGCTCAAGAAGTGAGGGCAATGCCAGAGGAAGAGAACATCCCGGCTGAGGTAGTCGAGGTCGTCGGTCGGACAGGCATGACCGGCGAGGCGACGCAGGTCAAGGTCCGGGTTCTGGACGGCAGGGACAAGGGGCGCATCATCACACGCAACGTGAAGGGCTCCATCCAGGTCGGCGACGTCCTCATGTTGAGGGAGACTGCAAGGGAAGCGAGAAAGCTCTCGGTGCGGTGATCGATAATGGTTCAGAAGAGAGTCTGCTCCTTCTGCGGCGGGGACATCGAGCCGGGGACCGGCAAGATGTTCGTGCGGAAGGACGGCACAGTGTTCTTCTTCTGCAAGCTCAAGTGCCAGAAGAACATGATCAACATGGGCAGGACGCCGAGATGGGTGAGGTGGACGGACGTCTACGCCAAGGCCAAGCACGGCGCTATCGGGACCGTTGAGAAGGCAGAGGCGGCAGCAGTCGTCCCGCCAGCTGAGGCGGGGGAACCGGCTGAAGGCGAGGTCTCCCTGGATTTCACCCTCCACGCGCCCAAAGGCAAGGACATACCGCACGCCATCAACGATCTGATTGATCACAGGTTCGGTCCAGACCTCTCGGCGAGCGGGATTGAGAGGAACTTCACGGAGTTCACCGCGGCTGAACCGCTGAGGCATGCCCTCGGTTTGTGGTATAAGAAGAGGCACCCGGGCAAGAAGCTCACAGAGGTCGCCAATACAGAGTATGTCGCGTTCCTCGATACCGCCCAGGCCAAGAAGATCCTAAAGGACTGGCTCGATGAGAAAGCGAAAAAGGAGAAGGGAGGCAGGTGAGCATGGCGGGCGAGAGGACGTTCGCCCTTGTGAAGCCGGATGGCGTGAAGCGCGGGCTGGTAGGAGAGATCATCGGCCGTTTCGAGAGGAAAGGACTGAAGATCGTCGCAATCAAGACCATCCGAATCACCAGAGAGCTCGCGGAGCAGTACTACTCCGAGCACATCGGCAAGCCATTCTTCGACGGCCTGATGAACTACATAACCTCGGGACCTTCCGTGGCGATGATCTTAGAGGGGAAGGATGTGGTTCCGATCGTCCGGAAGATGATGGGCGTGACTAACCCCGTGCAAGCGGATCTGGGCACGATTCGCGGAGACTACGCCGTCTTCACTGGCAGGAACGTAATCCACGGCTCCGACTCTCCTGTATCGGCAGAGCGGGAGATCGCCCTGTTCTTCAGGAAGGACGAGCTGCACGACTACGTTCGCGCGGACGAAGGACTGCTGTACGACTAGCCGCCAATCTAGCGAAAATAGAAATAGGCAGCCAAGGTTCGACCAGCCGACATGGCCCGCCAACCCATAGTGAGCGTCCTCGGTCACGTCGACCACGGGAAGACGACGCTCCTTGATTCGGTCAGGGGTACCAAGGTTGCCGCCAGGGAATCGGGCGGCATCACCCAGCACATCGGGGCAACGGAGGTGCCGTTGCAGGTCATAATGGATGTCTGCAAGGACATCGCGGGCAAGAAGCACTTCAAGGTCCCCGGGCTCCTGTTCATCGACACTCCCGGGCACCACTCGTTCACGACTCTCAGAGCACGGGGCGGGGCTCTCGCAGATTTGGCGGTCCTTGTGATCGACATCAACGAGGGCTTCAGGCCTCAAACGATAGAGTCGCTGAGCATCCTCAAGAGGTACAAGACGCCATTCGTCGTGGCGGCAAATAAGATCGACATGATCCCTGGGTGGAGGAAGCATCCGAAGGCTGCGTTCGGCGCATCGTTCGCCGAGCAGACCGAGGGCGCGCGAGACGAGCTCGACCGCCGCCTGTACGAGTTGGTCGGCAAGCTGTTCGAGCAGGGTTTCACCGCGGAGAGGTACGACAAGGTCGCGGACTTCACGACGACTCTGGCGGTGGTCCCGGTGAGCGCCAAGTTCGGGGAGGGGATACCAGACCTGCTGCTGATGCTCGTCGGCCTTGCGCAGAAGTTCCTCGAGTCGCAGCTCGAGACTGGCGAAGGACCGGGCGAGGGCACGATACTCGAGGTGAAGGAGGAGAAAGGCCTCGGCCCCACGCTAAACGCGATCATCTTCGATGGGGTGATTTCCAAAGGCGACACGGTCGTCCTCGGCGGCATGCCGAGGCCGATAGTCACGAAGGTGAAGGCGCTCCTGAAGCCGAAGCCGCTGGACGAGATCAGGGACCCCCAGGACCGCTTCGACTCGGTCAAGAAGGTCATCGCCGCGGCGGGAATCAAGATATCCGCGAGCGGGCTGGAGGGCGCGATGGCGGGGGCGCCGATCAGGGTCGCGACGCGGGACACCCTAGACGAGATCGTCGCGCAGGTGGAGGCGGAGAGTTCGATTCAGGTGGTGACCCAGGAGGAGGGGATTCTCGTCAAGGCCGACGCGATAGGCTCCCTCGAGGCTCTCGCTTTCGAGTGCAAGTCCTCAGACATCCCAATCAGATTCGCTCGCGTCGGGCCTGTCTCGAGGCGCGATGTCGTCGACGCCGCGACGGTCCAGAACCCGCTCCACAAGGTCATGTTCACGTTCAACGTGCCAGTGCTGCCTGATGCGAAGGAGGAATTGCTGAAGAACCCCGACGTGAAGATCCTCGAGAACGATGTAATCTACCGCCTCATCGAGGACTACAAGAAATGGCTGGAGGAAAGGCTCAGGCAACTGGAGGAGGAGAAGAGGCAGCAGTTGGTCTTCCCCGGGAAGATACTCGTCCTCGGCGAGTATGTGTTCAACATCAGCAAGCCCGCGATATTCGGCGTGAGGATCCTGGCGGGAAAGCTCAGGTCAGGAGACTCACTCTTGAAGGACGACGGAAGGGTCGTCGGGCGCGTGAAGAGCATCCAGGACAAGAAGGCGAGCCTCAAGGAGGCGAAGATGGGCGCGGAGGTGGCGGTGGCCATGGACGGGGTCACCTTCGGGCGGCAGGTAAAAGGGGACGATGTGCTTTACGTGGAGGTGCCCGAGGCCGACGCGAGGGCACTATCGAGGCTCGAACTCACAATGGACGAGAAGGAAGCGCTCGACAAGGTCTGCGAGATCAAGAGAAAGGAGGACCCGTTTTGGGGAATGTAGGCCCGTCGTCACACCACTGCAAGGACTGCGACCGGTGGTACGGCTCCGAGGACGACGAGTACGGCCCGTGCCAGTACAAGCACCTTAGGAAGGACAAGAAGTACATCACGTACGGGTACCACGAGTGCGACGAGCCCGAGGAGCTGGAGAGGAGGCGCAGGCTCTGGGAGCAGCGCAGATCAAGACAATGAGCCAGGCGGACATACCCACCGCCATCGCGCTGACCGACCTCGAGGACTGGGGGTGCACGCCGAGGATTTTCAGGAGATTGATGTACCTCGACCCCGGGGGCTGCCTGAAGGCTGTCTTGGACGGCGAGATGATGGGGTTGACAACCGCCACCTCGTATGGGGATGTAGGGTGGATCGGCAACGTCATAGTCCATACGAGGCATCGCGGCAAGGGCATCGGGGTTCAGCTAGTGGAGAGCGCGATCGAATATCTGGAGGGGACCGGTGCGGAGACCGTGCGCTTGAACTCCTACATCCATGTGACCTCTCTCTATGGGGCTCTTGGTTTCAAACGGGAGTTCGAGAATGTGCGGTACAATGGCGTCATCAAGCCCATCGGGGACACGGCCCCGCCATCATCGTCGCGCTTCGGGGATGTGATCTCCTTCGACGAGCGTTATTTCGGATGCAGCCGCAAGAGACTGCTTTGGCGGTTGAGAAGGGAATTCCCGCGTACTTTCATCTCGACAGGGGATGGCGATGTAAAGGGTTACATCGTGGGCCAGGCGGAGGAAGGGTCCTGCGAGATAGCCCCGTGGGTTGTGGACCACCGCAGCAAGGAATGCGCGCGGGAGCTTTGGCGGGCGCTTGCCGCAAGAGTCGGCGAGACCCGAGTCGCGCTCACGGCACCCGTGCCCTGCGAACAGGCTGCTTCGATTGCCCGATGGGCAGGCCTCAGGAAAGGCTTCAGGACGCTGAGGATGTACCGTGGAAGGCGGGCGCATGGCGGGAGACCTGCCGGCACAATCGCACTTGGCGGGCTGGAGAAAGGCTGAGTCCTGCCGTATTCGCGGGAAAAGGCTGATATGAGTGAGCACGTTTCGAGCTCGGTGACATGTCAGAAAGACGCTTGCTCGCGGTACTCGCATTGCTGCTCGCGCTTGTCGGCGGCCTGCTGCTGATATTCGACAACCTTCACCTGCCGAGAGAACTCACGCTGAATTGGATAGCCAGTGTGGCCATCACAATCATCCTTGGCGTCGTCCTCATCGTCGCGGGGCTGATTGCGTACGAACGGCGGTACATGGAGGGAGGCGTGCTGGCCATCGTGGTCGGCGTGATCGTGGTCATCATCACAAAGGAGCTCGTGCCGGGCATATTGGCGTTCGCCAGCGGTGTCATGGCCCTCGCTGCAGAGAGACCATGATAATGGCCTGACAAGTTTTATCTTGAGTGCGCCGCCATGAGCCGCTGAAGGCAGGCGCTATGAAGGAAGAGAGGATCAAGACATACATCAGAGGACTCGACGACCACATACAGGGCGGAATCCCCGCCAGCCACGTCATTCTCATCACCGGGAAGCCGGGCACGATGAAATCGTCCTTGGCTTACAACATCCTCTACCGCAACGCCCTCGAGGAAGGCCTCAGCGGCATGTACGTCACGCTAGAACAGAACAGGGAGAGCCTCCTCGCCAATATGGCGGGCCTCGGAATGGACATCAAGAATGTGGAGAAGCTCATGTGCGTTTTAGATCTCGGGCTTATCCGGAAGAAGCTGAAGCAGCTCGGCAGCAAGTCTTGGATCGAGGTCTTCAAGATGTACGTGGACAACATGCACAAGACGATGAACCTGGACCTCATGGTCATCGACTCTCTGCCGGTGCTGGAGGTCATGTCGAAGTTCATGGAGCCGAGGGAGGACCTGTTCCGGCTGATGGAGTGGCTGAGGGACCTGAACATCACGACCCTCATCATCGCAGAGATGGACCAGGGCTCGGACAAGTTCTGCGAGCACGGCGAGGACTTCCTCTCTGACGGGATCATACACCTCGACCTGAGGCGGGAGGACAACAATGTCAACTTGTTCCTTGGCGTGGCGAAGATGAGGAAGACTGCGCACCGCAGGGGCTATTTCCCGCTGATATTCGATGAGTCTGGGTTCGAGGTAGTGACTCATTAGCAGGATTGTTGCGGCGTTCACGGCACCGACCGTTCCCTTTATTTAATTCAGGACTTCTCCACGAGTCGAGGGTTGACAGCGATGAAATTAAGCTCGATAGCGCTGGTAGTGTCGGACGCCAAGAAATCTGCTAAGTGGTACATGGAGAAGTTGGGGTTCGAGATTCGGTCGAAGGACGGACACTGGGTGACCGTCTCGCAGAAGGGATTGCCGGTGGACATACACCTCTGCGAGGGGTTCTGTCCGCTCGAGCCTGGAAACACGGGTTTCAGCTTCATCAGCAAAGATGTCGCGAAGGAACAGAAGGCCCTTGAGGCAAAGGGCGTGAAGTTCACGCAGACCACGAAAAAGGAGGACTGGGGAACCTACGCGATGTTCGCAGATCCCGACGGGAACGAGTTCTGGCTCGTGCGGGAGTAGGCTCTAATCGAAAAGATGTCTATAGCTGCTCTCCACCGCCTCGCTCTTCCCGCCAACTATGCGGGCGACCTCCTCGTCCAGGCGCTTCCGGGCATGAGTCCGCAAGTCAACCCGTCCCGGCATGGACTTCTCTGGCAGTCTGCGGAAGGACTTTGAGTAGTCTTCGAGCCAGCCGACGACCTCCTCGCGGTATTCCTCGATGGTGGGCTTGGACCAGCGCATGCACATCTTGGTGTGAGGAAGCGCGTAGCATTCGACGAGGTCGCTGATTATGCGGTCAATATCGCGATAGGTCTCGTTGAGTGCCTCCGAATCTCTATCGGGGGTCATATCGGCGGCTGTCTTCACAATTCGCTGAATGGCGTCAGCCCCCTTGACGTTGCCGGTTGGCCAGAGCGAGGACGGGCTGCAGTTTCTTCTGCTGCTTGACTAGCAGGTCGAGCACGGCTTGGCTCATGACGCGGCAGGCTGAGGCTATCTTCGGGTCAGCGAGGCGGTAGTGGATGAAGTTGCCATCCCTGGTGGTCTCCACGACGCCTGCCTTCCGCATCACAGCCAGGTGCTGCGAGGTGGTTGCCTGTGCTAGGTCGAGTGCGTCCGATAGCTCGGATACTGTCTTCTCTCCGTCACTCAACAGGTCGATGATCTGAAGGCGCTTCGGGTTGGCCATGACGGCGATCATCCTGGCCTTGACTTCATAGAAGGAGGAATCGGAAGGTTTCATCGCAGGATGAACACGAGCTTCGAACTATATACGAGATTGCGTATATTGATATATGCCAGTATGTTTAATCGTGTCCGCATGTCTTAATCATAGGATGGCAAGAGCAGGTATGGTGCAAGAAATGCCCAACAAGATGTCGATAGTGGTATTCAGCGGGACGGTGGACAAGCTCTACCCAGTGGCGATCATGACCTCCGGGGCGGTCGCCATGGGTACGAACGTCGAGCTTTTCCTGACGTTCTACGGCCTGGACGCATTCCGCAAGGGTGAGCCGCAGAGGAACCAGAAGATGGACGTGAACTACGCCGAGCTCGCGCCCATGCTGGCGAAGCTGATGAAAGAGAAGAACGTGCCCTCCTGGTACGACATGCTCAAGCAGGCCAAGGAGATGGGCAACGTCAAGGTGCATGCCTGTGCCATGACCCTGGATCTAATGGGCATGAAGAAGGAACACCTCGACCCGATAGTCGACGACGTGGTCGGCGCGGCCGAATTCGTGGACAACGCCAAGCAGGGCGAGATCACGCTGTTCCTCTAGGACGGTGACCGATGTGACTGAGGCGCAGAAGATGGTCCTTGACGCCCGAGGCTCATTCTGCCCGGGACCGCTGATGGAGCTCATCCGCGGCATCAGGCAAGCGAAGGTCGGCGAGCTGGTCGAGGTCTGGTCGTCTGACTCTGGGTCGAGAAGTGACATCCCGTTCTGGGTCCAGAAGGCCGGACATCAGATGGTCGGCGTCTACGAAGAGACGGGCTACACAAGGTTCATGGTCAAGAAAGTGAAGTAGGTGACGGTGCCCAGATGAAGAAGGTCGTCGTCCTTGGCGGTGGCGTAGGCGGGACAATAGTCGCCAACCTGCTGGCGAAGCGCCTGCAGCCTGATGAGGCCGAGATCACCTTGGTGGACAGTTCGGGCAAGCACGTCTACCAGCCGGGTTTCATCTATGTCGCCTTCGGCAAGACGAATCCGAAGAAGCTTGTCAGGGATGAGCGCAGATTACTCAGGAAGCGAGTGAAGCTCGTCATCGACGAGGCGGTCAAGATCGACACCCAGAATCACAAGGTGCATCTCGCGAGGGGAGGGGTTCTGGACTACGACCGCCTGGTCATCGCCCTTGGCGCGAGGCTTGTGCCAGACGAGCTCCCAGGGTACAAGGAGGCCGCACAGCACTTCTACAGCATCGAAGGGGCGCAAAAGCTGCGACAGGCGCTGGAGAGCTTCCAGGGCGGGAGGATCATCGTCACGGTGGCGAGCGTCCCGTACAAATGCCCGCCGGCTCCTTCCGAGGCGGCCTGCCAGCTGGACTACTACTTCACCAAGAAGGGCATCCGGGACAAGGTCGAGATACACTACCTCTCGCCGCTATCGAGAGTCTTCCCGCTGGAGCCCGTGAACCCGGTCGTGGAGAAGGTCTTCGCCAAGCACAACATCAAGTCGACCATATTCTTCAACGTTGAGTCAATCGACCCCGCCAAGAAGGCCGTCAGCTCGATCGAAGGGGAGACATTTTCTTACGACATGCTGTTGATGATACCGCCGCACCGCGGTGCGAAGGTCGTGGAGGATTCGGGTCTGGGGGACCGCGGCGGGTGGCTCCCGACCGACAAGTACACCCTCAGGACGAAGGCCAACTCCGACATCTTCGGGATAGGCGACTGCACCGACATCCCCGTCTCCAAATCCGGAGCCGCGGCGCATTTTGAGGCGAAGGTCGTGGCGGACTCGGTCGTCGCGGACATCCGCGGAGAACAGGCCACGGCGAAGTACGATGGCAGGGTCACCTGCTACTGCGACGCCGGGTACCACAAGGGCTTCTCGATGACCTTCGACTACGAGCACCCGCCGGTCCCGCCGCCGTTGAGCCTGAGGGGTTGGATCGGGAAGCAGCTCATCAATCTCGGGTACTGGATGCTGGTTCCGAAAGGGCGGGTCTGATCATAGAAGCCAGGGGCCTAAGAACTGCCAGAGGATGAGCGCGAGGATGAACAGGGCGAGCGTCAACGAGACCCCGTTGACGATCCTGTCCCTGCTCTCAGGCTTGATGCCTTTCTTCACTCTCTCGAGGAATGCGTCAAGTCCGTCTTTGAAGATGTAGCCGCCATCGAGGGGTATCGCGGGGAGCGCGTTCGTCGCACCGAGCATGATGTTCAGCCAGAACAACCAGTATGCGCAGTTGGCGAGTGTCCAGAAGACAGATCCCGGCATCGAACCCCAGAAACCCTCGACGACGAAGAAATCGGTGAAGGGCTCCTGCAGCGGCTGCAGATTAAGGAAGGGCAGGGTGACGTAGTTCAAGATCGAGCGCACGGGGCTTCCGAAAAACTCTCCGCCGCCAAGCGGGTGGAAATAGGCGGTGGTCACCGTGATGAGGCGCACGCCCATGACCCCTTTCTCGGTTGAACTCACGTTTGCCAGCGTCAAGCGGTATGTGTCCACCGCGCCCCTGTAGTATGTGGTGACATTGATCGCGTCTCCCGGTCTCGTATTCTCCAGCGCTGTCGCCAGATCGGCGATGGATGTGACGTTGGCGGTCGTGGCGTTCGTCCCCTCCACCCTGAAGATGATCATGCCCGGATGCATGCCCGCGTTCTCCGCGGGAGAGCCGTCCATGCTGAAGCCGGTGACGCCCACGCCGTCGTGCGCCGCCCGGACGCTGCCCATCATGACTGTGGAGAAGATGATCGCGAAGACGAGTGCGAGAACCATATTCGTGGCGGGACCGGCCGCGAATAGCCGTGCCCTGTCCCGGCGTTTCATCTTCTGGAGTCCCTCTTCATCGGGTTCGACGAATGCCCCTATGGGGAAGACGAACAACAGGATGCCGAGCGACTTCAGAGGGACCTTGGCAGTCCTCGCGAGGATGCCGTGCAGGAACTCATGGAGGACGATTGCGATTGCGAGGCCGAGTATCCCGTAGCCCAGGGGTATGATCCTGTTGAGCCCCGGAACGCCGAGGAGCAGGTCGGGAGTCGGCGCGCTCTCCCTCGGGATGCTGGGGACCAGTGTTGCTTCCCAGATGAGCAGACCCATGAGCGCGAACATGGCGACCAGGCAGAGGACGATGGAGAAGTCACCGTATGCCCGCCAGAACCTCGCAGGCCTCGCGAGCCTGTCCAGGAACTTCCTGCCTCTGACGGTCTTCCACATTAATATGGGGCCGACCGGGGACATGTTCGCCTTGGCGAGGATGCCCCTCTTGTTGAGGATGTAGACCATCACGGTCCACAAGGCGATAATCGCGAGGGCGACAAGCAGCCACTGGAAATCGTCCATGGAAGCCCTTTTTCGATTGCGGGCGCGCTATTTAAGGCATTCTTGGCCTGGCCCACGCCTCTTCAGGCATCTCTTCGTAGACAGCCACGAACTCATCGCGCTTCTTGACGGCCTTGGTGTTCGCGAGTTCCTTGATGTAGTCGACCCGCAAGACCCAGTAGTGTATCCGCCAGAGCCTGCCCTTCTTGAGGCGCACCTCCTCCTGCTTCGTCGTCAGGATGCCTTGCTCCTCGAGCATGTAGAAGACATCGCGGTCCTCCACCTTGAGCAGGTTGTCCACGACCTCCGTGCCGAACCCGAAGAACGACATTACGTAGTCCGCCAGAGTCGTCACCTGGTCTTCCGTCAAGCCCTTGCGGCCGAGCGTCTCTCTCAATGCCGCGGTCATCTCTGGAAGGGTCACCACTGGCATGCATTGGATTGACCTCGGGGAGCGGATAAAGAAGTGTCGTCACGGTTTTCGTCGCTGATAACCGCGGTTGGTAGTGGAAAACGCCTAAATGTCTGGAGTGGATGCAGCCCGCATGCACTCGATGCTGTACACGACAACGGCGAGCGAGAGAGAGGCCGTGTCACTTGCGAAGTCCCTCTTGGATAAGAGGCTCATCGCGTGCGCTAACATCTTCAGGATACGATCCATCTACCGTTGGAAAAACAAGGTCCTCGACGAGGGCGAGTTCGCCGTGATCATGAAGACCAGGACGGCCCTGGTGAAGAAAGCGATCGCGGAGGCAGCGAAAGCCCAATCCTACGAAGTGCCGTGCCTCGTTTCATATCGAATGACCGAAGGGTTCCCCGCGTACCTGAAATGGATTGACAAAGAGACCCGCCCGCCGAAGAAGTGAATCAAGCGCGGATTGCGATGCTGCTGTATCCGACGACCTCTCTCATCGGAGCGACGTCGCCCGAGCTGGCGTACTTGAGGAGCTGTGCTTTCCCGCCCTCCGTGGCGGTCATCATGGCGATGACCGGGCCATAGCCGCACATCGTGATGTCGTTCTTCTGGATCGTCTGGTAGAGGCCCCTGCTGTCCATCTTGACTATCTGGTCGATGGCCATCTTGTCCTTCTTCGCCGCGGTTTCCTTTGAAACGTAGTGAGAGAAATCCGTGGATGCGATGACGACAACATCCTTCCCTTTGATCGCATCGCGAATGATCTGTCCAACCTTCTTCGCTGTCGCGATCTCCTGGTCCATCATGCAGATGGGCACGAACTTCACGTCTTCCCTGAGGTGCTGCAAGAAAGGAAGCTGCACCTCTATGCTGTGCTCGAAGCGGTGCGCGGCCATGTCCTCGTAGAGCACGTCTTTCAGCAGGCGCCTCGCGAGTTCCCTATCCACCTCAACGACCCCGAGCGGCGTCTCGAAGTCCTGGGTGCCCAGCGCGACCGAGGCGCCCAGTCCCGAGTGGTTCGGACCGAGGACGATGAACGTCTCGGGCCATCCATCCTCAGCCAAGGCGGCGTAGGAGTGCGCCGCGACGGGACCGGAGTAGATGTATCCGGCATGGGGGCAGACCAGGCCCCTGAGAGTCCTCTTCCCATCGCGGAGTTGCGGGAGCCTCCCGGGCCCCACCTCGTGCAGGTAGCAGTTCTCTATCTGCGTGATCAGGGTTTCCCTGTCTCCCTCGTAGAACTGACCCGCCACCGCAGGGGGGCGCATCGAGATCACCTATAACGGCGCCTCGTAATCGTCTATCGTTTGCTTGAAGTCTCCGTCTTCCTTGACTTCCCCTCTAGCCTTGAGCACTTCCCGCGTCAAGAGCCAGTAGACGGTCGCCAGCGCCCGCCTCCCCTTGTTGTTCGTGGGCACGACCAGGTCGACGGCCCTCGTCTCGTTATTCGCGTCGCACAGGCCGACGACGGGCATGCCGACGTTCAGCGCCTCCCTCAGGGCCTGCTGGTCCGCGGCGGGATCAGTGACGAAGAGCACCTTGGGCTGGACGAACTGGCGGAGTTCGGGGTTGGTGAGCGTGCCAGGCACGAAGCGGCCGGCCATGACCTGAGCGCCTATGGTCTTCCCGAAGAGCCTGGCGGGCTTCTGGCCGTACTGGCGCGCGGCGACGATGAGTATCTTGTCCGCCTCGTACTTCGCGAGGAACTTCGCGGCCTCGCGGATGCGCGTGTCTGTCTTCTTTATGTCGAGGACGTAGAGGCCGTCCGCCCTGACTTTGTAGATGAACCTCTTCATGCTCGAGCTCTTCTGCTGGGTGCCTATGTGCACGCCGCTCGTGTGGTAGATGTCCTCGGGCACGAGGAGCCCCTCGATTCCCGTGCTCTCCTTCTCTTCGACCTGCTCCTCCACCTGTTCATTCTCCTGGCCTTCCATCCTATTCTCCCCTTATCTGTGATTGGATGCGAGCGAGCTCGTTCAGCTTGGCGATCCTCTCGCCGCCGACGATCCCCGTCTTTATCGCGTAAGAGCCGAAGGCGACCGCGAGGTGCGCTATCGTGGCGTCTGTCGTCTCCCCGCTGCGGTGCGACACCACTGTGGTGATGCCTTCCTTCCGCGCGAGGTCGACAGCTGCCTTCGTGTCGCTCAGAGTCCCTACCTGATTTGGCTTAATAAGGATAGCGTTGCTCGCTTTCTCGGCGATGCCCTTCTTGAGTCGTTCGACCTTCGTGACGTAGAGGTCGTCCCCGACCACGAGGCACTTCCCGCCGACCCTGCGGGTGAGTTCTGCGAAGCCAGAGAAGTCCTCCTCCTGCAGCGGGTCTTCGACGATTGCGAGCCCGAACTTGTCGACGAGCTCCTCGACGAACGCTATCTGCTCCTCAGGGGTCTTCTTGCCTTCCTTGTACAGGTACATGTTACGCTTGAAGAGGCTTGAGGCGGCGATGTCGAGCGAGGGCCTGCACGGGAACCCGAAGCGTTCAGTCATCTCCTTGCAGATCGAAGCGAGCGTTTGAAGGGCTTCAGTGTTGCTTAAGCTGGTGACCCAGGCGCCCTCGTCTCCCTTGCCGAGGGGCATCCCCGGGAACTTGTTGCTGAGCTTCTTGCCAACCGCCTTGTAAACAGCCACGTTGGCCCGCACGTTCTTCCACGAGTCCTCGCCGGAGGCAAGGCACAAGAACTCCTGGATGTCGGTCCCGCCAACGGCGTGTTTCCCGCCGCCAATGACGTTTCCGAGGGGCCGGGGCATGTGCTCCGGAGGACGGGGGTTGAGGTATCGGAACAAGGGTAGGTCCAACGCTGCGGCTGCGAGCTTGGCGGCGGCCAGCGAAGTAGATATCGACAAGGAGCCCCCGATGTTCGATAGGTTTCCGCTGCCATCGATCTCATGGAGAGTCGCGTCGATCTGCGCTTGGTCCTCCGCGTCCATTCCCTTGAGGCGCGGGGCGACCTTGTGCTTGAAAATCTCCAATGCGGCGTCGACGCCGTCCGGAGGGAACGCGGGGACCTCGTGGATTCCCGTACTGGCGCCACCGGGAGCGGAGGCGGAACCTCTCGTCCTGCCGGAGGCGAGGATGACCTCTATGGTCACGTCTCCCCGGCTGTCGAGGATCGGTCTTGCGTTACACGAATCAATTGTAGTCATCAATTGTCCTTCTTGCGGTGATCGGTATGAGGCCGTTTTCGAACTCCATCGTCGCGATGTCCAGAGGGTCGATTGCTTTGCCGCCCTCATGAAGCAGTTGCGGGGCGCCCATCGAAATCTGCAACGCCCTCGCGCCCAGGATTCGCGCCTTTTCAAAACGAGTGTATTCCTTGGATTCCATGTGGAAGCGACGCTACCCAAGATTTCGATATAAATGTTTCCTTAAGTCCCGCACGAGCGGGATACAGTTATATCGGGGGAAGATGCTATGACGACATGGGCAGAGACATGGACAAGGAAGCGAAAATGGTCCTCAAGATCGTGGCCGTCGTGGCGGTGGCCACAATCGTTCCCGTGGCGGTGGCTGCGGCGCTCCTAGCGAACTCGTCAAGCCACTCTGGCTGGCCGACGAACTGGGATGGGTGGGGGGACTGGGAAGCCTGTGCAGAGATCGCTTCGGTGAAACCTCAGGAGGCGGTGGAGACAGCCGCCAGCTCGCTCGGCCTCAGCCTGATGGATGTATGGGGCAAGGCAATCGATATCGGACCCGTCTTCGTCAAGCAGAACGGCGACGTGTTCGGTCTGACTTGTTCGGGCGGGATAGAGGTCGGGGCACAGCGCTATCCCTGGGAACGCCCGACGGTGTCGCAGGACACCTATGCATGGGAAGTGAGCATAAGCACGCCGAACACTGGCTGCATGGCGAGCTTGGCGTGGGTCGAGTGGGATGTGTCAGCTTCGCTGTACCATGCGCATGGGTGTTGATCAGGCTATCATGCCGGCGTGTGCATAGCTCGCATTGTGCAGAGTCCCTCTGAAAGCCACTTCGTTTCTCCTCATCCGCTGATATATTCGGCAATTGCGATATCGTTAAGGAGAAAGCCTCGATGTGATGCGCGGTGCGACCATGAAAGTCCCCTCAATCAGAGTGACCCCTCCGGGCCCGAAGGCGAAAGAGATCATCAAGAGAGACGAGACCTACCTCGCGAACACGACGAAGACGTCTCCGATCGTCGCGAAGAGGGCGCTCGGCTCGGTCGTCGAGGATGTCGACGGCAACCTCATCATCGACTTCACTTGCGGCATCGGGGTCGTAAACATGGGCTTCAGCCACCCGCGTGTGGTGGAGGCGGTCAAGCGACAGGCAGGGGAGCTTATGCACTTCGCTGGCCAGGACTACTACTACGACCTGCAGGCCAGGCTCGCGCAGAAGCTCTGCGAGATCACGCCGGGCAACTTCCCCAAGAAGGCGTTCTTCGCGAACAGCGGGGCGGAGGCGGTCGAGGCGGCGATGAAGATCTCGAAGTACTACAGGCCGCGGGGGATGTACATCGCGTTCCTGAAGGCGTTCCACGGGAGGACGATGGGTGCACTGTCATTGACTGCCAGCAAGGCGGTCCACAGGGAGAAGTACCACCCCTTGGTCCCCGGTGTCGTCCATGTGCCGTACGCGAACTGCTACAGGTGTGTGTACAGGCAGACCTACCCGGAGTGCGGCCTCTACTGCGCGGACATCATCAAGGACCTCTACATGAAGACGATCGCACCGCCGGGGGATGTGGCGGCCTTATTCATGGAGCCGGTGCAGGGAGAGGGCGGCTACGTCGTTCCTCCGAAGGGCTGGACCGAGCGCATCGCGAAGATCACGAAGGACAGCGGCATCCTCCTCGTCGACGACGAGGTTCAGGCGGGCTTCGGGCGCACGGGCAAGATGTTCGCCGTGCAGCACACCAAGGTCGTGCCCGACATAATCACGATGGCAAAGGCTATGGGCTCAGGCATGCCGATAGCCGCGACCGTCTTCGACAAGAGGCTGGACTTCCCCACGAAGGGCGCTCACAGCAACACCTACGGTGGGAACCTCGTGGCCTGCGCGGCCTCGCTCGCGACGATCGAGGCGATAGAGGAGGAGAAGGCGCTGGCCAACTGCGTGAAGATGGGCGAGCACATGCGCAAGCGGCTCGACGAGATGAAGGGCAAGTACGAGATCATGGGCGACAACAGGGGTCTCGGGCTGATGCGCGCGACCGAGTTCGTCGAGGACAGGAAGACGAAGAAGCCGGCGGCGAAGGCGCGAGACGCGATAGTCAAGGACGCCTACGAGCACGGCCTCCTCATGCTGCCTTGCGGCGAGTCGAGCATCCGGTACATCCCCGCCATAAACGTCTCGAAGGAGATGCTGGATGCTGGAATGGACGTCCTGGAGCAGAGCATCAAGAAGGCATCGAAGTAGACCGTTTCCTCAGCACGAACACAACCGCCGTCGCCAGACCAAAGAGCAGGATAACGAGGCCGACGGCGGTTCCGATTCCAGCCGCCATCCGCGTCGTCTGCATCTGTGAGGTTCGACGTAACGAAAACCGTTCAAATCTTCTCTTATACAACGGCGTTGTTGTATGATTTGCGGGGATAGGCGGAGTTCTTGGCTCCGCAAGGCGACAATCGGGGAGGCACGTTCGTGGGCGACGGCCGCCTACCCCGCCTTTCTATTTAGGCGGGTATGCGTTTTCTTTCAAACCGAGTCGCTTCAACGGCATCGAGATGTGGCGGCGGGCAGAGACTGGCGGCTCGTACCATCCGATTCTCAATTGCCTCTCCGCTTTCTTCCAGACTCCTGCGGTGGCGGGGGATTTAGTCCTGCATGCGAGGCATCTGAAGCCCGCTCCCCGCCCGATCGACTTCATGCGCTTCCCGCAAGAGGGGCACGAAGGATTGGACACCTTCACTTTCGATTCGATGAGTTTGACGACGCGGAGCTTCTCAACATTGATCGTCCTCGGCTCATCCCTCACGGAACCGCACACGACGACCTCATCTCCCACCATGAGCGCTCGCGCGACCCGCCTGAACTGCTTCGACGGCTCGTAGGCGGCGCAGTCGATCCTCCCGCCACAGTTCAGCGGAAAGATGACGTGGCCTCCCAGGTGCACCGTTGGCGGTCCCGCCACCAGCCCTCGGAGAATGACGGAGGTGTGGCGCTTCACTGATTTCCCCGCCTTCACCAGATGTTCATCGGTGCCCTGATTCGTCTCGAAGATGAACCATCGGTCCGGTGTCTCGCTCCGAATCGTCCTCATCGCCTTCTCCAGTCGATCCGGTCTTTCCGCCCTGATGCCGAACAGGATCGGACAGGGAGAACGGGGCGCGATTGTAACCTTCCTGTTGAGGTAGTCATAGTTGTTGAAGGTATCGGGGAACCTCCCGTCCATTTCGATGACGGACTCAGAATCGATGTCTCTCTCCGTCCCCCATCGCGCCCTTTGGCGGTAGGTGAGGATCTCGTAGGTCCTGTCCTGGGGCCGCCATGCCGCAGCCGCCACGCAGCCGACGATCCCCCGCCCGTTCTTGTACGCCCTGAAAGCTCCCGCCATCTTGGCGGCTTCTCTGGCTTCGGCGATGGGCACGATGTCCCTCACCGCCTTCCAGTACATTGATGGCGGCGGTTTGCGGTCAAACACCGCCACGGCGGGATTCGTGAGCACGTCTTCAATCTCCGCCCACTCCTCCAGCACCGCCGCCGCCCGCGGCAGGATCTCTTCCGGTGGCGGGTGGTCTGTGCTCCCGGGCCAGGCGAAGATGTCCCGCCCTTCCAGCTCGCCGACCTTGAACTTCCCGCCAACTCCCCGCCCAAAGCGCAGACATAACGCTCCGTTCCCTCTGGTCTTCCAAGGGACATTCGGGTTGAGCCTGACCAATCGGGGATGGCCGATGAGGTCGAGGTCGCTGAACTCCCTGATCATCTCCGTGGCGAGGAATGTGGTGCACATCCCTTTCAGGGAATCTGTGTCGTCGAAGGCGAGGTGCAGCATCAATCACTTCTCTGGGCCGTGCAACCGAGCAAGATGACGATGCATCTTAAAGCTAATCGAGAAGTGGAGAGACTGCTTCTTGTGCTTGATTGGCGAGAGTGAGTCGGGATTTCGATCTGTCACTCACAAAGGTCGATGTCGATATCCTTGGATAATTCTCGGAAGCGACGGTCCGACGTCAGCAGGGTCTCTCCGCGTGCCTTGGTCATCCCTGCAATCTGAACATCGACTGTCCCCATCATCCTCCCGACGCCCGCCAACTTCCCTGAGATTAGCCCGGCCTCGCGCGCATCTGAGTCGCTGAAGGGAAGGACATCGTGGCTCTCGATGAAGTGCCTGATTCTCTCCATTTCCTCGCGCGGGCGGCGGGAGCGGGCGACTCCCTCCCATAGCTCGAAGAGGACGGGCGTCGGAACATAGACTGGCTCTTCCTCGTCATCGATCTCCCGAGCTTTCGCAACAGCCTTGCTTTCTCCGGCCCAGAGGTTCAGGATGAAACTCGTCTCCAGGATCATGCTCGCACGTCCGCAGCTCTCCTTTCCCGGCGGGCCTCGGCAATCGCCTCGCTGAGCGCCTTCACCGACGAAGGAGTGAGGATGCCGGCGAATTCGGTAAGCGTCTTTCGGTCTGTCAGCCGAACGATGACATCGCTGAAGCTTTCGCCGGGTTCTTTCCTCATCTTGAGCCGGTCGTATGCTTCCCGAGTGATTGATATCGTCTTGGTCGCCATGTATGTGTACATATGCACAGAATACCTTAAGCTTTGCCGCAGGCAAGTGACAGTCAGAGCGTCTGTGGTCATCAACTCTATGGCTCGATGTATCCCGCGGTCTGCTGATAACAGAATGTTACAGGGGCTTCATGCTTGACAAGGGCATGCATGGTTCTGACGAACGTTTTTATCCGTATCCTCGTTCACCGCCGCGAGGATTTGGCGGCAAGAAAAGGAGGCCTCACTTTGAAAGTTGGAATCATCGGAATCGGCATTGCTGGATTCAGGACGACCACCCCCGAGCTGAGCTGGAAGGAGCTCACCTACGAGGCGGCGGCAAAAGCCTATCAGGACGCCGACGTGGACCCGCGCAAGGACGTCAAGGCCTTCGTCACCTGCGCCGAAGACTACTGGGAGGGCTTCGGGATATTCGATGAGTTCACCCCTGACCAGATCGGCGGGGCCCTCAGGCCTGTCTGCACGGTCTGCGGCGACGGCATACACGGGCTCGCCACGGCATTCATGCAGATACAAACAGGCCTCGTCGACGTCGTTGCGGTGGAGGCCCACAGCAAGATTTCCGACCTGCTGACGTACGAGGGAGTGGTCCAGCACGCACTTGACCCGATATGGAACAAGCCGCTGCGCGGCCATCCTTTCTACGTGGCGGGACTTGAGATGAACGCGTTCCTCCGCGCGAGCGGCAACACGGAGAAGCACTGCGCGGCCGTGGTGGAGAAGAACAGGAACAACGCGCTGAGGAACGGGATCGCGGCCTATGGGGCCAATGTGGATCTCAACGACATTCTCACCTCGGAGAAAGCGTTCGACCCACTCAAGAAGCTCGAGATCAGCGGTCTTGCCGACGGCGCGGTCGTGCTGGTCCTTGCGTCGGATGTGGCAGCCAAGAAGCTCAAGAGGAAGCCCGTCTGGATCAAAGGTGTGGGCTGGGCGAACGACAGCCCGTCGTTGGAAACGAGGGAGTGGGAGAGGGCGAAGTACGCCGAGCTGGCGGCCCAGATGGCCTACCGCATCGCGAAGGTCAAGAACCCCGCCAGGGAGATAGACTTCGCCGAGGTCGACGACAGGTTCTCCTACAAGGAGCTGCAGCACCTCGAGTCGCTCGGTCTGGCGAAGAAGGGGCAGGCGGGCAAGATGACCGCCAATGGGGACACGGCACTCGATGGCAAGTTCCCCGTGAACGCGTCTGGCGGTTCCCTTGGCTGCGGGGATGTCGTCGAGGCTTCCGGGCTGCACCGCGTGGCAGAGGTGGCTCTTCAGCTGAGGGGCGACGCCGGCAAGAGGCAGCTCGATGGAGTCAAGGTCGGCATCGCGCAGTCGTGGCGGGGGATCCCGACGACTAGCGGCGCTGTCGCGATAATGGGGGTGAACCAATGAGGAAGGTGGCGGTGATCGGCGCTGGGATGACTCTTTTCCGCAGGCGGCTCATGGAGACGCCGAAAGAGCTGTGCTTCGAGGCGACCCGAATGGCCCTGGACTCCGCGGGGATCGAGTTGAAGGACGTGGACGCGGTCATCAGCGGCTCCGCGCCTGACGGCTTCGACGGCGTGCACATGAAGGGAGAGTACTTCTCTGACGGATGTGGCGCTTACGGGAAGCCGTACATGAGGGTGTTCGTCGGCGGCGGCACAGGAGTGTTCTCCGCGATATCTGGCTGGTACCACATCGCGTCAGGTCTGGCGGACATCGCGCTGATCGTCAACGAGGAGAAGATGTCGTCGTGCCAGCCGCACCCGCAATCCGTGTTCGCGAACATCTGGGACCCGATACTCGACCGCCCGCTGAAGCCGAACCTCGTCTGGATCTTCGCGATGGAGATGAACCGCTACATGACGGTGCACAAGATCAAGAAGGAGGACATCGCGCTCGTGGCGGTGAAGAACAAGAGGAATGCGGTCGACCATCCCTGCGCCCAGCTCGCAGACCCGAACATCACGGTGGACGACGTGCTGAACAGCGAGGTCCTGGCGTGGCCCGTGCAGAGGCTGGACATCAGCCCGCCGAGCGACGGCGCCGCGGCGCTGGTCATGGCGTCGGAGGACGCCGTCAAGAGGCTGCACGTCGAGACACCCGTCTGGATGAAAGGGGTGGGGTGGTGCATCGACAGCACAATGTGGACGGACAGGGACCTCTACTTCCCCGAGTACGTCGCGAGCGCCGCAAAGATGGCGTACAAGATGGCGAAGATCGACAACCCGAGGAAGCAGATCGATTTCGCCGAGCCGTACGACCCGTTCGACTACAAGGAGCTGCATCACATGGAAGGCCTCTTGCTGTGCAAGAAGGGCGAAGCCCCGATCCTGACCAGGGAAGGGGTGACGCAGAGGGACGGCGACCTGCCGACATGCCCCTCCGGCGGACTCCTGGGAGTCGGGAACCCGATCGCTGCGACCATGGGCGTGAAGGTCGGCGAGCTGTACTGGCAGCTTTCTGGCCAAGCCGGGAAGAGGCAGATCCCGCACGAGATCAAGACCGGCGTGACGAACGCGTGGGGCGACCTGATGCAGTACGGGGCAGTAGTCGTAATGGGGGTGTGATGATATGGGACAGACACCGCAGAAATGGCCCGGAATCGAGCTGTCGAACGATGACCTGATGAACAAGAAGGTCACGCAGACACGGTATCATCCGAGGGCGAAGTTCTCTTGGTCGGCAGGCGAGGCCATCAGCAGGTTCCTGAACGAGTTGAAGGAGGGGCGGTTGATTGCGCGCGAGTGCAAGCATTGCAACAAGATCCTTTTCCCGCCGCGGATGTTCTGCGAGCAGTGCTTCAAGCCGACGTCGAAGTGGGTCTACATCAAGGACACGGGCACCATACAGACCTACAGCATCTCCTACCTTGACAAGGACGCCAAGCGCATCACCGATCCGATTTATGTCGGCGTCGTGAGCATCGACGGGGCCTCGGAGAAGATGGGCATCATGCACTACTTCGGGGAGGTCACGAAGGACACGATACACATCGGCATGAAGGTCAAGGCGAAGTGGAAGCCGCCGCTCGAGAGGACGGGATCCATCCTTGACATCGAATACTTCCGCCCACTGAAGGAGGGAGAGCAATGACTTTCGCGGAGAAGACCACCGACCACAGGAAGCTGAGGCGTTGGGAAGGGAACATCGAGGCCGACTACATTTACACGAGCGGGCTTGCGGGCGAGAGGTTCTTCACAGAGCTGAGGAAGAACGGGAGGATTCTCGCGACGCACTGCCCGAGGTGCGACCTCACCTACCTCCCGCCAAGGATGTACTGCGAGAGGTGCCTGGCGGAGCTCAGGGACTGGAAGGAAGTCCCTGCCTTGGGTAAAGTCGAAGCGTTTACAGTCGCCAGGCTGGACGAGGAAGGCCACGAGGCCCCGGAGCCTCAGGTCTGGGCATTCATAAAGTTCCCCGGCATTCACGGTGGGTTCGTGCACATTGTCGCCGCTCCCGAGGAGAAGGTGAAGCGAGGGCTCGAGGTCCGGCCAAGACTGAAGCCCCAGCCTCTCAGGACGGGGGAGATCACCGACATCGAGGCGTTCGAGCCGGCGGAACATTGATGGAATTTCAACGAAACGTTTAAGCCAACGTCAGGTAATGCGCCGCCCCGCGATGGGGATTCTCCCTCAGGAATCAGCAGGCAGACTCGCAAGGCTGAAGCTCTGCATGGTCGGCGACGAGGGCGTCGGAAAGACTAGTCTCATCAGACGCTACGTCTACAGCATTTACGACGAGGCGTACATCAGGACGGTCGGCACGATGGTCTCCAAGCGCGAGATTGAACTCCCGGAGATAGGCCACCAAGCTAGCCTGATCGTCTGGGATATCATGGGTCGCAAGGACTTCATGGACCTGTTCAAGGAGGCGTACTTCAAGCACGTCCGTGGGGTTTTGGCGGTATTCGACATCACCCGGCCCAAGACCCTCGACTCATTGAAGGAATGGATTGGCGGGATCAAGTCGTCCGTCGGCGAAGTCCCGACATTCATCCTGGCGAACAAACAGGACATACGCCCTGAGGATGGGCTCTCCGACTCGGACATCGAGAGAGTCTGCTCGACGTACGCATGCCCGTGGCGCAAGACGAGCGCCAAGACCGGTGAGAACGTGGAGCAGGCGTTTCGCGACTTGGCCGTCCACATGATCCGCGCCCGGTAGGATGCGCTCAAGGTAGCAAACTTAATTAAGCTGGCAACTTTCTCAACGGTTCGGGGCATCCATGGGAGAAAACCGCGGGGAACTGCAGCGTCGCCTCAAGCGGTGGGAAGAGACCGTTCTAGCAGAATACATGAAGGAGAGGCCGGAATCGCGGAAGGAGTTCAACACGACATCGAGCGTGCCGATAAGGCGCCTCTACACACCCCTTGACATCCCGCCCGGGCATTTCGATCAGAAGGTCGGGCTGCCGGGCGAGTACCCCTACACGCGGGGAGTGCACCCGACCATGTACCGTGGCCGACCGTGGACGATGAGGATGTTTTCCGGACTCGGGAGCGCGGAGGACACGAACCGCCGGTTCAAGTACCTCATAAAGCACGGGGAGACGGGCCTCAGCGTCGCGTTCGACATGCCGACCCTGTACGGATATGACACCGATGACGACGAGGCGAAGGGCGAGTTCGGCACTTGCGGTGTCGCGGTCTCCTCGCTGAAAGACATGGAAGTCCTGTTCGATGGGATAGACATAGGCGAGATCTCCACCTCCATGACGATAAACGCGCCCGCCTCGGTGATCTGGGCGATGTACCTGGGGAACGCGGAGAGGCGCGGCATCCCGTTCAGCCGCCTTCGCGGCACCATTCAGAACGACATACTCAAGGAGTACCAGGCGCAGAAGGAGTGGATCTACCCGCCGGAACCGTCGATGAGACTGGTCATTGACACGTTCGAGTACGGTTCGAAGATGGTCCCGCAATGGAACACCATCAGCATCTCCGGGTATCACATCCGCGAGGCCGGCGCGACGGCGGTGCAGGAGCTCGCGTTCACCCTGCGCAACGGCATCGAATACGTCCAATGGGCGGTGGACCGCGGCCTGAAGGTCGACGAGTTCGCGCCCCGGCTTAGCTTCTTCTTCAACTCGCACAACGACCTCTTCGAGGAGATCGCGAAGTTCAGGGCGGCGAGGCGCATCTGGGCGAGGGAGATGCGGGAGACGTTCAAGGCGAAGAGCCCGCGCTCGTGGTGGTTGAGGTTCCACACGCAGACAGCGGGAGTCTCGCTCACCGCGCAGCAGCCGGAGGCGAACATCGTCCGCGTGGCGTTGCAGGGGCTGGCCGCCGTGCTTGGCGGGACGCAGTCGTTGCACACCAACAGCTACGACGAGGCCTACCAGGTCCCCAACGAGAAGGCCGTGCGGATCGCACTGAGGACGCAGCAGATACTGGCGCACGAGACGGGCGTGGTCAACACGGTGGACCCGCTCGGCGGCTCCTACTTCGTGGAGTCCCTGACGGATTTCATGGAGGAGGAGGCGTACAAGTATTTTGACAGAATTGACAGGTTCGGCGGCTGCCTCCCCGCCATCAAGAAGGGATTCTTCCAGCAGGAGATCGCGAACAGCGCGTACAGGTACCAGACCGAGATCGAGAACAAGGAGAGGACGATCGTTGGAGTCAACGACTACGTCACGGAGGACGTCAACGTCCCCGAGCCTCTGAGGATCGGCAAGGCCTCTTTCGAGAATCAGCTCAAGAGGCTCCAGAGCCTGAGGAAATCGAGGGACAAGCAGAAGCACAAGAAGTCGCTGGAGAAGCTCCACGATATCGCGGCGGGCAAGGGGAACACCATGCCCGCAATCCTCGACGCGGTCCGCGCGCACGCGACCCTCGGCGAGATTTGCAGCGTTCTTAGGGAGGTGTTCGGCACCTGGAAGGAGCCGCTCCTGTACTGAGGTGATGACATGGCCAAGAAGATACGAGTCCTGATCGCGAAGCCGGGATTGGATGGACACGACAGGGGGGCGAAGGTCATCGCCCGCGCTCTGAGGGACGCGGGCATGGAGGTCATCTACACCGGGCTGAGGCAGACCCCGAGGGACATAGTCGAGGCGGCGATCCAAGAGGATGTCGACGCGATCGGCCTCAGCTGCCTCAGCGGCGCGCACATGACCCTGTTCCCCGAGGTCGTGAAACTGCTCAGGCAGAAGGGGGCAGATGAAATCGTCGTGGCGGGAGGCGGCATCATCCCCGAGGAGGACATCCCCAAGCTGAAGAAGGCGGGGATAAAGGCGGTGTTCGGACCTGGGACGAGACTTGAAGATGTAGTGAAGTTCTTCGAGCATGCGGCCGGGAAGTAGTGTGATGCAGCTCGTCGACAGGCTCCTCAAGGGTGACAAGAGGGCCGCCGCGAAGATCATCTCGATGATCGAGGACAGGGACGCGCAGGCGCAGAAGATTGTGAGCCTCCTGCATCATCATACGGGCAATGCTCACATCATCGGGCTCACCGGCCCGCCAGGGGCAGGGAAGAGCACGTTGATCAGCGCGCTTGTCAGGGAGTTCAGGTCACGGGGCAAGAGGGTCGGGGTGATCGCGGTCGACCCGACATCGCCCTTCACCGGCGGTGCACTGCTCGGCGACCGCGTGAGGATGACGGATGTGGGGGTGGACGACGGGGTCTACATCAGGAGCATGGCAACGCGGGGGCACGTCGGCGGCCTGGCGCTCGCCACCTACGACGCGGTCAAGGTTCTCGAGGCCATGGGAATGGAAAAGGTCTTCGTGGAGACGGTCGGGGCTGGGCAGTCCGAGGTCGAGGTCGCGAACCTCGCGCACACCACGGTCATCGTGGAGATGCCCGGCTCAGGCGATTCGATCCAGATTCTGAAGGCAGGGATCCTCGAGATCGGAGATGTATACACCGTCAACAAGGCAGACGAGGGCGGCGCGGATTCGATGGTCACGAACTTGAAGTCAGTGCTGCCGGAAGACAGGGACGGATGGGCGCCGCCAGTGCTGACCACGGTGGCGTCGGAGGGCAAAGGCGTACGCGAGCTCGCGGACCGCCTTGAGGAGCACTTCTCGTACCTGAAGAAATCCGGCAAGCTCGGCGAGAAGGAGAGGATCAGGAGCGAGGTGGAGCTTCGTGACGCCCTGTCCGAGACGATGCTCGAGAAGCTGATGAACTCGAAGGGTGGGAAGAGGCTCTACGAGAGCATGCTGGACAAGGTCGCCGCCAGAAAACTCGATCCGCACACGGCGGCGAAACGTCTGCTGTCCGGAAAGACAGGCTAGGCTTTCTTTCCATACAGGCCGGCGAGCTGGTCGATTATCGCGACGTATCTCTCGTGTGCGCCATGCCCCATGGTTTCTTCTTCGATGACCTCGAAGAGCTCGGAGATTTCGCCTCTCTGTTCCGGCTTGATGCTCCTCTTCACTTCGGGAATCAGCATATTCTCCTCCACCTTCATGTGTTCCGTGAGCAGGCGGGTGTAGGTGCCGAGCTGCTTCGCAAGCACCGCGCGTGATTCCTTCTTGACCGGCGCGTTGGGGACGAGCTCAAGCATCGTCCCGACGAGTTTCCTGAACGCGGCGTGGTCGCTTGTGAGCCGCCTTGCCAATTCCGCCCCTACGTCTGGTGACGCTTTCGAGATATGAGGGAAGAGCGCCTTCTCCTCTTTTCCGTGGTGGCACTTGTCTGCGAACTCGACCGCGACGGCGAAGGCCTTCTCTAGGTCCTCGTCGGGCAGGGAGTCCTTCTGCAGGATGAACGCCGCCATCCCGTCAAATGCCGAGAGAAGCTTCCTGATTTCCCTGTGGTCCGCCTTCAGTATATCCCCTGGCTCTTCCATTCTCGCGCCTGCAGGTGCGCAAGAAACGGTACCGTATAGGGCTTTGCTTTTTGGCCATCGAAGCCTGCTCTAGCTCATGACTCCGAACTTGTCCAGCGAAGCGACGAAGCGCTCGACGAAAGGCTTGATATCGACCGTCAGGTCGTACCTCCGGAAGTAGGATTGCAGCGCCTCCAATCCGTGGGTGAGCGCGTCACCCGCCTTGGTCAGCCGCATCCATGGGGCCATCCCCGTGCGGTCCACTCGGACCGCCTCGGAGAAGTCGATGAACCACGGCCTGCCCTCCAGGACGAGGATGTTGAAGGCGCTGAGATCCCCATGGACCACGCCCGCCTTGGCCATCGCTTCAATTCCCGCCAATGTGAGCTCGAGGAATTCCTTCGGGTTGTCCAGTCCGACATCCTTGAGTCGAGGGGCAGGCCCATCAGCGTCCCCCAGGTACCGCATGGAGAACATGTTCTCTACGCGGCGGGCAGGGGTGGGCACAGGCACGCCCCCTTTCCAGGCCTTGTACGTCATCTCGAACTCGTGCGCGGCGAGGTGGCCTATCGAGTCGGCCTTGATCGGTCCTCCGCCGCGATGCGACGTTCGATAGAGTCTGAAGGCCTTGATCGCGAGTTCCGCGCCCTTGTAGCGGCAAAGGTAGACATCAGCCTCCTTGCCTGCGCTGATCAGCCCGACCACTTCCGTGGCGAGGCCGGCTGACAGGATGGCCTCGACGGTCGAGCGGTAGCCCGCCTCATGGAAGTCGAGCGTTCCCGCCTTGATTCGCCACTGGACACTGGAGTCCAGATATGCATCGTTCGGCATTTCCTTGATCTTCTCATTTTCGTAGATGGCTTTCGCATGTCAGGCACACAGCAAGCGCCAGAGAGCCGAACGGGATCACAGGGCTCCCGGCGCCGCTCCGAAAACAATTCTTGACATCATGCCGGGAACCTCCTGATCACAGGACCTACTATGTCGATTATCCTGCTGGTAGATGAATGTTCCGCCGTGGAGATATCGAGGGTGAGGGACCCACATGATCCGGTCAGATCGGAGGCAAGGTGACAATCACAGCAGCCTTGGCTCTCCTCGCAATCTCGCGCTCGTCCTGAGCGAGGAAGCCGTGCCGCATCTCGGCCCAATCCCCCTGCATGAGAATCGCATCGACCTGCCGCTCTGCCGCGAAATCGACCAGGTCTCGCGCAGTATCTCGCACCACCAAGAGCTTCGGTCTCATCGATTGGAAGAAAGGCAGGGCAACAATCTTTCTCAGGGATGAGAGCTCCCTTTCAGAGTCCACGAGGGACTCGGGGCGGTATGTCGAATAGATGGGAACTATCGGCGGGAGCTTGATCACCCTTGCCGCCACGACATCGATGTCCGGAACGACTAAGGATGCGCTGATGGAAGCCGCCAGCTCGAATGGCTGGAGGTGGAAGTCATGGAGGACGGGGATCAGGATGCGTTGCGGTCTGCGACGAGCGGCTTCCTCACCTTCCCTCGAGCCTCGAACGAGAACGAGCTTCCGGCTCGAAAGCTCTTGGATCCACGATGCGGCTTTCGTCGCCCGTCCACCCGCAAACACATCACGTCCGACGGGAATGACGACAGTCTCCGAGCCAGCGCGGTCAGCGATTTCCTTCAAGGCAATCGCCATTGCTCGTACGCCGGAGGCCCCGCCACGTGGATTCACATCTGCGAACTCATATGGTATATTCGCCGCGAACGCGAGTTCCATCAGACGCCGCTCGAGCACATCCTGCACGGCGTCGCTGGATGCAGGGTCGAAGACCCGCACGACTATCAACCGCGACCCGGAATATTCCGCAAGGCTCGCCGCAATCGCCACGGCGCTCTCCTCACCAGATCGAATAAAGAGAGGCAAGAGGATCGGCGGACCGCGCTCGACGAAGGGAGTATGCGTCCCGACTTCTGCCGCCATGGTAGTTGCGAACTCCTCGGTTGGCGGGAACGGGACGGCGAGGGAGGGCGCCGCCCTCCGCGGTAGGACGACCCGACGAAGGATGAACTTGCGGATCTCTTCGACCACTATGATCACAGGCACGAAGCTGTAGAGGAACACCCAGCTGATCGGATCCAAGGGTGCCGCGCGGACGATCCACTGGAATGGCGGGACATAGACAATCATCAACAGGATCCCGATCTCCGCGAGGGCTCCCGCCAAGAGCCATTTGTTCCTGAGCGGACTGACGGTGAAGATAGAATCGACGTTCGTTCTGACGGCGAAGAGCGCGCCGAGCTGTCCCGCTATTATTGCCGCCATCACAATCGTCGTGCCCTTGAGGTAGGCCGTCTGGTCCCCAACTGATGACATGCCGATGCTCCACCCTGCCTGGCCCCAGATGAAGAAGCACCAGAAAACCGCCATCACCCCGATCATCGTGCCGAGGTAGAAGGAGCGACCGAGAGTCGCCAGGTCGAACAAGCGGCTTTTCTTGGGGCGGGGAGGACGGTCCATGATCCCTGGCTCTGGCGGTTCGAGGGTCAGCGCGAGGGACGGCGGAATCTCCATGACGAGGTCGATTGCGAGCACCATGATCACGGTGAGCGGAAGCGGCGTCTGAAGCAGGACGAAGGCGATGAAGGCGACGAGTTCCGCCCAGTTATGGCTGAACACGTAGGCGATGAACTTCTTCAGGTTGTCAAAGACCGATCGCCCCAGTTCCGTGCCGTTCACTATCGAGGCGAAGTTGTCGTCGAGGAGGACCATGTCTGAGGACTCCCTCGCGACATCCGTTCCGGTAATCCCCATCGAAATCCCGATATCCGCTTCGAGCAGTGCGGGTGCGTCATTGACGCCATCCCCCGTCACGGCGACGGTCTCCCCCATCGCATGGAGGGCGCGCACAATTCGCAGCTTCTGGTCGGGGTTGATGCGTGCGAAGACAACCTCGGGCGTCCCGAGCACCTTGGTGAGTTCGACGTCGGACATCGTGGCGAGGCGGTAGCCGGTCACCACAGCGTGTTCGGGAGTCGAGATGATTCCCACCTTCCGCGCGATCGCCTCGGCAGTAAGCTCGTGGTCTCCAGTCATCATGATGACGCGCATGCCCGCGTTTCTGGCGCGCTTGACCGCTCTGGCTACATCCGGGCGGGGCGGGTCTAGGATCGCGACGAGGCCGACGAAGGTGAGTTCGCGCTCGATGTGCTCCGATTCGTACTTCTCCGGCTCGGTCGGGATGTCACGCACCGCCAGCGCGAGGACCCGATAAGCCTCACGTGCGAAGGCGTCAATCTGCGCGCGGATTCCCGCCGCGAGTTGCTCCGTTAAGGGGACGATATCCTCGTTCCAGATTGCGGTCTTGCACCTGGAGGTAATTTCGAGTCCCGCACCTTTCACATAGGCGGTAATGGCACCATTGTTGCCGCGGTGCACGCTCGTCATCATCTTGCGGGTTGATTCGAAGGGGATCATTCCTATCCTTGGCCGCTCGACCATCGTCTGCTTAGGCTGAATGCCGCCCTTGGTCGCAAGAACGAGGAGTGCCGCGTCAGTGGAATCGCCGACTGCGGTCCAGCGGGACTTCCGGCGGTCTAGGGGCGGCACAAGCGTTGCCCTGCCATCCAGAGCGGCGACTTCGCACAGCAGTCGCAGATCAGTTCGGTCAGAGGTCGTGACCTTCTTCCCATCAAGGAAGATGGCTCCCTGGGGCTCATACCCGTCCCCGGAGACGTCGAGAACCCGCCCGCCCATCCAGACCTTGCGGACGGTCATCTGTCCCTCCGTGATCGTGCCTGTCTTGTCCGTGCAGATGACCGACGTGGAGCCAAGAGTCTCCACCGAGGACAGGCGCTTCACGACGACGTTCCTCTTCGACATCGCGAGGCTGCTGAGGGCGAGGGACAGCGTGACAGTGACCTGCAGTCCCTCCGGGACAAGGCAGATTATCACCCCTATCATGAAGAGGACGCCATCGGCGGGCGACAGGCGAAGCACCAAGAGCGCGATTCCCAGGAACAGGAAGCCGATGCCGAACGCGACGACGAAGTTCAGCTTGGCGGTCTGGTTGAGTTGCCTCTGAAGAGGGCTCAGAGGTTCTTCGACGTTCCGTGTCATCTCCACGACGCGCCCGAACTGCGTGCGGCTGCCCGTCTCAAGGACAATCGCGGAACCCGCCCCGGAGGCGACGGTGGTGCCCGCAAAGATCAGGTTCGGATATTCGGTGATCTGGCTCTTCTGCGCAGCAAGGCTGATGTCGGCAGAACGTGCGAGCGGGGCAGATTCCCCGGTCAATGTAGAGAGGTCGACGGTAACGTCGTAGCTGCTCACGAGGCGCGCGTCGGCGGGAATCTTATCCCCTTCTTCCAACGAGAGGACATCGCCGGGAACGAGCTTGGAGACGGGGACTTGGACGAGCTGGCCATCTCGGATGACCCGCGCGTTCGCAGGGACAAGTTCACGCAGGGCTTCCACGGCCCTCTCGGCGCGACGCTCCTGGAACAGGCTGAACAGAACGCTGAGAACGACGACGCCCAGGATCGCGAACCCCATTTGGACGGAGCTTACATCGTTTGACGTCCATCCGATTATAAAGGAGAGGAGGGCAGCGAGGAACAGCAGTACGTTGAAGAGGTTCTTGAACTGGGCTATGGCTTTTCGCGAGAGCGCCACGTGCTTCGGTTCGGGCAGTATGTTCGGGCCGTACTCACCGAGGCGCCGATCGACCTCATCGTTCGAGAGACCGTTATGGCCGGTCTTCAGCTCGGAGTAGAGCTCTTCGAGCGGGCAACGTGCCCAAGACTCGATTCTGGCCGATTCGCCTGAGGATGCTGCCATCGAAGACCACTTCTTTCATGGAGATATATCCTACGTGCTCCCGCTTGCCGAACTGAGACAGGAGTGCAGCCACCGAAGAGGGAGATATTAAACTTAGCGGAGAGAATCTGAAAGGTCCGGTCGGAAGACTCGAAGCACTGAGAAACTTGCATTTGACATCGGTTCAGGAAAAAGCGGACGGGCCGGGATTCGAACCCGGGACCGCCAGTTTAGGAAACTGGTGCCATATCCTGTCTAGGCCACCCGTCCATTGATGGATGCGAATCCATGCTGGAACACTTACTTAAGAGTACTGAGGCTAGAGCTCCTCGGGCGACTTCTCCTCTTTCGGAGGCTCCTCCTCGGGGGGCTTCTCCTTCCTCTTGGTGGAGGTTGCTTTCTTCGCGGGCTTCGCCTCCGGCTTCTCCTCATGTTCATGTGCGTGGTCGTGGGCTTCCTCGGGCTTCGCTTCCTCCTTCTTCTCCTCTTTCTTCTCGTATTCCTCGACGAACCTGATCTTCTTCAGGAGGTTGAGTTCCCTCATGTCCGCGACGATGCGGAACTTGGCGACCAGCCAGCTCTCGTCGGTCTTGCAGATGTCAGGGATCACGACCTCGGCCTCGTCCCCGCTCGCCTTCACCTTGAACTGCTCTCCAAGCCCGTAATCCATCTCGATCAGGCCGCGGACCTTGTCCTCGGTCCCCTCGGCCTTCTTGGAAATCTTGTACTTGTACTGGATCGTCTTCCCCGCGAGCGGGCTGTTGAAGTCGACGCGCACCCGCCCCGCCGTCACCGCGGAGATGTAGCCTCTCCTCCCGCCAATCACGACGGGCATGCCGATCTCGGGTTCGATCTCCATCTTGACGAACTCCCTGATCGATTTCGTCGCGACGAGCTTCGGGTCTCTCGGGCCCGCGCCTTTCTCGGGAGCCACTGTGATCTCGCCCTCGCTCCCCACGATTTTTCCGAGGAATTCCTCCTCCAGGCCTTTTGCTATCCTGTCATACCCAACGACCACAGGCATCTCGGCGTAGAGCTTCTTCTCGTCGAAGACCTTCTCCTGCTTCGCGAGTTCCTGGTGCGTCGTGTCGTGCAGCTTCTTCGTCCCGTCAGGGTTCAGAATCCAGGAGTCAATCTCAAGATATACGATGTCGCCTTTCTCGATGTTCTCAGAGGTCAACGCATTCACCGGGCCTGTCCGTGGAAAACCTCGTTCTCCTTTAACCTTTGCTCGAAGACTGATTAGCGGGCAATTTCAGATTCCTGAGTCAGTGAGCAGCTCAGCTGTCAATGCCGAGCGCCTGGGTGATTCTCTTGTACCTGTTCCTGATCGTGACCTCGGTGACTCCCGCGACCTCGGCGACCTGCTTCTGCGTAACGGGCTTCTGAGCCAGCATCGCGGCGATGTAGATAGTCGCGGCCGCAACGCCCGAAGGTGCGACGCCAGTCGCGAGCTCCGCCTTCTCGACCTTGTCGAGTATTTCCTTCGCGCGTCTCTGGACGTCCATGTCCAGGTTGAGGCGGTTGCAGAACCTCGCGATGTAGTCGCGCGGTGATTGAGGCAAGAGCCTGATACCGAGTTCCCGAGCCAGAGTGCGGTAGGTCCTGCCGATGCTCTTCCTGTCGACGTTGCTCTTCGCGGCGACCTCGTCGAGAGTCCTCGGGACATCGCACTGGCGGCACGCCGCGTACAATGTGGCGGCGACGACCTCGTCGATGCTCCTCCCGCGCACCAGGTTCTTCACCGATGCCTTGCGGTAGAGGACAGCGGCCGACTCACGGACATGGCGTGGAAGGGACATCTTCGAGGCCATCGTGTTGATCTCCGTGAGGCCCTGCGCGAGTGATCTCTCACCACTCTTGCTCGTCCGGATGCGGTGCTGCCACTTCCTCAGGCGGTAGATCTGCGCGCGGCTGCGGTGAGGTATCTGCCTCCCATAGGCGTCCTTGTTCCTCCAGCCGATCGAGGTGGAAAGGCCCTTGTCGTGGGCCAGGATGCTGCTCGGCGGGCCCGCCCTCTCCCTGCTCTCCCTCTGCTCGGAGTCGAAGGCGCGCCACTCCGGACCCTCGTCTATGATGCAGTCGTCCAGCACGAGTCCGCAGTCTTGGCAGACTATCTCGGCCCTCTCGTAATCCCTCACAAGATGCTCGCTCGAGCACTCCGGACATTGCGTTGTTATCTCAATCTCGCGCATTCTATCCTCCTCCCGGCCCATCAACTGTAAATAGATCAGTTGGACGCCTACCCACGTTCCCGGTCCTATTTAAATCCTCTGTGTCACCATGAGAGTCAACTAGGGAGAGATTCGTGCCAGCACTGGGAAGGGGGGGTCTGGAAAGTCTGGCAGACCTCCTAGATAAACCCTAGCTTGGCACCGTGCGCCGTGATGTCACAATTCACTGGCAGAGAATGAAACCGTCTCGTTGTTCCTGAGGAGCCGCCACTTCCCCTCGATCGAGTGCAGGACCTCCGAACAGAGGATGAATGAGTCGTCAGTCTTGACCTTGTGCAGGGCGTAGTATGGCGTGCACTCTCTTGCGTCCCTGTGCCCCACGAGCTCGTCACCGTCCGACATCACAAAGGTCAGGCTGGAGACCTTCTTCGGGAATTCCGAGGAGAGCGCGCCCTTGACCTCGTCCAGGCGCTTCTTGAACTCATCCACCGCCAGCGGTCCGTCCTCCAGCCGCATGAGCAGTCTCTCGAAGTACGCCTGGGAGTCGATCTTCCCGTCTCTCACGCCGTAACCCTCGATGCTGCCGTTGTGCGCGAAGAAGACGATCCTTCCCGCAAGCTCGCGCATGTAGGGCTGGTTGAAATCGACCTGGACCGTGTCCAGCCTGGTCGCCCGCCTGAGATGCGCCACCAGGACGAACGGCGGGGTCACGAGACGGTCAAGCTCCTTCACCGCCGCCTCGTATAGCGGATCGGCGGTCGCCTTGATTTGGCCGCGCCTGTAGACCTCCCCGTTTCCCGCCAGACAGGCGATTCCCCAACCCTCCGGGTGGCCCGCCCTCGTGCTGATCTGCTCACAGCCGAAATCCTTCGGGATCTTGCCCGTGTCCGCCAGCAGCCTGAACTCGGCCAGCAGCTTCGGATCGATCGGCCTCTTTGAGACAACGCCCAGCATTCTGCACATGTCAACCAATCTTGTATCCAATCTTGCGGAGGAACTCGATTCGTTCCCGCCTGTCCTTCTCGGTCTCGACACCCTTCGATCTGATGCCATCGATGACGCCGAGTATGCCCCTGCCTTCCTTGCCCTCCGCGATCACGACCTCGACCGGGTTCGCGCTGGCGCAGAAGATGTTCACTACCTCGGGCACATCGCGGATCGCCCTGAGCAGATTGACAGGGTAGGCATCCTTCATGAAGATGATGAACGTGTGACCGGCGCCGATGGCCATCGCGTTCCTCGCCGCGAGTTGCTTGAGTGCCTCGTCGTTCCCCTCGACCCTGACGAGGCAGGGGCCGGACGCCTCGCAGAAGGCGAGGCCGAACTTGATGCCCGGGACCGCGTTGACCAGCGCCTCGTGAAGGTCTTCAGCCGTCTTGATGAAGTGCGTCTGGCCGAGGATGAAGTTGAGCTTGTCGGGATTCTCGACGGCGATGCTCTTGATTTCCACTGGCCTGCCCCTGTCGCCACTTAATCCCCGCGGCAGTTAAGAAAGTTTAGGTCTCCCAACGATGTGAGTCTCCAGAAGAGACCTGCCATAGTCATAAATAGCGCAAGGGGTTACAGTGCGCCGTCAATTATCGCAGCGGTTCGACCGCTTTCGGAGAGGTCTGCGATGACCATTGAAAACTGCCGAAGCTTTGCCATCGGGGCCGGTGAGAGGGCGTTCACGGACGAATCGACGACCGAGAAGGGTCCGAGGGACAGGACGTTCCATGTGAAGCACCTGAAGCTCGAGGTCTCTTTCGATGATGAGGCGAGGACGGTCAAGGGGACGTCCACGCTGGTCCTAATCCCTATAAACGACGGCCTGAAGTCCTTGGAGCTGGACGCGGTCGACATGGCGATCTCCAGGGTCACCGACGGCGACGGCAGGCACCTCGACTTCGAGGTCGCGGACGGCAAGATCCTCGTGAGGCTGCTGAGGGCGTACAAGGCCGGTCAGGAGTTCCAGCTCGCTGTGGAATACGAGGCCCAGCCCAAGGCGGGACTCTTCTTCATCTCGCCCGACAAGTCGTACCCGAACAAGCCCTTTCAGATCTGGACGCAGGGCGAGTCTGAGGACAACAAGCGCTGGTTCCCGTGCTACGAGGCGCCGAACGACCGCATGACGACTGAGCTGATAGTCACGGTCAAGAGCAAGTACAGCACGGTCTCGAACGGGCGGCTCGCCGAGGTCAAGACCGACGCGAAGAAGGGCATGAAGACCTACAGGTGGCTGCAGGACATCCCGCATGTCAACTACCTCGTGACTCTGGTCGTTGGGGAGTTCGACTTCCAGGAGGAGAAGGTCGACGGCGTCCCTGTCCAGTATTATGTGCCGAAGGGGAAGGCCAAGTTCATTCCGCTGGCGTTCCAGAACACGCCTGATATGATCGAGTTCTTCGGTGGCGTGACCGGCCTGAAATACCCGTGGGCGAAGTATGCGCAGGTCGTCGTCCAGGACTTCACGTTTGGCGGCATGGAGAACACCACCTGCACGACGCTCACCGAATACTGCCTGCACGATGAGAAGGCGAGGCCGAACTACATGTCGGACAGCCTAGTGGCCCACGAACTCGCGCATCAGTGGTTCGGCGACTACATCACGATGAAGAGCTGGGGGCATGCCTGGCTCAACGAGGGCTTCGCATCCTACTTCGACCCGCTATGGTGGGAGCACAAGTTCGGGCGGGACGAGTTCCACCAGAGGATGCTCGACACCGCCAAGGGGTATTTCCAGGAGGACGCGGAGCACTACCGCCGCCCGATAGTCACTCACAAGTACAAGGAGGCCGACGACATGTTCGACGGCCACACATACCAGAAGGGCGCGTGCGTCCTGCACATGATGAGGCACGTGCTCGGGGACGACCTCTGGTGGAAGGCGATAAAGCACTATGTCCACAAGAAGGGCCAGGGGATCGTCGAGACGACTGACTTCAAGGAGGCGATCGAGGAGTCGACAGGAAGGGCCCTCGATTGGTTCTTCAACGAGTGGCTCTACAAGGGCGGACACCCGGAGTTCGACATCAGCTGGTCCTACGACGACAAGAGCAAGCTCATCGTCCTCACGGTGAAGCAGAAGCAGGACACCAAGGACGGCACACCTGTGTTCAAGATGCCAATCACCATCGAGATCGCGACGAAGAAGAGGCTTTGGCGGGAGAACCTCGATGTGGAGAAGGCGGAGCAAACCTACTTCATCCCGTCGCCCGACAGGCCCCAGATGGTCCTTTTTGACCCTGACAACTGGATCCTGAAGAAGCTGACATTCGAGAAGCAGAAGGACGAGCTCCTCCACCAGATCGCGCACGCGGAGAACGTCATACCGAGGATCCAGGCTTGCGAAGGGCTGGCGAAGATCCCGTATGACAAGGCGGTCTTCGAGGCCCTGAAGAAGTCCCTCACCTCGGACAAATTCTGGGGCGTCCGCGCCGCCGCGGCGAAAGCGCTCGGCGAGATGGCGACCGCGGAGGCGAAGGAGATCCTGCTCTCCGAGGGGATCAAGCAGCAGGACTCGAGGGTGAGGCGGGCGGTTGTCGACTCTCTCGGCAACTTCCGCGGGGACGAGGAGGTCTTCGAGAGGCTCTGCGCCATCTACAGGAGTGACAAGGCCTATTACGTCGTCTCGGGGGCCGTCATAGCCCTCGGGAAGCTTAGGGATCCGAAGGCCTTCGAGGTCATCACCAAGAATATGGACAGGCCCTCTCACGCTGATGTCATCGTCCGTGCATCCCTCGACGGCCTCTCGGAGCTGCGCGAGCCGAGGGCGGTGCAGGTGTGCATGGACCACACGAAGTACGGCAATCCGGAGATGGTCCGCATGGCAGCCGCCAACTCCCTGGGCAAGCTCGGCCACTACCTCGAGGACAAGAAGGACGACATCCGGGAGCACCTCGTCCGATTGCTCAACGACACCAACTTCAGGACCAAGCTCGGGGCGGTCAATGGGCTTGTCGCCCTCGGAGACGCCGCGGCGATACCTAAGCTGGCGGCGGTCGACAGGTACGACCCGCTTGGCATGGTCAGGCGCGAGGCCAGGAAGGCCGTGAAGAAGATCCAGGAGAGCCACGCGGAGAAGGCAAAGAAGGTCGACGCGCAGAAGGACATCGAATCGCTGAAGGACGAGAACCGCGACCTCAAGGCGAAACTGGCAAAGCTCGAGAGCAAGGTCGACGGCCTCGCTGGCGGGAAGAAGGGGAAGAAGCAGCCCCGATGAAACTCAGGTTCTTTAGCAACGCCGCGTTGCTCTCGCCGTCCGATGATTCCAATCACGATCAACCGCACCCTCGGCCCCGGCAGGTACGAGGTGATGGAGGTCTTCGAGGGCCTTGACGAGTCGCCCGGCCTGAGGCGGTTCCTCCCTGATGACAGGAAGAGGAAGGAGTTCCTCGCGAGCACGCACATCGAGGTGACCAACGAGGACACCTACATGTGGACAGACGATGCGGACGGGCACATCAATGTCGGGCTGGACTACCTGAGGGACGGCGAGGCGGTCTACCTGTACATGGACATCCTGCACGAACTGGTCCACGTCAGGCAGTTCAAGGAGGGGAAGGAGCTGTTCCCCACAAAGATCGAGTACATCGACCGCCAGACGGAGATAGAGGCGTACCAGTTCGCCGTCGACGAGGGACGCAGGCTCGGCCTGAGCGACGACAAGATCTACGACTATCTCGAGGTGGAGTGGATTTCGAAGAAGGAGCACGACCGCCTCGCGCGCAGACTTGGCGTGAAGGTCGCGAAATCCGCCTGAGACGGAGTGGCTGCCCGACCTCGACCGAGACGCATGCTTATTTCCCGCAACGCGCATGACCGCCGCGATGACCGTCTACAGACGCCTGAAGACGAGCGACATCCCCGCGATGATAAGACTGTGGAAGAAGAGCGGACTGCCGATCCGCGAGAAGAGCAGGGATTCGCCGAAGGCGCTACGTGCCGAGATGAAGGCTGGCTCGCAAAACTTCATCGGCGCCTTCGATGGGAAGGAGCTGATCGGCCTTGTCCTCGCCACCTCCGATGGCCGGAAGGGCTGGATCAACAGGCTGGCTGTCGAGCCGTCTCACCGCCACAAGGGCATCGCGCTCAGGCTCATCAAGGAGGCAGAGGAGGAGATCGTCTCAAGGGGCATCCATTTGATCTCGGGGCTCATCGAGAAGGGAAACGAAGCCTCCTTCGCCCTATTCACGAAAGCAGGCTACGAAATCACTGAGGACGTCATCTACGTCCGGAAAGAGCTGGTAGAGGACGCCTGACGGCAGCGCTCACCCGCGCTTGTCAGGGATTTTGGACTTCAGCCTGGCGATGATCGAGAGCACAAGCCCGACGGTGCCCAGCCCGATGCCCGCGATGGAAAGCTCCTCGTGTTCCAGGCGGACGAACACGAGCATGATGAGGCCGATCAACCCGAATCCCGCGCCCAGCGCTATCAGCAGCCGCCCGGCCCTGACATGCTTCGTGAGGAAGAGGGCGGAACCCATGATGACCGCCAGGCCTCCCAGAGACGCGATCAATATCAAGATGTAGGCGAAGATGTGGACGACCGCATCAGTCCCGAGCCTGTTCTGGAGGAAGTCCACCACCTGCTCCCAGGCGGCCGCTCCGGACGCCCCGACCAGGAGCATCATCACGCCGCCGACGACGCCGATGATGGCGGCTATCTGGTTGCCGGTGAGCTTCCGTTTCGGCGCCAGGAGGTCACTTCCTCATCATCCGCTCGACCCGCATCAGATTGTCTCCATACCGCTCGAGGTACGACCTCACGGGCTTGAGCATCTCGGCGAGTGTTATGGCGGTTGCTTTCTTCAGGTCCTCGGGGTGCAGTGAGCCGGACGAGTACGCGTTGAGCAGTTCGTCGAACGTCGAGAACGAGACATCACCGCCGTACTTGGCGGGCCTCTCGACCTTCAGCTTCTCCCCGCGCGGGAACAGCACGAAGCGGGACAGTTCCGCCACCGGATTGCCCTCGATCGTCTTCGGCGGGCAGAAGGCCTGCGAGATTTTCTTCGCGACGACCTCCGGCGGGTCGTGGAGGAAGATGCAGGACTCCGGCTTCGACTTGCTCATCTTGGCGTCGATCGCGTCCATCCTCCCGCCGCCCTGGAGGCCCGTGAGCAGGGGTGTGTGGACCGCGGAGACCATCTTCCATCCCAGCTTTGGAGCCAGGTCGCGGTACAACATGTGCGCGTGCCTCTGGTCCATCCCTCCATAGGCGACTGTCAGTTCCAGCCTCTTGATGTCGGTGACCTGCATGGCGGGGTAGATGAGCTTCGAGGCGTCCAGCTCGGCCTCGTCCTCCTTCCTGCCCATTATGCTCATCGCCCTCTTGATGCGGGCGACGGATGACGACTTCGAGACATTGATGACGTCCTGCCAGTACTCGGGGAACCTGACCAGGTCAGCCGCCTTCACGAATCGCAGGGAGTCCGGGACCCCGAGCGCCTTGAAGCAGTCGACGAAGTAGTCGCCGCAGACCTGGATATTCTCCATGCTCCCGCCAAGCTTGTCGTTGATGTACGCGTGCCAGTCTGCCAGGAGGATGATCGTGTCGAATCCGGCGGCCGAGAAGTCCTTCATCTTGTCGGACAGGATCACTCCCTGCCCGACGTGCATCAGCCCGCTCGGCTCGACTCCGACGTAGGCCCTCTGCGTCCCGCCCTTCTCCAGGAGCGCCTTGAGCTCCTCAGCGGTCACGACCTCTTGAGCGTTCCTTGTTATGAGACCCAGCTTCTGCTCTGTCGTCATCGGCGGGCCACATGGAGCGGGTCAATAAAATGCTTATCTCTTCTCCGACGCCTTTCGCAACTGCGCTGCCATGTTCTCCGCTGCCTGAGCCGCGAGCTGGAGGGCGGTCCTCGCCGCTTCGAGGCCGGTCTTGGCGGCGGGCTTCGAGGCGTTCTTCATCTCATTCCCTGCCTCCACCACCTGCTTGATCGCCTTATTGATATCTGGCTTGATCTCCTTGAGGTGTTTGTCCCCGATCTTCGCGGTCTGCTTCACCAGATGCTTCGCCGCCTTCGCGAAATCCGTCAGAGCGAGGGACAGCTCCCCTTCGGCGGTCATGGCGCCGCAGTGAGAGCAGTAATGCGCGCCCGCCTCGTACTCCTTGCCGCACTTGACGCACTTCATCGGGCAGTAACTATGGCGGCGTGGCTATTGAGTTTTCGGTGGTGAGGCGCTGATTTCGGCGGGGACACGCCAAGAGCCGGTCGCGTCGTGAGATGTAGCATGAACGAGAGACATAGGACGTGCCGCCTCGTCCTTCGGCCGGCTGCTCGTCTGGGCCCGGTCCTCGGCTGGTCGATGACAAATGTAGAAAACAGTGGCCGAGAAGGACTACGCTGTGAATTGGAACAAAAAAGGCCAATTCCGTCCAATGCTGCAGCAGAACTTCAAAGACAAAAGGTATATGAAGTGGTGTGCAGTGTCTGGAACCAAGCATCCCTCCACAACAAGGCCGTCCTTAATACTTATGGACGGCCATATTTTTCTATGCATAGGAAGGAAGGATGGCGTCCTATCGCCCCCGCTTTCGATGAGTTAATATTAGTCTGTTTTGTCAAACTCACGTGATGGCAGGCCGGAATGGCGGGCGCGGTCCGCGGTCCACAAGGATGCTCGTTGAGGAAATCGAAGCCCTCAAAGCGGAGAAGAAGGCAACCATACTCGCTCACAACTACCAGCTCCCCGAGGTTCAGGACATCGCCGACATCGTCGGCGACTCGCTGGGCCTCTCGCTCGCGGCTTCCCATCTGAACGGCATCAAGAGGATCGTGTTCTGCGGGGTGCGGTTCATGGCCGAGACCGCCGCGATCGCCTGCCCCAACGCAAAAGTGCTGCTCCCCGAGCTCGAGGCGGGCTGCTCGCTCTCTTCGAGCATCACGGCCGACGATCTGAGACGCTGGAAGGCTGAGAACCCCGGGGCTGTGGTCGTCGCGTATGTCAACACAACCGCCGAAGTCAAGGCGGAAAGCGATTACTGCTGCACGTCAGCTAACGCAGTGAAGGTCCTTAACGCGATACCGCCAGGGAAGGAGATCCTGTTCTTGCCTGACATGTTCCTCGGAGCCTATGCGACCGCGATGAGCGGGAGGAAGGCGAAGCTCTGGCCGGGCGAGTGCCACGTCCACGCGCCGATCTCCATGGAGAGGATCAACCGCCTCCGCGAGGAGCATCCGAGGGCGGAGATTCTGGTCCATCCCGAGTGCGGCTGCATGACCAACTGCCTTTACCTGTCGTCACAGGGGATGATAGGCGAGGGCATCAGGTTCCTCTCGACTGATGGCATGATGAGGCACGTAGCCTCGTCCAAGTCGAAGGAATTCGTAATCGCCACAGAGGTGGGCATCCTTCACAGGATGAGGAAGGAGCACCCCGACAAGACCTTCATCCCCGCCGACGAAGACGCGGTCTGCAAGTACATGAAGATGACAACCCTGGAGAAGGTCCTCAGGTCGCTGAAGGAGGACGTGCACGAGATCAGGGTGCCCGAGGATGTCGCATCGAGGGCCAAGCTCGCAATCGACCGGATGCTAGCGCTTGCCTGATTTCCTCTTCTGGTGTGGCGGCAACGGCTCGATGTCCATGGTGAAATCCGCCGCCTTGGCCGAGTGAGTCAGGCTCCCCAGCGAGACTATGTCGGCAAACCTCGCGTACCTGCAAGCGTTCTTCGGGGTGATGCCTCCGGAGACCTCTATTCTGATCCTTGGAAAGCTCAGGCGGAGCTTGTTCGTCACGCTCCTGGCGTGTTCGATGTCCATGTTATCCAGCATCACGATGTCCGCGCCTGCTTCGGCGGCCTCCTTGGCTTCTCTGAAGTCCGTGACCTCGACCTCGATGTCCTTGCCGGTCCCCTTCGCCCGCCTCACCGCTTCGCGGATCGAGACCAGCCTCAGGTGATTGTCCTTGATGAGCACGGCGTCGTAAAGGGTCATGCGATGCGGCCACCCGCCGCCGAGCCTGATTGCTTTCTTGTCGTACTTCCTGAACCCGGGCACCGTCTTCCGCGTGCCTGCGATCAGCGCCTTCCTTCTCCTCCTCGCGCACCTCTCCACGATCCTGGCGGTCTCGGTCGCGATGCCGCTCATCCTCATCAGGAAGTTCAGCGCGAGCCTCTCGCCCTTCAACATGTCGGCGGCCTTGCCATGGACCATGAGGACCGGCTTGTTCGCCCTCGCCCATTTCCCATCGACCGCCATGCGGCGAGTCCGGAGGCCGAGGACCTTGAACACTTTGTCCGCCTCCTCTAACCCGGCGAGCATGCACTTCTTCCTAGGGTATATCCAGCCCTTGGCTTCCTCGTCCGTGAACAAGGCATCGGATGTGACATCTCCGAAGCCCATGTCCTCCTGCAGGAACATGCGGATGTCTTCCATCGTGGCGGGTCAAGCAGCATGAGGACTATAAGTCCTTGGCGGGAATCGGTTCATCGAGAGACTCTTGCATCGAGGACGATGTGGGACACGCCGGGAGCGTAAGACTTGAGACGTTGGAGATGAAGCTGCTCGATGCTCCTTCCGGCTTTCTCCGCCGCCTCTCTCACCGTGGACCACGGGCGCGTGCCGATGAGCTCGTTGGGGCAGGCTTCGTGATAGTGCAGGACTGCCTCTGGCCCGGCGATCATCATCGCCTTGTCCAAGAAACCTTGCGCTCTTAGGTAGCCCATGATGATTCTATCGGCGACGCCTTCCGGGGCTGTTTCCCTGCAGTCGCCCAACAACGGCGTCAAGTCCTCGACACGGTTGATTCTCGCATTCTCTTCGAGGTAGTGGAAAGCGACTGGGTTGACCTCACAAGCATAGATCCTCTCCGGGCGGGAGTGGACGGCCATCGGTATGGCGAAATAGCCTATTCCCGAAAACATGTCGACCACGGTCTCCCCGGGTCGCGAAATGCGGGCCATGCGCATCCTTTCAGGCAGGTTGCCGGATGAGAACATCACCTTGGCGGCATCGAGCTTGAACCTGACACCGTCCGCCAGATGGACCGTCTCCGTGCTCCCGCCCCATATCTTCTCGACTTGCGGGACCCGCCAATCCCCTTCGATTCCCGCAACGTCCTGAAGGACCGCCTTCGCGCCGAGCACTCGCGCGTATCCCTCCGCGACCGCCACCTTGCAGTCGTCCAGCTCGCGCGGCAGCTTGAGCACCAGAACGTCCCCGATCATCTCCCACTTGTCCGGTAGGAACCGCTTCAGCCTTGGTTCCACCGCAACCGCGTCCGTGATGAGTTGGAACGGTGTGGACCGCGTCTCTCTTTCCCTGAGTCCAGTATCCTCCGCAACCTCGGCGGCAAACTCAGTGAGATTCCCCGGATGGCGGGAGATCGGGATGAGCACCGTTGCCCCGCGCACAACGATCTTCCTACCCGAGTCAAGGAGGCGCGCCAGGCGGAGATGCTTCCGCAACCTCTCCGCGTTTTTCTTCGGCACAACAGCAACCAAGCTCGGGTCTCTCATCTCAGCCGCCAGTATTACTCACAAAATATATGAGGCCGCTGCCCTTAGCGAACGGCAATGAGGGCTACAGCCCTGTGCATCGCTCTCCTCGCGATTCTCGCAATCTCTTCCAACGCGGTCGCGGACGTGCGCGACCCCGGCCTGGTGAACAAGATACTGATGTACGGCACTTTCGAGACGCCCGCCCTAGACGCGGGTCAGCAGGGAGTGATCGCCTTCGACCTGACGAATCCGTACAATGACTCGATGACCAATGTCGTCCTGAACGCCAGCATTTATCAATACGTCGAGCAAGACACCTCCATGATGCTCGATTCCACCTGGACGCACGGATATCCCAAGTTCGAGGGCGCCCCGAGCCCTGGAAGGGAGTTGAAGATCACTCCGCTGGCGCCGCTTGCCCGCAATTCGTCCACAAGGGTGAATCTCACCGTCCTCACCTCCTCGGATATGCCCCATGGAAGGATCTTCTCTCAAGGTTCCTACCTGGTGAGGTTCTGGCTTACATTCGTGCTCGACGGCGTTCCGGCGAAGATGGCGTCTCCAGGATACTGGTCGAAGGAGCAGTTCATGTGGGCGACCCAGGAGGGCGCGGGGTGCGTATCGCCGGGATGCGTGGGTCAGGTGAACCTCACGCGCCTGGGCGGCATCGACGGCATCCTGCCCGACACGGCGTTCGGCGTCAAGGACATAATCCCTGAGTGGCCGTTCTATCTGTTCGGGACCGGCGCGATCTTCTTCCTCCTGCTCGCGTTCCTCTACTACGCCGAGGAGAACCCCTCGAAGTTCCCCAGGACCGCCAGGGCATTTGCCGGGTTCAAGGGGCGGCTGGTGAGGGTGTTCAGGCCGAGGAAGGGCCGTAAGACCTGATGATTACCGGCGCGCGACACTCTCCAGCAAAGCTTTTTATGCGCCCCCTATTTGCTCCAGCCACATGCCTAAGGAAGAGGAGTCGGTCTTCACACGCAAGCTCGCATTCGCCTTCTACACCCTGCTCCTTTTCCTGGGCATACTGTTCTACTTCTCGTGGGGCATCTTCTACGGGACCTGGAACCCGCTCACGACGGAGAACATCGGCGTCTACGCGGTGACGGTAGTTCTCGTGGGGTTCGGCCTTACGGGGATGCTTCTCTACAGGAAGCCCTAGAAGGTCTTGGCCACATAGATGACCAGCTTCGCCGGCTTGCCGCAGACTACGCACGGCCCCTCCGGCTTCTCTTCTTTGGCGGGAGTGCCGAGGACGCTCATCCCGGTCTTGTTCTCGATTTCGTGCCCGCATTCCTCTGAGCCGCACCAGGACGCGCGGTTGAGCGCCTCTTTGAACCCGGACATGTGCTTTACGTCCACGATCGAGTCTATCAGCCTCTTTTCCTCGCGCTTCCACATGCCGCCCTGTATCGCGTCGAGGAGCTTGGCCACGCTGGAGACCAAGTCTTTCCTCGGCAACGTCGACCTTATCGACGTGTCCCTCCGAACGACAGTGACGACGTCCTTCTGCAGGTCCTTCGGTCCCAGCTCGATCCTGAGGGGGACGCCCTTCGCCTCCCATTCGTAGTACTTGCTGCCTGGGCGGATGTCCCTGTCGTCGAGGTGCACGCGGAAGATGCCGGCAAGCTCGTCCCTGAGCCTCCGCGACTCCTCTGCGATGATCTCCTGCCTGCCCTTCTCGGGGATCGGGACGACCACGATCTGCGTCGGGGCGACGTCCGGCGGGAAGACCAGCCCTTTATCATCGCCGTGCACCGCCACTATCGTCCCGATGAGCCTCTCGCTCATCCCGTAGGTGGTCTGGTGCACGTACTGGTGGAATACGAGCGGCTCCTGCCCCGCCGCCTTGGCCATCTCGGCCACCTTCGTCTCGTTCCAGATTTCGACGCCTTTGGCCGTCAGTCGCTCCGCCATCTCCTTCGGCACGTCGTGGGTTATCAGGATGTGATGGATCGATGGATCCTTCATCTGGTCGAAGATCGCTTCCAGGGCCTTCCCGTCCGCATCATCCTTGATCCTGCGCTTCACCTCCACCGCCACGCGCTTCCCGCCTTTCTTGGCCTCGACGTCAGGCCTGGCCAGGACCGCGTCGGGTGAGACCGCCCTGAACCTGATGTCGTCGTAGCCCATACTCTCGAGGAGTCTGGCGATGTAGGCCGCGAAGTCCGCTTGGGAGATATCCTTCTCGAACTTCACGTCGTAGGCGCGCGCGAAGTTATCCTTGTACTGGTGTATGCCGCCGACCTGCAGGGTCCTGCCGGCCCCCGCGACGTAGACGTCCACCGCCGTCGTGTAGAACGCCCCGGGAAACTTGTCCCACTCGGGCCTCCTCATCAACAGGTACGGCAATGCAAGGCGCCGCGCCACCCGGTCCATTATCTCCAGGTCCTCGCGGATTTGCGCCTCGGCCTCCTCGAAGGTCGCGTGGCATGTGTGTGATTCGAAGAAGTGTATCTCCCTGACGCGCATGAACGCCCTGGTCACCTTCGTCTCGTACCTGAACACGTTCACTATCTGGTAGATCTTCAACGGCAGGTCCGCGTGCGACCGGATCCAGAGCGCGAACATGGGATACATCGCCGTCTCGCTGGTCGGTCTCAGGAGCAGCTTGACGTCGAGGGGGTTGAGCCCCGCGTGGGTGACCCAGAAGACGCCCTCCTCGAACCCCTTGATGTGCTTCGACTCCTTCTTGAACTCCGTCTCGGGGATGAGCAGGGGGAAGCAGACCTCGTCGTGGCCAGTTGCCGCCATCTCCTGGCGGATGAACTCGTCAATGCGCCTCATCACAGCCCAGCCGTAAGGCGTCCAGACGTTCATCCCCTTGATTGGGTACCTCTTGTCGCTGAGGTTCGCCTTGTCGATGACCTCGATGTACCATTCGCCGAAGTCCTCGCTCTTCTTCATCTCGGGGGGCGAAGAGGGGCGGGGGTTAATAGACTTTCCAGATGGCTCTCGCTGGGGGAATGAAAAGAAAGAAAAATGGAAAGGGTGCAGGGCCTACAGCTTGGCCCCGCACATGAAGCATTCTTTGTCCGTCACGCTCACTATCGTGCCGCAACTCGCGCATTCCTTGGTCTTCGTCGGGGCCTTTGTGGCGGCTGGTACCACTGCCGGCTTCGGGGCGGCCTTTGGCGGGGGCGCTGGTGCCTCCTCCACGACCATCTCCTCTTCCTCGGCTGGCGGTGCCTCCTCTGCCGCTGGCGGCGCGGCCGCCTCTTCCTCCTCCTTCGGCTTCCTGCGTTTCATCAAGAGTAGGAGGACGATCGCCAAAACCACCACGATGATGATTATGAGGAGCACCCACATCAGTGGGAATTCCCCCGCGGGCTCTTTGTAGATCGTGAACTGCGGCGACTGGCTCGTGCCAGTCAGGCCACCCGTGTCGGTGACCGTGGCGGTTATCCTCACGTTGGACGAGTCCACATCGGACGGCACCGTCCACGAGCCGGATGTTACCCCGACCCAGTTCGTGGCTATCGTGATTGGTGCCCCACCGCCAACGCTGTACGTCACGACAACGACAAGGGCGGAATCGGCGGTTTGGTCATCGTGCATCGTCCATCTTATTGTGAACGTGCTCCCCTGCAGGAGGCGTTCTCCACCAGCGGGCGCGGTGATGGTGATCGTCGGTGCGGTGTTGGTCGGCGCTGTGTACGCCGTGAAGTTCCAAATCGTGCTCCAGGCGGAATATTCGTAGCTGTCGTAAGCCCTCACGGCCCAGATGTAGTTGTTCGCGACAGTCGTGAAGGCGGCCGAGTTGTTGGCGGTTGCCGTGGTGTGGACGATGTTGCAGGTCGGGTATGGCGGATCAATGGCGGTGTCGATGCAGTAATCGTACGTGACGACGTCGCCCGTGTCCGCATCAATCTCGGTGCTCCAGTAGAGGATAGTCGAACCCACAAGCCGGGCGCTGTCATCCGCCGGGGCGAGAGGCGTCGGCGTCGGTGGCGGCGTATTGATGCAGAAGTCCAGCGGCGTGCCCCAGTCGACGCTCCATAGCTGCGGGCTGAGGCTGTCCCGGACCTTCACCTGGAAGTAGTAGCACGTGCCGTTCACGAGGGCGGTGCCGGTGCTGTCCGAGTTGTAGGTGGCCGTTGACAGGTCACCGCCAGCTCCGGTGTTGTTGAGTTCCCACATCAGGAGGGGACCTGTTTGCCGGTAGACCTGGATATGGAAGGCTGTCTGCGTCCTGCCAGTCGTCGGGTTGAACGTCCATGTGAACACGGGGACGCGGTTCGTGACGTGCTGCAGGTATGCGTCGGCAAACGCATGGCCGTCGACCTCCAGGTCCGTCGCAGTCGGAGCTGGCGGGGGCGTCGAGGTGGTGAACTGCCAAGTCGACCCGCAGCCATTCAACCACTCCCACCCGTCACTGGTGTTTACACACCAGAAGTAGGTCGATGTCGGGAGTGTCAGGAACGGGGTCGAGGTGTTGGTGGTGGTCGTGCCGCTGTAGAGCGGAGCGACCATGGATGCCGTCGTGTTGACTTTCCAGGTGTAGTTGAGAAGATCGCCCGGGTCCGGGTCAGTGGCCAGAGTCCACCACACTTGTTGGTCGGATTTGGGAGAAGTCTGCCAGCCGTTGGATGGCCAAAGCTTGTTTATCGGTGCCGGCAAACCGTTGGTGCGGAAGCACAGTTCTCCCCATGGGCCGAAGACGGGAGCGGCGTCCTTGGTCTGCACAGAGAAGCAATAATTGTTGCCCTTCAGCAATGGGAGGCCGGTATAATCAATGAACGCAGTCGCTCCGACCACATTGCCATTCCACATCACACCAACGCCGTTAGGTGCAGTTGATATGCGGATGTTGGCCTGAGTTTGGGGATCGCCATCCGGGTCATGATGCGTCCAATTGATACGGAAGTTGGTCAGCTTGACGAGGTGGAACAGCCTGCTGTCGACATTCCAGTTGCACAGACCCTCGATGCACACCGGGTCCGGCGCTGTCGGCCGGAAGTTCAACCTTGTTTCGACCTCGATGAAGAAATCTTGCTGCACTGAGTTCGTGTCGCGGCAGATCGAGGATCTGTTGATCTGGAAACCTCTGTCTGGCGCGGGCTCATTGTTCATTATCGTGTTTCCCGGCTCCCAGTTGAGCGCACCACCGGCGGACTTGTTGAACTCGACCCTGTCCAGCACGATGTCATTGCCGCCAAAATCCGCGGTCGGACTGGCCGTGTTCTTCCAGACGAGCTTCAGGTTGTCGCCTGCCTCGTTGAAGTAGTCCAGACTGGCCGTGTCGACGAAGTACTTCTTGTAGGGTCCAATGGTACCGACGGGCACCTGCACCTGCGGTCCGTTGACATCCCCAAGGACATCCTTCTGCAGGTAGAACTGCGAAGCGTCGACGTTCTGGTTGGTCGGGTTGCAGAGCCAGACGTAGTCAGTAAGTGGCGCATACGTGCTGTTCGTCGTCACGCTGTAGATCTTCAGCAGCGGTGGCTGCTGGGCGTCGGGCGCCAGGTTCAGGTCTCCCGCCTGCGGCGGCAGACCGGTCTGCCAGTCGTGCGTTTCCTGGAACACTTTGGCCTGTAGCCAGGGCTGTGACGGGCCGCCGATCTGCGTGTTGTTGCTGAAATCGCCCCAACTGTACATGATCGGTTCGTTGTCATCGGCGCCCTCTTTTATCCAGGGAGTGCCCGGGTCGGTTGCGTTCGTTCTGTAGTTGCCGTAGGTGTCGATGTCGAAGTACCCGTCGGTGTTGCCCGGTCGGCTGAACACTGACGTCTTGTTCGAGTAGTCGACTCCGTCGACAAAGGACCTTATTGGCGAGCCATCATCAAGAACCACGCCGGTGTCGAGCTTTGCGACCCCATAAAGCTCGTACGGCTCGGGTATGAATGCCCGAGTCAGGGGCGCCAGCAGAGACATTAGCATGGCCGCTGTCATCAAGCTAACGAAAACTCCAGTTCTTAGTCTCAAGTCTACCTCCTCCGAGATAGTGAAGTAACCCGCCGATAAACCCGTGTGTATTTATACGTTTCCGAAGGGCATTTCGCATAACAGATAGAGGCTCCCTCGATGTATCTGCGAGTTCGCACGATTGTGCTTGCGCGCCTAGATGGCGGTGCTGATTCGACCTCACCGCTGTCTGCAAGAAGGATCATCGCGGAAAGGAGGGGGATGAGCTGCGTCGATGCGATGACCAGATCGTCAGAGCCATCGGGCAGGCGTCCTTGGCCGCAACGGACAGCATCCTGTCGGTCAGCGATGAAGTGGCGAGTTCTGAGCCTTCAGCTTCTCGCTCTTGGTGCAGTGGATGCGCTGACTCGGGTGCATGCGGGGGAGGTGTAGGAGGGGAGGGGATTGATAGATGTTGATGATTGGACCGTCCTTGTCCTCGTCCAACCGCCCAGTCCAATCGGGGTGAGATCCCGTTAGATTTCAGACTTATAGTTGAAACCAAGTGTCCGATATTTGCTCAGAATTGTGTGTTGCACAGGTGGCTGTCCATTTTTTTCTGCTCCGTAACCTATTTAGACCCATTGCATGAATCACCAATCGATGGTTTCGTTTCAAGATATACTATGGATATACTCAGTTGTGGACGGAACTGCTAACGAGTCGGGGGACGTAGATGGTGTAACGAGATTGGAGAAAATGATATTCTTCTGCAGTAGAAGGTTGAAGGGCAAACATGCCGTCCTGCAATCCATGGACTTTGAGCGCGGATACTTCGGGCCAAGAGATCCTGGTGCCTCCTACGACCTTGAAACTAACTTCATGCTCGGAATCTACCGAGATACGGGGGATGAGACGAACAGGTCATTTGGCATTACGACCTTCGGCAGGAGATTCATTCAAGGAGTCAGAGCCCGCCTCTCCTTGGAACCGTCGTATGAGGAGGTTAACGCAGAAATCGAAGACGAATTAGCATCCCACAAAGGATCATCACTCTCTCAAATTCTTAAGGATGAACGCGTAGTTGACGTCAAGAAGAAGCTGTTGAGGGAGAAGGTTCGATGAACTGAGGAAGTTTGATCTGCTTCATCAATGCAGCCTTGTTTTCAAAACCAGCTTTATTGAGGGCATCATCGTAAGTTGTGCATATTAATTGGAAGCTCCTTGATGCTTCTCCCAAGAGCGCAATCAGATTCCCCTTCCAAGATCCGAGAATCCCCTCGCTTGGGTCATCCAGGATGGCGAATTCAATGTTGGAATAACGGCGCTCTTGATTCAGCGCTAGTACCGATAATAGGAAGGATGCATCAAGGGCGCGTCTTTCGCCAACGCTCACATTGTATCTGTCATTCGCGTTTCTGGAGGATATAAATCCACCATAATCTTCAACGAGGTAAATCTCGCCTTCCTTATATTCCAATCTCGTAGAACTGGCCGTAATAGCTGTGTAGTGCTTGTTCATGTTGTCCATTAGACTTCGTATAACTTCGGCCAATTCAGTCGGTTTCACAGTTCGATCTTTCAGGGATTGTATCACAATCATCCGATTGTCTAAATCCCGGCGTTCATCTTTCAATTCTTTTATGTTGCGGCTCTGCGTCTTGACCGAATCGGAATCCGACGCCAATAGGCTTTCAGCTCGCTCAATCCGTCCGATAATCTCCTTGAAATCCGATTCCTTACATCCGTTTCTGACAATCCGTCTCACGGTTTCGTGGGAACACTTAATCCCCAAATCCTTCTTTCGCTTTTCAATCCTTGTCTTCTCGAGCGTTATCTCGCCGAGTCGCTTTCTCCAATTGGCGATATTTTTTGCCTCTTCAATCTTCGCCTCTGCCTTCTTGAGGAGTTCCCAGCTATACGATTCATTGCACATAGGACATCTAGTCAGGCCTTGAAGCCGATTCTCCATCTTCGTGAGATCTATCCCATGCTCGCAGATTGGACACACTATTCTTGATAGAACGTCTTGGACAACCTCCTCTGGCTTCTTGTCTTTATATCTTAGGCCTGCAACACCGATTCTCTTTCTCAACTGGGCGTCTTCTTTCCATAATTCTTCGAAAGCATTCTCCAATTCCCTCAATTCCTTCTCCACTTCGGGTTGCTTGTTGACAATGTTGACGATTTCGCGCAGTTCACCTGATTCATACTTCGACGAGAAATCCTTCATTTCCTTGATGTGATATTCCGTGAAGCCTATCCTGTCTTTGGTTTCTTCTCTTTGTGCCATCATATCAGTCGTTTGCGCCGTATTCCGAGTCAATTCGTTTTCCACTTCCCTGAATTCCTCCTCAAGAAGCTTCAAGATGGACGATCGGCGTCTATCTGCGCCTATTGAGAGCACTATCTGCTGCAGTTCTCTAGGTTGACTCGCACGCAGGAAAAGAGAGTCTGTTTCACTTCGTTGAGGTAGAGTCATGGCCCTCAATATCAGGAAATCGTCAGGGTGTATGCCCAGCCTTTGTTCGAGAATCGAAGTCGCTTCGTCTCCTTGATATGCATTTCCCTCACATTTCACCGTGAGTCCCTTTTGGTACTCGCGCATGATGCTAATCTTATCTGATCCATTCGATAAATCGAGTTCTAAGGAGTACTTTCCGAATTCCTCTCGCAGTGGGCCCTTTTTCCCTGCAAGCGCGAAAAGAAATGCATCATAGGTCGTACTCTTGCCGGTTCTGTGTTCGCCCCAGATAAGGCAGCTCCCTCCTCCTACCGCCTTCGTGACCCCACAATACTCTGGGCTTGAGAATCGATGAAATCGAAACTCAGAAATCCTGAAAGGTTTGGATGAAAAGGGGGCCTTGTCCAGAAGCACATGCAACTTCGGAGAAAACGCCCGCCACCATTCGCTCCCTTCAATTCCTTGTTCCTTCGCAATCGATTCGACTGATTCCCTCGCAATCATTCTGTCCCCTCATAACGCATTGAAGATAAATGGCGGTCAACTCCTTAAGCGTATCCCCAAACGAATAATAAGACGTCATGAGCACGAAAAGTGCCAATAGCGAGCCTAGTGCATTCCAGAGAAAGCGTTCAACTACGAGATTGACACCAATCCCAAGATATAGAATTATAAATGCCACATCAAGGACTAACAATAGCAGGGTAGCAATGATGAAATTGAAGTGACGCCTAGCTCGCAATTCCATTTTATCTACTTGACGTCTATCGCCGTCGTTCATGATTTTTTCATAGATGTAGGCCAGAGGTCTCTCTGTATCCGTAAAGCTCTCAGCATTCTGTCGCGATTTTAATTTCTCCCTGAAACGGCGGTCCTCCTTTCTATAGAATCTCCCTAGGAGAAACACTCCGATTCTTCGACTCATCTCTCTATTGCTGTTGATTCGTTCAATGACCAGGCAAGAGATGAATGTGACGACGATCATGGAGAATCCCTCGACCGAAAGGATTTGCAGTCCGGCCGGATAGAATATCATGATGGTTAGACAAATGGTGAATAAGAATGCGGGCGCGATTACTTCCCCGCCAAAAGCAGACAAACCGGTACCATCCGAAGCCACGGTCTCGTGTAAGGGTATGCTGTTATAAGAGCATGCCGTCAATTCGGCAATGTATTTTGGGGTTGGGAATTTTGAAGAAGTAGATGCGCTGACTGGGGTGCATGCGGGGAAGGTGTAGGAGGGGAGGGGATTAATAGATATTGATGACTGGAAAATCCAGCAATCGCAACTCACGGCGGATCGGCTCCGCTTAATAATCCTGTGCACAAACTCAAACGCGAACGCCGGGGTCGAGTTAAGTGCCGCATTTATTGCGTGTGGGTTGGCAACATGGCCTATCACACCGTGTATAAACAAGGCTGCCTGATACATCCAATCGCAGTTCAAATGAATGGTTTCATCTTCTGATGGACGGATTGCCCATAGTTCAATTGATATTTGATATGAGAAAGAACCTGATCATCGATGAAAACGCTGATTCTGACCAGAACGTAGTCCGGAGTTCATTGCGTACACCTTTCCGAAAAGCCGATAAGCCCGTCGCTCTTATCCCCGAAGGGATGAAATCTCAAACTGGGGGTAATCCGAAAGAGAATACACTCACCGTGAGACTGCTGGGTCATCTTGATAATGTTGGGTTCTCCAAAGCGGATTTCGAACGGCATTTCCCTATTCTTAAGGGCAGACCGCGGAAACCAGACGGTGCATTCGCGTACGGGGGCAAGACGCATCTGATTAGCGCAAAGCAAGGGAAGGAAAAGGAGGGTGAGGCGGTTGCGAGTGCTCAAGAGTATCAAACCTTGATAGGGGAAACAACAATTCTCGGAGAAGTCTTCGCCGTCGTATACGCCAAGACGGCAAAGGATCGCAATATACTCTGGACCTTAGCGAACAGGCATCACATGGCGCATAGCTGGAGCCTTGAGTCTCTAGAAGCAATTGCGAACAAGATTCAGGATATCGTGATGGGCAAATGGGAGGAAGCACTTAAGGAGATTGAGCCTGCCGATGTCTCAGCAATTAGAGTACTGTCTCAAGCTGTCAATGAGATTTCGAGCGCACTCGTCGGAGTAAGTGACAACCGTTTGAAGGCGGTATTCGGAGGCAAGGATTTCTTTGATTCAGTTTTGGCTTACGAGTTAGACCAAGATGAAATCAGCGGAGCATTGCGCAGGGCTGCAGGCTATCTCCTCGTTAATCAAACTCTCTTCTACGGAATCCTCGCGGAGGCAAAGCTCTATGACCCGATCGAATTGGCGGACGCATCGAATCCCAGCATTATCAAGTCGAAGTACTTTGATCGCGTCCTCGGCAGGAATTACAGGCCGATTTTTGGGGTCGACGTTTGCACATGCCTTGAGGGGGAAGTTGGCCAGAATGGTGCCCTCAAAGTTGTGAATGCCATCAAAGCACTAATCCCAGGATTAGGAAGCAATAGGGACATTATTGGGAATGTGTTTCATCAACTAATTCCTCTCAGCTTCAGAAAGCCATTGGGAGCGTTTTTCACGATGCCTGCATCGGCGGATTTTCTGGCCCGCCTAGCGGTTGACAAGACTGATGCGCAGGTTCTTGATCCTGCATGCGGCAGTGGCACGCTGCTTGTTGCAGCCTATAGAAGAAAGAAGGACCTACTTGAGAATCAAGATGAAATTCCTGAAATCCATCGCAGGTTTGTAGAAGAAGATCTGACAGGGATTGATGTAATGGCATTTGTGGCGCACTTGGCGGCAGTCCATTTGGCGCTTCAAGAGCCATTGATATTCACGAATGAAGTCCGAATCGGCGTTGAAGACAGTACGACCAAGAAACCTGGAGACATGGTTGATGTGGCCACGACTATAATACGCGAGGGTTTCAAGCAAAGAAAACTCGAGGGTTTCAATGAACAAGGCCGAGTCGAACTCGCCCCTCAAGCGTATGCTACTGCGGGCACAGTGAATCTTGGCGAAGAGAAGGACAGAAAGCCATTTCAACTTCACAAGGTAGACCTCGTCATCACGAATCCTCCATTCACAAGTTGCAGCAACATGGCACTTCCCTATAGACGAACGATAGAGCTATCGTTCAACGATAACGGCAAGTACAGGCGTTGTCTCGAGGGACGCTGGAGCCTGCAAATTCCATTCATCCTTTTGGCAGATATGTTTCTTGAAACGGGCGGACGGCTGGCAGCAGTATTACCTCTCACCACCTTCTCAGGAAAGTATTTCGAGCCGATCGTGAATTTCCTCAATCAGCACTACTCCATCCTGTACATCGTCGCAGGCATCGACGGCTGCGCATTCTCCGACGACACGCACATCACGGAAATCTTGCTGGTTGCGGAAAAGAGGACCCCTAATCCAAATCATAAGTTCAAGCTGATTGGCCTGAAACGTGGACCGCATCATTGGAGCAATGAAGATCTAATCCGAATGAAGGCCTTAGCGAGTCAACTACGGGATGGGCATGTCCCGCCACCGAATGATCTCTTCATCGTTCGGGAAGAAGAGCAATCAGAATTGCTGTTCAAGAATAGTACGCTGCCAAAGCTTGTGGTAGGCCTGTCGCACGCTTTTTCCGTCAGCATGAAGAAACTGGAGAAAGTCCTCAATGTTCCGTTTATTGCATCTACAGAGCTTGTTTTTAAGCGTAATGGATGGCGGGCCTTTATCGGAAAGGCTTTCCGAGTGTTCAAGGATTCCCCTGAAGAGACTGGTCATGGCCTCAAAGCATATGGTGGAGCAGCCATCCTGTTCTCATCGACCAAAGAGAGGACACATAAGGAACACGACCGCATGGTTGTAGTAGGTCGAAAGCATGGAATAATCCAGATAGAGGATATAAGCGATGGGCAAACCTTTAATCTTCCCGTCCGAGAAACCATCCCGTACTTGAGACGGTTTGCAGGCGTCAACAAGCTGAATGCCGACGAGATTGTGGATATGACCGTCCGCAGATTTAGCCGCCACATTGAGCCCCTGCTCAATCATGTCTACGGTGAAGCAGCTCATGAGAAGTCAAAATTGCTGAAGCGCGATTGGGAGAAGAAAACGGCATCCGATCATTCCAGACTCATGGTATCCTATAAGGGGAATATAGTGACTCCGGGCATGTGCCTCCTGGCATGTGTAACCTCTGACCCAGTATTTGTGGCAGGCGATCTGTATGGCTTTCGCGGAACTAAGGTTGATGAGGAGAAGATTCTGGCTCTATGGGCCAACAGTTCGTGTTATCTCATCAACCTGCTGGCTGAGCGGACAGTCACTGAGGGTTCATGGGGACGACTTGACAAGAAAGTGTTGAACAAGCTGCCGATGCTCGACCCCAGGAAGCTGTCCAAATCTCAGCGCGAAAGGTTGCTTCAGATCTTCGAAAGATTCCAGGACGTCGAATGGCCGAGTTTTCTTGATCAATTCAGCCATAAGTTTGGCCCGAGGAAGCAAATAGACGTGGGACTTCTCCAGGTCCTAGGCCTGAACACAGGGGATGCAGAAGCGCTAGTTGGCCTAATGCATGAGGCCATTCGTGAGAAATTGGAGGGCTTGGCCAACTCACGCTAGAACAGATTATGCACAATTCGCGTGGAACATTGAAATTGAGAGCTACGGCAATGGGGGAAATGGAGCGGCGGTTCTGAGAACATCGGGTAAGACATTCATGTGCATACTCGCTCTTAGGTCAAGCTTTCCGCTTCTCCCTATTGGCTTCCCCCCGTCCCTCGATATTCAACATCGGAACCGAGCCTCGGAAGGATCTTCAATGATTCCAGGTGACTCACTCGGAGCTCAGGACACGCCCGAGGACGAGGGGCGGCCCCGGGGAGGATCCTCCGGCACTCCCCGAGATCGTGACATAGCTTCCTGAGAGCGATTTAAGGATCTCCGGAATCTTCGGACCAAGCGACCGAGTCCGTGGTTTCCGTCCGGACTTGCCCGGGGCCAAAGGTGCATGTCTTGGCCCGCGGCTCGGATATCTGGGACGTCGGCATTTATTTCCAGACCGGAGGGGGTCATTATGGCCAGGGGGAGAAAGTGATGCCTCCGAGACTTCTAAAGATTTGCCGCACGGGAGTCCGTAGAAATC
>JBGPQV010000020.1:0-56996 GCA_041489255.1 Thermoplasmata archaeon | reverse complement strand
GATGGCGGTGGTGAAGGCGTTCACGATCTTCTCACTGCCATTCGTCCTCATCGAGACCGCCACGGGAATGGCGTCCCTGGTCACGGGATACCTCTCGATACCGCCAGTCATCGGAATCGGCACAGGCGTCGACCTGGTCATACTGGTCGCGGGCCTAGCGGTGACTGTCCTCAGAGTGCGCAAGAAGACCCCAATGCCGGATTGAGTCTCTTCAGCATTCAGAGTATCCGCACGTGTGGCACTTGACGCAGCCTTCCTCGTAGACGAGGGCGTTGCCGCACTCCGGGCACTCGGGGTTGAGGCCTTTCCTGACTATGACCTCGTAGTCCTCGCGGTGCTCCTTGTCCATCTCGTCGTCGGCGTGGATCGTGCCATGCTCCTCGAAGGACTCGACCGGTGGCTGCAGTCCGAGCTTCGTGATGCCCATGTGCCTCTTCAGGGCTTTCGCCAGCGCGTCCGGTATGGAGAATATGCGCACCTGGTGGTCTATCGCTATCCTCGGCGACCTTATGCCCTCGAGCTGGTCGATAATCTCGTCGACGGGTATCCCGCTCCTCAGGCACAGGCTGATCAGCCTCGCGAGCGCCTCGGTGAACGAGTCGGTGTACCCGCCTGCCCTGCCTATCTGCGCGAACACCTCGAACAGGCCCTTGTCGTCCTCGTTGATCGTGATGTACAGCGAGCCATAGCCCGTGATGATCTTCTGCGTCCTGCCCTCTATGGTGTCCGGCCTGGCGCGGGGCTTCCTCACGCCCTCCTCCGTTCCCGCCGGCTTCTGCACCGCCATCTCCTCCGTCCCGACGTTCATCACCTGCTCCGCCCTCGAGCCGTCGCGGTACACCGTGATGCCCTTGCAGCCGAGGTCGTACGCGAGCATGTAGGCCGACTTGACGTCCTCGACCGTGGCCTCCTTCGGCATGTTGATCGTCTTCGATACCGCAGAGTCGGTGAACTCCTGGAACGCCGCCTGCATCTTCACGTGCCAGTCCGGCGAGGCGTCGTGCGCTGTCACGAAGACCCTCTGCCACTTCTCGGGGACCTCCTTGAGGCCGCGCACCGACCCCTTGTTCTCCGCTATCTTCTTCATGAGCTCGTCTGTCCAGAAGCCCTCCCTCTTCGCGACCTCGATGAAGTAGTCGAGGACGTAGGGCAGGCGCTCGCCCTCCATCACGCGCTTGTACCAGATGAGGCTGTATTCCGGCTCGCACCCGCCTGACGCGTCCGCGATCATGGACAGCGTGCCCGTCGGGGCCACCGTCGTGACGGCGGAGTTGCGCACCTTGAGCCCCTTCTCCTTGAAAACAGACTTGTCCCATGCGGGGAACACGCCTCTCTCCGCCGCCAGCTTCTTGCTCTCGTCGAAGCCCGTATCCTGAATGGCCTTCATGACCTTCCTGGCCATGGCCAGGGCCTCGTCCGAGTCGTAGGGAATACCGAGCTTGAAAAGCAATCGCGCGAAACCCATGACCCCGAGCCCGATCTTCCTGGTCCTCTTTGTCATCTCCTCGATCTGCTTGACCGGGTACTTGTTCATGTCTATGACATCGTCGAGCAGACGCGCTGCCGTCCGCATGTTCCTCTCGAGCTTCTTCCAGTCGACCTCCCACTTGCCCTTGATCTGCCTGAGGTGCGAGTCGAGGTTGATCGAGCCGAGGTTGCAGGACTCGTAGGGCAAGAGGGGCTGCTCCCCGCACTGCCGCACGACGATGCCGTTGCAGGTCATCGAGTGCGACATCGGCTCAGTGAGGTCGTACACCTCGCTGTCCCCGACGAACTCCTTCGCCACGAGCAAATCCTCGAACTTCGTGCCGTAGAATCTGCGGAACGGCATTGACGAGAGGCGCATCTGCTTCTCGTCGAGGAAGCCGACTTCATTCCGGAATTTCTCCCTGCTCTGGCCGAAGACCGCGAGTTCGTACAGGACTCCGTCCGAGCTGTAGGCCTTCAGCGTCCCGTCCTTCTTGGTGTAAGTCAATCCAGTCTTGCGTGGAGGTCTGCTCCGGTCCAATATCTGTGATCTAATCCCGAGGTTCAGCAACAGCAACTGCACGCCCTGCAAGAGGCGCCGGCTCTTCGACGTGAGGGCGACCCACGAGCTGTTCGCCTTCGGGTTTTTCCTGACGGTGCCGTCGGCGGTAAACAGCGCCTGGAGGAATGCCACCACGACGTCTCGCGGAGCGCGGAACACAGCCTCGGGCACCTCCTTGCATGCCGAATCCCATGAGTGCACGCCGAGTGACTCGAAGAAATCCACGAACGGACGCGCGTGGTACGACAGGTTATAGACGCCGTTGGACCTGCGCACCGCGCGGACTCGACGCCCGTACAATCCGTCCAAGAACGGCCTGAGCCTCGCGAACATCGGCGCGTCCTCGCGGGAGAACGTGAACCCGACACGGCAGTTCCGGTCACCTGAGCGCAACCAGCCGTCCCCGACCAGCCAGCCCAGGGCGAGCCCGAGCTCCCTGGACCATTCGTGCGGGAGGTTCAGCTTAGTGACCTTTCCGTTCTTTCCAATGAAGAGGCTTGCGGGTTTGAAGGGAAGATTCCGGTCCGATGGGAAGGCGCCCTCGCCCGACTGGACCAGAAGCCTGTGATGTCCTGGTATCAATTCGCCTGCGGGCACCCAGCCCTCGGTCGTCCGGACCTTGTGATCGCCGGTCAGCTTCAGTTCCAAGCCTCCCTTGGTGACCAGCCGCCACACCGGCTTCACGCCCGAGCACCATGCGCCGATGATCGGTCCGAGTCGCGTGCCGCTCTCTGCCTCGTCGGCGGAAACAAGCAACAGGCCGCCCGATTCCGTCACGACCTCAGCCTGCACTCGCCGGTCGGTGACGATGGAAATGCCGCCGTTGGGATACCGCTCGGCCATCTCCCTGATGGTCATCAGGCCCCGCTCCGTCGCCACGAGCGTGTCGCCCGCGACGCACGGGTTCGTGGCCTCTATCTCGCCGAGTGCGGGGCACGCGTTCATCGCGTTCGTCTTGTCGATGAAGAACAATCCAGGCTCTCCGTTCTTCCACGCCTGCTGCGCAATCTTGTCGAATACCTCGCGGGCGTTCAGCTGACCGGCGTTCTTCCTGGTCCTGGGGTTGAGGAGGTCGTAGTTCTTCGAAGCCCTCACCGCCCGCATGAAGGTGTCCGTGACCGCCACGGAGATGTTGAAGTTGGTAATCTGAGTGATGTCGTCCTTGCAGGAGATGAACTCGAGGATGTCCGGGTGGTCGACGCGGAGTATGCCCATGTTGGCGCCCCGCCTCTTCCCGCCCTGCTTGATTTGCTGCGTCGCCGCATCGAAGATCTTCATGAAGCTGACGGGGCCGGAGGCCACGCCGCTCGTGCTTTGTACGAAGTCGTTCTTCGGCCTGAGGCGGGAGAACGCGAAGCCGGTCCCGCCGCCGGACTTGTGGATGAGGGCTTGGTGCTTCAGCGTGTTGAATATGCCCTCGATCGAGTCCTCTATCGGCAGGACGAAGCAGGCGGCGAGCTGCTGCAGCTCATTCCCGGCGTTCATGAGGGTCGGGCTGTTCGGCAGGAACTCCATGCTCGACATGAGGCGGTAGAACTCCTTTGCCACCGTCTCGACCTGGCTGTCGGTGGCGCCGTACAAGGCCTCCGCCTGCGCGAGGTTCTTCGCGACCCGCCAGAACATCTCCGTCGGGTTCTCGATCGCCTTGCCCGTCTCGTTCCTGTTCAGATAGCGTTTCTCGAGGACACGGAGAGCGTTCTCCGTGAGCTGGGGGGGAGCGAGATCCGGGTGTGAGCGAGAGCGAGGATGACCTTTTCCTTCTACTAGGTTCGTTGCAACACCTCCCTGACGATGGGGGTTTGACTTGATGAGCGACAGGGGAATTGGGGGTGAGCGAGCCGTAGCTCTGGTAGACATAAAGCCCTTTCTGAAACATTTCTGTTACCTGTATCTACGGTGTTTGTTATCAGACCTGCTACCAACTACTTGACCTCATTGAATGAGGTATCAAGGGCGGTCGGAATTCTTGTGTCTTTCGTGAGGTGGAGGCAATGTATTCACCGTGATAGCACGGTGAGCGCATTTTGAGCCGGCAAAGTCCATTCAGACCCCCACCCCACTGTTTCCCCTGGACGGCGCCAGCCTACTCCAAAGCTTATTAACGAGAAGTTTTCTTACGGAAAGTGTGGCACGCCTGTACAGGGAATTCCGTTTAGAGGTCGCCGCGATGATCTTCATCGCCGGCCTCGTCATGACCATTCTCACGATTATCAGCTTCACCTTACCATCCACACCTCCCGAACCATCTAATTTCTTCTATGATTTGATTAAGGTCAAGATAGACAACTGGATGGTCTGGATAATGTTCCTCGGACCGATCCTGCTGCTGGCGGGTATCTTCTATCTTGGAGACACTATCAAGAAGTTCAGGGAATTCAACAAGCTGATGGATACGGATAGCAAAGCAAGGTTCGTTCAGAATCAGGATAGGATAGAATATCTTGCTTGGCTCCTCTCCTCTCGCCTTGAAAAACAGGTGGAAGCGAAGAAGAAGGAGTTCAAAATCGACTAAATCGGCAATCTTTCTTACGCACTGCGTATCCGGTCACAGCTAGGTTCTCCATTGGAAATGGAGGGGTGGGGGACAGGGTTTAAGAATGATCGCATGATATGATATGACGCGCAGAATTTCCAAAGGAACCGGGCCCGTTTCCCATGAAAGTCAACCTCAGGCTCTTCTCCGTCTACCGGGACATCGTAGGATCCAAAGAGATGATTATTGACGTGGTTCGGGGTGCGACCCTAGGCGACTTATTTGAAGAGCTCCTGCATCGTTATCCGAGATTGAAACCCCTCGAAAGGTCCGTCGTTCTCGCGGTGAACAGGGACTTCGCGGATTCTGAGACGAAACTGAAAGAAAACGATGAGGTGGCTCTCATGCCCCCGATTGGAGGTGGTTGAACGACGATCCAAAAGAGAGACTTCTCGATTAAGCGGGTTCTGGAGGACGTGATGGACTCCAAGGCGGGGGCGGTCGTCTCCTTCATCGGGACCGTCAGGAGAGAACGCGGTCTCAGGGTGATCGACTACGAGGCGTACGACGAGATGGCGAGCAGCAAGCTGGAGGAGCTCCGCTTGCAAGCCATCAGGAAGTTCAAGTTGACCGATGCCACAGTGGTCCACCGCAAGGGCCGCCTCAAGGTTGGCGAGAAGGTGGTCATTGTGGCCTGCAGCGCCCCTCACAGGAAGGAAGCTTTCAAGGCGTGCGAGTGGCTTATCTCCGAGGTCAAGAAGGTCGTCCCGATCTGGAAAAGGGAGGTATGACATGGCGCGAATGGTGGACGTTGGCGGGAAGAAGGACGTGAAGCGCAAGGCCGTAGCGACAGGCGAGATAGTCCTGAAGCCGGCGACATTGACGGCGATCAAGGCGGGGCGGATCGCTAAGGGCGACGCCTTAGCGGCGGCCGAGGTGGCAGCCCTCCAGGCGATCAAGAAGGTCTGGGAGGTCCTGCCACACACCCACCAGATCCCGATAACCTCTGCAGGTGTCAATTTGAAGGTTGGCGACGGGGTCGTCTCGGCGACAGTGACGGTGGAGGCCACCTACAAGACTGGAGTGGAAATGGAAGCGCTCTACGGTGTGTCCGTCGCACTGCTGACCGTCTGGGACATGGTCAAGTCGCTGGAGAAGGATGAGGCCGGGCAATATCCCGGCACGAAGATCAGGGACATCCGTCTCGTGTCGAAGGTGAAGGGCGATGGCTAAGAGGTCCTCAACGGCGAGGAAGCACAGGGTCGAAGGACCGAAGAGCGTCACTGCCGCCATAGTCACGGTCAGCGACACCAGGACCTACAAGACGGACGAGAGCGGCAAGCTGATTGAGGAACGGCTGATCGCGAAGGGGCACAAGGTCGTCCGGCACGGGCTCTGCCTGGACGAGCCCTCGAAAATCGAGGAGGAGCTAAAGGCCTCGCTGGCCACCGGATGCGATGTGATCATCTTCAATGGCGGGACTGGAATATCTCCTCGGGACATCACTATCGAAACGGCTGCTCCACGACTCGAAAAGAGGATAGATGGATTCGGGGAGCTCTTCAGGCAGCTGAGCTACAAAGAGATCGGAAGCGCGGCGATGCTGAGCAGGGCGGTGGCTGGGACAATAGGCGAGGCCGTCGTGTTCTGCCTGCCCGGGAGTCTTGGTGCGGTGTCATTGGCGATGGAGGAATTGATCCTGCCCGAACTCAGCCACATCATTGGCCTGACGAAGGGACACCCGCAGCATCCCTAAGATTCCATTCGCAAAGGCCTTATCTCCCGCTATTCTATCTTCGACTAATGCGCCCTTTCAAGGCCCTCATCTCTCTCGACGAGGCTCTGAAGATTTGCATGGACGCCGTGAGCCCATTTGCGACGAAGGAATCGGTTCCGATTGAACGGGCCACGGGGCGGGTGTCCGGATCGGAAGTCCGCGCAAGGATATCGGTCCCACTCGCAGATCGAGCTGCGATGGATGGCTACGCTGTGAGAGCGGCGGACACCTATGGGGCGGGCAAGTTCAAGCCCAAGATCCTCCAGAGAATCGAAACTCTCTACGCCAACTCTGTTCCGAAGAGGCGAGTCTCCAAAGGAAAATGCGTCGAAGTGGCGACAGGGTCGACAGTCCCCGAGGGCGCCGACGCGGTCGTGATGGTCGAGGACACCGAGAAGAAGGGCGATCGCATCTCGATTCATTCACCCGTGCATCCTGGCGAGAACATCTCCCCCGAGGGCGAAGACATCAGGAAGGGAGACAAGGTGATCTCTGAAGGCGAGGTCCTCTCCCCCGCCAAGATAGGCGCGTTGGCGGCGGTTGGAGTGAGACATGCCTCTGTCTACCGCAAGCCCGTCGTGGCGGTGCTCACGACAGGCGACGAGGTCATCGAGCCGGGCAGGCCGATCCGCCCCGGGCAGGTCTACGACATCAACGCCTACACGCTCTCGGCGGTGATCGAGGAGAATGGCGGGGAACCGAAGCGTTTCCCTCGCGCCCCTGACGACGTCGAATCGCTCCGTGCATCCCTGAAGAAAGCCGCCAAGTTCGATCTTGTCGTCTTCTCCGGCGGCTCGTCTGTCGGTGAGAAGGACCTCATCATGGACGTCCTCAAGCAGCTCGGCGAAGTGAAGTTCCACGGAGTCGCGGTCAAGCCGGGGAAGCCAACGGTCTTCGGTCGCGTCGGCAAGACCCCGGTCCTAGGTATGCCCGGATACCCGACATCATGCCTCAGCAATGCCTACATGATCCTCGTGCCGATGCTCCGGAAGATGGCCAGGCTCCCGCCAAAGCTGGAGAAGACAATCGAGTTGCCCCTTTCCCGCCGCGTCGTCTCCGCGATTGGCCGCACCGAGTTCCACACGGTCAAGATCGAGACGGGCAGGGCTGTGCCGGTCTACAAGGAGAGCGGGGCGATAACGAGCATGGCGAACGCCGACGGCTACATCAGGATCCCCGCCAACGTCGACCTCGTCGAGGCGGGGGAGACCGTCCAGGTCATCCTCTTCTAGACTTCGGATGGTTGACCTTGATGTGACCACTCAGGAAGCGCCCGCCCATCTCCTTGCCGCAGACAGGGCAGGTCGCGATCCAGTCTCCTCCCCGCACCCGCCATTCCGATGTGTTGATCGCCTCCTCCAACGCCTCCATCTCCCCCGCAATCCTTGCGTCGAACGCGATCGATTTGTGATACTTCATCGGCTGCGAGAGGATATCGATGTGCAGGTCGATCGGCGCGTCCTTGGGCACCATGCTACCGCCGAACGTCTCGATCTTCAGGTGGAGCCGCTGCTTCTGACCGACGGATTTGAAGGCGACGACTTGAAAAGGCTCGCGAGAAACGCGGTACCCCAGCGAGGCGAGGACCACTTCGAGGTTCGCGACGAGGATGCGTTTGGGTACTGCGCCGAACAAGGCAATCTCTCCGAGGTTATGACCGTGCGGACTTAGCCTTTTCTGTCTGGAGTTGGCGGCGGTGCTGAAGGGCTAGCTCCAGCGGACTATCTTCGTGTATCCTTCCCACAGGATGTGGGGAAACGCGCAGCCAGTGTCGGTCAGAACATCCGCGTGGACAGTCATCTTGTCGACGCTCCATGGAGCGATGGACGCGCCGTAGTCAATCTCGTCCGCGAGCGTCGTCCCGTCGCCGTAGAAGTACCTGATCTTGTAGTCGAAGTGCCTGGCATCGCCGAAATTCACCATGAACACGTCGACGGAGTACTCGATAGGCGCAGGAGGCGTGTTGTTCGTGCACGTCGCGATGGCATAGACACCAGTCCTGTTCGGCGCCGGTCCGGGTGGCCCCTGGACGCCAGTGGCACCCACCGGCCCCTGAGCGCCTGGAGATATGTATGCCGCGCAGGACATGGTGATTGCCACAATGGACATCGCGATCGCAACCAAGCTCAAGATTCTCTCTCTCCCCGTCATGATTCACCTTCCGTGCTTGCTTCGGCTGTCATCCCTTGATTCTCGTGTGCCGATTGGCGGCCAGTGCTCCGCCAGCTTCTGGGTGATGGAATCCTCGATGCGATTTGAAGCTTGCCCCCGGACGGCTAGAAATTCCGGATCCATCAGCACATTTCGGCGAACTGATGCCGTCCCCCGAACCATTCCCCGCCAGTCAATCCGAAGAGTCAGTCCGACGCGTACGCGACCTTCACCGCAACGAGCTCGCGGCCGAGGGCGCAATCCAACCTGTCCCCGACTTCAAGAACTTGGATCTTCTGCCCGCTCTCCAAACCGCTAGGGTGACAGAGGAAATAATGGCTGCATGAAAGGTCCCAGCAGCCGCTCGACTGATAGACCACGATCGAGCCTTCCCTCGCGCTGCTGAAGTCGAGACTGGCAGGAGGTGCCGACGGCTCGACCTCAACGACCCTGACAACGTCTCCGTTGAGGAGACAATCGTGGGTGACGTCCCGCAGCTTCACGACCTTGTACCGCTTGCGGGGGCTCTGGTTGAGGCAGGCCGCCTTGACCCTGCAGTCCTGGCACTGGGTCCCGGGCCCGAGGTACACGAACTCATGACCGACTTGTGCCTGCTCCTTCTGTATCATCGTGACCGACGGCAAAAGCCCCGACCTCCCGTTCTCACGTGAGGACGTTGAAAACGATAAATCTATGCGGGGCACGATTCAACGGAGATTGGCGCTCTGCGCGCTCTATGCTTCCGCAAGTCAATGGTCATGCGGTCCTATCTCTTCGAGCTGTCCTTCATCGCCCTCACAGGGATACTCATGGGGGGCATCCTCGGCGTTGCGATTTTCTATGACTTGTACTTGCATTTCTTCGCGAGCCAAGGCTACTTCATCATCCCTTGGGGCACCCTCATTCTCCTGAGCGTGATTGCGTTCGTAGGCGCGGTTCTCGCGTCCGCAAGTCCGGCAATCCGCGCGTCGAGGATGCCTCCAACGGAGGCGCTGAGGACTTTCGAGTGATGCAAGAAACAATCGTAATGGTCCGGCTCAGATGACCTTGGTGATCCTCGCGAGCCTCTCCGCCGCCTCGTAGTTCAGGCCCTCGTCGCCCAGGATCGTGTACCTCTCCTTCGCAATTTCGTGCGCGTGTATGAGGGCCTCAATGAGCTCCTCGTCTGTGGCGCCGAGCGCCCTGGCGGTGGTCGGAGCACCGATGGTCAAGAGCGAATCCCTCACGCTCTGCCAGTTCCCGCCATGGAGGTACATCATCATGATCGTCCCGACGCCGCACTGCTCTCCGTGCAGGGCCGGCTTCTTCGCGATCCTGTCGAGGGAGTGACTGAACTTGTGTTCCGAGCCGCTGGCGGGGCGGGACGAACCTGCTATGCTCATTGCGACGCCGCTCGAGACTAGGGCCTTGCACACGAACCAGGCGCTCTCCTCTATCCTGGGTTTGATGGTGTGGGCGTTCTCGATGAGGAGCTTCGCCGCCAGCTCAGAGAGGGCGGCTGCATAGGAGGAGTAATATTCGTTCCTCAGATTTCTGGCCAGCGCCCAGTCCTTCACCGCCACGAGGTTGGAGATGATGTCGCCGCAGCCTGCAGCAAGAAGCCTGAAGGGCGACTCCGCGATGATCCTGGTGTCCATTATGACGGCGATGGGAGTCTGTCCCTGGAAGCTCGTCCTCTGGCCGTTGGCCGTGAGCGAGGCTCTCGCGCTGACGACTCCGTCGTGGCTCGCGGCGGTGGGGACGGAGATGAATGGGATGCCGACGTTGAATGAGGCGCACTTCGCGACGTCGATCGGTCTCCCGCCGCCGATGCCAAGCGCGAAGTCCGCCTTCTTATCCTTGAGGAAAGCCTCGGCCGACCTCACCTCGTCGATGCTCGCGTCTGCGATGAGGTAGTCCTTGACCTTGAAGCCCTTCGCATGGAGAAGCTGGGCCGCTTTGTCCCCCGCCACCTTCATCGTCGTGCCGTCGGCCACGATCACCGCCTTCTTCCCGAGCTTGATGCGGGCGCAGACATCGCCCAGGTCGAGGAGTGCGTCGTGGCCTACCACCACGCAGCGCGGCAACTCCATGGCCTTTGACTTCGAGAAACTCTCAGCTTCGAACGCCACCAGAGGGCCACCTTGTGAAGGTCAATAGAGAAGGTGTTCAGTATTTAAAATTGGCCCACCGACGAGAAGGCCGTGCTCGAACCTCAGAGAGCCCTCTGATAGCTTATTAATCCCGGGCGGCACTATGCTTCCGAAAATGGGCGAACTCGTCTTCATAGGCCTCGGTCTCTACGATGAAAAGGACCTCACGCTGAGGGCGATCGAGGAGGCGAAGCAGTGTCAGGTTCTCTTCGCGGAGTTCTACACCTCCGCCATGAGGGGGACGACGCTCGACCGACTCAAGGAACTGCTCGGGAAGGACATCGCGGTTCTCAAGAGAGAGGACGTAGAGAGCGGTGACATCATCGTGCGAGAGGCGGCGGCGAAGAGAGTCGGATTTCTTGTGGCGGGAGACCCGATGACTGCGACCACGCATGTCGACCTGCGCCTCAGAGCCGCCAAGCAGGGAATCACCACCCGGGTGATCCACGGAGTCTCGATACTCACCGCCGCGGCGGGTCTCCTCGGCCTTCAAGCGTATAAGTTCGGGAGAACCGTCACGATACCTTTCCAGGAGGCGTGGTTCAAGCCGACGAGCCCCTACGAGATGATTTCCCAGAACCGCCAGGCGGGATTGCACACGCTCGTCCTCCTCGACCTCAAGGAGGGCGGGAAGTATATGACGGCCAACGAGGGGATGAGCTACCTCGTCGAGCAGGAGAGCAACATGAAGTTCGGGACGTTCACGCAGGATTCGCTGGTGTGCGTCCTGGGCAGGGCCGGTTCGGCGAATCCGCTCGCGCGGGCAGGATTGGTGAGTGACATGATCGGCAGGGACTTCGGAGACCCGCTCCACTGCATCGTCCTACCAGGCAAACTTCACTTCACGGAGAAAGAGGCATTGGTGGTCTTGGCGGGAGCTCCTCAAGAAATCGCTTGAGTCTACTCCAGCCACTTGCTGTACATCACGAAATCGATTTTGATCCAGTGCCGTTTCATCATAGCCTCTCGCACGAAGCCGCAGCGTTCGTACATCGCGCAGGCGGAGTCGAGCCTGGCCATTGTGAACGCAATGAGCTTGTGGCATCCGGCTCTCCTCGCGTCGGCGCACACTCCGTCCATCAAGGCTCTCGCGATGCCACGATGGCGGTTCTCGAGTGCGACTCCTATCCATCCAAGGTCAGCGACCCCCGTGTCGCGGTCCAGCTTCCCGATTGCCAGGCCGACCATTCTCCCGCCATCCTCCGCTACCTTCGCGAACCTGTCGGGCGACCCGATGTACTTCCCAAGAACCTCTGGAGAATAAAGGAGGAGTTCGCCCTCGAACGCCTCGCGTGGATAAAATGACCCTTCCATCTCCTGATACGACTTCTTTCTGATCAGGACGGATAGCTCGGAAATGTTCGCAGTGTCGTCTCTTCTCGCGTCTCGTATGAGCATATCGACAGCCGCTTGGCGGGGAATGGACTTCGCTGCCTGAAACCCTCTCCGCATCTTTTTCTTCACAACAGGAAGATGAATGTCCAGGTAGGTCCCGCCTTCTCCCTCGACATGCTCCTCCAGGCATTGATGCTTGCCGAACCCGTACTTGTCGCTCGTCTTGACCCATCCGACGAGCCTGTTCCATCCTGCCGGAATCACCTCGAAGGGATTCTTGAATGGATCATTGATCTTCATCACGGCATAGAGGCCGCCGGCGAAGTCCTTGACAGTCACTCCTCCGGAGGACCTGACACTCTCGGGGACGGAAACCCAGACCTCATAGCCCCTCATCCCTCTCTTCTGCTGCTCTGGTGTGACATCCGCGTCGAATCCGAACGTGCGAGCCCCGCTTGTTGCCCCGAGCTTCTGCTTCGCCAGCCATTCCCTCATGCACCCTATCGAATCCATCTCGGGCGTCGCGCTGGCGGCTCTGTAGCAGGCGATCCTCATCGGTTCCAGCGTCTTGACTCGCACCCTACCATAGTGATCCTTCGTCATCTTCTCACCCTTCTTCTGTAGTCGGGCAAAAAGCCCCTCGACTCTTGACCGCTCCGTCTATACACGCCGAGAAAGTATTGCCTTTTAAATGAGAGCAGACCCCGGCGAAAGTACCTCCATGTCACCCCTCGCCAGACCAAGAGCCAGCCATACATTCACATACCCCCGACCGCTATTCATAAGACGTGCCCGACAATGAGAAACGCGGTGGAAAGATGCCCGCCAAGACGATAGAAGAGTTGCCCGGAGTCGGGCCAGCGACCGCAGAGAAGCTGAGAGCGGCAGGACTGAACGATCTCATGGCCGTGGCCGTCGCCTCGCCCGCCACGCTCGCCGATGTGGCGGAGATCGGGACGAACGTGGCGCAGAAGATAATCATCGCCGCTCGCGAGGCCGCCGACGTTGGCGGTTTCGAGACAGGCGACATCATCCTGGAACGCCGGAAGTCCGTGGCGAAGCTGACGACGGGCGCGAAAGCCCTGGATGAGCTGCTCGGCGGCGGTCTGGAGTCACAGGCGATAACCGAGTGCTATGGTGAATTTGGGGCGGGGAAGTCGCAGATAGCTCATCAGCTCGCGGTGAACGTTACCCGCGGCCTCGATGAGGGCGGTCTGGACGCGGACACAGTCTGGATTGACTCTGAGCAGACATTCAGGCCCGAGAGGATCAAGCAGATGTCCGACGCGTTCGGACTCGATACCGAAGCGATTCTGAAGAGGGTTCACGTGGCCAGGGCGTTCAACTCTCATCACCAGATGCTCCTTGTCGACAAGGCCAACGAGCTGGTCAAGGACTTCCCGATCAGGCTCATAATCGTCGACTCGCTCACCGCGCACTTCAGGGCCGAGTACATCGGTCGCGGGGTGCTCGCGGAGAGGCAGCAACTCCTGAACAAGCACATTCACGATCTGATGAGGTTCGGGGACGTGCACAACGCGGTCATCTATGTGACCAATCAGGTGCACGCGAAGCCGGACGCCTTCTTCGGGGACCCGACCAGGCCTGTTGGGGGGCACGTGGTCGGGCACAGTGCGACTTTCCGCGTGTACCTTAGGAAGAGCAAGGGTGGGAAGAGAATAGCAAGACTGATCGACTCGCCGAACCTGCCAGAGGCGGAGGCGGTGTTCACGGTGTCGGAGGACGGGGTCAGGGACTGATGTCCGAGCCCCACGCGATCAAGCACCAATGCCGTCTCTCCTTTGAGTCACGGCGTGAATATCCTCTGTACAGCTGGCTCGCGCATCGCGGATCAGGTGACGGACATTGAGCATCCTCAACTCCAGGAGCCTAGCCGAGACGGTCGATAGAGTGAATGAGGCGTTCTTTCTCGAGAGGAAGCTGCCCGCCCTCGAACGGAAGAAGGTCGCTCGGTGGATAGCTGGCAGGAGAGGCGGGCCTGGCGCCTACTGGGGTCTTTTCGCCCCGACGAAGAAGGACATCGAGACGGGTGTCAAGGTCTTCACCGGGGAGAGATACGAATACGCTGCCGCGCGTCACATCCTCGGGGAGGAGGCGTGCAGGGCGCTGCTGCTTCTCGATGTGGATGAAGAGGAAGTCCAGCAGGCACTCGACAGGGCGCAGACACAGATACTCAATAGAATCAAGCCACACTTGTTCCCCTCGGGGATATTCTGTTGCGGACCTTGCACAGTCAGCGTCTGGCGTCATCTGCTAGTGGCGGATCGCAAGGAATCCAAGTCATGGGTCGCAAGGGGGATGAAGACGCTCAAGACCCACAGGAAAGACGACGGGACCTGGAGGCGCTTCCCGTTCCACTACACCCTCCTCGCCTTGGGCGACATGGACTCCGCTGCTGCAAGGGAGGAGATGAGGCACGCCTCAGCGGTCTGCGAGAGATACCTGTCGGGGCCTGAGAGGCGCGGCAAGCTGAGCCAGCGGAGAAGGCTTGTCGCAGAGAGAATCCTGGACAAGTTGTGAGCCAGAGGGCAGTCCGACCGGGGAACATTATTATCTCTTGGGTCAATCTGCGTGCCGTGGAGACTGCGGCTTCGCAGGTGCCGTTGTTCAAGGAAGATCCGCGAGGCGGACGAGTGTTCGCCCTCGTGTTCGCGTGGGTCATGACGTTCGTGATTTCGTGGCAGGTCTATTGGTACTGGCAGATACGTCTGGGGACAATCAACGACCCTTTTGTGAGACCGTTCGATACCCTCTGCTTCTTCTCCGTCTTCAGCATCGGCCTCACGTTCGTGGTGGTCCTCCTCCAGATACATCTCGTGGAGAAGGTCTACCCCCTCCTGTACATCACGCCAATAGTGGACATGATTATTCTCCAGTTCCTATTCCGGATTGGAATCCCTGGAGGATCTGGCTGCCTCAGCATTTTCATCTTCATGATCGCCGTGAACGCCATCATCCTCGCTCTCTCGTGGGATGAAATGGCAAACCGCTCCGGCTCTGGAGTCTCGGGACTCTGGATGTCGATCATGCCAATCGCCTGCCTGATGATTCTCGCGTCCGCGGGAATTTGCAGGATGAGCCTTGACTTGGAGCAGACCGGCGGCTTCCCGATGGTATGGATACTCTGGCCAGCCCTCTGGATTCTGCTTTCGGTGTTCCTCTTGTTTCTCTTCGTGTGGGTGGACCGCAGGCCCTTGCTGCCAACCGAGAGATGGATTCTGCCGTCGATTCTTCTCGTGTGGACGGTCCTCACGTTCGTTCTCGGACCGTCACTGATATTGTTGACGGGTTTCAACGACACGGTCATTCTGGCGGTCTTGACATCAGCGCTGATGCAGTTCGGGGTTGCCACGGCGGAATTCGAAGCCATCATGCATTTCCCAGAAGGAAAGACAGCCGTGGGCCTAGCTCTCATCGGAGGCTACGTGGGCGCTCTTCTTTGCGTGATCTTCGCTTGGTTCCTGATTCTGCCGTTCCCCACATCGCTCATTCCCTAAGCACCCCCGCACTGAAAGCCTTAATATCACTCTCTTGGTAGGTCTGGACGTGAAGGTTCACCAGATAGTCGATTTGAGTTTCGAGGTCAATCTCTACTTAATCGATGCTCCAAAACCCGTCTTGATTGACAGCGGACTGGGGGCGGACGGGCGGAGGATTGCGTCGATGGTGCACCAGCTTCTGGAGGGCCGTCAGCTCGCCGCAATCATCCTCACTCACCGTCACTTCGATCACACCGGTGGCGCGGCAGAGCTCATGTCCAAGTTCTCGACCGAGGTTTTCGCGTCGCCGCCGGAGGCGAAGTGCTTGATCGATGGCGATCAGATGACGACAGGCGCGGCGTCTTTCGGCGGGAGACTCCTGCCGATTCCCGCCAAGACCATCGCGTACGGCGCCAGGTTCGATATCGGAGACGGCAATCTTCTGGCCCTGCACACCCCCGGCCACACCGAGGGCGCGATATGCCTCTATCACGAGAAGTCGAAGTCGCTTTTCACAGGGGATGTTGTATTCTGCGGGGGGAGCGTCGGTCGCTGGGATCTCTCGACAGGCGATTACGCCCAGCTAGTCCAGGCGCTGGAGAAGCTCAATGCCATGGATGTCGAGAATATCTATCCGGGTCACGGGCCTTTCTCCGAAGGTGATGCGAAGGAGCATCTGAAAATGGGGATGGATGCCCTGAAGTCTTTCCTGTGGTGAGGCGCCAGATGCAAGTCATGAAATGCAGGAAGGTTGGCGGGGATTTCAGACTCGGCAGGGCGGCACTTGCAGAGGTGCTCGGGGTCATCGCATCGGGGGGCCTGGTGGTCTATCCGACCGAGACGGTTTATGGCCTCGGCGCGGACCCGTTCGACGAGGGCGCGGTCAAGAGAGTCTTCAAGGTCAAGCGAAGGCCCGCATCGATGCCGATCTCCATGGCGGTGCCGACACCGGAGGCGCTATGGTTCTATGGAGTATTCGATGAGCGCTCGAGGGATTTCTGCGAAAAGCACATGCCTGGGCCGGTCACCGTCCTCCTGAGTGCGACCTCTCTGGCCCCGCCATCGCTTCTCTCCAAAAGCCGACTGCTCGGCCTCCGCGTCCCAGACCACCCTGTCGCCGTGCAGCTTCTCAAGGCATATTCACCTCTCACCGCCACAAGCGCGAACCGCCACGGCCGCCAACCGCCGACCACCTGCGCCGAAGCTATGGACCAGCTTGGCAAGGATGTCGATATCTACATCGACTCTGGCCCGTGCAGGTACGGTCAGGAGAGCACGGTCGTGGATCTCAGCGGCGGGGAGACAAGCATTATCAGGCGGGGCGCATTGTCGGAGCAGGCTCTGTGAGATGGACCCGGAGGCGTGGGAAAAGCTCCAGCTGGCGGGGAAAGCCGGCGCGGACGCGCTGAAGCTCGGCGTGGGTCTTGCAAAGGAAGGCGCAAGGCTTCTCGACATAGCCGAGACCGTCGAAGCCCGCGTGAGGCAGCTCGGCGCGAAGCCGGCGTTTCCAGTCAACATCTGCATCAACGAGGTGGCCGCGCACTACTCTCCGACGCACGACGACCCTCTTGTCCTCAGGCGCGGGCAGGTCGTGAAGATAGATTTGGGTGCCCATGTCGACGGCTATATCGCCGACATCGCAAGGACGGTCGAGATAACCACGAACAGCTGGTCTGAGTTGATCAAGGCATCGGAGGTCGCGCTCGAGACGGCGATAGACACGGTGAGATCGAACGTGCCGACGCGAATGATCGGCTCGGCTGTCGAGAGGACGATCGAGTCTTACGGCTTCAGGCCGGTGATGAATCTCACAGGCCACAGCATCGAGAGGTACGTCCTGCACGCTGGCAAATCGATCCCGAACGTCGGAGACAGGACGAGCGACGTTCTCGCGAAAGGAGACGTCGTGGCGATAGAGCCCTTCTCCAGCGCCGGAGCAGGGAAGGTCGAGGGGCGCAAACCCTCGAACATTTACAGGCTCCTCAGGGCTCGCGACATGAAGAACGAATCGGTGAACCGCATGGTCAAGTTCATCGAAGAGAGCTGCAGGGGCCTGCCTTTCGCGGAGAGGTGGTGCTACCGCTTCGACGAGAAAGCTCCCGCCATCCTGAAGAAGCTGCAGAGGGCCGGGCTGGTCACCGCGTACAAACAGCTTGTGGACATCGGCAACGGCATGGTCGCGCAGACGGAGCACACGATGCTCGTGACCGACGAGGGCGCTAAGCTCACCACCGCGTGAACTCAGCAACGTTTATTATCGGGTCGGGCCTTCGAGCAGACGATAGAGGGATTCAGTGAACAAGATCCGGCGAATAGTGCTCGATGTCCTGAAACCGCACAGTCCGTCAATCGTGGAACTCTCGAAGAAGGTCGCCCTCTGCGAAGGTGTGCATGGCGTGAATTGCACGATCGAAGAAGTCGACCAGGAGACGGAGAGCCTCCACGTGACTGTGGAGGGCGACGGGATAGACTACGAGAAGGTCGCCGAGGCGATCAGGTCGGCTGGGGCGGTCATACATTCGATAGACAGTGTTACGTGTGGAAGGAAGCTCGTGGACGAGCCGCTGAAGCGCGTTCAGAAACCTTGATTGAGACTCTCCGAGCTACCGCGGCGACGCGCGCGTCGCTATCAGGTTCTCGGCGATCCTTCTGATGATGGAGGTCTTCACATAGTTCCCCTGGATCAGCACCCGCCCTTCCTTCTGGAACGGGGTCGTGGGGTGGCTCCTGTCGGGGTCTATTATGGCTTGCAGCCCGAGGGCTTTGGCCGCCTGATGCACCTCCTCGACCTTGGGGCTCTGGATCGCCATGTTCCTCGGCACCCTGCGGCCCTCTTCCCTGCTCCGCCCCAAATCGAAGTATGCGGGGTAGAGTACTATCGGCTTCTCCTTCTTGGCCACGAATCACCCAATGGCCTCGGGATATAAGAATTGCCCACGCCTCGCCGCCCTGACTTCTGCATAGGTTTAATGGGTCGCATGTGTTCGCAAGGACGCGACAGATGACGGGACATCCATGAAGGCCCCGATCTACGACAGCGTCCTCGACATGATTGGTTCGACGCCGATGCTGAGGCTGAACAAGATGGGGAAGGGCCTCAAGGCCGAGGTCCTCGTGAAGATGGAGTTCATGAACCCGACCTGCAGCGTGAAGGACCGGATCGCCCTGTTCATGATCGAGGAGGCGGAGAAGAGGGGGGATCTGAAACCCGGTGCCACAATCGTCGAACCTACCACGGGCAACACCGGCATCGCTCTCTCACTCGTCGCTTCCCTGAAAGGATACAAAATGATTGTGGTCATGCCGGAGTTCGTCAGCAAGGAGAGAAGGATTATCTGCGAGACGCTGGGCGCCAAAGTCGTCCTGACAAGGAAGGAAGATGGAATCCCGGGGGTTCTCCGCAAGGCGCACGATATCCTGGAGAAGACACCGGGCGCGTTCATGCCTCATCAGTTCGAGAACATCAACAATCCATTGGCCCACCAGAGGACCACGGGGAAGGAGATCGTGGCACAGACCGGCGGGAAGCTGGACGTCTTCGTCGCGGCTGCCGGGACTGGCGGGACGATTTCGGGAGTCGCGCGGGCCCTGAGGAAGAAGGTGCCCGGAGTGAGGATAGTCATAGTCGAACCGGCGGGATCGCCGGTGCTTTCCGGAGGCAAGCCCGGATATCACAAGATCGAGGGAATCGGCGAGGGGTTCATCCCCGGCGTCTTGGACACATCTCTCTACGACGAGGTGGTCACGGTCACCGACGATGAGGCCATGCAGACGGCCAGGCGCCTCGCGAAGGAGGAGGGAGTCTTGGCGGGCATATCCTCCGGCGCGAACGTCTTCGCGGCGCTGAAGCTGGCGAAGAAGATGAGGAAGGGACGAGTTGTCACACTGCTCCCCGACTGCGCGTTGAGGTACCTTTCCACCGACCTCTTCAGCTGCACCTGCATGCCTTGAGACAGAGCGGCCTCCCTCCATCTCGGCATAGGTTTAATGCGCCGCATGCATTCGCAGAACGCCAAGGAGATGGGTCTCATGTCAGGGGAAGACCTAGCCCATTTTGCCGTCGAGTATGCGAGGAGCAGGGGCGCCAGCTATGCTGAAGCCCGGCACGAATACCAGATTGGCGAGCAGATGATACTGAAGAACGGGGTGCTCGACGCGCTCGGTTTCTCCGAGGACACCGGGATAGGCGTCCGCGTGCTCGCGAAGGGAGGACTCGCGTTCTCCTCTACGAACCGCCTCAACAAGGGCGATGTGCGCGACGCGGTCGACTCCGCCATGAAAAAGGCGAAGGGTGCCGCGAGGAAGGACCCGATATCGTTCGTGAAAGAGGATACTGTGGTGACTGAGTGGTCCGTCCCCGAGAAGGTGAAGATCGCCGACGTCCCGACCGACCGGAAGATAAGGGACCTTGTGGAACTTGACGAGGCCGTGCTCGGTCTGAAGCTGAAGATGCCCGCCAGGATGTTCATCATGTCCCACAACAGGATAAGGAAGCTGTTCGTCAACAGCGAAGGCTCGGAGATCAAGTCGTATTCGCCGCGCATCCGGCTCTACTACTATCTCACCGTGGCGGGGAAGGGGGACGCAGAGCAGAGCTACCGTAACTACGGATGGAGCGGCGGGTGGGAAGCGCTCGACGAGTTACAGATAATGGATAAGGTCATCGAGGAAGCGAAGAGCCTGCAGCTGACGCTCGAGAAAGGCAAGAAGTCGCCAGAGGGGAAGATGGACTTGGTCGTGGGGCCGCAGGTGAGCGGGATTGCCTCTCACGAGAGCTGCGGGCATCCGACTGAGGCGGACAGGATCCTCGGGAGGGAGGCCTCTCAGGCTGGCAAGTCGTTCATCACTCCGGACATGATCGGAAAGAAGGTTGGGAGTGCATCCGTGAACGTTGTGGATGACCCCACTCTGGCCAACGCGATCGCCTTCTACGCCTACGACGATGAGGGCGTCAAGTCCCGCCGGAGGTATCTTTACAAGGAAGGCAGGATCAACGAGTTCCTCCAGAACCGCGAGACGGCGGCGAAGCTCGGCACCAGGAGCAACGGCGCCGCGAGGGCGACCAACTATGACCGCGAGGCGATCGTGCGGATGGCGAACACATTCGTGGAGCCGAAGGACTGGGGGGTCGAAGAGATGCTGGAAGAGGTGAAGTCCGGCGTATACATGAAGTCGTTCATGGAGTGGAACATCGACGACAAGAGGTGGAACGGGAAATACGTCGGTCGAGAGGCCTACCTCATAGAGAACGGCGAGGTGAAGCACCCGGTGCGCAAGACCGTTCTAGAAGTGACCACCCCGGCTTTCTGGTCCGCGGTGGACGCTGTTGGCAAGGACCTTGAGTTCGAGGCGGGCTTCTGCGGGAAGAGCGACCCGACCCAGGCCCTCGACGCTGCATTCGGCGGGCCGACGATGCGCCTTCGCAACATAGCTTTGAGGTGATCACATGGAAGACAACGCCAACAGGATCGTCAAGAAGGCCTTGAGCCTCGGCTGCGAGGACGCCGTCGCCGACGTCTACGAGACCAACAGCTTCCAAATAAGGTTCAGCCAGAACCAGATCGACATCACCAACTCGTGGAGGGAACAGGCGGCGTCGCTTTTCATAGTCTACGAGAAGCGTGTGGTCATGACGGACATCAGGGATCTGAGCAAGAGTGACGAGGCCGTCGGGAAGGTCGTCAGGATCGCGAAGGTGTCTCAGAAGAACCCGGAATACGGCGGCATCGCCAAGGGCCCGTTCAAGTACCCGCCTCTGGCGGTTGACAAAAGGATAACCTCGCTCAGTGAGGGTTCGGACTTCGTCTACTCCGCCGTAAATGCCGCGCTAGCCGAAGGAGCGAAGGAGACGGCAGGAAGTTTCCTCAAGAACGACCAGACGCACTACCTAGCCACCTCGAACGGCGTCGAGGCGAAGGACAGAAGGGCTGACCTCTACCTCTCAATCAGGGCCATGGCGGGGCCAGAGTCGAGTGGACACGGGGTCGAGTGCGCGACGCACTTCACGAAGTTCAGGCCGGAGAAGGCGGGAGAGAAGGCGGGGCAGATTGCCGCTATGGCGAAGGATCCTAAGCGGGGCGAGGCGGGCAAGTTCGACGTCATCTTCGAGCCGCTCTTCCTGGGTTCCATGGCGGACCAGATGGCCATCAGGAACTCGGCTTTCGCCGTCATGGCAGGCCTGTCGCCGTTCGGCAAGAAGATAGGAAAGAAGGTCGCGTCCAGTGCCGTCACAATCTATGACGACGCCACGGCGGATGGGCGGGGTCGGAAGAGGTTCGATGCAGAAGGAGTCCCTGCGAGAAGGACGGCGATTGTCCAGAATGGGATACTGAAGACACACCTGCACAACACGTCCACCGCCAAGATCTTCAAGACGAAGACGACAGCGAACGCCGGGCTCGTCGGGCCTGACCCGCATCAAGTCGTGTTGAAACCCGGCGACTGGAAGACGGAGGAGCTGTTCGAGGAGTGCAAGGACGGCGTCTACGTAACCAACACGTGGTACACGAGGTACCAGAACTACACGACCGGAGATTTCAGCACGATTCCGCGCGACGGCATCTTCAGGGTGAAGAAGGGTGAGATAGTCGGGACGTGGAAGGACGTCAGGTTGACAGACAACTTGCTACACCTCTGGCAGAACGTGAAGGCCCTGAGCAGGGAGACGCATGAGGTCGAATGGTGGGGCGAGGTCGCAGTGCCATCGTTCATGCCCTACGCTCTCGCCACGAAGATTGGTTTCACGAGGTCGGCTGAGTGATGGACGCTGGAGCACAGGCGAAGACCGAGGCGCCGGCAGCGGGTGCGAAGCCGGCAATCCATCCCGAAAGGGGTGTGATCGTCTATGGAGAAGGCAAGAACAAGAAATCCCGTGGCGTCCGCCGGACTTACATCGTGGGCGACATCTTGGCTATCGCGGCTTTCATCGGATTCGCCGTGATAATCCTCGTGTTCGTCTTTTATGTCATGCAATTCCCCCTGTACGTCCAGGCGCTCGGCGCTCTTCTCGCCGGGGCGCTCCTGTATTGGGCAGCGCTCTTCGTCGGCGACACGAGGCGGATCAGGCGGGCGGTGAAGCCGCTGAGGGTCTACGAGCTCGGCGTAAGACTGCCCATAGGCTCGGAGGACGACTTCGATCACGGCCGCCCTCCGAGGTTCGTGTTCTCCAGCGAGATTGCCGCTTTCTACCCGAACGAGGCGGGACTGAACTTCCCTTACTTCGTCATGACACTCAAGGACCCCGAGGCCGACCCGCTCATCGTGCCGAAGGAATTGATCGGCAATTGGGGGAAGTTCAGGAAGGCGATCAAGGATAAGGTGGAGGCGCACAAGGGCTGGTTCTTCCTCAAAGGGGTCGGACCGGTCTATGGCGGGACGATCGAGGCGGACGACCTGCATCTGCGGTACGGGGCGAAGGAGAATGTGGTGGAACTCTCCTGGGACGCCATAGCGGAGGAGCCGAAATCCCACATGAGGGGTCTGAGAAATGTGATGGTTGTCACGATCAAACTGAGGAAAGGCGGGAAGCTCAAATTCCTCGTGTCGCCCAGTCTGGCCGATACGATCGTCAAGAACTACCAGAAATATGTCGAGCGATTCTGGAAGGAGCCAGAGAAAGAGGAAGCGCGGTGGGAGAAGCTGGAAGTCCCTGAGGACGAGCGAGACGAGGACTAGCTGGTCTTCACGAGGACGGCGTTGATGACGCCATGTTGCCCGGGCTTCGAAGTAACTCTGGCCATGCCCAGCTCGGTCTGGATTATCGCACTGCGGGTGACGATGTTCCTCGTGACGAAGTGAGGATTGCTGGGGTTGTCCTTGACGGTCACGATCTTGACCTTCTTCGTCTGGCCGCTGGCGAGGTCGGTCACGTTCGCGAACTCCGCGGCGAGCATCCTGACCTTCTGGTTTCCGCCCTTGGTCCTGTAGAGCTTCAGGCGCTGAGTCCCTATGGAGGCGTACTGCTGCTCACGGCCTATCTCGAACCTGCGCTTCTTGCGCTGGGGCCTGTACCTGCCGCCAGAGGGCTTGCGTCTCGACCTACCTTGCCACTGCGCCATGCGGAATCTCCGTTGGGAAGCAGACCAAGAATCCTATGGTATAAATCCATTGCGGTTTGGATGGAGGGGTTTCAAATGGCGGGAACAGGGGTCGCCGGAGCTCAACCGAGTCCAATCACGACCGCATACCAGGTTGCCGCCACGGTCGCGATTAGCAATGAGCTGACCGCCAGCCGCGGCACCCACGGCGCCCCGCTCCGAAACACCGCGTAACCGACAAGTGGGGTTCCGAGGGCGAGCTCGACCGCCCCCTCTGCCCCGAACCCCAGCATCAGCATGTACACTCCCGCCAAGATGACCGATGCTCCGGCGGCGGCAATGGTGCCTGCCCTGACCGAAACAATCCATTCCGTGACTTCGCGGGCGAATCGAATCGCGCACAGCGAAAGCCCCACGGCGAGCCAGAGGCCGAGGGACACCAACCATGGAAGCGAAAGCGTGGACGACCTAGCAACGATCAAAGACACACTAATCACGGCGAGGAAAAAGCCGGATCCCATGCAGACTTGGGCCCACAGATCATCCTGTTTCCGGATCATTCTAGCCGCACATACCGCACCACCGCCAAACACAGCCAGGTACGCGGCGAGGTCGGACTGCCAGCCGATGAAGGGGGATGCCACCGCCGTGAACGTCCCCAGTGCAATGAGGAAAACACCGAGAACGGACACAATCTCGGCGCGCGTCTTGGCCGCGACCGGTTTTGCGAAGGCGGCAAAGGCGTACAGAGTGGCGGTGACCAGCGCGATCCTGGCTATGGCCAGCATGTCCCAGGTCGGCACTGTCATCCAATGCATGTATGAGACGGCCCCGAAGGCAGCGACGAAACCGGCTACCGCAATAGCGTCCTTTTCGCGAGTTTCCTTGATCTCCGCAGTGAACATGATGGCGGTCATCAATGCGGCGCACCCGATAAGGAGACCGAATCCGAGAGGAATCCCCCAGGGTACCGCGGCCGGGACGAGGCTTGCGGCAATCGCGTACGCCCCCGCCATGGTCAGCCTGAGCCGAAGAGACTTAATGACGAGATTCGCGACAGCGGCCGCGAGCGCGAACGTCCCTGCGAACTGCAACCCGACCCAGAAGACCCTGAGGCTGTCGGACAGGACGAAAAACGGGGCTGCAAACAGCATGGAGGCACCAAATGCGACCTGCGCGCGATCCTCCTGTTTTTTCAGGGAGAAAATGGAGACCAGCAGCAATGGAAATGCACCGAGAAGCAGCCCGCATGAGATGAAAAAGAGCGAAGTCAACATGATCAGCGAGACTGCAACCGATATCGCCAATCCCGCGAGGAGGGTCATCAGCCCGGTCTCAGTGCCTCTCTTCTGAGTCGCTGCGACTGGCGCCGTCATCTCGACTTGGACCTGTGATTGCGGCGCATAGACCGGGGAGCCGACAGAAGTCCTGAACGTGTTGCCGCACGACCCACACACGACAGTAAGTATCGCCTCGTTGTCGTACGGGAACTCGACCCTCGTCGAGCACATCGGGCATGCGGCCATCGCCCTAGCCAGGGGCGCTTTCGTCTTGTCTTCCTGGATTGCCTCGGCTTTCTGACCGGTCAACTCTGCAATGTCGAGAGTGCCATCCTTGTTGAGGCAGCACAGGACGTCAACGAGGTAGTACTTCTCTCCGAGTAGCTGGGGCAGCTCGGAAATCATGGCCTCCTTTACGCCGCCAGCCTCCTCGATCCTGACTTTGAACATCTGGTACTTCTCGGCGAGACCCTTCGCGGTCTCGAAGCCCTTGGAGGTGAGGAAGTAGCCCTTCCTCCTCCTGACCTCGTCAGTGACCCTTACGGTCTTCTCCTCGACGAGGGAACGTTCTTTCAGGGTCGAGAGCGCGAGCGAGACGTGAGAGCGCCTGGCGCCGACGATCTCCGAGATTCCCTGCTGAGTGATCTCCCTCGGCACCTCCGGCCGATCATTGTAGCGGGTGTACTCGAGCAGATGCACGAGTATCTTGTCGTTGACAGTAATCCGGAAGGTGCCCTCTGTCTCCGTCTTCATCGCCACCCGTGCAATCACGGCTGGCCCCTCTATTTAACGTATTTGCCGGCCTGTGTGCTAGCGGGTGACGGTCATCTGGACCGGTTGTATCACGGTCACCAAGCCAGGGTCGTAGAGGTCCTGGGCCTGGCAGCCTTCGATCGTGCCGAGGAATGGCGTCGAGCCGATCAGAATCAAGCTGAAGCGGAGAGTCTCTCCCTTGTTGATGTTTTGCAGGTACAGGACGACCGAGTTCTCACCGAGCTCGTAGAGCGAGATTGTCCCATTGGCATACGTCTGGTTGGAGACCATGGCGTCCAGCGCCGCGGCGTCGAACGTCAAGCCGACTCCCGACTTGATCGTCACGAGGACCATCTTGAGTTGGGGCGCTTCCCCGTTGTATGTGAGTTCGGCATTGGCGGTGATTCTCTCACCGACCTGGATAGCCGTGTCGCTGTAGGAGAGATCGAAGCAAAGCTCGCATGGCGGCTGTACGACCTCATCCCAGGGGATGTACTGGCTCAGCACCACCTGGTAGACCACGGAGCCCGCGCCGCTCGAGGAGATGTTCACGAGAGTGACCGTGTCGAGGTGGCTCGTGATGTCGAGCATGTAGGTGATGTCCCTCGAAGTCTGGTCGAAGTGGACGGAGCCAACAGTCGCCCCGCCAATCTCAACCGTCACGTCAAGGTTGTCCGCAGCGCTTCCACTTCCGATCGCGAGGAGCGCCTGCAAGGCCACGACGGTGTCCTGCGTCGACAGATATCCTCCGAACTCGTTGCGTCTGGAGAGCAAGAACTCCACGCCCGCCGAGACGTCTCCCGTGATCCCGCTCTGCTTTTGCAGGGCCATGACCACATAGCCGGTCGTCTCGCTCGTCCTGCTGTCGTAGGCTCCCAAGTACCCGCCCCAGCGGTAATTGCCATCGGAGAGGAGGGAACTCGGTGACTTCCAGTAAGCCGTGCCGTTGTCCACCTGTTTGAGCTCGACGAGACGTGCCGCGATATCGCTTCGGAGAGCTGATGGCCCATCTCCATCGACAAGCACGATGAGCGACAGCGCGAGCATGTAGGGGTCGTCCCAGCTGTCGTGCACCTTCGACTGCACGTAGCCCAGGGCCTTCTGAACCGCCGGGCCGTCCGCGGGATATCCAGAATAGATCAGGGCACGGGCTATGTACGCGGTCGTCGCAATCTGCTTGCTCTTCAATATCGGGTTGTTGAACTCGTAGATACCCCATTCCGGGAACTGCCAGCTGCCGTCGGAGTTCTGGATGGAGCCCAGCCAGGACTGCATATGGGTGAGGACCTTCTCGTCGACGCCGAATCCCGCATCGATTGCGTCCTTGAATGTGATCAGGCCCCATGAGGTCAGCCACGGGTGCGCGTCTTGGTCCCCGGGGAACCACACGATGCCCCGCCCCTGACCGTTCTGCGCCTGCACCAGGAACTGCATCTCATGCTGTACCCCCTGGTTGACTATCTGCTCCAGCCCGAGCATCCTCTGGTCAGAGGTACCCTCCGAGACAAGCCTGAACGCGAGGACATCGATGTTGAGGGTCGACATCGATTGTTCGCCGCACCCGGAGACATAATGTATGTAGTTGTCCGCGCCGTCGAGGACGGCGGCGGCCATGGACGGCTGTATCCTCAGGGATGCTGATTCCGTCCCCGGGATCCTGTCGGTTCGCAGAACGAGAGTCACCGACTTCGTTTCACTGCCTGTGAGGCGCCCGCCGAACGTCTCATCGGTAGGCGAGCCGCGCGGGTCCACTCGGATGACTCTGACGACCGCGTCGCTTATCCTGGCATTTCCCGCTAGGACGGTGACATTGTGTTCTCCTATCTCCGTGGCGGTGATCGTGAAGTAGGTGCTCAGGACGCTGAAAGGAGGAAGTGAGAGAGACTTCTGCGAGGGTCCCGTAATCGTGAACCAGGAGTCAGGCATCAACTGCACCGTCACATCGTTCGTGACGTTCAGGTCGCTCACGTAATTGAACACCGAGACATCAAGATCAAAGGTGTCGTTTTTAACAGCCGCAACGGGGATGTCAGGCTCCACGAAGAACTCCTGGAAGACACGCACCTCCGAGCTGCCGCTGCCGAACTTCGCATCCTTCGTCGAGGCAACAGCATCGACCATCCAGGTGGTGATGGAGTCTGGAGCCGGGAGGGTCACGTTGCCCACGCCGTCCGGGCCGACGATCAGCGAGGGATTCCAATACCATGTCTCGGGGAAGAATGTCCTGACCCTCGCGGGCGCGGCTATCAACCCGCCAGTAATCCCTGTCTGCCCGCCTTGATCGCCATAGAACCACCGCTCATTGCCGCCACCAAGGAGAACCGGTGCACTACCCGCAGTCGGAAATCCCATGCCTGCGCCGCCACTGCCACTTCCAAGGAGAGCGCCGCCGAAACCGGAGTCAGATGGGAATGAGGTGTAGTTCCTCTGCGCGAAGTAGCCTAGGGCGGCGAACGCGGGAATCATGACCGCCAACGCAACGACCACTGCGGCGTACTTCCTGTTGCGGATGCCTAGGACGACGAGCCCGACGTAGCCCGTCAGACCGACGAACAGGAGTGCTGACCAGAAGAACGATACCGCCGAGTCCTGGGCCTGCGCGGCCATCTGCCGCTTCACCGGCAGTGTGCTCTGCATCTGCCCTTCGGCGGCGGCTTCAGGCGACACGACGAGCGGTGCTCCTGCGTCCGGGGGAATCGAGCTCTCCCCGTACACATAGTCAATCACCTGCGAGTCATAGGAGACGTCGCCATGGTTTCCGTTGAGCGCGTCCTCGAGGCCCTTGAACCTTTCATCGACCTCGTACACCGCTCTGTCGACTATCGCGATTCCGAGCGCGGCCGCTGTCGGTTGAGCGCCATCGCTCACCGCAAAGTCCAATCTCACATCCTCTCCCGGGCGGTATTCCTGCTTGTCCGCGGTGATATTCACCCTCAGATCGGAGAATGTGCCGACCGTGAACACGACGTTGTCCTTGGACACGGTCAGGTCTGAGAGGGTCTTGTAGACGCGGACCTCCGCGAGCGGGACCATGGGCCTATCGATTTGCATGGAGAACGAGGATGTGCCGCCGGTCAGCGTGACGCGGCCGGTCATGATTACGAAATCCCTCGCGACGACCTCGTAGTATGCCCAGTTGGTGAGTGTGCTGCCAGAGAAGTAGACCTGGAAGTTCGCGGTCTCGCCGACTTCGTAATGAGCTTTATCCGCGACAACCTTAATGCCAGCCTCCGAGCGCAAGCCGGTGCTGAGGGTGCTCGAGTAATTGCCCTTCGTGACGGTGATGCTGAGCGAGTCTTGACCCTGATATGTGAAAGAGACAAGCGCGACGCCTCTGACATCGGTAGTGGTGTCCCTGTAGCCGTTGGAATAGGATCTGACCTGCGCGGATGAGACAGGCGTCCCGTCGGGCCATCGCGCCACGATGTAGTAGTTGGACTGGGCGCCCGGCACGTTCGTGTCCGAGAGGGCCGTGATCAGTATCGGCGTGCTCGACAGGGGGATATCTTTCGTCTTGCTCTCGGAGTGCCCGGCCGTGTCTGTCACCGTGGCTTTGAGCTCGGCATATCCCGTGGCGCCGTCATGCGGCAGGTCTGTGGCGGGAACGTGCAGACTCATGCAGCCGTTTGAGAGGCTTCGTGTGACAACTGTCACGTCATGCCAGTCGCCCACGAACGCTCTCACGCTCAGGGTCGCGGTCCCCTGGACATGCTCGCCGAAGACATAATCGACGCAGACCCTGCCGTCGATGTCGTCAGCGAATCCGTACCAACCGCGCATGTCCCTGAACTCGATCACGAACCTGGGCAGGACGTATCTCTGTACGCCGAACGCCTTCTCAGTGCTCTCCGATCCTACTGCCGCCTTGATCTTGTACAGTCCTAAGGGGAGTCTACTTCCCAGCTGGTAGTCATAGCTGGCTATGCCATATTCATCAGGCGCGAGGATCTTGCGGAATATCCTATCGCCCTCTGGCGTGGATATCTCCAGTGTGACGTTCTGCAGAGAGACCGTCGGAGACGTGCCGGAAAAGGCGAGCGTGCGTATGTGGACGACCTGGCCAGGCTGGTAGATCGGCTTGTCCGTCTGCAGGAAGATGCGCGTGGTCGTCTTCACAGTGACCTTCTTCGTCAGGACCTCTCCGGCCCCCCTGACTGTAACCTCCGACGACCCGGTGAGAGACAGTCCCGTGAAAGACGGGGTTGCGACACCACCCTCGTCTGTCATCGCTGTTTCCGTCCAGACCAGGTTGCCATCTCGTGTGACCTCCACCGTCACAGGCTCCCCCGCGAGGGGGGCGCCGTGTCTGTCTGTCAGCATCACGAGGGCGCTGCCGGGAGCATCGGTGAGGATCGTGTCCGGGATGTATGCCGTCACGTTGTTCCTGTCGGTCAGGATGAAACGCGACGTGTTGTAGGCGACGAGACCGCTGCCCATCACCGCCGCAATCGTGCAGAACACGATGATTTTCCCGAAAAACGACTGTCTCTGTCTGCGCAGGGCCGCCCGCCTTTTAGGTTCATCGGACATTTCGTCCACCTTCACTTCATGACTGCTCTGAGCTCATATAAGCCAAATCTAGACATGTCAAGTGTCAAGTCGCGAAAACTGACCGGCCGAGCTGGCCTAAAGAAGCTTGACCTCTATCTCGCCGTTCATATCGATGAGCGCCAGATTTCCTGTGGCCGCCATGCCCGGGTTGACGACCGTGGTCTTGCCCTTGTGCACGCCGCGGCCTTCGTGGATGTGTCCGGTCAGGACCAGGCGTGGTTTGAACTTGTCAACGATGGACCTGACGGCGCTGCTCCCCGCGTGAGACCCGTCCCCGGCAACATCGCAGAAGCCAAGTGGCGGCGGGTGGCTCACGAGTATCGCGTTCTTCTCCATTATCGGTTCGAGGATTTTCGCTATGTCGTCCTCGCTAAGCTCGAACATGGTGTCGAACGGCGGGGTGTTGGACCCGCCTAGGCCCACGAAGACCTTCCCGCCGAACTCGACCCTCTTGCCGTGCAGGTTCACCCCGAGTTCCTCGAGGCTCTCGACAAGCTCCGGTGGATCGCAGTTCCCAGGCACGGCGAACGTCTTGACGGATATATCCCGCAGCAGATCGATGGCGAATGTCGTCGGACCGAAGTTTGTTATGTCGCCACAGGCGACGAAGACATCGGGGGACATGCCATCGATGGCGGCGTGGATCGTCGGAATTGCGCGCTCAGCCCCGTGGATATCGGACGCCACAAGGATCTTCAGAACCATCCCAGCCTGATGCCGAAGGAAAGCTCCTGGAACACGAGGTAGTACGTGACGAAGTAGCCCATAATGACTCCCGAGTTGAGCAGCGGCAGACCCGCCTGCGGGTTGCCCTTCATCACGAACTTCATCAGGACAGCGAAGCCCACGAGGCCCCCGATGAGCGTCCCGATGGAGACGATGAGTGGGCCGGGGATTCCGAAAACCAGGGTCGACAGCTTGTCAGCATTGGAGGCGAGGGCCGAGACCACGAGCACACCGGGTATAATCATGTCTCCGAGACCCATGAACATGGCCTCCCTCTCCTCTCCAGATGAAATCTGTTTCTTGATGCTCTCCTGATCCTTGTAGGAGTAATCGAGCTTCTTCGGGATGACGAGGAGTATCGGAAGCTTCTCAGCCGCCACGGCATCCGCGAGGGTCACCATGTGCTTCGTTTTGTAGACGGAGATGGCGTCGTAGACGGCCAGGAGTATCAATAGGATGAGCGTGGGGAAGATCGTGAACGAGATGCCCATTATGGCGGTCACCCCCGCGGCCACCGAGATTCCGACGGCGTCCACGACGTACCATTCAGGATACTTGAAGAGGGCGAATGTCAGGATTCCAGAAACCACCAAACTCAGCACAAGGGCTAGGTTGAATGCAAGGTCGCCGACGAATGGGTAGAGGCCGAACAGGGCTGGGATGTAGAAGACGAAGATCATCGAGAGGAACATCGAGCCGAGGATGATGTACTTCAAGATGTTCTCCCTGCGCTTCTTGACGATGAAGAGTATGAGGGCGGTGAAGGCGAGGATGAGGATGACGTATATGATGGGGTTCGCGGCGTTGTTCGGGTCCGGGAACGCGGTGGCGTCGGCTTCGATGAAGAACGGGGCGAGCAGCAGGGCGACACTCTGGGAGATGACGATGCTGCAGGCCATCGCGACTGTCGAGACGATCTCTCTGCGCATCCCTACTCCCTAGACACATGACCGAAGGCGACGGTGCCCGTGATCTTCTCGATGTAGATTTTGGCTATGGAGCCCTTCGTTGTCCCGGGGACGTAGATGATGTACCTGTCCTTCTTCGCTATCCCGTCGCCCTTCCGGCCGATGTCCTGTATCATCAGCTCGTAGACCTTACCTTCCTCCAAGGCGACCTCCTCCACCTTCGCCTGTTTCTTTATTGCCCTGACAGAGCGACGGGCGCCGCATGCGTCGCACTCGAGTATGGCCACGCGTCCCTCTTTGATCAATCTCGTATCGGGCCGGTTGCATTCGGTGCACAGGACGTAGTTGTCGACGTATCCCTGAATGCGGTCTTGGACTTGGGTGGTGGTGACCTTGCCCTTGAAAACGACTCGCCTATCCTCCAGCACGCCGGCCGTGCCAATCTCCCTCAAAAGGTAGGCGAGCACCTGGTCCGGAGACCTGTTGATCGCCTCGCAGATGTCGATGAAGTTACGCAGGATTGTGGTCTTGCCCTCGATCTGGATGTCGGCCTGCGGGATCTGGAATCGCTCGTGGGCTTCGACTGTCTTGGGCAGGTTCGCTTTCGCACGTTTCAGAAGGTCCTCGTAGCCGCCAGACTGCATGTGTCAGATTGCATGAGGCGCGGCTGTTTAAAGATTGCGTTATGGTTTACTTCCTTCGATTTCCTCGATTAAGCGTTCGATGCGGCGAGTGATGTCGTCTCGAATCGTCTTGAGCTGGGCGTCCGTTTTTCCGGTCGATCCGGGCACGGGCCAATCCTCGGACTTCCCTTTCGTCCGAGGCGGGCATCGGTCGAGGCATCCGAAGGTAATGATCCGCCACGCTCTCTCGATAATATCTGGCGTGACGAGCCTAGGCCTCTTTGGTCCGAGTTCTATGCCAATCTCTCGAAGGAGGGCGATGACAACGGGATTGATTGCGGTGGCTGGCTGCACACCAGCGCTCTTCGCTCCCCATCCGGGTGGTGCCTTTGCGTTGAAAATCGCCTCGGCCATAACGCTCCGGAAGGTGTTCTCGACGCAGACGAAGAGCACGACGTGCATCAGACTCACCCATTTTGGCGGAAGCGAATAAGGTTGCGGTCGGACTTACGTCAGGCCAGCCGCCGCTTTCACGAGCCCCATATGGATCGGCGATGGTCTGAACGGCCTCGACTTCAGCTCTGGGTGGAACTGCGAGGCGACGAAGTATGGGTGGTCCTGCAGCTCAAGGACCTCCATCCTCCTACCGCCATCGGACCGTCCGACGAACTTCATCCCGTGCTTCTCGAATTCCTCGATGTAATTCGGGTTGACCTCATACCTGTGGCGGTGTCTCTCTGAAATCTCGGTGGAACCATACATCTTGGTCGTCCTGCAATCATCGGTGAGCCCGACCACATGCGCGCCCAGTCTCATGGTGGCGCCCATGTCCTTGACGTCCTTCTGCTCCGGCAGCAGGTCGATCACCGGATTGGCGGTCTTCGGATTGAACTCCGAGCTGTTTGCGTCCTTGAGCCCGAGGACATTCCTTGCGAACTCGACAGTCGCCAGCTGGAATCCAAGGCAGACGCCTTGGAACGGGATGCGTTTCTCGCGGGCGAACTTGACCGCTGCGATCTTCCCCTCGGTCCCTCTGTCGCCGAAACCTCCGGGCACGAGAATGCCTTGGACCCCTTCGAGCAATTCGGTGCCCTTGGACTCGATGTCCGTGCTCTCGACCCAGCGGAGATCGACCTTCGTCCTAGTTGCCGCTTCCGCGTGGTGGAAAGCCTCGATATGCGAGATGTACGAGTCCTTGAGCGACGTATACTTACCAACCGCGGCGATTTCGACTTTCTTCACCGGGCTCTTCAGGCGGACAAGAAAATCCTTCCACTCCTTGAGGTCCTCCGTTTTCGGCCCTAGGTCGAGCGCCCTGATGAGGTAGTCGGAGAATCCCTGCTCCTCGAAAAGGATCGGGACATCGTATATCGATGGCGCATCCGGTGCGCTGATGACGCCCTCGACCGGCACATCGCAGAAGAATGCGATCTTCTTCTTGATCTCCGGATCCAGCGATTTCTCCCCGCGGGCAACGATCGCGTTCGGCTGGATTCCGACGGAGCGCAACTCCCGGACGGACTGCTGGGTGGGCTTCGTCTTCTGCTCTCCGACTGTGCCGAGGATCGGGACGAGAGTTGTGTGCACGAAGCAGACGTTGCTCTTCCCCGCCTCCATGTGGAGTTGTCTCACCGCCTCGAGAAAGGGCATGCCCTCGATGTCACCGACAGTCCCGCCCATCTCGATCAGGCAGACATCCACCTTCTCCTTCTCCGCAACCGCCTTGATTTCCTGCTTGATTTCGTTGGTGATGTGCGGGATTATCTGCACGGTCCTGCCGAGGTAGTCGCCCCTCCTCTCCTTCTCGATGACCGTATGATAGACTTTGCCCGTGGTGATGTTGTGATCCTTCGAGAGGCTGGTGTCTAGGAACCTCTCATAGTTCCCGAGATCCAGGTCGACCTCCCCGCCATCGTCGAGGACGAAGACCTCGCCGTGCTGATAGGGGTTCATGGTGCCCGCATCGCAGTTCAGGTACGGGTCGATTTTTATCGCGGTGACCTTCAGCCCGCGGGACTTGAGCAGGACGCCGATTGACGAAGTGGAGATGCCTTTTCCCAGGCCAGACAAAACTCCGCCCGTGACTACAACGTATTTCATTTCATCACGGGATTTCACGATTGCGGTGCTGGTGCAAATAGTTTTGTGCGAGGAGATTGAACTGAGAAGAATGATTCCGGCGCTTCCCGCTCAGCGATGGAGTCTCCGGAGGCGAGCGTCAAGACGCTTGTACACAGCTCTCAGGTTCTCTGTGTTGTCGAATGACCGGACGACCCTCTCTGCGGCCGCCAAGTCCTTCTTCATGGCGGGAATGAATTTGGTGATGTTGGCCAAGGCTCGCGACAGCTCATCAACTATCGTCACGGTTGCGGCGCGCGAGGTGCGGGACAAAGGATTCAAATCAACCGCCAAGACGACCTTCTCCATCTTGACGAGAGCCTGAGTGCGGTCGCCATCCTCCAGGGGCACGAGGACCACGTCGGCGGAGTAGATGCCTTGGCGGGAACAAAGCGCCCGCTTGCCGTCCAGTCCAGGTATCCGGGCGTCCGGTTTGGTGCCGAGCACCACTTTCGCTCCCGCCATCAGCAGGCACTCAGCAACTTTCCTGACCCTCGGCTCGGTCCTGTAGAAAAGGTTGACCTCGATTCTTGCGGGAACCGCCCTCGCCAACTTGACCACGTCGCGAGCGGCGAGCGCCGCAACGTTGCCATTGACCGAAATCACTGGATGCCTTGCGAGCACGAGGTAAGCCCCCGCCGCCTTCTCCGCTTTCATGGCGGGAGGCATGGTTTCCTCCCCGAACAGATAGTCGAAGGCCTCTCCCCTGCCTTGAGCAATCAATCCTTGATGCACGACGAGCCCGCTCTTCACCGCGTCTGCGAGCTTTTTTCGATTGAGGAGCGAGCGATACCTTGGATGAGACTTTGGCACGTCCATTTGCTCAGAGCACCGCAATGACAATCGGCTCTCGAATGAAAAAGCTTGGCCCTCGAGTGGCAATCCAGCTTCAAACTCTCACATCTGATAATCGTGGACATACTCCTTTAAAGGCACTTGAAAGTCGTCGAACGTTATGCTTTCGAGGCTCAAGCGGAGCGCTAGTGATAAACATCGCCGCCGAGCCGCGAGTCCAACCTCAATCGAGGTGGAGCGAGGGAACGATGCGCTGCGATCAGGTCATCTTAAAGAGGCTCAGGCCGCCTACGAGAAGGCCATAGAGCACGATTCGAACAGCCCCGAGGCGTGGAATAATCTGGGTGTGGTCGCTGAAAATGCCGGTCGAGCGCGGGACGCGCTGAAGCATTACAACAAGGCGATCAAGCTGAGACCGAGGTACGCGGCGGCGTGGTGCAACAAGGGGATGGTCCTCCACCGCCTCGGAAGGGAGAGCAAGGCGGTAGAATGCCTCGATAGGTCTCTCAAGATTGTCCCTGAGAACCCCGTGGCCCTGATGAATAAGGGAGTCATCCTCTCCAGACAGAACAGCCATGAAGCGGCCATCGTTTGCTATGATAAGGCGATCCGGCTCGACGAGAAGTACGCTCTCACCTGGGTGAACAAGGGCGTCGCGCTGCTGAAGCTTGGGAAAGCGGAGGAAGCCGTCGAAGCGTTCAACAAGGCACTCGCCCAGCGCCCGGATTTCCCCGACGCATGGTACCAGAAGGCCAGGGCCCTCATACTTGCCGGGAACAGGGACAGCGCGCAAATCTGCATGGAGCGGGCATTGGAACTGGAGCCGGGCTTCGCGGAGTCGTCAGCTGTGCGCGTCAAGTCGCTCAGAGTGAGGGGGAGGTGATTGACGCTGGCGACCAGGAAGCTGGAGAGGTGCACGGTCTGCGGCGGGCCGCTCGGGTCACTCTGCGTATGCAACCATTGCAGCATTTCGCACCCACCGGAGACCTACTCCTCCGGTCGCACGTGGACCTGCCCGGCATGCAATGAATCCATCCCCGTCCAATTCGCATGCAAGAACTGCGGTACACGATACCTCTACGAGGAAGTGGTCAAGGAAAGCGCGGAGGGCGTTGCTCCTCTCCAGAAGGAAGCGCCCCAGGCACCGAGATCGCCGGAGACGCCGGTTCACAAGAGACCGCCACGGAGACTGAAGGGAGAGTTCGACGAGAGCGATGTCAGAGAGGTCGCTCGCATCCCGGGCGTCGGCAATAAAAAAGCAGAGCTGCTCTGCAGGGCCGGCTTCAACAGCATCAAGAAAATCAAGAGCGCAAGTCAGGAGGTTCTTTCCGCGGTGCCGGGAATCGGACCTGAGCTGGCAAAGAGCATCAAGGCCACGACGACCCTGATTCTACTCCTCCCCCGCAGACAATCGAAAGAGGATGTATTCGAGGAAGAGCGGAAGTGCGCGAAGTGCGGACTGCCGACGCCGGTTTTCTCCGATAAATGCTTGGAGTGCGGCAGCACGTTCGAGGTCGAGGATTTCGACGAGACGATTCGGCGCGAGTTCGAACGCATGGGCATCGACGCGATCATTGAGTGCTATGGGCGGATGCTGTACAGGACGGCGGACGACGCCCAGCTCTGGTACGCGCTCGGTCTCGCACTAAGCGCGGCTGAGCGTGTGGACGCGGCGATGAAGGCAGTCAGGAAAGCCAAAAAACTGGATCCCGAAAATCCCAAGTTCCGAGATTTCGAGGAGAGACTCAAGCGTCAGACGAAGCCCATCCCCGTCATGGAGAAAGAGGAAAGACCTGCGGGAGTGGGCACCGAACCACCGCCGCAACTCCCCCCGAGACCGGCGGAGATACCTGTCGCTGAATCGAAACCGCCAGAAGAGGTCGCACCGATCGCGGAGATTGTTATCGTCAAGCCTCCTGAGATTCCGCAAGAGAAGCCCTCAGGCATCAGCGTGGAGAAGACCGGGGAGGTCAGCAGCCTCGAATCCCTCGAGGAGCTGAAGGTGATTGTAGAGAAACAAGGGGAGATCCTTTGGAAGGAACCGCCGGTGACGGCTCAGGCCTCGCCAGCGAAGGAGGTTCCGGCAGAGCAGCAAGAATCACAGCCGCGAGAGGTGCCCGAGTTTGTCATCGCGGAATCCCCACAGAAGATAGAACTGGCAAAGATGACGAATACGGCAAGAACCTCGCGTGGCTCTATCATATCGGGTCGAAGGCCTCTTCTAACGGGTTATGGCTTGGTGAATGGCGGGGGAAGGGTCAACGGCCTGATCAACGGCAACGGTTTCGTCAATGGTGGCACGATATCTGAAGTGGCTCTGCCGAGGGGCAATACGGTCCACAGGTATACGGCTGTTGCCGCCTTCCTCCTGGCGATATTCCTCATCGTCAACAGCTCACTCCAGCTCCGAGTCCAACCTGGCAGGTCGATCCAGATCGATGGGAGCTTCGGGGACTGGCAGCCGGTCGGCACCTACCACGAGGCGACCGTCTCCGGCAACCCCGACACCAACATGGTTTCATACGCGTTGAAACTCGAGGGTCAGTCGCTCTTCTTCATGGCGCGGGTCGAGGGGACACTTTTCGGCGATGCTCAGGGCTACGACTCCTTCTACATATTCCTCGACGTGGACGCTGACAACTCGACAGGCTACTCGTGCGGCACGCTCGGTGCTGAATACATGGTGATTGTGGACGGCTTCAATTCATCCGTTTCGGGGGCCTCGCTGCAGGCGTTCAACGGGCAGGACCGGTCGGACTGGAACGGATGGTCCAGCTTTGCAGCGGCATATATCGCCGTCTCCGGTGACAGGATCGAGGGGGAGTTGCAGACAGCGGCGATGTCGCTGCCGGATCCCGGCAGGGTATTGGCCAGATTCGTCGTCGATGATCAAGAAGGAGGGGTGAGTCAGAGCGCAGTGGCGATCGGGCTCGACTATGGCTTCCTGAAGGTGACCCAGCGGGGGCTCACCCAAGTGCTGTCGACCGGATCAGTCGATTTCCTAGAGCTGACGTTCGAGGTGATTGGGCCGGCATTGACACTTGATGCCGGCGACATCGTCATCTCGCACACACCTGGCACGCAGGTCAACGGGATTGCGGGTTCGATGACTGTGTCCGAGGGAAATCAGAGGACCATCACCTTGACGTTGGACGCTTCAGTGATCGCGACAGGCGAGGTCGCTTGGGCGTCGCTCACATCCGTCACGGCGGACCGACCTGTAACGATAGTGGGCAGCGGTGCGAGGGCCTATGTCCTCTCCCCGCCAACCGGGAAAAGGGTCGACGGGCTCTTCGGTGATTGGCCGTCGCCCCACGCCGATTCCATTGGACCGCCCATGGTCGATACTGAAGTGGACATCGAGGCGTACGCTGCAAATGCCTCAGGCGAGACCGCGTTCTTCTACTTCCGGACGGTCACGGATTCCTTCGAGGGGAGCCTCACTCCCAAACATCAGCAGAGGGTCTTCTCCTCGCCAAGCACGGGTGGCGGGAGTTCGCCCCCGCCACATGGGTTGACCGGGGAGAGCATTGCCCGGGTTTTCATGGAGTCCAACTCGTCCATCCAGGACGGTTTCCCCATCGGCGGAATCCTCGCTGATTACATGATAGAGGCGAAGGGGCAGTTCGGTTTCATCCATTCGATCTCGACGTATCAATGGCAGGGAAGGTGGGTGATTTTCCAGGGGGCCCCGAAGATTGCGATCATGACGAATCAGGTGGAGATGTCCGCGAGCATCAATGGTCTTGACCTGGCCAATGCATCCTACGTAATCCAGACCAGGAACTGGCGGAACATCGGCGACGAGACGGTCGCATCCGGGACAAGAGGCGGGGCGGAATCGCGCACGCGAGGGACCTACGTCATAGTGATGGGTAGCGACTCACTCCTCTACGCCAAGCCGACTTCTTCTGCTCCGACAATTAATGGCGACTGGATTTCAACCGAGTGGCAGGACGCTGATTCGAACGATACGGGCGACATGATGGTCTACGCGATGCAGAACGGAACCTATCTGTTCATGTGCATCCGCGTGAAAAGCGACACGGTCTACAACGTTGGAGACTACGCGGAGCTGGCCTTTGATACAGATGATGGCAACGAGCCCGCGCCGGACCAATGGGACAAGAAGTTCAACGCGACCGACCCTGACGGTTCGACAATCAATAGCTCCTACAACGGGAACGGCACTGGATGGAATTCCTCCTACGTATCGCCGTATGCGTGGGAGGCGAACGGGATCTTGGACACCGACAGTGGTGGCTACATCACATATGAGTTCGCGATTCCTTTCCCTGAAGTTTGGAACATGTCGAATCCTGGTCCGAATCAACAGGCCGGCCTTGCGATTCACGCGCACGATGACGAGCCACCAAGTGCGGAGTACTACTGGGGCTCGAACAATCTGAACGACCCGTCCACCTTCAAGGACCTACAAATCCCAGAATTCCAGGATGTCATCCCTCTGCTGGTTCTCATCCCAGCCATACTGGTCATCCTGCAGCGTCGCCGGCCCGGCAAAAACAATAAGCCCAGAGAGCATTGAGTCCGCCGTGGAAGTCGGCATCGTCGGCAAGCCGAATGTCGGGAAGAGCACGTTCTTCTCCGCCGCAACACTCGCTCCCGCCGAGATAGCGAACTACCCTTTCACGACCGTGGAGCCGAACAGGGGCGTGGCCTACATCCGCGCGGCCTGCCCGCATGTCGACATCGGGAAGCCGTGCAATCCCAACAACGCACTGTGCGACAACGGCGTCAGGCTGGTGCCCGTTGACATGCTCGACGTGGCGGGTTTGGTTCCAAAAGCGCATGAGGGGCGAGGCCTGGGCAACCAATTCCTGGACGACCTGAGGCAGGCAAGCGCGTTGATACACATAGTCGACGCATCAGGCGGTACCGATTTTGAGGGGAACGTCTGCCCGCCGGGCTCGCACAATCCCGTCGACGACGTCAATTTCCTCGAGGACGAGCTGGCGCACTGGATCTCCGGGATAATCCAGCGGGGCTGGGAGAAGGTGGCGAGGAAGGCGGAGCTCGAGGAGGTGGCGATCGAGAAGGCGCTCCACGAGAAGCTCACGGGGCTCGGCTTCACCGAGACGCAGATACACCTCGCGATCCGCGATTCTTATATGGATGTGAAGCCGACGAAGTGGACTAAGGAGGACACGCTGCGCCTCGGTCACAAACTGCAGCTGCGCGGGAAGCCGATGGTTATCGCCGCGAACAAGTGGGACGTGGCGCCGAAGGAGAACATCGATGCGCTCAAGGCGCTGGAGGGCCGCATCGTCGTGCCTACGAGCGCTGAGTTCGAGCTGGCGCTGCGCAAGGCAGCGAAGGCGGGGATAATCGACTACATCCCCGGGGCCTCGGAGTTCAATGTCAAGGACCGCTCGAAGCTGTCGGCGGGGCAGACGAAGGCGCTCGACAAGATATCCGAGCTGATGAAGCAGGGCGGCAGCACGGGCGTGCAGCAGTGCGTCGAGGAGACGGTGAGGAAGCTGCTCAACCTGATAGTGGTCTACCCGGTCGAGGACGAGACGCACTGGACCGACAAGAAGGGTAACGTCCTCCCTGACGCGTACCTGATCCCGCGCGGCAGCACCGCCAAGGACATGGCGTTCAAGGTGCACACAGACCTGGGGAAAAACTTCATCAGGGCCATCAACGCGAGGACGAAGATGGTCGTTGGCCACGACTACGAAGTCAAGGACAACGACGTCCTGAAGATAATCGCGAGGGCTTGAGATGGCGGGGAAGTGGGACGTGCGGCTGCTCACTGCATCCTACAGGAGAGAGGGGCCGCAGGAAGAGCCGGTCATCGAGTTCTTCGGTCGGACGCGCGAAGGTAAAAGCATCGCAATAGAATTCTGGGAGTTCCAGCCGTATTTCTACTGCATCGAGCCGACCGACACGCTCGTCAGCTCCCTGAAGAGGGACAAAGAGGTCATCGATGTCCAGATGGTCGAACTCGAAGTTGGGCGGGAGAAGGACTTCAAGCTCGAGAAGAGGAAGTGCGGCAAGGTCATCCTCCACCATCCGTGGGTCACGCCGGACTACAGGGAAAGGTGCAGGAGGCAAGGGTCGGAGGTCCTGGCGGCGGACATCCCGTTCCCCCTGCGTTTCATGTTCGACATGGACATCCAGGCGTGCTTCACGGTCCACGGAAAGGAGATCGAGGGGAAGCGGTACACCACCGAATTGAAAGTCGAAGGGGAGAAGTTCGAGCCTTGCGAGCCCTTCGCCCCGCCACTGAAGATCCTCAGCTTCGACCTGGAGAACACCCTCAAGGACCCGCACATCCTCTGCCTCGGTTACGCGCTGCGCAAGGAGGGGAAGATAGTCACCGACTGCTTTTCCGGCGACGAGAAGAAGATCATCCAGAGGTTCGTCGAGCTGGTCCAGATGGAGGATCCGGACGTCATCAGCGGGTACAACATCGACGGGTACGATCTCCCTCTCCTGCTGGAACGCGCGGAGAAGCTCGGCATGAGGTCGCTGTCTCTGGCGCGCGATGGCGGGGTGGCGAGCAGCTTCGGGGACAGGTTCTGGCGGTGCCACGGCAGAATAATCGCCGACGCCTGGTGGAGCGTGAAGATGGAGCTGAAGCCCAAGCAGGAGACGCTGGACTACGTCGCCCGCCAGCTGCTCGGCGAAGGGAAGCACGAAGTCGACCGGACAATGATGGACGAGGAGTGGGTCAAAGACAAGGAAAAAGTGATGGAGTATTGCAAGAAGGACGCGGAGCTGGCATTGAGGATATTGGAGAAGCTCGCAAGGCTCGACAAGTCGATGGAGCTGGCGACGGTTTCGATGCTCGCGCTTGACGACGCCTTCAACAGCAGGACATCGACGCTGATCGACTCGATCCTGATACGCGAGGCAGACCGCGAGCATATAGGCGTGCCGATGACCCGGGTAGGCCGCACGAGGGAGGGCATCGAGGGCGGCTACGTGCACACGCTCAGTCCGGGGTTGTTCGAATGGGTGGTGACGCTGGATTTCAAGAGCATGTATCCGTCCATCATCATCGAGAACAACATCTGCTTCACGACCCTCGACCCCGACGGCACGATCGTGAGCCCCACAGGTGTCAGGTTCGTGAGCAAGGACGTCAGGGCGGGTCTGCTTCCACGCATCCTCAAGAACTTGATGAAGGAGCGGGATGCGACCAAGAAGAAGATGCGGGAGGAGAAGGATCCGGAGAAGAAGGAGTACTACCGCCGCCTCCAGGACGCGATCAAGGTCCTGATGAACGCCTTCTACGGCGTCTTGGCGTCCTCGTTTTACAGGTTCACCAACCCAGAGATCGGCGGGAGCATCACCGCATTCGCCCGCCAGAATATCACGAGCATCATACAGCAGCTGGAGAGCGAGGGAGTGAAGGTCCTCTACGCTGACACGGACTCGATTTTCTACCAGTCGCCTTACCAGAACCTCGATCAGACCTGCGAGCACGCGAAAAAGATCGCCGAGAGGTTCAGTCACGGCACGATCAGCATGGACTTCGAGAAGGTCATGCGGTCGTTCTTCTCTCACGGCAAGAAGAAGAGGTACGCCGGCAAGGTCGTCTGGCCCTACGAGGACCTGATCGTGCGCGGCTACGAGATCAGGCGGACCGACGCGTTCGAGCTGCAGTCGGCTTCGCAGATGAAGCTGTTCGAGCTTCTCCTGAACGGGGACACCAACGGGGCAATCGAGCTGGCCAAGGATCTCGTGTCTCGATTGAAGTCCGGCGTCATCCCGAAGGAATTCGTCCCGCAGGATGCCCAGGACATCGAGATACTGGTGATATCCAGGTCGGTGAAGGAGGAGAACGAGTACGACCGCCCCGAGTCGATGAGCAACGTGCAGGCGGCGCAGAAGCTCAGGAAGATGGGGCAGGAGGTCGTGTCGGGGATGAAGGTGTCGTGGATCGTGACCGACGGCAAGTCGAGCCCGCAGCAGGTCGAACCCTACGTGAGCGGGATCCAGTTCACCATCAAGCCGGACTGGGAATACTACGCGCGGCGGTTGGCGCAGACCCTGTCATATGTCACAGAGGTCTATGGTTGGGACGAGAAGGCTCTGCTCACCGGCAAGCAGGCCGCGAAGCAAGAGGTGCTCTTCCACGAGGAATTCAACGGGGCGAGCAAGAAGGAGAAGCCGCAGGTGAAGAGGACTGACAAGTCGCTGAAGATCGAGGACTTCTTCTGAGCGATCGGGCGCGCAAGATTATTCTCGCCGATTGAGCATGGCTGAGATGCTTGTACGATGCACTACGTCTCGGTCAAGCGCTCGAGAAGGTCGTCGCGAGAGGCGAGGAGAGGCGTTATCACAGGTTCAGGGGTGCACGGTGGTATGGCGGCATCGCCACGGGCGACGTGGTCGGGTGCAACCTCTTCTGCCATTTCTGCTGGGCGAGGGACGAGATCAGGCTGCAGCCTTCGAAGGCGGGAGAATTCTGCAGTGCAGAGCAGAGCTTCTCCAGATTGGACCGCATCGCCAAATCCAAGGGGTACCGCCAGCTGAGACTGAGCGGCCAGGAGCCGACGATCGGGCGGGAGCATCTGCTGTCGCTGTTGAAGTTGGTCGACAAGTCGCCGCACACCTTTATCTTGGAAACAAACGGCATCCTGATTGGCGGTGATCCAGACTATGCGGCGGCCCTCGCGGGTTTCAGGAGGTCGAGTGTCCGCGTCTCTCTGAAGGGAGCGAGCGAGGGGGAGTTCTCGATGCTCACCGGTGCCAAGCCGGAGGGATTCGAGCTGCAGATCAAGGCGCTGGAGAATCTCAATGAGGCGGGAGCGATCTTTCACGCCGCCGTGATGACATCGTTCTCGTCCGAAGAGAATCTCGCGAGACTCCGAGAACGTCTCGGTCAGATCAGTCAGGACACCGTCGACAACATCGAGGTCGAGGAGCTCATCCTCTACCCGCACGTCGTGAAACGCCTGAAGGAGAAAGGGTTGGTCGCCGCAACCGCCCACAGACCGGACAGAGTCCCGCCAGAACTCGTTTAAGGTGTAGCCGCCAGACTCGCTACACTCCCGCCACACGATTAAAGGTCGAACCGCCAGTCGAGAGTCAGGATTCCACCGGGTGGTCGGCTTGTCTCAGCAGCTCAATCGCATGATTTTGGCGGGGGAAATCGATAAGCCCTCATGGTGCACCAGTATTGAAGCGTCGACGTGTTGGGACTTCCCATATCAGAGCCCCGATGGGTCGGTCTTCGGTAGCAACAGGTACAAGGGATGCACTCCCGCCATGGCGGTGTGGAATCTCCTGAAGAGGTACACCCGGCCCGGGGATCTCGTGGTGGATTGCATGGCGGGAAGCGGCACGACTATTGACGTGGCGAGAGCGCTCGGGCGGCGGGTCATCGGGCTCGACCTGAACCCATCCAGGCCGGACATCGTCAGGAACGACGCCCGCCATCTCCCGTTCGAAGACGACAGCGTTGACTTCCATTTCGTCGATTCGCCATATTCCGACAACATTCGTTACTCCGGCGACGGGCGGTGCATCGGCAAGATCCCCGCCAACACGGAACGCTTCTTCGAGGAAATCGCGAAGGTCGCCACAGAAATCCACAGGACTCTGAAGCCAGGGAAGCATGCCGCCTGGGTAATCTCCGACGAGTACAGGCGCAGGTGCTACACGCCTGTCGGCTTCAGGCTCTACGGCATCTTGGCGGGACTCTTCGAGCCTGTGGACACCGTGGTGTTGGTGAGACACCACGACAGCGGATCCAATCCGATGTGGGAGCATAAGGCGAGAGAGCGGAATTTCTTCCTTCGGGGCTTCAAGTACCTCTTCATCATGAGGAAGATGGCGGTGGAGGGCTAGCTTGGCCAACGCGATGACTCGTGCGGGACTTGAGACAAGGGCGTGCCTCAGGAGATTGCTCGACGAGTTGAGAGAGTTCGCATCCTCCAGAAATGATGACATCGTCGTGCGGGTGATGTCGCAGTGGATCTCCTTGAAGAGCAAGAATGGCGGGCGAGTGTTCGCGGAACTGCGCCCGAGCAAGGAGAGGATTGAGGTCTTCATCCTCCCGCCGCCTCGCGAGCTCGGGTTCAGCCGAATGATCGACAGAGCGCCGCCGAGCCAAGGCTGGGGCTGGTTCAAGTCGAAGTTCATGGTCGATGGGAACGGAGGTGCGGCGGCAGCCCTGAGACTCCTAAGGATATCCTACCTTTCGTCGTTGAAGCGGGGCAAACCGTCGTCGAGACGCCGGTGAGCTCTACTTGCCGATCTCGACTATCTCGTCCGGCGACACCTTCGGATAGGACTTGATGGAGTAGAGCTTCATCTCGGAGAGGTACCGCAGGAGCCCCTTGTCGGGGGCCTGGTTGAAGAACAGGTGCCTCACCGGATCCGTCTTCTCCTCGCTCCTGGGCTTCAGGATCTCAGCAATCCTGGCATACACGGCGACACCGGAGACAGTAGTCTTCGACAGCAGGCTCTTCTGCACTCTCTGCACGAGCACGAAGTCGACCTCGGGCAGCGCGACCTTCGCGGTGTCAGGCCATATGCACGACGTCCTGACCGTGTTTTCCCTCCCGCGGTGCAGGTTTATGGAAGGGACGAGGACATCCGGCCCGTACGATTCCTGGAGCTTCGCCTTCGCGCTCGTGAAGCCCCAGAAGTAGTCCATCTTGTCGCGGGTGGCCTTCGTGACCCTCTTGTCGGCGGAGAGGATGGCGCTGGACTCCTCCGCGTTGCTCTTCTCCCACGATTCCCTGATCTGCTCCGCCGTCAGCTTGGCGGGCTGCCTGTAGAGGGCGGTCTTCTGGATGTCCTGGACCGCGAGGTTCAGGTTCTTCAGTATCATGTCGATAAGCGGCGCCGCTTCCTGGCCGAAGAACATCGGCCTGCCGAGGGCCATGGAGATGCTCATGGGCGAGTCGTTCCATTCGAACTGTGCCTGGTGCCTCTGCTCGGGGTCGTACTTGATGCCGAAGTGGACCCCGGTCTCGGGGTTCCTGTACCGCCACTGCACGCGGTTCCCGCCGAGCTCCTCCTTCGTGAAGTGAGGGAGCTGGTCGACGATTCTGTCAATTTCGTCCACGGTCACCGGGGGCCTTCCGCGCGGGCGGTAAACGACCAATTCGAACGGCATGGGATCGGGCACGAATGGGCCATCCAGCACAATAAGACTTCCCTCGCTTCTGGCCGGAGGGTCTGGACGCCCCTCCACTGCCAGTGGAACTGGCATTTCGTCTGACACTAGCCAGATAGGCAGAGAACTGCTAGTTTGTCTGACAATCGAAAGACAGAAATACCCTTCTTGGCATACAGCCCTTTCAGACGTCTGTTCGCAGCGAAGGGATGGGCATGCCGGAACTGCGGGAAATCGATCTAGAGGAAGCGAAGCGCATAGCCGTCAGCCGCGGCCTCTTGCCCAGCAGGGTCAGAGGCACCAGCACCCTGAGATTCTCCAACGGGAGGAACGATAGGCTGGAGATGATCGACTGGACCGAGTTCGAGAAGATTCTGACGCGCAGGCAGCTCGGGATCTACGAGTCTGGCGGCTGGATGAAGCTCATGAAGAGGAGAGCGTCGAACCTGCAACCTTGATGATCCCAGTCAAGGTGAGTGGACTCAGTTGAAGCGGGTTGTCCAGTCTCATCTCTGCTCATTCTCTGTCGAAACTGTTAGTTCTATAATTCTGAGAAATTTCTGGTGGGGGATTCACGGTATTAAGGGCGCAGAAGATGTAACGCCCAAGGGACGGAGAATGTCGAGCAGAAGCTACGATGACAATCGGGAGGCCTTTGGTCAACTTGACCTCCGTCGACTCCAGCGCATCGAGGCACTCTCGCGGGGCCCTCTCAGCCTGCTTTGGGAGAAGGTCGTCAAGGCACGGGTTGCCGTACCTATCTCGGATGGATTCTCCGGACGTTAGGTCGTGCCCCGTCAATGATATCACATGGACTGAATAGGTTCAGAGAGTGGAATCCCACGAATTCCATGAATCCCGTTGAAGTGATTCTCAGCACTTCTTTGCAGCATAGCTGTAGAAAGCGCTATATAGATTCGATCCAATGGCCGCTTTGCCGCTCATTTGCTCGGCAGGAGGTTTGAAGAATGCTTGGACGCATTACATGCGTATGTGTAGCTTTGGCGATGTTGTTGACTGTATTCTCGCCACTGGTGGGACCTGTGGCCGCGGACCCGATCTCGGGAGGTGGAACGGAACCCCGACCACCGGTGAATAGCGGGACGATGACTTCTTCAGGACCTGACAGCGAAAGCCAATCAGGGTCCGTCGAACACTACCTGCCCACATCCCAGTCGCTGATTAATGGCACTTTGACCGGCGGGAATTGCGGGGGCAATCGGACTGACCTCAACGAGTCGGATGATGCTCGTTGCTCCTATAGGGAGGTGGACAGAAGCCCAACGAATCAGTTAGGTCTCGTTCTACTACCCGATGGGACAGACGTGAACGGCTGGGCTGTGGGGACGCCGTGTTCTACGGACGCAACACCTTGGGACGAGCTAGACGATGGGGCGGATACTCATGACGGGGATGCGACTTGCAGGCAAGGCCACACAAACGGAAATCGCGTGGGGGTGACGATGCAGAATCCAAGCCTCACCGATCCCCCTGACGTCGACGATTTCACGGTGACATCGTCTGCTGCGGTCAAGAAGACCTCGAGCCAGGCCGCCTCCGTCGCAATAGATGTCAAAGTGGGAGACTCAAGCTACAACAACGGGGCGACACAGAGTACGACGACCTCATATGTGCGGTACAGCAGGACGGACGCCAAGAACCCGATTACCGGTTCTGAATGGACCTCCACGGACATCAACAACCTGAAAGTCGGAGTCCGATGCGTCGACTGCTCACCGGATAACCGCGTAACGCAGATGCAGACGAAAATCGATGCCGTCTACAATCCGGAATTTGCCCTGGAAATCCGGTTCTCATGGTCAGGTGTTTCGCAACTCGGCGAATCGACGTTTTTGGTCGTCGAATGCAGCCGACTCAGCCCGGGCTCGGAAAACGTGCTCGTTCAGGTGGGCCAAGGTGGTGCCTACCCCTCCGCATGGAGAACGGTCGCGATATGCAATTCGGATGTCGACCAGTGGTTCGACCCAATCCCACTCAATGAAACAGAGATCAACCAAGGATCCCCCGTCGTGCGACTGTGGGATGCCCAAGTGGACACTCCTGACGACACTGTACAAGGAATCGCGACTTTGGATGTCTTGAGGATCGACGTTCATGTCACGCCGAGTCTTCCGGAAGGTAACGTGGATGCCATCTTCCGCTCTCCCGGCGTGGTGAGCTCCACACCTGCGTCAGGCGATTTCTCCCCATTTGCCACCAACTTCACCGATCAAATCGTCTATATCACGCGCGATGGCAACTACTCCTTCAACAAAAGGGATCCTCACATGCTCGAACTGAGTGATCAGACCGGCCTCCAACAGATTTCAGCGAGCACTTTCATCCTCGAAACGACACCGACTTCGAATATTTCTGATTCCAGAATTGAAGCTTGGAACGACTCATTCTTCCAGAGTCGCTACGATGTAGTCATCGACAGTATCAATCAAGGCAACGTCACAATGACCTACGTGTTCAACGAATCGTCACCCGTGAAAATCACAGTAGACTTCCAGCAGTCATGGAACTCGACGATAAGCAGTTACCGTCTGACATGGAAATCTCAAACGAGGAATACGTTTGTGCAGACAGAGGATGATACAGTAACGGACTTCGGGGGATTCTCCCAGCTCACAACCCTCGATACGCCGCTGCTCAGGGCAGATGTTGGCGAATCAGGCGATCCCGGGCAATGGCTGGAACGCGTCCGTTTTGACTGGGCGGATGTCGGCATTGGCCAGATGCTGGCGGGTCCGGTCGCTATTCATGGAGAACCCTATCCGGGCATAGTGGTTGAGTTCCCGTTCGGAGTATCCTACCTGGACCCATCAACAGCCGCCCGTTCTCACAGCTACATGGCCACATCATATTCCACGCAGAGAAAAACATTCGAAGCGAACGGAAGATACTGGGTTTTCTTCAATACTGGCTCAGACATCGCCTACACTTCATCCCGAGACGGGAAGACTTGGGCGGGCGTATCCTCTGTTGGGCTCAGTATCTCGCCAGTATCCTTCGACGTGGATCAGGTCGGGTCATCCGTAGCGCTGTGCTTGCTTGATCCGACGTGGATGGATATGTATTTCCTGTTGGGCTCCATAGGTGATTACGGAATAAGCTGGCCTTCTGTTTCGTTGGTGTATGATACTTATTCCGCCGGCGAGAAATCGAAAATGCCGGTTTCAGTTGCCATTGGCACAGACGGATTCTTCTGGTGCGGCGGAGTCTTCATTCATGACCCCGTTCCACCCGGTACCGCCCACATCCGCATATTCCGCTCGACGATTCTCGGGGGTTCCAGCTTCACCCAGATTGGTGAATGGCCCACGGAGATTCCCGCTGACGGCCGGGAGGCTATTAGCCTTATCCCGCTTTCGGCTGGCCAGCTCCGCGTTGTCTCGGCTCATTACACCTCCTCGTCCATTCGCTGGAGGGACTACACCGCGAACGGATGGCTGCCTCAACAGGGACCGCAGATTCTGAACATCGGTCTTCGCCAGAATGTGAACAAGGAAACACAATGGAGTGCTGCGGTCGATTCAAACGACGTGGTTCATATTGCTTATGTGTCCCGATTGGGACATGATGGTACCCTGGGGTACGCAACCTTGAGCACTCCATACAGTGGCTCCTATCAGGTCGTGGACTACACACAGTTCGTCAATTCGCCGACCATCTCGGTAGACCTTGACAATAACATCCACATTTTCTGGGGATACTACTCAACTTATGACCCGAGCCGTAACCTCGATATTTGGCACAAGAGGAGGACGGATGTCGGATGGCTTGACAGTGAGAGAATTATGGTGGAGATGAAGCATCCAACGTTCCTTAGCGCGGCTCGTCAGTCCATTCGCATGGCCACCCTCGTATGGACTATAGATGTGAGCGTAGGCTATAATTTCGGAGACTGCGAAGTCCGCTTCGCGTCGCTTCCACTCTCTGCTGCGACTGGAGCGGGGCTTGGGGAGACATGGAGCCGCGAGGGGCTCTCCCCGTATGAATCCTATTTCCAGCAACTGGAGCAATTCATCTCTCCAGGAAATGGCCAGCTCACAATCAGGCAAACGGACCTGTTCCTCCCTGGTCGCGGACTTGATGTTTCAATCTCGCGCGTATATCGACCGCCCACGCTTTTTGTCTCCAGTGGGGGTGTAGACCGTCCATATCTTTACACAGAAGACGGTTACAGGGCTTTCGGACCGGGCTGGCGCCTGAACCTGCCTTCGATTCGATTGCCATTCCTTCACTTATGGGACGGACAAGCGTATTATATCAACTTCGATTCCAGAGGGATTTTCGAGAATAAGCAAGGCGAGCAATTCACACTCACCATTGTCAACCAATACGAGTTCGATTTATTCAACTCTGCGGGTATTCGCTACAGGCTCGTCTCGAACTTTGCAGGGACGGGCCAGGCATACCTCTTGGACTATATCCAAGACCTGCAAGGGAATCTGATTGATGTGGTGTACGATAGCTATCACGATATTGACTACATTCGAGACACCCTCGGAGACGCCAGGCGCGATGTACATTTCACGTGGGCTTATGGACATGTCACGACGATTTCGCAGGGCGACCGCACGATCCGATACGAGTACGACGCGGATGGCCGTCTCTCGAAGGTCCGGAGTCCGGATGCCGATCGGCCTGCGACTGAGTTCGCGTACGGTTCCTCAAATGTATGTCTCGACACCCTTGCGAATAAGTACCTTCTTAGAAGCACGAAATTCCCCACGGGCGGGAGTATGGAGTATTGCTACAAAAAGGCGTATGTGGGCACGGAGGCTTTTACCTACGTGGTCACGAAGCAAAGCACGTTTGACAGGGGTCGCGTACCCCTGAAGAGTGTGGGCATGGACTGGACTTTCCTCGACGGCCGCGTCACATACGCGAAATTCACGTATTCCGATTCCCAAAATCGCGGCAGCGAGAGCTATCTATTCGGCGACGGCACCTTCCCCGGATCAACGCATATCGTCCGGGACGCGGGGAACAATGAGCTGCGCCGCACCGTGACATTCTTGGGTTCAGACGGTGCGCCCGCTCGCGGAGTCGTCTATGAGGGCGGCTCCACCAGTGAGTCAACGTCGACGGTCAGCTCATACGACGACTGGGGCAACCTTGTCTACTCCAAGGATGCTATCGGTCGCGAGACGGTTTCATCCTATGAGAATACCGACAGCGCCGGTTTCTTGCGACGACCAGCAAGCGTTGATCAGACTGCAAGTGGTCTGGTCCAATTCTCAGACTTCGAGGACCGACAAATGGGGCAATGGCAGGCTTCGGGTCTGGGATCGATTGAATTCGACTACTCGAATTTCTATCGGGTTGCTCCAAGCATGCTCATCAAATCGACGTCGTCGGAAGCGGAAGCCGCAGTACTTCAGCTGTCTGCGCCGCTTAACGAAGGAACATATTCATTCGTCGTCTCGCCGGGAGAATCTAACCAGTTCCACAGAATTATCCTCTATTCGTCGGGTGGTGTGGCCTTGATGTTCGCATTCGATGAAGGGAAAATGGGCTCTGAGTCTCCCGACGGCTGGGACCCTATCGCGGATTACGTTGCGGGGAACTGGTACAGGATAGCCTTCTCTGTTCGCCAAGACGATTATGACATCTACATAAACGGGTTTCTTATGAGACAGGGAGTTAAGAGATTCGCTCAGGCACAGGGAGCGATTACCACCGTGAAACTCATTACCTACCCCGTGTCAACGCTGCGGGTCGCGGAAACGGCAGTGCACGGCTCGGAGTCCATTCGCATATCGAACTTGGCGAAAGGTCAGTGGGCTACGCTCGTCGATCCATGGACCGGGCTGTTTGCCTCAGATTTCGTTGAGGACTATGGGGCGGATGAGGTAATTCTCGAAATGCCTCCCAATTCATCGCCTAAGGCTGTTCTCACAGTCTACGATTCAGATGGCTCTGAATTACTTCAGAGACCCGGCCTCTACTTCCGAGGCGATCAATACACCTTTTGGCCGCCGCGAGAGTTCCAGCCCATGATTAAGACCCGCTCAGGCTTTCTCACTCAGGGCGATACGCCATTCTGGGTAGATGAATACCCCGCCCCGAATGAGCCCAGAGATGATCAGGACGGCTGGCATTGGGTTGAGTATCCTTTCCCTCCAAGTGGAACTCAGAGTCATTACAGCCCTCCGGTGGCGCCGGGATGGCATCAGCACTCGATCTACTACAAGAATCCTCCCACATACCTGGAGGTTTCTCCAGACGACGTCATCATCCAGTACGTGTATATTCCGGAGGGTTCTGTTCCATCGAGAATCGATTTGGCGTTGGGCACTCCGAGCGCATACTATACGGCGAGATGGGGAAAATCTGCAGAGGTCGAAGGTGTCATGGCGGGGCCTCTCCCCTCGAAAACGAATGGATGGTCGATGCTTCTTGCGAGGGCTAGTGATATAGGAATCACATCAACCCGCTATTTTTCGTGCGCGAAATATAGAGTCCGTGGGGGTGCCGCCTTCTGGGACATCACGACCGTAGACGACGAACTCTCTAAGTTCAAGGTTCGAGTCCAGGGCCTGCGCCCGGGTCAACTTGTGAAGGCATTCTCTGGCGACGGATGGCTTATGGACCAACTGACTGCCGAGGACTCCACGGTCGATTTATGGATCTATTATTTTGGCTCTCGAACGGCCTTCCCGATTTCCGCCTTCTTCCGAGTGTACGACGTGGATGGCACGACGATTGAATATGAGAGTCCGATCTTTGACGAGGTCTGGCCAGGAGACGTGTTTGCCTACTCGCGCCCTCAATCACCATATTCGACTCCAACTAATACACGAAATCACAGAGGACTGCTCGCCTCCATATCATGGACGAACAAGTCATTGGACGATGTGGTTCGCCTAGATATGGAAACTCCCTCCTTGGCGCATTCGCCAAGTGGCGCGTCCAGTTTGCGAGACTCATCAGGCTTGGGAAACGATGCGTGGATCACAGGCACAGTTGATGCCGCTGGTGTATTCGGCCGAGCCCGAGAATTCCGGGGAGATGGTTCAGGTGACTATCTCAGGATTCCTTATTCCAGCACAATAAGACCCAGAAGACAAATGACCGCGTCGTTCTGGCTTTGGGTGGACGCGTTTCCGTCAAATACCTACGATATGGTCTATCCGTTGGCGCTTGGCACGATAGATGATGACACAGTTGCTTGGCAGTTTTCGTTGAGATACTCCTTGTCCGGTTGGGTCATCGACTTCACGACATATCTGACAACGAACCCGGAAACACCATGTGTGTATGCATCGTCCCATGTCATACCGGGGCTTGATTGGCTCCCAACGGGAGAATGGATTCATGTGGCTGGAACATTCGATGGGCGGTCCCAGCACCTCTATGTGGATGGAAACGACCTCGGCTGGCAAGTGGTCAGTAGCCCACAAGGATTCTGCGAAATGCCCCGCGATCTTCTCGTGGGATACACACATCAGACCGGCAAGACCCTCGATGGGCGAATTGATGAAGTCGTCGTGACCTCCCGCGCCTTGACTGCCACTGAGGTGGCGGCCCTGCGCCGCGGGCAATATCCGACGGCGATCCGCACAATGAACATCTTGGACACAGCCGGGGTGGCGATCGGGTCCTATACGCGCAATTCGACCTTCGTCCTGCGGCAATACTCCCCCAATGACGCGAATGGCAACATTGTCGAGACTATCGGACCTTCAGGGGAACACTACTCTTTCGAGTACGGAGCGGCGTTTAACTCCGCATATGTGACCGCTACCTCAGGCATGCGCACCGACACTGCGACGGAAGAGGTCCTACCCCCGAATTCGAACGGGGCGCGCAATGATTGGACGGTCATGCCAGGATGCGATAATGAATTGAATGAATGGCAGTGCGTGGACGAATCGCCGGCCGATGGGGACCTCACGTACATTCAAGGCTACGGACTGGCTACGCGAAGCCTCTTTGGCTTCTACGACACGGGAGTCTCTGGCGACAGGATTTCCTACGTCGAGATTCGTGTCACGGCACGCGCAGGCTCAACACCAGGGGTTGGCCAAGTGGCCTCGAGGTTGCTTCTTCTGATAGGCACTGAGGAGTCGGAGCCATTCGGTCTCGGCACATCCTACTCAACAATGACTTTCCGGCTATACGCGAACCCATCCACTGGGATGACTTGGACGAAGTCCGAGGTGGACAACCTCGAGGCAGGGGTTGAGGTCGGCTTCGTAAACGATGCCGCGGGGATACTTGTGACGCAGATCATGCGCTTGGTTCGCCGCGTGGCGGGGACGGTCGTTTCCACGTCCTACGACTATGATTTCACCACCGGACGGCTCCGTTGGGAGCAAGATGCGGAAGGAGCACGGACGGATTATGGCTATGATGCAAATGGGCGAGTCACGACGGTCACGCTTCCGCCGGACCGGATGGGAGTTCGTTACACGATCACGAATGCCTACGACGACCCCGGTTCCTCCGTGACCATCACGAATGAGAGAGGATACAAATCGAAGCGCTACTACGACGGCATTGGGCGGCTGATTCGCGTGGAGCGGCTCAACTCCGATTCCGGAATGACCGTTTACTCTACCGAGTATTACAAGGACGATTGGCGGGACCAACTTGTCTGGTACCGCACCGCCGAAGGTATGGTCTATGACAAGCAATATGATTTCTTCAGTCGACCGACACGAATCACTCGCCCCGACGGTACGTTCGTGAAAATCACCTATGACGACCTGGTAAATACCGTCACGAACGAGGTTTATGAGTCAAATGGCGCGACAATCCGCCAGAAGGTCGTCGAGACGTACGATGAGGTGGGGCAGCTCCTGCAGTCCCGGGAGTACAAAGACGCGACAGTTACATACGTGGCCACCCTCGCGTATGACCATATGGGCAATGTCATATTCGTGAAGGATCAGAAGGGAACGACATACCAAAGCTATGACGAGTGGGGGAACCGGATTCGTGTAGACTATCCTGACGGGGGATTCGAGACGTTCAAGTACGATGAGGTGGGAAAGCTCAGCCAGAAACGCGACCGGTCCGAAAACGTCGCCACATTCGGTTACGACAGTCTCGGGCGGATGACCACTCTCGCTGACGATGTCGGAACGATCGCTTATACCTATGACAAGAACGGCAATGTCAAGATGGCCGCGGAGGGTTCGATGTCGGTCTCCTACGATTATGATCTGCGCCAGAGGCTCTTGCGCGAAACGTCCCAGTTCGACGTGGCCACGTACCAATTCAATTTCGATTATGACCCGGCGGGCAACATAGCCAAGATCACGTACCCAGACACTTCAGTAGTGAACTACCTGTATGACGAGTTCGACCGCGTCACTTCCGTGACAGGCTATGCCTCTGGGTTCACATACGATAAGGACGACCAGTTGAGATATTTCGATTTGTCCAATGGCCTGCGGACATGGTATGGCTACGATTCATTGGGACGGATGACGGGTCTGAAGGTGTATCGCGAGAGCTCCTCGACCACAAGCTCCTTCATCCTCCGCCCCATGGGCGATGCGAGCGTGCAATGGTCGGACTATCCGTCCGCAGGCGCAAACTACGAGAAGGTCGACGACACTTCTCTGGACTACGATGCGTCATATGTCTATGCCAACTCGGTCGGAAAGAAGGACCTATACGGCCTTACTGATTGGCAGGCCCCACAAGGGGCATCGATAGAGTCCGTCGATTTGACGGTCGTCGCACGAGTCACTCAGAGGCAAATTGAGGAATTGGCGAGCATCAATCTCGTGCTTCGAATCAATGGCGTCGATTATCCGAGTCCGGCGATACCCCTCAGGACGACTTACGCCGTCATCGGATTCCGATGGACGACGAATCCAGCCACAGGACAGGTGTGGACACAGGCAGCTGTCAATGCACTTATCGCAGGTGTCCAGGTCAACTACGTGGATGTAGGCTGGATTCGTGCCAGTCAAGTATATGTCACTGTCCGCGCGACCTCGACCACGCCGTCAGAAGGGCGTCTTGAGATGACATGGCTCCCCGACGCCGCCTCGAACATTCGAACTTCAGCGAAATGCTCTGCGTGGACGAATGGCTTATGCAGCAGCTGGACGAATTACGCGAACAACTACGATTTGCTCGGACGCCTCACATCATCGACGGGCCCTTGGGGGACCCTAGGCTGGACATACGATGAGGTCGGAAACCGGCTCACGCAGACAGAAGGCAGCGTCGCGACTTCGTATCAATACGGAGTGTATAACCGCCTCAATTCCTACCAGTCCGGAATGCAGCAGCCTGTCTCGTTCACATACGACAACAACGGCAACATCCTGACGCGGTCCCAATCAGGCGGGGACTCCTGGTCATACACGTTCAACGCACGGAACGAGCTCACGCAGGTCATGAAGAACGCGCAAACACTCGCCACATTCACATACGACCCTACCGGACAACGTGTGAAGTCGGTCGAGGGCGGCACTACGACACACTTCGCCTTCGCCGGAGGCCAGGTGCTCTTTGAAAAAAATCCCACGGGACAGACAACGAAGTACGTGACGGCTGGCGGGTTGCGAATCGCAAAGATCATCGGCTCAAGCACGACGTACTACCACCAGGACAACATGGGCCACGTCCGCGTCATGACAGACGCGAGCAGGGCCACAATCTTCCAGACCGACTACCGCCCGTTCGGGGAGATGTACAACCCCTCCGGCGCTGAACCCTACACATACATAGG
>JBGPQV010000019.1:0-59016 GCA_041489255.1 Thermoplasmata archaeon | reverse complement strand
TGTCCCACTTCTTGGCGATCGAGTACACAGACTTGACCCCGTCTTCCATCGCGTCTATTATCCGTGCGACCTGCCCCTGCGCCAGCCTAGGCATGGGGGGTATTGCGGTCTCTCCAAGAAAGTGATTATGGGATTTGACAGTCCGGCGAAGGCCGGTGCTGTCGACATAGCTGAAGGAAAGCCCCTCGCTCTCCGGTATGGGTTTGGGACCAAACACGTAGGAAGAGGATGGGACTGGCGGCCTTATAGGCCTCCTGAGGGAAAAGGGTATCGTGCGCGGGGGCGTTGTCAAATCTTCAGGGATGAGAACTGCCAGGAATCGTATCGACCGCCCTACACATATGGAGAACGATCATTCGCTGAGATTAGGTCTCAGCCCGAATATCCCTAGGTTTTTGACAACGTCCGATAATGCGAAACCGCTATATCCTTCTACATCATTTAGCGCCCCTAGGCGCTCCTCACCTGAAGGTGGCAATCGGTCTGGGAGGTATGGGGAATTGAAGAAATTGACTCTGTTGGTTGTGGTCATGCTAGTTCTGACTTTCGTCATCATGCCGCAAACGAGCACCGCTGCTGGCTGGCTATCGGGCTGGAACTATCGTAAAAGTCACATAATCAACTCATCGGCGGGGGCTGGGACGGACTATCAAGTAAGATTGAGGCTGCATAATGTTGACGGGACGGACTGGCAGGAGAATGCGTACCTGAGCGGCAAAGCGGAATCAGATTTGAGCGATGTTCGCTTCACCTCGAGTGACGGGACGACCAAGTTGAATTATTGGCTTGAAGGATTGGAACTCATAGAACTCACGAAATACTCTGCAAATCCCATCCTGAACAATACAGGGAGCCAGGGCAAATCGACATTCGCCAGTGCGTTCAAAGTCGGCGACACCTATCACATGTACTTCTCCTACGACATGCCCTCACACGGCATAACGGTGATTGGCCACGCCACGAGTCCCGATGGTAAGGCATGGACCAAGGATACTGCCAACAATCCCGTCCTGAATGTCTCGGCCGGCCAATGGGACAGCGGCTTTGTCGATGTCCCTTCGACATGGAAGGAAGGTTCGACATGGTACATGCTCTATCTCGGGGGTCCCCCATTCAAGATAGGACTCGCGACATCAAGTGACGGGGTGACTTGGACAAAGAGCGGTTTCAACCCAGTCCTAGCAGGAACCGCAGGCGAATGGGACGCATCAGGTATTGAACCCTGGGGAATAATCAAAGTCAGCAGCACTTACTATCTATGGTACAGCATCCCCACTTACTTGGTAGAGCGAGGGGTGGGGCTGGCCACATCCACCGATCTCACGACATGGACCAAGGACAGTAAGAATCCCATTTTCCGAAACATGAGGTTCTGCGCATATTCCATCAAGACAGGGGGCTACTACTATGCCTTCGTCCCCCATTATACGGCCACGCCGGACTACACCCAGATAGAAGTCTATAGAGACGTAAGTCCGACATTCTATCCAGCCGACAGGACGTTCATAGGTTATGCACTCAGGTACTCTCCGGCAGGATGGGACAGTCAGGACATCGACACTCCATGGATCATGACCGATGATATCACTCGAAGCACGTTCACATCATCTGACAACCAGCTATGGATGTATTATGCAGGGCAGAAAGGGACAGTTTGGAGGGAAGGATTGGCAGTGAATCCTGACATATCCCAGGCCCTGAACGAGAAATCGACCGGCGCGTTCTGGGTCAAGGTCTCCGCCAATCTCAGTTCGTCTAACCAGCTCATCTACATTTATTACGGAAACCCAGATGCCTCGTCTTTGAGCAATGGCGATAGCACTTTCATGTTCCACGATGACTTCCTTGGGAATTCCCTGAACACCGGCAAGTGGGACAAGACAGCAGGCGGCACGATAACGGTGTCGAATGGCATCCTGACGGTCATAGGCACCAATACGTGGAATCAGGCGGGAATCGGGAGCAAGACTACATTTGACCGGTCGATAGGGAGGATGTACGAGTTCAAATGGCGGGGCCGAGCCAACACGGGCAGCAATCACAATTCCTTGTTTGGTTACGGACCGTTCCCGTTGAATTACGCAAATGGCTATTATTTCTATATGAGTTCATGGGGCTCGCCAAATTCCCAATGGCGGGAATGTGTCAACGGGGCCGAGGGCTACTATAACTCGGTATATGTCAGGAACACATGGGTTGACGCACGGACCTTCCTAAAGGCAAGCAGTGGCTACACGGCATGGGTTGACTCCGTCAAGGAGAAGAATGCCACCTCTTTCTCCAATGCGGGGCAGAAAGTGGTGATTCAGAGTCAGCAATCGTCCGAGGCTGTGGATGTCGATTGGGTTCTCGTCCGCAAGTATGTGACCTCTGAACCTGCTCAAGGCTCTTGGGGTTCCGAGGAGCTTTTCAATCAACCTCCAGACACGCCTTCAGTCCCCTCGGGTCCAGCTTCGGGTTATCAGAATACGACTTATTCGTATGCCTCCAGCGCGACAGACCCCGATAATGATGATGTGAAAATCAAGTTCGACTACGGGGACGCAACACAATGGGAGTCTGGCTACGTACCATCGGGGGAGACAGTGAGCCATGATCACATTTGGAACCAGACGGGCTCTTTCTGCGTCAAGGTCAAGGCGAGGGATGAACATGGAGCCACGTCGGGGTGGTCTGCATGCCTTACAGTGACGATTGCCAACCGCAATCCGGAGACCCCATCCACGCCGACAGGCCCATCTGCAGGCTACCACAACGTCTCTTACGGATTCAACAGCAGTGCAACGGACCCTGACAATAACAAGGTGAGACTGAGATTCGACTGGGGAGACTCGGCGACAAGCGATTCCTCTTTCGTCGATTCGGGGACTAATGTGCAGCTTTGGCACTCTTGGAGTTCAACGGGCACAATGTGCGTCAAGACCAGAGCCACGGACATCCTTGGCGGGCAGTCTGGGTGGTCATCATGTCACTACATCGAGCTAGAGAATCGCGCCCCGAATACATCCTCGACTCCAAGCGGTCCGACTTCAGGATACAGGAACGTCACCTACGACTTCAATAGCTCAGGCACCGATCCTGACAATGACTGGGTCAAGCTCAACTTCTCTTGGGGCGACGGGAGCAACACGTGGACCAATCTGGCGCCCTCTGGAACTGGCCTCCAGAAGGTGCACTCCTGGGCGAACACCGGCTCCTACTGCGTCAAGACCATGGCGATGGACTCCTATGGTGTCGCCTCAGCCTGGTCCTCATGTCATGACATTAGCATCGGCAACCAGCTGCCGAACACGCCCTCCGTCCCAAGCGGCCCTACTAGTGGATATCAGAATACCTCATACACCTACAACTCGAGCGCGACCGACCCAGACAACGACCAGGTCAAAATCACCGTCAGCTACGGTGACGGCAATCAATGGGAATCGGGATTCGTCGATTCCGGGACAAACGTCAGTCACTCGCATTCATGGTCGTCAGTGGGGACTTTCTGCATAAAGGCCATGGCCACGGACACAACGAATGGAACATCCGGCTGGTCTGCATGTCGAGATCTCACGATAGCCAACCGTCCCCCGGACACGCCTTCCGTTCCGATAGGACCCACCTCGGGCTATCAAAACACATCATACACGTTCAACTCAAGCGCAGACGATCCGGATGATAACCGAGTCAAGGTCAAATTCGACTATGGAGACGGATCCACATGGGAGTCTGGCTTCGTGAACCCGGAATCGAACATCAGCCACGCCCACAGCTTTGCATCGGTTGGTTCATTCTGTGAAAAAGCGAAGGCGACGGACGCGCTCGGAGCCTCCTCTGGATGGAGCGCGTGCCTCACGATAGACATCACGAATCGTCCACCTGGGAATGCCAACACCCCATCGGGGCCTGACTCAGGTTACAGGATGAAACCGTACGGGTTCAACTCATCGGCGACAGACCCGGACAACAACCAAGTCAAGATCAAGTTCGACTATGGAGACGGGTCGACCTGGGAATCTGGGTTCGTCGACTCAGGAGCGATTGTAAGCCATTCCCACAGTTGGTCATCGGCGGGCACGTACTGCGTGAAGGCCATAGCGACAGACATACTCGGGGCGACATCGAACTGGTCATCCTGCCACATGATCACGATAACGAATCGAAAGCCGGACATACCGTCCATGCCGACAGGGCCGTCGTCTGGCTATCACAATGTCAGCTACGCGTTCAACAGCAGCGCGACCGATCCGGACGACGACATGATCAAGCTCACGTTCGATTGGGGCGACGGCCAAACGGATGACAGCGAGTGGGTCGATCCGGGAGCCAACGTCCAGATGTCTCACGCGTGGACGGGCACCGGAACGTTCTGCGTCAAGGCGCGGGCGACGGATATCGTGGGCGCACAGTCTGACTGGAGTGACTGCCCTGTAGATATTCGAAATCGTCCCCCGAACACTCCATCGATGCCGACTGGACCCGAATCCGGATACGCCAATACTTCATACGCGTACAACTCAAGCGCATCCGATCCAGACAACGATTGGGTCATGATCAAGTTCGACTGGGGTGACGGTTCCCAGTCGCAGTCATCATGGATGCCTTCTGGAACTAACGCACATCTCTCGCACAACTGGACAATTGCAGGCACTTACTGTATCAAGACAATCGCGATGGATTCCTTCGGGGACATCTCCGGCTGGTCATCATGCCTCATGGTGAACATCATATACAGCTCTTCCGACGCTCCACCGGACCCTTCCAGTCCTGACAGTGGTTATCAGAACGCAGCTTACACTGCAGGCTCCTCGGTCGTCAATACAAACAGCGAGCAAACGAGGATCGCGTTCGACTATCCTGACGAATCGGCTTGGGTAAGCGGACAAGTCGACCATGGAAGGATAATGGGCCACGATCATCGCTCAAGTACGTCAATGAACTCCTTCTTCATGAAGGCAATGGCGGCAAACGCTTTGGAAGGGACCCTGAGCTGACCATCCTGCCACACATCACGGACATTCCATTCCGCGCGTTCAATCTCCGACCCCCATTCCAAGCCTTCTATCCCGCCCTAACCCCAAGCCGGAGCCAGGAATCCACCGAGCCCGGCCTCACCTTGCCGCTCGTCAATGCTCTTTCAAGCCCATATTTAGCCAATCAAGCTACTATTGTCAATCATCGCATCGTGTTCCATGTGGTACATACGAGCAGGCCGGTCACGCTTCTCAGGCCGAACCAGCCTGCCCTTGCGTCTCAATCTCAGGAATTGCCTTTCGAAGAACCAGACTCATGATGAAGCCAAGAGCGCTATCATGCGAGCGCCTGCTTCGAAGAAGAACACCCCCCTCAATACAGTGCTTCCCCCCAGTCTGCTCCCCGCCGACTGGTAACCTCAATATTCATTGAAGCGCATTTGAGTCTATCCCTTGACATTAAGAGCAAGCTTCTCCAGTCTGACTCAATCCAGCCAATCTGGAATCCGAAAACCCGGTCATGAACGAATACTCCATGATGCATCATCTGCGGATCACAACTCGCCCGGTTTCAGGATGACCCCCGCGACATCTTTGACACCCGAGAAGGCGCGCATGCGCCCCTCTCGTTTCTCCTGCCTTTCACTTCCTTGGTCTTGACTTGATCAGGAATCCAATGCTCTCCGAACCGGCGGCAGAATCATTGACCAAGGCCCGTGATCCAAAGAGTGAATCGCTTGGCAGCCCCAACCTGCACCGCCATTCTCGAAGCTCGTCGGGAACGCTATCAGCAAGGGAACGGTGCGAATCTCATGAGTCCGGGTGCAGACTCAGTCAACTACTCTCTTTAACACTGTCCCGCTCGCGAGAGCACTTCGCCTCCCGTTTCTCAGGTGAGAGTCAAGCTCTCATCATCCGCCATGGAATCCAGCAGACACTTAATGACAAAACGAAGGATGCCAAGGGAGAAAGCGCGTTTTTTCATAGTGATGCCCGAGAAGGCGATACGGTTTGATCGGTCATCCAACGAGCTGGACTCGGGATGAATGCCATTCTCAGAAACGATAACAATATCGAGGGAGTTTGGGCTTCCCTTAAAATTATATATCAGATACGCTATTGGCTACTGGCCTGAGATAGTAGGGGAGGAGGACTGGCCTGAGAAACATGAAGGATGCGGAGCAGGGTTACATTCCTGATCCGGACTGACTGATTTCAGCAATCATCATTCTTCATGCATATTAGGCACGTTACTCACTGAATTCTCGGGGCAAGAGTAGCGGGAGGAAATAAGATGAGTAACGACTCAGAAAGATTGAACAGAGCGAGAAGGCTCGGAGTGGGAATCGTCGCAGCAATCGGTTTCATCCTCACAATGACGATGTTTACTCCAGCCGTGCGAGCTGATCCCGGTGAGCAGAGTCTGCAAGTATGCGCGAATGGCTCACTGGATAATCTCGGCGAGGAATGCGGTGAGATTAGTTCGGCTCCAAACTGGTTGCCCGATGGGATTGACCCCAACGTATGGAACTCCAGATACAGAGAGGGTGACGGTGTACCTTATCGCTTTGCGATTGCGGGTCTCGGCGAAGGAGAACACACCCTTACAATCACATATGATTTCACCATTGGTGGCAGGTTTGCAACCGACAGATTGACTCGCTATGACCTGACCCAAAAGGCGGACCCATGCGCGGATTCACCTCTGGTGGCATGTACCTACGGCAATCCAAAAGATTCATCTTGGGAGATGCCGGGGGATGTGGCGAGCCCCGGCAGCCCAGGCAGCGATGTTCCACCGCTACCCAACGGCGGTAACCTCTACACATTCACGGATTCAGGATTCACCCCGGGTCATTTGGACGACATCACGGGCAGCCGCTTGATGACAGCTTGGGAAGGGAGCGGAACGACATTCGCGTGGGTTTCGATGGATACCGAAGTGATGCAGAGTGGAGTGGCTTCTGGCGATAGTTCACGGAGTTTCTCGCTCACGTTCGAAGTGAGTGGGGGGTGTGACAATGATTGCAGCGTAATGCTGGGATGGACGGCACACCTCGCCTCGTCAGAGTCGGATTCCAATGGTGGATGGGGTGCTGGCCAAGGAGCCTCGAGCATTCCCACCAACGACGTTGCCTTGCGTATGGTTGTCGAGAGCATCGAATATGGATCCACTTATCGAGACTTGTGGTCATGCGCTGTCGCTCCAGGCGAGCTGATAGTCATCAAGAAGGTGGTCGGCGGCGGCCCCTACCCCAACCCGTCAGATTTCACAATCACAGTCACGGGTCAGAACCCGAGCCCCTCATCATTCCAAGGCGCCGAATCACCCGGAACATCTGTCGCACTGGATCTTGGCGACTATGAAGTCATCGAGTCAGATTCAAGAGGATATACTCTTAGCTACGACGGTGACTGCAGCGGGACCATAGCCCAAGGCGATATCAAGTACTGCACTGTCATAAACACATGGATCTTCGAAATCCCGCATGTTGGAGAGATAATCATCACGAAGAATGCGGTGGGTGGCGACGATAGGTTCACCTTCAGCACATCCGGTGGCGACGGCTTCCCGCCCAGCTTCTCGATAGCCACGGTCGATGGGACGGGGACAGAGAATTTCCCCGGCATCAATACGGATCTCATCTACAGCGTGACGGAGAATCCGATTGCGAACTGGGCACTGCAGAGCGTGGATTGCGTTGACTCGTACGGCGTGTCATGGCCGAACCTGGCCTTCGAAGTGCCAGATGGAGGCTACGTGGAATGCACGTTCGTGAATGTTCGCACCGATATTCCAACCGGCATGGTCACGGACACCTCTTTGTGCACATTCGACCGCGATCCAGATCTCGAGGACAGTCAGTTCAGGCTGCTCTTCACCCCGGATCCGTCCAACCAGCCTTACTACAAGGTCACCACAACCAACCCGGGCCAGTTCTATTATAATGTGTTCTACAGCGGCGCGCCAGGAACGGTAATTCTGTACATTAATGTGCCATTCCCGTTCGTGACCCATGGAGCGAGGCCCATACACGCCTACAGCTCCGTCGAATACAAGACAGTCAACGGTTTCACATGCCTCATACCCGGAACCGAGATCTACTCGAGCACCCAAGCAATCGTGCTGGACTCCTTCACACCAAAGGACTTCGGAGGCTTCGCCACGTTGATGGTCACGTTCACGAACCCGAACCCCGGGACATTCGTCTATCTGAACATGCACCTGGAATACGGTCTCAAGGCCTCCGGCGGATGGACCAAGCACATTCTCGGCGGATCATGCCCAATTACTAGCAACTACGCGACAGGTCCAGCTCCATGGGATCCTTTGACAACACTGACGATATGTGACCAGACCGACTATTCCTTCAGTGTCAGCGCCCTCGCCGGCACACCACCGTGGGACGACACCCAGGCGATCCAAAACCAGAACGTGTTCAAGCACGACCCTGGCATCGCAGGACTGATCACCAACAAGGTCACCCTCGACGGAATCGCGGACGTCAAGGTCGAAATCTACAATCCAAAGAAAGTCCTGATCGGGACAGTTTACACAGATAGCGACGGCTACTACTCCTTCGTTTGGAAGCACACAGGAAAGTCGGCTTACTATACTGTCATGCTGCCGGAACAAAAGCTGTCGAAGAACGTGCTCGTCAAGGCGAACACATTCGTCTATGTGAACTTCCAGATCTAGTAGGCTCAGGCCAAAGCCCCGGTGCAGGAGCGATCCGCTCCGGGGCATCTTCCCTTTTATTCGATGACTGCAGAGCCACGCCCAGACTCTGGTCTTCTGTGATTGGCAGATAGGGATTGTCTGAAGGAGGTCCACGCAAGCCGCCTTCCACAACAGATGAGAATGCCGACCGCTTCTTCGGCCATGAGGACAATCACGGCTTATGGCCGCTTGGATGCTCCGAACAAACGCACATGCCCATATGGAGAGATGGTCTGCTTATGCTCTGCTTTTCCTCTGCTTTTCCTCTGCTTTCACTCTACTTTCACTCTACTCCGAACGGCCCGGTTGTCCACACCGATACCCGCGTCCCCGGCCCTTGACCGATGGGCGCCCCCTGTCCCGGATGGATTCGCCTGACCTGCCATTCAATCGTCTGACAATTCTCTGTCTTCCATTTCGAATTTCGCACAAGAAGGTGCGAAATCCGCAACTTGTCAAAAAGTCGCTCCAAGTTCATCATATACCCCCTCCGTACATTCAGGGTCGCGTCCCTCGTGGAGGGATGCAGAGGGAAAAAAAGATGGCAAAGATATCGAACATATTCGGAACGACCTTCAGTGGTCGTGTGGGCAGGAAGATGGTCGCCGGCACATGGAAGGGGCACGAGTACATCCGCCCCTACGTGAAGCCGTCGAACCCGAAGACCGAGGCCCAGAGGGCCCACAGGGAGCTCTTCAGCAGCGCCGTGAAGACCTGGCAGGGGCTCTCTGGCACGCAGCAGGCGTTCTACAACCGCATCGCTAACGGGATGACCGGGTTCAACCTGTTCGTCAAGCGCACCATACCGGCGCTCGAGAACGAACTGGTTCCAGAGGTCCCGATCCCGATGCAGTGGAGGACGGAGGACGGGAAGCCGGTGACGAACGGGAAGCTGATCGTCCTGCAGGGCGACAGGGCTGTCTTCAACGACAGCCTCAAGGACGCGAAGGGCGAGGTCGCCCTGACCCCGTCGGACGCGCCGTACACCTTCGTGCTCCGCAAGGGCACCGAGGAGGACGTCGTGCTGACGATCAGAGACCTGGGCAACACCAACGTGCCGATGACCCTCGAGAGCAAGAAGCTCGGCATCAAACTGGTAGCCGACGTGCAAGCCCCGTCGCGCGAGCCGACGCCTGTCGGGGCCTAGGCATGCACCCCAGGGGGCGGGTCCTTGCAGCGCCCGCCCCCGACTTTTTTGGGAGAAGAAGGGTCGAGGGATCAACATGAAGGTGACAAACGCATTTGGCATGGTATTCTCCGGGGCAATCGGGAAGAGCATCGTCGCTTCGTCCTGGAAGGGGATCCAGTACATCAGGGCATACGCCAAGCCGAGTGATCCGAAGACCGAGCGCCAGACCAAGGTGCGCCATGATTTCCGCAGGGCCGCTAAGTCTTGGCAGGCGTTGGACGACTACCAGCAGCATTTCTACGAACGGATTGCCGTCGGCATCTCCGGCTACAACCTGTTCATGTCGAGATTCATGCGGGCGGTGAAGAACCATCACAAGCCGGAATTCCCGTTGATCATCCACTGGAGGACCGGTGACGGCCTGCCTGTTGAGGAGGGAATGCTCGTTGTCCGCAGGAACAGCAAGACGCTCTTTGCGGACAGTCTGGAGGAGGTCGAGGGCGAGATAGCCCTCACTCCTTCAGACACCCCGTACACGTTCTTGCTGAAGAGGGGCGCGCGGAAAGAGACCGTGCTCACTGTCAGCGACTTGCGGGAGACGGACTGGCCGTCCGTGCTCACGAGCAGGGGACTTGGATTGAGGGTGGTCCTTGACATCACTCCGGGCCTAGAAGTGGAGGCTGGCCCGGAATGATTTCGCCTGAAGGGAGCTGGCGGTACAGTGCCGCCCGCTCCCACTTTTTTTTCGAGATGACGGTCGAAAGACCGGTGGGGAATCTGAATCGAGGAATAAGTGAGCGTCTGGAGGTGTTGAGGTGTCTTCGAACGGAAGTCTATCATATGAGATCGAGCAGTTTGGGTCTAGCCTGTGCGCCTGGAACGGAAGAGAGAACGGATCACGCTCGAAAGAGGTCGCCGCGGACTTCGTGATCCGAGTCAGCGATGGGGCTGAAGATGTCTACGACATCGCTCGTTTCCCCCTGTGCCGTGCGCATTCTAGCAACGAGTCCTTCCTGAACTGGCTCACGCGCCTGGCTCACGCGATCGCCCTCAAGACAGTCACGGCCTTGAGAAACTATTCCCTTGGCGATATCCGCTTCACCTATAGACTTGTGGAAAGGGATCCACAATTCGCTGGCCCGGCGGGGGAATCCACCAAGGATGGATGCCAGGGTTGCGATGCCCCGGGGATCAAGTCTTCCGGCGAGACACGTGAGATTTACGCCGTGACCGTTCGGCGGGAGCGGCCCTTCATCAGGACGTTCGCTGTCCCGGGCAAGCGCCGGGCATGGGGGCAGACCAAGACGCCAAGATTGGTCGCCAGGGCAAGGAAGGCATGGTACGACCTCACGGAAGACGAGAAGGCATTCTTCAATCAGATTGCCGCCAGGGAGGGTCATCCGGGCATCTACCTCTTCCAAACCAGGTACGTGCGGGCTGTGCGCAGGGGGAGAAGGACCGAGCCGCTGGTATACTCGACCGGCCTGCTTCCTTGAACACGGGGACCCCACTACCGTGTCCCGACCTCCTCCACAGTCCCCTGGCCCAATGAGGAGTGATGACCTATTCCTTGGCGATCGAGCACACAGGCTTGATCCCGCCTTCAACTGCGTCAAGGCCCTTGGGTAGCCTCGGGAGGAGCTGAGCGTCCATCCCGGCGGCCTAGTACCTCTTCTTCTCCTCCAGGCTGACCTGCCTCGTCGCCAGGACGAGCCCCGTCGCCTCGAACTTCTGCAGCACCACGCTCGCCAGCACCGCCTCCTTGCTCTGGTCCTTCCTCTCCTTGAGATAGTACGCAGGCTCGTTCGTCGGCAGCTGGATGCCTATCTTGAGGAGCATCTTCCTGGCCTCCTCACGCTCCTCCTTCGACGCCTGCGGCGCGTCTATCTGCGTCCCGAAGCCGCACTCCTTGATCTCCCTCAAGAACACGGGCCTCCTGAAGAGCCTCTGGAGGACGGCGATCGCCAGGCGCGCCTGCCTCCTCTCGTCCGACTCGAGCGCCCTGCACTGCTCGCCGACAGCCTCGTACAGGTTCTGCCCCCTGTAGGCCGAGGTCGTGTAGATCTTCGACGGCGGGATGTCCCTCTCCCTGAGGAGGCCCATGTCGGTCAGCGCCTTCAGGTACCCCGTGATGAAGAGCCTGTGGAACTTGTAGCCGTCCTTGTTCAGCTGCCGCGTCAGGGCGCTGATGGACCTCTCCTCTGACTTCACATACGAGATGACCAGATCCTTGAGGTTCTTCTCAGGGACGAACAATTCCCCACCCGCGCATGGTAACAGAGCTGATAACAAATAAACGTTTCCACGCGAACAGATGCTCACAGAGCCGGTTCAGAAACGAATATGCCCCCCCTGGGTTCTCTCCCCGCAATCACGATTAGCTCCCCCTTTTATTTTTTTCACACTCCTGCGGGTTCGCTCGATGATAATTGGCCGACAAGCATTATATCGGCCGCCAAGGGATTCGAAACGGATGCGCGGCGCTGACAAGCTCCAGACACTGTTCAAGGAGTCGACGGACAAGAAAGCCCCCGAGAAGAAGGCACCGGAGAAGACAGTACCGGAGAAGAAGCAGCAAGAGCAAATCAAGGAGCTCATCGCGGCGCCGGAGAACAGGATCAAGACCTACATCCAGGGCTTCGACGACAAGCTAGGCGGCGGCATCCCGAAGGGCTCGGTCGTCCTCGTCGCTGGAGAGCCGGGCACCCTGAAGTCCACGGCGATCTTCTACATCATGTACCAGAACGCGATGAAGGAGAACAGGTCGGGCATCTTCATCTCCCTGGAGCAGGGCAGGGACAACCTGGTCAGGCACCTGAGGGGCATGGGCATGGACCCCAGGGACGTCGAGGACAAGCTGAGCATAGTCGACCTGAGCGTGATCAGGAAGAACCTCGAGGGCATGGCGAACAGGACCTGGCTGGACATCTTCAAGATGTACGCGCAGAACATGAAGAGCGCGACGGGCTGCGAGCTCCTGGCGATCGACTCGCTCCCCGTGCTCGAGGTCATGGCGAGGTTCCAGTCGCCCAGGGAGGACATATTCCAGCTGTTCGAGTGGCTCAAGGATTTGAACTCCACTATCTTCGTCATCTCCGAGATGGGCTCGGGCGATACGCAGTACGGGAAGCACGGCGAGGAGTTCATAGCCGACGGCATAATCCACGTGAAGATGGAGTGCGTCGACGACGCGAACATCCAGAGGCGCATCAGGTGCGTCAAGATGAGGGGAGCCGCGCACAGCCCGAACTACTTCCTGCTGATGTTCCAGGACGGCGCGTTCCAAGTGGCCAGGGTAATCGCCGAGTGAAGCGCCGCACGGCGGTGTCGAGAGACCTCTCCCACACCATACGGACTGCACCCCGCGACCTAACAAAAGCTATATATGTCACGCATCATACTTGGCATTCGCGCAGTGGTGTGGGCAGCATCGCGCGCAAAGACTTCCTTTGAATGGAGGAGGACTGGTCATTTGAAATATGCCAGATTAGTGAAAGTGTTGGCAATAGCATTGGCAGCGGTCTTCTTTGTCCCGACCTCGATCTCGATGATCAAGGCATCGGAGCAGGGACCGCAGACCGACGAAGCGACATATGTGCGCATCTACACGCCCGGGACCGACGCTCAGCGTCTCACGTCCTACGGCGTCGAGATAGTTGAGACCTACGATGGGTACGTGCTGGCGAGGGTCAACCCGAGCCAGATGCTGACCCTCAAGAACAACGCCCTCAGCTTCGAGGAGGCCTCGGACCTCTTCAGCATCGACCTGGCGTCGACCACCTTCGACACGAGGGACGGCGAGCCGGCCATCCCCGCGTCACTGGAGATCCAGGCATACCCGGCGGGGACCTTGGGCTCCTACCTCGTTCAGTTCATTGGACCCGTGAAGGAGGAGTGGAAGTGGCAGATAGAGTCCCTCGGCGCCGAGATCCTGAGGTACATCCCCAACGACGCATTCCTGGTGAGGATGACGCCTGAAATCAGGGCATCCATCGACGCCCTCAGGACCGTCACCTGGACCGGGATATACCAGCCGGTCTACAGGATCGACCCCGCGCTCTACGGCTCTCAGGGCCTCACCTACGTGGAGATAGTCACGCTCCCAGGCGCTTCCGTCAACTCCGTCCTGGCGTTCATCAACCAGCAGGGCTACGGCAAGGCCACCTTCGGCTGGAACGACGCCGGCGTGGTGAGCTACTACCAGGCCGAAAGCTTCGGCGACATCAGGGCGAGGATCGACGCCTCCCTGATCCCCGTCATAGCCAGGATGAGCAGCGTCGAATTCATCGAACCTTACTCTGAACCGACGGTGGACAACTTCTACGCCCAGGCGGTGCACCAGACCGATCTCGACCCCAGCCTCATACCGGGGGCCAGGAAGATCTGGGACATGGGCATCATGGGCGAGGGGCAGATAGTCGCGTCCGCGGACACTGGTCTGGACTACGACCACAACATGTTCCGCAACTCCAACACGGAGATCACGATAGGCGACATCTACAACGTGACTGACCTGAACCGCCGCAAGGTCATCAGGTACTACCCGATGGCCAACTACACCAACATCGACCAGTGGACCGAGGAATGGGCGCTGAAGGACAGCGCCATCGGCACGGGGCCGTGCACCTCAGGTCACGGCACGGCGACCGCCGGCATCCTCGACGGCAGCGACGACGGGATAGGCGCCAGCAACAACGACGGCATGGCGAAGGCGGCGCAGCACTTCTTCCAGGACATAGGCACGGTCGGACCGTCGGTGAACTGCGCCGGCGGCGACGACGACCTCCTGTCCTACATCCCCGACGACCTGAACCTCCTGTTCGGACCGGCGTACGGTGCCGGCGCGAGGATCCACTCCAACAGCTGGGGCGGCGGCACGGCAACGTACGGACTCAGCTCGATGCAGATCGATGAATTCATGTGGAAGCACCCGGACATGCTGGTCGTTTTCGCCGAGGGGAACGACGGCGGTGTACTCCAGCGCGTCCAGGAACAGGCGTCAGCGAAGAACGTCCTCTCGGCCGGTGGAACCTTCACCTACCCGAGCGAGAACGGCATGACAACCTACAGCTCATGGGGTCCGACCGCAGACGGGCGGACGAAGCCCACGCTCTCATGGGTGAGCGAGGGCGCGACCTCCGCCTCGGACGCGAGCCCATGGTCCAACGCCAACAGGGACATGGAGTGGGCGTCGTTCGGAGGAACGAGCTACGCCGCACCTGACGCGGCAGGGCATGCGGCCCTGGTCCGCCAGTACTTCACGGACGGCTGGTACCCGACGGGCACCAAGACCGCACTGAACGGCTTCAACCCGCAGGCCTCGCTCCTGACGGCGACAATGGTCGCCAGCGCGGTCAAGATGACCGGTGCGAGGAGCAGGCCGGGCTCGGAGGACAGGTGGCCCAACGACGCGCAGGGATGGGGCAGGCCCCTCCTCGACGACTCGCTGTACTTCCAGGGCGACCCGAGGTACCTGAGCGTCGTGGACGACACGTCCGGCCTCAAGACGGGGCAATGGGAGGAATACACCTACCTCGTGAACAACGCCACCCAGAACCTCAGGTTCATCGTCAGCTGGACTGACTTCCCCGGTTCGGTCGGTGTCGGGAGGGCGCTCGTCAACGACCTCGACATCACCGTGACCGCCCCCAACAGCGACGTCTACAAGGGGAACGTCTGGGGCACCTTCGCGACCGGCGCCTCAAGGCCGAACTTCGGCTCTTACGATCACGTCAACAACATCGAAGGGGTAATCGTCAACAACCCGGGCACGGGCGTCTGGACCCTCAGGGTCCTGGCGAACGACGTGCCGGCGGGACCCCAGCCGTACTCGATCGCGGTGGTTGGCGGGCTCGACATAGGCTACGGCCGTGTGATGCTCGACCGCCACAGCTACAAGGAGAGCGACACGGTCAACGTCCGGGTCGTCGACCTGGGCGCTACCGGGCCCCTGACGGCAAGCATGACGAGCACGACCGAGCCCTGGCCCGAGGACATAACCCTGACCGAGACCGGAGCGGGGACAGGCGTCTTCGCCGGCTCGATACAGACCTCCTTCGGGACACCGCTGCCCGACGGAATCCTCGAGGTCAGCGACAGGGACACGATCTGGGCGCAGTACACCGACCCGAACCCGCCGCACGACTCCTTCGCACACGCCACCATAGATGCCCTGAAGCCGATGATATACGACGTCAGGGTCACCGGCATCACGAGCTCCACCGCGACGATCACATGGAAGACAAACATCCCGGCAGACTCCACGATCATCTACGGTGCGGTGCTGCCGATTGCGAACGTGAAGTCAACCTCGGAGCTGATGATCAGCCATTCGATCATTCTAGTCAACCTCCAGACCGCCACGCTCTACTTCTTCGACGTGCAGAGCACGGACGCGAGGGGGCACAACACCACCGACGACAACGGCGGGCAGCACTACGCCTTCAAGACGACCGCGAAGGGCGAGATACTGCTCGTTCTCGGCGACGAGACGTTCGAGCAGAAACGCCCCGAGGGCGTGCAGGCGTACAGGCAGTCTCTCGCGGCACGGGGATGGTCCTACAACGAGTGGCACGTCGCCTACAGCGGCGACCCGTCGCTCGGCCTCATGCAGTCGTACAAGGCGGTGATCTGGCAGGTCGGCATGGAGCAGTACCCGCCGCACAACGACTTCGAGCTCCTCCTGCTGACCAACTACCTCAACTTCGGCGGCAGGCTCCTCTACGTCCACCACGACACGTTCTGGGCGTATTGCGGGGTGACCTCCAGCTGGGTCGATCCCGTGAAGTGCTCTCAGGTGAAGGCCCTCCTGAAGGCCTCGTTCAGCAGCGGGAACCCGAACGCGGGAGACCCGCTGACCATAACGGGGATACTCGGCGAGTCGGGCGACCCGATCAGCGACGCCTACTCCGCTGGCCCGATACCATACGTCCCGTTCAGGAGCGGCGGCTCGGCGGATGAAGTGACCTCGCTGCCGGCTGGCGGATTGACGACCTATGTGTGGTCCGATGTCGGCGGCGACTCCACGCCCGACAAGATATCGGTGAGGTGGGTCTCGAGCGCCAACAACGGCTCTCTGGGCATCGGCCTCTGGGGAGGAACCCCGTCGAAGATGGTCGGCTTCTACTTCAACTGGATAGACGTCGACTACAACGCGGGAGTGACATACAGCGTCACGAGGACAGACATCCTCGACCTGACGATTGTCTGGCTCCTGGGGAGGGACCACCCGGACGTGCAAGTGGCGGTGCCCAACGGCGGCGAGACCTACATCGGCGACTGGGTCACGATCACCTGGTCCGCGTCCACCTCCGGTTCCAATATACTGAGCCAGGCCGCGTACTACTCGTTCGACAACGGCCAGAGCTGGTTCCCGATAGCGTATGACATACCTGCGGTGAACACGTCGCACCCGTGGTACCTCTCAGCCAGCGTCTGCAATGGCGACACCTTCCTTGTCCGCATAGAGGTGCAGGACGACGGGAACCCGAACTTCAACGCTTCCGATGACAGCGACGGCACGTTCACGGTCACAAGGCCCGGCGGCGACTGCGCCGGACCGACGCTCTGGGCGGGCAGCGGCACGATCCACCCGAACCCGGTGATGGGCCCGGTCACTGTGTATATCAACGCCACGGCCGATGACACGACCACCGGCAACAGCAACATCGACCCGACAAGGCCGGCCGAGTTCTTCTTCGACGCAACTGGAGCGGACGGAATGGGCTGGGGGATGAACCTCACCAGTCCACCGACATCTCCCGTGGAACCTGTCACGTGGTCCGGCAGGCTCGACTTCCTGTCGAAGAACTGCCACGACCTCTACATCCACTCCCTGGACGTCGCGGGCCACTGGGGCGCGTTCGAGACATCGACATTCTGCGTGCAGGACATCCCGCCGACGAGGCCCCCGAGACCGCCGGTGCTAACCGACACGGCTCTGGTGAACGGGAGGACAAACGTGATGGTCACATGGCTACTCTCGCCCGACGACCCGACCAACCTCGACAACTACGAGGTCTGGCGCAGCTCGACCGGCTACGACAAGAACAAGGGGGCGGCCTACACCTTGCTGGGCACCTCACCGGTCGGACAGGGCTTCTACGTCGACGGGGGAGCGGGCGCGGACGCCATCTCGTACTTCTACTTCGTGAAGGCCAAGAACGTCGGCGGCACAGCGAGCACGGTCGACCAAGGCGCGAAGGCAGTCAAGGCTCTGATCAGCGGCATGAACCTGTTGTCGATTCCTGTTATCACAGGCGACATGACCCTTACGACCTTGCTTGCCGGAGTCAGCTACGACTCGGCTCGCTGGTACGACCCGATGGACTCGGCGGACCACTGGCAGAGCTACAAGCCTGGCAGGACGTACAACGACTTCTCGGTCGCGGCAATGAGCATGGGCATCTGGGTGCACACGACGAGCGCGGGAAACGCGAAGGTCGCCGGCAAGGTGCCGACGGGCATGACCGTCCAGATAAAGGCGGGCTGGAACCTCGTGGGCTTCCCGTCCTTCATGCCTTACACCCTCGGGCAGCTGAAGTCGCAGATGCCGGGCAACGTCATGGCGTTCGAAGCGTACAACGCGCTCGAAGCACCGTACTACCTCGACAGGATCAACTACGACACATTCCAGCTGGGAGCGGGGAACGGCTACTGGATCCTTGCTCTCAACGACGCGTCGTGGAACGTCCCTGGCTAGACGAGCGAGACGTCGAAGAGGTCGGCCTCTGCCATCCGATAGTAGCGCAAGCTCTGGTCGACCTCCTCGGCCTTCGACATCTCCTTGTCGATGGTCTGCCTGAGCCCTGTCTTGAGCGTCACGGTGAGCCTCTTCCCCGCCTTCTCGAAGGTCGCTCGGGGGTTCGCCCCCGGCTTGAGCTTGATGTTGGCCTTCCCGAAGGTGCAGCTGGACCCCATCTGGACCCCGTCAACGAGGCACCGCATCGGCGGCACCAGTGAACAGCTGACGATGGCCATCATGCCCCTGTAATCTCCCAATTCCCTCCTCGCTATCTGCCCCATGCGGAAGCCTATGGTGACATACGGCCCCAGGTGGCCGTGGAATCTCTTGAGCTCGTCAAGTTCCCCGGGCACGTCCACGGAGTCCGGCATGAATGAGCAGGCATTTAGAATTTGGCTTCGATGTACGGCAGCCTAGATTCCCAGCCCGATGACAGAGAAAGCCGCAGCCAGCGTGAACAGGCCCAGCGAAGTCGGCCACGCCTTCCCGAGGAACCCCGCCAGTTCGGCACCGTCTCCGCCCGTCTCCAGGCCGACGCTGAAGTTCGCAATGATCGGCACCATGACGACCAGGTAGAGCCCGAGCGCCGCCATGAACGACAGAGACGAGATAGGGAGGGGCGCGATGCTCCCGAAGGACTTCTCGAGGAGCATGTACAACGCCGAGGTTATGCCGAGCACGAGCGGCGCGAAGAAGCTCGCCGTGGATTTCATCGCATCGACAATCTCGCCCAGCTTGGCTTTGATGTCCCTCTCGACCTCCTGCAGGTCCCTGAGGTAATGTGAGAAGTCGACGAGCGCCTTGCCCGCCGCCGAGGGATCCTTGCGGGAGAGGTCGACGACCATCTTCAGCGACACCCTGACCATGCGGGAAGGATGCTCCCTCAGCAGGCCCTCGCGCCCGAACAGAGTCTCCTCGAGGCCGCGCCTGTGCAGCTGCAGCGAGAAGCGGAGGCGGTCCAGGAAGGCAGCGACCTCCAGTCCCTTGAGCGACTCGCTCGCCCTACCCAAGGCCTGTTCGACCGAGAGTCCCTCCCCCAGCTTGCTCCCGATGATGAAGACGGCGTCCGGCATCTGCTGCTCGAGGAGCCGCAACTCCCTCTGCCTCCTGCGGCGGTCCGCGCTGCTGAGGACCAAGTAGGTCGAGACGCCGAGCGTGAAGCTCCAGATGACCGCGATCGGCGCGTAGGCGCTGGCCGGGGTGAGGAGAGACAGAAAGGGAATCGCCGCAACGATGAGGGAAACCGCCGCCCACTTCCTCCGCGCTCTGTTCTTGGCTGGCGGGATGCAAGGCGCTCCGGTCGTGCCGGGCCTCCTCCCCAGGAGCATGATCGAATAGAGGAACGCGATGGCGGGAAAGACGACATCAAGAAGCAGCACCAGCTGTGGCCCGCCTCCGCCCGACTGCGGCTGCGACAGCGTCTCAACGGATTGTATTCCCATTCCCCCCAGGCTGAGGACGGGGAGGGTCGTCCCGATGATCAAAGGAAGCAGAACGCACAGAGCGAAGAACGCGGTCGCGGGCATCTTGAGCGAGGCGGTGAACTCCTCCATCCTCCTCCTTGCTCCCGCCCTGACCGTCTCCTGCGCCCTCTCCAGGCCGCGGTCGAGTCCCTGCTGCGTCCCTTCCCCCGCCGCGCTCAGCAGCCCGTAGAGAGAGCGCTTCAGGTCATCGTTCCACTCGCCCCAGTCGTTCGCGAAGCCCATGAACGACTCCTCGATCGACTCCTTCTTCCTCGTGTAGACGTCCCACATGACCCCCCTGAGCCGGTCGGCGAGCGGCCCCTCCGTGTTCTCTGCGGCGAACTCGATGGCCTTGTTGAGGGAGGGGGATAGCTTGAGGCTCATCGCCATGTAGGTCACCGCCTCGGGCGCAGAGCCGAGGGACCTGATCCTCATCCTCCTCGCGCGGGCTTCCGGGTAGTTCATGATGAGGGAGTATGCAGCGATCGGGGCAATCGAGGCGAACGGCAGGAAATAGAGCATCGGGCCGAATCCACCGAGAACGAGGACGAGGACGACTGCGGCGACCACCGCCACGGAGGCGAGAATCCCCGCCAGCCAGGCAGCCGCGAGGACTTCCTCGACCATCAGCGAAGTCCCCGTGAACCTGAGCGATTTCTCGACCCTGCTTGCCTGCGTCGAACCCGAGTCCTTCTTCCCGCCTTTCCAGGATAACACAGGGATTCGGGGGTTGGCGGGTTTCTTTTCTACTTTCTTCTTGCGTATCCTCTCCAGATGCTTCGAGCCAATCTTCACGAGCGCGGGGAAGCGGCGGGATGCGAAGGAACAGAAGGAGACGAACCACGACCCGCCATCCATTCACCAGCCCCCCGCCAGCCAACTGGTCCACTCCGAGAGCAGCACGTCTCCCGCCAGACCGGACTCGACTAGCGACCAGTACTTCGAGTTCGCGGCGGCGACGAACCTCGCGCCGAGCAAGCTCGGGTCCGCGCGCCTGACAGACTCGGCGACGACCCTCCTCTTGCATTCCCCCCTGATGCGTATGTTCTCCATCGTCTCCTCCGTGGAGAGACCCCACTGAGCCGCTATCGAGGAGATCTTCTCCGAGTTCCAGAGGACCCTGTCGACCCCCCTGAGCTCATCCACCTTCGGTTCGTATGTCATGAGCGGCGAGAACTCGCCCGGTCCCCTCGACTTCGCCAGCTCGGTGATCTCCGTCACGCGGCGAAGCTGCCTCTGCGTCCCGCCAGGCCTCGCGAGACCTGCGATCACGATGACGTCCGTCGCCGCGAAGGCCATCGGGGGGATCCCCATGTCATGCACTATCCTCTCGTACACCGCCTTGGATGAGTTGCCGTGTATCGTGCCGAGGACCGAGCTCCCCGCCGTCCCCGCCCTCATCGCCTCGTAGAGAGTCCTCGCCTCCTGGCCCCTGACCTCGCCGAGCACGAGAGCGCTCTCGCCTAGCCTCAGGGAGACGCGGAGCGCCTCGTCCGCGGTCATCTCGCCCAGGCCGCCCAGGGAGCTCTGCACGAACAGGTTCTGCACCTTGTAGCCTAGCATCTGCATCTGCGTCGTCGGCAGCTCCAGCGTGTCCTCGATGGTCAGGATCCTCTGGCTCTGCGGCAGCTCGAGCATGAGCGCGCCGAGGAGCGACGTCTTCCCCGCGCCCCTGCTCCCCGCCACGAGGATCGTGCAGCGCCCGTCTATGAGGAAGGAGAGGAGGCCCGCCGCGAATGGCGTGAGGCTCTTCGCCGCTATGAGGCGGGGCAGCGTCCATGGCTCCGTCGAGTGCCGGCGGAGAGCCATCGCGAGGCCGTGAGGGCTCAGCGGCCTCCCTATCGCGGTGACCCTGGACTTGAACTCGTCCAGGTTCGTCTCGAGCACGGGCATCGCCTCGGAGAAGGGGCGGCCGCTCTCGAACCTGAACCGCGACAGGAGCGACTCCGCGTCGCCCTCCGTCAGCCTGATGTTCGTCACGCAGCGCTGGCTCAGCCCGCCATCCACCGCGCCGAGTACGAGATGCACGGGGCACCTCGAGTTCGGCGCGTCGATGTAGACGTCCTGGACGTTCGGGTCCGCAAGGGGGATCTCGATAACTCCCAGGCCTGTCGTGTACCTCGCCAGGACCGAAGCGAGCTTCCTGAGCATCGCCTTCTCCTCGCTCTTGTCCTTGCCGACGCTGACCTCGTCTCTCCTCGAGGCGGCGGCGAGCATCCCCTCGCCGACCTGCACGGCGTACATGCGCGCCTCCTGGGGTGTCCTGAGCTCGACCTTCCCCGGGTTGAGGGCCCTGAGCTCCTCCCTCGCCTTGCACAGCAGCTTCAGCTGGCGGGAATCGAGGCTGTACTCGAAGGGAGCGACGAAGTAGAGCGACTCGGTCCTGTCGGGGAGGCGGTACAGCCTCACCTCCGCGTCGCCTATGGGATAGCTCTTCACCAGCTGCGCCTGCGGCGGCGGTATCGGCAGGACCCACGACGACGAGAACGCCGGCTTCGTCTCCCTGTCGTTGTCGAGCACGATCGCCAGCGAGTCCCTGAGCCTCTGCGATTCGATGTTTCCCAGCCGCGTCAGGAGAGATTCGATCGCGGACTCCGCCGGTGCATCGGTGACCGAGTGCTGTACGGCCGACTCCCCCGCGCTCACGCTCACTTCCTCCCCTGGCCCGGTGCGAGGATCTTGTCGGCGAACGACTCGACCTCGGAGAGCAGGAACGAGAGATCCGCGACGGTCCTGGCGGCGCAATGCTGACAGCCCTTGTACCTGTGACGCTCCAGTTCCCTCGCCCTCGCCGCGAACTCCGCGGAAAAGGCCGGGAAATCTATCTGGGGCAGGTCGCCGAGCAGCAATTCCTTGAGGCGGGCGAAGAGCGACGCGGGGTTGAACTGACATGCGCCGCACCTCACCTGTATCTCCTTCCTCGCGAGGCCGGGGAAGTTCGGCAGGGGCTCCTGGCCCGCCAGCTGGTCGTGGAGCGAGGACAGCGATATGACCTCGCGCAGGGCCTTCAGCGTCCTCCGCCCGTAGTGCTTCTCCCTGTGGTGGTTGAGCACGACGCCCTCGACCCTCAGCTCGCTGCCCAGGTTCTTGAGGACCGCCCTGAGGCACCTCGGGTCCTTGAGGTCCGGCTCGTCGACATCCGCGTCGCTGCAGTCCACGATCATGAGTCCTTTCGCGTGGTCCATCTGATAGGAGTTGAACATCCCTGATGCTCCTCGCATATCGAGTGTGCCGGCGAAGGCATATAGGTGCCAGCCGGACGTATCATCCGGGCGGACTAACTCCGCGCGATGGGTTGTTGCCCGGAGGCGGCGCTTGTCTGGATGCATGGACCGTCGAGGGTTCGCTTTCGTCCAGGATCTCTTCTGCGTCATGGTCGCGATGATCTCGGTCAGCATTCTTGTCGTCGATCTGGCATCGACCTTCGCGGCGAACCAAGAGCGAAGTGCACAGAAACAACTTGACGAGGACGCTCGGAGGGTCTGCGAGGATCTCCTTCAGTTCGACCCGGTGCTCTGGAAAGGCGAGAGGGGGATGCTCGAAGAGAGTAAGCTAGATGCACTTGACGTGGCAACGATCAGGGAGGGGCTGAGGGTCGGTTTCGGCTTCAGCCTCAGTATCGTCGCGGTGGCGGATGGCGGGGGACACTCATGGTCCTGGTCGACCGGCCCACCAGCGCAAGATCGCGGAGCGTGCGTGACGAGCGCGTCCCTTCGCGGCGGTGGCGGGAACATCAGCCCCGCGCGCGTCGTCCTCTGGGCATGGAGGGATTGAACGGACTCGTTCGGGCAGGAGGGCTTCTACGACGCCATGCTCTTCCTCATGATCATCTCCGTCGCGTCATGCCTTGTCCTCTCGACTTCTCTGATCCTGATGCGGCCCGACGAGGGCGCGGTGAGGGACGCCGCGCTCGCCTACGCGAGGGCTAGTCTCGACTCGTTGCTGTCGAGCACTCTCACGGAGGCTTTCTACGAGGGACGCGATGGCGGGAGGGTGGCACTCGGGAACAACACCACCGTGGAGGATTACTTGCTCGAGGAGGCGTACCTGGTCTCGCAGGGCATGCAGGTGAGCGCTTTCGCCGACTGCAACGGGAGGATTGAGATGATCGCCCGCAGTTTGCTGACCGGAGCATACGACTTCTCTCTCGAGACGGAGATTGCCGGAGATCGCGGCTTCGAGAACGTCTTCTCCCTCGGAACGCTCGATTCCTCCTCGGGCTACTCTGCCGCTTCCGACTACTCCATCTGCGGAGAGTCAATTAGGATCGAACTGGTCCTGCATTGGGCTTGAGCTCGACGTCTCCCCGGGCTCACTTGGCCGGCGGCTTCTCCTTCTCCTCTCTCTCGCGCCTCTTCGGTCTGACCTTAAGGAAGTAGAAGATGACCAGGGCAAGGAAGATGAGTATGGCCAGGCCGATCATCCACGCCGAGTTCTGCCCCTGCGGCGGGGCGTTCGCCACCGTCACCGTGGTCTGCGCCAGACCCGAGTAGCCGTCCCCGTCGAACGACCTCGCGTATATCTTGTGCTGCCCGTCCGAGACGCCGCCAGTGTCCCATGAGTACGACCACGAAGTCGTCCCGCTCACCACCTGCCAGGTGCCGTCATCGATCCTGACCTCCACCCTGACGACCGTCCCGTCCTGGTCTGAGGCAGTTCCAGACACCGTCACACTCCCCGATACGGAGGAGCGGTACAACGGGGTGTCGATCAGGCACGTCGGCGGGCGGTTCGACGGCGTCGCGCTGATCACGTTCGATCCCGGGCCATCGCCGACCGCGCTCACCGCCTTCGCCATGTAGTAGTAGACCTGACTGTTCGTCAAACCTGTGTCGAGGTATGTGAGGACGTTGCCGAGCGTCGTCAGCAGGGTCAGCTGACCGGAGAAGGTGCCGCGGTAGACCTTGTAGCCGGTCACCGCCGAACCTCCGTCTTCCGCGGGGGCGGTCCAGCTCAGCGTCACCTGGCCGTTCCCCGCAACCGCCGTGAGACCTACCGGCTGCCCCGGCACGGTCCTCGGCGTCGCGCTCGCCTCGTTCGACCTCGCCCCTTCACCCGCCGCGTTCACCGCCGCGACCTCGTAGAAGCGCATCTCGCCGTTCGTCAGCCCCCTGTCCACGAAGGAGAGCTGGTTCCCGGTCTCCGCGACCATGCTCTTGCCGGACGACGCCGGGCCCGCGTAGATGCGGTAGCTGGTGATCGGGGCACCGCCATCGGATGCCGGTGCAACCCATGTGAGCGTGACCTGCTTGTTCCCTGCGAAGGCCTGCAGGTTCTGTGGCGCGGAAGGCGGGCTCGGACCGGCCGTGGGAGTCGCGCTGACCTCGCCAGACGCTATGCCCTCGCCGATCGCATTCACCGCCGAAACTAGATAGTAGTATGCCTGCCCGTTCGTCAATCCTGCGTCGGTGTAGCTCAGGACATTGCCCAGCTCCAGGAAGAATATCTCGCCGCTCGGGCTCGTTCCCTTGTAGATCCTGTAGTTGGTGATCGGCGCCCCGCCATCGAACGAAGGTGCGGACCAGCTCAGCCTGACCTGGCCGTTACCCGCAACCGCCCGCGGGTTCCGGGGTGCCGTAGGTTCAGCCGCCGTCGTCGCACTCCTCTCGACAGAACGCCGACCCTCGCCGACTGCGTTCAGCGCCGTGACCTGATAGTAATAAGTCGTGCCCTTGTTGAGGCCGCCGTCCAGATAGGTCTGCACATTGCCAAGCGTCACCAAGAGTGTCTCGCCGCCAGGGCTCGTCCCCTTGTAGACCCTGTAGCCGGTGACCGGGCTCCCGCCGTTGTCTATCGGCGGCAGCCACTGCAGGCTGACCTGCCCGATCCCACCATTCGCGATCAGATCGAAGGGTTCGGATGGGGGCACAGCCGGCGTCGTGCTCGCCTCGTTCGATTTCGCTCCTTCTCCCATCGCGTTCCAGGCGCTCACCGTGTAGTAGTACGTCCGCCCGTTGATCAGGCCCGTGTTCGTGTAGGTGAGGATGTTGCCTACTGTGATCAGAAGAGTCTCGCCACCGGAGAAGTTCCCGCGGTAGATGGAGTAGCTCGTGATCGCAAGACCGCCGTTGTCCGCCGGCGGAGACCACGTGAGGATTGCCTGTCGGTTGCCGGGCGATGCCGCAAGTCCAATTGGCGCGCTTGGCGGTTGGCCAGGGATGCCGCCCACCTCGGCGGACCTCGGGCCCTCGCCCACCCCGTTCGTCGCAGAGACCTGGTAGTAATATGTCCGGCCGTTGATCAAGCCTATGTCGTCGTAGGTGAGGGCGTTGCCGATCATGATCAGATAGGACTCGCCACCAGACGCGAGGCCTCTGTAGATCGTGTAGTTTATGATCGGCACGCCGCCATCCGACAAGGGTGCGCTCCAGGTGAGCGTCAGCTGCCCGTTGCCGGTAGCCGCCTGCAGGTTCAGTGGCTCTGTCGGCACCGCCAGAGGAGTCGCACTGTCCTCCGTTGAATTCGGACCCTGGCCGACGCTATTGATCGCCGCGACCGTGTAGTAGTATGTGACCCCATTCGTCAGACCCGGGTCGACGTGCGAGAGGATATTGCCGACAGTGACGAGGAGCGTCTCCCCGCCGGAGGTCGTGCCCCTGTAGATTGCGTAATTGGTGATCGGCGAGCCGCCGTTGCTCGCGGGAGCAGACCACGTGAGGCTGACCTGCCTGTCTGCTGGTACTGCCGCAAGACCGGTCGGCTGCCCCGGTATCGTTGCCGGCCTCGCGCTCGCTTCATTAGATTTCCCGCCCTCGCCCACCGCGTTCGTCGCGGAGACCTGATAGTAGTATGTCTGGCCGTTGATCAGGCCGATGTCATCGTAGGTGAGGACATTGCCGATCTTGACCAGATAGGACTCACCACCCGGTGCGATGCCCCTGTAAACGGTGTAATTGATGATCGGATTGCCGCCATCCGACAAGGGGACGCTCCACGTGAGCGTCACCTGCCCGTTGCCGGGCGCCGCCTGCAGGTTCAACGGCTCTGTCGGCACCGCCAGGGGAGTCGCGCTGGCCTCCGTTGAATTCGGACCCTGGCCAACATCGTTTATCGCCGCGACAGTGTAGTAGTAGGTGATTCCGTTCGTCAGACCCGGGTCGACATGCGAGAGGACGTTGCCGACAGTGACGAGGAGCGTCTCCCCGCCAGAGGTCGTGCCTCTGTAGATCGAGTAGTTGGTGATCGGGGAGCCGCCATTGCTCGCTGGAGCAGACCACGTGAGGCTGACCTGCCTGTCTGCTGGCACCGCCGCAAGACCGTTCGGCTGCCCCGGTATCGTTGCCGGCCTCGCGCTCGCCTCGTTCGACTTCCCGCCCTCGCCCGCGATGTTGACCGCCGCGACCTTGTAATAGTATGTCTGGCCGTTCGTCAGCCCCGCGTCCAAGTGAGTGAGGACGTTTCCAAGGGTGATCAGAGGCGTTTCTCCCCCGGAGACGGTCCCCCTGAAGACTGTGTAGTTGGTGACGGGAGAGAGGCCATCCCAGTCGGGCGCGGCCCACGTCAAGGTCACCTGGGCGTTGCCGGCCACGGCTTGCAGGGTTCTTGGCGGTGTCGGCGGGGCCCTTGGTGGTGGCGGGAATGGCGCCATGAGGGGATACTTGTCCTGGTTGGAACCCAGGGGGATGAGTTGCGGAGTGTCCCCGATGCCATCGGATCCGGGCAGGTCCTGGTTCGGACCATGGAGGACGTCGATGCCGGTGTAGTTGCTCCAGTAGTTGCCGCCTGACGGATAGCTGTCGTTCCACCAGTCGTTGCCGCCGAGGTCCTGAGCCTCCAGGGTGTTGTTCAGGAACGCATTGTGGAAAATCCTATTGCGCAGTGTGGTCATGAAGGCGATGCCCACTGAGTTCATGGATATTGTGTTGTTGACAATGATGGTGTCACGGCTGCCGAAGCCGTTGATGCCGACCTCGTTCCCGGTCAACGTGTTGTTGGCCACGATGCCGTGGTCAGTGTTGCTGATCAAGATGCCAGTGGCCGTGTTGTTCAATGCATTCACGTTGAAGACGAAGCTCCAGGTGGAGGAGTATACGGCGACGCCAACGGAGTCACGATTCGTGATGGAATTTTGAATGGTCGCGTTATCAGAGTATGAGAGATAGACGCCCATGTCATTGTAATTCGCTGTCACGTTCATTATCGAGGTGCCGTACGAATGGAACGCAAAGATGCCCCACAGATTGCCCGATGTATTCAGGTTTTGAACGGCGTTCGAGGTTGAGAAGCCCAGCTCTATCCCCGAGGCGACACCGCTGATGTTCTGGTTCTCAACGGTGACTCCTGTGCAGTTCGCGAGGATGATCTGGCCGCTCCCGGGCGGGACAGTACCCCCGACTGCGTCTTTCCAATACCTCACCGGATTCCCCTTGACAAGATTGGTTTCATCGATGAAGTGGGAGTTCCAATTCTCCACTCCGTCTGAGCTTTGCGGCGAGATGAGGATGCCGCCACCACCCATGATATTGCCCGTCACGGTTTCCCTAAGCGACGAATCAAAAACAATTGCTGCGCGCAAGTTGAGATCCAAGGAATTATTCAGAATCAAGTTGTCGTGCGACCGCATGCCCCGTATGCCGTCTTGTGTGTTGTTCCTGATCGTATTGTTGAAGACAAAGTTGTGATAAGATCCATGCAGAACCAAGCCGGCGCCCGCGCTATTCGCGACGTGATTGTTCACCACGGAGCAATTGCCGGAAAATTCGATATAAATGCCATTCGAGTTCAGTGCAACGCTATTGTTGGCGATGAATATGCCCTCAGAAAAGAATGTGAATATGCCCTTGTTTGTGTCGTCATAGATTGAGTTGTTGGCTATCGTGCTATTCGAGCTGTAATAGAATGAAATCCCTTCGTCCCGGTTCGACGACGCGTTATTCAAGGTTATGCTGTTGTTCGTGGAGTACTCGACATGGAGGCCATGTGCGTTGCCCGAGGCGGTGTTGTTGAGCACGGTGTTGTTGTTCGAATAGCTCAGGTAGATTCCGGCGCTGAGGATGCCGGCGTTGTCATCCGCGTCGTTGTTCTCGACCGTATTCCCATTCGAGTGGTTGAGATAGATGCCGTTCTGATTGTTCGAGGAGACGTTGTTGTCCCATATCCTGCTGTTGTTGACCCAGTGCAGCTCGATCCCCGCAGAGTAGCGGGCCGATGAGCTGTTCTTCACGGTGAACCCTGTGATGTTGACCCAATCAGCCTCCATGTGGACGACGGTGCCCAAGCCCAATCCGTCAATCGTCGTGAAGTTGCTACCCTCGCCAACGAGGGACAGCGTCTTCGCGATCGTGACCTGTTCAGGATAGGTCCCGTTGTACACGAAGACCGTATCTCCTGGACTCGCGGAGTCGACGGCGGCCTGGATCGTTGTGAAGTTGCTGGGGCCAGTCCCGCCAACATACAATGTGGAGGCACTCACGCTCACAGGGACAACGTTGATCAATGTGAAGAAGCAGCCCGCCAGCACGAGGAATGCGAGCAGGAGACTTGCCCCGCCCTTCCCCGGGTTCCCTGACCTCGTTCCGCGAAGACCGATCTTGAGCCGGTCCGTTCGTCTAGCCGAGAGCCCGCACTTGGGCTCGCCCACAGAGTACATTGCTCCAGAGCCTCCTCGCCGGAACGGAGCACAGCCCCCGTATTTATAACCTCTAATTTGAGATGCGGACGCTGGTAGCCATGTTCCACGGCCTGCGGCTGTGCAATCTCTCCATGATTTGGCTCGCGCGAGATGCACTTGCGGCCCCGGCTGAGCCCATTCCGACTACAGGAATTCCTCTGGCGGTTCCTCCTCTTCCTGCCACTCCTCCTCGAACACCTCTTCCGGCGTCTCCTTTTCCGAGAGACTCTCTTGAGGCTCCACTGCAGGTTTCCTCGACCGACGTTCCTTCAGGAAAAGGAATATCAGCAACATCGCAACGACGAGGAGGGCTATGGACAGTGCAATGCCAACAGCATCAGACGAGCTCCTCCCGCCGCCCGGGCCCTGCTCGGCGGGGTTGTTGACTGACACGGTCACGCTCGCGACCTGCGAGAAATCCTTCCCGTCATAGGACCGCGCCTCGATCGTGTGCTGCCCGTTCGAGTACAACTTCGTGTTCCAGGCGTAGCTCCACGCGTCCTTGCCCGACGCGCCCATCCAGGATCCACCGTCCATGCGGATCTCCACGACGATGATGTTTCCGTCCGCGTCCGCCGCGACTCCCTGGATTGCGGCTCTGCCGGAGACTTCGGCTCCCTGCGGAGGAGCGGTGATTGAGCACGTCGGCGGCAGGTTCGGTGACGGGGAGATGGTGACAGTCGCCTCAACGGACAGCGGTCCCTCTCCTATCGAGTTGATGGCGCTGACCCTGTAGAAGTAGGCGCGACCGCCGACCACGTCGCTGTCCACATAGGTGAGGACGTTGCCCACGGTCGCCAGCGTTGTCTCACTGCCAGATGTGGCGCCGCGGTAGATGACGTAGTTCGTAATCGAGGAACCGCCATCGCTCGCAGGCGCGTTCCACGTGAGGGTCGCCCGCAGAGTGCCTGCAACCGCGACCAATCCGGTGGGCTGTCCGGGCACCATGGCCGGCCTGGCATTTGCCTCGTTCGAGCGCCCGCTTTCACCCGCCACGTTTGACGCGGTGATTTCGAAGTAGTAGGTCTGGCCATTCGTCAGCCCAGTGTCGGTGTAGGTCAGCATGTTGCCGACGATCCTGATGAAGACCTCTCCGCCCGCCGCCGTGCCGCGGTAGAGGCTGTAACCGGTGACCGGCGATCCGCCATCCGATGCGGGTGTATCCCAAGCGAGGGCGACCTGAGCGTTCCCCGCGAGCGCCACGAGGTTCTGCGGCGGCGAGGGAGTCGAAGGAGGCGACAACGGCGTCGCTGAGACCTCGGTCGATTGCGGGCCCTCCCCCACCACAGTCATCGCGCTGACCTTGTAGAAGTATCCCTGCCCGTTCGTCACCGCCAAGTCCGTGTAACTCAGGACGTTGCCCAGGGTCGCCAGCAGCGTCTCGCCACCAGATGTCACTCCGCGATACACCTTGTAGGCGGTGATCGGGTAGCCGCCGTCCTTGGCGGGTGCCTGCCACGTGAGCTGCACCTGGACGAAGCCTGCCGTAGCATGCGCGTTCAGGGGCTGCGAAGGCAAAGCCCGGGGCATCGCGCTCGCTTCCTCAGATGGATCGCTTTCACCGTTTGCGTTCACCGCGGACAGCCTGTAGTAGTACATGACGCCGTTCGTGAGGCCCGCGTCGAAGTGCTTGCTCGGCGTGCCTATGTCCGTGATGAAGACTTCCCCGCCGGGGCTCGTTCCCCGGTACATTTTGTATGTGATGATCGGAAGACCGCCGCTGTCTGTTGGCGGGAAAATGGTGAGCACCACCTCGCCGTCGATGCCGGTTGCGCTGACGATCGTTGGCGGGGACGGCAGGGTGCTCGGGACAGCCATCGCCTCGTTGGATTTCGGTCCCTCGCCGACGGGATTAATCGCGCTGACTCGATAGTAGTAAGCGACCCCGTTGGTGAGCCCCGTGTCTGTGTAGGTCGTGGAGACGCTGACGGTTGTCAAGAGCGTCTCGCCGCCGCTCCAGAACCCCCTGTAGATGGAGTAGTTGGTGATGAGACAGCCGCCATCAGAAGTCGGTGGGTCCCATGTCAGCGTCACCTCCTGGTTCCCGCTTGCTACCAGCAGGTTCAGCGGTGCAGAGGGGTGGTCGGGCACAGTCACCCTGACCTCCAGCGACTTCGGGCCCTCGCCGGCAGCGTTGATCGCGGACACCACATAGTAGTAAATCTGGCCATTGGTCACGTTGATGTCCGTGTACGACAGGAGATTGCCTATGGTCGCCAGCAGGGTCTCTCCTCCGGGCGAGGTCCCCCTGTAGATCGAGTAGTTCGTGACAGGGGAGCCCCCCGTGTTCAACGGGGCCTGCCATTCGACCATCGCGGTGAAATAGGTGCTCATGGCCACGACACCGGTTGGGGGACCGGGGACCGTCATCGGCGTGGCATAAGCCTCGTTGGACCGCGCACCTTCTCCTATCGCATTACTCGCGCTGACTTTGTAGTAGTATGTGACGCCGTTGGTGAGGCCCGTGTCGATGAAAGTGGGGATGACGCCCGCTGTCGCATGATAGATCTCGCCTCCGCTCGTGAGGCCTCGATAGATTGTATAGCCGATGATTGGGCTACCGCCATCGGAGAGGGGTTGCATCCAGGATAAGGTCACGACTCCGTTCCCGCCCACAGCGGTCAAGTTCAGCGGATTGGATGGCACGCCCATGGCCGTCGCATTTGCCTCGTTGGACCGCGTCCCTTCACCTATCGCGTTAATGGCGGTAATCTGATAAAAGTAGGTGACGTCGCCGGTCACATTGACGTCCACATAGGAGAGAATGTTGCCGACGGTCCACATGGGCGACTCTCCTCCGGGAGTAGTCCCTCTGTACAGCATGTAAGTCGTAATGGGCGAGCCACCGTCGTCAGCCGGGAGGGTCCAGTTGAGCGCGATAGTCCCCGCTCCTGCTGTCGCCGTGAGGTTCCTAGGAGGACTTGGCACCATTGCCGGAGTTGCGCTACCCTCCGCTGATTTCTGACCCTCGCCGATTATGTTCCACGCGCTCACTTGGTAGAAGTATGTCTGTCGGTTCGTCACGTTGAGATCGACAAAGGTCTCTTGTTGTCCGAGCTTGACCAAAACCGTCTCGCCACCGGAGATGTTTCCTCTATAGACCGAGTAGTTCGTGATCGGGGAGCCGCCAGTGTAGATCGGTGCCGACCAATAGAGCGTCACCCTGCCGTCTCCAGGCGTGGCTACCAGATTCCCTGGAGGGCCCGGGAAATCGAATGGAGAAGCGCCAACTTGGTTGGATTTCCTGCCCTCGCCCGCAGTGTTCTTCGCGCTCACTTGATAGTAGTAGGTGTACCCGCCCGTCAACCCCGAGTCCACGAAGCTGGTGACGTTGCCCATCTCCTCAAGGATGGTCTTGCTGCCGGGCGTGAGGCCGCGGTAGATGCGATAGCCTGTGATCGCCGACCCGCCATCCGTCAACGGAGGATCCCAAGTCAAGGTGACATTGCCTAGGCCTGCGACGGCTTGAAGGTTCAGAGGCGCGAAGGGACGCCACGGGCGGGGCATAGAGGCATTCATCAGAGGATAGCGGTCTTCGTTCGTTCCTCCGGGTATGCCGTACGGTGTGTCGCCTATGCCGTCGCTCCCCGGGATGTCCTGGTTGGGCCCGCTGAACGCATCCGTCCCGGTGTAGTCGCTCCAGAAATTGCCACCGGATGGATATCCGTCGTCCCAAGAGTTGGGGCTGTTGTCGCTCGCCTGCTGCCCGTTGTCGATGAAGTCGTTGTGAAAGAACCGGTTTGCACTCGAGTTGAAAGAGTTTACCCCGTATCTTTCATTGGATGCAATCGTGTCATTCTTGAACGCATTGTTGTCTGCGTTGCTCAGGCTCACACCATAAGAGTTGCCAATCAGGGATGTGTTGGAAATCGTGTTGTTCCTGGAAACCAGAAGGTTGGCACCGCTTCCCCCGTTGAACCAGAAAAAGCTCCCCAGTATGTAGTTGTCGCCCGAGTATTCAAAGTAGAGACCTGTCGTGGCGGCATCGCTCACGTTGAGGGTGCTGAGCTCATTGCGATATGAGTTCCTCAGGTACACGCCAGCATAATCACTAGACCGGACCGAGACATTGGTGATCGTGCTGTCATGGGTGAAAAGCAAGCTCACTCCCATCTGAGCCACTGACGAGATCACGATATCATGGACATCGACACTCTCAGACTGCATCGACAGGATCGAGTAGTAGGCGTCCCAGCTGGTGATGTTGGATATGGTGATACCGGATGAGAAACCTGCCTCAACGCTCGTGACGACGTCGCTGATGTTGATGCCGTCCACCACGACGCCCGAGCAATTCGCAAGTATGGCCTGCCCAGCGTCGAGTGGAATCGACCCGCCAGCGACGTCTTTCCAGTAGTACACGGGTTTGCCGTTGACAGTATTAGATGTCGGGATAGTGTGCGTGTTCCAGTGGCTCAGAGACTTGCCGTAGTATGCGCTGCCGTCGATGTACACTCCGCCGCCCACCATCGTGTTGTTCAATACCGTCTCGTGGTTGGATGAGACGAGCGCGATGTCCGCACGATAGCTGCCCTCAATCGAGTTGTTCTCTATGAGGTTGTATGAGGCGTACGAAGTCCGTATCCCGTCGCCCCAGTTATCGTGCAGGAGGTTATCGGCGACGCGATTGCTGCCGGTGCCTGAGATCTCGATGCCGTTGTCCCAATTGTTCAGCAGGGTGTTGTTGGCGACGACATTGCTGGAAGAGGATTCGAGAGACATCCCCTCATAGTTCTGGATGAAGGTGTTGTTGGAGACGACATTGCCATTCGACTGGACGACGCGAACGCCCCGGCCCCAGTTGTCGAAGAAGGAGTTATTGCTAATCGTGTTATCATTGGCGGACCTGAGGTATGTACCGTAGTCCCAGTTCGTGGATATGTTGTTCCCGGTGATCGTGTTGGCATCCGAGGACCAGAGCAGTATTCCCTTTGCGTTCCCGACTGCGACATTGCCGGCAACGAGGTTATTGTCCGAAGATAGGAGATAAACGCCTGCCCCGTCCGGATCCCAATTCTCGTAGAGGAGGTTGTCTGTTACGGTGTTGTAGCTCGACGTGACCAGATAGATTCCGATTCCAGTGTTATCCGAAACATTGTTTTCGAACAAGTGACAATGCTGAACGCCAGAAAGCTCTATTCCAGCGTCGCCGGCATTCCACGAGCTGTTCCTGATCCTGAAGCCGCTTACATTCACCCAATCCGCCGTGATCACCATCACATCAGAGACTCGGTCGCCGTCAATCACTGTATTCGCCGTGTCCTCGCCGACGAGCGTCAGAGTCTTGGAGATCGTCACCTTTTCCTTGTAAGTCCCTTTGAAGACGTATATGGTGTCCCCCGGACTCGCGGCGTCTATCGCCGCCTGTATCGTTGTGTAGTTTCCCGGACCGCCACCTCCTACATACAAGGTCGCGGCCTCGGCGGTGATTGTGATGAGCGAGACTACAGCAATCAGACTGGCGATGACCAGTGTGGCAATAACGAGCAGGCTAGGAAGAGCCCGCTTGTCTGAAAGCGAGCATTCTCTGCAGTACGGCCTGAATGCGCGAATGGTTTCGTCCCTGAGGCTAGCATAACGATTGCCCACACGACGCATGTCCCTCATACTCCGTTGATGAGACTCAGTGGGGCCTCTCTATTTATAGATTGCACAGGACTGAGGGAAGCGTCAACATCTCCATGGAGCAGTTTCATGCATCTACCAGTCAAGCCCTTGTTCTTGAACGGCCGTTGTTATTGTTGCCATGAAACAGAGCATGGTTTCGCAGGAGGTGTCGAGGACCGAGTCTCATCCCGTGAACCAGGACTCCTGCCCCGACTGCGGTCAGCCCTTGGACCGGGCCGGGGCGTGCGGGTTCTGCAGGGAATGCGGTTACAGCCCGTGCGGATAATCTCCAGTGGAAACGACTCCACCTTTACTGCATGGGAGGATGGAGTCCACGGGAAGGCTCGTTACAAACGTTATGTACTCACGAGGAGGTGCGACATCGACGCGAGAGCCCGGGGGCGCGAGAATGGTAGATTACTCTCAAGAGGAACTGCTCGCCAAGTGGGAAGAGTTCTTCGAGGAACAGGAATACCACAGCCGTATACTCAGCCTGGCTGACGAGTACCCTGAGACTCGGAGCCTGGAGGTCCGGTTCGAGGATCTGGACCGCTACGACACCGACTTCGGCATGTACCTGCTCAGGAGGCCGCAGACCGCGATCGCGGCGGGCGAGGAGACGATAAGGAGGCTCATCCCGCCGACGGACGAGGCGGTGCGGGTCCACCTGCGGATGAAAGGGCTGCCCCGGGAGTCGCGAGTCCAGATAAGGGATCTGAGGAGCAAGCACCTGGGGACTTACATCGCGGTAGAGGGACTGGTGCGCAAGGCCACCGAGGTCAGGCCGAAGCTCACCGATGCGTCTTTCAGGTGCGCGAGGTGCGGCACCGTCATCAAGATGCCGCAGGAGAACACGGTCCTCCACGAGCCGCTCGAGTGCTACGAGGACCAAGGCGGCTGCAAGCGCTCCGCCTCGGCGACCAAGTTCGCGCTGATGAACGAGGGCTCTGTCTTCCTCGACACGCAGCAGATCGAGGCGCAGGAGGCCCCGGAGGGATTGAGGGGGGGCGAGGAGCCTAGGCGGCTGAGCGCACACATCGACGACGACATGGTCGGGTTCGCGATGCCAGGCGACAGGGTCGTGCTCAACGGCATACTGAGGAGCTATCAGCGTGTGAAACCCGGCCTGAAATCCACCCTCTTTGACATCTTCATGGAGATCAACTCGATGGAGATGGAGCAGGTCGAGTACGAGGAGATCAAGATCTCGGACGAGGACGTCGAGGAGATCAGGCGCGAGGCGGAGGACCCCGATATTTTCCGGCACATCGTCGCCTCGATAGCGCCCTCAATCTACGGACTGGATATGGAGAAGGAGGCCCTCTCCCTGCAGCTCTTCGGGGGCGTCCCGAAGCATATGCCCGATGGCAGGAGGATAAGGGGTGACATCCATATTTTATTGGTAGGAGACCCAGGCACGGCAAAGTCAGAACTGCTCGCCTACATGGCCAAGCTCTCCCCGCGAGGTATCCTTGCTACGGGCAGAGCCGCGAGTGCAGCTGGGCTGACTGCTGCAGCCATCCGAAGTGAAGAATTCGGTGAAGGACGATGGACCCTTGAGGCCGGAGCTCTCGTGCTGGCTGATAAGGGTCTTGCATGCCTCCATCCAAGCGCAGAAGTCATGATTGATGGGGTGCCCCGGGCCATTGAATCGCTGTTCGACGCCACCAAGTCATGGAATGCCACCTCGAGAGGAAGGAATCTGGAGATTATGGCTTTAGAAAGTGAAACACCAACCTTGGATCTCCACACCTTGCACGCGCGGAATTCGCGGATAAAGCTTCTGGCGCGAAGAAGGTATTCAGGCCCCATCCTTCGAGTGAAGCTCGACTCCGGATTCGTGCTTAGGCTGACGCCAGATCACGTGGTCTTAGATGGCGAGGATTTGGAATGGAAACAACTGCAGGATGTGCGAGCTCGTGGACGCCTTGTTGCTCTACAGAGGCTGCCCGAACGCTCGGAACCAATATACATCCTTGACATAATCCCATCGAGTTGGATCGTCCAACTCACTACCGGCCAGAAACAAGAGCTTCGGTCAAGCTTATATGCCAAGTTCCCGAGCTTGGCGGCGGCGAATCGATACTTCGGTCTGAGCCGTGACTTCCTTTCCGGTCGCAGTGGGGTTCGGGTTGGACAATTCCGCAAGATTCTGGAGGACTTGGATTTACACAAGGTATGGAAAGGACGGCCTTTGGCCTTTGGCCGCAGTTCCTCGACTGAACGACTCAAAGTCGGAACCATCACGCCTGAATTGGCTTACATTCTAGGGTTTATATTTGGGGATGGACACGTCTCAGTAGATAACCGTCATTCATCTGTCAGCATCTTCCAATCCAGATCAAATCTCAGGAATATCCAGCAAGTTTTGCGCGCGACGAAGGCTGTGTCTTCCAGGACTTGGGGGATGCACGGACGATTGATGCGCAGTCAGATACGTGGTCATCCGGTGGTGAGTGCCTGCTATCACATGCATCGCGGATCCAATTTGATTGCCTATCTATACAAATGGCTGACCGACGAGAATCTTGCCAATTTACTACATCTCGATGATGCCTCGCTCCGTGGGTTCATAGCCGGGGCAATGGATTCGGATGGATGTGTTTCAATAAAGAAGTCGCGGAAAGATGCGACCACCTATGAGAGTGTGGATGTAGAGTTCTTGGTCTCCTCGAACGAAGAAACGAATCTGAGATTCATGCTTGCGCTCAGACGATTTGACATCTACTCCCGATTGAGACAAGGCAGGGGCGTGCTTCGTATCCAGATTACATCGAGCCATGACGCCCGCCGTCTCATGAGTTGCATTTCGCCATACTCGGCGAAATACAAAATGATTCCAGAACGCAAGCGAGGCGTCTCACCTCGACATGAAGAGGTTCCGACACAACCGCTTCTTCAGATTCTTAGAGAGATGGACCCGCGCCCTGGCCAGCTGTTGGAAAAAGGGGTTTGGAGCGCGTTTTATGACCTCACCCATTCCAGACGGAAGCCATTCAAGGATCAGCTAATGAGACTTAGCGAAGCTCTGACGCCTTGGAGCACAGAGGAGCAGAGAATGCGCATTCAAGCCCTCACCGCGAGCGACTACGCCGTCGAACGGATCGCAGAGGTCACGGTGGAACACCACGACGGATATGTCTACGACCTTCGCGTGCCCGAAGGCGAGAATTTCCTCTGCGATGGAGTCATCGTGCATAACTGCATCGACGAAATGGATAAGATGAACCCCCAGGACCGCTCCGCCATCCATGAAGCGATGGAGCAGCAGAGGGTCAGCGTCGCGAAGGCGGGCATCACCGCGGTCCTCCAGGCGAGATGCGCGGTCCTTGGTGCAGCCAACCCAAAGTTCGGTCGCTTCGACGAGCACAAGTACGTCAGCGAGCAGATAGACATGCCCCCGACGCTGCTGAGCAGGTTCGACATCATCTTCAGCATGTTCGACAGGCCCCAGGCGGAGTACGACCGCAACCTCGCGGAACACATCATCAGGGGGCACCTGGCGGGGGAGATGATAACGAAGAGGGAGCACGGGGAATCAGTCCCCGCCAGCGGGGTCAGCGATGATGCGTTCAGGCCTTTCTTCAAGCCGGATTTCTTCAGGAAGTACGTCGCCTTCGCCAAGCGCGTCTACCCGATACTGTCCCCGGAGGCGATGGACACCCTCAAGGAGCAGTACCTCGACATACGCAAGGGAGGAGAGATGGAAGGTTCAGCGGTCCCGATAACCCCGAGGCAACTGGAAGCGTATGTGAGACTCGCGGAAGCGTCGGCGAGGGCGAGGCTCAGCCCGATAGTCTCAGCGGACGATGCGGCGAGGGCGGTGCGGATAGTGGAGTACTGGCTCAGCCGCGTGTCCGGTGAGGGCGGGCGGGTGGACATAGACATAATCACGACAGGCGTGAGCCATTCTCAGCGCGAGCAGATGATCGTCCTCAGGGACATCCTCAGGGAGCTCGCGGGGGAGGACGGGACCGCCGACCTGGAGGACATAGTCCAGCTCGCGGAGCAGAGGGGCATCCCCGTGGCTCAGGCGGAGAAGATTCTAAAGCGCTGGAAGGAGGAGGGCGAGGTCTACACCCCGACGGAGGGCAAGTTCAGGGTCGTGACAAGGCTCTGAATGCCGTTGATTACCGCGAGCGAAAGCCGTTCGGACAAATATATGAGCTCAGAAGCGCATCCCCGATACGGAGACACCGCCCACGATAAGAATGAAGATCCACACGCGCGGCAGGGAGGTCCTCGTCGCGGCGTGTGACTCCGACCTCATCGGGAGGACCCTGCGCGAAGGGGAGCTGAGGCTCCATGTCTCCTCCTTCTACGATGGCGATGACGTCACCGAGGAGGATTTCATCAGGCATCTCAAACTTGCGACGATGGGCAACCTCGTAGGCAGCGAGACCGTCGAGGCGGCGAGGAGGGCAGGACTCGCGGGCAAGGACGGGATCCTGTGGATAGAGGGAGTGCCGCACGCGCAGCTCTTCGTCATGAATGTGGCTTAGCAATCCTAGATTGGCGGCAAGGTTAAGAGGGCGCCGGCCTCTTTCGAGGCGACATGAGCTTCTGCGTCGAGTGCGGCGCGACGGTCAAGACGATACAGGGGTTGTGCCCCAACTGCTTCCTCAAGCGTCACGAGCTGATCGAGCCGCCCGCGACAATGGATGTCGTGAAGTGCGTCCAGTGCTCCAAGCTCCTGGTCGGCAAGGCGTGGGTGGAGACTGACATCGAAGGGGCGATCCTCCGCCTGCTCGAGAAGAACGTGCGCATCGCCAGGGAGGTGACGTTCCGGACGTTCACATTCGACGTCAGGCAGGAGGACGAGCGAAACTTCCTGGTCATCGTCAAGGCGGTGCTCAGGGTGGATGACCTTGACCTCATGAAGGACTTCCGCACGAGGCTCAGGGTGCACGGCGGCGCCTGCCCCACCTGCGGGAGGAAGGCCGGGTTCTACTACGAAGCGATACTGCAGATCAGGGCGGACGAGAGGCGGCTCTCCGACGAAGAGATCGACGAAACCGTCGGGTTCACGGAGCGCATCGTGGAACGCGCCGCCTCGAAGGGCGAGGCGTTCATCTCGAAGATGGAGCCGGTGAAGGGCGGAGTCGACATCTACCTCAGCAGCCACGACCTGGGGAGGAACATCGCGAAGGGGATCAGGGCGAAGTATGGCGGCACGGTCGGCGTGTCTCCGAAGCTCTTCGGACTCAAGGACGGCAAGGAAATCTACAGGACCACGCACCTCGTCAGGCTGCCCCGGTACAGGAAGGGCGACGTCGTGCGCATGGAGGGCAGGATGTTCGAGGTCGTCTCCATGGGGCAGCGGCCGGTGCTCAGGGATCTCAAGAGTGGGGAGAGATTGTCGCCGACGGGGACGAAGATGGAGAGGGGCAGGGTCGTCGAATCGGAACGCTTCGATGCCGAGGTGATATCGATCACGGACAAGGAGGTCGAGTACTTCGACCCCGCCGAAGCGAGGAACGCTAAGGTGCCGAGGCCGCCGAACCTGGGCGAGCCCGCGAAGGTGGAGATAGTGAAAGCGGACAACGAGTCATTCGTCTCGATGCTCAGAAGGGAGGGCGCAGGGAAGCGTCACTGACCTTCTCCTCCTCTTTCTCAACGGACGCCACCTCTCCCGCCATCCGCCTGTCAGGCCCAATGGTCTCCCTGTAAACGGAGGTTGCCTTTCTCTCCCGCCGCCTCCGTCTCCTCTTCTCCTTCCTCTTCCTCCGCCAGACGTATGCCGCCAGCGGGACCACGAAGCCAATCGCCGCCAGCGGGATTGCCCAGATCCACGGAGGGATTTCGTTCTCTATCGGCGGCTCGCTGGACGCCGTGGTGAACGTGAATGAATAGTCGTCGCCGCCTGCCCCGTCGCCGTTGCCGTCGAGATGGTTGTTCAGGTTGTCGAGGATGAGAGAAGCGTTCAACCTGATGCGGTAGCGGGTGCCCAGGTCAAGCTTCTTCCAGATGTGGACGATGATGACGGAAGAGCCGACAGGCGATTCCATCGTGAAGTTGATGTAGGGGGTGATGTTCACCGCGCCCTGGAAGGATGTGGTGTTCGGGGTGAAGGTGATCGTGATTATCCTCAGGTCCACTGGCACGTTCGCGGTGCCGTTCGCGGGATCGGTCGTGCTGACGCGGGGAGGCGGCGCCTGCGCGACTGTGAACTGCCACGTCATCTCCGCCTGCAGCTTGTTCCCCGGGCTCGATGCGTCACTGGCATTGGTGATTATTCGGACCTGGTACGTCGATCCACGGAGCAGGTCGATTGACGGGTCGAATGTCAGGATTGACCCGACCCAGGAGAAGTACCCCGCCACGGGCATCAGGTCGTCAGTCTTCCACATGTCGAACGCCGCCTCCGTCTTCCCCTGGTTCATCGATTCGTTGAAGGCCACCATCACCTTCGCGTCTGGAGGGACGACATATCCCGTCGGCTCGTAGCTGACTATTGTCGGCGGGCTGCAGTCAATCTTGAACAGGGGGCTCGCGACCGATCTCCTCTTGCCCCCGGTGTCGATAGCATCGACGCCTATCGCGGCCTGGGTGGTATCCGCGCACGGCACCTCCCACGGGATCTTGGCGGTCGTGCCGTTGAGGGGCTGGAACGGGCTCAGCGGGGCCCAGCTGCCCCCGCTGTCCGTCGTGTAGTTGACCCACACCCTGAGCGCGGCCTTGAGATCGAAATCGTCCGAGACCGTCCACTCGATGTTCCTGATGTCGGGGTTCGTCGGGGTATGTCCCGACCAGTCTTCACCGCCAGACGGCGTCTGGATCGAAACATCAGGAGGAGAATCGGCATGGGAGCTTGTGGTGAACTGCCACGTGAAAGGCGCCGCCAGGCCGTTTCCGGGATGGGAGATGTCGGTCGCGGACGCCGAGACGTTCGCTTGGTAGACCGTGGACGCCCTGAGGTCGCTCGAGGGGACGAAGTACATCGTGTTGCCGGCCCAAGAGAACGTCCCGGAGACGGGCATCCATCCGGGTACCGTCTTCAGGCTGAAGGCGGACTGCGCCGCGGTGGTGTTCATCTCCTCGCTGAAGGTGACGCTGACGTTCGTCTTTACGGAGACATCCGGCGGATTCCTCGGTTGGCTACTCACGACGGCGGGCTTGCGGCAGTCCAGGTCGAATCTGATCGGCCCTGACCAGCTGAAAAGGCCGAACGTGTCGGCGACTGTCGCGTTCAGCGCTACGCCGGTGAGATTCTCGCAAGGCGGTGTCCAGGTCACGGGTGACGAATCGCCTCGCACCGCCTGGGCACTCGGCACCGGGGTCCACGGGGCAGATCCGGTCCACGAGTAGTTCACCCAGACCCTGAGTGCGTTCGGAGGATCCGAATCGTCCGAGGCGTCCCAGACTATCGCCTGGGGCACCCCCGCCGTCAAGCGCTCGCCCATGACCGGCCTCGCGAGCGCGATGTTCGGCGGCGTCGATCCCGGGGTGTAGACAGACACGTTCACATCATCGATGTACCAACCCTGATGCGCGTTGTTCTGCGCGTCTATGCTGTCGAAGAAGAACCTCACCTGGACGATGTGCCCGATGAAGGAGGAGAGGTCGAGGCTCGCCGCCAGCCACGTCTTGTCGAAGAACAGCCCCATCTGGTATGATCCTGCCTGCCCCTTGCCTGGCCACTGACCGTTGTCCGTCTTGACCATGATCCACCGCTGGTCGTACTCCACCGTGGGCTCGGTCTCGTACCAGTAGCGGAAGCCCAAGTGCGCCACGGAGACGTTGAAGAGCTCTATCGGCGGGGAGGTGAGGTTGCCGTATGTCCTCGCCCCCGTCGCATAGTTGCCCTTCATGTCCTGCCCGTACCACCAGCTGTGGCAGGGGCTGTAGGAGATGAACCACGCCGGAGGGCTTGGCTGGCAACTGTTCACCTGGTGCCAGAGAGAGCCAGGGGCTGCCACCCAACCGGCTACCCCCGACTCCACGTCGTCGAGGTAGGGTAAAGGCGTGGCCAGCTGGAACTTGTACTGCCCGTTCGCCGAGACTCCTATGTCGAGGCTCGAGCGGAAGACGACAGTCACCGACTCGATCTCGCCGGGGGTCGCGCTCGCGGATATGGTGACGTTGAGGGTGACATCGACATGGTTGCCTGACGCGATGAGCCCGGTGTCGACGAAGCCGTCCCTGGGCCGCTCGGTGTCATCGAGGGGCACGCCGAACTGATCGAGGAACGATACGTTCCATCCGAGCAGCTGACTGTACGAGAGGTCGAACACGTCGTCCGAGCTCCCTACGTTCTGTATCGTGAGATTGAGCTTGAGGGAATCGAGCTTGGAGCCGACCATGAAACCTGTCGGCGGCGTGAGGCGCAGCCCGGCTGCGGGGAGCGAGGCCTGGACCGTCACGTCGTCGATGTACCAGCCAGCCGTGACCCCGTTGGCGAGCCAGTCCCACAGGATGAAGCGGAATGCCACCGAATGTCCCGCGAAGGACGTGAGGTTGAAGTCTGCCATGACCCAGGCGCCGCTCGCCCCCGCGAACGCGGGCTGTCCGCCGAGCCGCTGCGCGGGATAGCCGGCCTCCGGCGGAATCAAAGTCCAGTCCCCGCCATCGGAACTCACCTCCACCCACGCGCCGTCCCCGTAGCCGCCTATGATCCTGTACCAGTGCCAGAAGACCAGGTGCGCGACAGAGACATAGTCGGGGATGCGGACCTGGGGCGTCTCCAGGATCGAGAAGCTGCTCAGGCTGTAGTTCCCCGCCAAGTTCGTGCCCCACACATTCGCACCCGAATGCGCCGTCGTCGGCCCAGTGGGGAAGGTCACGCTCGGCGTCCCGAGCTGCCAATCGTTCACCGGACGGGAGAGCACGTGCCACCCCGGCGCACCGCCCTCCATATCGTCGGACCAGGGTGCAGGAATCGGGGTGGCCGACCGCAGTGTCGCCGCTGCTGTCCTCGACTCGTCGGACCAGGGCCGGACCTCGAGAGTCATCTCGTCGACGGTGCCCGGGGACGCGCTCGGCGGCGGGATGACAGTCACGACGATCGAAGTCTCCGCGCCCGGGAGGAGGGGGCCCACATCGGGGAGCGTCGCATTCCCGCCATGGTTCGTCAGGAGAGTGCCGAGGTTGTCCCTCAGCTCCACGGTCCATCCGAGACCCGGACTTGCGGCCAAGTCGAACCTGTCCGTGCCCTGTCCCATGTTCCTGAGACTGAGGCGGTGGACCGCTGGCTGCGATTGGCTCGCCGGTTTGTAAGAGTAGTCTGGCGTGAGCGCGGCTCCAGTCGGCGCAGCGAGGTACAGGTGCCCGTAGCCGTTCGGCCCGAGGGGGGAGTTGTCCGGCCACGACGCAGTGCTCGAAGAGTCCCCGTCCCAGACGCCGACGAACGGAGAGCTGTGGTGGCTGGCGTAGAACCCGACGATGTCCCCGGCCTTCACCGCGGCGGTCGGTCGCCCGATCAACGCAAGGGGGATGGAGAATTCGTACATCCGGTGCGGCGCGGCTTCCCTCTGCGAGGGACCGAAACCAACCGCCGCCCACAGCCCGCCATGGAAAGGAAGCGCTTGGTCCATCGCGTCCTGGGGTGTCCAGGCGGTACCCGGGCCCAAGTAGACGTAGTGACAACGGGCCGAGACGAACGGCAGGCATGCGCTGTCATTGCTTGCCCTGACGCTGTACTCGCCGTCGCCCTGGGGCGTCGGCGCCCCATTGTGGTCACCGTCGAAAGCGATGCCCGCGGCATCGTTCGCCCCCTGCGTCGTGTCGCTCGTGACGTCGTAGGCTATGTGGAGCATCGTGCCGTTGTTCCGGATGAGCATGTATGCAGTCGCGGTGTTGAAAGGGATGGCGGATAGGTCCACGACCGCCGCGTCCTGCCATTCCGCCGCGGTGATGTTGCCTTCCGCCGTGACCTGCCCCTGCACGTATCTCGAGAAGATCCCGGCCTCGGGGAGCCTGTGCCCCGAGGTGCTGGGCGGAAGGGTCACCGCCGTCGCGACGAAGAGCAGCGCAATCGCTGCGCAGGCGACTCTGGCTAATGCCGGCCGGGAGGAAGCTAGCGCTGTCATGTGCCGCGAGCTCTTTTCACCCGCGGTCGGAGATATAGCCCTTTCCACCCTAGTATCGGCGTCTATAGGCATCTAGGCGGGAGGGGGCGACTCTTCGCCACCCTCTCCTTCCGGTAGCGTCTCTCCCTCGGGAGGTGCCTCGCCTTCCGGCGGGGCCTCTCCTTCAACGGGTGCTTCCTCCGGTGGCGCCTCTTCTGCCGGGACTTCCTCGGGTGGTGCCTCTTCCGTGACCTCGGGCTTCTTCTTCCTCATCAGGAGTGCCACGATAATCACTACCACGACTATCACGATGATCAGGATGAGGATTATCACCGTCCAGTCCATGCCGCCCTGTGTCACCTGCGTCTTGCCAGTATACGTGTTGGATGGGGCAGACAATGTCGTGCCGTTGGCGACTACCCGCACTGTGTAGGAGTACTGGGTGTCGGCCGTCAGGCCGGTGTCCTGGTAGGTCAGTTGCGTACCCGGCACGGTTGCAATCGCGATGGCGCCTCTGTAGATCCTGTACTGTAGCGTGGTCGCGCTCGTGATCGGCGAGCCGTCCTCGAAGAGCGATATGGCCACCCACGCGAGCGTGATCTGCTTGTCCGAGTTCACCGTTCCGGTCAAGACCGGCGCCATGGGCTTCTTCGGGCCAGTGGTGAAGCTGACAGTCCCCTGAGCCGCCATCGTGTTGCCGCCGCCGCACGTGTCCTTCGATAAGACACCGACCGTCACGGTGTAGAGCTTGTCAGCCACAGTCGTGACCGAGATGTCCAGGTTCTTGTCGCCGTTTGACCAAGTGTAGGTGTGTGCCGCAGCCGGTGCGATCGTTATGTTGGCCTCGACTGATGCGGTGTCCATCGCCTCGGAGAAGTTCACGTAGACGTGCATTGTCGCCTCGTACCCAACGGTGCCCGTCGGCCCCGAGCTCGCTATCGTCGGCGCTGTCACGTCGATGTCGAACGGGGCGGACCACCCGTAGCCCATTGCTCCTGCCTCGTCGGTTGCGCTGACATTGACACGCACGTTCGTGGCGTCTATCAGCGGCGGGGTCCAGAGGCGGGGGTTAGGTACGGCCAACCCAGAATCCACGGGTTCGTTGTAACTCGTGGTGTCGTTGGCGATGATGACGTAGTCCAACAGGTTCGTCGGGGTCGCATCGTCAGCGGGGGTCCATGCTACGGAGACGGTCTGTCCCATCGCGTAGCAACCGCCCGTCGGCGTATCGACCGTGATTGTTGGCGGGCTGTTGGCGGTCCATGACCATGAGTAAGGCGCTCCTGTAAGCGGGTTGCCGCCCATGTCGTTGGCCGTCGTTATTGTGAATGTGTACAAGACGTCATGATCAAACGGTGCGTGGGTTATCGTGACGACAGTGTCACCAAGACTCCATGTGTACGGCGTGTTCAGCGTGATCACGGGGTTGATTGACACCAAGAATGTCGCCGTGTTGATTGGCTTGGAGAACGTGATTTGTATGTCCGTGGTTAACGGCACGCCGGTGGCACCATTGGCCGGTATTGTTGGTGGCACCACCGTCGGGTTCGGGCAGAGCGCCGTGAATGTCCAAGGGTTCACGGCCGGGAGAGTGGCGGGCACAGGCACTCCGCTCTCATTGATCCACACCTTGTACACCCGGCAGTCGACATACGGATCCGCCGCGTGGGCAAGTGTCAAGACAGAGCCGAGCAATGACGGGGCTGTCGTGACCGTTTGACCCATGGGAACCAATGACTTGACATCTGCCGAAATCGCGGGGAGGCTCGCCGGTGGCCTGTTGAAGGTGACCGTTATCGGGTCTGTCAAGGGGATGTCGATGACGCTGTTTGCCGGGGTCGTGCTAGAGATGTCCAATGGCACCGCAGTCGTCCGGCAGCTTGGCTCGGACGTGCCGACCGTCGAATTGAGAATGCTGCCAAGGACGTTCCTCTTGTACTCCACGTCGATCTTGTAGCAGTACGTGCCGTCTGGAAGCCCGGTGTTGGGGTAGCTATGTGCACCGCTTGGAACGGCAGGCCAGCTCGCTATGTGGGTGTATGGATCTCCGCCACCCAACGAGCGCAAGACGCCATAGCTCTGGATGTTCCCGTTCAGGTCCGACATCCCGGTCCATGCGACGTCCAGCTCGCCCGCGCTCGGGTTGGTTACCGTCAGCGTCGGATATGCCTCGACGCTCACCGCCGAGAGCTCCTGCATCAGGTTGGTGTCCAGCGGCGCCTTGATTGAGTTGGTGTAGTTGATCCCGACGTATCCGTTCATTCCCCTGCGCACTTCGAATATCGCCATGACCGTGTCGGTGACCGCATTCCAGTCGTAGTTGACGCCACCGATGTCCTGCGCGTAGTCCGGCCTGAAGTCAGCGTTTGGCGGGGGCGGCGCGAGGTTGAGCCTGTTCTGGATCACGAGCGGTTCGGTCCCGGTCGCCTGCGTGGTGAGGTACAGCACTGCGTTGCTGTAGTTCACCGGTGCGTTCAGCCCGGCTACCGGCCCGACCAATCCCGTTATGATCTTGTTGGGGTATGGCTGCGCACTCACCCCGAAGGTCCCCTGCAAAGCCACAAACGCTAGTCCAATCACGATTGCCATGCTCAGTTCTTTTCTCATGTTCTTACCTCCTCTCCTACGGAACGTCCGGCGTGATCAGCTTCGGGGCCCAGGTGAAAGTCGATGCTATCACCATGTAGAACCCGTCGCCGGGCATTATAGCGAAGTTCGTTCCCGTCCATGTGCCACCGAAGAGCGTCCACTTCTGCCAGGCATGCGATGCCGCGTCCCAATGCCCGAGTTCGACAACCTTGGACGATGTAAGCTCGTTCGTTATCGACTGGGCGTTGGTGTACGAAGTGGTGTAGGGCAAGGATATGAAGTTGTAGTTCGTCTTGGGTGGCGGGTTCATCGTGAACTGCAGTGCTGTCGAGCTGTCGGTGCCGGTGATCGACCAGCCGAAGGAAGCGACCAAGCCGATGTACAGCCCGTCGCCGGGGAGGACGTTGAAGTCCTGCCCGCGCCAGGCGTTGTGGAACCAGTAGTAGAGTATCGTGGTCTGCTTCCTCGCGTCCCACTTCGCGACCACGTTGATCTTCGCGTCGGTGAGCTCGGTGGTGATGTCGCTGGCCTTAGTGTATGTCGACCGGTAGGGCAGGCTGAACCATTGCGAGTTCGGGACTCCGGAGGCGAGGCTGAACTGCCTGTACATCCTCGCTCCCATCGAGCTGTTCGGTCCCTCGAGCCAGAGGGCGTTGTGGCCCCTGACTAGGTAGAAGTGGTTGATGGTGTCGGCGTTGTCGCCAGTGGCGGTGTAGATCAGGCCGGTCACGTTGCCGACCTGGGCCCATGGCAATGGTGCAAAGCGGTTAGTCGCGCTGTACACGTAGTAGCCGGTCGCCAAGGTAGCCGCCCGCCATGTCAGGACGATGTCATTGCCCGAGCGGGCCACCTGCAGCCCGGGAGGGGCGGCAGGCAGGCACGTGGTCGTGAACGACCATGGATTCGGGACGGGGCCGGGCACGAGCGAATTCCCGACCGTGTCCTGGCCGGTAATCGTGATGGTGTACAGTGTGCATGCCTGCAACTGCACGGAATGGACCATGCTCAATCTCCTGTCGCCGTTGGACCATGAATTCGAGAATGTTATTCCCGACGGATTGACGATCGCGTTGACGGAGCCCGTGTTCATCGGCTTGTTGAAGTCGACCACTATCGTCTTCACAAGCGGGACATCTACCGCGTTGTTCGCCGGATCAGTCAGCATGATCTTCGGGTTCGTCGAGGTCGTTGTGAAGGACCATGGGTTCGGCACCGGGCCGGGCACGAGGCACTGCGCGAACAGGTCGCACGCGTGTATGGTGATCGTATAGGTGGTGTCCTCTGCGAACGGCGCATGCGACAGGTTGAGGTACATGTCCAGCGCGCCCCAGATCGGGGCCATCGGGAAGTTCGGGGTGACCTGGACGCTCAGCGACGCGCGGTCCATCGTCTTGTTGAACTGTACGAACACGAGCTTGTCCAGGGCCACGCCAGTGGCGCCATCGGCTGGATCTGTTATGACGATGAACGGGTTCGGGCCGGGGCAGAACGTCCTGAAGTTCAGCTCGCGGTCGCCGATGAGTGCGAAGCCGTCCTGGCTCTCGGCAATTCCGATCCTCAGCGAGTAATCCGTGCAGTTCGCGAACAGCGGGCCGTGCGACAGCGTGAACACCGTGTAGCCGTTGGTCCACGCCTCGCCCAAGGTAATCGGCGGGTCGATGGTGTACTGGAACGTGCCGATGTTCATCGGCTTGTTGAAGGTGATCACGATGTTCTGGTTGCGGGCCACGTCAACCGAATTGTCCGGCGGGACCCACGTCTTCACGGACGGGCTTGTACATAGGGTGTCGAAGCGGAAGTTTCTCGGCACCGGGCCGTTGACCAAGGGCTTGTTCTCGTCCACGTCCCTGCCGCCGGTCACGTTGATGAAATACGTCTTGCACGTGCTGAAGTCCGTTGTGTGATTAAGGATTATTATCGCGTCCATCGCGACCCATTCGACCGTCCATGTCCAGTCGTTCGGCACAACGGTGAGTGCGATTTCGACTGTCGGGCGCTGCATCGCCTCGTTGAAGATTATCTGCACATCGTAATCGAGCGGGACATCAATGGATTGGTCTATCGGCATCGTCTGCAAAACGAAAGGCGAACCGCCGCAGGTCGTGAATATCCAGAAGCTGTAGTAGCCGCCCTGGATGTTGTTGCCGCTGGTGTCCTGGCCGGTCACGTTAATCGTGTACTTCGTGCAGGCGGTGAACGCCGGCGGGTGGCTCAGGGTGAGCGTGGTGTTCGCCGGTGCATTCCAGGACGGGGTCAGGCTTATGGTCGGGGTGAATGCGACGTTGACCGTCGACGGTTTCATCTTGTGGCTGAAGGTGATGGTGACCGATTTATCGACGGCCACCTCTATCGACCCTCCGTTCGGGCTGGTCGATATGACCCTCGGGTTCTTGCAGTGAGACTCGAAGTACCAGGGATTCGGCACGGAGCCAGGCAAGAGGCCCTGAGCGTAGATGTCCATACCGGTGACATTGACCGTGTACAGCACGCAGTCATCGAGGTCGGCCACGTGGCTGACCTTGACGTTCTTGTTGCCGTTGGACCACTGGTAGTTGGAGTCAGGGAGCGGCGGTGTGACGTTCACATCGACCGAGCCTATATTCATCGAGTTGCTGAAGTTGACATAAATCGCGGAGGCCAGAGGGATGTCGACGTCGGACAGATGGGGATATACCTGCGCGATCTCCGGCAGGGGGCAATACGTCGAGAACACGTAGGTCTTGGGCAGACCGACCATCGACTGGCCTTCCTGGTCTATCGCCTGGGTGATGTTGTACCTGTACTGGGTGCAAATCTCGAACGGGTTGCCGGAGTGGGTCATGATCAGGTTCACGGAAGAATTCTGCCAAACGCTGCTGAACGGGAAGTTGGTCCATGTACCGGTGTCCTTGAGCGTGACGGTCACTTGGCCGGTGTCCATTGGCTCCGAGAAATTGAGCCATATCTGCGAGTTTACGGGCACCCCGGTCTGCGCCCAGGGATAGGTGTTCGCCACCGTCGGCGGGATCGAGGCAGCCGTGTGCTCGATTGACACGTCCTCCAGGTGCGGGCTGTCCGTGCACGAGGAGCACAGTATCTGGACGAAATAGACCATGTACTGCGCGGGCGAAGCGAGCGCGTAGATCACCGTGCCGGGGTTCACGTAGTAGCTCGAGGGGGAACCGTCCGGGCCCTTGAACTCGCATCCCGGCAGGGTGAAGTCCGGGCTGCTGCATGTCGCGATCTGGAATCTTATCGTGCCGCCCGCGGGAACGTTGCCCGGGGTCTGGTTCCAGAATATCTTCTTCCAGACGGTGTTCGAATGCAGGCTGTTGAACTTGGACGACTGGAGCGTCCCCTGCGGCTGGTAGGCATTATCAAACTGCCATGTGTCGTTCAGCTTGTTGCCTGGCTGGTCTTTGCCGCTGAAGACAACCGAAGACGTTGTCCCTGTGTCGTAACTCATCACGAGGTTGACACGGCCTGGCGGGCTGCTCCCGGTCGAGATCATCGCCCAGTATCTCGAGCCGAGGTCGTCCCAATACCTGTATGTGGTGGCAGGATATCCGGACGGGTCCAGACCGCCGAAGAGCATCAGGTCGTTCTGGGTCGCTCTGTAGACGAAACCGAATCCCGACCTTCCGCCTGGGCTGCCGCCGCCGATCTGGCTCGTCTTGTCCGTCCATGAGTCGGAGAGATAATTGTATTCCCACGTCTGATCCAATATCGACATACCCGACGCACCGCCGTACAGCACTGTGCGGGAAATGAGAGGATAGTAGACCAAGCTATGGCTCGCCCTGTCCGATGGCGGGTTCGTGCCCGCCCTTGCCGTCCAGATGTGGGTCGTGACGTCGTACGCCCATGTCTCCCAGACGAACCTGCCCATGCCTGAAGCGATTATTCTCTGCTGCGCGCTGTCGAAAGCGAGAGGAGTGCTAGTGAGGCTGGGCTTTGCGGCGCCGGTCCTGTTGGTCCACGTACCCGTGGCTGCAGCGTACTCCCAAGTTTCGTAGTTCTGGCCGTTGGCGTCCCATCCACCAAAGAGCACTCCGATGCCGTGGATGGAGTCGAACGCGGCGGTGGCGCTCCACCTGGCGGACCATGGTGCCTGATCCGACAGCTTGCTCCATGTGTTCGTGGCCGCGTAGTAGGCCCACGTGTCGTTGAGGTTGACGCTCAATGCGTCTATCCCGCCCATGACCATCGTCCTGCCGTTCACGGTATCGAAGAACGATGCGGCGGCTTGGCGCTTGGATGGCGCGACCACGGGATTCTTGTTGAACCATCCGAAGAATGTCTTGTTCAGCTGCACGTATGCCGAGGCGCCCGTGCCCTGGATATTCACATTGCTCGTGGTCTGTGCCGCGCCGAAGTCCAGATCGGTCGTCTGCGTCCACAGCGACGCCTTCGCCACTGGTGAGATCATCACGACGAAGGCGCTCATCATGAACGCGAAGGTCAGCGCGACTACGACACATCTAACCGTTTTCTTGCTAGCCATGTTTTTGCCTCCTCTCCATCAGGTACAAGTTCTCAAGCGAGGTTCGGCCTGTCATGAACCCATGTTACTTAAAGGTTTCCGGGTTACATCGCCGGACAAGCGAAGGGGAAGTGGAGTAATATCGTTTGTGGTGCACTAATCTAAGTGACGCGGGTCTGGCTGATGGCGATCCACGTGCGTTTCCTGTGGAGAATCTCAGAGTCCTCGCCGTGCCGCGGTGGAGCAGACTCAATTGAAGAAGGAGTGATGAAAAATTGAAAGGTCCGGGACCCGGAGGGGGTCCCGGTTCATTCGTTCCTACGGGACTTCTGCCGTGATCAGCGTCGGACTCCACGCGAACGACGACACGATCTCGATCCATATCCCGTCGCCAGGCACGATGTTGAAGTTGTCCCCGCTCCAACCCGACACCGTGTAACCGAACACTCGGCTCGACTGGGTCGAGTAGACCCACTTGCCCACGGCGATTATCTTCGTGTTCGTTCCGGGCCCGGTCCCGCCTGCGATCGCTGTCACGAGTTGGCTGGCACTGGCCAGACCGTTCGTGTATGGCAGGCTTATCCAGTATAGGTTGGTGCGCAGCTGTGGTCTGAACGTGAACGTCATCGAGATTATCTTGTCCGTGCCGTTGATCGCCCAGTCAAAGTTGTTGACGATGCCTATCATCAGCCCCTCGCCCGCCGCGATGTTGAAGTTTGTGCCGCGCCACGCTCCATGCGAGTAGTGCCAGATCACCGTCTGCTGCTTCGCCGGATCGAACTTGGCCACAACGTTGATCTTCAGGTAGGTCAGCTCGTCGGAGATGTCCTTGGCCTTCTTGTACATCGAGTTGTACGGGAGGCTGAACCAGAACGCGCTCGGCCTGCCGACGTTCGGTGCGAGCGTCGGGTGCCACAGCGCGCCCATCGTGCTGTTGCTGCTCCACCCGCCGGGCTTGAAGCCGCGGACGATGTAGAAGTGGTTCGCCATGTCGCTGATCGCGTTGGTATGGATGTAGAAGTTGTTGCTTGGGGTTGTGATGTTGGCGATCATGGTCCATGGCCACGGTGTCAGCCTGTCGTTTGCCGTGTAGACGTTCCAGAACTGAACTTGGGGATCGGCTGTCCAGTCCAGCCGCACGTTTGGCGCCTGTCTGGTTACCTTCAAGCCCCTCACCGGGAACCTGCAGTCTGACGTGAAGGTCCACGGGTTCGGGACAGATCCGGATCCGAGGCTGGTGCCGCCCAGGTCCCTCGCGGTCAGAACTCTGGCGGAGTAGAGAGTGCAGATATTGAATGGTGTCGTGTGGCTGAATACTACCGTCTGGCCGTTGGGCCATTGCTGCGAGTATGTGAGCGGCGGGGTCGTGGCGAAGGTCACGGAAGTCTGATCCATCGGTACACTGAAGATGACCGTTATTGTTGCATCAAGCAGGACACCTGTCGCGCCATCTGGAGGTATCGTGGTGACGATGTAAGGTGGCGGCGTGTACGATCTGAAGGTCCATGGGTTGGGCGCTCCGCCGCCGACTAGGTTGCCGCCAGTCTTGTTGCGGGCAGCGACCACGCGTGCGGTGTACAATGTGTTTTGGGTGTACGGCGTCGCGTGGTCAAGCCTGACAGTCATGTCGCCGTTGCTCCAAACTGGAGTATTGAAAGTAATCAGCGGTGACAGTGTGAACGATAGGCTCGACGTGTCCATCGGCTCGCTGAAATTCACCCAGATCGATGCCGTCAGCGGGATGCCTGTCTGGGCGTTCGCCGGATAGGTGCTCACGATGTATGGGCCGTTGATACAGAATGCGCGGAACATGAACGGGTTCGGCACGGGCCCTCGCCCCAGGTTCAGACCAGCCATGTTGTTTGCGAACACAGACACATTGTACCACGTGCACGGGACGAATGGGCTGCTTGCATGCGCGAATGACACATTCGTGTCGACATCCGTCCAGGCCGGCGAGCCCAGCGTGACATTTGGCCGGATGGTCACAATCAACGACGGCCTATCTATCTGCTCGCTGAACTGCAGGACGAGGAATTGGTTGACCGGGGCGTTCAGGGTCCCGTTCGCGGGCTGCGTCCAGATCATGGACGGCCGACAACCCGTCGCGATCGTCTTGAACTTGAACGGGTTCTCTGCCGGGCCGGGTATCAGGGCACGTCCAGAGGTGTCTCTGGCCGTCAACACCCTGACCGTGTACTCCCCGCAGGCGTCGAATGGGTATCCGGGGTGCAGCAACTCGACTGCGTTGGGCCCCATTCCGAGCCAGTTCAGCGTGAAGTGGCTTGCCAAATCATTGCCCCACTGATCCTTGAGCGTGTATGTGAATGTGGACGGGTCCATGCCGCCGGTGTCGGGCGGGGTGTAGTAGAACGCTATGGTGATGTTCTTCCAGAGCGGGACATCTTCTTCGCCGTCGTACGGCGTCGTGAATATCATGAACGGCCCGCATACGCCGCCGGGGCCTATGGTCATGAACTTCCACGGGTTAGGCACGTTCGGGTTCTTGATGAGGGAGTTGCCAGCCGTGTCCAGCGCCCACACCTGCACCCTGTATGGCTTGCAATTGCCGAATGCTGTCGTGTGGGTGAGCGTCACTTTTCGTACCCCCGTCCAAAACGGCGTGTTGAAGGTCGGGGTCCAGTTCTTCCATGCAAGAGTTGGCACATCCCACTCTTTGAAGTTGTAGTAGAAGGCGGCGGGATTCATGTCGCGGCTGAAGGTTATCTCTATGTTTTGGTTGGTCGCGACCTCGGTCTTCATGCTCATCGGGTTGGTCAGAGTGATGAACGGATTGATCGCCAAGGTCGTGAACGGCCACGGCACCGCCGTCGGTCCGTAGGTCAGCAATATGTCGGATTTGTCCTGACACGGTCTCGTATCGTTCCCTATCGGCACATCCACCGTGAAGGTCGTGAACTGCGCGTACGGCACCGAGTGCGTCATGGTGAGGACGGTGTCCCCAGCGCTCCACGAGTGGCCGTCGAAGGCCAGCGTCGGAGGAAGCAGGGGATCTATGGTCACAAAGGGCCAGCACGAGGCCGTGTTCATCGGCTCGCTGAACGTGATGATCACAGGGGCATTAAGTGCCACGTCGATGGCGTTGGGTGCCGGCACTGTGCTCATTATTCTTGGCGGTACGCTGACCGTCGTGAAAGTCCATTGGAAGTAGCCGGCCGGATAATCGAGAGGCTGGTTCAGCGTATCAGCGGCGTAGACGCGGACCCTGTATGCCTTGGCCTCCAGGAAGAGCTGTGAGTTGTGAGTGATCTCGATCTTGCTGTTCGCTTCCTTCCATATGAACGGGTCCAAGGTGAAGTTCACCTGCGGAACAACCTGCCAGACGAACACCCAAGTGTTGGCTGGATCCACCGGCTTCGTGAAATTGATGTAGATGTGCGAGTTGATTGGATGGCCGGTTAATTGAGGCGCATAGCTCTCCACCTGCGGCTTGGTCGGCGTCGCGTTGTAGATAATCGTCACGTCCTGCAGTTGCGGGGCCACCGACGGGTCGTTGGTGATCATATCAGCCATCCAGCGGAGGCACTTGTTCCCGGTCAGCCCAGCCCACAGATCCTGTCCAAAGATGGTGTAGTATTGGTTGGGCAGCCCGTTTGGCCCGAGGAAATTCGGAATAGCTGCATTGTCGCAGACGTTGTTGGCCTCGACCTGGAACCTGATCTGCGTGAGCGGCTCGCTCGTCTTGTTGAAGAATATCTTCTGCCAGATTGTGGCGGTCGTGTATGTGTTGAGGAATGTCGTGTAATACCGCCCTTCGAGGTTGTATCCCGCCTCGAGCATCCACGTGTCGTTGCGCTTCGGACCGCTGAAGGGCTCGCCGCCATAGATCATCAGGGCATTGTAGCCAGGGTCGTACGCGAGCCCGTGGTTGGTCCTTCCCGGGTTCGGGGTCGTGGTGGTCATTATTTGATTCCACGTGGGAGTGCTGCCGGTCCAGTTGTAATGCCAAGTCTCAGTCGACCACGAGTTCCCGCCCCATAGGATCAGGCCCTCGATCGACTGCTTGAAGTTGTACGTCATCTGGGCGCCGGTTCGGGCGCTCGGCTTGTCCACAGGGCTGACCTGCGACCATGAGTTCGAGGCGTAGTTGTATTCCCACGTCTCGTCGAAGAGCGTCATCACCTCGGCGCCGCCGAAGAGGACGACCCTCTGGTGGCTCGCCTGGTAACTGTAACCCAAGGCGTATCCCGCTCTCTGCGACGGGCCGCCGATGGCGTTCCTGTTCGTCCATGTGTTGGCGACGGCGTCGTATTCCCACACCTCCATCGAGGATGTGCCGCGGCCGACGAGAATCACCTTCTTGTCCTTCGCGTCGTAGACCATCCTGTGGGCGAACATGCCGCGTGGCAGGGTAACCGGGGTGGTGTTGGTCCACGTGTTAGTGTTGACATTGTATTCCCAGGTGTCGCTGATCCCCCTGCCCTGATCGTCCATGCCGCCATACATGACGACGACCTTGCTGTTGTTGTCGTACGCCATCGAGGGGCCGATTCTCTTCGGAGGGGCGCAAGCCGGCGTATTGTCGGCGCATATCTGCTCCCAGTTCTCCCCGGCGTAGTTGTACTCCCAGGTGTCGTTGCGCCAGCTGGAGATGCCGTCCAAGCCACCGAAAAGGATGAATCGGCTCTCTGCGGAATCGTTCGCGAAGCCGAACTGGGTCCTGGGGCCCGTGTTCGTTCCGGGCATCTTCTGGATCCAGTTCATCATGCCTATCTTGTTCTGGATATACGCGGCTGCTCCCGTACCGTGCAACACGGACTCGAAACCGGTGCCGGTGAAGAAATTTCCGGGGGCGAAATCTGTATCCGTCGTCGTCAGCCAAGAGGCTGCGTCCGCCTTCTGCGACATGAACATCATCGCAGAGGACAGCAGCATGAAGGCTGTTATCGCTATCGCACTCACACTCTTCTTGCTCAACATGTCTCAGTCCTCCCCTGTTCTCCACAGCATAGCTGTGTTCTCGGGACTCCCGCCTTTCATGTTGCCGAACGTATTTAACGGTTCGTGAAAGGCATCGGTCTTGCCTTAAGGATTCCAAGGGGGTTGGAAATAGTTTGTGGTGCACTCTTCTAAGTGTTGAATCCCTAAGTCGTTCTCCGCCACCGCCCGACGAATGGCAGCAATGGGAATCATTGCCGCATCTGGCGCGTCGAAACGCGACCGGACGACTGGCAGAAAATCGATGGCGGGAACCGGTCCCTCGGGAACTGGTGCCGACCTCCGCACCACCGCGCGGAACTTTCGCTCGTCTGGATCCTGTCTCCGCGCGACCGCGCGGAACATCCGAACGACCGTGCGGAACCTCCGCTCGTACGCGCGGAACGTCCGGACGGAAGAAACCGCCCTTTTCGACGTCAGAGGGGCTGTTCGAGCGGTCACCGGCAACCGCCGGACGACTATCCGCGACCTCCGAACGACCGGATTTCGGTCGGTTTCGGCCCGAAGATGCCCGATCCAGCCGCCCGACGCCTCCGCACGACCGCGCGGAACGTCCGCACGACCGTGCGGCACTCGGATTGAGGCGCGCGGGGAAAGCGCTCGAACGAGCGGAATCTCCGCTCGACCGAGCGGCGACGCCGCATGAACGAGCGGCGACGGGAACCAGCGCGCCAGAGATTGGCGCCTATAGGGAGAAAACGGGCATCGGTCGGTCGATGGCCATTCACGAGAGACCGGCAGATGCCGCCATAGGTCCCGGATGCGCCGCCGGATGACCGTTTGCCGCCAACGGCGGGTTCGGAGTAGCAACTGAGAGGACGAGAGACCGAGAAGAAGAAAAAAGCCCCACTTTCCGAGGGGGCTTGATGCATGCTCTCGCTCTGACGCTCGCGGGTGGCTGTCCTCACTCCATGAGAGCGCTGCGAAATAGCTCTCTTCGGGACTGGAATGCCCCGTAGGTCAGAAGAACCGCTCAAGGAAAGGCGTCGTGATATCAGGATATGATCGTCGTGTCAGGTGCGGCGGGGATTCGATGCTCGGCTCGCCCAATCCCTATTATGCCCCCTGACCACTCCGAGCATTCAGCATTCATCAAATACTTGGTCCACCTCGCGAGGGTCTTCCCCGGGTGCGTGAGGTGAAAGACCATTCTCTTCATCTTCAACCATTTGAGCGTGCCACCAGAGTGCCGCCATGGCACGTGCTCAAGGACAGGAAAAACAAAAGGAAAGGTGGAGAAGGCTTGCGGCCTTCTCCTTCAGTCGTTCGCCGTGACTATATGTCTATCTGTACGATCTCGACGTCCATTCCTGGCCATAGGTACGGAGACGAGTACGGGTTGCCGTTGTCGTCGTCCGCAACTATGAGCGTGACGTACAGGAAGTAGGGCATCTGGGCCGAAGAGAACTGGTGGGTCGCGGTGTCCTGGGCTCTGATCGGGTCGTACTCGGGTGACCTTACACTGTTGTCAGCGAAGATGAACGTCGGCTCCTCGAACGGGAGTTTGTTCAGCTTGTCGCTTGACGCGCTCGTGTAGAAGATACCCGGGTGTGCGTAGATGTGGATGTCGTAGGGAGTCGAGTCGCTCCAGACCCAGGCGAATGCGAGGTCGTCGCTGCCGGGGTCCGATGCCAATGCCTCGAAGGTCAGCGGGCTGCCGATCGCCAAGGCCTTGAACTCCTTGTTGCCGATTGTCCACACCGATGCTCCGTCGTTGCTGTTGAAGGTGTGCCTGAGCTCCTTGATCTTCCCGTCGGGGAATTCCCCTGAG
>JBGPQV010000018.1:0-59327 GCA_041489255.1 Thermoplasmata archaeon | reverse complement strand
TCGTCTCGCCGTAGAAGCCTCACTGGTTTCCGGGGCTGCATAATCTGAATCCCATCCCTTAGCTGCCAAGACAAAGAGACAAATTGCTATTAAGAAGTATCTGTCGCAGAAAAGCCGATTACGTTGCATGAAACACTACACCCTCGGCTGACCCCGTGTCACCTCGCCTGATCCCAAATGAAAGATGCGGACCCTCAGTCGAGGTATCGACCTTTCCCATCCACTTGCTTCGAGACATACGTTCGAAACATCTTCTCGGGCTCCCTCGTCGCAGACGGATTATCAGCAAAGAACCATCCAGCTGAAATCCGAAACAACTCCCGACAATATGGGCATGCCACCACGGTGTTAGCGATCCTCTTTATCTCATCGTCTATCATGAGGTTTCTCCAGTCTCGTCAATACTGCGCGGCCTATTTATGCCTCGCGAAGTCCCAAGAAAGCGGACCACACCCACGTCGGGTATGTGTTACATGGACCACAACTCCGCTGGGTCGGACTGATGGCTGCCAGATACCGCGATTCTCCTCAGGTCATCCTTTCCAATAGCGCTTGAATGTGTCAATTACACGCTAGGTCGCTGTGGCTGTAAACAGAACAAAAGCAAGTGGTTTTGCGGCGAGACTTGCCTTCACTTTGTATATCCCGTTCGGAAAAATACCAGGTCCGAGGGTCAATGTTGATGCCGCTTCGCCAGCTGCATCCGTGATCGTCGTCATAGGAGAGAGCGACCCGGGGTTCGAGATATACGGTTCGAAGAATATTGTCCAGTCCACCTGGACACCCTGCAGAGCATTCCCGAATCCGTCCGTCACAAGGACGACGAACGGCAAGGGGAGCGTACTTCCACGCGGTGCTCTCTGTCCGTCCCCGGAGACCATCGCGATGCTCCAGTTCACCGCGTTCTGGTTTGGCACAACACTAACCGTGAACGTATGAGTCGGCGAAGCAACACCGGTCGCCGTCACAGTGACGGTCTTCGTTCCTGCCGTCTTCAGCGTCACAGTGAATGTGTGCGATCCCTGATCCAGAATCGGTTTGTAGGTATACGGCAGTAAGGGAAGGATCGCATTCGGATCCGAACTCGTGAAGCTCACTGTGCCGGAGTACTGCGTTACCACGTTCCCCTGGCTGTCGAGGATACTGACAGTGACGTCGAACTGAACGCCTGCTTCCTGCGGGGAACTTGCCGTGTGAACGACGTCGAGATGGTCGGGTGGGCCGATGATCGTGAGGGTGAAACTGGCGCTCTTGGCGTCAACCACTGTCCCGAACTCCTCAAGCTTCATCAGGTACGCGTCGACGCGGTAAACGCCTGCTTCTGGTGTGTCGATGTGCAGCGGCAGAAACGGTGATACGGGGGTGTCTAGAAGGCCCCCGGTGATCGAGGGTGTGTCCTGGGAGTAGATCTGACCGCTGGGCGATGTAACAACGAAGCGGACGACGATTGCGTTGAAGTCCAACCAGTCTCCTCTCCGGGACACTACTGCCGTCACGTCCGCGTTCACGCCACCGCTACCTTCGTAGACCAGGTTGCTTGCTGCAAGAGAAGATATCGTCAGGTTCGTGGTCACCGGAGCCTCCCTGACGGAGAAAACCAGGAAGAAACCGTCGAGCATCTCGATGAACGAAGTGTTCGTCAGCAGGTTTGCCGCAAGACTGGCGAATTCAGTGGAGGCGTAGTCCTGGCCCAAGAACCGGTTGAGAAACGAGGCGAGATTATCTCGTTGCGTTTGTCCACGCACGAAAAGCGCCTTCACTGCTACGTGTGTGCCAAGGTGCGTTGGGCCCGTTCCCCAGGAAGGATAGAACATTGGGACGTGGTAGAACGCCAATGGGATCTTGTCGTGCAAGTCGTAGAAGCCGACATCCACTGGCAGGTACTTCACATAGGCCTTGTACTGGGTGTAGTTCAAAATAGTCTTGATCGTCGTGCCGATTGCAAAGCCATCCGTGTCCACGACCAGCGTCGAGGCCGTCGTTTGGCTCGAGTAGATGTCCCAGAGGTGACCTGAGAACACGCCTTCCGTTGCGTTCACTTGGGCATCCACCACGAGCATAGGTATCGAGGACAGGTCTGTGGGCGAGACGCCAAGGAACATCCAGCTGTCGTACACCTCACCCTTCAGATTCAGATAGTACAGGATGTCCTGACTTGAGTGAAAGTCCCTGATGAAAGCGATTGTCCCGTACTTCCAGAGGGTCTCGCTGGGGTTCTGCAGGGAGGCTGTCAGATTCCGGTCGAACAGCAAAGCCATTGCAGGGTTTCGGAAGGTTGCGAGCGCATGCAGCTTCTCCATGGTACTCTCGCTGAGACCTAGGGCATTTCCCAGGTAGTCCGCGACATTCTTGTAGTCCAGAACGAGCGCGAAGGCGTTCACCTCCACGGCTGCCACAGGCGGGTTGGAATGGGTCACCTGCAGAAGAGACCAGAGGTCGCGGACCTCCTTCTTCACGTAGATCGAAGCTTGCGGGTCGGGATCCGCAGTCGCCCCGATGTGGAAACGCAAGGGAAGACCCGAGGGAGACTGGAAAGACAGGCCAAGACGACCTTGAATCGCCGTGAAGTCGCTTTCCGACACATTGAGTCGAACGAGACCCTTCATTTTCCCGTATGTCAGGTTCCTGGTCCCGAGGATGAACCAGTAGTCCATGCTCTGCAGGGTGCTGGCTTTCTCCCCCAAGGTCACGAGAACCTCGTCTATGTTCCGCGTGACGTTCAGGAGGAAGCGCGAACCGTTGGAATTGACATCCGCGCCCACGAGATTCAAACCCAATGAGGCCACTTCCTCGGGCAGTATGACATCGTGGACATCCCCCTCCAGGACACGGGTGTCCTTGTACTCCAACGAATCGACGAGCAGGAATGCCGTCGATTCCGCATGGGTCGGGATTCGCATCTGGGCTGCGAACCTTTGGAAATCCTGGAGAACGTCAAAATCAAAAATTCTCAAAGAGGAAAGGAAGGTCGGCTCGATCACCACGCCCTTCACGTGCACGTTTGTGAAGAACGCAGGCATCCTCTCCGTCGACACGAAGATGAAGTCCTCATTCTGGCCCAACCCGAGGCCGAACGTATGGTTGCCATATATCGCATCCACTGCGTTGAGGTCGAGTTCAATGTTCGTGAAATCCAGAGACAGCGGGTCAGCAGCCACAACATCCTGCGATGTGGTGGTGGCGATCTTTGGCGTGAAGGATGATACCTTCCAGGAATCACCCGTCGACCTGACGAGGTTTGCATCGCCGATCGCCATGATGGGCGAGTCAGACTCGACGATGACACTGCGAACATTTGGAGTACCCTTGTAGTCCTCGACGAGGTAACCTGTGCCCGTGGATTCCCCGCCCCGGGTACCGCTCTTGTAGCTCCTGCCGCTTGGGTCGTAGAGCAGAATGGAATCCTCGACGTTCTGCTCGTTTTGTCCGCCCGGGCCTCCGAATGGGGCGCCGGGAGCGAGGACCAGCACGTACAGCGAGGTCAACACCACTGCCGCGGCCAACAGGACCGCGACCGCGATTACCGCTTTCCTGCGACCTTTCTTGACACGTGGCTCAGATGCAGTTCCTTCGACTTCCTCCAAGAGATTCCCCTCCTTCATGATGCACAGGATCCTCAGGGATCGCCTTGCACGCTATGACACTATACTAGATTCGTCTATTATATATGTTTTCCCTGAGTGGGACTTCACGCCTCACGGACCTACGTGGCAGTATTCAGCAGGCCGAAGCGACAGATCCTGGAAGCACTGGAGAAGAAACCGATGCACGGATACGAGATCTCGAAAAGGACAGGCCTGCCCCTCACCGGCATCTACACGCATCTCCGGGAACTCGAGGAAGAGGGGCTCCTGGTGAAGGAGCGTCAGGATCGCCGTATCATGTACACATTATCCGGGAAGGGTCGCCTTCTCGTCCAAGCACTGCATTGATATGCCTGCCCTCGACGACAGCTGCGGGAATTGAAATTGAGTTGACTGACGAGAAAATCTCATCAACGGGTCCGCTCCTTTGGTCCATGGGCACGGCAATCGCATTTGTCGGCATCTCATGGTTCTAGTCATTGGGATGGTCGATGGTCCCGAGAAACTTAGCCTCAAGACGCCCCATCCGCACGGGATTGATCGTATGGAGGTACTGGAACTCAGGCGAGCTGAGAACCTCATGCAACTCTGTCACGCTGTGCGACCTAAGAATTTCGCTTTCAAGCCGCACCTCTGTCACCCATCGCTCTTTCTGGAGGTATCCTTTAAGGATGCCGGCTAGTCGACGTCTGGATGCTTGTCTGATGTCCAACGTTTAGCCCCCTTGCGTGTAGACGGAATAATCTCCGGGCTTTTGTAGTCTACGCCGCGGAGACAGTCAAGATGGTGATTCTCCTGTTTGCCAGTACATAGGATGACAGGCGTAGCACTACCTCTGCGATCCGCCTCTCGCTGGCGCCATCTGCCAGTGGCCCGGCGAGTTGGCCGACGAGGTTCCTTCCCATAACGCCAGCTCACTCTGCGGGGGCGTCGAACGCCCGACCTCTTCAGGCGTGAACCTGCGTCTACAAGTCATGTGAGCGAACATGGATGCCCAGCAAATACAGACCACCACCATCGACTACAAAGTAAACATCTTTCGAGACCGGTTTCCCGTAGCCAAGTTGCTCTTGTTTCGAATTCTTTATGGATAGGAAACTGCACGGATACCAGCCTAAGTGATACCCAGTTCTCCGAGCTTCTTGACCAGGAACTCCTGCACCGAACGGTCGCTGAGCAATCGCGAGAACTTCTCATCGAGTTCCTTCACTTTCTCTTGCATCCCGACCGCGGTCCCTATGTCCAAGACTGCCCCACAGCGCGCGCAGAACTTCCCCGTCGCCTTGTTCATCAGCTTGCACCGCGGACAGGGAATCGGAGCCAGGCTGCTCTCCACGGCTTCCTCCTTCGGCTTGAGGAGGCCGCGCATCTTCAGAATCGACTCGTCTATGTCCCTGCCTGAGAGGTGGACGTATGTGGCGGGCATGTCGGAGCCCCTGACCCAGCCGAAGTACTGGTTCATCTGGGCTTCCGTCAGGTGCTTCGCCAGGAATGTGGCACGACTGTGCCTGAAGTTGTGAGGGTTCACGTCCTTCTTGATGCCTGCCCTGCGCGCGGTCTCCCTCAGCATCTTCCTAAAGGCGCCGTACTGCAGCCTCCTTCCTCGGCCGGGATTCCCGATTCCCACCCAGAGCGGGGCGTTTGGCTCCTCTTTTAATGGATGGTCGTCTAGCCATTCCACGAGGTAGGGCGTGGAGTCCAAGAGGGGGACGCGCCTCATCCCCGTCTTGCCGTGGACGGTGATGCGCGTGATCGTCTCCTCGATGGCGACGTGACCTATGTGCAGCGTGAGCAGTTCGGATACGCGGCATCCCGACTCCCACAGGGTCGACAGCAGGGCGCGGTCCCGGGAGTTGCGGCAGACGCCTATGACCTTCTTCACGTCTTCCTCAGTGAGGAGCGCGTCCGGAATCTTTTCGTTGTTGAGCTTCGCTCCCGTCTTGATCCAGCGAACGCAATCTGGATACTCCTCACCGCCGTTCAGCCATTTGTAGAACCGCTTCACGCTCGCCTTGAAGTCAAGCTTGGTTCGCGGCGAGTAATCGGAGTCCTCGATCGCGCGGAGTACCCTCTCCACGTCGGCCCTCGTCGCCTTCTCCGCGTCCTTGCCGAGCATCTCCGCAAAGCGGGGCAGATCCTGCAGGTACCTCAGGGTCCGGGCGACACCTATCCCGCTCGCGCGACAGTGACGCTCGAACCCCAGGATCTTGGACCTGTTGTGGGGCGAGACTTCCTCCGCTTTCCTTATCCACGCCAACTTCCTCTTCAACTTCCCAGGAAGGCCGTAGATGTCGCCTCCGGTGCTCTCCGTCTGCATGCAGTCCAATGGTAGAGCATTCCAACGATTTAAACCTGAGGTATGATGCGAGGGCCAGGATTTGAACCTGGGAACCCCTTCGAGAAAGGATCTTGAGTCCTTCGCCTTTGGCCAGGCTTGGCTACCCTCGCGTTTCGCGTTCATCTTGGCCTCTCTATAATAACGTTGCGCGGAGGGGATTCCGTTGCGTTATTTCAGGTGGAAAGGAATCGGGAGGAAACGTCATGAGTGACCTCAAGTAGGTTGGCCCTCCCGTCCCCCCGCAGACTTATATCTCGGGATTGTGTGTCGCACTCATGGAGATGCTGCTCTGTTCTGCGGCTCTTGGAGCAAAGACCTGAAACGGATGTAGTCTGAATGAAAGGAACCAGAAGTAGAGCCGGATCGACAGTGACTGTGGTTGCGATGGCAGTATCAGCATGCCTGATGGCCATGGGCGGGGCGGTTTTCTGGATCGGAATGGGCGGCTCGATGAATGAAAACATGACTACCGAGACGGCATTGACTCTAGGCGCGATAGGACTGCTCATTTTCCTAGTCGGCTTGTTGGTTTCTGTTTTCATCCTCATGTCGAGACTCAACAAGAAAGGGAATGCCTGAGAATGAGTGAATTCATTCTTGGAGGACTTGCTAGGTTTTCCTGCTATGAAACCGCTGAGACCCGGCATGGCATAGACATGATATAGCACCCAAAACAACGCAACGAAACCCACGGAGAGGAGGAGCTCCATGGTTGCGCGATTTGATTGAGGAACGCAGGTCGCCTTCGCCTCGATGCGTCTCCTTTGGCCAGAAATGAGGCCAAGAGTGAGGATACGATTCTCTCGGTCATCCGAAAAAGGAATCCGGAATCATGCCGCCACTCGATTTGAGTTTGGCCCAAGAGCTGGTCAAAAAGGGACATCATGAGAAAAGGACCGCCCTGCAACGTGCACTTTCGGCCACCTCTCTTAAGATGCGCCTTATGATGGGCTCGGACATTCACTAATTCATGAGGGATGACGAGCTGCCTGATGATGACGGAAAGGTCGAGAATGTTGCGGCGGTGCTCCGCATCATAGTCTCCTACGACACGCGCAAGTATCAACGAGCCGAATCGGTGACGATCCAGCGATTCGTTTCCGGGAGAAAGGTCACCGCGAAGGTCGACGGAAGGAAAAAGCGGTACTACTATCCTGGTCTCACATCCAGGCCTGGCGTGGAGAAGGTAGGTCAATCGGCGTTCATGATGAAGGAAGCCGACGCGGATGATTTCGCAGCGTTCCTTCGGGGACTGCACGTGCATTATACGTGGAGGCGTGTCTGGCTCGAACCAGCAGATCTGTACTGAGCCGGGCGAGGAAGATGATCGACCGTCCTCTCCGAACACTCGATTCTTCGGCCATAAATTAGGCCAAAACGCAGAGTCTGGCGGGAGAAGGAATCGCGAATATGCTTCATCTCGCGGTCGGACCGCTCAGAAGTCCTTCAGCACGTCCTCGAGGTTCGGGTGGCCTATCTCATCGAGCTCGTACCTCACCCGCACCACGGGCTTGTTGACCTTGAGCACCCTCCTCAGGTCTATCGGGGTGCCGCTCAGGACGAGGTCGCATTCGATCGCGTTGATCGTCTCCTGCAGCTCCGCGATCTGCTTGTCGCCGTAGCCCATGGCGGGGAGGACCTTCTTCAGGTGCGGGAACTTCTTGAACGTCTTCTTGATGGTGCCGACGGCGAACGGTTCGGGTTCGACGATCTCCGCGGCGTTGAACCGATTGGCGGCTATGGTCGCAGCCCCGTAGGTCATGCCGCCGTGCGTCAGGGTCGGCCCGTCCTCCACCACCAGGACTCTCTTGCCGCGTATCGGCTCCGGGTCGATGACGCTGATCGGGGATGCCGCCTCGACGATGATCGCGTCGGGATTGTTCTCCTTGATGTTCTGGCGGACCTTCTCGATGTTCTCGGGCGTCGCCGAGTCGACCTTGTTGATTATGACGACATCGGCGAGGCGCAGGTTCGTCTCGCCCGGGTGATAGCGCAGCTCGTCTCCCGCCCTGAGCGGGTCCGCCACGACGATGTGCAGGTCCCACTTGTAGAACGGCAGGTCGTTGTTCCCGCCGTCCCAGAGGATTATGTCCGCCTCCTTCTCCGCCTCGTGCAGGATCGCTTCATAGTCTACGCCGGCAAAGACCACGACGCCCTTATCGATGTGAGGCTCGTACTCCTCCCTCTCTTCGATCGTGCATTTGTACCTGTCAAGGTCGTCATAATTGGCAAAGCGCTCGACCGCCTCGTCCTCGAGGTTGCCGTACGGCATCGGGTGGCGGATTACCGCGACCTTGAGCCCCTTCTTCTGGAGCACCTCGGTCACGCGCCTCGTGGTCTGGCTCTTCCCCGCCCCCGTCCTGACCGCGCAGATGCTGATGAGGGGCTTGGCCGACTTGATCAGCGTGCTCTTCGTGCCGAGCAGCATGAAGTCCGCGCCGCAGGCGTTGACCAGCGCGCACCTGTGCATGACGTAATCGTAGTTGACATCGCTGTATGAGAAGACGACGACGTCCGCGTTCAGGCGGTAGATGAGCTGGGGAAGGTCCTCCTCCGAGTATATCGTGATGCCCTGAGGGTAGAGCTTCCCCGCCAGGGACGGCGGGTACTTCCTCCCGACGATGTTCGGTATCTGCGCGGCTGTGAAGGCGACGACCTCGTACTCCTCGCGGTCCTTGAAGACCCTCTGGAAGTTCCAGAAGTCCCTGCCCGCCGCTCCCATGATTATCGCTCTCTTTCGCTGCATCAGAGATACCTCCCAGCGCACGGCAGAACACGTCGCGCCGTGCGCTGCTGAGCAATCGCGCGGCCTGTATATGCTTTCCGCGGTGAGCTTATATACAGATGGGGCGGCAACACATTGAATATTCGTAAATGCATTGGACGATGCCGTGCCTGACAAGGAGTTCACAGACAAGGAGCTGGAATATCTCGTCCCATATACGCTCAGCCGGCGGGGGGAGAAGACCGACCGCGTGAGGTGGAACCCTCCCAGGCTCCCAGAGGCACGGCAGCAACACGGAATACAGGCGAAGGATGGCGAGATGTTCCTCCTCGTTTTCGAGGACGTCAACTCGGATTGGGAGCAGTTCGCAACGCTTGCGACTGATTGGACGATATCGGTGGATGGCAGTGTCTACAAGCGAGCAGTCATGATCCCCTTCGAAGAAACGCATTCCGAGCACCGCATCCATTGCAGAACAAAAGAGGGAATCCTCTGGGTCTGGAACTCGTACCAATATAGGGGCACTCAGGGAGAACTCATACGCTGGAGTTGCGAGAGCTTCGCCGGGATGCTCGTGGAGGAACTCCCGAATGGCTATCGGTACCGATGCAACGAGGGTGAGGACGACGACGATTACGACGACCTCATCTTCCGGATCGAGAGGACTGGGAAGGTCGAGCTTCCTCGCAGGGGTCGGAGGAAGCGGGAAGAGGAGAGCAAGGAGACATCCAAGCCTGGGTCATAGAGGGGCCTCATTTTCCGACATCGGATAGTCAACGAGACAGAAGCTTGGGCAATTGGCGATATTGGACCGCAAACACTCCGTGAACTGAATCATCCGGAGAGGTGATTGAGGATTGAAGAGTGGGTGACCATCCCGCGGAGTCCATGAGTCAGCGACAGATCACCATCCAGTACAACGCTCCGAAAATCACCGCCATCAAAGTCGCCCTGCCGCTTGATGCCCCAGATCGGATTTTTTAGTAAAGGGCCTGACCAGGCATCGCGAGTCCATTGGTCGGAATAGTCGAAACATATGTATCACCGCCCTCATTACACCACACGTGCCTCGCTACCGCATCCCCGACGACGAGCAGGTAGCCGCCGCGCTTGAGCGAGTCATCGCGACCAAGAGGGAGGTCGACTCTCAGAGGAAGCTGAAGAGGCTCGTCGAGAAGGAGATGCAGGGCGAGGAGGTCTTCAAGATAGGCGAGGTGAGGGTGAGGCACGTCGCGATCGATTCGGGGACAGTGGACTTGAAGATTATCTGCAGGGAGTCCGGCAAGACGAGGTCGATGGCGAAGTGCCCCGTCTGCACGGCCCACCTGAAACGAGTGAGGAACATGACAGTCTGGGGCGGGACGGTCACCCTCGGCTATCACTGCGAGCGGTGCGGGTACTGGACCGGGATCAAGCACCGCATACCGGTGAGGTACGTCTTCACGCGGAGGGGCTGATGCGCGTCTACTACGACCGGGGTATCTGCCTCCAGGACGGGATCAAGGAGATAGTCATGGACCCTCACGCGCAGACTCAGGGATCCATCGTGAGCCACGCGCACATGGACCACCTGTCGCGAGGCGCGCTGATGACTCCTGAGACGCTTGCGGTGATGAAGGTCCGTCTCGGCGGGGGCGCGGGCAAACCGCTGCGGATTGGCGGCAGCGAAAAGTACGGCGGGTTCGAGGTCAAGTTCCACGACGCGGGTCACACCTTCGGTTCAGCAATGGTCGAGGCCGGCGACGCGCTCTACACCGGAGATTTCAATCCCGAGGGCGGGCTGACCTGCGGTGTCGCGGTCCCCCGGCCTTGCAGGACCCTGATCGTCGAGTCTACCTACGGCAGGCCGCAGTTCTCTCTCCCGCCGAAGAGGGAGGTGGAGAAGGACGTGCTCTCCTGGGCAGAGTCGCAGCTGGCGACCAGGTCGGTCGCGTTCGGCGCGATAGAGTTCGGGAAGGCGCAGGAGCTCGTCGCCCTGCTCAACACGATCAAGGTCGAGCCTGTCGTGAGCGACAGGATGGCAGACATCGCGGACATCTACGTGGCCCACGGTCACAGGCTCAATTACCGCCGCATGGGCGAAATGACGAAGGAAGAGAAGAAGGAGGCCAGGGCATACGTCGTGTCGAGGAACTGGCTCGGCGCGGGCGCGCCGGAGGAGTTCTCCTCCTTTAGGGAGAATGGCGGGTCGCGAGCGTACGTCTCCGGATGGTGCGGGGTCTTCAACTTCACGCACGGCGGCGAGCTGGACGCGCAGTTCCCCCTGACGGACCACGCCGACTTCGACGACCTCCTGGACTTCGTCGCGGCGTGCAAGCCCCGCCAGGTCTACACCGTCGGCAGCAGCGCGCAGGAACTCGCAAGGGAGATCGCTTCCAGATTGAAGATCAAGGCGGAGAGCCTGCAGCAGAGGAGGAGGCGGAAGGATGAGGTCGGCCGTTGACGGCAGCATCGTGATGGTGAGGATGGACGACGGGGAGGACATGCTCGAGTCTCTCAGGAAGGCCGCGTGGGACCAGGGCGTGTCGAGCGGCTACGTCGTCTTCGGCATAGGGCAGCTGAAGGACTTCGAGCTCGGCTACTTCGACGGGAGGCAGTACCACCGCAAGACATTCCCAGAGGCCCACGAACTGGTCGGCCTGCACGGGACGATCACCCTCAATTCCGACCCGCCGATGCACCTCCATGCCGCCGTTTCGGGAAGGGACTTCGTCCTCAAGGGCGGCCACGTCTTCAAGGCGACCGTCGCGACGGTAGGCGAGGTCTGCATCCAGAAGCTCTCGAGGCTCCAGATGACGCGGGAGATGGACGGCAGGGACGGCCTCAGGAAGCTGGCCTTGGGATAGCCCTGCGGCCGTTGATGTAAGGGAGCGCCGCCAGCGCGATCAGGGCCATGATCGCCGCCGCGTAGAATGTAGTCCTGTACGCGAGATCCGGAGGCAGGCCGATTGCGAGAGATACGGTGACGAGGGTCCCGCCGATGAATGGCCCCGCGATCGAGCTCACGCCTATGGTCGAGTTGAGCAGACCGGTCGCGGTCGCCCTCTCCAAGTTCCTCTCCATGACGAACTTGACCGAGCCGACATAGAGCGCCGCCCAGCTCACGCCTATCAGCAGCTGGGTGAGCATCATCTGCGGGAAGTCGGTCGCGAACCCCATGGCGAGGAACCCGAGAATGGAGAACAGGAGGCCGACGTAGACCAGCGGGATGCTCCTGAACCTGTCGGTGGCCTGCATGACGATGAACTGGAAGATCGGGTTGATCGCGTAGACGGCCCCTACCTGCAGCAGGTCGAAATGCAGCGACTCGATCATGTAGGGCGTGAAAAGGACCCAAGCGGCGTTCGCTCCGGTGTGGCGGATGAGCATCGCCCCGTAGATCGGCAGATTCTTCTTCAGGATGGCCAGGGGGAAACGGGGGACGCTCACGAGCCTCTCCTCGCCGAATGGCATGACGAGCGCCAGGAGGAAGCCCGCGAAGAAGAGCCCGGAGGTGAGGGCGAATATCTGCCAGTACACGCCGAGCGCACCCGCGACGAGGGAAGCGACACCCCATCCCAGGCTACCGTACGAGGAGAACTTCCCCATCTTCTCGTTCGTCTCCTGCGCGTACGTCAGGAGGGCCGCCGGATACGCCCCGCCTGCAAAGCCGACCAGGCCCCTGCTCAGGGCCAGGGTGAACGCGTCATAGGCGAATGTCTGCGTCACGGACGCGCCTGCGGAGGCGATCAGACCTGAGATGAGGATGAGCCTCCTTCCGTGCATGTCCGCCCGGCGCCCGAGGATGAACGAGGAAAGCAGGAACGTGAAGTTGAAGAAGCCCACGATCACCCCGACTTCGAACGCGGTCGCGCCGAGGTTGTCCTTCGCGAATCCCGCGACGAAAACCAGGCTCGCGTAGGAAGCGCCGCTGGAGAGGAACAGCACCGCAGCTGACTTCACACTCCGACCAAAGCCGGGCTGGTGTTAAACCTGTGCCTTACCAGCCGAGCCTCTCCAGCTCCCTCTCCCCCTTCGTCTTCTTGCGGAACTGGCGGTAGTGAGTCTTGCAGATGTGGATTCTCCTCGAGTCCGTCTTGAGGGAGACCCCGGAGAGCGTCTTCTTCAGCTTGTCGGCTGATATCGAACGCGCTGCATCTTCCTTGCAGCCCGAGACCATGCACGTCTCGCTCCCCTTCTCTTTCGGCGGTGCCAACCGTGCCATGCACCTGCGATTGCGGGCCGCGGTCATTAGCCTTTCGCCGGGGCGGCTGCGAGGATTGATATCTCCCGTCCGGCTTGCGGCGGTTCGGACAGTTCGATGCACGAAGCCGTGATAGTCTGGGCGGTCAGGACACCGATCGCGAAGAGGAACGGCGCGCTGAGGGACGTCCGCGCTGACGACCTCGCCGCGCTCGTGCTCAGAGAGTTGGTAGCGCGCGCGGGGGTCGATCCCGGGCAAGTGGAAGACGTCATCCTCGGATGCAACACGCAGATCAAGGAGCAGGGACTGAATATCGCGCGCCTCGCGGCGCTGATCGCCGGTTTCCCCGAGACTGTTGCGGGGACATCCGTGAACAGGCTGTGCGGCTCAGGACAGCAGGCGGTGGACTTCGCCGCGCAGGCGATAATGTCGGGGAGCGGGGACATGATGATCGGCGGCGGCGTCGAGAGCATGACGCGCGTGCCGCTGCTCTCGGACGTGGACGCATTCAACCCGCGCTACCTCGCGCGCTATCAGCTCGTGCCTCAAGGGATCTCCGCCGATCTCGTCGCGGACAAGTACGGGATCACCCGCCAGCGGATGGACGAATATTCATTGGAGAGCCACCGCAGGGCAATCGCCGCCATCGACGGCGGCTTGTTCCTGAAGGAGACCGTGGCGGTTCCAGCCGTCGATGACTCCGGGAAGGAATCGCGGTTTGACGTCGACGAACATCCGAGGCGAGACACGACCCTCGAACGACTGGCGGCGCTGAAGCCGGCGTTCAAGCCTGATGGGAGGATCACTGCGGGCAATTCCTCGGGGATCAGCGACGGCGCCGCCGCGTTGCTCCTCGCTTCACGCGAGAAAGCCGACGAACTCGGCCTGAAGCCGAGGGCACGGGTTGTCTCGATGGCGGTGGTCGGGGTCGACCCCGTCGTCATGCTCGACGGCACGATTCCCGCCATCAGGAAGGCGCTGGAGCGCGCCGGTCTGGCGGTCGAGGACATCGACCTCTGGGAAATCAACGAAGCCTTCGCGTCTGTCCCTCTTGCCACGGCGAAGACGTTCGGCATCGATGATGCGAGGATGAACGTGAATGGCGGTGCGATAGCCCTCGGTCACCCCCTCGGCTGCAGCGGAGCGCGCCTCATGACGACCCTGCTGCACGAGATGGAGCGGCGGGGCTCGAGGCGCGGGCTGTCGAGCCTCTGCATAGGGCTCGGCCAGGGGATCGCGACGATAATCGAGCGTGAGGGCTAGAGGTCCCCGATCTCTTCTCTCGAGACGACCAGCTTCTGTATCTCCGACGTCCCCTCCCAAATCTGGAAGGCCTTCGCATCGCGCATCCACTTCTCTACAGGCTCGTCTTTCATGTAGCCCGAGCCGCCGAGGATCTGCACGGCGTTCGTCGTGACCTCCATGGCGGCATCGGCAGCGAACTGCTTCGCCTCCGCCGCTTCCTTGTTCATCGGCATATTGTTATCCGCCCTCCACGCTGCGAGCCAGGTCAAGAGCCTCGCCGCGTCTATCTTCGTCTTCATGTCGGCGAGCATGAATGCAATCCCCTGCTTCTTCGCGATCGGCGCCCCGAAGGCTTTCCTTTTCCTGCTGAAGTCAAGCGCATACTCGTACGCCGCCCTCGCCACGCCAATCGCCCCCGCAGCGACGAGAGGCCTCGTGCGCTCGAGCGTCATCATCGCGCCGTAGAACGCGGATTCGGTCTCCCCGCCAAGCTGGTTCTCCAGGGGCACGTGACAATCTTCCAGGATGACCTCGGCGGTGTGCGATGACCTGATCCCCATCTTGTCCTCGACCTTCCCCTGTCTCAATCCGGGATTCCCCTTCTCCACCGCAAAAGCCCGGAGGCCGAGGTACTTCAGGCTCGGGTCGACCGTCGCGAATACAACGTGTATCTCCGCGATGCCGCCGTTCGTGATGAAACGCTTCACGCCGTTTATGACCCACTCGCCGCCTTTCGTCTCGGCCTTGGTCGCGATTGCCGCCACGTCGCTTCCAGCATCCGCCTCTGTGACACAGAGAGCGCCGAGCTTCGGCTCACTGCCGCAGAACCTCGGCAGTAGCCTCGCTTTCTGCTCCTCCGTGCCCATGTACGTGATCGGGAGGAAGGCCAGCGCCCCGCCAACCAGCGAAGTCGCGATCCCCGCGCATCCCCACATCAGCTCCTCGATGACCACGCAGTTGCCGAGGATGCTCTCGACTCCGCCGCCGCCGTATTTGGCGGGGATCATGGCGTTTGTCAGCCCGAGGGCGTGAGCCTTCCTCAGAACGCCCCAGGGGATGTCCCCCCTCCTGTCGCATTCCATCGCGACGGGCCTGATCTCCTTCACGGCGAACTCGTGCGCGGTCTTCTGCATCAGCTTCTGCTCGTCGGTGAGCTCGAAGGAAACCATCCTCACTCCTCTGCGCCCCGGCTCTTGGAGGGACGCAGTTCAGCGATAACCGTGGAGGTATTTCAACCGAGACCTCTCACGCGACCTGAGCTGCCTTACCCTATACTCCCTGCATCGAGCTCCTCGGCTTGGCCGAGGTGTCGTGTATGTTCACGAAGCCCGTCTTGCAGCTCCTGCAGTACGTCGAGCCGTCGTCGCAGATGTAGACGTCCGAGCTCTTGCACCTCGGGCAGTGAAGGCCCTCGGGGTTCGCCGTGCGCACGACGTCCCTGGCCTTCTTCTGCTCCTCTTCCCTCGCCCGGTCGACCTTCCAGATGCCGACGCCATAGGTCGATTGCGTGAAGAATAGGATGATCGCGAGCGCGTCCGCGTAGGCGAGCAGGACGAATGTGGACGCAAGGATCGCGAACAGCATTGTGAGTATCAGGACCATGAGGAGAGTTCCCCAGGTCCAGTACTCGACCTTGAACACGTAGTACGAGGTCGGCGCAAGTATCAGTCCGTAAAGGAAGTAGATGGCCCCGACCGCGTCCGCCTTTCCGTAGGTCCACGGGTATGCGAGCAGGAGGACCGCCCCCGCCAGAGTCGCGGCGAACAGCACCAAGGCCTCGACTGGCTTGCCCTTCTTGGCGGGTTTCGCCGGCGGTATCGGCAGCTTCCTTGGCTTGCCCGCCTCAATCAGTGCAAGGATGGAGCCCACCAGCAGCATGATCGATCCGACTATGCACACGTAGATGCCGAGGCCGATTTCGATGTTGATTCCGGACGTGTCGCCGACCGACAGGACGCCCAGGGATGCCAGGGTGAGAACCGACAAAACGAAACCGGATGCGCCCAGGGCCAGGCCGCCCAACGAGGTCGTCTTCTTGCCGTCGAACATCATCACGATGCCGAAGAAGCCCAGTTGGCTCAATAGTACCCCGAAGAATCCGGTCGAGACTCCGAGGAACATCTGTGGCGAAGAGAGCCGGCCACCGGAGAGAGTCACCCAGGGCAAGAGAGCCCCGACGAGAGTGATGATGCCGCCCACCATCCCCAGCAGTCTGCCTATGCCGATCTTCTCTCTGCCCTGCTTCGCGACCGCTGTCTGCTTCGCGACCGCCGCCTTCTTCTCTACCATGGGAAGCCCTCAATGAAAGCCATGAACGCGACCGATAAAAAGGTATCGCTGAATTCCCGCCAGCAGGCGTCCGCCTCCCTTGTCGGGAAAGCTTTGTAGCTTGCAACCGCATGAGGTCAATGACAGGAACCGGTCCACCGATGACATCCCTCGAGAAGATCAGAGTCCCCGCGGCGCTCATCCTCTGCCTTTCATATGTCGTCGCCTTGTTCTCGCCGCTGTGCCCCGTTCAGGTTCTCGTCTCGGAATGGTCATCATGCAACCCGCCTGGCCAGACGTGCACGACCGAATCCGAACATTGGGAAGTGCAGCCAGCGATTCTCGTCATCGCGAATGGGTTCTCCTGGAAAACCGTGGCCGCGACATACAACGCGGGCACGAACCATTCGTTCTCCGCGAACCCCGCCATCGCAATCGCGTTCTTGGCCCTGCCGCTAGTCCCGGCGTTCCTGCTGATGCTGAGAACGAAGGAGGCAGACCGGAATGCAAAGGGATGGGAAAGGTGGAGCCATCTGATCCTGCCCCGGCGTCCGTGGCGCGCTTTCCTCTGGGGCGTGGGGCTGTGCCTCCTGCTATTGAGCGCGCTTTGGGCGTGGGGCTATCTGATATTCTACGGCGGTCTGGAGAGCACCGCCGCAATCGATCCGCTGCTCACCTCGACCATCGGGACCTTCCTGCTCATGGGCCTCGGCTTCACCTCGATGATGCTCTCCGTGCGGTCGAGGGCGATATGGCCGGTCCGCGCCGCCCTGGACGATTGAGTGCCCGCCCTGTCCAAACATTTTAAAGCGCCCGAATCTTGTCGAGCCCCGGCCACGACCGCCGCGGAGGCCAGATACTTTGGAGCGCTACGACGCAATCGTCATAGGCGCGGGTCCTGCAGGGAGCGCAGCAGCGATTGCACTCGCCCGGGAGAAGCTGAAGGTGCTTCTCGTCGAGCGCGGAAAGACCCCCGGGCAGAAGAACGTGTTCGGCGGGCGCATCTATTCCTATCCCCTCTCCAAGCTCGTCCCTAATTGGCGCGACGACTGCCCGGTGGAGAGTATGGTCACCAAGGACTGCTTCGCGTTCATGACCCAGGACCAGTCCCTTCTCGTGCAGTTCGAGTCGCCCCGACTGGCCTCAGGAAAGGCGGCGAGCTTCACCGCCCTGCGCTCCAAGTTCGACAGCTGGCTCGCGCAGAAGGCGGAGGGGGCCGGGGCGACCTTGATCACCGAGATAAGGGTCGACGACCTCTGGATGGAAGGCGGCAGGACGAAAGGCATCGTGGCGGGAAGCGACAGGATCGGCGCTGACGTCGTGATCGCCGCGGACGGCGTCGTCTCGAAGTTCACGCAAAGAGCCGGCCTCAGGGGCGAGATGCCGCCGCAGATGGTTTCCGTCGGCGTCAAGGAGACGATCGGCCTGCCGCCGGAGACGATACAGGACAGGTTCGGCGTCGCAGAGAACGAGGGCGCGGCCTACGTTCTGGCGGGCCAGCCGAGCGGGTTCCTGCACGGCGGCGGCTTCATCTACACCAACAAGGACACGGTCTCCCTCGGCCTGGTCGTGTCATCAGAAGAGGTCTCCGCGAACAAGGTCGAGGTGCACGCACTCCAGGAGAAGTTCAAGAGGCATCCGACCATCGCGCGGCTCCTCCGCGGCGGGAAGGTCATCGAGTACTCGTCTCACATGATCCCCGAGCTGGGCGTCGGGACGCTCCGCCGCCCGTATGCAGACAACTTCCTGGCGGCAGGCGACGCGGCGGGTTTCCTGATCAACCACGGATACACATTCAGGGGCGTCGATCTCGCGATCGCGTCGGGCATGGCGGCGGCCGAGGCGGTCAAGCTTGCTGCGAGCCGGGGCGACTTCTCCGAAGTCGGCCTGGGGGCATACAGCCAGATCCTCCGGAGGGAAAATGTCCTGACCGACCTGGCGACGTTCCGCAAGGGTTCGCAGTACATGGCGAACCCGCGGCTCTACTCGCTCTACCCCAGGCTCCTCTGCGACATCATCGAAAGGATCTACACGATGGATGGCGGCGGGAAGAAGAGGGCGATCGAGACCGTGCTCGACGAGATCAAGGCGAAGGACGCGTCGCTTCTCGCGATGCTCAGGGACCTGATGGGCGGCGCCCTGACGATGTAGCGCCCGAGACGACTACCGCGCGTACGCGACCTTGATCCTCTCGCCGTGCGACGCGAGATGCTTCCTGATCATGACGTGCGCGTTGTGCGCGTCGAACTCGAGGGGATAGTGGCCGATGTTCTGCACCTTCATCGCGTAGACCACGTCCTGTATCGCGCCGACGAGCCGCTCCTTGTCCTCCTCGGTGAACTTCTTCTTGTCGAGCATCACGTGCACGGAAAACGTACCCGGTATCAGCTTGAGGTCTTCCTCCAGCTTCACCTTCGTGTTCTGATTGGGCAAGCGAGACCCCCCGCGGTCAGCCTCTCTTGTTCATCAGCGCGTAGGCGATCTTCCTGCATTCCAAGGAAAGCTCGATCGCCTTGGAGAAGTCCTTTGCCTCGAACTTCTCCTTGGCGTGCGCGAGTGTCTGCGCCGCCTCGGCAACGTCGTAGTTACCTCTCCGCGCCTCGTTCACGACGGACTCGGCGTTGTGCACTTCCGTCTTGGCGAACTTTTCCTGCCTTCGCTCGTCCTCGTAGTCGGACAATTCTTTCAGTGGTGCCATCCCGTCACCGCAGCCGTGCATGTGCGGGGGAATATTTGTTTGTTCTTATCCTCCATGAGCTGCTGGATCGGCGGGAGCGTCCGCCTAGCGGACAGTCCTGGCCGCCGCCTCTATCGTGTTCGCGAGGAGCAGCGTGATGGTCATCGGCCCGACGCCGCCGGGGACGGGCGAGATCGCGCCCGCCTTCTGCCTGACCGCCTCGAAGTCAACGTCGCCGACTAGCCTGTATCCCCTCTTGGCGGTAAGGTCGTCAACCCTGTTCGTGCCGACGTCGATGACGACCGCGCCTTCCCGGACCATGTCCGCCGTGATCATGTTCAGTCTGCCCGCCGCCGCCACGATGATGTCCGCCGCCCTCGTGTGCTTCGCGATGTCCTTCGTCCCCGTGTGGCACACGGTCACCGTGGCGTTGGCACCCTTCTTCTTCTGGATGAGGATGTTCGCGAGCGGCTTGCCGACGAGGTTGCTCCTCCCGACGATGACGACGTGCTTGCCCTCGGGGCTGTGACCGCTCCTGATGAGCAGCTCCTGGATTCCACGCGGCGTGCAGGGGACGAAGCCCGGCTCGCCCGAGATCATCCTCCCCACGTTCACCGGGTGCAAGCCGTCCACGTCCTTCTCCGGAGAGACTGCGTAGATGACCCTCGATTCATTGATGTGCTTCGGCAGGGGCAGCTGGAGGAGGATCCCATGGATTCGCGGGTCTTCATTCAGCCTCTCGATCACCCTGAGGAGCTCATCCTCGGTCGCCTGCTCGGGTAATCTCTCCCCGACGGAGAACATCCCCATCTCCACGCATGCCTTGCCCTTCATGCCCACATAGGATTTCGAGGCAGGGTCGTCGCCGACGAGGACTGTCGCCAGACCAGGTGTTATCCCCCTGCTCTTCAGCTCGGCGATCTTCGCCCTCATCTCGGCCCGCATCTTCTCGGCGATCCTGGTACCGTCTATTATTTCCGCGACCATGTCCGGCCTCCGGCCCGGCGCTCCTCGGCCTCGCGATGGCGGGAGGGATATTTGAAGCGACCGTGGTGGGAAAGCCCAATGATTATTATCCCGCCGAAAACAGAGGGATAAACACTGTCGGACGCTCACTGGTCCATCCCGTCCCCATTCCCCCCAAGCCCCGCTTGAAAGGGCGGGGCACCTTTCCTTTTTCGAACAGCCCGACGGCGAGTCGCGTCGGGAGGGCACTTTCATCATCCCCCTGTCTTCACGCTGAGAAAGGGTTGCCAATCACTATATACCCGAGCGGTTGATTATGGACGCAGGAGGAGAACGAAAGCATGGAGAACGATAGGGCAGAGATCGGCATCAAGTTCTCCGAGTTTCCGCCCCAGACGGAGTTCTCCGCAGAAGACGCCAAGAGAGTCAAGGACATAGTCACCTGGCTCGTCTTCCGCCATCCCAGGGACTATCGGGTCACCGCGAGCCGCCTCATGAAGCTCTACTACATGGCGGAGCTGAGGGCGATTGAGAAACTGGGCAGGCGCCTCTCCAGGGCGGATTTCGTCAATTGGAACTATGGCCCCTGGAGTCAGGGAGTCGCCATTATTGCCGATAGCGTCCATCCCGACATCGGCATGGAACGCGGAAAAACCAAGGATGGCCGGGATGCGAAGTTCTACAAGGCAAAGATGCCCCAGACCTCGGTCGACCTCCCCAAGGAAGAGATGCACATCCTGGACGAGGTGATCAAGGAATGGTACTCCGTGAAGACCAAGAACCTTGTCGAGGCGTCAAAGGACACCTACCCGTTCCGCAGCAGCAAGTACGGCGAGTTGATCGACTTCGACACTTACGCTAACTGCTGGAGGGAATTGAAGAGCGGCGAGGCAGTTCGAGAGATTAGAAAGAACATCGCCGACGCAAGAGCGGGAAAGGGCAAGACGATAAGGAACGAGAAGGAACTCGAAGCCTACATGGGCAGTCTGTGAGGGCTGGCCCATCCCGGTGTCCGGTGAGGAGGCGGTGTCTTTGGCCGGGCCCGGTCGAAATGGGTACGAGTTGGTGATTCCTCCCAAGCTAGAGAGAGCCTTCAAGAAGCTCAAGAAGAAGGACCCCATCCTGCTGGAGCGGATTCAGGAGAAGCTCGAGGAGGTCCTGCGAAACCCCTTCGATATGGGGACTCCGAAGAAGTATGAACTCAAGGGGTGCTACGGCGTCCACATCGGCCCGTGGGTTCTCATGTGGACGGTCGAGGGTAGGAAGGTCGTCCTCGTGCGCTTCGAGCACCACGACCACGCCTATGACTAGTGCTCGCCAGGCGGGATCCCGGCGCCGGAGCGGGGCAGCCAATCCCCGCTATCCTATCTCAGTAGTGAGATAAACAAGATGAAGACGGAGAAGGGAATCAAATGTGGAAGACACCATGACGGACCCTATGCGCCTGACTACACGAAGCCGGAGACAGAGGGATGCCTGTGGTGCATCGCTGAGGCTACCCCGCCTGAGCCAGTAGCCGAGATCAGGGATGAGTGGAAATACATCAGGTGCGCCTGGTGTAGTAGGATGTTCTACGGGTGGGTCCCGCATGATGATCTCTGCGAAGAGTGCCGGCTTCTACCAGCACCGCCGAAGATACGCTTGGAGTAGATATTAGACAGGCATCCCCGCCAGCGATCCGGTCGGCCTCGCAAAGACTATCCGAACTGCCGCTCAAGCTGGAGTCGTTGACCGTCGGCTAGAAATCAATGTCACTTCGGGATCACCACGACCCGCTGCATATGGAGCGAATTGGCGTCCCCCTCCATACTAAGGAGGCCACGGAATCCGCTTTGATGTCGTTTCATACGGGGTAAACGACCGCTTTTCTCCATTGCAGGGCAACTCTCCTATGGAGGGGCTTTGGCGGGATGATATTATAGCATGGTCGGAATAATTCTCGCTTGGCATCATTCCACTTGAGGCAGATCACTCGAAGCGGACATTGGTCAGTCAGAGAAACATCATGTTTTCACTATTTCTATATCGCGGATACGATATAATCATGGCCGGATGGCATCCAAGCACACCCTCCGCGTCGAAAGGCTGCGGGACATCCTATCCACACTCGAGGAATCGGGCGGCAAGTCATCACGCAAGAACCTGGCCGCCGTGATCCTAGAGCGGCATGGAGTCGGCAGCCTGACGCTCTCCCGCGACCTGAACGACCTTGCCCTCATGGGCCAGTGCACCATCGAGGTCGGGCCGATCGGCAACGGGAATGGCATCATGGTCACATTGACCAAGAAGGGGGGAGGGACGCTCAGGAGGACATCCAGGCAGTGATCTCATGAAAACATATCGAACCGGTGAGCACGAACATGAATGCAACTTGCCGATGCGCGGCGAGAACAGGCTCAAGCCACTGACCATCCTCTTGGTGGCAACCCTCCTCTTCATGCCCGTCCTCCTCGCCGCGCATCCATCCAAGGCAGACGAGATAATCGACTACCCCTTAGTGTCGGAGAGCGTGACCAAAGGCACCTCCTCGGGCTTCAGCGCTGAGAGCGCAGGAGACAGCGTTTCGGATACGAAGACCGAAGCGAATAATGGGACGACGACGGTGATGATGCTGCCGTTCAACGATGTCGCTGTCGATTGGGATTACGTCTATTACGATACGCCTCCCTGTCCCGTCGGGTTGCCCACGGCGAATCACACCGGGGCGTTGACGTGCCCGTATCCTGGCGCGATGCTTGAACCGGACGACAACACGAGTTATATCGCGGCTCTCGTCAATCATGCCACCGACGATGCAGACCTTGACCAGTTCAATCTTTTAGACCCGCTTTTGCCCGTCAGTACTGTGATTACGGGAGTGTCCGTATTCGTCTGGGCAAGAATGAATGAAACAGATACCCACATACTCTCTTTCACGGTAGAGGATTCGTCTGGGGCATGTTCGTATTCATATCCGGTGATTACTCAAGCCTTCGCTAACTATACAGATGATTGGCCTCTCAGTTGCGACGGCGACGCTTGGACTTCTACGAACTTGGCTGATCTCGACCTTAATTTAGTAGCTTTGACCGCTGTTAGTATCGACAGACATGTGACCGCCACCTACGCCGGCGTCATCGTCACCTACCAGACTCCCTACTGGCTCGACATCTCCTCCACCATCAACGTCCCGACCGAGCAAGTCTCCCAGGTCGAAATCTTCCTGAGTTGTTCCCTCGCGGGCGACACCGAGGGATTCACCATGCAGATCAACGGCCTCACCGTCGCCGCCGGACTCTGCATCGCCCCCTATGTCGACACCCGATACCTGACGGACGCCAGAGGCGACGTCATCATACGGACATACTCCAACCCCGACCCCACGCAGACGACGTATTCCATCGACCTCCTTGTTGCCCGCGTCACCATCACCGACACCGGCGGAACTCTCCTCCGTCCTCCCATCCCCTTCTGTCAATACAATCCGCTCCTCCAGGTGCTCGATTGCGTCGATGTCCAGGACTACTACGAGCTCAACGTCGTCTGGGTCCGGTGGCAGCTCGATGACGGCTCAACGGTGAGGACGGACCCCAATGGCCGGGTATCGCTCCCCGTCGGCGACAGCCCCCTGGAGGTCGGGACGCGCTATCACATCGTCAAGGCCACGGCGGTCTATCTGTCCGGCGCGGAGGTGGCGATGCAGATGCCGGTCGATTGCCCCAACGGCGTCAGGGCGCTCGTCTTCATCGCGGGCATCGGCTTCATCTTCATTCTCCTTATGGTGTACCGCGAGAAGCGCAAGAGGCGGTACAGGTGAAGCCGCGCATCCTCGTCCCGAGACTGGCCGATCACGCCTGGTCAGTCCCGACCTCGACGGGTCCCGGACCCCCGGGAAGTTAGAAAATGGATGTGCTCCATCCGAGCTGCCGGGATAGAAAAGACCAGACCGACAGCAGGTTTCTAACCTATGACCGCCTAGCAAAGAGCGTTTTTCTAACTAAAGACCACGGCAGGTACTACCTGCGCGGCCGCTGGTACTTCAAGGGCAAGGCGAGGGTGCGCAACATCGAGTCCTACGGCCCCCCCCCGTATTGTATCGCCCGATCGCGGTGAGCGGGCTAGCCGAGGACCGTCTCAAGGCGTTGCCCGGCGGCTCGTTCGACCTCGTCTACCTCGACCCGCCATACGGCACGACGAGCGGGGAATGGGATAAGGTCCCTGACTGGCGGGATCTCGGTGTCGAAGTCCAGAGGATACTGAAGGCGGACGGGCAGGTGATCCTGCACGGCATGGCGGCAATGGCGGCCAGATGCCTCGTTGCCTTCGAGTCGGTCGGGCTGAGGCATAGGTTCGAACTCGTCTGGCTCAAGCAGAGCATGCCGTGGTCGAGCAACTTCCATCCCCTGCATGCCCACGAACTGATCCACGTCTTCGCCCGCAAGGATGCGCCGACCGACGCCATGATGTTCAACAGGAGGGCGCTCGGATGGCTCGCGGAACCCTACCACAGGCGGCAGCATGCCCCGCCGTCTCATTATAGCGCCATGACCACACTGGGATCCGTCGAGAGCGAAAGCGATGGATGGCGTCTCCCGGTCGACGTCATCTACTGCCCATCCGTGCGGGAGGGAACGGCCCTCGGGCATTACGCGCAGAAGCCCGAGGAGCTGGTCAGGTGGCTCATCCTCGGTCTCTCGAGCCCGGGCGATCGCGTCATGGACCCCTACGCGGGCACCGGCACGACCCTCGTCGTGGCATCAAGGCTCGGCAGGAAGGCAATGGGCATCGAGGCATCCCCGTCGACATGGCGCATCCTGAGCAAGCGCATCAAGCCGTACCTGAGATTCGAGGGGTGGGACCTCGGGGAAACAGGCTCCTGAGGGCGTCAGGGGGCCGTCGTAAGGGTTTTTCCGCTTTTGCATCGCTTCCCGCAATCAGGTATCCTAGCATGTCCGGACATGGGTTGCGATTAAAGGCATACGTTTCTGCCGCCGTTCTCTAGGAAGCCTACCCCTCCGTTTCAAAACGCATTCAGTGCTGACGGACAATCGTGGAAACCGGGAGCTTGATGATTCGCGGCGAGGGACAATCTCAGAATCCTGTTGCACGTAGGGACTCGGAGACCAAACGTCCCCCGCTTTCGCGCGGATAGGGTATCGTCCTCCGCAATTAAAATATACTCCGAAGACCCATCGCCCCGACGCACGTAGGGCAGGAGACATCCGATGAGCGAGGGAGATGTTGAATCGAAGACCGCAGGTGAGGAAACTGGATGGCGATTTGTGAAGGATCGGTGGCGTTGGGTAAGCAGCCTGAGAATAAACGGGAAGCCCGTGAAATGGTACGGCAAGGGATTCGTGGCGTGGAATTGCGCGGCGAAGCCACCCTCGGCTGGCAAGGTTCAAGATCTCCTCGAGTGTGAGGCGGGCATGCTGGGCTATGAGATCCACGACGGCCCCTGCCCCGAGGACATCCCCGACGATGGATACGGAGGGCAATGATCGCGGCAATCTACACAAGGGTTTCCACTGATGACCAAGCCAAGGAAGGCTTCTCTCTTGACGCGCAGCGAGAGAGGTTACTGGCCTACTGCATGGCCCGGGGATGGACGGTAGCCGACGCCTATGTGGACGAGGGGCATTCGGGGAGAAACGTCAAAAGGCCCGCCTATCAGAGGATGATGCAAGACAGGGAGAAGTGGGACGCTATCCTCGTCATCAAGATGGACCGCATTCACAGGAACGCGCGTAACTTCATGGAGATGATGGACGACCTCCAGAAATGGGGCAAGGATTTCGTCTCCGCCACCGAATCGCTCGACACCAGCACCGCGATGGGGCGCTTCGTCGTCGACATCATCCAGAGGATCGCGCAGCTCGAGAGCGAGCAAATAGGCGAGCGCGTCTATATGGGGATGAGCCAGAAGGCCAAGAGCGGGGGCGGGTTCCTCGGCTCGCCGGTTCCATACGGCTTTCGGTTGAAAGACGGCAGCCTGACCATCGAGGAATCGGAAGCCGCGGCCGTGAGGTTGATGTTCACGCGATACTGCGAGGGCGCATCCTTCGAGGACTTGAGGACGGACCTCTGGATAAGGGGAATTACGACGAGGAATGGGAGGGAATGGTCGAAGATGGGGCTGGCCCACATCCTGCATAATCCCGTCTATGCCGGCGTCCTCGAATGGGATGGAATCCTGAGGCACGGGAATCATCCGGCAATCGTGAGCCTGAGGGACTTCAACGAGGTTCAACAGGTCTGCGCCGCCAGGCGCAACAGTCGGTTTCCCTCAAGGACGCCGAGACTGATCGGGGAGCCGGGGGCATCAGGAGAGGCCGTCCAGGACATTGCTTGACAGTCACGCGGGACGCAATCCCGCTGACCCTGGGGAATGAGGGTGCACACACACGCCCCATCCCCGGGTTTTCCTTAGGCGTTTGGCACGGTACATGTCCAATCGCATCCCATAAGCCCCATCCAGCCCCGATCGCGGGCAAAGCTATATGAGATGATAAGTGAATCTACCTCCGAGGATAGGACGCGGGGGAATGATCCACCCGACATAAGGGGGATGTCCTGCGCGGAGGAACAAGAGAGAGGAGGGTCGATGATGAAGAGAATGATAGTTGTAGTGAGCATGCTGTTGAGCATCGGATTGTCAATGACCGCGCTACCCGTTTCGGCGTGGACCGGGAGGGCGTGTATTGACCCGGTCAGTGTCTATCAGAACGAGCTGGTGGATTTCGATTTCACGCTGTGGAACGACGTGAGCGGGACCCTGGACGTGTACTGGATATTCAGCCACTTCTGCTGGCAGACTTCTGGCAGCGGCTATTACTTCAAGTACGACGATGGGTCCAGTGAATCGATTTCGAGCGGTGGCTACAAGACGTTCACCAGGTCCATCAGGGTATCGCAGACCTATTCGGGGAGCTGCACGGTCGAAACGGATGTCAGCGGGAAGGCCGTGGGTGATTGGTGGACGGAGACGCACAGCTGGAGTCAAACGATAACAGTGCTAATCCCACCAGAACCTTTCTCAGTGATCGTGACAGCAAATCCCAATTCCGGTCAAGCACCGTTGTACGTCTCGTTCAACGGGCAGGTGACCGGCCCAGCCAGGGGATACTCTGTTTCATGGGTATTCGGGGATGGAGACACAGGGAGCGGTTCCTCGCTCGGGCACACCTATGATTCGGCGGGATCCTACACAGCAACGGCAACGGTCACGGACGGGCTCGGAAGGACGGCCTCGGATTCGGTCTCCGTATCGGTGACGGCCCCTCTGCCTCCGGATGCGGATAACGATGGGATTCCCGATTCCCAGGACAACTGCCGGTACAATTACAATCCCAGCCAGACCGACACCGACCATGACGGGATCGGCGATACCTGCGACTCCACTCCCAACGGGCCAATCGGTGGGAACACAGGAGACGGCACTGGAGGCGGCGGAGGGATCTCAAACACAAGCGTGGCTTTGCTCCTACTCCTCCTGATTGTTGGCATATCAGCGGCCTTGGTCGTTGCGGTCCTGATTCGACGGCCAAGACGCCCGACAGTCCACCAGCAATCGTATCAGCCGCCGATGTCACAATGAATCCCGGAGGCTAGTCAGCGGAAGCCGTCTTTCAGGTGCTGTCAAGGATTCGGCAGAACTCTTCAACCGTGAGATTCGAGACTCTGATCAGGTGACGCAGGAGCCCTCGACCTAGCGGATCGTGGAGAGGCACGCTTAGAATCATACTCGTTCCAGCTTTCACCAGGATGACGTGGCTTCCGTGCTGTCGACACTGAACCCATCCCGCCTCTTCGAAGACCTTGATGGCTTTGGCTCCAGAGATCAGTGGCAGTTTTGCCAAGGGGCGGCCACCGGGTTAAGCTGGAGTTGCTGTCAGGGCGATCCTGCTCGTCGTCACCGGCGGTCCTGAGGTCGGCCTCGTCTTTATGCGAGGCGTCATCGTTGCGAGGGTCTCAAGACATCCCATCAGTGCTTCCAGAAAATTCCTCTGCGCTTCCTTGAGGGTCTTGCCCTGGGACGCGCATCCCGGTATCTCCTCACAGTATGCCACGAAATATCCGTCCTCATCTTTGAAGACGTTCACTTTGAATACTACCCTAGCAGTGTCGCGGTTCACTCCCGTTCCTCTCCCTGTCTTCTTGGGCATGGGTTATCGACTCTTAAATGTTTCATTGCCGCCTGATACTTAAGCCCCCCGCATTCACTCCCAGTCCTGATTCTCACGGTTGATACGGATGCTGGAGGACTCAATTATCGCACTCTGACATATAATAGCACGCTCATGGGTATTAGGCTTTTCGACGGTATGTAGCAATGGCGGCAGGATGGTCAATGAGCGGGTCCGGACACTGTTACTTCATACTTCATCTCGTCGTATAGAACGACTACGGCGGCGGGAGGAACTTCTCGCCAAGAAACTCGAAAAGGCTGAGGTCGATTTCCAAGAGAAAAAGAAAGAGAGAACACAAAAGAAAGAGAAAGACGTAGAGAAAGAGAAAGAAACGTCATCTATTAAGACGCTGACATAGGGCCTTGGAGGATTCCAAGACAACCCCCGCCACCTTAGCTGGTAGGTATTGAGGTCCCCGAAATCGATAATCGGATACCCGATCACTGCTCCCACCAAACCTATTGTCAGGGATCCACTTCCTTGCAGAACGGGCACCCGGACTCGGAATAGACATGAAGGGCGTCCGGCGGCATCAGGGCGGATGCCACGAGCATCGTCGACGTACCCATGAGTTGCACGTTGATGGGCTCGGCGCACGGCATGAATCCTTCCGGGACTTTGAAGAGCAGGTTGAACCTGGCGGGGAAGCGGTTCAACCGTCCGTCCTCGCCCTTCGTCGTATCCGCGAGGATCGCGGCCATCTTGCGGCCGCTCGGGGTGACCATGCAGAATTGGAAACGATAGGTGTGCCTGGGTTCGCTCTGACACCAGACCTCCAGAGTAACGAAGGTGTGAAGCCCCATGGTCACCTCATGAGCCTCCCATTCGTATTCCCCCGATGGATGCTCGTCTCCCTGTTGATTCTCAAGCGGGTTCTTGGCCCAGATGGTCGGCGGGTCGACGAACAACGTCGGGATGGAGGAATCGACCGACGGGGCGTTGGGATCATCGAAAGTCCGAATAAGCTCGTAGGGGGTGCAGGTTGCTTGCAGTTGCTTGATTTGGCTGCGCACGTCGTCTTCGGTCCCGAATGAAACAGCAGTCATCGGGCACCCCGGTCACGAACACGGAAAGGCGGCATCAGGATCACACTCCCTTGCTCAAGTCGACAGGAGGCGGTTTCGATTGTAAATAACCGGAGCTCCGGTTCATGGCGAGGTCCAAGGCGTCCCTGATTCTCTTGGCTTGATTCAGCAAGGCGGTTGCCGAGGCGGTGAACTTGTCGCTCTGCGGCTTGACGAGATTGAGTATCTCTTCACAAACCTTCTCGAACGGTCGGCTCATCTGCAGCCACTCGATATTCGCCAGTGGATGCCACTTGAGTTTCGTTTCCAAGAGCGGCATGAACTCCGTTATATCCATTGATGCGAGGGCTCTCATAAGCTCATCATCGCTGTGGCTGAAACTCGCGGCGTCGAGCAGGTTCGTTGTCCCCCCTCCGACGATCTTGACCGCCGTATTCCTCATGGCCGTTTCCATTGCCCCGACTCGGGTATTATAGTAAATCTTCCAAGCTGATTCATGCTCTGCAAGGAGAGCCATGAGGCGGTCGACATCATCGTGCAGGTCCTTGAGCCTCTTGGGATGGAGCACCCCTCGTGCCACAATCCCCTTGAAGTCGTCGCTGGGGGTCCAGATAGTGTGGCCATACTTGGCCACGTCTGCCATTTCGACGATTGCGTTCATTTCCCGACGTATCGGCTCGAACACGGTCAACCTATCCTCCCTCCTGTCATTCCACTTTCCCATGAGATAGTGAGCAAACAGAACGCTCCCGGCGGTCACGAGACCCGCGATAATCCATCCGATGATGGTGTCAGCATCCATGCTCCTGATGAACCCAAGAAGCGAGACTTATAGTTATGGGGGACAGGTATTCGTATGAAGTCACGCCAACGACCTTGATTCACTTCCCTCACCCATGAAACGACCTGAACTCCGAGTACGGTATTCTGGAGGAGGAGCCTGGAGAGGTCGTCAAGAAGAGAGCCTTCGAGATACTTGAGGCACTCAGGCGCAGCGGTGACTAAGGATAGACTTCACATGGGCATGGGGACCGAGTAATCTAACCCTGACTGGATGAACCACGTTGGGTAGACCTCTGATAAATCTGCATATCGAGCTCGCTCCAGAAATCTAGATAATAATTCTTATACAATAATGATTCTGGAGTGAGAACACTTCCCCCGGCTCCTTCCTTTCTCAGACGACCTTTTGTCTGACCGATCGCAAATGCGGCCTCATGACCCGCTGCGTCCCCCTTTACATTCAATACGTCAGGAAGGTCGAAATCGCCCCAATTCGCTCCCCATTTGATGACGAGAGCCCAAGGCAGTGTTATCATCTCTCGGAATCTTGCATTCTTCCATCCTTGATACTGAGGTGTCTTCTCCTTCGCCATTCTATCGATTCCTTCGGCGCTGACGAAGGTCGTCCCAAAAAGCGAATCGACCTCGTTGTTCTTGGACGCGTCGGCCATCATCTCTTCCATGGCTCTCGTTTCCTCTTCATGGAGTCTTATTATGGCGTTGGTCCAAATCGCCTGAATCGCTTTGATATGATCGCCTATTCGGTGGAGGTCCTCACGGGGGAGATTCCAGAATGTCCCTGGTCCAACCTGATAAACGCCTGGCAGTCCAGCTTGTTTCAAGACCCCATCTTTCCCAACGAAGGTTGAGGCGGACTCCGGGTGTTTGAACTTGTGGATCACTGGCACTCTCATGAGGTGTCGAAATTCCTTCGGGATTTTCTGCCACCACCGAATGACGCCCATCATCTCCAGCACCGCTCTCAGGTCTCTCTCGCGTTCTCTCGTCTTCGCGCGTTCCAGCAATTGACCCAGAATCTTCTTGTGGTCTGATTTAGCCGGTCGTCTGTAATGGGGGTGTCGCGCACTTCCTACGTTCTCGACAAGTCCCTGCTCTTCGAGACTGCGGAGGGCATTACCCGTGGTATTGCGACTCGGCTTGTTGCCGTATCGATTTGCGATGGACTTTCCGACTTCTCGTGGTGTGAGGGCCTTCGGACGTCCGAGCTTCTTTTCCATCCGCTTTTCGAAGGTACCGGGATACAGGACTTCCAGTGCTGCATCCTCAGTTTTCCCGATCGTCCACATGCCGGATGAGCGTCTCTGAGCGGGCATGTGTAAGACATGTCGCAGACGATATATATAATATGCCCTCAAATCCCCATACATCTGCCCATTCTGCGATATTTCCCCTTCAGTTTGCACAAGCAATCCGATGACCGCACTATTCTAACCCCCATTAACCATTAGCCTGTTCGCAGGGTACGAGAACCATGACTTCTCAACGATGCAAGACATGCGGAGACGAGACCACGGGAGACGACCTTCTGTGCGTTGATTGCAGGACGAAAGCTAGAGCCTCACGCAACACTATGGCGGTGATGGTCGACCGGAAAACCCATGCCATCCTCAAGGAGGAATGCGCGAAGTACGAACTCTCGATGGCTGCGGCGATCCGGCTTTTCACCAGGAGACTCAAGGAGGGCAAGGCGAGCCTGATATAGGAGGTGGAAAACTTGATGAATCACACATCGAGCCGTGGCGAGAAAGTCCTCGAGTGGCTCCCTCCGGCGCTTGCGGTGCTGGGCCTCGTCTTCATCATCATAGGTTTCAGTATGGCGCCGATCCTGAGGGATCTTGCTGTGCTGGTTTATTTGATCGGAACGGTCAGCTTGACCGTGGGTCTCGTTTGCTACGGCCTTGACCTCACAGGTCTCGCAAGAGAAGTTTGGCTGCTTTTTGGGTTCGCCGTCTTCTTTCTCTTTTCCGGCTTTCTCGTGTGGCACACCACCTACGGCCTCGCAGTAGTCGGCTGCGGGGTCGGTCTCCTAATCGGCGGAGGGCTGATGATCTTATTCGGCGAACGACCCCGACCATCAATCGGAGAGTGACTTTGTGTCTGCTTCTGCAACTGAGGACGTGGTCACCTTCGAGGAAAAAGGCAGCCTCCGTGTCCTCCGAGGGACAATTATATCAGAGGATGAATATTTTATAAACCTCCAGCGACGGGACGGGGACTGGAGCATCAAGAAGTCGGCGGTCTTGAAGGTTCAACGGGGGAGGCGGCTGCCGTGAACGGTGAAGATGCACCACCAATACCCGTGACTGATGAGGTTCTAAAACTCGTCCGTCAGCGGGATGACCTTGCTGACAAGGGCGGTGCCCGCGAGGCCTGGCTGGACAAGGCGAAGCAGCTCGAGGAAAGAGTCGGTCGCAAGTATGTCGTCAGTCGTTTGCTGAAATTGGTCGATGGACCGAACGGCTCGATGCTAGACGACTTGCTGAGTAATCCCGGCGGGGCAGAACTGATTCTGAATCATGTCCTACGAGGCACGTCGCTCAAGCTGGAACACGAGCCCGGAGAAGAGCACCACAAGGCAGAGGGAGCGATGTGGATGGTTGTAGCCATTGAATCCTACCGTCGCTACCGCCTGAACGGGATGGATGAAGCTCACGCGCTCGAAGCGCTTCAGGATGACAATAAGGGGATTGGATTCGATGCTCTCCAGAAGACGCTAAGGGATGAAGGCCTTCTTAACGAGTGGCCCGTGGGATGGAAGTCAGAGGACGTTGAACTTCTCGCGAATCACCTGACCTGGGAGGATATTCGGTACTGGGTCGGGCGGGTCATCAGTGCACCACGAGCGGATCTCGTGGTCGGGATTCTACTATCGGCTCAGGGCCACCTGGCTCCTCTGTTAGCCTCGATAGGTGGCGCGATACATGGCATTCCATGGGCCCCTAGCATCAGCGCAGGCAAGAGTCGATGCGCGGAGGTACTTGTGTACCTCGGCGGGGGGAAGTGGTTTGCATTCGCAACTATCCCATTCCTGAGATCCGCCAGGGCTGAGGGGCCGATCTTACTCGGGATCGATGAGGGCGATGAAGCGGAGAAAGATAACCCTGGAATTAAAGGGTACCTCTTAGCCTGTCATGATTGGGGTGCCAAATATGGCAAGTTCGGTGAACCCGATGAGAAGGGGAAGCGGAGCCCAGAGGAAATTCCCTATGGTGGCCCGATCTTTATTACCTTTAGAAAGAAGCCATGGCCCGCCCTCGTCAGTCGGGCAATTCTCCTCGCCATGGAAGCGGCGACGGATCCGCGATTCTCTGATGATGGCGCCGGTGAAGGGTTCAGGCGTCTCCTCGCGCCACCTGCTCTATGGTTACGAAGAAATTGTGAGGAGGTCTCAAGAAATCGGGACGGCACGTGGGCACTCCTTCGGACGCATGAACCGGACTTCAAGGCGAAACTTGATCGGGTCTCGAAGGACTGTACTTTGCTGAGACAGCGAGACACCGCCCGCACGCTCCTTCTCATCGCCGAATTGCTTGGCGTCGACCTTGAGGCCGAGATACGCAAAAAGGCGATTGAGGAACCTGAGCTCGAATCCGAGAATGCGGTCCTCATCGAGGCCATCGAGTCGAACCCACTCTTTCAGCAGGATGAGGTTTCAGTGGAAGACCTTCGCCTGGCCGTACAACGGTATCTCCGTGAGTGTAGGGAGTACGTTGACGTATCCCGCAATCGCTTCGCCGCGGTCCTCGATGAGATGGGCTTCTCGAAAGAGAAGGGGCCGACTTGGAAGCGGGTGGAGCGTGAGGGGCGTCGATTCATGGCGATCTTCCCCAGAATCCTGCAAGAGAACAAGGAAAAGGACCGAAAGGGACCTGATACCTCGGACAAGCCGGCGAGCAAGCAGCAGCAGATAGACCAACCAGAGTCTCCAAAGGGGTCTGGCGAGTGTGGCGGGTCTGCCGCTACTCCATATGGAGTAGAGCCAAACCTACCAGACCTGCCAGACCCTTTTCCTACTGACGGTCAGGACCCCGTCCTCGAAGAGGCTTGCCGCCGCGCTCACGACATCCTCAATGTCCACTCACAACGGAATATGCCCCCCGGTCTTGTCGAGGCCCATGTCAGAGACGAGATGCAGAAGGGTGGACATCCTTTGGCCGAAGCTCAGGTTGCTGCCTTGAGAGTCCGCCTCAGATTGTCACCTTCAGATCAGAAGGTCAATGAGCAAGGAGGACCCCCGTGACTCTTGAACCCCCTATCTACCCAGTATCCTCCCCGGCTACGCCCGGGGAAGGACGTGTTCCCGCTACGCGGGACAGGATGGCGGCTCTACACGAGGCGCTTCTCCAACTCTTCCAAAAGAGAGGAATCAGGGTCCAACCAGCACCTAGGAAGACCCGCCATTGCCATCTTAAGCGAGACGTCGTGGTCGGCATAGACAAGGGCGGCAGGATTGTCGTGGGCCTTCTCTTGGCGGACCTGACGCTACCACGCGTGGAACGCGCGATCGTGACCGTCATGGGATGGCGGTTCAAGCCGTCAGAGGGTCCCCGCCGGTTGGCTGACGTTCTCTATGTCCTCATAGTCGACGCCTGGCCCGTCGGTCTCCAAGTCGAGCGCAGGGGGGCCAGGCCGAAGGTCATCGTCGTCAGAGTAGGCAACATCCCGACGAAGAAACTCAGGAAGCCCCTCAAGCCATTCCACCACGAACTTCGGATCGTCGTCCATAGCATCGACGAGGGGGCATTGGCGGGAGTCCCTCCCGCGCAGGTGCAACCTCAGGAAGCGGATCAGGGGGCAGTGCCATGAACGGGCAGAGTCAGAGCCCGCCGGGAGCTGCTTTGTTCGGCGATACCGCAGCATATCCACGCCCCATCGAGATCGTCCTGGTCTTCGGCGGCATCAGAAACAAGGTCCATGTCTGGCAGGGACGACTGGACCGATGGGCAAAGCCTAAGATCGTCTGCGGTTGCGGCCGACCGACCGTCTTGGCGGAGCACGTCTGCAAGGCATGTGGAGCTCGATACGAGAACTGCGCCAAGGTCCCCCTGCGGGGCATCGAGATAGACGAGATGTTCGTCACTTTCACCAAGGATGAGGTCAGGGACACTCGAGGGCGGTTCCGGCGTGAGGATATGGTCGTCGAAGCGTTGATACCCCTCGCGGAAGCAACGTCACGGTTCGTTGCCTCGGGCCTCCAATACATCCTGCCCCCTGACGACGACGAGGACTTCCAGCGGACCTATTCTGCATTGGCCGCTGGACTTCACGCCAGAGGCATGGTGGCACTCGCCCGGCTTTGGATTTTCAAACGCAACAGACGGTGGGGGCTTTCCTCCGATGGCTCGCTCATAACTGCCCAGGAGCTTCACGACCGCCTACCGGCTGGTCTCGTCTCCGCGGAGGCGGGGCCGAAGGAAGTCAGGCGGGTCAATGCGATCATGTCGAAGCTCTCAGAGGCAGGTCACCCCCTCGAATCTGACCCAGACCCCCTCGTCGAGTTGGCGAGGGAGCGGTTGAAAGGCGAGCTCATGACGACGGAGGACCCGACCGACAACGAACCCCCCATCCCCCGCTCAAGGAGGCACCGCTGATGATCGCCGAGGTCTCCGCCGAGACACGCTGCCCCCATGACGGCTCACCCATGGATAGCACCGGCTTCTGCAGGACGTGCGGGCGGAACCTGAACGGCCGCTCAGTCTGCCCAGAGTGCCACGGCGTCGGCGAGGTCGTACAGGATGATGGGTTGACGCCCTGTGCTTCATGCAAGGGCGAGGGCTATGGCGGGGTCGGACTCCCTGGGGAAGACGGAGCAGATCCACCGGTCCCCAACTTCAAGATTGCCACATGCCCGAAGTGTGACAGCAGAGTCATGGTGTTCCGCAACCGGGCAACCGGCGTCTATGCGGCCAACTGCTCCCGGTGTCTGGAATACATCGAAGTCGGGGAAGCCCCGACAGAGCCATGCCTAAATTCATCGGATGAAGGGACGAAGGCTCTCACGGCCGGGACTATGCAGCGCCTCGACTCCCCTCCAGACGACGAATGGGTCCGGCGGGAATACGCGAAGGCTCTTTCCCTCGTGCAGGACACCCGCGATCGGCTCAACGGGATACTCGGCGGGCTCGAACAGTCCCTCGTCGAGATAATCGAGGGGGCGGTCACGTCCGCTCAGACCTACCGCCCCTTCCCGCTCCAATCCGAGGCTGCCGGCGTCGTCGAGAGTTGCGTGGATTGCGGCCTACTGTTCAACCGAAGTCACCTCAAGGATTGCCCAGACGGTGACAGCGGCAAACGCTGCCCCGATTGTCTGGAGGCCCATCTTGGCAGGGAGGAGGTCGGTTAGATGAAGCGCCCCTATCCGAAGCCCCGCCGGGCCCGGAGCATGGGCCGCCCTCCAGCTTCTCGGAGGCCCGACCGCAAGGCCATCAAAGAGCCGAGGCCGGGCGATGACGCTCCTTCGCATGAGACAAAAGGAGAGTGAAAAGATGCAATCGACTCAGCAGGATTTGAAAGGGCACAGCGAGAATGACTACAAGGAGCTCAAGCGGGTCTTCGAGGACGCCGACGTGGTCGAGCTGTTCGGGGACACCGGGACGGGCAAGACGACGTTCGCTCACAAGGTCGCGCACGACGCCATCAAGGGCAACGCCTCCGTCCTCTACGTCGACACCGAGAGGAACCTGACGCGGTCCCAGGCGGCAGTCCTCGGGGACGCATATCGGTACATCCCCCTCTACAAAGAGCTGTCCGACCTGATACACGCCCTGCCGAAGAAGGGCAAGACGGGTCCCGAGTTGGTCGTGATCGACTCGATAGGCTTCCCCGTCCTGGCGAGGTTCTCAAGGATGGACCTCCGTGAGCGGGGCGGGGCGCTCCTCGACATGATAGGGATGTTCGGCAGCCTCAAGGAATGGGCATACGTGAGGGGCGGCCAGGCGATCGTGACGAACCAGCCGATAAGCGAGCTGGCGGAGGCGCAGGGCAAGCCCCACAGGGCTTTCGGCGATAAGGCGCAGTTCGGGGCCAAGGAGCTCCTGGAGCCTTTCGTCGTCGAGAAGGGGCCCGGCAGGACCCTCATCCACATCAAGGCGCACCGCTCCCGCCAGTTCGGGTTCGGGTCGTTGATAGCCGCCATGGTCGTGTCGGACTCGGGGGTGAGCATCGAGTGGATGACCTGAAGGCGGAGCACGTCGGCGGCAGCGTCTACAGGGTCGGAGACTACATCGTGGACGTCGAGACGGACGGATGCACATGCCGGGACAACTACTACAGGGATAGGCCGTGCAAGCACGTCGATGCCGCGCGTGCGCTCGCCGAGGGTAAGACGGTTGAGCAGGTCAGGGAGGAGAGGTGGAAGCGGACAAGGGCTGTGATTCTGGCCAACGTGGACCTCATCCTGGGCGCGGGCAAGGAGGGGACCTGATGCCCGGTGAGGAAAGGAGCACACCCGAGGAACGCACCACGTGCGGTTCGGGGAATCCCGCCGAGGGGGGTTGCAGGAGGAAGCGAGGCAGACCGCCGGTGCCGCGGGAGGCCGTCGACAAGGCCAGGGACATGCGCCTCGCCGGGAAGTCATGGTCACAGATTGCCGATGGACTCAACCTCGGGAGGACCACGGTAAGGAGGCTATGCGAGGGATTGCTGGAGGATGGACTGAACGATAATGGGCACGGTCCCGACGCGATCGGCGGGGATGAACACCCCCGTGACCAAGGGGAGGATGCGTCGTGAGGCTGCACAGGTGTCATCATTGCGGTCACCCGGTCGACAACATGGGCATCAGGGTCAGGTTCCTTTGGTCCTGGCGGTACTACTGCTCATGTTGCTGGATGCCCTACCCGGAAGGCGTCCTGAGGGAGGAGAGGACTTGCAGTCAAACCGCTCGTATGACGAGAATGGGCCGATGGGGGGCCCACCGTCCTTTGGATTCATCAGTGCTGAGAAGGGGGACTGATTGAGATGAGCGAGTTCGATGATGTCGTTATGGGATTACAAGAACAGATTAACATGCTAAATGAGCGCATCCGCGTCCTCGAGACCGACCTCGCCGCCGTCAAGAAAAAGAATGAACGATTACAGAAATGGTGGAATACATCCCATGGAGAATATTCGCACCCGCCGGAGGTCCGCGAGGAAGAGAACTATCCTTTCTATCTCAACAGAAATCAAATGCTGAGAAAGAGGGCGGAATGACCGCCAAGGACGCTCGCCAGTCAGAGGCGGTCATGCTGGACATGGAGATTCAACGACAGACCAGCATGGCCTACTGGTTCCCGAGGGTAGCCGACCTGCATGTGCCGGAGACCGTCTTCATCGCCCTGCCGATCACGAAGACCCTGGACTGGATGGACAAAGGCATCCCGCCTGAGTTCGTCGAGAGGGTCAGGCGACTCATACCATTCGAGTACCCCGTCTTCATCCGCACCGACTACGCCTCGGGGAAGCATTCCTGGAAGGAGACCTGCTTCGTGCGGAGTGAGGACCACCTTGGCCGCAACATCTACGCTCTACTTGAAGCCAACGAGCTCGCCGACATCATGGGCCTCCCCTATCGATGGCTCGTCGTGCGCGAGTATGTGCCGATGCAGACCGTCTTCGAGGCCTTTCATGGGGACATGCCCATCAATCACGAGCACCGATACTTCGTGCGGGACGGCGGGGTCGAGTGCCGGCACCCCTACTGGCCCATGGAGGCGTTCGAGGCGGCATTCGAGCAGCCAAAGGCGGCTGACTGGAAAGAGCGTCTCAAGGGAATATCGGACTGCCCGCATCCCGAGGTCAAGGAGATCGCCGGGGAAGTGGCATTGCGGTTCAAGGATTGGTGGTCGGTCGATTTCAGCCTCGGAAATGATGGCAAGTGGTACCTGATCGACATGGCGAGGGGCGAGATAAGCTACCACTGGCCGGGTTGCCCGATGAAGCCCGTGCAGCGGGGTGCTCCATGAGGGCAAAGACCGCCGATCACGCACGGACGAGGGCGGCCATCTATCTGCGGGCTCACGCGCAGGATGCCGTCGAGGGGTTGAACCGCGAGGTATCCGACTATGCGGAATCGAGAGGGTTCATGGTCGTCAGATCGTACACCGACATCTGCAATGGCGGACGGGTCCGGTCCTCTCTCCCGGCGCTTCTCAGGGACTCGCGTAAGCGCCGTTTCTCGCTCATCGTGTTCATGTCGCTCTCGGACCTGCGCGGGCACGGAGAGGCGTTGAAGATCCTCCGGGGCATCAGGGAAGCCGGTTGCGCGTGGCATTTCGTCCGGCAGCCGGAACTCAATTTCGACGGAGGGAAGGATTCCGCCAAGGCTGACGGGATGCTTTCTCTAATGTCCGCGCTTGAGGCAGACAAGCAGGACAGGGAGGGACGACGAGCACAGTCTATCCGGGCAGCCCTGGCTGAAAGGAAGGCCAGGGGAATCATGCTCGGTCGGCATCCGGCCATGTGCTCGTGCGGGAAGCACGACAAACATCCCCAGGTCGAATCGGTCGGGAGGGAGACCACGTGATCGCGGACGACCGGGGATCCCTCAAGGATGTCATGGACGACCACGACAACCTCCCTTGCGGGTGCAGCGAGAAGGACGTTGAGTCATGCAACCACGAGCAATGTTGGTGGTGCAAGGGAACGGGAGAACTCGCAAGTCCTGATGGGACCGTGAACTGCGGCCACTGCGGAGGGGCGGGGTACGTCGAGGTCGTGAAACCGCCGAGACCGCCCGTCTTCACCAGGAGGCTCGATGACTGACATGAGGGCCGCCCTCTATGCGAGGGTCTCGACCGACCGGCAGGAGACGGAGAACCAGCTAGTGCAGCTGAGGGGTTTCTGCTCGGAACGCGGTTGGGATGTCACGCAGGAGTACGTCGACGAGGCGGTCAGGGGCAGGGAAATCCACAAGCCCCAATTGGAGATGGCCCTGCTCGGGGCACACCAACGGAAGTACGACATCCTGGTATTCTGGGCATTGGACCGCGTGGAAAGGCGAGGGGCACTGGACACCTTGAAAATGCTCGACGAACTGACCAAGCAGAATGTCAAATGGGTCAGCTACATGGAGCGATACCTGGACAGCGCAGGCCCGTTCGCAGAGGCCGCGATCGCCTTGGTCGCAACCTTCGCCAAGATGGAATCGGAGCGGAAGAGCGAGAGAATCAAGGCGAGTTTCAGCCGTCTCCGGGAGGTCCACAAGGACACCGGGGAATGGAAGACAAGGAGCGGCAAGCCGCCGAACCGCCCTCGGAAGGATTACGGCATTCAGTCTGCGCGGATCGTGGAGATGCGAGCGCAGGGGCTTTCATGGGCCGAGATAACTACTAGGACGGGGATACCCCCGACGAGCGCAAGGCGGCTTGCCAAAAGCGTCGTTTCGGCATTAGAAACGACTACCCATAGCGAGAAGGACGTTTCGGGGGTGTCGAATGGCTAGCCAGAACCGTTTGGTTATGGCAACCCCTATATCCTCGGAGAGCCCTCCCGTCGATGGTCGTGAGGTAGGGGAAAACTCACGTCTAGAGGATGGAAATGAAGAAGAAACCCGAGACCTCGGCACCGCCGGGGCGAACTCCCTCGGGAATGGGGACAAGGACGGACTTGCGAAAGCACAGATTGACAGTGATCTTCCGTTGAAGGTCAATGACATTCTGGAGCGTTTCCGACAGAACACGAGGGCGAGGCTGAAGCCATCGGCGCAGCAGGATTACGAGCGGGCCTTCCATACCTTCGCCAACCGCGTGGACTTCGAACAGTACTCAAGGCGGCAGTTGGCGGCCAAGAAGGGCAAGGAGATAGTCCTTCAGTTCCTACAGACTAGGACAAAACCGTCATGGCGCTGGTACCTCGCAACACTCAAGAGCGTCTGGGCTAACGGCATCGGCCTACCCTGGCCAATAAACAAGGACACGGACATCGGCAGACTACCACCCACGAGACGTCGCAACAGCCCCAGGGATGATGATGTGCGGAAATGGAGAGAAGCGATTTCGCGCGAAACCGACGCCTATCTGCGGTTGCTCTTCCTGCTCATCGCGCAGCATGGATGGAGACCTTCACACGTGCGCCATCTGAAATGGCGAAACGTCCAGCATGATGAGAACGGCACGCCCACGTCCATCATTGCGGACGGCTCGGCTGAGGACTTCAAGACCTATGCCGGAGTTGCGGCACGGTTGCCCCCGGATGTGGTCCAAGCCCTGCAGGAATGGCGAAAGATCGTGCCGGCCTATCCGGAACACCCGATAATCCCATGGAGAAGTTGCGTGGGACACGTCGAGCCCGCCAGGGAGTGCGGCGTGAGCATGTTTACCGTTCAATGGGAGCGCCTCAGGTCGAAATGGGATCTGCCGAAACTGAGACCCGTCGATCTCAGGCATTGGGTCGCAAGTGCTTGCCGTCGAGCGGGTCTCTCGAAAGCAGCGTCGGCGGTCCTGATGGGCCATGACGCCGCGTCGGGCGATTCCATGCGAGACTGGTATGATGCGCCCGCCATGGACGATCTGCTTGCTGAGCAGGCGTTGAAGCTCCCAAATGGACCGCTTGGTCTTTTGGAGCAGCCCTCGGTGAACCTGGTGCAAGGCATACCACAGGAGGCTACGGAGGTCATGCGGAGTTACCTCGCCGGGGAGATTGGCACGATGGAGATGGCTTCCCGCTTGGAAAACGTCCGCATGAAGGCAGTCGTATCGTCTGTAGGCTCAGACCAAGTCCTGAAACCCTAGTTATCCCTTCGTTTTTGCCTGAGCAATGATTATTATGCTCCGTCGATTTCTGCACCGCCATCAGGGGGACATCTGGAGTGAAGTCGGACCTCGAGATCGCGCAGGAAGCCAGGATAAAGCCCATCTCAGTCATCGCCCGGTCGACCGGGCTCCACCTGCACGAGATCGAGCCCTATGGAGCGTACAAGGCAAAGATATGCTGCATGGAGGTCCTCAAGAGGCTGAAGGACAAACCGGAAGGCAAGATTATTCTCATCACCGCAATCACGCCGACGCCGCTCGGCGAGGGGAAGACCGTAACCACCATAGGACTGGGCATGGCCCTGAACCGCCTCGGGAAGAAGGCGATCACCACCCTGCGGCAGCCTTCCATGGGCCCCGTGTTCGGCATCAAGGGCGGGGCGACTGGAGGCGGCTACTCCCAGGTCATCCCAATGGAGGACATCAACCTCCATTTCACCGGCGACACGCACGCGGTGTCGCTGGCCAACAACCTCCTCAGCGCCTTCATCGACAATCACATCTTCCACGGGAACAAGCTGGGCATCGACCCGCACTCGATAACGTTCAACAGGTGCGTCGATGTCAACGACAGGTCGCTGAGGAACGTCGTCATAGGTCTCGGCGGCAGGGAGGACGGGGTCCCGAGGCAGGCCTCATTCGACATCGCCGCCGCGTCCGAGGTGATGGCGATACTGGCGCTGGCCATGGACCTGAAGGACCTGAGGAGGCGACTCGGCAGGATAGTCCTCGGATGGACGTATGATAAGCGGCCGGTGACCGCGGAGGACCTGAAGTGCGCGGGTTCGATGGCAGCCCTGCTCAGAGATGCGATCAAGCCGAACCTGGTGCAGACTCTCGAGAACGATCCCGCGATAATCCACGCGGGGCCGTTCGCGAACATTGCGCACGGCAACAACTCGATCTTGGCGGACAAGGTAGCGATGAAGCTGGCCGACTACGTCGTCACGGAGAGCGGGTTCGGCGCGGACTGCGGCGCGGAGAAGTTCATGGACATCAAATGCAGGGTGGCGGGATACCGGCCGAGCTGTGTGGTGATCGTGGCGTCAATCAGGGCGCTGAAGGAGCATGGCGGGGCGTATTCGCTGCGCCCGGGCAAGCCCTATGACAAGGCGATCTTCGGGAAGGAGAACGTCGAGGCGGTCAGGAAGGGATGCGTCAACCTGGCCAAGCACATCGAGAACATGAGGCTCTTCGGGGTTCCCGTGGTCGTCGCGGTGAACAGGTTCACGGCGGACACGGAGGCGGAGATCGAGGTGGCGAAGAGAGAGGCGATGAAATCAGGCGCCGACGAAGCGGTCACGAACGAGGTCTGGGCGAATGGCGGGAACGGGGGCCTCGAACTCGCGAAGGCGGTCATGAGGGCATGCGAGAAGCGCAGCGAATTCGAATTCCTCTATCCCCTCGAAGCATCGATTGAGCAGAAGATCGAGACGATTGCATTGAAGATCTACGGAGCCGACGGCGTCGACTACACGACGACGGCTGAGACGAGCATCAGGAGGCTCAGCAAGCACGGGTTCGACAAGCTCCCCGTGTGCATGGCCAAAACGCACCTCTCCATATCTGACGATCCTAGGCTGAAAGGCGCGCCGAAGGGCTGGCGCCTCACCGTCCGCGACGTCAAGGTCTCGGCGGGTGCGGGTTTCCTCTACGCCCTCTGCGGGGAGATGAGGACCATGCCCGGGCTGCCGACCGAACCGGCGGGCACGAAGGTCGACATAGACGACAAGGGGAAGGTCAGCGGCCTTTTCTAGGACAGGCGGCCCTCCATACAGCCCCCTATGGAATTTACAATGCGAGAGCAAGGTTAAAATGAAGTTCCACCATCCATGCAGACAGCAGACACCCCGCTTGCTGTCGCAAATGGAGCCCCTTCATGTTCAAAAACTCGATTGAAGGCCTCGAGAGGGTATTCAAGACCGACATAACCCCGCCGAAGATCATCCTGGTCACGGGGCCGCCGGGCAGCATGAAGACCTCATTCTGCTACAGCCTGATGTCCAAGTACCTGAAGAACACGGGCGAATTCGGCCTCTACACGACTCTGGAAGAGACGGTGCACTCGCATCTCAAGAACATGGAGAGCCTGGGCATCGACGTCTCGCTGAACATGCAGATCTCCGACTTCACTGATCTGAGGGAGATCGACCGCGTCGTCGGGGAGGACGAGGCGACCGACTACCTGCAGTTCATCGAGAAGATGATAGAGCACTTCAAGAAGATCCACGGGAAGAAGTTCACCGTGTTCGCGCTCGACTCTCTCGGCGCGCTCTATTCCCTGATGGAGGACGTCTCGAACATGCGCAAGAAGATGTTCTACTTCTTCAAGTCTCTGAGAGAGCAGAACCTGATCTGCCTCGTCGTCATGGAGAGGTCAATAGGCGGCGAGCCGATGCTCCTGGGGAACGAGGGCTTCCTCGTCGACGGCATCATTATGCTCGGGCTGGACAGGTCGAGGGGCAAGCTCACAAGGTACCTACAGGTCGAGAAGATGAGGGCGTGCGAGCACAGTATGGAAAAGCACTCACTCGAGGTCCACAAGGGCGGCATCTCCGTCCTCGGATCGATATTCGAGAGTAAGGGCGACTGAGCGTCTGCCATGATTCGCAGGGCGATAGTTATTAAAGCCTCAGTAAATATGTCCGCGGAGATTCGCATATGAGGACTCCACCCGAGGCGAAGTGCTCAAGGGGGAAATGACGTGGCAGCCGACGAATCTGTATGGGCCCTTGTCGAGAAAAGGATTCAGGAGCAGAAGGCGAAGGAAGAGGAGCTCAAGAGCCTGAAGGGCTCCATCGCCGAACAGAGACAGCAGCTCGAGGCAGAGACCGCGAAGCTGGAGGAAGAGAAGACCCGACTCTCCGAACTCAGGGACGACATCGACGCCCGGGACAGGGGAATCAGGGCGAGGGAGAAGGAGCTGGCTGAGCAGGAGACGAGGCTCGCCGACAGGGAGCAGCAGATCGAGGCGGAGGGCAAGAGGGTCTCGGAGATGGAAGCCTCCTTCAAGGAGCGCGAGGGACAGATCGCGCAGCGCCAGTCCGAAGTCATCAAGCGAGAGGAGGAGATTGCAGCGCGAGAGGAAGAGTCCAGGGTCCTCGCCGCCGAGCTGGCCGAGAGGAAGAACAATGTCATCGCGCGGGAAGAGGAAGAACTCAAGATACTCAAGGATTACAAGGATTCTCTGAACCAGCAGATAGAGAAGGGCGAGAAGCTGGTCGAGAGGGAGAAGAGGCTGCTGGAGGAGGAAGGGGCGATCACCGCAGGAAAGCAGAAGCTCGCGGAGGACGCGCGCAGGCTGACGGAGAAGGAGAAGGAACTGCTCGCGATGGAGGAGAACCTGAGGGCGGCGAAGGCGGCCCCCGCCCCGGCACAGCCACAGGCACCCGCCGCCGCCAGGCCGGCGCCCGCGGCCGCGCCCGCGGCGAAGCCCGCGCCCGGCGTGACGAGGATTCCCGCGACCCTGCCTGGGCGGGTAGCGGCGCCCGCAGCCAGGGGCCCGGCCCCGGCGCCAAGGGTCGAGACCCCGAAGCCTGAGCCCAAGGCCGTGGTGGTCGAGGAGGAGGTGGCCGAAGAGGCGCCGGCGGAGGAGGCTGCGGCAGAGGGCAATGAGATTCCCTGTCCCGCGTGCAGCACGTTGATCAGTTCAGACGCGATAATGTGCTACGCCTGCGGACACAGGCTGCTCGAGGAGGCCGCGGAGGCCGAGGCGGCCGAGATTCCGTGCCCCGCGTGCGGCACGTTGATCAGTCCAGACGCGATAATGTGCTACGCCTGCGGACACAGGCTCGGCGCCGAGGAAGAGGGCGGCGAGGAGTCCGAGGGCGAGAAGGGCAGGAAGGCCCTACCAGCGCCGGTCAAGAAGGTCGTCAAGAAGCGCGTGGTCTAGCGAGCCCCTCAAGCTCCATTTCCGGTGGAAAACGCGTCGCGGACGGCGTCGCCGTCGCGGTTCCCTCCATTGCGCGGCGAGCCAGCAGTTTAATCGTAAAGCAACCCTTAAATACGCCATTCCTCATCGAAGACCGATGCCTGATTGTCGCAGAGCCTGCAGGGCAGATTCTCCGTAGCAAGTATCGAATCGCGGAGGCAATAAAATGAAAGCCCTACCCCCCCTCTATGGTAGAGTTCTGAGTGTGCTCGTCGTGTGGACCGTCGCCCTCTCCGCCTTCATGGCGCTCGTCGGGGTGCAGCCCACCGCCAAGGCCAGCATCTGCAGCCAGTCCACGTGGCCGGCCGGCAGCGACTGGACCGTGACCGGGACCGAAGTCTGCGAAGGAACCATGTACACTGCCACTGGCAGCCTGATCATCAACCCGGGCGCCAGCCTGACATTGAAGGACGGCGGGATACAGTTCGCGCAGACGACGACCCAGCACTACTCGGTGACTGTCTCAGGCACGCTGATATTGGATAATGCCGTGGTAACGGTCACGGGCGATACGATCGACCCCTACCTCAAGCTGGTTTTCCAGGTCTCGGGCAGGCTTGAGATGAAGAATGGGGCCGTTCTCGCATTCCCCGGTTGGTTCACCGCAAACGGCGCGACCGTCATAATGAGCCAATCTACGATCAAGGCCCTCGACAGCGTCGCGGGCTGGACGAACAACGTCGACGAGGACGACGATGCGCCGGCGATGGCGTTCGACACGAGCGTGGTGCGAATCTACGATTCCACGCTTCAGGACCTGTTCGAGAAGGCGGGAGTCAACGACCCCAGACGCCAGGTCAACCTGACCGGTAACACCCATTTCATTGCGATTGGCAGCTACATCGGCATCGACCTCGCGAACGCAACGAGCAGCGGTCCAACGCACAACACGCTCGACGTGACCGCTCCCGCCCAGGCGTTCTTATTGTGGCCGACTTTCGACGACACGCAGAAGCCGGCCAACCCCATCGATTACAGCAACGCGATCAATGTGACTGGTGCAACGGCGGCCTACGTCTACAGACGCGCAGACGTGACAGTGGTCGATCAAAACGGGGCTCCGGTAGACCAGGCGATCCTGAGGATGACCTACAGCGGAACGACGACCGACGCGCAGTACCCGGACCGCAGCGTCGGCGCGATAATGCCGCACGACGACGTCCTGGCCTATCTCGGCAGGAACGCCGGCAACTGGAAGACGACGAACCCGGCGGGACAGGCGACTATACCGCTCGTGAGCGACAGGGTCGACACGACCGGCGTGCACTTCTGGGGCAACTACAACATAACTGCGACAACCGGCGCGCATTCCGCGACGAAGCAGGTTGGGCTTGCACACTACCCCGTCGTCGATGCCGCATCGAACAGCGTCGCCGTGATTCTCGAATTGACCGACCTCGTCCAGCCGCTGGCGGACCTCAGGCCGGACTCGATGAGCTATGCCCCACTCAATCCCACCAACAAGACTCCCGTGACGATCAACATCACGGTCGCGAATGACGGGCTCGGGAGGGCCAAGGACGTTGACGTCAGGGTCTATGACAACGTGGTCTCGCCGGCCGCGCTGATATACGAGGAGATTGTGCCCCTGATAGACCTGACCAGCACCGTGGATCTTCAGCCGTTCGTCTGGATGCCGCCCGGCCAAGGCGGCACGCATTCTATCATAGTGGCCATGGACCCGCAGAATACCGTGGCGGAGACGAACGAAGGGAATAACCAGAACTCGTTTCCGCTTCCGGTGACGCCTCTCGGACCTGACCTTGAGACCGTCGTCCCCACTCTCACCGGATTCGCGGGCAACCCCGTGAATCTCGATGTGACGATCAACAACGTGGGAGACACCAATGCACCCGCCCACGTCATCGTGAACTTCTACATCGACAGCGAGAGCACGCTCGTGGGCACCAACACGACCAGCCAGGAGATACTTCCGGGCGGGTCGGTCCAAGTCTCATTCGCATGGGTGCCGCCGAGCGACGGTATCTACACGGTCATCGCGATAGCGGATCCGGGGAACTTGATACCCGAGAACCTGCCATATCTCAAGACGAACAATAAGGGCATCAATACGCTGACGGTCGTCCCGGCCCCGAACCTCATCTCCTACACAGACGATCTTGGCGCAAGCGATCCCTTCCCGACATGGGGCACGTCGATTTCGCTATATGCGATTGTCCGGAACATTGGCCAAGCCAATGCGGCGGGCAACTTCGACGTCTCGTTCTATGTCGATGGCCAAGCGGTAGGCACTGCAGTTGCGACAGCTGGTTTGGGAGTCGGCGACAAGCGCCTGGTGACATCGAATGCCCAATGGACTCCAACCACCTACGGTTATCACACTCTCAGAGTCCATGTCGACAGCGCCGATGTCATCCCCGAGGGAAGCTTCTACGAGCAAGACAACTCCGCCACGAGGACGATGCAGGTCTTCAAGGAGAGCCCGGCGCCGATCACTTATTCCGGGACTCACGTTCTGACCTACCTGCCCGTGACTCAGAACATCATAATCTCCGGGCATGTCACGATAATCGATGGTAGCATTGTAGTGACGGAACCGCAGGAGGCACGCGGGCGCGTGTTCATCAAGGTCACGGGCACGCTGACGCTGATCAACTCGACCATAACAGCGAGAGACGGCGACAACTGGCCGGTCGTCCTCTACGTCAGCGGCACCGGGAGGGTTGAGGCGTGGGGCGGCAGCAGCATCAATCTCAACACCAACCAGGGCGACGGCGTGTTCGAGGTTGGCGGGAACGGGGTGGTGGAACTGACCGACTCGACCGTGAAGGCAGACATCTCCGCGCACGGTGCGAGCGTGTTCTTCAACAGGGTCACCTTCCAGGGCAAGAGGCTGCACGTGGACACCGCAGGCCTGACGAAGGTCTGGGATCCGATCATGGACGGCACGAACTACATCGCCCTGAGGTCGGATGATGGAAACCTCGCGACTCCGGACATCGACCTGCGCAACGCAACTCTCGACCAGATTCTCACGAACCAACTGGTCTTCGGCGGTCACCAGTACGCCCACATCACCGATGTCATCACGACAAAGATGACGAGATGGTGGGAGGGTACGATAACGCAGAAGGCGAAGGTCACCCGGTTCTGGTGGCTAGCTGTCGAGGCGGTCGACGGAACTGGAGCGTTCCTGAGGCCGGAGTCGAACACAAACATCTCGCTCTATAGGTTGAACATGGTCACCCTGAGGAGCGAAAGCCTGCCCAACCCGACCCCGGGAGTCGACATATTCGGCACGAACAGCACGTCCTGGCCGGTGAACGCTCCGCAGGGCATGATTCTATACAAGGCGCCCTCGGAGGAAAGGTTCGCGTCCGTGCAGTCTCAGTACATGAACGCGACCTATACCGCCTCTGGCAACGCTACAATCAACGGCACGCGCTATGTGCCGGACCAGGATATCACCCTGCTGCTGGACAGCGATCTGACATTCAGGCTGACTTTCAGCCGGCTGACCCCGGACTTGAGCGTCCAATCGATCTCGTTCTCCGGGGACAACGGCGGCATCAACCAGCAGCCGATCAACAGGGCGTTGACCATCACTGCGACAATCAGGAACACGGGCGAGATAGGCGTCCCGGTGGTCTGGGTCAACTTCTACTATCAGGACGTGGACACGAACGGCGACGGCCTGATGGATCTCACCAACGCATCATACGGGCCGACGTACATCGGCCGGCAGATGATATCAGTCCCGTTGAGCGGGACGGCTCCGGCCGTCGTGACCTGGGACAAGCCGGAGGGCGCGTTCGAGCTGACGTATGTCATCTCAGTCGTCGTGGATCCGCCGGTTGGAATTCCGAGCGACGGCGGTTCGATAAAGGAGACGAATGAGTTCAACAATATCGGGAAAACCCAGCTGTACCTCTACACGTGGCCTGACCTCCACATCGAGGCGTCGCAGGTGCACATACCGACGGCGATACAGGGCAACCCCCTGACAATAACCGTCGACGTCACGAACATAGGGACGAACGACGGGACTGACGTGAGGGTGGAGCTCAGGATAGATGGCAGCCCAACCGCCTCGGACATCTCCGACCCGTTCAGGGTGAACCGCGGGGGAATCGCGACGACCAGCTTGCAATGGATACCCCCGAGCACAGGCTCGCACGACCTGATGTTCACGGCGACGATCTCCGGCGGCATGAGGAACATTGACTATAACCCGGTGGACAACTCGGTCACGATGCAGGTGTACGTCGCCAGCCCGCCGGACTTGGCGATCATTCGGACCGACTTCGCGGACCATTACGACATGACCCAAAGAGGCCACGTCCTGGTTCCGGTCAAGATCTACAATTACGGCGACACCGGCGCCACAGGCTTCTCAGTTGGCATATACTACATGAGGGCGGGCGTCTGGCCGCCGAGCTCGAGCGACCGTCTCTCGCTGATGACCAACCTGAACCTCAGCGCGCAGTCGAACAGCACGATCGACATGCAGATCAACAGCATCCCCGCGATTGAGGCGAATGGAACATACCAGTTCACGGTGTGGGTCGACTCGACCATGGTGATCGGCGAGGTCAGCGAGGCGAACAACGCGGCCAACGTGACGCTGAACGTCCTCCTGCCGGTCGGCGAATTCACCCTCAGCACGACTCCCGCCGGTTTGAAGTTCAAGCCCGGCGCCACGTTCACGGTCGTGGGGCAGGTGACGACCGTGGCAGCCGGTGAACCGATCCCCAACCTCCCCATCGACATGACGATGAGGAAGGAGGGAGATGTCCAGACCGTGCTGTCCGCCAGCACCAACGGCGACTTCGGCGGGGCCTTCCTTTTCGTGGATGCCCTGATCCCGTCGACCGCGTCGGACGGGACGTATGACATCGAGTTCACGTCGCAGCAAGGCATCCAGCCGCTGACGATCAAGATCACGGTCGAGAGCGTGAAGGAAATAAATATATTCGGACTGCCGTGGTGGATGTTCCTCCTCATCATAATCGTCATAGTCGTCGTCATAGTCGGCGTCATCGCCTACACCAAGAAAGTCGGACTGGGGAAACTGGTCGAGTGCGGCGAGTGCGGCGCATTCATCCCGGAGGACTCGGTCAAGTGCCCCAAGTGCGGCGTCGAGTTCGAGAAGGACATGGCGAAGTGCTCGAACTGTCAGGCCTGGATCCCGCTCGACGTGAAGCAGTGCCCGGAGTGCGGCGTCGAGTTCGCGACCGGCGAGGTCGAGATGGCCGACTACGAGCAGAAGATGCGTGTGCAGTACGACGAGGTCAAGAAGAAGTTCCGCGAGCAGGCGCAGGCCGAGATAGGCAGGCCGCTGAGCGACGAGGAGTTCGAGGCCTGGTGGAAGAAGCAGCCGAGCTTCCTCACCTTCGAGGACTGGCTGCGCGACGAGGAAGAGATGAGGAAGATGGGCAGCAAGCCCTGCCCGTCCTGCGGCACACTCAACTCGATCAACGCGACGGTGTGCCACAAGTGCGGCACCCTCATGAAGAAGGAGGAACCGAAGAAGAGGCCCCCGCCAAAGGAAGAGAAGAAGGAGCCCGCGAGGGCCGAGCAGGCTCCCCAGGCGGCAGAGCCGCGCCCCGTCGAGCCCGTGCCCAAGAAGGTCGTCGTGAAGAAACCGGTCACCCCGACTGTGATCCAGAGGAAGGTCGTCATCAGGAAGCCGGGAGAGGGCCAGGAAGGGGCGGCCCAGGGCGAGGGGACGTCGAGCGAGGAGGAGATTTAGGGATTGACCTCCTCCCCCCCCCTAAGTCCCGCGTGAGAACGCAGCCAGGACTGGTGCAGCGCGTCAGCAATCAGGCTGGAAGCTGAACACGCCCAGACTGACGACTCTTTCTGCCTACGCGCCGTTGGTCGGAGGTTTGTCGGCCGCCAGGGACTCCCTGATCCGCTTTATCCAGCCCTCGGGGTCCCTGTAGTACCCCGAGACTATCTTGGCGACGTCCCTGTGGTTCTGGATGGCCACCTTCTTCATGTAGTCGAAGATGTCCAGGCGCCTCTTGACCTCCTGCTCCATCCTCTTCTGGTTCCAGTTCCTGGCCTGCATTATCTTCTCGAAGACGTAGCTGTGGCCGCTGTAGTTGAACGAGTCGTCGGCGGGGTTCCACGTGTAGGCGGAGTTGGTGATGAGCTCGTTGCTCTCAGGGTCCGTCCAGACGACCTCGACCAGGCCTTTCACCCGCCTGGTCATGTCGGTCCCCACCTTCACCTGTGCCTGCAGGAGCACGATGTCGAGGGCCGCCACGAGCGCCCTCGGCAGGTTGATCGGGTCGTTCTCCAGTCTGTGAACCATGCTCTGCACGTCGTCTGCGTGGAAGGTGGTGTAGGCGCTCTTGCCCGTTGCCATGGCCTGGAAGACGACGAACGCCTCTTGGCCTCTCACCTCTCCGACCATCAGGTACTGCGGCCTCTGGCGCAGGGCGGTGATGAGCAGGTCGAACATGTCTATCTCCCCGGCCGCCTTGCCTGTGATGTGGCTCTTCCCGCCGAATCCCGCGCGGGTGAGCAGCGGCACCCAGTTCTCGTGGGGCAGGTTCAGCTCCCTCGTGTCCTCGATGCTGGTGATCTTCATCTGCGGCGGGATGAACAGGAGGATCGCGTTGAGCGTGGTGGTCTTCCCGCTCGCGGTGCCGCCGCAGATCAGCATGCTCTGGCCGTTCTCGATCGCGAGCCAGCAGTACGCCATCATCTCCGGCGACATGGTCTTGAAGCGGACCAGGTCCAGCGGGGTGAACGGGTTCTCCCTGAACCGCCTTATCGTGAAAGAGGACCCGCGCTTGGTGACGTGGCTCCCGAGGTTCGCCTGCAGCCTCGAGCCGTCGGGGACCGTCGCGTCCAGCATGGGCATCGCGACCGAGATGTGCTTCCCGCACTTCTGCGCGAGCCAGACGATGAACGAGTCGGCCTCCTCGGCGGAGTTGAAGCGGAGGTTCGACGGGATGGAGCCGTACTTCCTGTGGTAGATGTAGAAGGGGATATTGACGCCATCGCAGGACACGTCTTCCACCTGGACGTCGATCATGACCGCGTCGATGGGCCCGTACCTGATGAAGTCCCTGATCACGTAGTACATGACGCGCTCCTTCGAGATGGGGTGGAGGTTCACGCCGAGCTCCTTGAGCAGCCCCTCGACGATCCTCCTGAGGTAGGTCTCCTTGGTCTTCGGGAGCTCGTCCTCCGTCATCTCGAGGCTCTCGACCAGGATCTCCTTGAGGACCTCGAGCAGCTCCTCCTCTTCCTCGAGGAGCTTTGGCTCGATCACCTCGTAGAAGTACTCGTTGGCCATCGTGTCGTAGAGTACCCTGACGTAGGAGTAGTTCTTCAGGACCGGCTGTATCTCGATCTCCCTCATGTTGGGGTTGACGATCTTCGGGATGGTGGTGATCATGCCGAGCGTCTTCTCCTCCACCGCGCTGAGCTTGGGGGCGAGCACCTTGACGCCCTTGTCCCCGAGGAGCGACTTGAAGTACTTCCTCTTGAACGAGTCGAGGGCGGAGAATATGGCGCCCCGCTTCTTCTTCTCGATCTTCTCGAGCATCTCTTCCGCTTCGCTCGTCTCCCTCTTCAGCGCCGCCAGCTTCGCCGATGCTGCGGCCTCCTTGCGGTCGAGTTCCTCGATCTCCTTCGCGACGTCCTTTCCGGAAGCTGCGGCCATGTTATCACCTACATCGCCATGAAGCTCAGAACACAGATGAAGAGCATGATGAAGGAGTGGCGCAGACCGGTGGCTATCTTGCCGTTGTCGAGGACCCCGGCGAGTATGCCGTCGCCCACGGCGTGGACGAGCATGGCGGTGATGAAGGCCAGCTGGATCGTGTTGACGACCCCGACTATGTCCTTCGCAAGAGGGGACTCGACCGTGCTCGCGCCGCCGACCCCGCCGCTAGACAGCGACGTCCCCGCCTCGACCATCTTCGGCAGGAACGTCACGTTCATGATCCAGATCGTGACGATGAAAACTAGGAAGGAGATATAGATGACAGCGACGTAGGTGGACATGGAGATCTTCCTCTCCTCCTCCGTCAGCTGCGTCTCCTTGGTCGCGTGGCTGACCATCGTCAGCACGTCCGCGACGTCACCGCCAGCGTCGCTGCTCTTGACGATGATGCTCACGACACGCTCGGTCATCGGGGTCTTGACGCGTATGGCGAACAGCCGCAGCGCCTCGGTTGCCGGGACTCCCCAGGATATCTGCGCGGCCATCTTCTTGATCTCAGGGGTAAGCTTGCCGTATCTTCCTGAAGAGGACACCATTATCGCCTCGGCGAGAATCATGCCGAAGCGGCCGGCCTCTGCGACGTCGCGGAGGAAGTCAGGGAGCCTGCGCTCTATCTGCTTGACCAGCTTCTGCTTGCCGGAGGCGTAGAAGCCGTAGGGGCCGATGAAGCACATCACCGCGATAGTGACCCAAGTTATCGCCCGCCGGATCGGCAGCTCGCTGGGCCTCCCCGTGGTGTTGATCGAGTCGATGCCGTTCAGGATGCCTATGATCAGCATGACGGCGAACAGCGCGCCACCGACCCCGAGGATTATCCTGGTCCTGTCGGACTTCTGGTAGAGCCTTGTCCTGGCCTCTTCCAACTCTTTGCGTGCCATCTAGTCAGGCCTCCTGTTCCATGTTCCATATGACGAAAATGAAGCCGAACTGGGACATGGGGATCATCAGCCCGACGACGGCGAACAGCAGCGTCGTGACGAAGCCGCTGCCGGTCTTGCTGATGAGCGCCATTATCGCCATAATCACGACGAGGAACAGGGGGAACGCGACCACGACGGTCACGAACGACTCGGCCAGCATGCCGAGGGTCTCCATCTTCTTCCTCATATCCAGCTTGTCCTCCTTCTCGAACTGCTCGGCCTTCACTAGGAAGTAGGGCTTCAACTGGCCGCCGGACGTGCTCGTCGTCACCACGCCCTGCAGGAAGTCTTGGAACTTCGTCGAGGGGGTCCTGCCCACGGCCCTCCTGACGGCGGTGAGGATGTCGACCCCGAGGAGCTCCGTGTCCCTGGTGATCCATTCCGCCTCTTTCGCGATTTCCTTGTAGATCGGCTGGCGGGAGAGTTCCTTGAAGATGACGTCGATGGGGACGTCGGCCGAGGCCATGGCGGAGATGAAGCTCATGGAGCCGGTAATCTTCGCGTCGATGATCTTGCCGCGCTTCTTCGCCCTGCCCGCCGGCATGCCCCTGTAGAGCCGGGACAGCCCGAAGAACACCATCCGAGTCAAGAGTATCGGAAGCATGATTATCATTGCGGGGTAGAGGATCACGTATAGCAGGGGCCAGGCCATCACGAAGAGCAATATGCCCAGGACCACGCCGAACGTCACGCACACGCCCGAGATGATCGCCAGAGACATCCAGCCCCATGCGACGTACTCCTCCGGCCTCAAACGCATGTGAGCCCTCAGCAGGTTCTCCTCGAGCTCCTCGTTGCCCTCGTACCTGGAGGTCACGAACTTCCCCATCACCCGCCAGGACATCGCCTGGAACGGGCTCAGCGGCACGGTGACCGGCTTTGAGCCCTTGGGCAGCATGACCTGGTGGTGAGGCCTCACCACCAGTTCCTCGCCCGGCCTGGTGCGCTTGGTCTTCTGCAGCGTCCTGCGCGTCGTGAGAGTGTCGAAGCTAGCTCCTTCAGCCAACGGTCTCACCTCCCGCTTCCTCCTCGCCGGAGGGCAGCGGCTGCTCCCTGATCCACCCCATCTCGTCCCTGATCTTCTTGACGGTCTCCTCGGGGTACTGGTAATATGAGACTACGATCCTGGCGATTTCCCTGAAGTCGATTATGTTCTTCTCGACCATGTAGTTGATGATATCCACGCGCCTCTGGAACTCCGCGTCCATCTCCTCGTGGGTCATGTTCTTCATTTCCATGATCTCATCGAAGATGAAGCTGTGCCCCTTGAAGATGAAAGTGTCCGTGGCCGGGTCCCACTCGTACACCGTGTTGGTGATGAGCTCGTTCGTCTCCGGCTCGAACCCGACCAGCTCGACGACCTGCTTGATGCGCCTCACGATGCTGTCGCCGACCCTCGCGTGGGTCTGGATGACCACCAGGTTCAGCGCGGTCAGGAGTATCCTCGGGGTGTTGATAGGCGGGTTCTCCAGACGGTTGACCATCGACTTGACCGAGTCCGCGTGCATAGTGCTCATCGTCGGGTGACCGGTGGCCATCGCTTGGAACATCGTGTAGGTCTCTTTCCCTCTGACCTCTCCGACAATGATGTAGTTGGGCCTCTGCCTCAGCGCCGCCCTGACGAGGTCGAACATGTCTATCTCTCCCGCCGCCTTGCCGTCGGGCCCCCTCTCGCCTACCCCGCTCCTCGTCGTGCCGGGAATCCAGTTCTCGTGCGGGAGGTTGATCTCACGGGTGTCCTCGATGCTCACGATCTTGGCGCCTGGCCTGATGAACAGCGCCGCGCTATTCAGCGTCGCGGTCTTCCCGCTGGCGGTACCGCCGCAGCACATGACCGACTTGCCGTGCTCCACGGCGTTCCACAGATAGGCCACCATCTCAGGCGAAGCGGTGTTGAACTTGATCAGCTCGACAGGGGTGAAAGGCTTCTCCTTGAACCGCCTTATCGTGAAGGAGGACCCCCTCGTCGTGACCTCTCTCGAGTACGTCGCCTGGACTCTGTGCCCCTCGACCGACGTGCCGTCGAGCAGGGGGCTCGCGACGGAGATCTGCTTGCCGCAGCGCTGCCCCATCGCGACGACGAAGTTGTTGATCTCCTCGTCGGTCGGGAAGATCACATTCGTCTTGATGCTCTCGAACTTCTGGTGGAATATGAACAGGGGGATGTTCGTGCCGTCGCAGGACACGTCCTCTATCCTGGGGTCGTTCATCAGGGTCTCGATCTTCCCGTAGCCGACGAAGTCCCTGATGATGTAGTAGATGACCTTGTCCTTCGAGCTCTTCTCCATCGCGATCCCTCGCGACTTGATGAAGCTCTCGACCGCCTCCTTGAGGTACTCCTCCTTGTCCTTCGCCGCCATCTTCTCCAGCTCGTACTCGAGCGTCCTGGTGAGGGCGTCCTTGACCATCTCGAGGAGCTTCTTCTCCTTCTCGTCCAGCAGCGGCTCCCAGACCTCGTAGAGGTACTCGGAGTATTCCTTGTTGAACACGACGCGCGAGTAGGAGAACGGCTCCCTGATAGGGATCACCTCGACCTCCTCGGTGTTCTCCCCCACGAGCGGTATCGGCGTGAGGTACGAGCCGCGCGTGCCTTCCCATTTCGCTCCGCTAGCCAGGGTGCCTTTGGGCAGCATTATCTTCCGAATCGCCTTCGCCACTCAATCACCTCAGATGTCCACCAGGGACCCGATCCCGCCCACCGCCGTGTTGACTACCACCTTCATGATTCGCAGGGTCTTGATCGGCATCATCCGGGCGTAGATGTTGCTATAGTCGTTCTTGAACGTAATCACGATTCTGAAGTCCAGCGAGGTCTGGTTCAGCGTAAGGTCGATCTTGAAGTAGGGGCTCCTTACCATCCTAGGGATCCGTCCGTAGACGGGGACGCTCTGCTGCGTGTAGCAGTACCCGGGGTAACCGGAATCGCTGGGGTTGTCTGGCGTGCAGAGGTTGGGGGGCATGTACCTGTCCGGCGTGATCCCGAAGAGGTCGCTCAGGGTCTTGTTGTAGTAACCCCACCAGGCGAGGCCGAACGGGGTCGTGTGGTTCAGGCTGACGTCGGTCCACACGCGCTTGTACTCGTCCATGCTCGCGCTGATGACCTTCGCGTGAATTCCCTCGGTCGTGGAGCCCTGGATGGAACCATAGCCCAGCATCGTGATCATGACCAGGGTGATCTCCTCGGTGTTGTTCACGAAGGTGATGTCGAACGTCGGCTCCGCCCTCAGGACCATCCCGTCGCTCTGGGCCTTCAGCACACCGCCGTTCTCGTAGGCCAGAGTCTGCGGGACGAAGTACCTGTTGTAGACATCGAGCCTCACATATCCGCCCGCGCTCTCGTTCACGACCTGCTTGACGTTGACGACCTTGTTGGGGTAGTAGCCGAACCAGGCGTTCCAGGGCGCCTTGGCCTGGTCCACGGTCAGCAGGCCGAGCGTCGGGGACGAGAATATCGGGACGCCGTCCAGGCCCAATGCTATCGGGGTGAAGATTGTGGTCGGGGTGAAGTGGACGCCCGCCAGCTCTGACATGCGTGCGTAGAGCATCTGCGTGTCGATCGACTCCTTGAAGTCGCCGAACTGTCCATAGGCGACGTTCATGTGCGAGGACTCCGAGTCCTTCATCCAGACCGGGACGTACGAATTGACGATGAGGCTCAAAAAGGTCAGGAAAATCAGCAGGCCCATTATCGTCCCGACGGTCGAGGCAACGCCTTCTTCGTCCCACTTCTTCTTGTGAGCAATTATGCGTCTCATAGTGTCACACCTACTGAGAACGGGGAGGGGGCAACTCAAGTTGTCTCAACCCCCCTACGCTATTTATAGATGTCGATAGGAAAGGGAATACTGGCTGGTCGATTCTTATCTGTAAGACGCCCTCGAAACCTCGTCACTTGAAACGGTGCGTTTGTGCGATGGCCTGTTGCATCGGAAATGGGGGTTTGTACGCATTTTCGGAGCGATTCACCGTCATTTTCCCCGCAAAGAAACGAGTGTTCATGGTCGAACGACGTCGGCGAGCGATGTCTGGACCGCCGCAGGCTTCGCCGGGACCATTCTGCCGCCGTACCGATGCTCGATCGCGTCTCTCTGTTGTGCCCGGGATATGTTGCCGATGACCCTTGACTTTGCGCAAGCACAATATATTTATACGCTCAAAGCGAGATGCAATCGTGTGGCCAGCTCCCGCAGGAGGACAAGAAACGAAGAAGTCTTGGCTCATCCGGAAGGATGAAGAAGCAGTATCTCCGGTCATCGCCACCATACTATTGGTCGCGATTACCTTGGTTCTCGTGAGCACGCTGTTCGTCATGGTGAGCAGTCTGCTGCCCGGGTCGTCGGCTGGTGAGGACAGCATCGACATAGTGATGTCCGACTACCAGGACGGCAACTGGACGCTGATAGTCAGCCACGTGGACAGCCCAGGCATACTGTCGTCTTCCGTGGGGCTCATCATCTACGACTGGAGCGGTGTGATAAAGCTCAACCGCGTCCCGCTGTCAGACCTGACCCTGTCGAACTCGCCGACGTACAAGGCCGTGTACCATGGCGTTTCCGGGGCTGGGCTGTCGGTCGGGGACACGATAAGCATATTCAAGAAGGCCGAGCACTTGCCCGCCCCAGGCGTCCACTGGCCCGCGGGCGGCTACGAGCCTGGCTACAGTTATTCCCTGACGGCCAGCTCCGCCCTGCTTGCTACGGGTAGGCTCTAGCGTTTGTGCGTCTTTCTGTGGACTCTGACGCTTATAGCGCCATGTCTCTTGTGTGCCTTGCCACTCTCGCAATGAAAGTCTTTAGTCGTGTCTGGCATATCAAGCATTTTCCCCTGTTGTGTCAAGGGACATCGGTAACATTCCTCTAGGCGTAGATGCTCGAATGTGTCCCCCCTATTCCGAGCGACAACCGATCCCCGTTGTACCATCGGATGTACTCCGGAAGGAGGTCAGCAGGCCTTTTCTCTTATCCCGTAATCAGTTTCCATTTAAAGATATCCCTCCCAAAACCACGAGTCGACTAAGCCGAAGATCCGTTCGGGACGAAGCTTCCAATAGAAGTCG
>JBGPQV010000017.1:0-61317 GCA_041489255.1 Thermoplasmata archaeon | reverse complement strand
TCGTCTCGCCGTAGAAGCCTCACTGGTTTCCGGGGCTGCATAATCTGAATCCCATCCCTTAGCTGCCAAGACAAAGAGACAAATTGCTATTAAGAAGTATCTGTCGCAGAAAAGCCGATTACGTTGCATGAAACACTACACAATCGGCTCTCCGACGGTCACCGAGGGAGGTCCGCGAAGGCCCCTTCGCCTTTCGGCGCAAGGGTAGGCGCGGTCGAAATGCAAGGACCTGGGCTCACTCGGAGGCACCCCTTGACGATGCGGCGCGCCGACCAGCCCGAATGTCCTTGGAGAGCGAGTTTTAAGAAGAAAGGGGGCGTGGGGGCCCGCAGGAGGCAATTGATGCGCCTTTCCGACGAGCGCTCGATTCCCTCTCGGCGAATCAAGACGCATTCGCGCACGCTCGGGCTGATTGTGGCGGCATGGATCATCGGCTTCCTGATTTTCATGGTTCGGTTAATCCTATTCGGGGAGGGCATAACTTGGCAGGTCACGCTCATCTTCGCCCCGCTCTGCTCGGCTAGATAGCGTCTCTGTGCCAAGCCCCCCTCGAAAGACCCGAGCACGTCTCGCTATCGTGCCTCGATATCCTTATTATTTCGTCCCATCTGTTCACAACCTCGAAGGGGATCATGGCAGAAGTATCGTCAGAACGATCAGACGGTGATTCTCCAGAGACTCCAATCAACCGAAGTAGAATCTCCAGATTACTATGGAATGTGGCAGGTTCTTTCTTCCTCTCTCTCGGAATAGTTGGAATCGCAATACCTTTGCTTCCCACGACTCCATTTCTTCTGCTTGCGGCGGCCTGCTATCTTCGAGGGTCAGAAAGAATGTACAAATGGATGTTGACGAACAGATACTTCGGATCTTATCTGAGGAACTACAGACAGGGAAGGGGAATGCCGTGGAAGGTCAAAATCGCAACCGTCTCACTACTCTGGATCGTGATCGGTTTCTCCGCCATCGTTGTGACTGACAACATGATTGTTCGTATTGTGTTGTTGGTGGTGGCACTCGGTGTGTCAATCCACATACTGACCATCAAAGCAAAGAGAATCTAGCTGGGTGCAATTAGTACTCAATGTATATTTCCTACCCAAGACATCGAAATTGCTGGACTATTCTATCCGGACTGCCGAAAGACTTGTATTGAAGAAGAGTGTTCGCATCGGATGATGGCAAAGAGGTGCGCGAAAGCGGGAGAGACGAAGACGTCAGAGTCCAGATACGTGAGTAAGCATCTGGCTCAAACGGCCACTCTGTTATCCCGAAATCAGTCCCCATCTAAATGACGCACAGGCGGGGGCGGAAGAAGCGCATCCGCGCACAATCCTTAGGAGGAGTAGCGTTGGCAAAGATAAAAATCGAGAATGTCGTGGCATCGACCTCACTCGGAGGGAAGCTTGACCTTCAAGCGATAGCGTTGGCCATTGACGGGGCGGAGTACGAGCCCAAGCAGTTTCCGGGGCTTATATACCGCCTCAAGGAGCCGAAGACCGCCACGCTCCTTTTCAGTAGCGGCAAGGTCGTCTGCACCGGAGGAAAGAGCTTGGAGGACGTGAGGCTCGCAATAGAGACCGTAGGCAAGCAGATCGAGGCGGCCGGCATCCAGATCAAGAAGCACCCGGACATCGAGGTCCAGAACATCGTCGCGACGAGCAACCTCGGCATGAAGATCAATCTCAACGCCATCGCGATAAGCCTGGGCTTGGAGAAGGTGGAGTACGAGCCCGAGCAGTTCCCCGGCCTGGTCTACCGCCTGGACGAGCCGAAGGTCGTCGTCCTGCTGTTCAGCAGCGGGAAGCTGGTCTGCACGGGCGCGAAGAAGCCGTCTGATGTCGAGCAGGCGGTCGAGAAGATCACGCAGGAACTCAAGGCGGCAGGGCTGCTGAGATAGGCGGGAGTCGCCGCCGAGATGCCCCCTTCCCACCGGCAGGCAGTCGTCTCCATATAGGTCAGACCGCATCAGCGTGGCGGGAAAGATGAGAATCTACGATAACCATATGCACCTCAGCCCGACGGGCATGGGCGTCGAAGCCGCCGAGTTCTTCGAGAGGGCGGGCGAGGCGGCCACGGCTGGCGGTCAAGATGAATGCATACCCGACTCTGCGAGAACTTGCCCTGTCGAACGAGGATTCTGCATCAATAGAAAAAGAGGAAAGTGCCCGTCCTTTCGGGCGGGCTTGAGGGGACATTCCGAGGGACATTGCGGAACCTCATAACGCGGAAATCCACACCGAGCCCTCCATGAGAACGAATCCTTCCCTAAGCGAACCGCATTTCCGTCAGGCGTGGACAATCAGATGGACACCCCCCTATTTGCGGTCGGTCATACTCGGCGATGTTTCCGAGCTGAATTCCGCTCCGACGGACGAAGAATCGTCTTGGACTTCATTTCGTCGACCTCGCTACATGACTGGGCACGCCACACGACGACGAAGGATCAGGCGCGTCCATCAGGCCCTGTCTCCATCTCTTCCTCTTTTCGAACGCATCATGACCGCCACCGCCGCCGCCATGACGCATATCTGCGCGTCCCCGGTCTCCACCGCCACCACGCTCATCGACGTAGAACCTGGTGTCCCACCATGTTGGAGCAAGGAGGTCTACATCTGCGCCGAACTGTTCTACACGCTCATCCATGCTAGAACGCCCGAATATACCACATCTGCACCGAGACCTGTCTCATCCACTTCGGGAAAACCCTCGTCTACTCGTGGATGGACAACTTCCCGACCGCGGAACACTGCCTTCCGACGCTGAGAACTGCAATTCTGCCTCGAAACGGGCCAACTCGATCGTGGAACACTTTGGTCCACTGGTGGACAGCCTCGGTCCTGATGTAGAAAAGTCCCGCGCACATGTAGATGACGTCGGCGCGGATGGTGGATGATGTGTTTCAAGGGTAGAGAGGTTCGACGGCGGTTGACCACGGGGGAGTTCACGCGGTGCCGACATGAACGCGATTGTCCTTGGCGGTAGGGCCGCCTAGGACGGATTCAATCTTGGATGAGAACAGGGCGGTGAGATATTCAGACATCATGTCCCATGCCGTGTCTCGATCGCAGCGGTTGTGTTGAAAAATAAAAAAAAGGTGAGGCCCCTTGAGGGGCCTCTTAGCTGGCCGCAGACACAAACCGGATCAGAGGTATGGTCGGTGGGCGGTCGCCCCGGGTCCCCGCAATCTGGCGGGTCCCGAGGCTTTCCCGCCCGACCCGCCCCCTCGCCCTCCGCTACTTCAGCGGCACCGGCGTGGGGACGGGCTGCGGGACCGGCTGCGCGATGGCGATGTCGTCGGCGTCGGGGCGCTTCAGCCTGCTGCGGATGCGCCTGAAGTTCTTCGCCGCGACGCTGTCCTTCTTGACCGCCCCGATCATCATGTCGAGCTGGCTGGATGCGGCGACGTAGAGCCGCTTGAGGTCCGCCTCGTGCTCCACAGTGATCTCCTTCAGCTCCCTTTTCTTCTGCTCCTGCTTCTCGTTCGACTCGTTCGCCTTCTTGTGGAGGATGAGGAGCTCCTCGTGCATCGCGGGGACGTTCAGGTTCGCATCCGTCAGCGCCGCCTGCTCCGTCACCTGCAGGTCTTCGGTCTTTTCCACTAGCCCCAATATCTGTGCTTCCGAGTATCCCATGTTTTTCTTTTCTCCTTACCCCCCGGGATCATCCTTTCACCCGGTTGGGTTCGCAGGGATCATCCATGGTGGAGTGCATCAATCCAAGGAGCGGATGGAGCTGATTTCAAGATACATCCGGACGCTAGTTTCAAGACCCCACCGCGGAGGGACCGCTTCGGATCCTCGTTGGCAGGAAGCCCTGCACTGACTTGGAACCTATGAGGCCGGGCCATCGCGTGGAATCCACGTCTCCTCCCTATTACGAAAGCATCATAACCGCCACCGCCGATGCCGCCGCGGTCATCTTATGTCCATCTGTCCCCTCGAGTTCCGCTACGGCCGTCAGCAGATGAAGTCGATATTCTCCGAGGAGGAGAAGCTGAGGAGGATGCTGCAGGTCGAGGCGGCCCTCGCGAAGGCGCATACAAGCGCATGAACCTCTGCCACAACAGGGGCAGCGACGAATCAACAGGTTTCCCGATCAAGAGGCTGGGGGAAGGAGGATATCCACCACGAAGAGGTGAGACCGGTGCAGGGGATCGGATTGAATGTGGTTGCCCACAACTTCTGCCTTCTGCCCCCATTCAGAGTCTGGTTCAAGTCGGAAAAAGATATGGATGCGCTGTGGGATGCAGCTTGGCTAGGAAATTTTTTTATAGTCAGAGCCTATCCCGTTATTGGTGGTTTGGATGAGCAAATGCGATAGACTTGTAGGGATTGCGCTGATATCATTTATGATCATTGGTGGATTAATAGCGACGCCTGCTGTTGCGGATTTACCGCCAGATTGGCTGATATCTGGCAACTACTATGTTTTTCAGCACTATTTCCGGACGATTGAGCCTCCGGTAGAGACCAGTAATTTCACATACACCGTGCTGATAACAAATGTCGAATCAGGGAGAGTCTCCTACCGTGAAACATATGCCACTCTGAATCAGAGCGGAGGGGTCAACCAGATTGTCGTGAACACGACGTTCGATGAAACCACGCGGAAGATTGTCGAACCCGCACGTGGTGATTACTACACGTGGCTTTGGATCCTGCCATCTGATGTTAGTTCTGGCTATGCATTCCTTGGAGAGGAGAACTTCACGCTGAAAATGACAACCGCCACCGTCCACGTCTTTGAATCATATCAAAGCTCAGGCAACTATTCCTTGCTTAACTTTTCGACGACATCTCTCAGACTGACCACAGGCAACGGTACGGTGGTATGGGGAAATGAGACTTCAACATTCACGATACTGCAATCGTCGGCGGGGAAGGGCATGATTATCAAGAAGTCCCAGGATCTTCCCACGGCCGGTTCTTCCGTTGGGAAGCCTGGAATCCTGCAGCAATTGCGCTATTCGTTTTCCCCACCGTATTACGGCGGTTATGCTGGAGGAGGCAAAAACCACGACGAATCCTGTTATTCCTATTACTATTATGCAGGATTCAATGCTCCCACAGGCTATCTAGCGGCACGTAGTGACGCTGGGGCCTGTCCTCCCTATGGTCGAGTATTCAGTTGGGCGAGCGCAGGGCTGGTAGGCCCACAAGCGGGATCATGGCGGGCATATGGTACAGAGCCGTTGCTCGCTAGATTCTGGTATCACTTTACCTACGTTCAAGCAATGGCGATGGCAACCTGCGGTTTCATTGGTTGCGGGGCATCTTCAGCTGCAGCGACTCTGTGGTCGAAAGTCGTGGACGAAACCATCGGATGGAAGATCATTGCCAGTGATCAATGGGTTATGTTCAATCGCGGGAATAACTTCTACCTGGAGTGGAAGGACTTCTACTACAATCGAGATTTCCCTGCCACCCTCATAGTTGGTCACTATTATCACTTCATCATCGAACTTGACACGGATGCGCGTGCGGCTGTGATAGGTTTTGCTACAGCTTTCTCGTGGGCTCAAGTCCAGACTAATTCCCAAAGCGTCTATTTCTTCACCCTTTGACAAGGAGGTCCGAAGATATGAACATCTGGAAAGTGACGATCATTCTCTGCCTGGTCACGTTCATGGCGGGAACGGCTCTGACAGTCGGTATGCACATGGCTCCTTCCGATCCTGATCATTCCTCCATATACATTTCCGGTTGCGAAGGTTTCATAGAGGGCTATGGGGATTCCTTGGGCAACGAATATGTCAATTGGCATGTAGAGCAATGTCCGGAGGATCAGTTTGCAGTCAACCAGAAATGATGGCGTGTGCACCGCACATCGGAGCCTTCCAGAAAAACTCCAATGGCCGATCGTTGCGATCTGGGCAGCATTAGTGCTAGGTATCGCGACTGGGATGGTTCTATTTTACCCTCACCTGTTCTTCGCGATGACCGTCTGGGCCATTTCGGCGATTCTGGGCGCTGCGACGATTGCTTGGTGGTTGGACATCATGAGAGATAGAGATGCCGGCCGGAGAAGCAATTGAGAAGTCAACACGAAAACCAGAAAGAACGCCACTCCCCGCATTAGAGCCGGATGGAAATGAATCGTCACATGGAGTGCGTCAGCGTTTCCGTTACTCTTGCCCTTGTCGTCGACCCTTAACAGTCCATGAGGGATGAATCGTGGCTGACGGCGCTCGGATCATGCCTTGGTCAGCTTGCGTTTCCCGTAATTCACTTCTTGGACATTGGGCCGGGTATGCGAGGATGGGAGGCCAATCGACCGTCCTAACCTGCACTTCTGAACGCAGATGCCTATCGATTTACGAGTGTCCCCCGTGCTCAAAGAAGGCTCCCATGATTTCCAGAAAAGAAATCTGGGATACCCATATTCACAGGATTTCGCGGCAAAGGAGGAGTCGGCTTGGAATCCTCAGGAATTATTGTTCTCCGCAGCCTCGCTGCGAAAGCATCATAACCGCCACCGCCGATGCCGCCGCGGTCATCGCATGTCAATCTGTCCCCTCGAGTTTCGCTACGGCCGTCAGCAGATGAAGTCTATCTTCTCCGAGGAGGAGAAGCTCAGGAGGATGCTGCAGGTCGAGGCGGCCCTCGCGAAGGCGCACGCCGTCGTCGGCGACATCCCCTTCAAGGACGCAGTCAACATAGGGGAGAACGTCACATTGAACAAGGTGCGCCTCGAGCGCGTCAAGGAGATCGAGAAGGAGACCGGACACGACGTCATGGCGGTCGTCCTCGCCCTGACGGAGGCGTGCTCCGATTCTGCCAAGAGGTACGTGCACCTCGGGGCGACGAGCAACGACATCACCGACACTGCCACCGCCCTGCAGATGAGCGCCGCGGTCGACCTGATAGCGGAGGACCTGAGGGGCGTCAGCAGGGTCCTCGCCGGACAGGCGAAGGCGCATAGGGACACCGTCATGCTCGGGAGGACTCACGGGCAGGCGGCGGTGCCGATCACCTTCGGGCTGAAGATGGCGGTCTACGCGCTGGAGACGACGAGGCACCTCGAGAGACTGGAGCAGGCGAGGAAACGCGTTGCGGTGGGGAAGATGAGCGGTGCAGTTGGAACAGGAGCCGCCCTCGGGCCAAAGGCCCTCAAGATCCAGGAGATCGTGATGAAGGAGCTGCACCTCGGCTTCGAGGAGGCATCCGGCCAGATAGTCGGCAGGGACAGGTACGCCGAGATCATCGCGGTGCTCGCGAACATCTGCTCCTCGGCGGAGAAGTTCGCCACGGAGGTCAGGAACCTCCAGAGGAACGAGATAGGCGAGGCCGCCGAGGCGTTCGGGCGGGAGAGGCAGGTGGGCAGCAGCACGATGGCCCACAAAGAGAACCCCGTGGTCAGCGAGAACATCTGCGGGCTCGCGCGAGTCGTCCGCGGCCTGCTCATCCCCGCCTTCGAGGACATCTCCTTCTGGCACGAAAGGGACATCACGCAGTCCTCGACGGAGCGCTTCATCATCCCTCACGCTTTCGTGCTGACTGACGACATCCTGGTGAAGACAGCGGATGTGTTCTCGAAGCTCCGCGTCTACCCGGAGAGAATGAAGGAGAACATCGAGAGGACCAAGGGCCAGGTCATGTCGGAGTCGGTGATGATCGCCCTCGTGAAGAAGGGCATGGGGCGCCAGGAGGCGCACAAGCTCACGAGGGACGTGGCGATGGCCGCGAGGGAAAAGGGAGTGCACCTGCGCGACGTCCTCGCGAAGGACCATACAGTGATGAAGCTGCTCACCGCCAAGGAGCTCGACAAGGCGCTCGACCCCGCGTCCTACACCGGCTCCGCGGGCAAGATTGTCGACTCGATAGTGAAGAAGATCAGGTGAGGGCCGCCGGTATTGGTCGCATTTTTGTGGCTAGCTTCGGCGCAGGCTTCGAGGCAGGAATGGCCCCGGGCTTGGTCGCCGGCTTGGCGGGCTTCACAGCAGGCTTGACCGCTGGCCATACAGGGGCTTTGGACAGAAGAGGTCGGCCCGCCCCGCCACCAAGCCTCAGGCCACGGAAGTGCCAGATGAGCTTCTCCCGGAATCCTATCGATGAGCGAAGCATTATGGCCCCAGGTAGCGATACTCAAACATGAACGGGCGGCTCCTAGTTTGCGGGTTGCTCGCCGCCGGCCTTGTCCTCAACGCAGTCCCATTGCTTGCCTCGGCCAGTCAGCCCTGCCCCATGGAATATTCCGTCACATACTCCTCTCCCTTATGGACCGTGAGCGTTTCGACGCCAGCAGGTGAGTTCCCGCTCAGGGTTCTTTCGTTCAGATTGGATGGATACATGTGGCATGAGACCTTCGAGGAGGTTGTGAATCACACGGGGAGGCTCCCCAGCGTAACGGAACTCATCACATACCAAGACCGCGACAGTGACACGAACGTCTCTCAGGGCGATGAATTCATGGTCTGGGAGGAGAACGCGACCCTCAGGACCGACAACTCGAGGGGGATTCATCTGTATTGGGATCGGGACTGGCGAAGTGGGAATTTCTCGTTTAGTTGGTATTTGTTCGTTCAGGAGGGGTACCAAGTCAGGTGCGGAGGTCCTTACGGTACTCTCGACCTCACGCCGATTCTCATCGCAGGTGCCTTGGCGATCTCGACTGTCTCGATCATGATCGCCCTTATTCTCAGACGGCGGCGCTCCCGCCGAACCGACGTGTAGTCGTATTGTGTAACCGTCATCCGAATGGGTCTTCCCATCATGGTGGCGTTGGGGGTCTGTCTGCCCGGACCCCACACAGGCTCCGCCGGAATGTCGTCGATTTGAACGCAAAGAAGATCAGGTGAGGGCCTCAGGCGCCCGCCGCATCTGCACCGCTTCCCCGTCGTCTGGTTTGACCGGCGGCTTCTCCTCATCCTACGACGCGTAGTACTCCTTGCAGGAATAGCAATACCATCGCTCATAGGTCTCGATGTACCGGACCGGCTTGCCGCACGTCGGACAGAAAGCCATGGCGGGAGCCGCCGCGGGTCTGGCTTCAGGCTTGGCTGCGTGCATGCCGGGTGGCTCTGTCGCGGGTTTGGCCGGAAGAACCGCCGCGGGCGCAAGGCTTGGCGCGTGGAGAGGAATGGCGGGTTGAGGTTCTGGCGATGTCGGGGGAGGCGTCACTTCGGGCGCCGCCGCAAGCATTGGCGAATGTGTGGCGGCGGGTGCGGCGCTTGGCGCGTGGAGAGGAATGGCGGCTTGGGGTTCTGGCGGTTTGGGTGGAGGCGTCCCCTCAGGCATCGCCGCAAGCATGGGCGCATGCGCGGCGACGGGCGCGAAGACGGGCGTGGCGGTTGTGATTATCGGAGGCATGACGATTGGCGAAGCAGGCGTGGGAACGGAGGGCGGCTCGACAACAGTCTCAGTGGGCAGCATGCTCGCATGCTCGGTCACATGTTCAACTAATGGCGGGAGGACAGGCGTGGCGACTGCGATAATCGGGGGCGTGATTAATGGTGTACTTGGCGGTGCGGCAGCGGACGGCCCGATGATAAGCTCGGCGGGCGGGACCTTCGCGGGCTCAGGCAAGGGTTCGACGGCGGGTGCTGGAGCAGGCGTGGCAGTTGGGGCTATCGGTGCTGCGATTGGCGCAGCTTGTGTCGTGACGGGAGAAGGCTTCACGGTAGGCTCGGTCGTCGGCGCTGCAGGTGTCGCAACCACTGGCTTGGCGGCTGGCTTCACCGCAGGCTTTGGCGCAGGTTTGGCCGACGCCGCCGCTGGCTTGGCGGCTGGTTTTACTGCAGGCTCGATTGAAGGTTTGGCCGCTGGCGCTGTCGTGGGCTTCGCTGCCGGTTTCGGCGTTGGCTCGGCGGGGGCAGTCACGACTCCTTCCTTCTTTGGCGGTGCCTTCGCGGGGGCTTCTGCCGGCGGAACCGGCTCCTCATGCTTCTTTCGCTTGGTGAAGAGCAACAGGAGAACGACGAGGACGACGACCACGATGACGATGATCACGATCCACCATGGGAAGCCGCCCTCGATCTGCGGATTGTTGTTGCCGTTCCCGCCAGACGAGACCGTCACCGTCCATTGGTACCAGTCCTGTGCAAGACCGTCCGAGACGGTGATATTCAAGACGTATGTCCTCAATGCTGACTCGTTGAATGTGTAGGTGGAGGAGTCCGCCCCTACCTGGGCCGCGTCCAACCGCCAGGCGTAGGAGAGCACGTCCCCATCCGAATCGTTCGCGACGACGGAAAACAGCTCACTGTGGTTCGCGGTGACATCGGCAGAGGACGACGTCGGCATATGAGACACGATCAAGGGCCGCCGGTTCACGATCAGGATGGTCACGGTGGCCACGTCCGTCATCAGGTCGTTGTCCGTGACCGTGAGGTTGACGGTGAACTGCCCCTTGCTTGTGAACGAGTGATTGATATTCGCGCCGGGCGTGACGTTGCCGTCGCCCAGTTCCCACGAATACGTGGAGATGGTCCCGTCTGGGTCGGTCGAGTTGGCACCGTCGAACACGAAGACGGTCCCGATGTACCCGGTCGCAGCGGGCCAGACCTTGATGTCCGCCACGGGCGGAGTGCCGCTGAAGACGTCGATCTGCAACGTCGTCCAGTTGGTCATGCCATCGTTGTCGGTCACGGTCAGCTTCACGGTGAAGACCTGCGCGGTGCCGAAGCTGTGCGGCGCCTTAGCCCTGGGATCCGTCGCAAGGTCGCCGAAGTCCCAGAGATATCCCGTTATCGTTCCGTCTGGATCGGTGGAGTTGGAGCCGTCGAAGACGAATACCGCTCCGACGTGACCTGTCAGTCCTGGCCAGACCTTCGCGTCGGCGACGGGCGGCACCCCATTGATGACATTGACCGTCATGGTGTCGGTCCTGGAACCGCCGTCGTTGTCGCTGACCCTGGCCTGGAAGCTGTAGATCGCGATCACGGTCGGGGTGAAGGTCGGTCTTGCGGTGTCGTCCCCCGTCAGGGTGACCGCCGGGCCGCTCGTCTGCGTCCAGGCGAAGGTGATCGGGTCGCGGTCCGGGTCGGACGACGCGCTCCCGTCCAGCGTCACGAGCGAGTCCACAGCGACGGTCTGGTCCACACCGGCGTCCGCGATGGGGTCGCGGTTCGTGACCGTTATGTTGACGCTGTCCCAGTCCAGTCCGCCGAACCCGTCATCGACTGTCAAGTTGAAGACATAGATGCCTGAGGCGGTCGGTGTGAAGGTCGGCTTGTCGGTGTCTGCCCCGGTCAGCGTCACGCCCGGACCGCCGACCTGCGTCCACGCGAAACTAGGCGTGTCGCCGTCCGCATCCGAGCTCAGCGAACCGTTCAGAGTCAACGAGGTGTTCTTGAACGCCCCGGCATCTGATCCTGCGTTCGCCACAGGCCGTCGATTAACCACTGCGACGTTCGTGCTATCGGTGTCCCACGCGCCGTCGTTGTCTGTGACCGTCAGGGTGAAGGCGTAGTTGCCCAGAACGGTCGGAGTGAACCAGGCCAGTGCAGCGTTAGGATTGTTGAGCGTGATGGCAGGTCCCGACGTCTGCGTCCAGAGATACGAGACGATCGTCCCGCCGATGTCCGTGCTCCCGCTGCCGTCGAGGTCGACGCGTGTGCTCCTGTGACCTATCTGGTCAGGGCCCGCGTTCGCGACCGGCGGAGCGTTTGCCACGGTGATGTTGACGAAGTCCAGCGTCCACCCCGCGAACGCGTCGCGGGCCTCGAGCATCATCTGGAAGACTCCGATGTTTGACGTATTCAGCCAGGCCACCGCCTGCGTGGAGTTCGTTATGGTCGCCGGAGGTCCGGACAGCTCCGTCCAGCTGTAGATGATCGCGTCGCCGTCGGGGTCATAGGTCGCGGAACCGTCCAGGATTATCGGGTCGGCAGGACGTCCCGAATGGTCCACACCCGCATCCGCCACGGGCGCGCGGTTCCTGATGGTGATGTCCACGGTGTCGAGGTCATAGGCACCATAGTTGTCGGACACGTTCAGCTGGAACCTGAACAGCCCCATTACGGTCGTGGCGAACCAGGGCCTCGGCTGGTCTGGGCCGTTGATCGTCGGGGTGTCGGGCCCGAGCAGCTGGGTCCACGCATATGTGAGCGGGTCCCCGTTCGGGTCGCTGCTCCCGCTCCCGTCCAGGTAGGTCGCCGTGTTCCTGTAGCTGAAAGCGTCAGGGCCGGCGCTGCTGACCGGCGGGTCGTTGACCACCGTGACGATGACGTTGTCTGTTGACGCTGCGCCGTAGTAGTCATTTACCGTGAGCATGAAGGTGTGGATGCCGAGGGACTGCGGCTGGATCCACGCGACCGCCTGTGTCGCGTTGTTTATCGTGGCGGGAGGTCCAGCGACCTGGGTCCACGCGAAGTGCAGAACGTCGCCGTCAGGGTCAGAGCTCGCCGAGCCGTTGAGGTCCGCGCGGAAGTTCCGAGGCAAAGTGAAGTCTGAGCCCGCGTTGGCAGTCGGTCCGCTGTTGGTGAAGACGACCCTCGTCACCATGCCGTTCGGCGTGCCGCTCAAGGTCGTGTCAAATGCGTCGGGTGTCGTCGGATAGTCGCTGGACCACGCGTCTCCCGTGACATAGGCGTCGCGTGCCGAGGAGACCGCGACGGACAAACCCTGCTCCTGGTCGATTCCTCCGAGGAAGGTCGAGTAGACCAGGTTGGTTCCCCCCGCGTTCAACTTCGTCAAGAAGACATCAGAAATGCCACCGTTGAAGGTCCTGTCGTACGCGACTGCCGTGGTCGGGAACGCGCCATCCCCTGCGGTGCCGGTGACGACTGCGAGGCCATTGGGATCGAGGCAGATGGCGTATCCTACATCGCCAAGAGTCCCGCCAAGGAACGTCGAATAGGCCAGGTTTGAACCTGCCGCATTGAGCTTCGTGACGAACGCGTCCCAAGGCCCGTTCATCGTCCCCGAGTAAGCTCCGGCAGTCGTGGGATACTTGTTGTCGCGGGCGACGCCCGTGATGAAGGCGGACCCCGTTCCGTCGACAGCGATCGAGTAGGACTCCTCGATGCCCGGCGAGCCCACGAAGGTCGAATAGGCTAGGCCGCTTCCCGCCGCGTTCACCTTCGTCACGAAGGCGTCATAGATGTCGCCTCCATAGGTTGTCTGGTAGGCCCCGCCGGTGGTCGGGTAGTTCGCCGAGCCGGTGAGCCCGGTGACATAGGCATTGTTGCTCGAATCGAGGGCGACCGAGACCGTATGGTCTGAGCTGCTCCCGCCCAGGAATGTCGAGTAGACCAGCCGATCTCCGCTCGCATTCAGCTTCGTCAGGAACGAATCGTACACACCGCCATTGAAGGTCCTATCATAGGCCCCCGCGGTTGTCGGGAAAGTCGGCATGGTCGTGTGACCTGTCACATATGCGTTCCCCGAACCATCCACAGCGATCGCATAGGGCCGCTCGACGGTTCCTATGGCTAGGCTGACGCCGGTGCCGAGGTATGTCGAGTAAATGAGGGAATCGCCTGATGGGCTCAGCTTCAGGGCGAAGACCGCCCCGTAGTTGGGTCCTCCCGCGTACGTCCTGTTGTACGCGCCGGGCGTTGTCGGGAAGTCCGAAGATTCCGTGTATCCAGTGATGTACGCGCTGCCGGCTGAATCGATGTCAAGCGAGAACGCGCCGTCAAATGCGATCCCGCCGAAGTAGGTCGAATAGATCAGGTAGGTCCCGTTCCAAGCCACCTTCGTCACGAACCCGCTGCCCGTGAGGGTGGTTGTCTCGCGGTAGCTGCCTGGGGTAGTGGGGAAGTCCGTGGACCCGGTGTACCCCGCCACATACGCATCCCCGGTGGCCGAGTCGACCTTGATCGAATTCCCATAGTCACCCTGGGTCCCGCCCAGGAACGTGGAGTACACCAGCGGGTCGATCGTCAGAGCGCTCGTCCTGTCCCATCCATCGCACTTGAACCCGTAGGAGAATGTTCCTCTACTTGCGAACGCGCAGCTGACGCTCCCACCATCCGCCTGATAGGAGCGGGGCAGGCTGTCGCGAATCTCGCCGAGTGCAGTCTTGACAATCGCATCATTGCCGCCAACGGCTATTCCTTCGATACCATCGTAGGCGATTTCGATCTGTCCAATATCCGCTCCGGGCTGCAGAATGAGATCGTACTTCAGACCGGTCGGGCCCAGACGGTAGACCACGTTCACACCGTCATAGATATCGCTGTACACCACCTCTCCATAATTTGGTACATCGACATTCCACTGGGCTGGGTCGTTTCCGAAGAAGAAGTTGCTCGTGTGCGGCGCCAATCCTCTCCCTGCCGGCGCGGCGACACGCGCACCGTCGAATCTCATCAGGTAAGCTATGATTCTCGATTCATGTCGAGAATCGAACAAGTCGCGCGCGGTGCCGGCAGACTCCCGCACCACGAACATCACGCCATCGTCTCTGAATCCTATCGAGGGATTGCCGAGAGCATAGTATCGGACTCCCCCCGCCATCTGGCCACGATTCTCGATGAAGTAGCCAGCGGGTGAGCCCAGACTCTGTGCAGCGATGTTTTCGACACTAGTCTTCTCAATCGCACTCGGCGCGCCCACCGCCCGAGTCCCTGCCATCGCAAAGAATTCCATCGCAAGTGCGACAGCGAACGCAAAAGAAACCAAGCGCACTCGAAGTCTCTCGCTATGCCCACGTGCTGGCCGCACTGAATGGATGCGCTCTACCCCCGCGTCTTGCTAGACCATTGTCCGGAGTCTATTTGGTCTTTATGCCGGAAGAATGCTTAGTGGGACATCCCGCTCTCCATGAGAGTATTATCACGTGGAATAATAGAGGGAATCCTCCGGCAGACCGACTTCTTATTACCCCTCAGGGCTTTCGCGCTCCCGGATGGAATACTCCAAGCTCGTCGAAATCTACGAGAGGATAGAAGCGACGACCAAACGCCTGGAGATGACCGACCTCCTCGTCGAGCTGTTCAAGGCGGTGCCGCCAGAGATTATCGACAAGGCGGTCTACCTGACCCAGGGCAGGGTCTACCCCGACTACTCGGGGATCGAACTCGGCCTCGCGGAGAAGCTCGTCCTGAAGACGCTCAACTTCACCACTGGGGTTTCAGATGAGCGCCTGGAATCCCTCTGGCACGAGCTGGGAGACATGGGCCTTGTCGCGGAGCAGGCCGTGGCGGGAAAGAAGCAGACTTCCCTCTTCAGCGAGAAGCTCACCGTCTCGCGCGTCTACCAGAACTTCGCGGACATCGCGCGCGCGGCCGGCGGCGGTTCCCAGGACGTGAAGATGCGCAAGCTCGCGGAGCTCCTCCATGATGCGACGCCGCTGGAGGCCAAGTACATCATCCGCACTGTCATTGGCAAGATGCGCCTGGGCATCGCGGACATGACGATAGTCGACGCTCTTGCCGTCACGTTCGGCGAAAAGGAGAGGAGGGACGATGTGGAGAGAGCCTACAATGTCTCCTCGGACCTCGGCGAGGTGTCCAAGGCACTGGCCACGAAGGGCATGGCGGGGCTCTCTGACATCCACCTCAAGCTCGGCAGGCCGATCAGGGCGATGCTGTGCGAGCGCCTCCCCTCCCTCGCGGAGATAATCGAGAAGATCGGCCTCACAGTCATGGAGTACAAGTACGACGGGCTGAGGATGCAGGCGCACGTCGGGGAGAAGGAGACGAGGATTTTCTCCCGCCACCTCGAGGACATCACGGAGCAGTTCCCGGAGATCAGGGATGAGTTCCGCCAGGCGTTCAAGGGCGGTTCCTGCATAGTCGAGGGCGAGGCGGTGCCGATCGACACGAACACCGGCGAGTTCAGGCCGTTCCAGGAGGTCTCGCGCCGGCGCGGGCGCAAGTACGAGCTCGACGTCATGGCGCTGGACTACCCAGTCCACCTGTTCCTGTTCGACTGCCTCTACAGCGACGGGACCGACCTGACGATGAAGCCTCTCACCGAGAGGCGCAGCTCGCTAGAGCGACTGATACAGTCGAGCGAGAAGATTAGGCTCTCCAAGACCCTCACGACCGACAAGGTCGAGGAGGCGCAGGCGTTCTTCGATGAGGCCATAGAGGGCGGATGCGAGGGCATCGTGGCGAAAGCCCCGGGGTCGTTCTACGAGGCGGGGGCCCGCGGCTTCCAGTGGATCAAGTACAAGCGCGACTACAAGTCGGAGATGACAGACACAGTCGACCTTGTCGTGGTCGGCGCGTTCTCGGGGCGGGGGAAGAGGGCTGGGACATACGGCGCCCTCCTCATGGCCGCCTACGACAAGAAGGCGGACGTCTTCAGGACTACGAGCAAGCTGGGCAGCGGGTTCGACGACGTGACGCTCTTCGCCCTGCCGGAGAGGCTCAAGGCCTTCCGCGTGCCCAAGAAGCCCGCCAGGGTCGTCTCGAGGATGCAGCCGGACTTCTGGTTCAACCCCGCCATCGTGCTGGAGGTGCTCGGCGCGGAGATCACACTGAGCCCGACGCACACCTGCGCCATCGGCTCTGTCCGCGCGGATTCCGGCCTGGCGGTGAGGTTCCCCCGATTCACAGGCAAGTGGCGGGACGACAAGAAGCCCGAGGACGCGACGACAGACGAGGAGCTCCTCGAGATGTACAGGGCGCAGCTGAGGACCATCAAGGAGGAGCCGCCGCCCCCGGAGCCCTCATAGTGCGCTGATTGAGAATCTGCCCGACACCATTAAGGCAAACCTCTCTAGATGCGAAATCCGTATCCACGCTCGTCCGCTTGGCAATAGGCGGGAGGATAAGGCTTGATCTTCGAAGAGGTGCTGCGGAATCTGCCCTTGGTGTCGGCCGCGCTGATGTACGCCATCGTCGCGGTCCAGATATTGAGGGACCGCTTCAAGACATGGACCGAGTCCTTCTTCCTGGCGGGCTTCTTCTTCGCCGGCACCTACGCCCTGTCGGACTTCCTATTCTTCACGGCGCCGAACTACGAGCGGGCAGTCTTCGCCGCGAAGTTGAGCATAAGCTCTCTCACCCTGTCCGTCCTCTTCTTCCTCCTCTTCACAACATTGTTCCTCCGACGCATGAAGGACTGGTACCTCGTATCTGCGGTCCCGGGGCTCATCTGCCTGTCGGCGGTCTGGATAGGGATGGTGAGCGGCGTCCAGCAAACCACATGGGGCTGGGTCGTAACCTACCATCAAGAGGTCTACCTCGCATGGCTCGTCTACATAGTCGTCTATCTCGAGATCGGGATAATGAACATGTACAGAGCTCATGTCGCCGCGAAGAAGATGAGCCGCACGATAGCCTCACGGACCCTGGGCATCATGTTCGCGCTTCTTGCCAGCCTCGCCGTCGGCCTCGGGACGAACGCGTACTTCAACGCCGTTGGCATCGACACGGTGCCCATCTTTTCCACAGTCATCGCGATCCCCGCGCTGGCGACACTCCTCGTGGTCCTGCCGCTCACCCGTGAGAAAGTTGCGAACGCGGCGAAGTACCTAGCGAGCGGCCGCTACGAGGTCCTGGCAACGTACCTCGTGCACGCGGACGGCACCCTAATCGTGTCGAGGTCGTCCATGACCGAGATGAAGGTCGACAAGGACATCTTCTCCGCCACGCTCGACGTGATACAGAACTTCATGAGGACGTCGTTCCCCTCTCTGGGAGGCAAGTGGCTGACGAAGATCGAGCAGAAGGACCTGAAAATACTGATAGAGAGAGGCAAATTCACCTTCCTCGCGCTCGTCATAAAAGGCGAAGAGAACGACATACTCCGAAGGCAGATGAAGGACATTCTCGCGACTTTCGAGACGAAGAACGGCGAAAGCCTTACGCATTGGCGCGGCATCGCCCAAGAGGCGCAAGACACCGACCTGGTGATCAACGCCTTCTTCGCCCGGGGGTCGCGTCCTGAAACTGGACTATGATGTCGTCGTGGCTGGAGCGGGGCCGGCGGGTTCTACCGCATCCAGGATTCTTGCGGGTAACGGACTCTCCGTCCTCTTGGCGGAGAAGAGCGGCCCGCCGCGGGACAAGGTCTGCGGAGGACTGCTGTCCAAGGTGTGCTTGGATTTGATGGTCAGGATCTTCGGGTCGGGGCCGCCCCGCGAGGCGATCCAGGATCCCGGGAAGCTGGGCGTCTTCGTCGTCCCGCCGAGCGGCATGGAAAACGGATTCAAGGTGCCCGGCGAGGAACTGCTGAACATCAAGCGGCGCGAGCTCGACGCATGGCTGGCCGAGTCCGCGGAGCGTCATGGCGCCGAGCTGCTTCGCGACTGCGAGGCCGTCGCCTTCAAGGAATCCGGGCGTGCCGTGAAGGTGCTGCTGAGCACGAAGGATGGCGCGGCGGCGGTGACGGCCCGGTTTCTCATCGGAGCCGACGGGATCTACTCGAAGATACGCGAGAAGATCTCCCGCAGGTCCGTCGACCAGCGCGTCATCTACGCGCAGGAATACCATCCCAGGTCCGGGAATCTCGAAGACTGCTTCTACATGATGTACCGCGGCGACATGTCCCCGACCTACTCGTACCTCATCCCCAAGGGCGACAGGCTGTGTCTGGGCGTGGGCATCCTCAGCACGAGACCGCCGCGAATGCGCGAGGGGATGGACCGGCTGAGGGATTGGCTCGCCCGGGACTGCGGGGTGAGGGTCGCGGAGCCTGTTCATCTGGAGGGTTACTCCGCGCCTTTCGGCAGCATCCATTGCGGGAGCGGGAATGTATTCCTTGTCGGCGACGCGGCGGGGCTGGGCAATCCGCTGACGGGGGAGGGGATCGGATACGCCATCGGCAGCGCCGAGGCGGCATCCCGGGCGATTCTCGGCGGCGCTGAGAACCCAGTGTCGGCGTACACCGTCGAGATGAAGAGACTCGGCGACGAGCTCGAGGGCCTGGTGCGAGGGACGCTCGCCATGGACGACGAGGAACGAGAGAGAAGAGTCGCGGCGCGGAGACAGCGCTCGCTCTCATCTAGTAGTAGAGCTGGACCAGGCCCCACGGGGACCCCATGACGTAGAGCTTCCTCGGGGCCTCTCGGACCTTGACGACACGGTTGGAAAGACTCAGCTCCCTCTTCTGGTACCTCTTCTTGACATCGTCGACCGAGGGATAGGTCTTGACAAGCATCTCCCCCTGGTTCAGGTACTTCGCCAGGAGCGCCGCCCCGACGAGAGAAACGTGCTCGTCGAACGTCCAGTTGGTGTACACGGTCCCGTTCTGGCAGTAGAGGTAGGTCGAGCGCAGGGTCTTCGTGGGGAGCCAGCCGCCGGATATGTGCATCTTCGTGTGCCTCACGACGACGTCAACATCCGGGAGCCGCGACATGAGCTCCTTGCCCTTTTCCTCCAGGAAGCACTCCTCTCTGTAGTCGATGAGGAAGAAGACCTCGAAGTCCGCTCCCTTCCTCTCGGGGAAAGCGGCTCTGAGGCTCTCGCTCAGCTCGTACTCGTCGCTCAGGCCGACCAGCCTCGCGTTGATGTCGTTCTTCTCGCAGTAGTCGGCCACCGGAGCAATCCCCCTCTCTATGACGGATATAATCCGCTCCATCTCCCCCTCGCCTCTCTGCCGGTTGTAGGAGGTGTGCGTCATCAGCACCGCCTTTTTCGCTCCTAGCGAGCGGAGTGTGTGGATGAACGAGAGGCACCACATGCCCGCGTCCAGCTCGACGTCGATCTTTTCGTTCGTGCTGAGCGTCGTGCGCGTTCCGTCGGGGATTTCGTAGACGATCAGATCACCGATGTCCTTCAGGGCGGATGCCGGATCGATTGATCTCTCCAAGATGCCATCGAGGCGGGGCCAGAGGTCCAGGAAGCTGCGACGGATATCGTCGGGGGAGCTCAGGTACGTGCCGTAGAGGCCCGCGCCCATCCACGGCTCCTCCGCCAGACTCCTTTGAAAACTCTCCTCAAATGCCCTCTGCACTTCCGACTCAGAAGCGGAGCGGGTACCGTCTGGCGACGCTGGCGATCTTGCCACCTTCCTCCCCCGACCTGACATGCCGCGGGCTTACCTGCGGCGGTGCTGATTGCCTCTCGCGCATATAAAATGCTTTCGATGTATTTCCATAAAGGAGGGGTCGGAGACGCGACGGTCGATGCCGGTCACGTTTGAGGACGGGGTTCGAGGCTGCGAGCCATACAGGTTTTTATCCTCGCGGCGTTGCGGTGTTCGGCGAGAAAATGCCAGCAACGGTGGTCATCGGGACTCAGTGGGGCGACGAGGGCAAGGGCAAGGTCGTGGACTACCTCGCGAAGGAGGCGGATGTCGTCGTCCGCTTCCAGGGAGGGCCCAACGCCGGCCACACGGTCAAGGTGGGCGAGGACGTCTTCAGGTTCCATCTCCTGCCCAGCGGAATCCTCCGCGCGAAGACGATGAACTTCATCGGCAACGGCGTCGTCCTCGACCCGGAGGTCCTGCTCTCCGAGATCGCCGAGGTCCGCGGGAAAGGATACAGCGCGGACAACCTTCGGATAAGCGACAGGGCGCACGTCATAATGCCCTACCATAGGATCCTCGACAGGCTGGAGGAGGAGGCGAAGAGCGGCATGAAGGCGGGGACGACGATGCGCGGCATCGGCCCGAGCTACGAGGACAAGGTCGGCCGCTTCGGAATCCGCATGGTCGACCTCGTTGACCCAGACGCGCTCAAGGAGAAGCTGGGCGTCCTGGTGCCGCTCAAGCAGAGGATGATCCAGGCATTCAGGGGCGTAGATACTCTCTCGATGGAGGAGACGTTCACCAAGTACATGGACTACGGGCAGCAGCTCAGGTCGAAGGTGACCGACACCGGCGTCCTCCTGCATTCGTACATCGCGAAGGGAAAGAGGGTGCTGTTCGAGGGGGCCCAGGGCACGCACCTCTGCATCGACCACGGCATCTACCCCTACGGCACCTCCTCGAACTGCGTCTCCGGGGCGGCGTGCACCGGGGCGGGAGTCGGGCCGGGGGTGATCGACGATGTCATGGGTGTCGTCAAGGCTTACACCTCCCGAGTGGGGACCGGGCCGTTCCCGGCGGAACTGACCGACGAGATCGGGAATCACATGCAGAGCAAGGGCGGGGAGTTTGGCACGACCACGGGCAGGCCGAGGAGATGCGGCTGGATCGACATGGTGATGCTCCGCTATTCGGCGCGCGTCAACGGCCTCGACTCGATCGCTGTGACGAAGCTCGACGTGCTCGACGGCCTCGACGAGATCAAGGTCTGCGAATCGTATCAGTGCGATGGCGGGATTGTGAAGGACTTCCCCGCAAGCATGAAGGTGCTGTCGCGCTGCAAGCCAATCTACAAAACGTTCCCCTGCTGGACGGAGGTCGGAGAAGAGGGTTGGCGGAAGGTTGCAGCGAAAGGCTTCACCGCGATGCCGCCCGAGGCCAAGAAGTACCTGACCTACCTGTCGAAGTCAATCGGGGCGAAGCTGGCCCTCGTCGGGGTCGGCAAGAGAAGGGACGAGATCGTCGACATGAGGGCGAAGGCCAGGAAGCGCTCTAGGTAGACAGGCTCTCCAGCTTCTCAACCAGCTCGCACGCCTTGCACACCGGATTCATGGTCGGCTCGCCGCAATTTCGGCACTTCCTCACCTTGACCCCTGAGAATTCCCTGTCGAGCCAAGGCCTCATCTGGTCGAACGAGCTGAGCAGGGAATGGCGTGTGCCTGGCATGCTCTCCTCCAGCTTGTTGAGCGTGTCGCGGAAGAGCCCTCGCACCGCTCTGTCCGCGTAGGGGCAGGTCGCGTCGTGGAACTTGATCTCCATTAGCATGGCGTAGAGGTAGGATTCCTTCTCGGGAATCAGGCGCAGTGGTTGCAGCCTCGGGATCATGTCCTCCTGCACCTTGTCGTGGGGTCCGAGCCGGGCCATGCGCTCCATGTCCCCTCGCGCCACGTTCATCAGCACAGACTGCGCTGTATCGTCGAGGTTGAGCCCCGTCGCGAGATGATCAGCGTGTAGTTCGCGCGCTTTCTTGTTCAATGTGTAGCGCCGGAACACGCCGCAATAGCTGCAAGGTATCGTTTTAGGATCAACCTTGACCGCGCGATCCATCGTCCAGCCGAGCGTCTCCGCGTAGGAGATGACGTGGTGAGGGATGTCGAGGCTCCGGCACAGTTCGCGTGACGACTCGATGCCGCCGGGGCGGTAGCCCGCGATCCCCTCGTCGGCGGTGATCGCAACCAGGCTGACCGTCGGTCTCTTGCGAAGGAGCTTCGAGAGAAGGTACGCGGTCACGCTGCTGTCCTTCCCGCCAGAGATAGCCACCGCGATGGTCGCGTCCTTTTCGAAGTTGAGCTGCCGGCGGAGCTCCTTCTTGACCCTCCTCTCGGTGAATTCGAGGAAGTGGCTCGCGCACAGGTGCTGGCCGCTGTAGCGGATCAGAGTGACCGCAGGCTTGGAGCACTTCGAGCAGTTCAACGGCGCTGGCTAGGCCGCCGTCGCTATTTAGGTTTTCATGGAACGCGCTCTCGATCAACCCTCCCAAAAGCTTTTAGCGGCTCCCGCGATTCAAGGCCGGCAAAGGGGGAGTCATGAAGGAGGTCTGGGTCGAGAAGTACCGGCCCTCGAAGCTGGACGACGTAGTTGGCCAGGAGGAGATAGTCTCCAGGCTGAAGGCCTACGTGAAGACGGAGAACCTCCCGCACCTCCTGTTCGCCGGCCCCGCGGGCACGGGCAAGACGACCTGCGCGATCGCCCTCGCGCGCGAGCTTTTCAAGGACAACTGGAAGGCCAACTTCTTGGAGCTCAACGCGAGCGACGAGCGCGGGATAGACACGGTGCGCACGAAGATCAAGGACTACGCACGGATCATGCCGATTGGCGGGGATTTCAAGATAATCTTCCTCGACGAGGCGGACAACCTCACCACCGACGCGCAGTCGGCGCTGAGGAGGACGATGGAGAACTACACGCGCACGGCGAGGTTCGTCCTCAGCTGCAACTATTCCTCCAGGATAATCGAGCCGATCCAGTCGCGGTGCGCCGTGTTCCGCTTCAGGCCCCTGAAGCCCGACGCTGTGAAACAGTACCTCTCGCGCGTTGCGAAGGCGGAGGGGATCAAGGTGACGGACGACGGCATGGAGGCTTTGCTCTACGTCGCACAAGGCGACCTACGGAAGGCGGTCAACTCGCTGCAGGTCGCTGCCTCGGTCGGAAAGACGGTCGACTCCGACACGATGTACAAGGCCGCCAGCACCGCGAGGCCGGAGGCGGTCAAGAAGCTGATAGAGGTCGCACTTGAAGGCGACTTCATCAAGGCCAGGGACGAGCTCGACGAGCTGCTCATCGAGTACGGCTTGGCGGGAGAGGACATCATCCGCCAGATACACCGCACCGTCTTCGATCTCGCGATCCCTGACGTGTTCAAGGTCAGGCTCGTCGACAGGATAGGAGAGACGGAGTTCAGGCTGGTCGAGGGAAGCAACGAGCGGATCCAGCTGGAGAACCTGCTATCCAACTTCGTGCTGATAGGTCAGGAACTCAGGAAGAAGTGACGAATCTTAATCGACGAGTTCGCCGCTCTCCAAAATCTCTTCGGGTGACGACGCGCGTCCCCTGTTGATCACCAGTTCAATCCCCCTTGTGTGCCGTATCGCCTCCAGGGGATTGTCATCGAGCAGGACGAGGTTCGCCACCTTTCCCTCCTCAATCGTACCGATCTCGCTTGGGACACCGAGGGCCTCCGCCGCCCAGCACGTGACGGAGGAAAGGGCATCACGGGCGTCCACGCCCGCCGCCAAGAGCAGCTCCAGTTCCCTGTGGAGGCTGGCGCCGGGCACGACGAAGGGATTCCAGAGTGCAGCGTCGGTCCCGCCGAGGATGCGCACGCCCCGTGAGTTCAACCGCGCCACCATGTTCAAGGCCTTCTCGAACGACCCGATCGGATCGGGGAGCGTCTCGCCCGGCGGCTTGAACAGCTTTAGCCGCCCCTCCCATGTGTCAAGCCACTGCTGGGGAACGCAGTCGTAGGCGAAGTTCTGGTATGACACGTCCGGGCCGAGTATCGTGTTCTCGTGGACGATGAGCGTCGGGCAAACAGCTGTCTGCGATGCCGTCAGCGCTTTAACGAGGTCATTTGCCGCATCGGACTCTAGGTTCGTCTTTGACCAAGCGTAGCGGAACCTATCCCGCCTGTACTTCCCGTCCGCCGATCCTGGCAGAGAGGCCCGGTCCTCCTCCGTGAGGAATTCCTCATCGGCAAGCGTCAGGGTGTGCTCCAGCGTGTCGATGCCCGCCCTCGCCGCCTCTCTCGCGGTCGTCTTCCAGATGTGCCCAGCCGCGCGGATCCCGAGCGAGTGCGCCTCTTCGATCGCCGCCGTCGCGGTCTCTGGGTCGAGCCCGGTGTAGAGCTTCACCCAGTCCGCCCCGAGTTCATTCTGCCTCCTGACCTCTTTGCGGGCGGCCTCGGCGTCATTGACCTTCCTGCTCAGCGGCCAGAGCGGCTCTGGTCCCTCGAGCAGTTCCCCCGCCACGAACATTGCGGGGGCGGACGGGTTTTCCGAGAACTCGCGCCTGAGATCGAAAATCTCCGGGAAGTTGCCGACATCCCTGATGGTCGTCACTCCATGCGCGACGAAGAGCCTCAGGAACCAGTCCCTGTGCTGCGGTCCCTCTATCCTCGGTCCGAACTGGGACAGGAAGTCCACCGCCGCAGTCGTGTGGCAGTGGGTGTGCATGTCGATGAAACCGGGGGTGAGGAACTTCCCGCCGCAGTCGATCACCCTCGTGCCCTTTGGATATGGGGAGCCGCGTTCGTGCGAGACCGCTGCTATGAGGTCGCCATTGACCAAGACGGTCGAGTCGGGCATCGGTTGCCACATCGGGCCCGTGAGGATCGTTGCGCCCTCGAGGGCGACCCTGCGCTTCTCCAATTCTCTCCCGCCACCGGAATACGATGAGGCCAGATAACGGTGCCGCCGGCCCAGCTGAATCGTGGCGGTGATTTCAGGGAAAGAAGTGCGGCCACCGGGATTTGAACCCGAGTTATAAGCTTGGCAAGCTTATGTGATACCAGGCTACACTATAGCCGCGCGAGTCTGCAGTAAGGACTGTCCCGCTTAAACGTTTTCGCTCAGCTGGCGGGCACGCTCCAGTCCGAGTCCCGCCGCGCACGTTCCCTCAGTTTAAATAAGCTGGAGACTTTCTGAAATCGTGCGCATAGCGGTAGTGTTCAAAGACAGGTGCCATCCGAAGCGCTGCAATCTGGAGTGCATCGCCTTCTGTCCCCCTCAGAGGACCGGCTCAGAGGTCATCTGGATCGACCAGGAGACCGGCAAGTCGACGATATCCGAGGAGACATGCATAGCCTGCGGCATCTGCGTCAAGAAGTGCCCGTTCGACGCGATCAGGATCATCGGCCTACCCGAGGCCCTCAAGGAAGACCTGGTGCACCAGTTCAGCAAGAACGGCTTCAGGCTTTTCAGGCTCCCTGTGCCCAAGGAGGGCCAGGCCGTCGGCCTCCTCGGCCCCAACGGCGTCGGCAAGACGACGACCGTCAGCATACTCAGCGGCGAGCTCGTTCCAAATCTCGGGCAATACCGCAAGAAGAAGCCACAGTGGGGCCCCGTGCTCGAGTACTTCGCCGGGACGGAACTGCACAACTACCTGGAGAAGCTGGCTGATGGCGGGCTCAAAACGTCGATGAAGCCGCAGTACGTCGACAAGCTGCCCAAGGTCGTCTCCGGGAAAGTCAAGGATCTGCTGGAGAAGGTGGACGAGGGGGACCAGCTCGATGTTGTTGGCGAGGAGCTCGGCCTCAGCTCGTTCATGGACCGCGACGTCAAGCACCTGTCCGGCGGGGAGCTGCAGAGGACCGCCATCGCGGCGACGATGCTCAAGGACGCCGATGTCTACTTCTTCGACGAGCCGTCGTCCTATCTGGACATCAACCAGAGGCTCAGGGTCGCGAGGACGATCAAGTCTCTGTCCGAGAGGAAGCAGGTGGTCGTCATCGAGCACGACCTGGCCATCATGGACTTCCTCGCAGATGTCGTTCACATCATATACGGCTCGGAGGGCGCTTATGGCGTGCTCGCGCAGCCCCGGCCCGTGAGGACAGCCATCAACGTCTACTTGGAAGGATACCTGCGCGAGGAGAACATGCGGTTCAGGGACAGGGAGATCAGGTTCGAGGCGAGCCCGCCACGCACTGGCTGGAAAGCCACGACGCTCCTCCATTACGATGTCCTCGAGAAGCGATACGAGGGCTTTCACTTGAAGGTCGAGCCCGGCAAGCTGAGGAAGGGGGAAGTCGTAGGCGTCGTCGGCCCGAACGCGACGGGCAAGACGACGTTCGTTAAGATGCTGGCGGGAGAGGAGGCGCCGACGGTCGGCGAGGTGACCGCGGAGTGGAAGGTCAGCTACAAGCCGCAGTACGTCGAGTCGAAGTACGAGGGGGTCGTGCGGGATCTTTTTGCGGCGGCGGTCGGCAGGAAGGCGGAGAGCAACTATTTCGAGGCGGAGGTTCTCAGCCCATTGAAGGTCAGGGGACTAATGGAGCGGGAAGTCACCACGCTCTCCGGCGGGGAGCTCCAGCGCGTCGCCATCGCGATCTGCCTCGGCCGCGACGCCGACTCATACCTGATCGACGAGCCCTCGGCGTACCTGGACAGCAACCAGCGCATGGAGGCGGCGAAGACCATCCGCAGGGTCATGGAGAAGGAGGGGAAGAGCGGCCTCATCGTCGACCACGACGTCTACTTCATCGACATGGTCTCCGACAGCATCATCGTGTTCAGCGGCGAGCCGGGTGTCTCCGGCCTCGCCCAGGGTCCTTTCCCGATGCGGGAGGGCATGAACAGGTTCCTTGAGCAGGTGGGGATCACGTTCCGCCGGGACAACGAGACGAACCGCCCGAGGATAAACAAGCCCGACTCGCGCCTTGACCGCGAGCAGAAGCACGCGGGCGAGTATTACTACGCGCTCACCTAGGCGCGCCCTGTTGGAGGGCCGCCCCGAACCCGGGTTTCTTTGCAGGCTCCGGCCGCTTGGCGGGGACCTTCGCATCCACGTGTTCCCCGATCGAATCCTCCGCGACCTCGCCCTTGTCCACGATCAGGTTCCCGCGCAGGTACACCGCCAAGGGGAAGATCGCCTCCCATCCTTCGAACGCCGTCCATCCGCACTTCGAATGGAGCTTCTTGCCCCGCACCTTCGTGACCGAGTGCGAATCGACCACGACCAGGTCCGCGTCCCTGCCGACCTCGATGAAGCCCTTGTTCAGACCCATGAGCTCCGCCGGACGCTCGGCAACGGCGTTGATGAGCCTGTCAAGTTGCAGGTCGCTGCTCCTCACCTTGCGTAGCATCAATGGGATCATAGTCTCGACGCCTGGCAAGCCTGATGGAGCGTCTGCGAAGTTGACGGACTTCTCTTCCTCCGTGTGCGGCGCGTGGTCGCTCGCCAGAATGCCGATGCGTCCTCCGGCGAACGCGTTCCACACGGCTTCCCGTTCCGAGGGCTGCCTCAACGGTGGGTTCACCTTGCCGAGCTGGCCTAGCGGCCTGGTGCAATCGAGCAGCAGGTGATGCGGTGTGACGTCAGACGTGAAGCCCGACGATGAGACGCTCTTCAGCGACTCCTCCGACGTGACATGAGTGATGTGGAAGTTCCTCCTCATCGCCTTGAGGAGGTCTATCGATGAAGACTCCGCCTCGACCGGCCTCGCGAGGTCGTGCTCCCGGAGCGTTCTCGCATCGGTGGCTTTGAACTTGGCGGGGTTCTCGGCGTGCACGACGACGGGGGGATACACGGGCGGAAGATCCTTCAGAAGGCCAGGGACATCGTCCGCCGGGACGTCGAGGCCGCCAGTGGTCTGAGCCATGTAGAGCTTGAAGGGCGCACGGACCCCCGCCAGTCTGGATGTCTCGCGGGCTTTCGAGAGAGCCGCGTAGAGGCCGAAATCAATGAACGCCTTCCTTCCCGCCATCTCGACCTTCTGCTCGTATTCGCGCAGGGTCGTCGTCGGCGGCATGGTGTTCGGCATGTCGAACACCGTGGTGACGCCGCCCATCGCCGCCGATGTGGTCCCCGTCCTGAAGTCCTCCTTGTGTGTCAGGCCGGGCTCGCGGAAGTGGACATGCAGGTCTATTCCTCCGGGAAGGATGAGGAATTCACCGTAGTCCACATTGTCGTCGCCGTGGAGAGTCTTCTTGATCGAGGAGATCACGCCGTCCTCGATGCCGATCGCGCATTGCTTGAAACTGCCCTGTATGAAGCCCCTTCCCTCAAGGACCAGCATGGGGAACACCAAGCAAGTGTCTCTTCACGGATCCTCGAGGCTTCTCCTCCGCGAATATCTCGCCCCTGAACCTGTAGATCTTCGTGTCCTCGTCGAGCCACGCGTCCGGCGTGAGGCCAGCCTTCATGCACGTCTGGGCGAGGAACTCCTCCGTGTCCCAATTCCATTCCACGGGCACCTGCGGGAGCAGGAGTCCGCGGAGCATGCCTTGCGCGGCTATCAGGCCGTGAGTCCCGATGGAGACCTCCTTGACGTAGTCCCTGGTCTTCTTGACTTGGATGAGCTCGGGCGGGGTGAGGATTGTGACCTCGACGACGACATGATCCAGCTCGTCCTTCCTCAGAGCGGGGAACCTCGGATCCCCGGTCGATTCCTCCGCGGCCTTGATCAGAGCCTTCACCAGAGGTAAGACCGGCTGAGGGTAGCCTATGCAGCCGCGCAATTCCTGCTCGGGCCACGTGTTGAGGGTCACGAACACACCGGATTTCTCGTTGAACTTGGCGGGGACCTGAAAGGCCTTAAACGGCTTGTTCACGACATAAGAATCGACGGTGTCGCGGGCGATGCGGACGGCCAGCTCGCCCTCTTCCGAAGTGTACGATTGCCCCACCGCCATTCGCTACCTCTTCGAGCGTCCGCCGTTCCGAGTCGGGGACGATGCAAACATAGACAAAAGGTTATATGAACTCTTAGGCCATTGACAGGAATGTCGCCATGATTGCGAGAGTCCCCATTCTGGAGATAATGTCGAAGGTGCCAGTTACGGTCCGCGCCGAGGTCTCCGTTGCCGAGGCCGCGAGGCTGATGAGGGACAGGGGCATCGGGAGCCTCGTCGTGCTGGACGGCGAGACGCCTGTCGGGATAGTGACCGAGCGCGACATGGTCGCGAAGGTGATCGCCCAAGGCAAGGACGCCACGGGCACGAAGATAGGCGAGGTCATGAGCTCGCCCCTTGTCTCGATACACCCGCACATGGAGGTCGCCGAGGCCGCGGCCAAGATGGCGAAGCTCAAGATACGGCGTCTGGCGGTCGTCGATGGCGGGAAGCTGGTCGGTCTCGTCACGGAGGACGACATCATCCACCTCTGGCCGCAGCTCATGGAGGTGACGCGGGAGTTCACCCGGGCCGGCCTCGTGGAGAAGATGGAAGGGATCGAGGGGCACTGCGAGGCATGCGGCATCTACAGCACCGATCTCCGGGCGGAGGGCAGCCTTCTCGTCTGTCCGGAGTGCAGGGAGCGATAATTGCAGCGAAGTTTTTATTAGTCGGTTCTCCCGCTGAGAGTCCGGATGCGATTCGTCAAGATATCGCAGACAGAGGTCTCTTCAATCCTGAGACTCTACGAGGGCGTGATGAGCTATGCCTGTCACGGTCTCTTCTTCCGCGAGGGCGAGGCGCTCGCCGGCCAGCTCGCGGAGCTGTGCAAGGGCAGCGGCGATATGCTCGAAGGCGCCCGGAAGATACTCATCGCGAGGGGCTGGGTGGAGGATGTTGTCTTCGATGACGGTGAGATCAGGGTGAAGGGTTCGATAGAAGCCGATAAGGAGAACGAGTCGCCCTCTTGCCACCGCCTCAGGGGGATTCTGTCGCGCCTTCGTTCGATTCACGGTGAAAAGAATGCAAGGCTCGTGGAAGTTGAGTGCGCGAGCTCGGGAAGTCCGGAATGCGTCTTCAAGCCGGAGGTGAGCTGATGTCACTGGATGATGTAGTGAGGAAAACAAGGCAGGAGTGCGGTGCGAATGCCCTGGCAGTCGTGAGCCGGGATGGACTGGTCATCGCGGCGGACATGCCGAAGGGCGTCGCGAAGGAGACGTTCTCCATCATGTGCGCCACGATATTGGGCGCGGGCATGACCGCCGCCAACGAACTCGGGAAATCCCCTCCGTCGCGCATCGTGCTGGATTCAGACGACCTGCATATATTGATACTGGAGTCAGGTCGGCGTTCCATGGTCGTGGCGGTGATGCCGCCAGGTTCCGACCCCTACCAGGTGGAGCCGCAATTGAAAGGGTTGATCACGGCCGCCTCGCGCGAGATATAATCATCGTCTAATCTGCGGCCTATGCACCGATGGGGGCCCTGGAAAGAGAACCTTCCAGATCCTCCGCCATGATCTTGCACTTCAGCGCGAGTCTGATTGCCACCTTGCGATCGCCTTTCTCATCCGCCTGTCGCGACATCTGAAGCAGCTCTATGCACCTCGACATGTCCCCGCCCCTGTCCTCGGCGGACCTCATCCTCTCCTCCGCCCGCCTCACCGCCGCGGCGAAGATTGCCTTTTGTCGCGCATCAACCTCAGCGATGTCAGCGGCGATCATGGCGCGCCTGGTCGCGAGCTCCGCCTCGCCATTCTTCAAAACCCTCTGAGCGGCCTGCAGGTAAGTCACCGCCCTTTCCGGCACCGCGCCATGCTCTCTTTTGATTTCAACGAGCCGCGACGTCGCGTCCCTGATCGATTCCCTCGCCCTGTCGGCTCTCTCTTCCTCGGACTCGAGCCAGACGAGGAAGCCGCACCGCGCGCACTTCGCGTCGCCCTCCGCGACTGGCGATCCGCAGGCCGGACACTTCAGCGCATCAAGCCTCGCGCTCTCAGCCGAATCTTCGATCCATATCCTGATGCCGCACGCCCCGCAGCTTTCATCATCGAGGGACACCTCGCCGCCGCAACCCGGGCACTGGACCTTGGGTTCTTCCCGGGTCGTCTCTCCCCCGACTATGGAGCCGCACTTGCGGCAGGCAAGATTCTCGTCGAGATCGCCGCCGCATAGGGGGCATCTGATCCCCTGCGGACCGACCATGGGCTGACTGCCGGGTGCGCCGCACATCTCGCACGAGTCCCGCCCGCCAAGCGGGTGGCCGCAATACCTGCAGGAGTCGGGCGCATCCCCCGATGGCAAAGGACGACTCGAGACGAGTGAAGCAGCGAGGCCGCATTTCCCGCATTTCGTCTCGAGGGGAGCGATAGGCGTCTTGCACCGAGGACAGAACATGCTATCTTGGCGGTGCTGATGGCGACAGGGCATTAAGACCTTTGAGATTCACCCGGAAGCCAGAAGTCCCGCCAAAACAGAATACGCATCGATGAGGTCGGCAGTGAGTGCTCCTCACAAAACACCGTACAAATCATCTTATATACGGTGAGCACCATGTTATCACGGGGTAGGCGCGCAGTGAAATCCGCATACTGGCTCCCACTTACCGCTCTGCTGCTTTTCTCAGCATTCTTGCTTGTCCCGCCAAGGGCTGCAGCCGAAATCCCCTTGTTCGACGCTGGCGGCAGCGGTGACGTTTCCTTGGTCGTCTCCTTCTACTGCGATACTGATCTGATCGAGAGCGGCACAAGCCTGCCTATCGCCTTGACCGTGACCGATAACTACGGCGTGCCGGTCATGGGCGCCACCGTGACATTGCTGGCCGACGGCGGGACAGTGACGCCTGCATCGGGCACGACCTCATACGATGGTCGCTTCGAATTCACCTATTCCTCAGTCTCGTCAAACGAGCGTCACCTCCTGATTGTCGCGACTGCCTACAAGGCGGGAACCTTCGGCGGCGTCGGCAGGATGGTCGTCGTCGTGACGCCAGGGCCGGCCGGCGGCTGGGGGCAGATCCCCGTCGTCCCGGTGCTGAGCCTGGCGGCGGTCCTGGCAGCATTTGGCGGGGCTGCGAGCACCGAGACAGCGCGCTACGGCCTGTTCAAGTTCCTCGTGTTCCCGCTCTATTCTAGGATCCGTAAGGAGGACGTCCTGGACCACTTCGTCCGGGGCCAGATCTACGGCTACATCCGCGCCAATCCCGGCGTCCACTTCAACCTCCTCAGGGCGAGCTTGAGGGTCAACAACGGGACCCTGGCACACCACCTGCGGACTCTCGAGGTCCAGGGCTTCGTCAAGTCGCGGCGGGACCGCATGCTGAAGCGGTTCTACGCGATGGACGTCAACATACCGGACGAAGAGGGCATCCGCCTCAGCGACCTCCAGGCGCAGATCCTCGATTTGGTCAGCGGTGGCAGCGGCTCGACCCAGGCGGAGATCGCCCAGAGGCTGAACGCGAGCCAGCAGGCAATCAGCTATAACCTCCGCATGATGAGCCGAGAGGGGATGATTGCGGTCGAGAGGATCGGCCGCGAGCACAAGTACTACGTGGCTGACGCGTGAGCGGCGGCAATAATAATGGACTCAATATATTATCGACTAGATATATCTCTGGATTCGGCGATTTTTGCCGAGGAAACAGTTAAATAGTTCACAAAAAGCCGCACAAATCTGCTTTTATAGTCTCGGCACGGATGCAGTCTCGATGAGTCCTCCGAAAGCCTTTAGTACGAACGGACTATCGCACGCTCAAGACCTCTCGAGCGTGGGGAAGGAGGTAGCAATATGAAGGCCACTCCGGCGCTTGGCACAATGTGTTTGGCAGTAGTGTTAGTGGGCCTGTTCGTCGTCAGCGGCTTCCCTGTGAAGGCCGCGGATGTCGGGACAAGGGCCGACCAGATCATACTGGTCGTCGGCGGGCAGGACAAGATGAAGACGAGGAACCCGTTGCCCGCGCTTGCGAACGACGTGTGGACATCTGATGTCCTGGGCCGCGTGTATGACAGCATAGGTCAGGCGAAGCCCGACACCGACGAGCTGGTGCCTTACATCGTAAAGGGCGTGGACGCGGATCAGAACGGAGTGTTCGACGCGGATGAATACGGCAAGTTCGCGAAGGAAACTTCAACGAGCGCGTTGGACATAATCGCATACTACGACTTCAACGGAGTCTACTTCCATGACGGTGTCCAGGCGACGCCCGGCGACCTGTTCTTCTCATATCAGCTGCAGGCCATGAACCCGAGATCGAACATCGACCTCAGGGTCCTCATGGACAAGGCGGGCAAGTCGGGCAGCAACTACACCACGACCCGCTGGCTGTTCATGACTCTCACCACGAAGAACTGGCAGAACGAGCCGACGGTCGGCGACGCCAGCCTCAGGATCGCCGTGAGATTCCAGCTGCAGGAGCCCTTCGCCAACTTCTACAGGTCGACCCTGACGGGATACACGCTGTTTCCACGCCACGTCTGGGAGGACCGGGGATTCAGAGACGACATTAAGTCCACAGATTGCACTCTGATCGCCCCATGCAGGGTCGATAATCTTCACGAGGATTTCGGCAAGGCGATCTACCCCGAGCCCAACCCAAGGTTCGGACAGGGCATACCCACGACTGAGACGTCCTACAAGCCTTACGTTTATCTGAAGTCCGACACAACCTTGATTGACAGCGCGGAGGAGTGGCAGCTCACGGACGGCGACGTGATCGGAACCGGACCCTTCCGGTTCGAGAGCTTCGATGAGACGCAGGCCGTCGCTCTGGTGATGAAGAACACACTGTTCTTCACGGGCAAGGACGAGAAGACCGGCACGATGATAGACCCGTTCGTTGCCGAGTACATCCACCAGCCCTACATCGACGGCATCCTCACCAATGTCTACGCCAGCGGAGTATTGGGCATCCTCGCGCTCCAATCTGGCGCGATCGACTACTATCACTGGAGCGTCGCGCCCGAATACGTGCCTGACCTGATCAACAACCCGAACATACGCATCTGGAGCAGGCCTGAGCCCGGATTCTTCTACCTCGCCTACAACATGAGGCGCCCCGCGATAGGGGCATGGCACTACGGGCAGATCGACCAGTTCGACACGGGACTGCACTTCAGGAGGGCGATCGCCCACTTGATCGACAAACCCAAGATCGTCAAGGACTTCCTCCAGGGATACGGAGTCCCGGGCGTCGTGCCGCTGAGCCCGCAGAACGTCAGGTTCTATAACGCGTCACTGACGGGATACGACTTCAGCGTGGCGCAGGCCCTGGCCGAGATGGACTTGGCGCATCAGGACGCGGTCTGGCTATCGAACAACGGTGGCGGATTAGAGGCCGCAACATGGTACACCAAGGACCCAAGCACCCAAAAATACATCCTGCCCGGCAAGGGCACGGATGAGTTCTTCCTCTGGTGCCCCAACGCCGACTACGACCCCGTCAGAGCGAACTCCTGCACGATGATCGCGAACGAGATGAACAAGATCGGCATCAACGTCAAGGCGAAGCCGTCCGCATTCAGTGCGATCACCTCGCTGATCAACGCCCACGACTTCGACATGTACATCCTCGGCTGGAGGATCGGCGGGAACGATCCGGACTACTTCTACAGCTTCTTCCACTCATCCAATGCGGCGTCCGGCCAGAACTATGGCGGGTTCAACGACCTGACCTTGGACTATATCCTGGAAGAGACGAGGAAGGAGCTGGACGAGAACAAGAGAGTCCAGATGTTCCAGTGGGCGGAGGGCATCCTGGCGGAGAAGCTGCCGTACGACGTGCTGTACTTCAGGACGAACATCGAGGCGCAGAGGCAGGACCGTTTCGTCGGCTGGATGCCGTCATCGGGGACGATTTGGAACTATTGGTCGCTGCTGAACATCAAGCCACCTTCGAACAAGAGGCTGTCTGTGGGCATAGAGGCCCCATCGGCGATCGCCTCGAGTGACACGAAGTTGATCGCGGTCAATGTGAAAGATCAAAACGGCAACCCCGTCGAGAACGCGAACGTCACGCTCGAGCTGACTCCGAACTACGCGGGCAACTTCGACAACGGCACCGCAACCAACTACATCGTTACGGGCAAGACGAACATCGCGGGCAAGATGACGGTGTCATTGGTCGCGAACACATTCGCTGACATCCTCAACGCGACGATCACCGCGACGGTCACATACTGGGACTTCCCGGACGCTGGCAGGAGCTCCCTCGTGGCAATCTACCCGGTCGGCGCCGACTTCCTGGCGGTGACTATCAGCATGCTCGACACGGACGTGGCGAACGCAGGCGACAGCCTGCACTTCCAGATCAAGGTCACGGATCCCCTCGGCTTCCCGAAGCTGGGCGCCACGGTCAATGCGTCGCTCGATCAGAGCCTGGATGCGCCAGCGGGAGTGAGTCCGGTGACTGGAACCACGACGGAGATGAGCGAGGTAACCTTCACCGCCCCTGTCGCGAGCTTGCTGCCGCTGGATGAGACTCCGATCTCGATGACGATAGACGCGTCCTATCCGGGCTTCTACAACGGGACGGCCACCATCGGCGTGGTCATGGTCAAGCTCTACCAGACGTGCTGGAACGGCGACAGGATCCCCAACGACTCGACATGCCCGGCGAGAGGACTGCCTGTTCTGGAGATCGCAATCACGATCGGGGTCATCTGCATGATTGCGGTCGTGTACATTATCGTCCGTAGGCGCAAGGCCTGAGACGCGGCGGCGGTTCAATCCGGGGTCAACCAATGAGGCTGAGGCAGTATCTGGTGAGGCGGGGAATCCAGACATTCATCACGCTAGTGGTCTTCCTCGTGATCCTCTTCGCCATATTCCGCCTTATGCCGGGAGACCCCACGCGGCTCTTCACGGTCCCAGGACAGCCGCAGGAGGCGCGGGACGAGATATGCGTCTCCTTCGGGCTGTGCAAGAGAGTTCCACAGGAGGGACACGCGTTCGAGACGAGCTTCGACACCGGTACGCCGGGCCCTTACGCCTTCCACGTATGGCTGAACGACAGCGCGGGCAATTCAAACCTGACCTACTTCTCTCATACCAAGCCCAAGACATTCTTGGCCAACGCGGCCATCAGGATCTTGTCGATAACGACGGACAGGGACAGCTGGGCATACCGCAGCAGTGACCAGGTCCAGATAACCGCCAACATGACGTGGCCTCCTTTGACCACGCCGATGGCGTGGGCCAACTTCTCCGACGAACTCGGCAACCTTCTTGCTGTCAACTTGACGATGGAGCCCGGGTCTGGGAAAGAGTTCAGCGTCAACTACACCCCTCCCGGGATTGGCGCATACGTTGTCAAGGTGTCAATCGTGGCTGGCGTGAATTCCACGGACATGAGTTCAGGCTTCACGGTCAACGATTGGGATGCAGGTTCCCCTGGATCCATCGGCCCGTTCCGGCTCGACGGGAACAAGTTCCAGTCGACGCAGACGCACGTCGACAGCGCCCGTTTCTCGCTCTCCGTCATCTCGACAGCCGGCACAATAGGCTCGCTGAACGTCGGCGTGAGGAATCCCCCGCCGATCCTCGCCGTCCAGTATGTCGTGGCCATACATCCCGATGTCATCGTGAAGAGGTCGATCCTGGAGCAGTTCGCAAGCTATTTCGTGGACATGGTCACGTTCAATCTGGGGCGTTCGTTCCTCACGGGGCGCCCAATAGTCGACGAGATATCTGTGCGCATAGGCCCTACATTGCTGCTGTTCGGCACGGCATTGATGGTCGAGTACCTCATCGGCATACTGGTCGGGGCGGTGATTGCCTGGAGGCGCGGCAGCAAGCTGGAGCTGGGCACGATAGTAGTCACGCTCTTCTTCTACGCCATGCCGGTTTTCTGGCTGGGCCTGGTGCTGCTCTGGATTTTCGCGGTCAATCTCAAGATCAGCCCGCTGGGCGGCATGGGCGGTTACGACCCGATTTCCTTGCAGCCTTTGACTGGGCTGGATTATGTCAAGGACGTCGCGTGGCACATGGCGCTGCCGCTTGTCACTCTCGTGATGATCGGGATGGCGGGCTCGATCCTCCTGATGAGGAGCAACATGCTGGAGGTCATGGGAGAGGACTACATCACAACCGCCAAGGCAAAGGGACTCACCGAGCGTGCGGTCATCTACAGGCATGCAGCCCGCAATGCTTTATTGCCGGTTGTCACCGCCATAGCGATCTCGATCGGCTTCATCATCAGCGGCGGCGTCCTCACCGAGACAGTGTTCTCGTGGCCCGGCATGGGCTCCTACCTCGTTAGCCGGACGCTGGCCCAGGACTTCCCCGCGGTCCAGGGGGCTTTCTTCATCCTCGCGATCATGACGATCATCGCGAACATGTTCGCCGACGTCCTCTACGCGTATCTGGATCCAAGAGTGAGGTTGTAGAATGGCAGCCATGAAGAAGCGGATCAAGAACATGGTCATGGGATGGCGGAAGCTGTTCAAACAGAATTGGACCCTCTTCAAGGCGAGCAAGATCGGACTGCTGGGACTCGGCATAATGATCATGTTCATCTTTATCGCGTTTGCCGCGCCATTCATGGGCCTGCGCGACCCGCTCTGGTGGCGGGCACCCGACATGGACATAGTCCAGGTCACGAAGTACTGGCCCCTGGGCTCGAACAATAGTGACAAGTTCGGATTTCAGCCAATCACCCATGCGGCGGCAGCCCGCGTCGTCCCGAAAGCGCTCGGGATTGCCACCGACAGGCTCTATGTGGCGGCGGGATCGAGGTTATATGCGATAGGCCAAGCCTACGGCTTGAAAGATTGGACCAATTACATCGAATTCGGTTCAACGATATCGGCAGATCCAATAGTCGTCAACTGGGGCAAGATCAGTGACCCAAGTGAGGCCAATTTCACGGTGTACGTGGGGACGCAATCGGGGGCGGTCTACGCCATCAACGATAAGAAGAACTCAGGTCAGCCTCCCCCCTCCTCGCAACTGATTGGTGTAGTGAACGGATCGGTAACGGGAATCGCCGTCTTCTCGGGGGATGACGGCCCCGACCACACAATCTACGACCTAGTCGCCATCAGCTCTTCATCAGGAAGGATGTATTTCTGGCAAGTCACGGACATAGGGCACATAGGCCCCTCGGTCTTCATTGTCTCGGCTGAACCTGTGCATGTGGCCGGGCAGCCAATGAAGGGAACCGGTTCCTATCCCCTTTTCTCACCCGTGTTCTACTATACCACCAACAACAGGACAAGGCCGTACATCTGTGTCGGGAGCGAAGACGGCATGCTGACGGCGATTGATATAACGAATGTTTCAGATCCCCAGCTGAAATGGAGCCGGCAGGTGGCGAAAGACGGCGAATTCTCCAGCGCTCCCGTGGTGCACTTCGTTTCCAACAGGCCGAGGATATTCGAACCCGTCGTCTTTGCCGGGATGGATGATGGCAACCTGACCGCTAGGTACGCCTCCAATGGGACGAGCCTGCCTTGGTGGGGGGACAAGGCATGGTCCCGCCAGATCAGGTGGGGCACTGGGATAACGCAGGTCGAAACACAGAAGCTCACTCAGCCGTTCCTCGTCGGCGAGACGTTGAACCTCCTCGTCGGATCAGCCAGTGGATATGCGTATTCGATTGGTTACATGGATGTGACAGCTGGGTCTGGGTTTGAGTCGGTTGTGCCGTCGATTGTGCCCAACTGGGTCTTCAAGGATGTCAAACCAGGCGCAACGTACATCTCATCATACCCGTTCGCATTCATCAAGACGCTCGTCTACGTGGCAAGCAACTACGATCAGGGCGCGCCGGGCCCTGCGGACGATGTCGGGACGCTTTTCGCACTCAACTACAACGATGGCACAACGAGCTGGTCGCAGACCTTCGATTCCGCGATACTCGGTTCCCAGGTGGCACTGACGGGGGAGAGCCGCGGCCTCGATCAAGTGTACATGGGGACCATGGCGGGCTCGATGTACGCCTACAGCACGACAGGTCTCTACATGATACCCGCCCCGCCCTCATGGGTGCAGGGCTACCCGAGCGGGAACCTCTACATCCTCGGACTCGATAACAGGGGCCGGGACATCTGGAGCCAGTGGGTGTGGGGCTCGCGGATCGCCCTCTATGTCGGGTTCTTGGCGGCGACGTTCTCCATCACGATTGGCACAACCATGGGGCTGGTGGCGGGATACTTCGGCGGGAAGATCGACACGGTGCTGATGAGATTCACGGACGTGATACTCGTCATTCCTGGGTTGCCGCTGATCATCACCCTGGCTTCCGTGCTGGGTGCGAGCGTGAACAACCTGATCCTGGTGATAGCGATCGTGGGCTGGCCAGGCGTCGCCAGAGTCATCAGATCCCAGGTGCTGTCGCTGAAAGAGAGGCCGTTCATCGAGTCCGCGAGGGTCACGGGGGCGAGCCACGCCAGGATCATGGGCAAGCACATACTGCCCAACGTCCTGCCCCTAGCTTTCCTCTATATGACGTTCGCGGTCAGCGGCGCGATACTGTCCGAGGCGTCGATCTCGTTCATTGGCCTCGGGGACATCCAGACGGTCAGCTGGGGACGGATGCTCCAGGACGTCACGCAGTCTCAGGCGCTCAAGGCCTGGTGGTGGCTGATTCCTCCGGGGATTGCGATCACTCTCATTTCCCTCGGCTTCTTCCTCGTGGGGAGAGCCTTCGATGAAATCGTCAACCCGAGGTTGAGGAAGCGCTAACATGGTAATGCTAGATGTCAGGAACCTGAAAGTCTACTTCCAGATACTCAAGGGCACGGTGAAGGCCGTCGACGGGGTATCGTTCACCCTGGACCACGGGGAGACGATGGGCCTGGTGGGCGAGTCCGGCTGCGGCAAGACGACCACCGCGTTCGCGGTGACCCAGCTCCTGCCGGGCAACGGGCGCATAGTCGGAGGCGAGATTGAGTTCGAGGGCAAGCTTGTCGCGCACGGTGACATCGCGATGGAGGTGCACGAGGCGCTCAAGGTAGCGAACTGGCTTGTCAACGTTCGGTCGATGGTCGGGCGAGTCAGCAAGGAGCTCGAGGAGCACAAGGCAGACCCGGAGATGACGGGAGAGTTCCACGCGCTCATAGATATGGATCTCCCGGTCCTCGAGCAGCTCACGGCAATCCTCGGCCAGCCCGGCGCGGACAATGAATCTGAGGAGCTCAAGCAGAAGCTCGGAAAGGTGGTCGGCAAGCTGGTCAAGGGCGGCGCGGGTATCAGGCGCCACAGGCGCAGGCAGCGCATGGCGGACAAGGAGCTCAGGGCCATCAGGTGGTGGAAGGTCTCGATGATCTTCCAGAGCGCCATGAACGCGTTCAACCCTGTGTACAGGATCGGCGACCAGATCGCCGAGGCACTGCTCGTCCACAAGGACAAGTTCCAGCTGTACAGGTGCGGGAAATGCAAGGTCAACCTCGCTGAAGGAACGGAGGTCAAGCGCCCGAAAGGGATACTCTGTCCGACCTGCGGCGGCATTGTCATCCACAGGGACATGACGAAGAAGGAGACCCGCGCGAAGACACTCAAGCTCTTCGACATGGTCGGAATCGACAGGTCGAGGATAGACGGCTACCCTCACGAGTTCAGCGGCGGGATGAGGCAGCGCTCGATGATCGCGATGGCCCTGGCCTGCGGGCCGAAGCTGCTCATCGCAGACGAGCCGACGACCGCCCTTGACGTGATCATGCAGGACAGGATTCTCGCCGAGATAAGGGACTTGCAGAGGACCCTCGGCATCGCCATGATAGTCATCACCCACGACATCTCGGTCGTCGCCGAGGTGGCTGAGAAGATCGGCATTATGTACGCGGGGAAGCTGTTCGAGTATGGCAGCCTCGCGGACATCTTCGAGAAGCCCGGCAACCCTTACACGCTCGGTCTCATGGGGGCGTTCCCCAGCATCAAGGGTGCGAGGAAGAAGCTGAAGTCCATACCGGGATCGCCGCCGGACCTGATGAATCCGCCGACCGGCTGCTCGTTCAACCCGCGATGCCCGTTCACCAAGGACATATGCGCGCAGGCCGAGCCGCCGACGGTCAAGGTCGCGCCAAACCACTGGTCGTACTGCCACTTCGCGAACGAGGTCTACGCCGGCAAGCTGAGGGAGGTGACCTAGGATGGCTGAGGAACCGATCGTTTTCAGCGTCAAGAACCTGGTCAAGTACTTCCCTGTGAAGGCCGGGTTCGGGTCGATGTTCGCCCCAGAGAGGTTCGTGCACGCGGTGGACGGCGTCAGCTTCGACATCAGGAAGGGCGAGATAGTCGGCATGGTGGGGGAGTCGGGCTGCGGCAAGACGACGACGGGCCGCCTGCTCACGCGCCTCGAGACTCCGACATCCGGGCAGATGCTGTTCCACGGCACCGACATTGGGAAGCTGGAGGGTAGGCAACTCAAGGAGTTCAGGCGGAAGGTGCAGATGATATTCCAGGATCCGTACGAGTCGCTGAACCCCCGGTTCACCGTCTACTCTACGGTGTCCGAGCCGCTGGTCGTGCATGGAATCGGGGAATCCTACGATGAGAGGGAGGAGATGGCGGCAAGGGCGCTCGAGTCGGCTGAGCTGAAGCCCCCGGAGGAGTTCCTCTACCGCTACCCTCATGAGCTCAGCGGCGGACAGAGGCAGAGGGTCGCGATCGCCCGCGCCCTCGTGCTCAGACCGGAGTTCGTCGTCGCGGACGAACCCGTGAGCATGCTCGACGTCTCGATACGCGCGGGGATCATGAACCTCATGCTCAAGCTGCGAGACGAGTACGACATCCCGTTCATGTTCATCAGCCACGACGTCTCGGTCACGCGGTACATGTCGCACAGGATCGCGGTGATGTACCTCGGGAACATCGTCGAGCTCGCTCCGTCGGAGGACATAATCAAGAACCCGATGCACCCGTACACCGAGGCGCTGCTTTCCGCGGTGCCCATACCAGACCCGAAGGCCAAGCACGGGCGCGTGGAGATACGCGGGGAGCTGCCGAGCCCGATAGACATCCCGCCAGGATGCTACTTCCACCCCAGGTGCCTCTACAGGCGGGGCCTCTGCTCTGAGATCAAGCCGCCGCTGAGGGAGGTGACCCCGGGCCACTTCGTCCAGTGTCATTTCGCGGAACAGATAAAGACGAGGAAGCCTGACGACATCGTCCTGGAGTCGGGCACTTGCGCCGCATGCGGCAAACTCGTGGTGAAGGGGACGCCCTCTGTCCAGTGCAACTGCCCAAAGATATACCACACAGACTGCGCGAGCCAGATGAAGGGCTGCCAGGTGTGTATGAAGTGGTTCTAGTGATTGCGCATGAACCGCGTTAGAGCCTTGTTACTCACCGCCTACCTCGTCATCGTCGTGGTCGGCGGAGTGATCTACGTCCAGTCCCTCTCGAACATGGTCCTCTACACCGAGGCCGATCAGAAATTCCCTTCAAGCATCTATGTGAACGAGGTCCGGATACCGAGATATGCAAGTGTCCGGGACTACTCGATTATTTGCAGCTTCCGCTTCGAGAACCCGGCGATGGTGCCCATACGCCTCAGGGCGTTCAGCTTCGAGATCGCGATAGACAATGGCGCGCAGGGAAACCCCTACGATGAGGTGCGTTTGACCTCAGAGAAAATCGGAGAGGCCGCAGAGAGCCTGGGTGACGCGGGGCCCCTGATAGATCCTGGCGGGAAGCTGATACGATCATACGCGATGCGCGTGCCCGCCGCCGATTCCTCCATGATGAACCATTTGAACGCCAACGGCAACTACACGGTCATCCTCTATGGTCTGGCCGTGTCATACGGATATTCCGGGACGACGCTCCTCCGCCAGTTCTGGCCGGGGATAATGACGGTGGAGGTGGCTCCGATTGGCTGAGCTCAAACCGCGCCTGTGGGCCTTCCTCGAGGTGATGATGTATTCGCTGGCGGGCTCAATTCCCGTTGCGGCATTCTTCATCCTCGCATTCTTCCCGGGTTATGTTCCTTTTTCGATCACCGAGACGGGCACCATCCTCATCTTGACGCCGCTCCTCGTGGGGGTACTTTTCGGGTTCATGCTGTCCGAGCGCGACCTGAGGTCTGTCGCAGCGGGCACTCTCGTCATCGTGATTTCATCATCGGTCCTCGTGACGGCCTTCATCATGAGCCCGATTCTGGCGGGAGTCGCCTCGGCAGCGCCCGCAGTTGCGCCCGGCGAGGTCCTGGAGATCTACATCGCGCAGAGGATTCTGCTATTCGTAGTTCTGTCGTTCCCTGTGCTGTTGCTGGGAGCGGTGGTCGGCAGGGCTCTCTCCGAGAGAGTGGTTCCCAGCGAAGAACTCAGACTGGAGCTGGAGCAGCTGAGGAAGGAGACGAGGGAGTGGCACGACCTCCTCGAAAGGAGAGCCGAACTTCAAAGACAGGAAGCACGAAGCGCTCGGAAGGAAGAACCCGGACTCGAACCTAAGAAGTGAAATGGGCCTGGTCGGATTCGAACCGACGACCTTCACCTTGTAAGGGTGACGTCATATGTGGGAACCGCCAATTCGGCGGCTCTAGCCACTAGACCACAGGCCCGTTGCCGCACGAACCATGAGCCGGCCTTTAAGCTTTCCCGCGGAATGCTCACTGCCTGAAGTCGCGCGGTTTCAATCCCATGTCCACTTTCAGATCGCGCAGGCGGCCCAGGTAGGTCCCGTCAAGCAGGTGGACGTTGGCCCCCGCAAGATCCGCCACGCCATCGGTGATGAGCGGTCCGAGCAGCCTCGTTCCGACATCATTCACCGCCACGCCACCGCAAAGCTCGTTGAACGATGGGACGAGGATTCCTTCGCGTGGCATGACGGGGTGACCCTTCACGTGCTTCCTGAACTTGAACCTGACCCAACAGGGCCTGAAACTCCTCGCGCCAAGCTCGTCGACCATAGCAATCGCCGGATGGTTGTGGCCCATGAAGAGGGTCCTGCACCCCGCCGCGGATGGAAAAGGCCACTCGTGGCCGTGGACGAAGCCGGCCTGACCGAGGGTGAACCCGCCCGGGCGGTGGAACTTGACCTGTTTCGGCACGTGCGGTCTGAGGCGGGCATCGTGATTTCCTACCGCCACATGGACCTCTTTGAACGATCCCAGGACCGCCTCGAAGAAGCGCGGCAGATCCCTCCTCTCGAGGGCGGCGGTGGCGGGAATGTAATGCTTCACATCACCTAGGACGACGAGCTTCTTTGCGTCGACTTCATCGGCGATGCGCACGATCCTCTGGGCCATCTTGTCGGTCTGGCTCGGGAGGAAGATCCCCGCCAGGTTCAGCTCCGCTTCGATCCCTATGTGAAGATCCGCGACCACCAGTATGCTCCCGTCGACGAGAATTGCGGGCTCGTCGGGGACAGGTTCCATTCGCACGATACTCGAACACCTCGGCGGTTCTTAGCGTTTTTCAAAGCGATGGCGGATTAGAGGAACTCGACGAGGACGCTCGGGATTTTCTCGATCATGTCCGATGTCATCATCCCGTAGCTCTTCTCCTTGAATGCCAGGTTCCCGGCGTGGCCATTGGTGAAGGCCGCGATCCTCGCCGCCTCGAACGGCCTGACGTGTTTCGCAAGCAGACCTCCGGTGATCCCCGCGAGGGAGTCCCCGGTCCCGCCAACCGTCATCCCGGCATTGTGCGTGACGTTGTACTTCAGTCTCTCGCCATCGGTGATGATGTCAGTGGGACCCTTGAGCAGAATCGTGAACCCGACGCGCTTCGCAAAGGCCTTCACGGCCTCGGACCTCTGCGCCAGGTCGTCGCTCAACCTCTCGCCGCTCAAGGTCTGGTACTCGCGGGCGTGCGGCGTGATGACCCCCTTCTTCCCCTTGAGTAAGTTTAGGTCCTTGGACACGGCGGTTATTGCGTCCGCGTCAATGACGAGCGAGATGTGCACCGCCTTGACGAGTTCGCGGACAGCATCGAGGGTGGAGTCCGTGCTGCCAAGTCCCGGACCAATGACGATCGCGTCCATCGAGGAAGCGATTTCGAGGATCTGCGAGATGTCCGCTCGCAGCAGCCTGGTTCCCGCCAACTGGTGCACTATAAAGTTCGGGGAGAAGGACGCGATTATCGAGTAGGCGAGCGCGGGAGTCGCTATGTGAACGACGTCGACCCCTATCCTGTAGGCCGCAAGCCCGACGAATGCGGGAGCGCCCGTGAACGGTCCCCCGCCAACAACGAGCAGCCGGCCGTTGTCTCCCTTGTGCGATCCTTCTTTCTTCCTCGGGTAGTAGAGGAACTCCCCCGGACCGACACGACTGTTGATCTCACGGGGGATGCCGATGTCGGAGACGATTATCTCGCCGGAGTTCTCCGGAGTCATGCCGACTTTCACATCGTGCAAGGCCACTGTGGCGGTGGGCTTGACCATGACGTTCGCACCGAGCCCGCTCGGCACATCAACCGAAAGGATCGGTTTGCCGCTGGAGTTGATCTTCCTTATCATGGAAGCGTACGGTTCCTGGATCTCCCCGCGCATCCCGATGCCGAGGAGAGCGTCGACCACGATGTCAGCGCCTGCAAGCAACTCCTCGAAGCCCGCTGGATCCTCGATTATGTCCACCTGCCCCTTCACCTTGGAATAAGCATCTTTTGCCTGCTTCGTCGCGAGCTTCTCGGCGCTCCGGGCGAGGACGATGATGACCTTGGAATCGTTCTTCAGATAGCGGGCTGCTGTGAGTCCGTCCCCGCCGTTGTTGCCGGTCCCGCACACGATCAGGACGGTCTTGCCCTTCCCGTCGAACTTCTTGAGGACCGCCTCCGCCACCGCGCGGCCGGCGTTCTCCATGAGCCCCTGTATGGGGATTCCGAAGAACTCGCAGTTCCTGTCTAGGACCCTCATTTCCTCCTGAGAAATCATCGCCCGCTCATCAGGGCGGGTGTATTTCAAGTTTCCCCGCACGGGTCCGGTGACCTCCGGATTCTGAGAGGCTTATTATCTTCGGCGGCATATGCTCTCCAATCGAGTCGGCAGACGAGGTGTCGGGACCTTGGCGGCGAAGCGCGGCTTGCTCTACGGACTGACCCTGAACATCATCCTGCTGGCGGTCGCGAGTTTCCTGACCGACGTCAGCTCCGAGATGATCCTGCCTATACTCCCGTTCTTCTTCCTGACGCTCCCCGGCGCCGACTACGCCATCCTGGGCCTCGTGGACGGCCTGGCGGAGAGCACGGTCTCTTTCGTGCAGATAGCCTCCGGATACTACTCGGACAAGACGGGGAAAAGGAAGGCCTTCGTCTCCTTCGGCTACGGCTTTTCATTCGCGTTGAAGACGGCGTTCGCCTTCATCGTCAGCTGGCCTCAATATGTGACAGCAAGGGTCGTCGAAAGGATGGGCAAGGGCGTCCGCAACCCGCCGAGGGACGCGATAATCGCCGAGTCGACGCATCCGGAGACTGTGGGGAAGGCTTTCGGATTTCACAGGGCGATGGACACCTCCGGTGCCATCCTCGGCCCGATCATCGCGCTGATTTTCCTGTTCACTCTGGCCTCTGCGAGCCTCTCCGGGGGGACAGTGCCGGGCGACGTCTACCGTTTCATCTTCCTCGTCGCCGCATTGCCAGCCGCCGCGGCTTTCATCGTGACCCTGTTCGTCCGTGAGAAGAAGAGGGCCGCGAGGAAGCTCAAGCCGCTCGGCGCCAGCATACTCCATCCACCGCCGAGGCTGAGATCCTTCATGGTCGTCGCGACGGTGTTCTCTCTCGCGAACTTCTCCTATTCCTTCTTCCTGCTGAAGGTCCAGGCCGTCACGGGAAGCCTGGTGATGGCAATACTCTTCTACCTTCTGTACAACATCGTGTACGCCATCACGGCTTTCCTGACCGGCACGCTCTCCGACAGAATCGGCAGGAAGCGTGTGATATCGACAGGGTACCTCCTGTTTGCGGCACTCTGTGTTTCTCTCATCTTCGTGAACGACATGTACCTCCTCGCGGGCTTGTTCGTGGTCTACGGACTCGTCTACGGCTTCGTCGAGGGCCCGCAGAGAGCGCTCGTCGCGGACCTCGCCTCGTCGGAACTCAAGGGCACCGCCATGGGCACATATCACACGAGCGTGGGCCTCGCGAAGCTCCCGTCGAGCATCATTGCGGGCATCCTCTGGGGTTTCAGTTCGCAGTACACGTTCCTTTTCGGAGCGGCCCTCGCGGCCACAGCACTGGTCTTGTTCATTCCCTTCAGGGAGAAGCCCGCGGGCACCGGCTAGAGTCTAGGTCTTGAGCTTCCTGCGAAGGATGTGCTCGATTCTGGCGACCTTCTTCGTCAAAGCGCCCTTCGCACCCGCCCGATCGTCGATCTTGATGATTGTGGAGACCCGCTTGCATCTCCTCCGGACAGCCCTGTGGCACTTGGCGATGAGGGCCATGACCTCGTCGAAGTCGCCCTCCACCACGGTGCCCATCGGGTTGATCTTGTAGTCCAGGCCGCTCTCGTCTACGATCTTCAGGCACTCCGCCACGTACTTGCCGACGCTCACTCCCGCACCTATGGGGGTGACGCTGAACTCCGCGAGCATGGAATCACGGCCCCTAATCCATCCGTCAAAGACTTAAGCCTTCGTCCATATCGCCCGGACGGTGAGGCCGGAATACAGCGCGAGGACGTCGGAGGAGTACGACCGGTACAGGGTCTTCCCCAAGGAAGTCCTCAGCAGGTACATGTCCACATTCGATGACATGGCGGAGCTGATCGGCGGTGAGAGGATCCTCGATGGCGGGGCGGGGACAGGCAGGTTCGCCCTCGCGCTGTCGGAACGCTACAAGGTCACCGCCCTCGACTGCTCGGGCGAGATGATACAGAAGGGCATCGCGAAAAGCAGGAAGGTCAGGTGGGTGCAGGGCGACATCATGAGGACGCCGTTCAAGCCGAAGCACGTCGACTGCGTCTTCCTCGCTTACGTGATGCACCAGGTGCCTGACTTCAACGCGGTCATTGAGGAAATCTCCAGGATCTGCCCCAAACTCATCATCGTGACGACGGACATGTACCGCAGGCTGCCCACACTGATAGACCAGGCATTCCCCGGCGTCATCGAGGCGGACTTCGAGCGCTTCCCGCCGATCGAGGACTTGGAGGGCGCGTGCATCCTGGCGGGTTTCGACCGCGTGCGCGCGCGGAGGATTCTCGTGGAGGAGAGGTTATCGAAGGAAGCCTACATGGAGAAGATCCGGCACAAGTACATCTCGACATTCGATCTGATACCGCCAGAGGAATACGAGGCGGGAGTGAAGAAGATGGAGAGCATCCTGGCAGGGATACCTGGCGAGGAACTGCTCAACAGGATCCAGGCTACTTTCGTCTCGGCCTCAAAGCTGTAGGGATTGCATCTAGGCAGGAATCGCAGTATCCTGTCCCCTTGTGGTCCGTATCATCGAGTGAGTTGGAGAATGACATCACGCACTTAGGATCTGTGCAGTGAGTCAGGCCGAACGTGTGGCCGAGCTCATGTATCGCCTCCTTGGCTACCCGCTGTCCGAATTTCGCTCGGTCACGGTGCGCGAGGCGGGCTATCGATATCACCGCGGCTCTGCCGCCGACCTCTGCCTGTCCGAAGACGAACTTGAGCGGCTCGGCGAAAATGTCCACCGCCGCCACGCCGAGGACCCTGTCGGCGTCCGCCTGTGCGCACGCCCCCCCGAACGCGTCAGCTAGATACTGTCCCCGCTTGGTGTCATAGGAGTCTCTGGGTATGCTGATGGAATTCCGGATCTCGATCTCCATGTCGAATATCGAGAGGCTGGCAGCGAGGGCATCGATGATGTCCACCGGCACGTTGCCGAACGGCTGGATCAGCAACCTCAACCTTTCATCACTCCGATGGGCACGAGGCGCGCGACTATCTTGGTCAGCCCCGCTCCCTCGGCGATCCTGACGACATCCTCGACATTCTTGTACGCGCCTGGCGCCTCCTCGACTATGCCCGCCTTGCTCGCCGCCTTGATATAGATTCCTTTCTCACGGAGAGCGCGTTCAACATCGGCGGCTCTGTATTTCCTGGTTGCAGCTGTCCTGGACATCGCCCGCCCTGCTCCGTGACAGGACGACCCGAATGAATACTCCATGGAGTCGGGCAAGCCGACCAGGACGAACGAGCATGAGCCCATGTCGCCTGGGATGAGAACGGGCTGGCCGACGCTCTTGTACATGCTCGGCGTCTCGGGATGCCCTGGCGGGAATGCCCTGGTGGCGCCTTTCCTGTGCACCACGACCTTTCTCTTCTGCCCGTCAACGGTGTGCTCCTCGACCTTGCCTATGTTGTGACACACATCGTAGACGATCTTCATGCCCATGGAGTCCGCGCTGGTGCTGAATACCTTCTCGAAGCTCTGTCTCACCCAGTGCACGATCATCTGCCGGTTGGTCCACGCGAAGTTCGCTGCGCAGCACATCGCCTTCCAGTAGCTGTCGCCTTCCTTGCTGCCGATCGGCGCGCAGGCGAGCTGCATGTCCGGCAGGGATATGTTGTACTTCCTCACCGCCCTCTCGTGCTCGGCGATGTAGTCAGTGGCGATCTGATGTCCGAAGCCCCTGCTGCCCGTGTGGATCATGACGGTGATCTGCCCCTCGTGGTCGATGCCCATCGCCTTCCCCGCCTCCGGCGCATAGATCTTGTCCACCCGCTGCACCTCGAGGAAGTGGTTCCCCGCGCCGAGGCTCCCTAGCTGGGGCACTCCGCGCGTTGCCGCCTTCTGACTGACCAGGCCCGGGTCCGCATCGGATAGGCAGCCTCTCGCCTCGATGCGTTCGATGTCCTCTTTCCATCCGTAGCCCTTCTCCACCGCCCAGTTCGCGCCCTCCTGCATCACCCGCGAGAGGTCGCCCCGGGACAACCTCACCTTTCCCTCCGAGCCGACGCCGCTCGGGACGTTGACGAACATCGCGTCGATGAGGTCCTTGACTCTGGGCTGGACATCCTTCAGCTCCAGGTCTGTCCTGACAAGGCGAACACCGCAGTTGATGTCGTAGCCGATCCCGCCAGGGGAGATTACTCCCTCGTTGATGTCGAATGCCGCCACGCCGCCAACCGGGAATCCGTAGCCCCAGTGGATGTCCGGCATAGCCAGTGAACTGCCGACGATCCCGGGCATCGTCGCGACATTGGCCACCTGGTCGGGGGCGTTGTCGCCCTTGATGTGCGGGAGCATCTTCTCGTCCGCGAAGATGATGCCGGTGGTCCTCATCTGCGGCTTGTAGCTCCGCGGAATCTCGTATCGAAAATCGTCGAGCTTGTTCAGCGTGCCCTTGAATGCTTCAGACAACTTCGCCCACCTTCGGTTCACGAAGGAACGACTCGATAAATAATGTTGCCTTGACGAACCTCAGTACTCCCCGAGGTTGCCCTTGCGCCTCGCCGAGCGTTCTGCGCGCTTGTAGATGAGATATCCCACGATTGGCGAGATCACCCCGAAAGCGACGACGATTGGTATCTCCACGCTCAGGGGCGCGAGCTCTGGGTATCCGGCTGGGAGTCCGACGAGCAAGGACCTGAATGCGTCGACACAGTAGCTCACCGGGAGCCACACGCTCACGTAGTCCACGATGGCGGGAGAAATGGAGCGCAAGGCGGCGAACGGGAAGAACTGCGCCGAGAATATCATGAAGAAGAACTGGACTCCGTTGACGAGGAGTTGCGCGCTCTCCTTCAGCTTGATGGTCAGGCCGGCGAAGATGAACCCGATGCCCAGGAACCCGGAGATGCTGAAGCCGAGCACGACCGCCGCAAGCAGGGCGTTGTCGAATGGGAGACCGCCGACCACGGCGGCGACCACCAGGACGGCGAACACGCACATGATGCCGGTCCACAGGAGCACGACGAAGACCCTCGACACGAGGTTCGCGAACTTCCTGGCGGGAGAGAGATAGAGGCTCTCGAGCGTCCCCCTGACCTGTTCCTCTCTGATGGAGAAACCGACGTCCCAGAGGGTGAAGCTCAAGAGTAGATTCGTCACCGTGCCGTAAATCATGACGCCGGCGAACGTCGTCTGGTTCGACAGCCCCTCGCCCGGGGCCCTGAACGCCATCGTCGCGAAGATGAACATGAAGACTATGAGGAAGATCTGGGCGAACATCGCGATGAACGCGACGGGGTACCTGGAGTACTCGATTATCGTCTTCCAGGACATGTCGAGGAAGGTGTGCACCCTCTGGTTGAACGTGTCGATCGACAGCCCGAAGCCCTTGTGGACAGTCTCCTTGCTCAGTACTGTCCCACCCCCTCCTTCCTCCTCACGCTCCTCCCCGTGAACGTGAAAACCCCGTAACCGACGAGCGGGACCGTCAAGGCGGCTGCGAACATCACCGCCAGGGAGATGTACCACGAGCCGAAGAATGTCGAGAGGTTCAGCATGGATGCCCTCATCGCATCGTTCATGACCGTTGGCGGGAAGATCGCCGCGGCCCACCGCAGCAGCGGGGGGAACATCGTTATTGGGAAGAACACCCCCATCAGGAACGAGACCACCCAAGTCATGACGTTGATGATCGAGTTCGCCTCCTTCACCCTCATGATGAAAGCGCCGAAGAGCATGCTGAGACCCCAGAGCGGCAGCATGCCGAGCATCAGGATGCCTATTGCCCCGAGTACATTTCCCTCGAGGAGGTTCACCCCGAAGACGAGGGAGCCTATGACCAGAGAGACCACGAAGGCCAGCAAAGCCCTCAGCAGGGAATAGATGGTCACGCCGGTCAGGACGTAGACCTGCCTGGCCGGGGCGAGATATATGCTCTCAAGTGTCCCGGTCTCCTGCTCCCTCCTGATCCAGTAGCCGACCAGCCACAGCATTATCGAGACCACTGAGAACGTGCAGGCGCCGATGAGCATGTAGAGCTTGAAGTTCGACGTGCCGGTGTTCGCCTGGAAGTACTGGCCCGCGTTCGCGCCCCCCACCGCCACGCCGAGGAGGATCGGCATCGCGGCGAAGACGACCGGCAAGAACATCTCCATGACCAGCGACCCCTTGTAGCGGCTGATCACTTTGAGCCTGGCGATGAGGACCGTCACGACGACGTCGAGGTTCGCCCGCCACGACGGGCTCGCGAGGCCGAATCCGTGACTATGGCCCTCCACCCGACTCACCTCGCTGCACGACAATCTGGCGGGTGTCGACGTCAAGCGTCCTGCCCGTCTTCGCGATGAACACGTCCTCCAGCGTCGCCGTCTTGGGCCTCAGCTGCTCTATCGTTGCCCCGTTGTGCATCAGGGCTTCGATGATCTGCGGCAGGATCGTCCCGCCGCTTCTGCTGATGATGGAAAGTGAGGTTCTCCCGCCGTTCGTGGACTTCATCGCGATCCGCGTCACCCCTCCCAGCGCGCGCACCGCCTCGACCGCTTTCGCCGGGAAGACGCCCTCGAGGTCCAGCGTGTCGTCGAGGGCCAGGGAGGCCTTCAGTTCTGATGGCGTCCCGAACGCGATGATCTCGCCGTGGTCCATTATCGCGACACGGTTGCAGAGTTCCTCGGCCTCGTGCATGAGGTGAGTGGTGTACAGGATCGCCTTGCCCGACTCGTTCAGCTCCTTGACTATCGTCCTGAGCTGCCTCGCCGTCGGGACATCGAGGGTGACGGTCGGCTCGTCCAATATCAATATCGGCGCATCGTTGATCAGGGACTTGGCGAAGGCCACGAGCATCTTCTGCCCGGAGGAATAGGTCTCCACCGTCCTGTCGATGAAGTCCTTGACGTGCAGGAGGTCGGCGAGCTTGTCGATGCGGTCCCTCCTCACCGCCTTGGGCACATGGTATAGTGCGCCGAAGTAATCCAGGTTCTCCCGCCCGGTGAGCTTCCAGTAGAGCCCGCGGTCGCCCATGAGCATGCAGCCGATCGAGGCTCTGACCGAATCCTCCTCATCCAGCACGCTGTAGCCGTTGACCCACGCCTTGCCTGATGAAGGCAGGAGGAGCGTGGTGAGGCACTTGATGAGCGTGGTCTTGCCCGCGCCGTTGGGTCCAAGGAGGCCGAAGATCTCGTTCTCGTCGATCTCGAAGCTGACGTCCTTTAGCGCCTGGACCGTCTTCAGCTTCCGGCGCTGCCCCTTCTTCCTCTCCTTCGATTCGAAGGTCTTGGAGAGCTTCTCGACCTTGATTATGCTGCTCATATGGGCGATAACAACGAGACCCCGATAATTAAGCTGACTGAAAACTTGTGACCACCGCGCACGTTGAAAAAGTTCATAGTGTCGCGCCGATTGACCCCAGTAATGCCGAAGAGGAAAACGAGCGCCGAAAAGGGGCTGGCGGCACTCGAAAGGAGCGTCCGCAAGCTCGAAGGGCGAGTAGCCAAGCATGAGGTCCAGATGAGGGCGGTCTCGGGCAGCCTCGCGACGAGGGCGCAGCGCGAGAGCCTCATGATGGACGCTTTGGGCCTGAGCCCCCAGTCCAAGAAGGGGGATCGCGGTTCTCTCAGCGAGATAACCGAGTCGCTCCTGCACCTCGAGGAGTACCTCCTCAGGAACGCGGAGAGGATCGACAACATCCTTGTGACGCTCAAGAATCACAGGGAGCTGCTCGCGAAGATGAACACCGTCTATTTCAAGGCGGGCGAGCGCGGGAGGATCAAGATGGAGCTGGACATCATGAGGAACACAATCTCTGTCCTCACTTTGGCGGGGACCGACCTTGACATCTCCCTCGTGAAGGACATCAAGTCGATTCAGGCGGCAATGGCGTCGGAGAAGGTCGACACCTCGGAACTGAGGAAGTCGAAGCAGGCGCTCGACAAGAAGTTCGATGGGGAGCTGAAGCGCTTCGATCTGGAGGCGCTCTACCTGAAAAGGAAGAACATCCCTGGATACGTCTGAGCCTGTCTATTTCTTGCTCATGACCATTATGGCCTCGCGGGCGAGCCTCGCCGCCAGGAGCGCGGTCTGCCCGCCGTCCCACTGAGGCGCAACCTCGTTGATGTCAATGCCGACGAGCTTGGGGCCGAGCATGTTTATGACCTGCTTGACATCGGAGGGCTTGATGCCGAAAGGCTCTGGCGTGCCGACCCCTGGTGCGTAGGCGGGGTCGATGCAGTCCATGTCGACGGTCAGGTAGATCTTCTTGCGAAGTATCGCGCCGAGCGCCAGCTCCGTCGCCGCCTCGATCCCGTTCTCCTCAATGAAGCTGGCCCTGATAGAGCGGAGCTTGAGCTTCTTCGCGTCCGCCGCCTCGTCCTTGGACTCCGAGCGGATGCCCATGTACACCACGTGCTCGACGCCGACGAGGTCTGTTACCCTCCTCTGGGAGCATGCGTGGCTGTGCTTCTCGTTCAGGTAGGAGTCTCTGAAGTCAAGGTGTGCGTCGAGGCCTATGACGCCTATGTCCCTGGGCAGCGATGCGACGATCCCTGGGGTGATGCTGTGCTCGCCGCCAAGGACCAGGGGGATCTTGTCGGCCCGGGTGATCGGTAGCGCGAACCTGTAGACGCCGTCGACCATCTCCAGCGGCGGGCCGAAATTTTCCGTGTTACCCAGATCGTGGAACTTCACGTCCTGCAGGTCGCGGCCGTGCTCGAGCATGTAGGTCTCGAAGTTCCAGGACGCCTCGCGTATCGCGGCGGGGCCATGCCTCGTGCCCGCTCGGAACGAGGTCGTCCTGTCATAGGGGACGCCGAAGATGACTATCTTCGCCTCGTCGAACGATGCATTCGCATCTGCGAACTGGAGGTACGAAGGCATCCTTCAGAGCCTCGTCATCTTCTTTCTTCCCATGGCGACCATGTAGAGAATCTCTGCGCCGGGCTGTATCTGGCCCTTGAACTCCGCGGGGATCTCGAGCTCGAACGTCTCGTAGGTCTCGAGGTCCATGAGCTGCGCCTTATCTTCGCCCATGAGGGCCAGGACCTGCGCCTTCCTCTTGTCTATCTGGGGGACCTTGACCTTGTGCGTGACCGGATGGGAGATGGTCCTCTTCTTCTCATCGAAGAGGCCGACGGCCTCTATCCTCGATTTAGCTTCTCCGTGCTTCCCTGTTTTCCCGGTCTGTATGCTGAGGATCTTGCAGGGCTCCTCGTCGATCATTATGTAGCGATTGACCTTGAGTTCCCTGATCTCCTGCTGTAGCCAAGACATAATGTTTCCAGCGGTTACAATGGCGGGGGATATAAGATTCTTAGCTTTAGGCGGGGGCGCTACCTTCTCCTCTGCTTTCTCCTGTCGCCCGCCCTGTGGGGCTTGCGCGGCGGCGCCGATTGCTTCCTCTCTCTGAGGCTCGCGAGCGCCCTGTCGAGGTCGGCCTTCAACTGCTCCGCGATCATGCGCTTGGAAAAGAAGTCCGCTCTTGCGGCTATCGCGATTTTGGCCGCGAATGCCCTCGATATCGCTCCTCTTTGCCAGTAGGGGGCTTGGTGAACGAGAGGGTGCTGGAACAGGACGCCGTGCTTCGGCGGCTTCGTGTGGTCCTTCAGGTGCCTGAACAGAGCCTTCTCCGCCCCGAGGAGCTGGACAGTACTTGACGGCAGCTTCGCCAGCTCATCGAGTCCTCCCGCCAAGGACACGAGCCTGGCTCCGACGATCGGTCCGGCGAGCTCGGTGACGTTCGGCGCCAGCTCTCTCATCCTCTTCTCGATGAGGGCGCAGAGTCTCGCCCTCTCTCCCGCCATCGACCTGACCTGCGCGGCGATTTGCATGACGACCTGCCTCTCCTCCTCTGGCAGCGTGCCGCCGACGGAGTCGCCGAAGTCCAGGGACATCATCTCCCTGTTGCCATGAGTCGCGATCAGGTCGACGAACTTCTCGCGCCTGACCATCTTCGAAAGCTCAGGGAAGTGAAGGCCGTACCATTCATCCAATCTCTCGAGTAGCAGGTTCTCCGCCTCGTACATGTCGTCGAGGGCACCGATTGCCTGGGCAAGGTGAGCGTCGATCCCCGCCGCCTTCCTCACCCGGCGCTTCCCCAAGACCATCATGGCCTCGTGGAGCAGGGCGCGGTCGAAGCCGTGGTCATCGGGGGATATGAACGGGGGCTCCTCGTGGACCATGCTCCCGCCGATGCGCTCGAGCCTCGGCTCGTACACGAAGTGCTCGTCCAGTCCCGCCACGAGCTGCTTCTCCTCGTCGAGCGCCTGCCAGTCCTCAACCTTCTGCAGGCGGTCTGCTATGGCCGCAGGGTCTTTCGGGAATAAGGCGACCTTCGTGACCTTGCCATCAGTGAGCAGGAATGAGCCGAACCACGTCGTGACGAGGTGCACTGAGGCTCGCAAGGCCATGAGGTCATAAAAACCTATCCGAGAAGAGAGATCGGGCAATCACCGCAATTCGTCACTGGCGATTGACCTGCCGCAGCTTCCTGATATCGTGCGGAGAGACGATGCCCTCCTCCGTTATGATGCCGGTGATGTACTTGGCGGGGGTCACGTCGAACGCAGGGTTCAGGGCCTTGCTGCCCTTCGGCGCGACCCTGACGCCGTGGAAGCTCAAGACCTCCTCCTCGTCCCTCTCCTCTATCGGGATGTCCTTGCCGCTTGCGGCGGTGAAGTCAATCGTGCTCAGGGGCGCTGCCACGTAGAAGGGGACCCCGTTCTCAGCCGCCAGGACCGCCTTGGTGTAAGTCCCTATCTTGTTGGCGGTATCGCCGTTCGCCGCTATCCTGTCGGCGCCGACGATCACCAGGTCGATCTCCCCCTTGGAAAAGTAATGACCGGCCGCGCTGTCAGCGATGATGGCGTGGTCTATGCCCTCCTGCAGGAGCTCCCACGCGGTGAGGAGCGCCCCCTGCATCCTCGGCCTCGTCTCGTCGACGAAGACGAAGAACCTCTTCTTGCGGGAGTGGGCCACGCGAAGGGGTGCGATGGCGGTGCCGTAGTCGACCGTCGCCAACGCGCCTGCGTTGCAGTGCGTCAGGACCTTCGTTCCATTCTTGATTAGCCTCGCCCCGTGCTTGCCGATCGACAGGCAACTCCTTTCGAGTCCCGCCGCGTAGGTCCTGCTCGTCTTGACGAGGTCTTCTCCAGACCGCCATGAACCCATCATGAGGTCGAGGGCGTAGAAAAGATCGTGCCCCGTCGGTCTGGTCCTCTTGAGGCGGTCGCAGCTCTTCTTGATGTCCTCTCCCTTGATCTGCGCCAGTGCCAGACCGTAGGCGGCCGTCGCACCTATGGCGGGGGCGCCGCGTACAGTCATGTTCTCGATCGCTCTCGCGACCTTCTCGACAGAGTCCGCGCGGTGGATTTGGAGAATGTCGGGAAGAAGTCGCTGGTCGATCATCTTGACCGACCTGCCCTCAAACCAGACGGTCTTGAGATTCGTCACCTTTCCCCGCCAGAGGACCCTCAACGGGGAACACCTCAGGCCTTGCGGAAGGACTTGAGCATGGACGTGAGGCTTGGCGGTTCCAGCTCGCGCTTCATGTCGCTCGTGAGGGAACTGTAGTATGTGAGCTGCTTCTCAGCCTTGACGAGCTCGCGTGTGAGCCGCTCCTCCTCCTCGGAAAGCCGCCTGAGGCTCTCCTCGAGGTGCTGCTGTCGGCGCCTCCACCTCACGAGCTCCTCGCTGAACATTTGAGTTGATTCGGCCATCGTCCTACCTCAGACCGTCTATCCTGACGGCGACCCTACTGGGCGACCTCTCCGACTCGGTGATGGCCCCCATCGCCGTGAGCTGGGCGACCCTGGTCCTCGTCTCCTCGATCTGGCGGAGGACCTGCCCCTTCTTCTCCCTTATCTCGCCGAGCTTCTCCTCGATCCTGGCCTTCCTGCCTTCCCACCTCAGCTTCTCCTGGATGGCGAGGAGGACGTTCTTCGAATCCATATTGGCGGGCACTACGAACAAGAGACTATTTATATGTAGCGAAGTCCCGCCACTAGACACTATCCCATGCGAAAAAGACTCCCTCGAGAAAACCCGTGGAGGTTAATATGATGATGCAAATTCATTCCCCCGAAGATTGTATTTGCTTAGGAAAAGATTCATATTCAGAAAGCCTAAGCTGAACGTTCCCCCATCGGGACCGAGTGAAGGTGGCGGGAATAGTCGCAGAGGAATGAGACGATGCCAATGAAGAACGGCTTCACCGAGATTCGAGCCGCGGCCGAAGTGCTGAGGTGTGCGAGCAATGTGATCTATGATCCGTCGATTTCGGAGATTTATGACATGACGGCGAAATCGATCAACGTCGTGGTCAGCGAGGTGAAGATTCCGGCCGTGGCGATGGAGAAGCTCGGCCTCCGCAAGGACCAGGACAAGGTCATCGTGTCGTATTCGGGGCAGGACACGGGCAGGTCCGCCTGGGCCAGGCGGCTCGTGCATGAGGCGGACGCGGGCCTCAGGGACAAGTACGCCAGGCTGGCGAGGGAGGCGGACATGAATCTCATGGCGAGGCCGCTCATCTACACCGAGGCCTACGTCGGTAAGTCGGAGCGGTTCATGGTCAAGGCGACGCTCGTCGTGCCGAAGGAGTGGGCGAAGCTGGCGCTCGATTTCCAGGCGAACTTCATCCCCGTGAACAAGGAGACGATGGCGGTCTTCAACAGGAGGAAGGTGAAGCTCCCCGACATCAAGGTCGTCGTGTTCCCGGGGTGGACACCGGACATGGTGAGGGATCAGAAGAACAACCCGATCATCCCTGACCTGCCGCGGCTATGCATGCTGTTCGACTCGGAGGGCGACACGGCCTACCTGCTGGGGGCGAGGTACTTCGGCGAGGTCAAGAAGGCGACTCTGACGCTCGCCTGGAAGGCTGTTGTCGCGAATGGCCTCGGCTGCGGCATCCACGGCTCATCGAAGCTCCTGCACGTCAAGGGGAAGAGCGGATTCGAAGACGTCGTGTTCATCACGATCGGCCTCTCGGGCAGCGGCAAGTCCACGATCGGCCTCTCGATCCACGAGGGCCAGATGAGGAAGGGCGAGAGTGTCAAGGTAGCTAACGATGACGCTGTGGCCGTCATGTTCGACGGCAATGTGACTGTCGGTTTCGAGGAGGGCTGCTTCAACAAGACGGACGACTACAAGCCAGGCAGCTACATGCTCGAGACGCTCGTCACCGCCGAGGACGTTCTCACCTACCGCGACGAGAAGGGGCGCATCGGCGTGATGCACGAGGACGTGTTCGTCGGCAACGGGCGGTGCATCACTTACAGGCCCGCGCTCAAGGGCGCGAGCGAGGACGTCAATGTGCCGTGGCCGAGCTACATCACCCTCATCATGAAGGAGGAGACGCTCCCGCCGATGATGCTGGTCAAGGACCCGCCGCTCATCGCCGCGCTGTTCATGAGCCTCTCGACGAAGCCGGGGGCGGCCGAGAACATCCCCGTGGAAGAGATGGGCAAGCTGAAGATCATCCCCGGGGCGAACCCGTTCATCATCTACCCGATGCAGCTGGAGGCGGACACCGTCATGAAGATGATCAAGACGACCGGCTGCAAGGGACTCATTTTCAACACTAGCGAGTTCTATGTCGACGCGGCGAAGAGGACAAAGATCCCCAAAGAGGTCACTCTGTCCTTCTACCCGAAAGTGGCGCGTGATGAGGTCGAGTGGGAGGAGTACCGGGCGGGGCTGTATCTGCCCAGGTTCGACGCGGAGTACGCGGACAAGTTCGACCCGAGGCGCGTGCCCGACAAGGAAGGCTACAGGAAGCTCTACAACGAGCGGATGGACCAGAGGATCGCGTTCCTGAAGAAACTCTCGCTCTCCGACGACTTCATCAAGGCTCTTGAGAAACTGAAGCTTTGATGCGATGACGGGAATTCCGCCGGCGAACAGGCTTTATAGCAGCCGCCATGTTCTCCGTCTCGGGCTCATGGTCTAGCGGTTATGACATCTCTCTCACACAGAGAAGGTCGCCGGTTCGAATCCGGCTGAGCCCACTGTAACTAGGATAAGCCTTTCGGTCGCCCGTGAACTTAAGGATTCCGGCGCCAGACCGGTCATCGACCGGCCCTAGCATAAAGTCGTCGGCCAGAAGTAGGCGACGTCTTGGCATGGCGGTCGGTGGACGAGTTCCTCGGCTGGCGGGCGATCGAGGTGCGGAGGCGGGCTTATCGTGTCTTGTCCACGACCAAACGCCTCCCATCGATCCTGATGTGGACCCGCTCGCCAGCTTTGAAGGGGAAGCCGGAGTCCTTCCTCAGGTCAGCGGGGATGTAGAGGACCAATCGACCTTTCGCGTGCTCGTAGAACGACCCGTATCCGTCAAGGGACATGGGTCAACGGATTATCTCAACGCCGAAAGAAGCGATTTCACAACGAAACGGGCCAACGGAAACATTCATCTCGCCATCGGGGATACACCCCTGTGGCTGTGGCTGGTGTGTCGATGGCGGATGTCAAAGGATGTGGAATAAGGGAGGGGATGGAAAGATGACGACTACTACCGATGCCGAACGTGAGCAGCGAGATGCAAAGGACTTGGATATGCGCAAAGAGAAATGGGAACGGGAGAAGAGGGAGGCACGCAGAGCATCGTTTACGTTCATGGCATCTTTCATCATCATCGTGCTATCGATACTCTTCTCCTTCGACTGGAGCACTTCGCCGCCCAAGTTCAATCCAATCATCTTCATTTTCGGAATCCTTTTCGTCATTCTCATCGTCGCCGTCTACGCTGCAGCGGTAGACAGAACGAAACTGGGCGAGCGAGCGGAGAAGGCTTCGCAGCGGTCGCAGGCCATCTTGGACTCGATAAACAACAACCTGGCGAAGCTCGGCCAGCTTGACGATAGACTGACACAGTTCGAATCCAGACTGAAGCGGCTTGAGGAGTCGAGGCCTCCTCCCCCATCTCCTTGACGTCAGGCGATCATCGAAGCCTGACCCTGATGGGCTAATGTTCTACATGACCAGCAAGCGGCTGTGCGCGAGAGCGCTCTGCTACTTGCAGCAGATGCATCCAATAGCCAGGTTTACGTGAAATACGACCATGGCTCGAGATTCTCCGAGGATTCGGTGCCACGGCTATGAGCTTGTTTGGATGAGGTACAACAGGGAGGACACGATGAGCGTGATATGCCCAGTGTGCCGCAAGCTCACTACCACGGGGGACGAAGCCATGCCTCTTCCTCAGTTACCCGCGAATGTGCTGGCGGAATTCGACAGTCATGGTAGGCGGCTGTCGCGGGTCTACCACTTTGTGCAGCCGTATCTGAAGCGATTGATGTCCCCTTGCGATTTCTCAGGAGAATGTCTCGAGATTCCGCGTTATGAGGCCAGAACACGGGTTCGAGAACGCAGAAAAGGGGAGGAGGCGATCTTGTCCAAGAGATACGTCATCGAGACCTTGAGAACCATGAACAGGGTCGAGGTATGGTTGGATCGCCGAGGGGAGTTTGACCGACTGCTCAATGTCCGCCTGCCAAGGGTGATAGATTATGAGGCGACTGTGAAACTCTGCGGGAATGAGGTGTTCGTGGAGGTTCTTGTCCTCAAGGATGAGAGCCGCTTTGTCTTCTTCGAAAACGGTTGGCTGCACAGGGCCTATACCTCGCCTCCAAGGAACAAAGCAACTTGTCACACCAGCTCCCGTTAGAATATTACGCGCTGAATCTTCGCTATCTCCCGCAGAGTCAAGAGAATTGAGATTCGCGGTGGTTATTGCCAAACTGGTGAAGGTCGGACATCCGACGGTGTAGCGTTTCATGCGACTTAATCGCCATTTTTGCGACAGGGATTCGTTAATATCTAACAGGGTGCGAGCTTATGTCCTCTCGCGTACCCCTTGCGAGCTCGTTCAGGTAGATCGTCGTCATCTTCATTGAGC
>JBGPQV010000016.1:0-61943 GCA_041489255.1 Thermoplasmata archaeon | reverse complement strand
GGATACCGCTCAATGAAGATGACGACGATCTACCTGAACGAGCTCGCAAGGGGTACGCGAGAGGACATAAGCTCGCACCCTGTTAGATATTAACGAATCCCTGTCGCAAAAATGGCGATTAAGTCGCATGAAACGCTACACACGGGGTCAGCCGAGGGTCCCCGGTTTGTCTGGAAGTTTCTGCGGCAGTCGCGGGATGCGACAGCAGCGATTCGCCCAGCTCACGAACCAGCTCGAATCGTGATTGCGGCGTGAATGGACGCCTGTCTCGCCCAGACTGAACACATACATCCCCCCGGTACTTAGGCTTAAGAGGGTGCTGCAGCCCTGCCGGGTGCGTGGACACCACAGTTGTTGTCTTCACCAGCGCCGTGGGAGTACAGCTCGCCGACTACCTTGGGATTCGCCATCTGCGGCAGCTTGGACCCGGAACGCGGGAGTTTACTCTGCTCGCGAGGCTGTTGAGGCGCGAGAAACACCACAGCATCCTGCTCGCCGTGAAAATCTTGATCGGAGTCGCCGTGGGAGCACTCTACTTCGCTCTGCTGTCGATGGCCGAAAACCAGTCGCTGTGGGAAGTCTACCCCTATCTGAGAGATGGACTCTTGGGGAGTTCGCTCGTCGGCGTGCTTCTCACTTGCGGAGCTCACTTCCTCCTCGCAACCGTGTCAGCAGGCGTGCCCCGGGCCAGTGAAGGTCCCCCACGCAAGGACTGGCAGCGGGCGGTCGTGCTGCACGCGTTCTTCCTCGCCCTCTTCATCGGCTTCGTGCTGTTCGCCTTGATTCAATCACTGCTGTTGCTCGCCGCCGCCGCGTATGTCGGACTCGTCCTACTGTTCAATCGGGCTCCCGACAAGCCGGAAGAAGGCAAAGAGCGCGACAAGAAGCATCCGAGTGTGCCTGCCTCGGCGAAGCTTCTCTTGGCAGTGTGCATCATCACGATTACGGCTGTCCTGTCACCGACCGTGCTTGCCTCCGAAAAGACCTGGTTGAGCGCTGACTACTCCAGCTCCCTCGCCGTCCCAGACCCCTTCGAGGGACGCGTCTTCGGACGCGGGGTGCACGTTGCGAACCCGGTCGACCTCGCCTCGGACCTTGACCCTTCGGTACTTAATTGGTATGCGGGGGAGGGAACGCTGTCGGGCTTCAACGTCGATCCGCGCGGCGGCATGGTGAACGTGACGGTCTGGAATCAGACGTCCCTCGCCTTTTCGGCAGCCACGAGTCAGTTCTATTTCGCCTACGCTTCCCTTCCGAGCTGCACACGAGTCGGGACCTCGGCTTCGTCTTATCAGGGGGATGTGGAAGCAGCGAACCTGTCATCACTTTTGCGCGCGGGTCGGAGCATGGGAGTCAACGTGACGTTCGATGCGACGCAGGGCTCTCTGCTAACCGGATCCTTCTCATTTTCCTCCGCGGGTCCCCGGTCAACCGTCTACTTGGCCTGCTCCCACGTCGCGTTCTACGTTGGAGGGCTCGAGCGTTGGTTCAACGAAAGCGTGATTATCCAGCTCCACGAATTCGGGATCGTCGAGATGTCGATGTACCTTTCCTATGGTTCCTCAATCTCCCTCTATGGTCCCGCTTCAATCGCCTTCCGGCAAGCGAGTTCACGGGTTCACGTGGAGGAGAGTTCCGAGGTTTCGCGAGGCGGCGTCGACAGCCAGGTCGGGGGCGACTTAGCTGTCCTGGAAGCCACGTTGCTGACCTATCGCTGGTCCTCTACCGATTTCTCCTACCGAGGTCCGTCGGTGCCGTTTCCCGTGCACTTGGAGGCGGAGGGGGCCAAGCTGATTTCGACCGGCGGGGAGTTCCCTGGCCCCGTCCTTCCCGCCACCTCGGAGACTTGGCTCGTCGAGCCGGAGTCCACCCGGCTGACCGTCTTCGCGACGATATGGGCCATTGGGTTGACCCTCGTCTTCCGGATTGTTGCCATCCCAGGGAAATCTTCTGGGGAGGACGCCTCAGGAAAGGACCGCGCATCGCACGCAGTGGAACCGAAGATCATAGCACTGCTCCTAGGCATGCTCCTCGTGGGCTCGACCGCCAGTGGACTCTTGGACGGGAGACCAGTCGGGTACTACTATGCGCGACATCCGGTCAACCTCCACATCTGGTACGAGGAAGGCGTGCCCGAGCCCATTGTACGTGGGTCGATCCCGCTATTCCTGTTTCAGGCCGAGAAGCTGGTCGGATTCCACCCGAGCAAGATCGTGTATCACGCGATGCCCGATGACGGCCGCGACGAGTACGAAAGAGGCGATCCCCGCGATTGGGCGCCGCCGGGCCCCCGCGCGCACGACACCTTTCTCATGGGGCAGGGGTTCCCTGAGTCATTTCATATCATCTTCCGATCGGGAAAGGGCCTGGGCTTCGGCGGTGTTAGCGATTTCGGCGCCGTCATCTTTATCCCGGTCCAGCTGCCGACGAATCCGCTCTGGATTCTGTATGTCCTTTGGCACGAATTCGGGCACGCGCTGGGGCTCCTCCACAACAGATGCAGCCTCGTGATGAGTGATGCTCCCATCCGTCCTCCCTTGTTGCCGTCGCCAATCTCCGTCTCAGCGAGCTACCCGTACCGGGGCGTGGACCTGTTTGGACAAGCCCGCAATAGCACCGTGCAAGGATTTCCCGACTGGGGTACCGACGTTGGTCAACTCTCCATGACCAGTACCGCGCTCGTGTGGCGGTGGACCCTCTTCCTGGACTCCGTTTCCGGCTCGATCCGCGAAGTCGATTATATGTACTACCCGTCTCGAGGCGGCGAGTACGTCCAGATCGACTTCGTCCCGGCAGACATTCTCCAATGGGCTTTCTCGGAAGGGGAACAAGCGTTCATCCTAGAGTCGGTGTCGGGACACTCTTCGGCCTTGGTCGTCCCCGAAGGGCAGTGCTGAGGACGTTCGGAGTGGCGTCGGTCATCGTGAAATCGTTGCGTCTGGGCTGTTCTCGAAAACTGTGGAAGAAACAGTCGCAGGCGGTTTCACCTCGATTGCCGACGTCCCTTTTGTCCTCTCGTTTCCCGAGGGGCGCAGGTGAGCGCCTCCTTGTTGTCCCCCATGGGAGTTCGTGCCTGGCACGATTGTACAGATTCGTGGACAATCGCACCACAGCCTACAAATATGACCGCGGCAGTCAAGACAACAGATGAGCGAAATGACGGATTACAGAGCGAGAGTGACGCCAGATCAAGCATGGACAGAGAACGGGACTGCGAATGTGACGCCCGAGCCTCCGTTCGACGACAGGAGCACGAGGAATCTCCCTCTTGAACACCGGGCAGTAGAGGGCGACATAGTAATCCGCCGCTCCGACTATCCTCGCGGGCTCGTGATCATCCCTCAGGGAAGCGGTGCATCAGGAGAGTCTGCTGTGTTCCCGATGTTTCCGTCATCGGGGGACGAGATAGTCTTCAAGTTCCCCGGTTTCCAGGCAACACCGGACGGAGTCGTCTTCTGGTTCATTTCCTGAGATTTGCCAGCTCTGAGACGAGGCGCTGGGTCATTCCTTCGTCCTTCAACCGCCTGAAGAGGGCGAGGGCATCCTCAAGAGCACGCGTTGCCTCCTTCTCCCGCCTCAGTTCGCGCAGTATGTCTCCGAGCAGGTAGTATGCGTTGGCCAGCTCGCGCATCATCTTGTTCTTCTTGGCAACTTCGATCGCCTTGCGGACAACTTCCTCAGCATCGTCAAGCTCCCCTATTCCTGACTTGATGTAGGCAGACTGTATGAAGACGCTAGCGCTCAGCTTGGGGTCGTCGATCTCCTCCGCAAGGTCCTCCGCCCTCTTCATGAACCGCTTTGCTTGCCTCGAGTCGCCGAGTTTCTGAAGGCATCCGGCTGCATTCAGCAGCTCGAATGAAAGGAGGCGAATGAACCCTCCGAGCTCGCAAGCCCGGACCGCTTTCTCATGCCATTCGAGCGCTTCCTTCGCGTCCTCGTTGAATGACGCCGCGCCCATATTCGCATACACGGACTGAAGCTCCTCGACATCGCCCTCACCCTCCAACAAGCTCAGCGCCTCGCGGAGCTTCTCCTTCGCCCTGCTATGCAGCCCCTTCTCTACAAGCACTCTGCCCCTCCCCAGTCGGGCCCGCCCAAGATTCAGATTGGATTTCGCTTTCTTGGCCAAATCCTCACAGACACGGAATTCCTTTTCCGCCTTCCCAAACGAAGTCCTGCGTTCCAGATAACAGCCGCGCATGTAGGCCGCTTCTGCCGCCACATCCAGTTGGCCGGTGCTCAGCCCATCTCGATACGCCGCGTCGAGATGGGCCATGCAGGCGTCGTCGTTCTTCTTCTGAAGCACCTTCCCGATCCAGAGCTCTGACGAAGGTGCCCTAGCCTTGTCCCTGATTTCAGACGCCAAGAGCCCGATCCTCTCGGCAAGCTTCAGAGCCTCGTCCCATTCGCCTCTGTGGTAACTCTCCTCGAGAAACATCTCGATAATCTCAATTTGCCTTTTGACGTTCTTCTTTGACATCTCGGCTCTCTCCAGCTCCTCCAATTCCTTCCTGAGCTTCTCCACGCTCTCCTTCACCAGCGGCACCAGCTTCTGAAGTCGTTCCGCCCATTCCCTCCCTTTGCTTGTCAAGCCGTAATAGGTTCGAGGCGGGAAGCCCTTCTCCTTCCTCTCGAAGGCAAGCCGGAGGTGGAGGAGCTTCTTTATGCAGGCGTAGAACCTCGTGCGATGCATCTTCATTTCTGAACTGGCCTTCGTGGCGTATTCGCATTCGCGGCCTGCCAGGTAGACGATGACATCCATCACTCCTGCAGGCGACTGCAGCGTCTCCAACGGCAGGACTGCCATGTACTCGCCACGAATGGTCCGAGTATATGAGCTTGCGTTTGTACTGATTCGCTCACTGTCGGAGATTCTGTACAAACGTGCGCACATATAGAAGGTACATGATGCGTATCAGCCGAGCCTTTCGACTCGGCGGTGAAAAACATGTACGACAGGAAGAGGATAGGGTTGTTCGTGAGCCTGGGGGTTGCTGCCATCCTTGTGATGGCCGCGCTCCCAGTGAGCGCCCTCTCCCTGCAGGCCTCCACGACCTGGGAAGAGAGCGGAGACACAATAGTGCACGGGACATTCGTGGGGAATGTCGGCGGGACGAGCGGTCCGGAAATAGTGACCGTTGGAGAAGCGGTTTCCGGAAGTCCGGCAATTGTCAAGGCCCAGATACGGGTCTACGAGTTCAACGGAAGCGCCTTGAACTTGAGAGACAGCGAGCTGTGCGCCTGGGGGACTGCTACGGTCAACGTGTACCTGGCCGTCTATGCGGCCGACCTGGACTCGAACGGAAGCATCGAGATCTTGGCTGTCGGATACTCCGGAAACACGACCATAATAGAGCCATTGATCTCGATCTGGCACTATGATGGAAGCAGTCTCACCGGCGTGAGCAACGTGACTGAAGCTGTCACCGGTGCATTCCGGTCAGTGTATACCGTGAACCTTATTGGGGACTCAGATCCAGAGGTCGTGGTGGCTGGGGACCAGTACAATTCCGCCACAGGCGTCCATCAGGGATACCTCCTGTTCTACGGGTATGACAACACGACGCTAGGGAGGGGCGCTGAAGTCACATGGACTTCTGGAGATGATGTCATCGCCTACTCCGTGCACGCGCTGGATGTGGACGCGGACAACGTCGTGGAGATCATGACCGCAGGATACACTCGTGACTCCACGGCAAGTCCAAAGGTGGCCGAGCTGAGAGTGTGGAACTATACGGGAGCGGGCCTCGTCACTGAAGCAAGCGACCCGTGGTACGAGAATCCGAACCAAGACGCGGTGTGGTACGGAGTCTATGATGCGGACGTGGGCGGGGCAACCTCGGCCCCAGAGATAGTCGTCTGCGGGTACTACTACTATTCAAGCGGAGGTATCAACGAAAACAGAGGAAAAGTGTGGGTCTACAGCAAGGGCATCGGTGGTCTGACCCAAGAGAAGCAATATTGGTGGGACAGTGGCGTCGAAACAGTCTGTAGGTCCGTCTACGCGAAGGATGTGAACGGTGACACTTACACCGAGATGGTGACGGGGGGCTGGAACACGACGACGAGGGGAACATACAACGGGGAGATTCTGGTCCTGAACTGGACTCAACCTAGCGACACCATTACGCTCCTAGATTCCGCGCACTGGTACACCACAAGCCACACGCGTGTCAATTCGGTCTTCGCTGCGAACGCCGATTCCGGTAGCGCCATCGAGATAGTCTCGGGTGGTCGGGCATACGATGGCGGGAACGACAGAGGCGAGCTGAGGGTCTGGCACACCTAGCCTGCCCCGGGGGGCGGTTTTCACTGCCTCCCGCCAATACTTTTATCGTCTAAGAAGGCGTGACAATAAACCAGAGAGGAATGGGTGGTTTGGCGAATCGAAGGGAACGCAGGAGGGTTCACTCGCTTTTCGGGGCGTTTGTGATCGCATTGATCATGGTCTCATCCAGCGTGTTTGTGATGTTCTCCATCGTGTCGCCAAACGTCAGCGCTGCGGGATGGAACATACAGGTATTGGCTGGTGGGAGCGGCGACCAAGCTGCAGGATTCTTCCCCTCGCTCAAGCTGGACAGCTTGGGCAGGCCCCATATCGCGTTCGGTGCCGCAAAGCCTGGAGGTTACGAGCTGCGTTACGCCTCGTGGACCGGATCCACCTGGCAGTTTGAGACCGCGGACCCGTCGGTGATCCTGGGCGAGAAGGTCTCCTTGGCGCTCGACTCGCAAGACCAGCCGCACGTCGCGTACAGGGATGAAGTGAACCAAGTCCTGAAGTACTCGCACAAGGAGGGCGGGATTTGGTACTACGAGGTAGTTGACAATCAGGGCAACGTGGGCTACCAGCCAAGCCTGGCGATAGACTCGCTTGACAGGCCTCACATAGCGTACCAGTGGGTCGCTCCTTTGGCGGTAAACTGGTCGATTAGGTACGCGATTCACAACGGGACTGGGTGGGATATCTCGACATTGAGTTCTCTCGATACGTTCGGATCTTACACTGGTCAATTCGGTCTCTCGCTGGCCTTGGACTCCTCGGATCGCCCGCGAATCGCGTATTCAAACTATGCTCTGCATTTTGCCTATTGGAGCGGGTCCTCATGGGTGGACGAGGTTGTTGAGCACATCATCGGCGGCGGAGAAACTGGGGACTTACCCTCGATGGTTCTGGACTCCACCCAGACACCACACGTATCCTTCAGGAGGGTGACACCGGACGATCGGCTCGAGTATGCAACCCGCGGACTCTTGGGGTGGATGGCTCAATCGGTGGATTACCCGTGGCGTGGAACGTATTCGAGCATAGCCGTCGATACCCTGAATCGGCCACACATCGCATACACTGCCGGAGAACACAACACTCCTCCTCCCCTCCTGTACTATGCGGAGTGGAACGGCATGAGTTGGGTTCTGGCGACAGTCGACACCCAGGAAGGCACTTGGTATCCTCTTTCAATCGCAGTGGACGGGTGCGACGGCGTGCACATCGCCTACGAGTGGATAAACGCCACGGCATCTGAACTGCGATACGCCTACCGTGGGGGTCTTGACGCCACGCCGCCCTCGTCGTCCGCCACACTGACGGGCATGTACTGGCGCAACTCGTCCCCGTTGGTCGTGGACGCATCGGCGTCGGACTCCTGCTCCGGCGTCGCCAGCGTCACACTATGGTACCGCCAAAGCGTTGACAACTCGACCTGGGGATTGTGGACACAGTACTCCACTCTTGCTTCGGCTCCTTGGTCATGGTCATTCACATTTCCAGATGGAGAGGGATACTACGAGTTCTACACTACCTCTGTGGACAACGTAGGCAACACCGAACCTCCTCCTCTGTCCGCTGACTCAATCGCGGGCTACGACATCACACCGCCAGTCTCCGCGGCACTGCCGACATCACCATACTGGTACAGCTCCCCTCCCATGGTCGTCAACGCCACCGCCACAGACAGCCTGAGCGGAGTCGCGGAAGTAACCATGCTCTATTCATATGCTCCTCTTGACAACTCATCGTGGACTCTGTGGACCCCCCTTGAAACGAAGACGGCGGGACCTTGGTCCTGGACGTTCCCATTCCCCGATGGCGAGGGCCACTACAAGTTCCACACGATTGCCCGTGACGTGGCGAGGAACGTCGAGGGAAGGAAGGACTACGCGGAGGCGATTGCAGGCTATCGGGTCCCGCCGGACTATGCGCCCGTTAGTCTACTCCCGTCTTCGCCCGCCACCATCGGCCTCTCTCTGCCCCTCCAGATGTCCATCGAGGTGCTGAACGCAGGAGGCTTCGAAAACGTCACCTCCACCCTTGCTTTCTACAACGAATCGCGGCCCTCCTCCCCGTTCTTCACGGCGGAGATACCGTCCATCCCTGCCGGAATCATCTCAGGCCCCTTCACCGCTAACTGGACATCTCCCGCCACACCCTGCACCTGTCGCGTCGTTGCGAACGTCGACTACTATGACAACATGACCGAGTCGAACGAGACAAACAACAACTATACTTGGACATTCAACGTCGTGCCCGGCCCGGTCACCTCACTCGTCATCGGTCAGCCCAACTACATCGCCGCAACAGCATACGTCAGGTCCTCCACCCCCCTCGACCTCTCCGCCTTGGACCAAAGCAGCTCGGGCATCAACCACACCTGGTACAGGATAGACAACGTCACGTGGATTGAACACTCATTCTCGTTCTTCCTCTCCGGCGAGGGCAATCACTACGTCGAGTACTACTCCGAGGACAATGTCGGCAACGTCGAGGACATCTCGTGGCGGGTGCTGAGGGTCGATAACACTCCTCCCGCCACAACCTTATCAATCGGCGACCCGAAGTACCTGGTCGGCGGTAACTTCACCAAGTCATCCACTCCCCTGACTCTTCATGCAGATGATGGCGGATTGATGCCTGTCGGCACCAACTCGACATTCTACCGCCTCTGGAACGGGACTTGGTCTCAGTGGCGGGAGTACACTTCCTCCTTCAGCCTAGTAGGAAGAGACGGGATGTGGTTCGTCGAATTTCTCTCGTTCGACTTCCTCGGGAACAGGGAAGCAGTCCAGAACGTCACCCTCGTCTTGGACAACGCTGCCCCATCCCTCTCGATCGATCCAGAGGAGTCGACCGTCCTTGTGAACACTCACTTCACCATCTCCGCAGACGACGGACAAGGAAGCGGTGTCGCATCAGTGGAGTACAGGACAGACGGCGGAGATTGGACTCCATACTCCTCCTCGTTCACCTTGGGCATAGGGCATCACCTGATAGAGTACAGGTCATCGGACAACCTGAACAACTCGGTCGAGAAGAGCCTCCCGGTGGAAGTGGTCGGATCTGAGACGCCTCCGGAGGGACGTGTGGAGTTCAACTACAAGCCTTTGGTCGCCCTGCTCTTTTCCGTCATCCTGATCTTTGCGGCAGCATACTCAGCGAGAAAGCGCCCACTGCCCTGGGGCAATGGCCAGAGAAAGAGGTTCCTCCTTTCCTGGGCCGTTCTGGCCTTGCCGTTCATTTCGGCGGAGGCGGCCACAGGCCTCATCTCCATCTACTTCGAGCCTCTCAGGATACCTCCCCTCGTCGGATGGGGGACTGGCGTGGACAGCGCCATCCTAGCAGTCGGACTGCTGTTCTCGCTCCTGAGGACGACGAGGAAGTCTCTCGGAGACAAGGAGAAGTCCGCTGTCTAGCGTTTTCAGGGCGAAGTTGATGCAGAATCGACATTGCCATTCAGACCCCATACGCTCCAGCAAGGGGACTGGCGGTGAACCGCCAAGGAACGTCCACACGAATCCCCCGGCCGTTGTCCCTATCGCTTCCGACCAACGAAGAGGATGTGCTCACCCGCCCCCAGGATGGAAGGGTCCGTGCAGGTCTGCCAGTGGAGTTCCAACCATCGGGCCCACAGCTGCTCATTTTGGGCCAGCCGGGCCAACGGCTCTTGGAGGTGGTCGGCCAAGCCCTCACACGAGGCGACGGCGAGGGTTTCGACCCCGCAACCCTCGAATGACTTTCGAAGCTCGTCCGGGAGGAAGTAGTAGCCTTCGACGAGGCGATGAGTCGGTCGCGGGGGATGGTCGCGGTGGATGCCTTTTTCGAACGTGTCCCGGTGGTCCGCCGCTAGGAGTTCCGAGTGTTTCGCGGGATCTTGCAGGACAGTCCTGTGCACGGCGTACCGGCCGATGACGGACACGAATAGGGGTCCTCCTTTCTTGGTGACTCGCACGAGTTCCTCGACCGCTGCGGCGCGATCCGCTTCCTCGACTAGATGGGACAGGGGGCCCAGACAGAGCACGGCATCGAAGTGCTGCTCGGGAAATCTCGAAAGGTCGGGTAGGGCGCCTTCGACGTAGTCGACAGCTCCCGGAGCGACGCCTGCCTCGGCCACCTTCCGCCGTGCAATCCCAAGCTGCACCCCGGAAAGGTCGAGGAGAACAACCCGCAAGCCCCGCTTCGCCAGGAAGATCGCGTAGCGTCCCGGTCCGCCGCCAGCGTCTAGAACCGTCCCGCTACCGGGCAGATACCTCTCGAGGAAACGGACGGTCGTCAGCCACTCCAAGCGGTGGTAGGCATCCTTTTCGAGGCGCTCCCACTCCTCCTCGCCCTTGATGTCGTAGTGTTCCTTGACCGCGCGGGACGGCATCGCAGCATGCCACCACGGACTCGGTCATAATCCTTGCGGAGGGTTCGTGATACTCCAGATCGGCTCACCCCTCTCACAATTCAGTAATCGCCGCAGGGAGACTCCGTCTTCATCTCGGGCGGTCTTGAGCGTCGCTGCATCCCAAAAGTGGACCGTCACGGGGTAGAGAAGATGGCTGAGGGAGAATTCGGCTGCAAGGAAAATTCCCTTTGAGGAGTCGCCATGGTGACGTACGAGAACTTTGCAGCCCCCACGATGGAGATCGTGTACGTCATCCCGAAAAAGCGAACTGGGGAAGATTGAGGTTGTTTTCGGCAAGGCTATCGGCGATGATAGCGTTGCGGACGATGTTCTCCCTTGACTCACCGCATCGGATGCACACAGTGGGCGCAGATGAGCTGGGTCGTTTTGCAGAAGCCGGGCGGTCTGAACCTACTGTCGCATTGACAATCGTTAAATGAAACCGCCGAGAGTAAGTTGAAAGGACTTGGATTCCTCCGGATGTCTCGGAAATCCAATATCTCGATCGCTGGGGTGGTTTTCAGCGGTGCTGACTAGGCAAGAGAATGCATGCGGTGACAATCGGGAGGCCGTCATGATACACTGCACAGGTCTGTTTCGGGCCATTTACCACCTTTCAATGCCAGTTCGTTCTCAGTCTCAAAGGCCTTCCGTGATGTGCGTCGCTGTAGGTGGGCCGCCACCATTGCTAGGAATGTCCCTTTCGATTGAAGGGCGTTCTTTGACTCCCTCAGCGCTTCCTCCTACGTTTCGCCCTGCCAGGGGTTCTCTCCATGGTCCAACCCGTCACGCGTGCAATCACTTCCTGGAAGAGGAATGCGCCAGCGTATAGGAGGAACGCAACTCCCGTTGCCAGCCGTAGCGCAATGGCAACGCGATTGCCTTGTCTGATAAGGATTTAAAGGCGTTAGCCGCAGCGAGGGGCGTGGCCTTCTTCACCGGTACTCCAGGCGCCTTCATGAGAATCGGTTTCAGGGCTCTTGCGGAACTTGTCGGGCAAAGCATTATAAACCGCGTGGCTCTTGTGCCCCCCGCGGCAAAATGCGGAGTGGGCCGCCGCAATGGAGAGGAGGAAGAATGCGTCCATTGAGCGTCAAGCTGGGTAGCTTGTTTTGTGTCGCGGTGATGGTGATCGTGGTGTTCCAGCAAGTGCAGCGCGCGGGCGCGCCTGCCGACGTTGCTGGGGGCGCCGGGAACGGCGCGATCGGGGAGGACTGGGAGTCGTCGAGGCCCGTTGCATTTGGCGAGGGCGATTCGCTCGCCCCCTCTGCCGCGGCGGCCGGGGACGGCGTCCTTCACCTCGCTTGGATCGACTCGAGGACCGGCTCCAATGCGGTGTATTACAAGAGGAGCGATGACGGGGGCGATTCGTTCACTGGGGACAGGCGCCTCTCGGACGCAGGAGTCAGACCGGGACGACCATCGGTCGCAGCATCATCCGATGGGGTTCACGTGGTCGTGTCATGGGACTCCATCGTGAACGTGAACAACCACACGGGCAGGGCCGTCGTATTCCGCCACTCGGCGGATGGCGGTGTGAAGTGGGAGAGGACGACATTCGTGGAGTTCGGGAGCCAGCCAAGGGTCGCTTTCCAGGGCGATGACATGATTCTCGCCTTCCTCCAGGACGACTGGGTCAACGGCGCGACGTACCTGAGGGTCCTGAGGCTCTCATACTCCACTGTCACCCAGGGACCTGTGGGCGACCTGCTGTCGTTCGTCACTTCGGGCTCCGCGTTCTCCATCATCGTCAGCGGCGTGTCGCTGCACGTCCTCTGGAACGAACTGATTCAGGGACGCATGACGATCCTCCATTCCTCCGTCGATCTGTCCTCCGGCCGCGTGGATGGGGCGCACCTGGTCTCACTCGTGACGGGCACGCTCACGCCCGACTCCATCGCCTTCGCATCCTTCAGGGGGCGGATCGTGGCCGCGTGGAGCGAGACGAGGAGCGGGGTGGCGCGGGTCTTCGCGGCGAAGAGCGCGGACGGCGGTGTCAGCTGGACTTCCTCCGTCGCCCTGACCGACGGTAAGAGCAACGCCCGCCATCCGGAGCTGGCGGCAAACGCCACGGGCCGCCTGTTCTTTGTGTGGCAGGACGACGGGCTCGGGCCATGGCAGCTGTACGGCAGCGTGCTCATGGATTTGGGAATCCCGGTGCGAACGGCAGTGAGGCTCTCCTACAGCAAGTCTGACGCGGTCCTGCCTGCGGCAGCGGTCGACAGCGCGGGCCATGCATACCTCTTCTGGCAGGACAGGAGGAACGCTCGTTCCGAGGTCTACATGGACGGGGATCTGGCGTTGCACAGACCGCTTATCGGGAGCATCCTCGTCTATGCCGGTAGACTTCCGCTCTCCTCCTTCGCCACACCGCAGGAGACGAGCCGGGCGTCCTTCCTCCAACTTCTCAGGGACATGTATCCGCTGATCGCCATGAGCGAGGAGCAGGCGGCCGCGATGAAGATCCGGAACGATATCATTCCCAGGATGGACGGGAGCCTCGGCGGAAGCGGGAGCGACGACCTCCTCGTCGAGCCGGAGGCGCAGCGTCACCTCGCATGGTCGTTCCACCTCATGCTGCGCGAGCTGGACCCGCCCTCGCAAAGCGATGGGACGAGGAGCGGTGGCGGATGGGGGATTACGGCAGACGAGCCTCTCCCTCCCGACACCGGTTTCCAGTACTCCGCCTACGCCCCGGTGTTCAACATAACGGTATCAGACATCACCTCGACGACAGCCAGGGTCGACTGGGAGACAGACCCGCCCAACGCGTACGCCACCTGGCTCAACTGGGGTCCCAACGTCACCATGGGGAACCAGATCCTCGCATACGGCCCCCCGTACAACGTGACCATCTCGGGATTGACTGCGAACACCACATACTACTACGGCGTCCAGGCCGTCCTGTTCACGACGCCCCCGCCTCCGATGTGGCAGTGTTACGACAGCTTCTACACCGGGGTGGTCATCAAGGACATGGACTACTACGCGACCTCGGCAAGCAACGTGACCGTCTGGTGGGAGACGAACCTCCCCTCGACCTCGCTGGTCAGGTACAACACGACGGAGGACTACGGCCTGACCGCCACGGGAGCGAACGGCACGTTCCACGAGGTGAACCTGACGGGACTCGACCCGAGGAACACCTACCACGTCCAGATGGAGTCTGCCGCCATCTCCGATTCCGCACTGTGGATTAGGAGCGGAGACATGAACTTCACAAGCCACCTCTTCATCAAGAACTTCACGCAGGCCAAGGCGGCGTTCGCGGGCGGCTCCTACTACGTCAAGATGTCGTGGAACACCACGCGCAACGCGACTTCCGAGGTACGATTCGGCAACACGACGCTGTACGGCTCCCAGGTGAACGGCACTTCCGGGAAGACGCACAACGTCACGCTGTGGAACCTGAAGAGCGCCACCACCTACTTCTTCCAGGCCAGGTCGGTCGGTCTCGCGAACGCTAACGACACCGATGCGGTGGCGGGAGTGCCCTTCGGAACGCCCCCCATCAGCGTCTACAACATCACCGTGAACGCAACCACAAGCTCGGCGACGATCTCGTGGGAGAGCAACTACAACGGCACCTCGGTCGTCCGCTGCGGGTCGACATCGAACTACACGAACAACGTGACCGGCTCCAGCGGCACGTTGCACTCGATAGCGATCTCGAACCTCCTCTCCAACACCACCTACCACTTCCGAGTCGAGTCGACGGCCCTCGCGAACGCGAACGACACCGCCACAGGTCTCGACAGAACGTTCACCACCAAGGGGATCCTAGTGTCGAACGTCCAGATCCCCAGCATCGGTCAGACCACCGCCACGATCACGTGGAACACGAACATCGCCGGCACAAGCGTCGTGAGGTACGGCAAGAACTCGATTTGGGAGTACACGGCGACCGGCGCCAATGGCACCTCACACTCGGTCAACCTGGCGGGCCTCCTGCCTGACACAGTCTACAAGTGCAGGGCGGAGTCGTCCACGGTGACAAACCTGAACGACACGAATGTCTCCTTGATGAACATCTTCCTGACCGCCTACGCGCCCAACGACGCGGGGAGCGGTCAGGACGCGGGCAACTCGATTCCCTTCGCGCTCCCGATAGAGCCTGGCGCCTACACCGGACGCATCCAGGGACTCGCGCCTCCGCCGCCACCGCCCCCGCCCGCCGACCCCTACGACTTCTACAGGTTCATCGCCTTCGGGAACCAGACGATACGGGCTCAGCTGGTCCCCCCGCCATATATGGACCTCGACCTCTACCTGTACGGGCCGAACAGCCAGATGATGGCGTCCTCGCAGATGCGCGGGTTCGGGCTGAAGGAGACCATCGTCTTCACCGCCACCACGCCCGGCCTCTGGTACCTCGAGGTCCGTTATTTCGCAACGAATGGCCCGCTGTTCGGCTACTACGGGCTCACGTTCAACGTCACCGGAGGCGGGCCGGACAGGCTCGTCCGCGACGTGGGGGCCCAGGCGGGTTCACAGGGAGACGCAATCCTTCTGGGTAACCTGCCCGGTCTTTCGATCGATTCGACCACGGGATGGGGACAGCCCGCGCGCTGGAACGGGCAGTCACGGGGAACCTTCTGGAACATGAACAACAACCCGTGGTACCGGAACGCGTCAGCCAACGCCGTCTTCTACCTCAACCTGTACCGCAATTCCCATGAGAAGTACACCGACTACCTCCTGACGTTCCAATACTACGCGTCGGCCGACTCGAACCTCTCCGTGTACAACGGCGCTGGGTGGGTGAACGTGACCACCCTGCCCGGGAAGGCCAACTGGTGGACATGGAGCTTCGTCCTCGACCACACGATGTTCTACGACAAACTTCCCTCCACGTTCGGCATAAACGTCGCCATGCGCTTCAGCTCGCCCGTCAAGGTGGACAACATCTCGGCGGTGGCCTACGGCTATTCGACGTACGTCGGCCACGGCAGCGACGACAGTGACGCGCTATTCCACTCGCCCGGGATTCTCACGGGACCTGGATGGGCGGACACTGGAAACGGATACAAGAACGGGCTGAACCACAGCGAGCTGATCCTCAACATACCGGACACGGGCGCGACCTACAACGTCGATTTCCGCTTCAAGGGAGACGTGACCAGCCTGAGCGTCGAGCAGTACACGGGCACCGCCTGGGTTGAGATCGCCAGGCTGGTCTCGTTCAGCACGGACAACCACTTCAACACGAACCAGTCTGCCTACTACGACGCCTATCCGTTCGTTCCCGGCATGAACGTGCTGGTGAGGTTCGTCGCGTATGCGGTGAACGAGTTCTCCTACGCCTCGATGCACATAGTTCGCTGGTTCGACGAGGTCGGGGTGACGGGGGACAACTTCCTCTGGCTCCACGACCCCGGGATGAGCCTTTACCCGAACGGGCAGTGGGATCCCATCACGATTCTGGACGGGAGGCTCGTGAGGCAGGCCCAGCCCGGCGCCGAGGTCTACCTGAGCGCGCCCCTCATCGATTCCGGATACGTAGTCTATCTGACCTACAAGGCGATGGCCACCGGACACGTGGAGCAGTGGCACGACGGCGCTTACGAGATCCTGGGGGACACCCTGGGCGACAGCCAGTGGCACACCGGCACCTACAGGACGAACGCCTCATTTTACCGGGACTACTACGGCAGCGCGCAGCTGAACGTGATGCTGCACTTCACAGTACAGCTGTTCGTCGACAGGATGTGGGCCGAGCCGGACCAGGACGGTGACCACCAGACTGAGTATGGGGAGACGCAGAGTTACCCCTCCCAGACGCTCCCCAACGGCACCCCGCCGATAAGTTTCAACTTCCCCGCCTACACGTCGGGCACGTACAGGTTCGAGGGCAGGTCTCGCGGGGACTTTGACCAGAGCAACTCCGGGTACCAGTTCTCTGAACAGGATTTCTACGTGAACAACACCTTGGTCCAAGTTGTGATTGGCGCTTTCGAGCAGAACCACAAGATCGGGCACCTGGAGGAGGATGTCTGGATAAACAAGACGTCGGTCCCGCCTGGCTGGCAGCGGGACTTCTCGTTCGACGTCAGCTTCTGCTCCGGCCCGAAGACGATGAAGGTGGAGCGGACCGGCCTCCCCTCCGAGATAGCCTACTGGCAGTACACCAGGATAGAGTCGTGGACCAAGTCAAACGACACGGACGGGGACGGCCTCTCGGACTACGACGAGGCGTGCGTCTACCATACCGCGGTCAACGACCCGGACACGGACCGTGACGGGCTGACCGACTACGACGAGCTCTACAGCTTCCAGTACAGGAACAACTCCGCCCCCGGCTACCTAGCCAATGTCACGATGAACATCACCGTGAACGCGTTCGCGCGATACTCCTTTTCCATCAGGACGACCGCCCTTGCGCAGGGTGGCAGCGTGTCTGCCCAGGTCTACGTCGACGGGCAGCAGAAGGTGACGAAAAACACGAGCAACGGCTGGAGCAATCAGTCCTTCAACTTCGTTTCGTCGATGGCGAAGGGGATGCACAGTCTGCAGATACAGAGGGGGAGTGGCTTGGGAAAGGTCTGGGTGTTCGAGGCGGAGGTGGATCGTGTCGAAATCACTTCCCCCCTCTATCCCGACACGGACAAAGACGGCCTTTCCGACGGGGGAGAAGTGAAGGGCCTGACCGGTTTTTACACGAGTCCGACGATTGCGGACACCGATGGAGACAAAGTGCCGGATGGAAACGAGACCAAGGTCCTTCGCACCGATCCGACGAAGAAGGACACCGACGGGGACGGTTTCAACGACGGCGTCGACCTGGACCCGTTGCACGACCTCATCGTTCAAGTGACGGTGAAGCAGCTCTATGGAGTGGACGATTGCCCGGAGCAGTACACATGCACGGCGTGGAGCGAGGTCGGTGTTAACGGCAAGTACACAATTGGCTCAGAGGCGCCAATCAACAGCCTCAGAGAGAGACCCGCCCATTACCTCGCCGTCAATGTGCCGGACGACAGGAAATGGGCCATGGTAGTCATCAGCGCCTTCCGCAATGACCCGAACGGTCAGGTGCAGATTGACCTGACGCGCGACGCGAGCAGGTCAGTCATCGTCAACTTCACGGTAGGCGACAACAAACTCTGGGGATACTCCTATGGTACGGACACACCGCCCGCGCCGACCGCGACCTTGTACTACGAGATCCGCACGGTCAAGTTCGGCAAGGTGAATACTGTCCTCATGACCCCGACAGACTGGTCGACAGTCCAGAATGGATCGACCGGGGCGCATCGATTCGTAGGCGAGCAGAGGTTCGCGGTCATCAACATCAACACGATGGACGCGGGCGGGGCGGAGGCGTACTGGAACATGGAGCAGAAGGAAACGATAGGCACTACCGTGTACTACAAAGACCTGACAGGCCATGGTCACAGGGCCGGCTGGGGCACCCTCCCGCAGGTGCAAGGCTACTGGGGATACGGGGTGCACCTGGAGGACGGCAACAACTGGCTGGAGACGAGCGACAATCCGAAACTGCATTTCAAGGACGAAATGACCATCTCGTTCTGGGTGATGCCGCACGTCGACTACCATACAGGCGACTCCGCCAAGTGGTATTGGGCGGTGGGGAAGAAGGACGCCTGGCGGATCGGCTGGCTCGGCAGCACCAACGGACTGCGTTTCGAAATCAAGAACGGCTCGCAAGACTACATCGTCGATTCACCCACGGTCGTCCCGCTGGATCAAGGTTCTTGGTATCACATCACCGCCGAGTACGACGGCATGAATATGACGATCTACCTCGGCAACAGCGTGCTGGTCTCCCAGATGAAAGGCGCCTTCTGGATAGGCGAGAACAGCGAACCGGTGCAGATAGGCAGGGATTGGGACGGCAGCTGCTTCGACGGCGTCGTTGACGAGGTCGCGTTGTACGGAAGGGCGCTGAGCAACGGGGAAGTCGGAATCGTCAACACAAAGATAGTGGACCTTGACATGGACACCAGATTGAAAAACAACGATGTGGATGCAGCCGGTATCCTGGGGTATGAGGATCTCTCGGGCCACGGCAATTACGCGAGGGCGGAAGGTGCGTCGGTTGTAACGGATGTCAGGCCAGTCGAGGGGCAGCGAGGATTGGCGGTCCAGGTACTGAACGACGCTCGATTGATGGTCAGTGAAGGTGCCGGCGTCGGCGTCACCAAGCTCACGCTGTCGGTCAGACTTCAGTGGCTCGGAGGAAACGTCATCCAGACCGTGGCGTATGCTGAGGGCTTGCAGAATGGCCTATGGGTGGGCTTGTACTCGATGAGCGTGGCCGGACCCGCCGGGACCGTGCGCTACGCTTTGAGGAGGGAAAGCGGAGCATTAACCACGATCTACCCCCCGAATGTGAAGCTCCCGCCGAACGAATGGCACGTCGCTACTCTGACGTACGACGGCCAGTATTCCATCTTCTACATCGACGGGGAGAAGATGCACACGTACGATTGGGGAAGTCCAGCGAGCCTGGCCACCTTCGACAGCACGAGGCTGTGCATCGCGCGGTGCGCCTCCGATGCCCTGTTCAATGGCTTCTTCGACGACCTCACGCTCTGGAACCGCTCACTCAGCCAGGGCGAGATACGCGCCCTCAACTACCTCGACAGGGGCCTGAACGGCATCGTCGTGCCGAGAGGGCTGTTCATGCAGTCCGAGTTCTTCGCGTCGATGAACTCCTCCGACGGCTCGGCGTTCCACCCGGGCAACCCGCTCCTCGGCTCGACCATCATGGGCAACGACAACCCGCGCGAGCTGAACGCTAGGGTGGTGCAGCAGCTCGTCGCCGCCAACCTGACGCTCGCAGAGGCGTGGACTTGGATACTCAAGCTGCAGAGGAACAGCACGGGCATGGACACCTCCTTCCCCCTCGTCGTCACGGACGAGATCTACACCATCGGGTTCGACCAGGCACTGATGAACGTACTGCCGAACATGACCGTGGAGAACAGCGGGAATCACTCGGTCCCGCCACCGCCGATCCGCAAGCCCTCGTACTGGGAGCTGCTGTGGAATTCCTTCACGGGGCTCGTGTCTGCGGTCTGGAACGCCGTCGTGGCGGTGTGCACGTTCATCGCAAACGTGGTAGCGGCGGTGGTCAAGTGGGGCATAGGGCTGGCGATGGCGATTGCCGAGGGGAAGGGGCTGGAATACATCTACGACACGGTGGTGAAGCCGTTCGTGGATGCGATATTGGCGTTCGTGAAGTGGATCATCGACTTTGTGATGGCCGTACTGACCGCCGCCGTGAGATTCTTACTCGAATCCATAACGAATATCCTCAAAGAAGCACTCAGCAGCATATCTGGCGGTCTCATTCGAATGTATGAGAGCTTTGAGAATAATGCAGATTTCCTCGTAGCGGCTATCGCAGTATCTGCGGCGATCTTCTCCTTGGCGGTCGCTTTGGCCGCATTACCGCTTATCGTGCGCGCGGCGGAGATAGTCTTCAAAGCTGTGACGCTCGGATTCGCATGGCTCGTGTCGAAGATAGCTACACAGACATTCCTCGATTTTGTGATACAATTCCTGGCTGGTATCACTCTTGCATGCTCGCTATCCATGATCACCGTGGAGATACTCACGACAGTGAGTTGGATGACGAACGCAACCCTGGGATTGCTGAGTGGCCTTGGCATTGCCTCATCAATGATGGCGCGCGCTGGCAGTATGATCGCCTATTCGCTCGGAGGACTTTCATCGAGCATGTCGACTGCGAATGAATTCATGAAAAGATGGATAGGATTCGGAATCTCGGTAGTTGCGCTTTTGCTCCTGATGCAATCTGCCTTGATGCCACAAAAAGGCCCTGCCAAAATGTGTGTTGATTTTGCCACATTGGCGGTATCTATCTTTGGTCTTTTCTACTATGTCAAGTGGTCTCAGTCGGATGCGATGGAGACAATGGATTGGCTCAGTGATATAGCGAAAATGCTTGAGAAGATTATCACTTTCTCGTCCCCTTTTGTCATATTGGCCTTGATTGGTGTTCGTTGGGCCACGGGAGGGTACAATGGTTGAAGCAATACAAGACGACAAAAAGCCAGTTTCCGAACTGTCCAACCTGAAATTCGTTCCTACGAAGGCTCAGAGGCGGCTTCGTGCTATTAGACAAACCGTTGTCGCTGGAACGATCATAGCAGCGGTTGTTGGGTCGGATTACTTGGTTGTACAGTCCCTTCTTTCCGGAATAAATGACGTCGTGGGTTATATCCCCCGGATACTGCTGATGCTGATTGTAACTGGTTTTGCAATGGTTGTTGTCTTCTTCGTAGTTTCAGAGCGCTCGCGAGTAATCAGGGACGGGGTCCTGGGCTTGGAGTTCCCATTCAGAAGGATGGGGAGAGGATGGACTTGGGAGATCTCGCTTGCCGAAGTCGTTGAAGTGGAATTCAAAGATAATCCAAGAGGTTCCTTTGGGGTAGTCCTCAGACTCCGCGATGGCCCAAGAATCTATCTCGATCAAAAAGGTTTTGGGAGTCGTGGCCTCGAGATACTTGAACGAATTTGCGCCGCCTTCGGCGAATCCTACCGGGAGGGCGTCAAGAGACCCCTCCTTGTGGGCAAGCATTACGGATTCACGGTCGCGAGACCGAGCAGACTCGAGAACGAAACAATGGTTTTCGCGAAGGCCATAAGGACTAGCTCGAGAAGGAAGACGAAGAAAATTCCTATTGACCAGATAAACACAGTGGAACGCATCTCGACTCACTACTCCGGCAGCGGTTATTTGGTTTGGTTAGCTGATGGCACGCCATTCATCATTCGCGGAGGCGATGCAGTTGCCGTCGGATTGCCCAATGTCCCGCTTTGGTCGAGCAAGGTGAAAGATGTCTAATCGGTATGTATGTCTGTTATGATGACATTCTCAGATAACGCCCTGCATGCATACCTATATTTTTCTGTTCTGAGATCTAGCATGGACGGCGAAGAAATACACAACCAGAGAAGGGAAAGCCTGAAGAAGCCGGTTCACGCCTCCGGTGCAATCCTCCGCGTCTTCAAAGGGGCGGGCGCCTCGTGCAGTCCTTGATGAGGTTCATCTAACCAAAGTCGTCTATCGTCGGCCTCCCGACTGTCACCGTTTCTACGGCGTACCCGTTTCCCCTGCTCCTGATGGTTTTGTCCTCACTATCCGGAGGATTGCGGCAACTATTCCGGCCAAGAGAATAGCCAGGTCAACGGCAGTCCCCGCTCCAACCAGGGGCGGTATCGACAGCTGCCCGGTGAGGAAAGACACCACGCCAGTTGCCGCCTCTGCGAGCACAAATGGCATCGAAGTGAGCATGAACGCCTTTACCACCGCCCTCCTCTCCTTCCCGCCCTTCCACGGTCTCTTCTTCGACGACCAAACTCCCGCCACGAGCAGGATGATTGCGAATGTGAGAGCCACGATCGGCTTGTAGTTCACTGCCACCTCGGGCGGTGGCTTGACCACCAGCCATCTCTCCGGCTCGGTGTTGTTCAGGTTGTCCACCGAGTAGAATGAGATGTTGTGCTCACCCTCCGGGACGGTGAATCCATTTGTGTAGACTGTCCATTCGCCGCCGTCTATCCTGTACCTGGTGACGTTCACGCCGCTTCCACTGTCCGTGCCAGTGAGGGTGAACAATGTGTCGGCAGTGCATGGACAGTTGGCGGGAGATATCGACGTGGAGGGGGGAGTGTCATCGACCCGCAGTGCCCTGTGAACTACGTCCTCCCTGTTCCCGGCGTTGTCCTCGGAATACCACTCAATGGAGTGCTCCCCTTCTCCCGCCAGGAAGAACTGATCTCCGTAGTCTATCCACTGGCCGCCGTCTATCCGATATCTCGTGAAGTTTATCCCAGTCCCGCCACGGTCCGATACCGAGAGACCGAGGGCGGTGGAAGACCTCACGTACGTCGCGGTGGAAGTATAGTTCGGAGCGCCGACGACGAGAGATGTGACAGGACCGATGACCACCTCGACAATCCATATGTGCAGGTTGTCAGTCTCGTTCCACTCGATCTCGTCGTCAAAGTAGTCCACGTCCGCAGTCACGCTGTACACGCCAGGGACGGCGGGAGACCTCCATTCGGCGGTGTAGCGCGGGGACACCCCATCGGGAGGAAGAGGGAAAACCACGAACTCTGCAAAAGGCAGAGTGGGCGGTGGTTCGCTGTAGAACGCGAGGATCGTGGCGTTCGCCTGCGCGGTGGCGTTTCCCTTGTTGAGCACTCGCAACGAGAGGAGGACGGTGGAAGAGGTGCCGATTTTGAGCGGCGTGGGCGGCTCGGTCTGAGTCGGAACGTAGTCAGCCAAGGTGACAGGCGCAGACGCGACATCAATCGTCCATGTGTACACGTTGTTCGTCTCGTCCCACTCACTCACATTATCGTAGTAGTCCACGTCAACGGACACGAGGTAAGTCCCGGGTATGGCGGGAGATGTCCACGTGGCTGTATACCGCGAGGAATCGCTGCCAGGAAGGAGCGGACTCACCCTGAACTCGGCAAATGGAATGCCGGGATTCTGCTCGTCGCAAAATGCGAGGGTCGATTCGTTGACTGTGGTCGCATTGCCTTGGTTGTGCACGACTACGGAGAAGACGATGGGAAGAGAGAGACCGATACTGCTAGGTGATGGCGGCTCCGGTTGGAATGGCAGGTAGTCAGGCTTTGTCACCGGTAACACCTCTACCGCGAAGCAAGCCATATTATTCCCCTCGTCCAGTTCGCTCACGAGGTTGTCCGGGTCCGCGATGGCGCACAGGTTGTGGCTCCCCGGAGGGAGTGCGATCCAGACAACGGAAACGGTCTGCGACCCCCCGGAAGGCATCGTGGCAAGTGACTGGTCAACGTCTATCTGCGGTGAAGGCGGGAGACCGTCATGGAACCTTGCAGCCGTGGCCCCTGACGCAACCCCTCCGATGTTGCGCACGGTTGCGTTGATGCGCACGATCGACCCCTCGACGATGGGGGGTGCGGGGAACAAGAGGACATCCTGCTGAAGAATCGTCAGATCGGGCACTGGCGGGATGATCACCTCTAACTGCGCGCAGGCTTCGTTGTTGGTCTCGTTCACTTCATCTATGGAATTATCGGGGTCCGCAACGATGCAGATGTCGTGGAACCTAGGAGGCACAGCGAGCCAAATGACAGAGGCTCCGCCGACCGGGAGATGAATGTCGATGACCGGTATGACCTTATCGCCGTCTATCTGGTTTCCCGCAACTGGTGCCCCGTCGTAGAACCTGACGACGATGTTGTACGCGTTGCGGAATCCCACGTTGTGAACCATCACATTGATGTTGACCGTGGCGCCCATGCCGATCGGACTTGGCGGGCTGAACACAATGTAACCGGGAAGGACCTCAAGATCCGGCTTGTTGGCGCCCCCTCCGAGGCCGAGTTTGGTGACGAACGCATCATCGAAGCCGTTGTAGGTCTCGTCGAACGAATCCGCGGTGACGGGGAAGTCCGGGGAAGATGTGGGTCCGACGACATATACGCTGCCAAATGAATCAAGAGCCAAGCCATAGCCGTATTCAGAATCGTTGCCTCCCAAGAAAGTCGAGTTGACCAGAGCACTCCCGGTCGGATTCACCTCAGTCAGGAACGCATCCGTGCCATCGAGCATTGTGTCGAACGCATCAGCGGTGACAGGGTAATCTGCAGAAAACGTCCTACCCGAGACATAGGCGTTTCCGCCAGAGTCCAAGGCGAGAGCATAGATATAGTCGTCATCGCTGCCGCCGAGATATGTGCCATAGGCAAACGCGGATCCGATGGAATCCAGCTTCGCCAGGAACCCGTCGTTGTTGTCACCTGCGAACGACGTTTGATAGGCGCCTGCGGTCGCCGAGAAACCCGATGTAGTCCCAGCCACATACACCGCTCCGAACGAGTCTGCAATGATCGCACGTCCTCCATCGTGAGGCGATTGAGCCCTGCCTATCAAGGCGGAGTAGACCAGGGAACTCCCGGCGGCGTTTAATTTCGCGACGAAGGTTTGGCCTCCGGGGTATAGGCTAGTGGTGTTCATGGCCCCCGGACTTACCGGGAAATCGACCGACTCAGTGTCCCCTGTCACGAAAGCGTTGCCTGAGGAGTCCAAGGCGATCGCCATTCCCACTTCCCAACCTGCCCCGCCAATGAATGTGGAATAGACAAGATCGTCCCCCGCAGGGGTGAGCTTGATGACGATTACGTCACCATCATTGTAGGAGGGTCTGTCGTTGAATGTCGTGTCGTAGGCACCGGTAGTGGTCGGGAAACCGGTGTCCGACCATGTCTTGCCCGTGATGTACGCGTGACGCGAACTGTCTAGGACGATGGAGTACCCAACCTCCTCAAGATAGGCGCCTATGTATGTGGAATAGAGAAGAGAGCTTCCCGTAGGGTTCAATTCCGTCACGAATATGTCGTTATAGCCGCCGTTGTACGAGGTGTCGTAGGCGCCGGGCGTGGTGGGGTAATCTGTAGAATCCGTCACGCCAACGACGTAAGCGCCACCAGATGAATCGAGGGCGATCGAAGCCGTCCACTCGTCTGATCCGCCGCCCAGGTACGTGGAATACTCAAGCGTGCTGCCGTCTGGAGACAACTTCGACACGAATGCATCCGACGTACCATTCAAGCTGGTGTAGATGACGCCAACTGTGACAGGGAAATCCGCGGAGTAGGTCATCCCGGTGACGTAGGCACTACCAGCATCATCAACAGCGATAGAATCCGCGTACTCCCGAGATGAACTCCCGCCGAGGAAAGTCGAGTATATCAGCGGGTCGATGGTCAATCGACGGGACCTGTCCCAGGAGGCGCAGTCGAATCCGTATGCTTCCTTTCCTCGGGGGATGAAGCTGCATGCGATCGGATCGCCTGATTCCTGGAAGGAATATGGCGGGAGATCGCGGACGCTGCCAAGCAGCGTGCTCATAGCGACACCATCGGCGTCGACCGACACCGACTCGACACCGTCAGGTGCAATTCTGATCGCACTGATGTCCGCCCCGGGCTGGATCGTGAACTCGTACTTCGGTCCTGAGGCTGTCATGCGGAAAGAGAGATCGATGCCTTGGTAGAGGTCGCGATATACGATCTCAGCATAGTTGGGGACGTCCGTCGCCCACTTCGAGGAATCGCTCCCGATGAAGAAGTTGCTGTCAAAGTGAAGTCTCTCCAAACCGATGGGTCGGACAATGTTCGAACCATCGAAGCGCATCATGTAAGCCAGCGACTCACTCGGGATGAGTTGCCCGGATGAACCGAAAGGCCGATTGCGCCCGAAGGGCGATCGCATTAATGCCGCATCATCGACTCCCGACCACTTGGTCATGACGAACATGACCCCGTCGTCCCTGAATGCAACCGCGGGATTCCCTCGTGAGTAGTAGCGCACCGCAACGTTGACCTGCCCCCTATTCTCGGTGAAGTAGCCGCCTGTGGAATGGAAGATGTCGAGGATGTCGCGTCCGGTTTGGCTCATCGACGGAACGGACGAATCTCTTCCAGGCAACGCGGCCGAGGGGATTGGCCCTAAAGGAGTAACCGCCAGGAGAGAGAGCACTACGAGTGCAGAAACAAGCACGCTTCTCCGTGACCCCGGGCACAGAACCCCTCGCATGCGAGCGTCCCATCTGACTTCATTGTATTTCTATTCTCCGTGCTTAGAAGGCGTCGGGCAGCCGCGCCGCGGCGGTTCCAGATTGGCATGGCGACTGACGGTTCGCCGACCATCAACAGCTCCTCGGATTTTCCCTCTCCTCCGCACCTGGCGTCTCCGGCTTCAAAGCCCTGAGGAGTGCAACTGAGATTCCCGCCATCAGGATCGCGAGATCGACAGCCGTACCGACTCCTATTAGCGGAGGTATCGAGAGTTGTCCCGTGAAGAGGGACACGATTCCGGTTCCCGCCTCTGCGAGGACGAACGGCAGGGGTGTGACCATGAACGCCTTCACCACCGCTATTGTATCCTTCCCGCCTTTCCACGGCCTCCTCTTCGACGACCACATCCCGACGAGAATGAGGATGATCGCGAATATCACCGCCACGATCGGCTTGTAGTTCACATCCACCTTCCCGCCAGGCGGGACCTCAGGCGGGATCAGCTCAACCATATGAGTCTTCTCGATTGAGTTGTTCAGGTGGTCCCAAGACCTGTATGTGATGTTGTGCCATCCCTCTGACAGGGTGAACGGCGAGTAGTAGGTAATCCACGAGCCGTTGTCTATCCTGTACTCCAGTCCCGCCACTCCGCATCCCTGTCCGTCATCGGATAAGAGAGTGAAGGATGTGCCAGCAGACACTTTCGGATCTTCGGGACTGATTGACATGGATGGCGGCGTGTCGTCGACCCTCAGCACCCGCCACGAGACCTCCTCGAGGTTCCCGGTATTATCCTCGGAGTACCACTCCAGGTAATGGTCCCCGTCGCCTGACAGGAAGAACTGTCCGGTGTACTCAGTCCAGATAGAATTGTCTTGCCTGTATTTCGTGTTGGCGATCCCCGTTCCGCCCCGGTCGATGACCGAGAGCGTCAGGGGAGTGATCGACTTGATGAACGTCGTCCCGTGGGTGTAGTTGGGCCTTCCAATCCAGAGGGACGTGACCGGCGCTCGGATGATGTAGGCGGCAATGGCCTCGGGGGAGGTCTTGGCCCCCTCAACGTTCCCGGCCACGTCCTTCGCGATGGTGAAGAACCTGTAGTATCCCTCGCCCATCGTGAACTGGAAGGGCCATCGCCAAGGCGGCGACGTATTCGTCTCGATCTGAGTCCAGGGCGACCACGTGGAATTGTCCTGCGAGTAGGAGTATACCAAGGTGACATCGGCGACGCCGCTGAGGCTGTCCGTGGCGGTGGCGGTCACGACGATCGACGGGGACCTCTGCCAGTAGGGTGAGATCGGGAGAGCGGTGGAGACTGGCGGGGTGATGTCGTATCCCTCGATCGCGTCAGCAGTGGCGGGAGGCGGTTCGACATTCCCCATGGTGTCAACGGCAGTCGAGTAGTACTCGTAATATCCCTCTCCTCGGGGGAATGTGAAAGACCACGTCCACGGCGGGGACACTAGAGTGGAGAACCGTGTCCACAGTCCCCACGTCGAGTTGTCCGTGCTGTGGCGGTACCAGAGGGTGATGTTGGCGACTCCGCTCTCGTCCGTCGCAACTGCCTGAACAGGACCACCATTCCAGTAGGGTGCAATTGGCAGGACATTGGAAACGGGCGGCTCCGTGTCCACCCATGGCACGTAGGCGTATCGCAGTTCGGCCCCGTTACGGACGGCGCCAAATAGCCAGGCGATGTGCGGAAGGTCGTGCGAGTCGAGGGCAAGTGAGGGCCCCCAGCCCACCTCCGTCGGGTCGGGAGTCTGCGGCCATACCCAGAGACCCCCCGACTTCCGTACATAGTAGGCGTAGTCCGGCACGTCCGAACCACCCGACCACGATGGAGCATGGTTATAACTGATGTGAGGCTCATCTTGGGAGTCGACGGCAAGAGACGATTCAGCGCCCGTGAGGCCGAACGTTGTCGGGAAATCCAGGATCCATTGGGAACCGTTCCAGCGGGCGTACCGCAGCTGCTCCCCCGCAGCGTGCGCGTAGCTTATGCTGGGGAAGTCGCGCGAATCGAGAGCGAGGGAGATATAGTCCACCTCTGCAGTCGCTGTCAGGTCCACGCGTTGCCAGCGCCACACTCCGCCGTTCCTGTAATAGTAACTGAGGTTATTGAAATCCGCGGTCTGCGCATACGCGAGCCCTGGATTTCCCCGAGAGTCCACCTTGAGAGAGATGACGCTGGGATGGGGCATGACGCTCAAGAAATCGCCCGCGACGACAGACTCATACCGCCAAGAGCCGCCATCCCACTCCGCGTACCAAACCTCTGGATCCGTCATCATGTTCGCGAAGAACGCAATCCGGGGGCGGTCGAGGGCATCAAGGTCGAGGGACGGTTGCCATCCTGCCACGGTCCCCGGGGGATCGACAGTCTGCACGTCCCAAACCGCCCCGTTCCAATGCGCGAGCCGGACGTCCCACGACGCATCGCATGGCGTTGTTGCCGCACCATAGGCTATCCAGGCCTGATCCAGAGAATCCAAAACGAGTGAAGGCCCTTCGAAATCGGGGGGGAAGCAGTCGGCACGGTCCACTATCTCGGTGTGCCAGCCGCTGGCGTCCTTGAACGCGTGCTTCAAGCTGCGATTCCATGCGTCGAAGTAAGCGATATGTGGCCAAGCTTGGGAGTCCAGCGTTAAGGAAGGCTCTCTGAGGCCATAGGAGCCGTTGGGCCCTAGGTTCCCGAAGTCCACCACCTCCACGACCCAGGTATATTGGGCGATTGCCCGCTGGGTCAGCGGGGGAATGAACATAAATAGCGAGAGGACCAAGAATGCTGAAACGAGCACGCTTCTCCGAGAACCTGACCACCGTACCCCTCGCATGCGAACACCTCATCTTGCGTCATTGTATTTCTAATCTCCGTGCGCACGCGGCGTCGGACATCTTTCCCGTGCTGTTCCGGCTCGAGTAAGGACAGGCGGCACACCGACAGACACCGCCCTCGACCTTGGTCGCAGAAGTTTTTAACGGTCGTATTGGTTCCACTTGACCGAATGCCAGGTCACACCGTCTTAGTCACCGGAGCGGGTTTCTCAAGACCTGCCGGCGGTCCCCTGCTAAAGGATCTGCTTTCAGAGGATTGTTTGGAGCGAAGCGCTGCCGACAGGGACGTTCTCGATATGCTAGTGCAACTGATTCAACGAAGGCAGCACTCTGTCAGCGAGACTACGCTATCGCTTGAGGAGTTCTTCACAGAAATCTGGCGCGAAGCGCGGACGGGCGGTAGTTTCATGGTAGAAGGTGTTTCATTGCCAGCCCAGTCGCTTCTCTCAACGATAACAATCCACCTCGCGTCCGTGTGTGGCGGGATTCGGATTCGAAGAGCAGGCCAACTTTGGACGACTTATACGACGTTCCTCCGGCAGTTATTCCAGCAAAGCCGTACACTCACTATAATCACCTTCAATTATGACTTGCTGCTCGAGCAACTCCTCGACGACATCGGCCTGAGGTATGAGTACGGGGCTGGTGGAGCAATTGAGTTCGACGACGCCACTCGGCGGAGGAGGTTGCGACGGTCGGGCTCTCAGCTTGACGTCTACAAACTTCACGGGTCAGCGAGCTGGGGAGTGTGTCGGGGTTGCGGCAAGGCAGAGAAATCCAACGACCAGGTCACCTCCTTCGAGACACCCTATGTGCCAATTCGTCGTAAGAGCTGCCCACGGTGTGGCGAGAGGTTTCTGGAATCAGGCATTGTACCACCAATCCTTGAAAAGGCTGGGGAGAGCCGCTACCGTGAACCAATCTGGGTGTCAGCGAGAAAGGCCCTCCGCCGTGCCCGAGAAGTGATTTCAATCGGCTACTCGCTGCCAGAGAGCGACCACGAGGCGTTGTCTCTCTTTCGAGAGATCGAATCCCCATTCAAGCGCCCTCGAATTACTGTGGTATGCGGGACAGGAGGTGCGCCAATTGCCTACTCCAAAGTCTTCGCGCGGTTTACGGATGCGAAGATGTATTTTGAAGAATTCGCCACCCAGTGGACCTCGTGAGGAGGTACAATCCGCCAATCCCAATGAGCCCGGCCATGGTTTTAATCAACAGGTGATGGTCCGGAATCTATTCTGCAGTCTCTTCTCCAGGAAGGTTCTTCCAAAATCCCCTTCTTTCGCCTTCACCCCATTCGTAGCCCATGTGTTGCCAAAATCCAGAGACTTCTTCCTTAACGAGCATGAGACCGATTCTTGCAAAGCCCTGCCGTCGTGCGGCCTTCTCAAAGCCTTCAAGGAGCATCCGGCCATACCCCTTCTTTCGTCTCTCCTCCTGTTCGATGACAAGGTTTGCGATACGAATTGCATCGTCTCCTTCGGACCTTGGGAGGGTCATCCAATCAAGGTAGCCTATGCGTTGGTAGCCTTCCCACAGAATCAATCGACCGGATCCCCAATCGATATCCATTGGCTCACCGGTGATTCGAATTGAATCAGGCCTGCTCGTTCGTTCAGCCCCCTGACATCAGTCATCGATGAGGTCGCTTGAGGTGTATATCAGTCGCCATGGGCGACTTCCAGTACGCGTGCTGCAGGACGAGCAAGAGGAGCGAAGCTCGTGATGTCCCAATGTGAACATACCTTGGGGAATGGCATCGAAAGGCTTGGCGACTACATGGAAGTCTGAAAAATCGCCCGAAAATGACGGGCGCGGCGCGGAATTGTTTTCATGGAACGCGGGGCAAATCACTGCAAGACTCTCATCAGACTACACGCGAGACGCGCCCATCGAGTAATCAATGTGAAAGGGCTTATTTCCCGTGAGAATATCCCAGTCCTAGGAAATGACCAACGACAAGCATTCTTCGCGTCTCAGGGATGAAGACATACGAATAGTCTTCTGGGTAATCCCAATATTCCGAGCAATCAAGGATGTCGACCGTTTCAGAACCTTCGCGATGGAACACGGCTATGTCGAAAATGTCCCCCTGCTTAGCGGGTTCAGATTATTCTTGCGGATAATGTTCCCTCAATATCTTGAATGGCTGCGAGTCAGTGAATTCTTCCGATTCACCCGCGACACCACCACAGATCGTGCCTTTTTCGCTGGTGTTGAACTCGACAAGTTCCCAAACAGCTCTGAAATGGCGAATATTTACAAGAACGTCAGAGAGATGTTCGAAAGCACCTACCACGCACACAGCTTCAGACTACTCGCCGAGAAGTTTGACGAAATCAACCGGAGATTCATCTTGCCACTGTCTCAAGCTTTCGAACTCAACGTCATTCCCAATACAGCTCTGGCAGGGAGGTTTTCCAAGGAAGATCTCCTTGGGTTTGTGGCGGCTGGGAATCTATGGTACCATGCTCATGACATTTCGAAATGGGTACCTATTAGAGATGCTCCCTTCGGAGATATACTGGTCGAGAGAGGGGCAAAGTACCGAAAAGAACTTGACTTTCAGTTCCCAGGATACAAACTCGCGCTCGCTTTTGTTTGGAATGAATTGCTCGGAAAAAAGAGTCAGGAGCTAGTAGCGCCAATAGTCAAGGCCACGACATGGGAGGAACTGAATGCAGTGCACGGTGTGGCACACAGAGTCGCGGTAGAAAGCCTCCAGTCTGACTATGGCCTGAGCCTCGGATCCTCCTTGTTCTTCCGCAAGCAAGGCAAGGTCAACAAGACGCTCTTCGGAGATTTAATCACTTCATCGCCCGAACCGGTTCTGAGCCTTGACGACCGGATAGACAAAGCTCTGCTCTATTACCAGATCGAGTTGATCGACTCGGCTCAGTCGAAGTTGTTCAGCGGGGCTTCCACATTTGCGTCGCTCCTACGTGGCGAGATACTCCAGCGAAGTACCTTTGGAAATAGGGAGAGGGTGCAGGTTATTCGAATCAAGCATCCTGGATATCCATGGTTTAGCTACGGGATACTTATGGAAAGATTCGGTACAATCTACGACGCTTCAGGGTGGCTCATCTTCCTAGATGTGGGTTCTCCCGGAGGTGAAGGATACATATTTGCAGAGTCGATGCTGAAGGGTTTGCGGAATTCCATCAACATCAGGAATTTCGAAGTCGACGAAAAAACGCTGCGCGCTTTCTATATCCGGAAGATCAAAGGGCATTTGGGATTCTCAGAGGAAGAGGTGAGTGAAACCGATTTCGCCCGATTCAGGGTTGATGACCTCGAGAGGTTTCGCACCGAATCTCTAGGACGGCTTCTCGAGTTCGTGGCCAAGGCGTATTATGAAGTGCAAGGTTTCAACGCGACCATTTACTTCGATGATGCGGCAGTTCTCCCTAATCGATGGGAGATTGACCTTCTCGCGACCAGTCTAGCTCGCAAACAGGTTATTGTGGCGGAATGCTCCTTGCAGATACCTATAGAAGGAATTCGGCGCCTCATTTCGGAAATCAACAACAAACTCGATATGGTACGAAAGAGCTCGAAGTACTCTGAGTATGATAAGTTCAACAAGGTGATCATTACGAGCGCTGAAGCATTGACCCAGCTTCGAAATAAGAAAAGGATTATCGCTGAAGTCACGAAGAATGACATCGAAATTCTGACGATCGAGAACGATATCATCCCTCGCCTTCCTAAGCGATATCGACGACGACCTCTCCTCCAGCTATTCCAGAGTTCGCGCCGGAGGTATTGGCCTGAGGGCATATATGGGGCCGCCACGGTCCTCGACCACCCCCAATCCGAGGAATGACGTTCAATTCTGAGCTTCGAAATGTGTGAACCAAGATTTCTCGAATAACGGAGACGGTCGGGTGTCCGCCCGGTAACGTTTTACTAAGGAATTCGGCGATCAAGACCTTCAGCGATCGGTATTGTCCGTGCCGCATCAATATCTGAGGTGCGTCTTGTATGATCTGGCAACGCCGCTATCGTTTGCGTTGCTCGGCGAGGAGGTCAGCCCGGAGTTGTTCCGACCATTCTAGATTCTTTTCTGTCGCGTGCAACTCAGAAGAGAGCCTGCGTTTCTCCCCTTCGCTGGTATTCAGCTTATCTCGAAGCTCGTTCATCTGGGCTTTCAGTCCTTCGATGGTCCCTGCCGCTTCATTCGACACATTCTGCAGTCGGCTCACCTCTTCCTCATACTTGTTCTTGGTCCGCTCAAATTCCTCACGGGGAACCGCCTCGTTCTTCACCAGCTCCAGAACCGTCGTGACAAGCTTCTTGCGGGCCCATTCGGGATCGGGTAGAGGCTCGCTCCTTCCAGGAAGAGTTCTCGGCTCCACCGCATAGTAACTAAAGACTGTGCGCGCAGAGGGGGAATCACCGCCGAGCGCGCGCTTAAGATGCTCGGCGAGGGCTAATGTATCGCGGCAAGCAGCGATTTGTGTCTCAAGCTCTTTCAACTCCAGTTCATGTTTTTCCTTCAGGGTGCGCATCCTAGTCTGTATCGCATCCCATTCCCCGTTCACGATAAGTGCGGCTTGAAGCTGTCCCTTGATGTCGTCTCGCTGGCGGGTCGATTCCGTCGTCTCTTCTTTAAGCGCCCTAATCTGCTCGTTCAGCGTCATGTTTATCGCACTGAGTTCCCTGTTCCTCTTTCCGAGCCTATCGGCGTTCTCTTGAATCCCTCTCAGCATCTCCTCGGCCGTCTTCAGACGGCCGTCGGCTTCTTGTTGTCTCTTCAAGTATAGTTCGTCCGCCTCATGTTGCTTCTTCAAGTATTGTTCATCTGCCTTTTGTTGCCGCGACACAATACTTGCATCCGACTCGCGTAGCTTTTTCTCGATGCTTGCGCCAGCCTCCCGTTCCAGACGAGACAAATCATCGACACTCGACTTCAGGTTCGCCTCGGCTTGCTTCAGCTGCAAAATCATGCCGCGTATGGCGGCTTCCTTCCTCCTGAGTTCTTCATTCTGCTGAGCCCGGGTTGCAACGGCAGCGTCTAAGGTCTCACACTGTTCAAGGAGGGAAGTCATGCGGTTCAGAGAGGAGGAGAATGAACCCCGGCTGCCCAGAGCGTGGACCACCGCAGTGGCTCTGCGGAGGGTGAATCCGCGTCGCCATAGACCGGTAAGAAGTGAGATTGCTTCAGACGTCTTCAGGCGCTCTTTCGCCAATTGGGCGCTCAGTTTCGTGACCTCATCAATTCCATCAGGTCCCAGGTCAGCAATCAGCGAGATCAGAGTGTCCATCGACTTGCTGTCGACTGGGACATTCCTAGCACTCGCCGTGCCCGAGAACACCCTGAACCGTTCTAGCGTCTCCTGCGTGACGTTGGCCGTCGCCAAGGCCACTCTCGTACCGCCCTCAATTTCAGCGAGCTTGGATTCCTCCTCGTGCTGAGCTTCCTTAATCCCCTTGATGTCCTGAACGAGTCCCTGTTCCTCCCTCAACGACTCGGTGGAACTCTTCAGCGCCTTCACGTCTGATCGCAAGCTGTCCCGTTCAGCATTGAGGGCCTCGATTTCCCCGTGAAGGGTCTCAACCTCCCCACGAAGAGCCTCGATGCGTCCGGGCAGGCTGGCGATGTCGACGCCGAGTTCTTTCTCGAGGCGCTTGCACCAAATCATCGCAGCCACAAACTCTTTCTTAGGCATATCCGGTGGTGAAAGGTCTTCGCACAGCTGTGACCATTCTTTCACCTGACTCGGTTCCAGTCCCATCTCGTTGATGGCCACCCATACCGCGGACCCTATGAAGCACCTCTCCAAGTCACCATCCATATGCTTGCGAACGAACACAGAGATCTCGCGGAGTTCGTCGACGATCTCCAGAACATTAGCGAATTCTTCATATTGGCCATTTTTCAACCGCGCGATGGTGTCCTCCACGCTTCCTTTCCCGACGTTGGCATATTGGCGGATTGAATCCATGCTGTGGCCCTCAAAATAAAGCTCCTGAATCTGCCTCCGCTTCCGCCTAGAGAGAGGCATCATGGTCTCGCCTCCCGGGTGTGCGGATCCCGCGCAGTCAGGCGTGGCGCGCGGGATCGCGTGCGCGTACACGTGAGCATGCTGGCGTGACGCGGGGGTTCTGCGTCCCTGAACATCGGCTGGAGGGGGGGTACCACCGGGTGCCCGTTCTGCATAGCTCGCCTCGCGGGCGTCTGTGGCGTGCATGCTGCCGTCTGCCCCGCGGCGCGGCCGTCGCCCGCACCGCGTACGCACGGGAGTGATCCGTCCGTCATTCGTCCGGTTTGCGATGCCACTAGTCGGGGGATTTGTCCGTCAATTCGTCTGGATGTCATGACCCCAACAAGTAAGAGGACAGAAAAAGAGAATTATAGACAGCTGCGACCCGCCATCAGTAGACTCTTGGAGACGGTCTTCGGTGCAGATGATTGACCATGAATGCCGTCGTTCCAGGGGCGGGGACGCCTTGGTCCACAAGCCGGACCCACGCTCCGAGGGCGGAACCTATGTTCTCCTTCAATTCGTGACTGACTGATTCGTACTGCTCCTTCGGGAGGTAGGTTCGCGCGTAATACTCCTTCGGCTCCTTGGACGGCGGGAGTCGATTCAAGGTGCCTGGCGTGAGAATACTGCGTGTTGACGCGGCTTGTAGGAGTGCCACTTTATAGAGCTGGTACTCGCTCGTGAAATGCCCGGCGATGATCAGGTGCCTCGCAGACTCGAACACGTCTCTCGTCACGCGCTCTGAGATGTATCCCATGGACGCACTTTTGTCTATAATCACACAAGACCCTTTAAAGCATGCGCCCCTCGGTGAAGATGAAGAAGACGAAGAACGGTTCCGCCTCTTCAATCGGCTCTTCTTCAGAAGGAGGAGGAGGAGGAGGAGGAGGAGGAGGAGGAATTCACGTCCGAAGACCAAGGGGAGGACGCCCGACGATAGAAGAACAAACGGGAGATCCGATGCTTACACAAAAGGCGGAGAGACTCAGGGCGATGGGTCTCTCGTGGTCGGAGATTTCTCTGAGACTCAAAATTGGTCGGTCGACTGTCAGGAAGCTGTGCATAAAGTCAAGCAATGCACAGAGTGGCGAATCTCTTCATTCAAAGGAGTACGATGTATCTTGCGACGAAGGTCAGTTTAGAGACAGTTCAGAAACGGTTTTCGAATCCGCGAGGAAAGGTGCCCGGAACGTGGAATTTCGCCTCGAAGTACGGGATGAGCTAGTGTCTAGTAAGGCGGATGAGAGTGTGAAAACTGTCAACGAGGAGGAGCAGTATCTCCCGAGAACGTTCAGAATGTTCTCCGTGCTCCTAGAACGAGCAAGAACAGGTGTCCGTCGAAGGGACACCCCGAAATTTTGAAAAGATGGGCATGATACCGGTCATCATTGGCCCAGCAAATTGCCTGTGGAATGATGGATGCGATTTGAACCGAGAATACAGCTCATGGCCCTCGCATCATCATTCTGCGATTAGGCGAAAGCGAGCTCTTCCTTCCTCTCGCTCGTCTCCCTGCGCAGTATCCGCGACGAGATGTCCGCGAACGCCTTCTCCACGCCCTCCCCGGTCTTCGCGCTGGTGAAGAAGAACGGGCTCTCGTACGCCTTGCCGAACTGGGCCATGTTCCTCTCTTCAATCTTCCCCCTGTCCCCGAGGTCGACCTTGTTGATCAGGATCGCGACCGGCACCTCTCCGGCGATCTTGTAGGTCCTGTCGAGCCAGCCGTCGAGGCGGTTCATCGTCTCCTGGTTCGTGACGTCGCACACGGCGATGATGCCGTTCGCCCCGCAGAAGTACGCGTCCTTGAGCAGCTCCCTGAAACCCTCCTGACCCATGATGTCCCAGATGGTCATCACGACTTCCGTCTCCCTCTCTCGGAAACCGTCGTAGAGGCAGGTCGACTTCTTGCTGACCTTGGTCCCTATCGTCTTGATGTACTTGTCGTCGAACTGGTTCAGGACGAAACGCCTGATGAGTGAGGTCTTGCCGACGCCCGCGTCCCCGACAAGGCAGACCTTCGCCCTGACTCTCGGCTTGCTTGTCCATTCCTCGTCGCTTTCCACATACTCCTCTTCGGGCAAGTTGCACGCTCCCGCCAGTCTGATGCCGGGGGAGGGGTCAAAGCAGTTGTCCCTTGGAAATCGGTTTTGATAATCTTGCTCACCGCGAGAATGCCGGTGCGAGCCACCGCCATGGGCATCTCAACCGCCGCCACGCAACCCTTTTTATCTCCGCGCCCTTTGCGCACAGACGTTCAGATGCCCGAGCCGAAACTGAAGGACAAGCAGTGGGAACAGAGGTTCGAGGAGGACCTCCTCAAGCTCTGGCGGGAGGAGAAGCGATACGCCTTCAATCCCGCATCGAAGAAGCCGTTCTACGTGATCGACACACCGCCGCCTTACCCCTCGGGCCAGTGGCACATCGGGGCCGTCGCCGGCTACTCTCTAATCGACATGTGCGCGCGCGCTCAGAGGATGCTCGGCTTCGAGGTGCTCTTCCCCTTCGGCCTCGACCGCAACGGCATCAACATCGAGCTGACCGTCGAGAGGAAGCACGGAAAGCGCCTGCACGACTTCGACCGCGAGGAGTTCATCGATCTCTGCAGGCAGGAGATCCAGAAGTACTGCGACCAGATACACGTCCTCGCGCGCCGCATCGGCATGAGCTGCGACTTCGACAACTACTACTTCGAGACGGATTCGCCGGAATACAGGAGAGTCACGCAGGCGGTCTTCATCGACCTCTTCAAGAAAGGCCTCGTCTACGAGGGGCTCAGGCCGAGCTACTACTGCACGAAGTGCGGGACGACGATAGCGGAGGCGGACATCGAGTATCAGGAGAGGCCGTCGAAGCTCACCTACGTCGCCTTCGGGCTTCACGACGGCGGTGGGGAACTCGTCATAGCGACGACCAGACCGGAGCTCATTTCCGCCTGCAGGGCGATCATCGTCCACCCGGACGACGAGAGGTTCCACAAGCTCCGCCACCACAGGGCCATAGTCCCCATCTTCGAGAGGGAGGTCCCGATCCACCCGCACCCCAACGCCAAGCCGGAGTTCGGCACAGGGGCGGCGATGATCTGCGCCTACGGCGACCAGATGGACATCCAGCTGTTCCGCGAACTGAGCCTGGAGCCCATCAGCGCGATCGGCGAGGACGGGCGCATGACCGAGGCCGCCGGGCCCTACAAGGGGATGACCGTCGAGGCGGCGAGGGCGAAGATAATCGAGGACCTGAAAGCGTTGGGCCTCGTGCGCAAGCAGGAAGATGTTGTGCACAAGACCCCGATGTGCGAGCGCTCGAAGACCCCGATCGAGTTCATCCAGATGAAGGACTGGTACCTCAAGCAGCTGCCCGCCCTCGAGGACCTGAGAAGGTCAGCGAGGTCGATGGAATTCCACCCAGACCGCCATCGCCAGCTCCTCCTTGACTGGATTGACTCGATAACGATAGACTGGCCAATCAGCCGCCGCAGGTACTATCACACGGAGATCCCGCTCTGGTACTGCGAGGACTGCTTCGCGCCGATAGTCCCGCCGCCGGGCAAATACTACCGCCCATGGATAGACCCGCCGCCCTTCGACGCCTGCCCGCACTGCGGCGGCAAGAGGCTCCGCGGCGAGGACAGGGTCTTCGACACCTGGATGGACAGCAGCAACACCAACCTCGTCGCGACTCTCTTCATGCGGGACGACGACTTCTTCAGGAAGCACTTCCCCACGACCCTGAGGCCTCAGGGCCGGGACATAGTCCGCAACTGGCTATACTACACGACGCTGAAGAGCTGGTACGTGATGCATGAGAAGCCGTTCCACCACGTCTTCGTGCACGGCCTCGGGTTGGATGAGCACGGCCGGGCCATGCACAAGTCCCAGGGCAATGTGGTCGACACCGAGCCTGTGATCGCGAAGCACGGCGCGGACGCCTTCCGCTTCTGGTCCGCCGCGGAGACGATGCCCGGCGACGACTTCAGGATCTCCGAGGACAGGATCGCCGGCGGGAGGAAGTTCATCAACAAGCTCTGGAACACGATGCGGTTCGTGTCGATGTTCGAGCAGCCCCCCGCGGGGAATCTCCAGGCAACGGACCGCTGGATCCTCTCCGAGCTCAACGAACTTGTCAGGGTCAGCCGCGAGGGCTACGATGACTACAACTTCTTCGTACCCGCAAACAGGTGCCGGGAGTTCCTCTGGAATGTCTTCGCGCCTCACTACCTCGAGATGGTCAAGGGCAGGGCGTACGAGGGGGACACGGGCGCGCGCTTCACCCTGAACGAGGTGATGAAGGCGCTGCTCCGGATCCTCGCGCCGATCACCCCGTTCTCGACGGAGAAGATGTGGCGGGAGGTCTATGGCGGGAGCGTGCACGATCAGCCGATGCCGGAAGCGCGGGCTGATTGGGAGACCGGCATGCGCGGGCTGACGCAGGGGCTGATCGAGTTCAACTCAAAGGTCTGGAAGGACAAGAAGGACAAGGGACTGAGCCTCAATGAACCTCTTCAAGGCGTGATCATCCCGGAGAACCTGAAGCCTTTCGAGGCGGACCTCGTCAAGATGCATAAAATCAGGTAGGGCTTGATTCATCCGGCTCTTGCTTGTTTTCTGGCGGTTCCCCTTTCCGCGTCTTCTCTTCGCGATTTCCTTTCGACTGAGGTTCGCGGCCCCTACGTCGCAAGTAGAGGATCGTGAAGGCTGCCGCCAAGAGAGCAAGTGGGATGAGTAACAGCCACGCGTAGTCGAATCCTTCAGTCTGAACCGGCGGTCTCCCAGATGGCGGTAAGGGGACGTTGACAGATGCCTTTTCCGACGGTGCCGACGGATGGCCGTAGAGGTCGAGGGCGCGGAGGGTGTAGTTGTAGGTCGTGCCGTTGACCACGTCTGAGTCAATGTACTGCGTCTGAGGAGGGCCGAATGAAGCCAACAACTTCGGAACGCCGCTGGCGTTCTCCCTGTATAGATGATACCCTGCAAGGTCGTCTTCCGTGTTCGGGGTCCACAGCAGCAGCACCCCGCCGCTGACCACGAAACCCGTGAGACCCGTCGGCGTGCTTGCCGGTATTGTGTCCTCGACGGTGATGATGACTGAGCTGTGTCCAACGTTATGCGAGGAGTCTTCCACCGCCAGCGTTATCTGGTAGACGCCCGGCTTGGTGAAGACGACATTCACCACGGGGCCCTCGGCAAAGAATGGACGTCCATCCACGGACCACCGCCATTCGTAGTCGATGATGAGCACGTTGTCCGTCGAAGCACCTGCATTCAGCTCGATTGGTTGACCTCTCTCGGCTGTGCGGTCCGCACCCGCCAAGGCGTCGGGCGGAGTGGTGTCCACCACCAAGAAGGAGCCATCCATGGCATCCCAGAGGCCCGCCAGGTCGACGACAGACACACGGTATGCGAATTGCCCCAGTGTTGTGAACGATGACGAGTTTGAGGCTAGGCCCGATGCGGGATCCCAGTTCATCGTCCTGTTGAAGAGCGGCGATCCGTCTGGATTCCACACTTCGAGCCAGACCTTGTCGACATCTGTGTCAACGACACGAGCGGTGAAGTTGGCGACCTGACGGAACTCAGGGCTCCGAGGGTCGACGCCGATAGTCACTATCCATGGACGTCTGTTTTGCGGCTGGACGGTGACTTGCATGTCATCCGTCCCATTGTTGCTGCTCGTGTCCGTCACCCTCAGATCGACGGTGTACACGCCCTCGTTGCCGAACGTCCACATCGCCGTCTCGCCGAAAAGAGTCACCTGCGATCCGCCATAGTCGAAGCTCCATCTGTACTCACTAATCAGGTAATTGTCTGTGGACTGGCTTGCGTTGAATAGCACGGTCATGCCACTCTCGACGACGACATCCAAGCCTGCTTCGGCTTCGGGGGGAGTAGTGTCGACCACCCTGAACGTACCAGATTCAAATGCCCAATGCCCAGAGGAATCGCACGCAGACACGACGTAGTTGTACGCCCCAAGCATGACATTGGCTCTGGCCAGGTAATAGTCGTTTGATCCTGCCGCCAACATAGTCGCGTTCGTCCATGTGCCGCTTGGGTCTGTGACGTTGAGAAGAACCGCGGCAAGCCTGTAGTTGTCAGTGACCGTGGCGGTGATGTTGACGAATTCGTATACCTCCTGTACGTCCGGTCTCGCGACCGCCATGCTGACGACTGGCGGGAGATCGTCAACCACATAGAACTGTTGCGAGGATGTCGCTTCGTTCAGCGAAGGGTCAAGAGCCTTAATCGTCACTGTATGCCGCCCGATCAAGGAGGTTGCGAAATACGCGTGGTATGAGTCACCTGAGACCCACGTCAACGGGAAAGATGCTGTCGAGCTGTCCGGCAACAGCACCTCTGCCGTGACGTCGCGGACAGAGTCATCATCTGTGACAGAGACGCCGATCTCGACTGAAGAGAAGACTCTGACTGGGTCAGGCAGGACAACGAGAGAAAAAATGACTGGAGGATCTGAGTCCACAATTGAGAAGCTCCCACTCGACTCCTTCGTATTCCCCGATGAGTCCTGTGCAACTATCCGGTAGTCGTGGAGGCCAACGGAATCATAGCTCTGGGAGAGGAACCATCCGTCGCCAAGGCCCTTGACCATCGGCCAATTGCCATTTACTCCTGGACCGGCGACGTAAAGGGTGACGGACTTGACCCTCAGGTTGTCCGTCACAGTCGCCGAGATGTTGACCGGGATGTGTAATTCTCCAGGATTTGGATCGATGTTCACGGAAATAATTTCTGGCGGGGACGAGTCCACGATCCTGAACGTCCCTGCCACGGAGTTCCAATTGTCGAACGGGTCCTTCGCGGCTATGGTGTAGACGTAGGTCCCGAGCTGAACATATGAGGAGTTCACGTAGTACTCGTCGCCAGGGCTCGATGTCATTGTGTTGTTGGAGGTTCCACCGGATGGATCGCTGACATTCAGCCAGACGCCTGCGACTGCGGATTCATCCGTGACTATCGCGGTAACGTTGACGCTTCCACCTGCTTCCTGAACAGCAGGATTTGCGCCGTAGGAGGAAATTCTCGGTCCTGAGGTGTCACGGATATCGAACGTTCCGTTCTCGGACACCCAACTGCCGCGATCATCGACCGCGCTGACTTTGAATGTGTAAGTCCCTGTTTCGGAGTACGTCCCCGTGTAGTGGCAAGCTCCACCGCCATCATCCACCATGGAGGCGTTCTCCAGGATTCCCCCACCAGGCTTCCTGATTTCAACCCAGACACCGACCGTCGGCCTGACGTTCAAGACGGTGGCTCGTATGGATAGCGGTGCCGACGTAATCTGGGGATTTGGGATCGCATCGATATCGACGACGATGAAGCTCAGGTTCGCGACGAATATCTGCCAGGTTCCGTTGATCTGATCCTGCCACGTGATAATGTTCTCGTAGATTCGAGGGTACATTTGCTCTCCTGGTCTGGGAATACGGTATGTTTTCCAATTGGTCAGATTGAGGAGCACGATGTCGGAGTCGCCGGTGGAGTTGTCGAGCCATACCGCCCACCCATCCGAGACATCAGGTGAATACGCCCACGCACCTTCAGGGCTGATCTGGGTTAATGTATCGTCAGGGATCGAATACAGATATACCTCTTGGGAGAACCATGTCGGCGGCTCCGTCCATGATGTCCAGTAGTCGACCTGGAAGACAATCGAACCGCCTGCCATATGGACGTGAGAGATTTGGTAGTGAGCGCCGGGCGGACACGAGTCTCCCCCCACTTCGTTGAAATAGGTCACCTGGTGGGTCCATCCGTCCCGGAGGCTTGAGAGACGGACCTCATCGCAAGAAGGAGGGTAGGTGAAATGGCCAGTCCATGCAGAGTAAGCCACAAGCTCCCCGTCGATATCATAGTCAGGCCAACCAGCCCAGAAGGAGTTTCTATGGGTTGCGCCAGTCAGCAAGTCCTTGTAGGATAGATATGCCTCTGAGAGTATGTCGTTGTAGCTCCAAATCATATAGCGATCCGAGATCTGAGGAGCACCCTCACCTGCACCAAGAGGACGATATCGTTCAACACTTCGATTCGTGCTTCGCTGATATTCCGTGATAGCGCTTCCGACTGCGTCGACGATGCGATCCTTAAACAGGAACCCACCGTGGGGCAGCTCGCCATAGCTTTCCGTCCCGATATCATACGAGTGCTCCTCGTCCTTTCCGCTATCCCGCCACATCACAAGGTTATGGTAGATCTGAGGGGATGTCTGGTCCATGGTCTCGTAGGTGATTCGCGTAATCCCTGGCGGCACACGCAAGGGAGGTGCGGAAGGGCTATAGCAGCCCCCCTCTCGCATCATCGGAAGCCAGTCCCAAGTGCCGTTCATGATCATGAAGGGCACATCTCCTATGCCATCTTCATTCCAGTCAGTGCCCGTGTAATCGTGCCAGTAGTTGCCAGAACAAGTGTCGTTCCATAGGACGGCACCGCTGAGAATCATCTCTCCAACTGATTGCTCGAATCGATTCCTGATCACCAAGGGACTATGATCGAAATCGAATCTATAGCTGACTGATGGTCCGCTAGATGCAGAGAGAAAGGCATTGCCATCAACAGTGAGATTGTCCACTCCTGTCAGGTTGAGCGGCCACCACTTGACATCTTGAGTCGGCCCGTCGCAGAATTCAAGCACATTGCCAAGCAGAGAGATGTCCGTCGCATTTTGTAGTCGAAGACTGTATGCATTCGAAACATAGTCGCATATGTGCACCGTGGAATTCCGCAAGGATAGCCCGGTAGCATCTTGTATCGATATGCCGGATGTCGGCGTTCGGATGACGATGGAGTCCAGCACGAGGCCGTGGTCGCCAGACGCCTGAATCCCGAGACCCCGGCCTTCGCCGAATTGAAACGTAACATTGTTGACCATCGTCCCCTGAGTGTTCACGCTATTCATTCCAAGGTCCGACGATGCGCAGGAGATGTCCCTGAGCGTGGCGTTGACTGTCTGATGCAGTTTGATGCATTGATTCCCCCCGACAATCGTCACGTTGGTGATGAGGAGATTCGCTGTTTTCAAAGCACTGACCACTGGGTTGTCAAAGCCGATTTCTACATCCTCGAAGAGAGAGTGAGATATCTGGAGATGGGCATCCTCGTGGGCGGCTATCCCCATCCAGCCAGGAGGAAGTGTGCCGTTCAGGCGGAGCCATACAGTTGCCCCTGCAGTACCTAGAATCGTGAGATTCCCATACACGTCGACACCGGTCAGGCTGTTGAATCGGACTTCGACCCCAGCTTCAATTGTTAGAGAGGCGCCTGGCGCTATGGTTATGGAAGAGATGACCATCCAAGGGCTTCCTGCCAAGTCCCAAGTCGTGTCAGTCCAGATATTCCCGCCGACATACGTTACGGCTTGAACCCCTTCAGGAACCGTTGTGATGACGAGTGAAGATACCAGCAGCAGTGATATGCTTCCCCAAGCAATGTACCCTCGCCTCATGAGCACGTCCGCGTCCTCATCAGGCCGTCTGCCATATATAACCCGTTACACGGAAGGCAACACAGAATATGATGCTTGTCGTACCGCGATAGTCCAAGAGATTGTGAGTCAGTCCAATTGGAGCTGGTGGTGAAATCACTCTTCGGGAATCGAGAAAGGCTAAGTAGAGTCGGTGTTCTTCTGATTCCGGTGTCGCAATGAATCTCCAGACCCTGAAGGTTGGCTCCAAAGCCCCCGCGTTCGATCTCCCCGGTGTCGACGGCAAGAAACACAGTCTTGACGCGTTCAAGGACAAGAAGGCGGTTGCGGTGATCTTCTCGTGCAACCATTGCCCCTACGCCCAGGCGTACGAGGATCGCATCGTCGAGCTGCAGAGGGACTACGCCTCCAAAGGCGTGCAGCTCATCGCGATCAACAGCAACGAGACGAAGAACTTCCCGGAGGACGACTTCGCGCACATGATAAAGAGAGCGAAGGACAAGAAGTTCAACTTCCCCTATCTCAGAGACGAGGACCAGAGCGTCGCGAAGGCCTACGGCCCTAACAAGACTCCCGAGGTCTTCCTGTTCGACCAGGACCTCTTGCTCAGATACCACGGAGCAATAGACGACAACTACCAAGACCCCGCCAAGGTCAAGAGGAAGTACATGCGCGAGGCGCTGGACGACCTACTGGCGGGAAAGCCTGTGCGAACAAAGGAGACCGCCGCAGTTGGCTGCTCGATCAAGTGGCTTTAGCGCGGCTGGCCTGTCGCGACAAGCCTGGCGAAGTCCGCCTTGGTCACTATCCCGACGACCTTCGCGCCTTCGACTATCGGGATCCTGTTGACGTTGTGCTCGATCATCTGAGCAGCGACCGACTCTATCGTGTCGTTCGGCTTGGCGGTGAAGACGTCCTTCGTCATCGCCTTCCCCACCTTCGCCGCGCGCAGACGCCTGAAGACTGCCTCCCTGACCTCGTGGTCCCTCTCCGCGAGCATGACGAAGAGCGAAAGTGAGTGCGTCGTGTCTGAGAGATAGCGCATCCCGACCTCGTCATCCACCAGCGTCTTCATGTGCTTCAGGATATCCGACTCGCTCAGAATCCCCACCAGGTTCCCTTCTCTGTCCACGACCGGGGCGCCGCTCACGCCGTTCTCGGTCATCCTCTTCGCGGCCGCCTCGAGCGTCTCGCCCGCCTCTACTGTGGTGAGTGTCTTCGCCATGATCTCGCGAATCTTCATCAGCCTGCGCCACTGTCTGTACGCACATTTATCCTTTTTGGGCCTCGAGCCCCGCCTCAAGACCCGCCGCCCGCGCTGCTTCTCGATTGCATGGAGAGGACGCCGATCTGGCCTGATACCCCCTAATACACAAGACTAAAATACCATCCCCCAGTTGCACCGGCTGAACGAGAGAGAGAAAAAGGAAGGCTGAGTCCGGGCACCACGGAAGTGCACTGACCCTTTTCCTTTCCCGTGAAGGGTGACCCGATGGACAGTGGGCCCGCAAGAAGGGAAATTGTAATCCCTGGCGAGCTGCTAGGTGGCAGGAACGTAAAGCCTGGTCGAGGCACATTCGCCGAGCGAGAGGAGGTCTTCTCGTCCCTGCTCGGCATAAGGACGGAGAGGTACGGCCGCGTCGGCGTGATACGCCTCAGCGGCAGGTACATGCCGTACCCGGATGACCTCGTCATCGGCATAATCACCGACAGGGGGCCTTCTCACTGGCTCGTGAACATCAAAGCACCCTACCCCGCTGCCCTGCATCCCGCGGAGACCCCGTGGCGCATAGACTTCGGCGACACGGGCAGGTATCTCGAGATCGGGGACACGATAATCGCCAACGTGCTCACCGTGGACGAGATCAAGCACATCGAGCTCACGATGCAGGACATGGACTCGAGGCGGTTGACCGAGGGGCAGCTGGTCGACATATCACCGTCGAAGGTCGCGCGCCTGATCGGCGCGAGGGGCAGCATGATAGCAATGCTGATGGACTTCACCCGCTGCCGACTGCTGGTGGGCCAGAACGGCCGCGCGTGGATTGACGGCGAACCGAAGGACATGGCCGTGGTCTCCAGGGCCGTGGAGATGATCGAGGAACGCGCCCACATGATGGGGCTGACTGAGTCCGTGAGGGCGTTTCTGGAGACCGAGTATGGTATGAGGGCCGGCCCCAGGCCGAGGTGATGACGATGGAAGACGTGGAACACATAGAGAAGAAAATGAAGCTGATCGACGAGAATGGCTTGAGACTGGATGGCCGGAAGCCCGAGGACATGAGGCCAATCAGGATGGAGGTCGGGGTGCTGAAGAGGGCTGACGGGAGCGCGTACATCGAGTGGGGAGGGAACAAGGTCCTCGCCGCCGTCTACGGGCCGCGCGAGGCACACCCCAGGCACCTGCAGGACCCGACGAAGGCGCTCGTGCAGTGCAGGTACAACATGGCGCCTTTCTCCGTGACTGAGAGGAAGAGGCCGGGACCTGACCGCAGGTCCGTGGAGATAAGCAAGGTAATCTCCGAGGCGTTCGACTCAGTCGTCTTCTCAGAGCAGTTCCCGCGCGCGAGCGTGGACATCTACATCGAGATTCTTCAGGCGGATGCGGGGACGAGGTGCGCCGGCCTCACCGCCGCCTCCATCGCGCTCGCCGACGCGGGCATCCCGATGAGGGACCTTGTCGCCTCTTGCGCCGTCGGGAAGATAGACGGCGTCGTCTGCCTCGACCTCCGCAAGGAGGAGGACAACTATGGAGACGCGGACATGCCAGTTGCGATGATCCCCAGGACCGGCGAGGTACTTCTCCTCCAGATGGACGGGCACCTCACGCTCGACGAATTCGACAAGGCGTTCGGCATGGTCAAGGACGCGATAGGCGGGATCTACGAGATGCAGAAGGAGGCCCTGAGGAAGCGCTACGCGGTCACCGCCGAGGAGTTCTCGGACCAGCCTGAGCAGGCACCCCCGGAGAGACAGGCGCCCCTGGAGAGGCAAGCACCGCCCGAAATGCCACCAGAGGACATGGAGGGACCGCAATGACCGAGCTGATATCCGAGCTGCAGAGAGAGCGCGTCTACAGGCTCGCTGCCAGCGGGACCAGGTCGGACGGCAGGACCCCGGAAGAGGTCCGGCCCCTGACCATCGAGAAGAACTACATCAAGAACGCCGAGGGCTCGGCAAGGGTGAAGCTCGGAAACACCGACGTCCTCGTCGGCGTCAAGGTCGAGCTGGGCGTGCCCTACCCCGACACGCCAGACTCGGGCGTGCTCAGCACGGGCGTGGAACTGATACCGATGGCGAGCCCCAACTTCGAGTCGGGCCCGCCGCGCCCCGACGCGATAGAGATCGCGAGGGTCGTGGACAGGGGAATACGCGAGGCGCACACGATAGACTTCAAGAAGCTCTGCGTCACGCCGAAGGAGAAGGTCTGGATCTGCTTCGTCGACATGCACGTCCTGGACTACGACGGGAACCTCTTCGACGCGGCCTCATACGGGGCCATGTCCGCCCTCACCTGCACGAAGGTGCCCGCATCGAAGATAGGGAAGGAGGACTACCCGCTCCCCATCCAGCATTACCCGGTAAGCGTCACCGCCGCGAAGATCAGGGACGTGATCGTCATCGACCCGAACCGGCAGGAGGAGCAGATAGCCGACGCCAGGCTGACGATCGCGACCGACGAGAACGGCGACATCAGGGCGATGCAGAAAGGGTTAAGAGGAAGCTTCAGTTACGAAGAGATCAGCCGTGTGATAGGGCTGGCCCTCAAGGCCAGTGAAGTGATTCGCACGAAGATAAAGGCTTGAAGAACATGGCTCGCAGGACGCTCAAGGCCGGCATCGCCGGCAGGCTCGGTCCCCGGTACGGGGTGAGGATAAGGCGCAGGGTGCAGGAGGTCGAGGAGCTGCAGAAGCAGCGTCACCCCTGCCCGAGATGCCTCGCGAGGAACGTGAAGCGGGTCGCCTCAGGCGTCTGGAAGTGCCGGCGGTGCGGGCTCGCCTTCGCCGGCGGGGCTTACAGGCCTGTCGTCACCACCTCGATCAAGAGAGAGCTCCCGCCAACTGCCGAGGAAGCGGCGGCGGAGAAAGAGGAAGAGGAGATCAAGAGCTGAGATGTACAAGTGCGCCGTCTGCAAGGAACCGATCCACGCCAACATCAACACCGTCGGCATTCAGTGCGAGCGATGCGGCTCGAAGATCTTTTACAAGGAGAGGCCGAACGTCAAGAAGGTGGTGAAGTCCCGCTGAACCGGAACAGGGCGGTCGTCTCTTTCAAGGGGGAGGAGGCAGAGATCGTGGCGAGGTCGCTTTCTCCAGAGGCCGGCAGGGACATACCGGGCACGTCGATCAATGTGGAAAGCATGCCGGGCGAGGCGACGATAACCATCGAAGCGGGCGACGTGGCGGGGATCAGGGCCGCGCTGAACTCCTACCTGCGCTGGGCCGACGTTGCGGCAAAGGTCGCGAAAGAGGTGCGAGGATGAAGGAGATTTCTCCGCAGATGCAGAACCAGATTGCGCAGTATCAGCAGTTGCAGCAGCAGTTGCAGGTGCTCGCTTCGCAGCGCATGCAGCTGGAGGCGAAGGCCAGGGAGATCGGCGGCTCACTCCAAGAGCTGGCCAAGATCGGCCCCGAGGCAGTCGTCTACAAGTCGATAGGCACGCTGCTGGTCCGCGCGGACGACCACGAGTCCGTCAAGAAGGAGCTGGAGGAGCACAAGGAGACCGTCTCGATCCGCGTCAGGGCGATCCAGAAGCAGGAGACGTCCCTGGGCGAGAGGTTCGAGCAGCTCCAGCAGAGGATCTCCGAGGCGCTCGGCGTGGGAAGCGAAGGGGAAGGCAAGGAGAGCTAGGACCGCGGCCATCCCGGGGCAGCATTGAGCGCGCCCCCCAAATCCTTATATTCACAGGGCATTAGACTGACAGATGGCTCAGGGAACACCGACCCGGCCGCCTCCTAGGCCAGGTCTCAGCACCTCCTCCAAGGTCTCGATATTCCTCCTTCTGCTGACCTTCATGGTGATGATCGACCCGTCTCTCTCGAACGCGCTCGGGATGGGGGCGTCGGCGATCCTCGACCCCCTATTCGGCTTTGGCGGTCGCTATCCCGTCGTCACGCTGTTCTTCGCGGCAACTCTGACCACGGGGGTCTCGACGATCATCAGGCATATCTTCACCGACTGGGTCAAGATGGCGAAGACGCAGAAGCAGACCAGCGCCCTCAGCAAGGCCACGATGGAGGCCCTGCGCCGGGGGAATACGGCCAAGGTCGAGAAGCTCAGGGAGCAGACGAACAAGATGAGGGCCGACAACCTCGGCATGACCGGCTCGATGATGAAGTACATGGCCTTCACCTTCCTCATGTTCATCCTGGTCTACTTCTGGCTGAACAACTTCGTGAACACGACGGCGATGGGGAAGGGGACCACGCTCTTCGCCGTGCCGTGGTCTTTCCAGACCAGCATGACCGCCTCCTACGTCTTCGCGTCCTGGCTCCTGCTCTACATGCTGTTCAACATCTTCCTCGGCCAGCTGTTCGCCAGGCTCCTCAAGTTCCTCAGCTTCAGGAAGAAACTGGCCGCAATGAGCCCCGCCGCCGAGGCCAGCTAGGTGTCCCCATGATCGTCGTGATTGGCGGGACGCCGGGGAGCGGGAAGAGCACGGTCGTCGGTCTTCTTTCAGAGAGACATGGGCTGGCGGTGGTTTCCTCCGGCTCGATGTTCCGCGACGAGGCGGTGCGCAGGGGCATGACCCTCGAGGAGTGCGGCGCCTTCGCTCAGAAGCATCACGAGGTCGACCAGGAGCTGGACGGGAAGGTCACGAAGGAGGTCCTCGAGCGGGGGCAGAAGGAAAGCCTCATCGTCGACAGCCGCCTGCAGGCATACCTGCTGCAGAGGGAAGGCGCGACATTCTTTGGTGCTCACATCGACGCACCGGTCAATGTCAGGGCGAAGCGCGTGGCGGAAAGGGAAGCGAAGACCGCCAGCCAGGCGCTGAGGGAGATAAAAGAGCGAGAGAGGAGCGAGAGGACCAGGTACCTCGATATCTATAAGATAGACATAACCGACCTCAGCGTTTACGACATCACGATCGATTCCGGAGAGAAGACAGCCGAGGAAGTCTCAGAGCTCATCTGGTCCAAGGTGCAAGGATGAGCGACCTCATCGTCCTGCACGAGACCCCGGAGGGACCCCACGGCAAGAGACCGGAGGAGCGGTCGGTCCCCGAGCTGCTCAAGGCGGGAGTCATCAACATCGACAAGCCGCAGGGCCCGACAAGCCACCAGGTGTCTGCCTGGGTGAGGGACCTGCTCGGCGTCCCAAAGGCGGGTCACGCTGGCACCCTGGATCCCCGCGTCACAGGCGTCCTTCCTGTCGCGCTCGAGAACGCGACGAGGGCCCTCGACGCCATGCTCGTCGGCGACAAGGAATATGTCGGGGTGATGCAGCTTCACCAGGACGTCGACGAGGGGAGGCTGAGGACGATGCTCTCGGAGTTCGTCGGCGAGGTCTACCAGACCCCGCCGGTTCGTTCTGCGGTCAAGCGAGAGATGCGCACGAGGACGATTTACGAGCTGGAACCCTTGGAGATCGAGGGCAGGCTCGCGCTCCTCCGCGTCAGGTGCGAATCGGGGACCTACATCAGGACGCTGTGCAACGACCTTGGAGAGGCGCTCGGCGTCGGCGCGCACCTCGCGGACCTCAGGCGGACGAGGGCGGTTTCGTTTCACGAGAAGGAGTCGAGGAGCCTTAGCGACCTCAAGGACGCGTTCGTGCTATGGAAAGAGGAAGGCGACGAGAAGGACATCAGGAGGATCGTGCAGCCAATGGAACGGCTGCTGGCGCATCTCCCGGCGATCATCGTCAAGGACACGGCTGTGGACGCCATATGCCACGGAGCCAGCCTTGCGGTCCCGGGGGTCGCGAAGCTTGATAGGGGCATGAGGAAAGGGGACCTTGTCGCAATCTACACAGGCAAGGGTGAGGGCGTCGCCCTGATGGAGGCCGAGAAGAGTACGGAGGAGACGGTGACGGACAAGACGGGAGTCACGGCCATGGCCAAGCGCGTGCTCATGGAGCCGGGGACATATCCGAGGCTCTGGAAATAGGGTGCAGCCGGCAAACTGGCTGGGCTGACTCGTTCGACTTGCCGAGGATAGGAAGGGCCGGCGGACTAGTGCTTCCTGAACAGCCCTTTCTTCGGCTCCGTGTACGAGGGGGTCGCGACGTACTTCTGGTCCACGTAGCAGTACCACTGGTTGTACTGGGTGACCCACGTGGCCTCGTTGCCGCAATCGGGGCAGTAGGCCTTCGCGAGCCTCGCCGTGGTGGGCTGCTGAGCGCCGCCCCACTGCGGTTGCTGCGTGGTTTCCGGTATGGTCAGAGTCGGCTGCGGACCCATCATCGTCGGCTGCGCGGTGACTGCCGGTGTACTCATGGCTGCCTGGACCGCCATCGTGGCGGCTGGCTGCTGGGCAGACATCTTCTGCGGCAGGTCGACGAGCGAGGTGCCGCATTCCGCGCAGAACTTCTTGCCCTCATCCCTGCAGCCGCAATAGGGGCAGTAACTCTGGCGGACGAGTGCCTCGATCGGGGATCCGCACCCCGTACAGTACTTGGCGTCTAGTCTCGAGCTTATTGGCACGGGTTTCACCTGTCTTGGGATGGGACGGGGTGTAGGTGCATATAAGCTTATTCCGGATACTCCTACGGTTGATAACGACCCTGTGCAGGCTCCCTTGGACTCCGGTGCTCGCCTCATCGAAATGCTGGGCACAATCCTAAGTTGCTTCGGCTGATAGTCCTCGTGAGCGTCTCCCTGACCCTCCAGCAATGTTTATCTAGGGGCCGTTCTTGTGGAGCTTTCTACCGCACACAAGCCGGAGAGTGAAGATTGGGTAACGTCCGACCGACCTACATCAAAAGGGTGGCAAAGGAGTTGGTCCGGAGATACCCGGAGCAATTCACCGACGACTTCGAGCACAACAAGCAGAAAGTCGCGGAACTGACCGACGTGAGCAGCACGATGATGAGGAACAGGATCGCCGGCTACGTGACGCGGTATAGGAAACACGTCGAGGCGTAATCCCCAGATTTTTCCTGCGGGGTCCGCCCCGCAGCGCGGTTTCCTTGAGAGCCATGACGTATGCTACGGAGACTCGTGACCTCACGAGGATCTTCAAACGGAAGCCAAAGCGGCACCGCCTCAGGCGCAAGAGCGCCAAGAAGAACGAGAAGGAGAACGGCGGGCCAGTGACAGCGCTGGACCACGTGAACCTCACGATCAAGGAGGGAGAGCTTTTCGGCCTGCTCGGGCCGAACGGCGCGGGTAAGACGACGCTGATCAAGGTGCTCTGCACGCTCCTGCTGCCCACGAGCGGATCCGCGTACGTCGCCGGCTTCGACGTCTCCAAGGAAGTCAACCAGATCCGCAGGAAGATAAACATGGTCTCGGGCGGCGAGACCTCCGGATACGGCCTCCTCACCACGAGGGAGAACATCTGGATGTTCTCGCAGTTCTACGGCATACCATCGAAGGTCGCGAAGGAGCGCATCGACGAACTGATGCACACTTTCGGCCTCTATGACAAGAAGAACGTCAAGGTGCGGACGCTTTCCACGGGGGAAAGGCAGAAGATGAACATGATAAGGGGCTTCGTGACGGACCCCGAGATCCTGTTCCTCGACGAACCGACCCTGGGGCTCGACGTGAACGCCAGCAGGACGATCAGGGAGTACATCATGAACTGGGTGAGGAAAAGGGAACATAAGACCGTCCTCCTCACGACTCACTACATGATGGAAGCCGAGATGATGTGCGACCGCGTCGCGATCATCGACCGGGGCCGCATACTCGCCCTCGACACTCCGGCGAACCTGAAGAGGATGATCCGCAAGGAATCGACCGTCCAGCTCGAAGTGGACACGCTGAAGAGCACGGCCCCCATAGGCGGGATAAAGGGCATCGGGAACTTCAGCTCCAAGGACGACATCGCCCACGGCACGACGAACCTCACGATAATCGTCGAGGACGAGAGCGCGATATCGGACATCATGAGCGCGATCACCGCGCAGGGGTCGAGGATACGCTCGATGCGCAAGACAGACCCCACCCTCGAGGACGTGTTCATCAGCATGGTGGGGAAGGGGTTGGAGGAGTGACCGAGCCAGGCTTCATCCGGCTCAACGTCCGCGCGCTGTTCGGCCGTTCGTACCCGAGGGTGATCGGCGGGACGCGCGAGCTGAGCTGGATCTTCTTCGAGACCGTCCTCCCCATCCTCTCCATCGCGGCCTACGTGTTCATCTACAAGGCGTTCCTCCCGCCTAACCCGGACCAGACGATGCTCGACAAGGTGAACTCCCTCGTCGGGTACGTTGTCATCGGCGGGACGATGACGGCCTTCTGGCTCAACGTCCTGTGGTCGATGGCGTCGCAGCTCTACTGGGAGAAGGAGGTCGGCAACCTCCAGCTGTACATGATGGCGCCGATGTCCCGCATGGCCCTGCTCGGCGGGATGGCGGTGGGCGGGATGTTCATGACGTCGACCAGGGCGGTGACCACCCTCGTCGTCGGCGTCTTCATCTTCGGCGTCGTCATCACCATCGGCAACCCGCTGCTCATACTCGCGGTGTTCTTCGTCACGCTCATCGCGCTCTACGGCATGGGCATGATGTTCGCTTCCCTCTACCTACTCTACGGCAGGGAGGCGTGGAACCTCTCGGCGCTGATGGAAGAACCGATATTCCTCCTGTCCGGGTTCTACTTCCCCGTCAAGGCGCTCGGGCAGACGGTGGCAATCGGCGCATCGGTAATCCCCGCCACGCTCGGCCTCGACGCTCTCAGGCAGCTGATGTTTCCCGTCAGCGGCTTCGGGACGCAGTTCTACTTCTTCTCGCCGGAGCTCGAACTCGCAGTGCTCTGCGTCCTGGCGGCGGTGTTCCTCGTGCTCGCGAAGCTGAGCCTCGGTTACCTGGAGACCCTCGCGAAGAGGGAGGGGAAGCTGACGACACGACATCAGTAGCGGACGAGTGGCGGGTGTTCAAGCAGGCCGCGTGGCTCGGCTGGGAGATGGATAGCAACTGGACCGAGCCGGGGCTGTTCCTCATCTACTCGATCATCAAGCCCGTGGCGGGGGCGTTCATCCTCGTGCTCATGTCGTTCGTTGCGCTCTTCATCGGAACGGGAAATCCGGACCTCGGCAAATCGGCGATGTTCGCGTACCTGTTCGTGGGGAACGCGTTCTTCATCTACGTCGCCAGCGTCCTGTTCGGATGCTTCCAAGTGATCCAGTCCGACAGGGAATGGTACCAGACGATCCGCTACGTCTACATGTCGCCGATCAACTTCTACACCTACATCGTCGGCAGGGCCGCCTCGAAGGTCCTTTTAGCGACAATTGCGACGACGGTCACGCTCGCGTTCGGTGTCTTCGCGCTCCACATCGACCTCTCGATGTCGCTCTGGGACATCCCTCTGTTCCTCGCGGTCATGGTGATCGGACTGCTGTGCGTCGTGGCCATCGGGCTCTGCCTCGCGGGGCTTTCCTTCCTGACCGCGAAGCACACGCACGGACTTGCGGAGGGCATCCCCGGCATGTTCTATCTCTTCTGCGGGGTCATCTTCCCGCTCTCCGTGCTGCCTGGCTGGGGGCAGTCCGTCGGGAGGGCGCTACCGATAACCTACTGGCTCGAGGCGATAAGGCGCCTCATCCTCCCTAGCTCTCAGATCGCTCAGGTGACGACCGGGCTTGAGCAGACGGACCTAGCGGGAATAATAATACTCCTCCTCGTGTCGACCGCCTTCTTCTTCCTACTGTCGATACTGTTGTTCCGGATGACCGAGTACCTCGCGAGAAAGGCCGGCATAATCGACATGACGACGAACTACTGAGGACCGACGTAGCTCAAATTCTCCGCCGTGATAACGGGGTCGCAAGCTTATTGGCGTTTTCCCGGTCCTTTCCCCGCCGCAATGTCATTCGATGCAGGAGCCCTCGGCCGAGGCGCTCCCAGGCAGAAACCCTTTGGCGGGGATCCGGACAGATTGTTCCTGAAGGCAATCGAGCAGGCGGCGGTCGGCAACTTCGATAAGGCTATCGATGCGCTGCACGAGGTCACCAAGGCCAAGCCCGACTATCTCCAGGCATGGAACGCCAAAGCGATGCTCTACCGCATAGTCGGCAACAAGAAGATGGCGGAGCTTTGCACCGAGACCGTGCGCAGCATCGTCTCGACCAAGTGACCCTAGAGGTCTTCCACGCCCGCCTCTTCAGGCGTCTTGCGCACGCCCGTACTCCCCCTTTCTCTCCCCCGCCTCCTCTCCCGCCGCTCTCGCACGTGAGGATATCTCGTGACGCGCCCGCACTTGAGGCACGTGCAGACGACCTTCCCGCCGCCGACTCTGATCCGTGCGGTGGCAGACGGCAAGAGGAACGTGCCGCATCCGCGGCAGAACCTCCGGCGCAGGTCCGGCCCCGGGGTGACGTTGTACCTCATGCCTATCGTCCTCGCGAGATCGACGTACCTGTTCGCCCTCGTCCAGTTCTTCTTCATGGCTTCCTTCTCCGCCATCTCAAACAGGGTCTCGATCCGTTCCTGGGCGATCCTCTTCTCTTGGGATTTCTTGCGTCGCACGGCCACCGCAATGCGTCAGCCACAGAAAGTCATTGCGGCGGGAAGGCGTTCAAGGCAGGCTCTCGAACTTCGTCTCTCCGGAGAGCAGCTTGCCGATAATCGACTTCAGCTCTGAGGTGGCGGGCCTCTTCTGTGCGGCGGTGTCCCGCTCCCTGATCGTCACAGTCCCGTCCTGCAGGGTCTGGTGGTCGATCGTGACGCAGTACGGCGTCCCTATCTCGTCCATCCTCGCGTATCGACGCCCGATGCTCCCGCCTTCATCGTAGAAGCATTTGAACTCCTTCGCGAGCTGTTCGTAGATCGGCATCGCCTTCTCCGGGAGTCCGTCCTTGCCCAGGAGGGGGAGGACCGCCACCTGCGTCGGCGCGATCTTTGGCGGAAGATGCAGCACGTACCTCTCGCCCTTCTCCGTCTTCACCTTCTCATACTTCGCATCGAGGAGCGCCCAGAACATCCTGTCGATGCCGAAGCTCAGCTCGAGGACGTGGGGGATGAACGTCTCTCCGTCGATCGTCACCGTCTGCGAGACCTTCGAGGTGTTCTGGTGACCGGAAAGGTCGTGGTCCCCCCTGTAGTGCACGCCCCCGATCTCCTTGAACCCGCCGAGCGAGTCCTGCTTGACCTCCATGTCGAAGTGTATCCTGTTGTAGAAAGCGCGCTCGCCCTCGCCGAGCTCCGCGAACCTGAACCTGTCCGCGGGCACCGCCAGCTCCTTCAGGAAGAAGTCCTGGACCTTCGCGAGGTGATAGACGTAGAACAGGGGGAGCCCCGACTTCACCAGCTCGGAGCAGGTCACCCTGTCGGCTCCACCCTGGTCCTTCTTGTCCGCACGGGCGACGAGGAGTTCGGACGATTGCACATCATCGAAAGCGATGGAGCTGTCGAACGTCTTTGGGTTGAAGAATATCTGCAGCTCAGCCTGGATGAACTCCCGCATCCTGTACGTCCCCTGGCGGGGCGAGATCTCGTTGCGGAAGGCCCGCCCGACGATCGCGAGGCCGAGCGGCAGGTGCCTCCTGAGCGCCTCGAACTCCCGCTTGAAATTGATGTAGACGCCCTGCGCAGTCTCCGGCCTCAGGTACGCGGGGTCCTTGCCCATCGGGCCGACCATGAGCGGGAACATCATGTGGAACGGCTTCGAGGGGCCGAACGCGCCCTTGCACTTGGGGCACCTCATCTTGTGCTCGGCGAGGAGGTTGTCTATCTCCTGCGGCGGGATGCCCTCGTAGCTCTTCTTGGTGGCCTCCTCGAGGAGGTGGTCCGCGCGGCAGTTCTCCCCGCACTTCGTGCAGGTGACCAGGATGTCCGTGAAGTGCTCAACGTGACCCGATGCCTTGAGGCTCGCCTCGGGCAGTATGCCTGTCGTGTCGATCAGGTAGTAGTCCTCGCCCAGGTGCAGGAAGTAGTCTATCCAGAGGTCTTCCAGCCGCCTCTTCATCAGCGCACCGTTGTGCCCGTAATCATAGAACCCTGCGAACCCGCCATAGAGGTCCGCGGTCGGCCAGATGAATCCCTTTCTGACTGACAGGGACATCAGCTCGTCGTACCTGTCCATGCGTTTCACTCCAAAGCCGCAACGATGTCCAGCTCATATAGCATTGCGAAGAGCCTGTCGTTCGAGTCGACGACGGGGAGCTGCCCGAAGTCGTATCTGTACATGAGGGTCGCCGCTTCGCTCGTCCCGGTCTTCCTGAATACGGTCACGGGCTTGCGGATCATGATATCCCGCACCGCTATCTTCGGCAGGCTGATCTTCTTCTCCTCGTAGTAGAGCCTCATGACGTTGCGCAGCCCCTCCCACGTCCACGCGTCCTCGTCCCCCGCCAGCCCGAGGTCGTGGATCGCGACGCTGCCGTTGATGATGCTGAGGTTGAAGACGTCCCTGTCCGAGATCAGGCCGGCGAGCTTCCCATCGTTGTCGAGCACGGGCAGCGCGAACACTTTGCCGAGGCGCATTATCTCGGATGCTATGTTGAGAGGGGTGGACTCGTGGATCGCGACGCAGGGGCTCCGCAGGATTTCCTCGACCGGCTTGTCGAGGCCCAGCCCGCCTATGTAGCCGAGGAAATCTGCAGGCGTGATGATGCCGACAAGTCTGCCCTTCTGCACGACAGGCAGGTGGTGCAGGTCCTCCTTGATGAATGTCCGAGCGACCGACTTGATGTCCAGCGTCGACTCGACGGACGGGTAGTCCCTGACCATGATTAGGGCGAGCTGTTCCTCCTCGGGCTTCGCGAAGATGTGCTTCCTCGCGACGAATCCCGCCAGCGTGCCGTCCTTCTTGACAACGGGGACGCCGGTGAGCGTGTGAGTGACTAAGAGTCTCAGGACCTCGGTCCTGCTCCCGGGAAGGACCGCCACAATCGGGTTCTTCGTCATCAGGTCTTTTGCGGTCAGCGCCTTCTCCGGCGCGTATTTCGGTGACTTCCTCTCGGGCGGCCTGATTCGCTCTTTCGGGGCTTCTCCCTTCGCGACTCCTTTTCTTGCCTTTGCCATCTCTCTTCGCCCAACCAGACTAGCGCGACGTCGGCGTCCGTCGCTCTCAGGACATCGCTGTACGGATCCTTGCCGGCCGGTACATCCAGCACGGCCAAGCGAGCCCTGTCACCGATTTGAAACCCGCTATTATCCGGCGCACTTAAACCTTTTCGCCCCCTTATCGCCATGCGCACGATGTCGGCGGGCGAGACGTCCCCTTGCAGCTTCGCCGCTCTGAATGCGAAGTCGATCTCGCGGAGCATCGACGGAGTGTTGAGCATCGCGTTGTCGGTGCCGAGCATGAGGGTGACGCCCTTGGACAGCATCATCGGTATGTTCGGCAACTTCCCGAAGAACGCGTTCGATCTTGGACAGATAGCGATTGGTGTTTTGGAGTTCGCGCATCGCTCCAAGTCGCTTTCTGATGCGTAGATCATGTGGACCAGGAACGCCGGTTTGAGGTCCAGAGCCTTGTCGATGTCCTCGCGGTTGACCTCGCTGCAATGGATGGCGAAAGCCTTTCCCGCCCTTCTGGCGTCGAGAGAGAGCTTCTGGACCTCCGAGTAGGGCCAGTCCCGCATGCTGCTGATGCCGAGTCCGTCGCAGATCCGCAAGAGGGCGGCGACTTCCGCCTTGCTGTACTTCATCGCCTTGGGACGCCCCATGCAGACGGGCTCGATGCCGCTGCCGAGACAGCCCTTGAAGAGCATTCTCGCCCCGTCGACACCCGTCTCCCGGAAGTCCAGGAATGATCCTGTGCCGCCATGCACCATCGACTTGACCGCACCTTGGATCCCGGAGACGACCTCCTCCTCAGTGGCCTTCGCGAGCATGCGGTGCTTCAGGCCGCTCGGCGGGCCGAAGAGCTTCTCGACCGTGCCCTCCAGTTTCATGCGTATGAAGGCGTCGCCGAGGTGCGTGTGAGCGTTGCAGAAGGCGGGGAGGACGATGCCTGTGGCCATCGGGTCTGCGGACTTCTTCTTCGACAGTTCGACTATCACTCCGTCCTCGATGCCGACGCTTCCATCAATGAAGCCATTGACAGATAGCACGGAGCCGTTGACGGATTCCACGGCCCGCCATCGAAGGGGAGACTATTAGCGTTTTTCGTGCCTCTCGTGATTTCATCCCGCCATCGGAAGCAGGAGGCCACTCCCAGGCTTCTTCAAGGGTCTTGCGGCAATGCAACGACGCGATCTCTTCGCCTTCTCCTCGCCTTCTCTCCCATCCAATTACCTGCCAATTACCTTTTCGACTGGGAAATGCTCCGTCATCCCTCCGCTCCGACTGCTTACCCTCGGCGCATCTCGTCGGCAACCCGCCGCGGGATCCTGTCGAACTGCTCGTCCATGTGACTGAAACCGCTGGCCACGCTTTCCGCGAAACCCCGGGCGGCCTCCTTCAGCGTCTCGCCCAACGTCTGGACCGCCTCGACGCCCTTCGAGAGCTGCTCCGTGTGGAGATAGTCGATATAGTCCCTGATGGCCCTGATGTCCCCCTTGTGCCGCTCGATGACCACACTGACAACACCGGGATTGACCGTCTTCATCTTCCTGACGGAATTGATGAATTCGTCCACAGCAGTGGCCATCCCACCGACATAGACGACGACAGTCTCCTTGTCTGGCAGGTTGTCGGCGAAGAACTCAGACAGGGAGAGCCTCTGCGCCTCGCTGAGGAGACGGAGCCTGAAGCCTACGTCTTGGACATCGCCTCTGATTGTGAGCTTGACTCTCTTGGCCGGGCCCCTCCTTCCCCCGCGTCGCCCGGAGGTCCTCTTCTCATCCTTCGATGAAGCCATCGGTCTCATCAGGGAATCATCATGGTCCGACACTTAACGTTTATGTTGCCGCGTAGCTGGTAGGCAGGATTGGACGATATCAGAACCCGGTTGAATCGACCAGTTCATCGCTTAGCTGCTACCAAATGCCAAGCGTGAACGTGTACGATGCGGTCCCGCCGTCGTCATCGCCAATCCTCAATGTCACCATATGTCCTCCCGCCATCGAGTACGCGTGAATCTTCGTATCCGTGGCGGTGAACGGGAATGTTCCGCCAGGACTCGGATACGTGTCAGGGCTAGCTCCGTTAGTATGGTACGTCGTGGCGGTGGCGGGAGTATCGTCCCCCCTGTCCCAGATGAATGTCAGGTGGTCGCTCTCCGGGTCGATGACGGCGGCGGTAAACGTGATATTCATTCCCGCCAAGAAAGCGATCGCCGCCAAGCCCCCGAGCCCCTCGTCTGATGGAACCATGGCGCATCCTGATTCCGTGTCCGCACCCCTTCCCGACTGCATGCACTGATTGGCGCGCTTCTTAGTGCGCTACTTGCTCGTTGACTGTAGTCACCCTCTCGCCCTCCATATCTCCGTTTGCGCTAAACTCACCGCCGTGGACCTTGATGTCCCGACATGTTGGAGCAACGCAATCTACGCCTGAATCGATCTGCTCTACACTCTCATCTATGCTCGAACGTCTGAATCGACCGTTTCTCCACCGAGACCAGTCTCATCCACATCGGGAGCAACCTCGTCTACATATGAATGGACCTGTTCCCGACTGTAGCACACAGCCGTCCAACGTTGAGGAATGCAATTCAGCCTCGAAACAGGGCAACTCCAATGGGGAACAAGTCAGTCCCGGCGTGGACCGATTCGATTCACATGGAGAGCAGTCCCGCGCACGCGTGGACGACATCGATTCGGATGGTGGAGGATGTGTTTCAAGGGTAGAGAGGGTCAGCGACGGTGGACGGCAGGTGAGTTCGCATGGCGCCGACACGAGTGCGGCTGTCCTTGGCGGGAAGGCTGACGTGGATGGAATCGATTCGAAATGAGACTTGGCGGGGAAGATACCATGTCGATATGTAGCCAGGGCGAAGTAGTCTTTATCGGATCAGGACCAAGTCCACTCCATACGGGACCCGATTCTCCCCAATCGGAACCGTATCCGGGGCAATTGTCCGCGACCTGGGGCCAATTGCCCCCGTAGCCTTCTCAATTGTCCCGGTATCGGTCCCAATTGTCCCGTGTATGGGAGCATTGTCCCGGGATCCGTCCCGATTGTCCGAGGGTCGATCCCCGTGCCCGCGCACATGGAGCGGTTGTCCCGGAGACGGTCCCCGTTGTCCCCGGATTGGGGGCGGTTGTCCCCGGACACGTCCCAATTGCCCCGGTATGCGTCCCCGTTGTCCGAAGGCATGGGGCAATTGTCCCCGACATCGTCCCGGTTGTCCCGCGCCCTGCCGTGCTGTCGCGGCATCCCCGATTCCTGTCCCTCGTTCGATTCCGGTTGTCCGAGAGCCGGTCCCAATTGTCCCGGGCGGCGGGACAATGCGCCGCTT
>JBGPQV010000015.1:0-61987 GCA_041489255.1 Thermoplasmata archaeon | reverse complement strand
CAGACGAACGGGACAACCGGGGTGATCAGAAGCATCGCGCAGGCGGTGAAGTTCGTCAGCCAACTGGTGCCCGGCGAGCATCTTGTCTCGATACCAGTTCCGTTGGCTGATTACTCATTGAGCATCGTCTTGAGAGGCGTCGCTTTCAACCACATCAGGACTTATGAGCTCGGTCTCCCAGATCCGTGGCAGTCGTACGCTCCGAGTCGCCAATACAACGACTTTGACACGTTCACGCCATTCCAGGCTTTCTGGATCGGCATCACGAGCTCGAGTCTGCTGACCGTGGCCGGCCCGATAGAGCCATCAACAATCGTGCAGTTGAAACCAGGCTGGAACTTCGTCGGCTTTCCGTCTACCCTGCCACGCGCCGTCGCCGACGCGGTGGCCGGTCTTGGCGGCAACTTCAGGGCCATCGAGGGCTACGACTCGTTTGCTGGGCCATACTACCTCAGACGGCTCGGCCCTTCGGACATCTTGTCGGGCGGAAGCGGCTACTGGATATATGTTGACTCTGCGGCGAACTGGGTCGTCCCGTTCATGCCCTAGGCCGCCTGACTGAGGAAGTCGCGAAGGCTGAACGCGGGGTCGAGGAGCTGGTTTCTGAAGTTCTGCGAGAAATCGAACCTTTGATCAAGACACCTTACAAGCTCTGAAAAGTTCTTCTTAAATCCCTATAAGGCTCCGAAAATCCTGACCGCTCCATAGGAGTCGCACTTCCTCAAACTGTCCCCCGCGTGAAGCCTCAGCTCTGACGGGCGGGGGCACCCTTACCTTTTTTCGAACAGCCCGACGGCGAGTCGCATCGGGAGGGCACTTCCAGCTTCCCTCCGTCCTCTTGCGACCTGGTTACTTGATTGGCGGCGGCACTTCCTCGCCCGCGGCGAGCTTGTCCATCTCCGCGCGCCACTTCGTCAGTAGGTTATCGCCCCCGCCTTCAGGTCGATTGTAGATGCCGTCGCGCAAGACCTGCAACGGCGTGAAGAATTTTCTCTCCATGTTGTCCTCATCGATCGAGGTCCCCTCATGGTTCATCGCGTCGAGAACCTCCAAGAGTGCGGTTAATGTGCTGGCGGAAATTCCGTCTTGGGGGTCGACTAGGCGTGCGAAGTGCCTCAACCAGGGGGCTCCGGTAGGGGTCGAATTCAGTTCGGCTCGATACCAACCTCCTCCGCTCGCCTTGTCCACAGTCGGGAGGAAGCGCGCCCGATCCTCCTTCAATATCCGTTCCGCGAGCTCGACCTTCCAGGCGATCCGCATGTACCGGCGCCGCCGCGCTTCGATAGCCGCTCGGCGCTCCTCGACCTTCGCGAGCTGCTTGTTCGTCCGCCACAGCAGCCATGTGAACGTCGCGAGTACCGCCGTGGCGAAGGCCACGACGATCGTCGCCGCCACCAGCCCCAAGTCGGTGAGTTCTGACATCGGCAATGGAGAGAGGTGGCGGCAGCCTTAAAACTGTTTTGCCGGACTAACACCATGGAATGAAAGTCTATGGGTAGTGCGAGACGACGGGCCCCTCAACCAACCGCACGCCGTCGTCTTAGGCCACTCCCGAGGGCGGGGCACCTTTCCAATTCCTACTTGAGCGATTTCACAGCCAACACCACATTCTCCGTCCTCACCCACATCTTTATCATCGCCCCTGATATGAAGAATGAATGCGTCTATGAAATCCCGAGGGCGCTTGCACAAGGAAAGGGAAGCTGAAGAGAAGCGTAAGCGAAAGCAGTGGCTTGCTCTACTAGCACTGATGATCATCGCCGTCGTCATCCTCGCCGTGGCATTCTACCTGTCAACCCTCAAGAGAGCAACACCCTCCGGTCGACACTCCTGCCCCGAGGGATGTCTGAGCTACGACCCTCCAGTCCCAACCCTAGATGGGCATGGAGGTGTCTGGATTTCCCTCAATGTCACCTTCATGTATGAGAATATACAGACTCTTCGGAATCAGCAGTGCACCAATTTCACGGTCAACTTCACCTTCGGTTTTCAGAACGGGTCGAAATACTGGGAGCATCAAACGTTCAATCTCAGTGGGGATTTCCCGCCAGACTATGACTACAGAACCACATTACAATGGCATTGGAGTAGACCAGAGTTCCCCACAACTCTTCAGGTCACGAGCTGCACATGCAACGGCTGAGGTGTTATTGTTCCAGTTCAGCTACTCCTCCGCGATGATGTCCTCGACCTCCCTCTGATTCTCTTGAAACGTCGATTGGTTTAAGATGGGGAAAGGCGCTCGCTAGATGCGATGGTCAACATCGTGTTCTTCTTCGGGGCTGGCGCATCCGCCCCATTCGGTATCCCAACAATGCAAGAGATGGTCAGGATGTTCGAGGAGAAGCTCGATGGCATCGCAAAGGGGGACGAGCGCAGACTCTATCAGTCAATCCGCGATTTCCTTGATTCCAACCTCGGCAGGCCTGTTGACCTCGAATCAGTCTTCACAATAGTGGACTCCATCGTTGAATGGTCCCCTGAGAAAATGGGTTTGGCCGCCCTCTACCACATATCGAAATCGTCCAAGACCCAATCCGCTCCCGTAACCTCCGGGGGCAATGAGGCCGGAATTGCGCCGCCCGACGAAAGCGAAGTCAAGGTCGCAGATGCGCTTCGCTCCGATTTCGAGGCTTTCATCCAAGATGTCTGCCAAATAAATAGTGGTCAGAAGGAGAGAATCGAGACCGTATACAGGGACTTCTTCGCGCGCGTCGGAAGCGTTGTGGGTGGTGCACCCACGGGACGCGACGGCAAGTATGTCATGAACAACTGGCCTTTGTTCACCACAAACTACGATGCAGTCTTGGAAAGCTATTGGATCGATACGGTCAAGATTGGTTTAAACACTGGCTTCGGCTACCACGCGCCCGCGAAAATGCTCCGGTATGATCCTGAACTTCTCCATAGAGAAGACACCCTGCGTTTATACAAGTTGCACGGATCGGTGACATGGTTTCAGCATGACTATTGGGGACTCACCGAACAGGAGTCTGCCCCAAGCGGGATGACCACTTCCTATGCTCGCAGTTTTTCGGGTCGCTTGATGATCTATCCGATTGAAGAGAAAGCGCTGCACGTCGAACCATTCCAGACCCTGTATCTCAGGCTCAACAGAGAGCTCGATATGGGCAAGGTCTGGTTGGTTTTGGGCTACTCTTTCGGTGACCGCATCATCCGTGACATCTTTTTCGCCAACAGTCGCAAGGATACTCAGCTAGTCCTAGTTCACCCGCACGCACGGGATATTGTGCCGAAGCTAAAAGGGTTTAAGGGGAAAGTCACGACATTGGAGACGCGATTTGGAGATTCGAATTTCACATCTGTTGATGTGGCCATTGGGGAAGCTTGTAGATATTCGTAGTGCCGCCAAGCGCTTCACGCCCCCGCCCGGATTCATGGGTCCATCATTCCGTTCCGCTTCGCCACAGGGCCTTCCCCATCTAGTGGCCAATCGCTGCAATTTGCCTAATTTTCTCCTCGTACCTTTCCCGCCGTAATGATACGAACTCCGGCGGGAATTAACAATTTATAAGGAGTCGGGGTATCTAGGCAATTACCGTGTGGGGAAAAATGGACGAGGCGACCACGAGAAAGAACCTTATCGATAAGGCATTGACGGATGCGGGCTGGGGGCCAATCGTCCCATACGTCAGCGGAGAGTCATATCAGCACGGAGCAGTTGAGGAATATCCGACGGCTTCAGGTCCGGCAGACTATGTCCTGATTCATGACGGGGTTCCCTTGGCCGCAGTCGAGGGGAAAAGAGTGGCTCTCGGGCCACAGAATGTCCTGAGTCAAGCTCAACGGTACTCGCGCGATTTCGAAGACAGTCCCTTCGACTTTGGCGGCTACCATCTTCCTTTCGCCTACTCGACCAACGGTGTCTCCTTCTGGTTCAGAGATCTGCGGGAAAGCACCAGCAGGTCCAGGCAAGTCGCAGGATTTCACACCCCATCTGCCCTGAAGGAAATGATGGGAAGAGACATCGAGACAACGAAAGGTTGGCTGCGTTATCATCCCGTTGATCATCCATGGCTGAGACCCTACCAGAAAGACGCCATCCAGAGCGTCGAAGATTCCCTGATGGAAGATAAGAGGAGGATGCTCGTGGCAATGGCCACAGGCACAGGAAAGACAGTCACCACGATTGCACTTATTTATCGGCTGCTCAAGTCGGGGTACGCGAGAAGAATCCTCTGGCTCGTCGACCGCCGTGCTTTGGCCGCGCAGGCTGCTGGAGAGATGGCTGCATTTGAAGCCGAGCCGGGTCTCAAGTTTGACCGTACCTACGAGGTCTACACTCAGCGCTTCCAGAGGGAAGACCTGGGGGAAGACCAGAAGTTCGATCCGAAAGTCCTTCCTAACGAATATCTGACCAATCCTGAACCGGGACATGCGTTCGTCTACATTTGCACCATACAGCGCATGAGAATCAACCTGTTCGGGTTGCCCGCGGAGCCTTCCGCCTCATCTGGTGATCTAGACGAAGACATTGAAGCGGAACATCTCAACATACCAATCCATGCATTCGACTGCATAGTTGCAGACGAGTGCCATAGAGGCTACACGTCTGCTGAGGAGAGCAAGTGGCGGGAGGTTCTCGAACACTTCGATGCCGTCAAGATAGGGCTGACAGCTACCCCGGCGGCGCACACGAAGGCATACTTCCAGGACATCGTTTTCCGCTACGAATATGAAAGGGCTGTGCGGGAAGGCTACTTGGTCGATTACGACCCTGTGATCATCGAATCCGACATCCGGATGAACGGAGTCTTCCTCGCGCCGGGCGAGGAGATACAATTGATAGACACCGTGACTGGCGGTCGATATTACGATGTACTTGAGGACGAGAGGGAATTCGACGCTTCCGATGTCGAGAGAAGGGTGACCTCCCCGGACAGCAACCGCAAGATAGTCGATGAGTTCCTCAAACACGCTCGCGAACACGAGCGAAGGTTCGGACGATTCCCGAAAACAATAGTCTTCGCGGTGAACGACCTTCCCCACACGTCACATGCAGACCAGTTGATGAATATCCTTAGAGACAAGTGTGGCCGAGGAGACAGCTACGTCGTCAAGATCACCGGGAGCCCGACGGTTGACAGGCCTTTGCGAAGGATACGTGAGTTCAGGAATCGGGATGAGCCTGCGATTGCCGTCACCGTGGACATGCTCACGACAGGCGTGGACATACCCAAGGCCGAGGCCCTGCTCTTCATAAGACCGGTCAAGTCCCGAATCCTGTTTGAGCAGATGTTAGGTCGCGGCACGCGCAGGTGCGAGGACCTCCATAAGACCCACTTTATGGTCTTTGACGCGGTCGGTGTGCTCTCCTACTTCAAGCACGCAAGCGATTTCACGGCAGAACCTCCTGACAAGCCCTCTCGATCGTTCGGAGACGTGATACGGGCGGTAGACAACAATCAAGACCGGGAATACAACGTTATTGTCCTGGAGAGACGGTTTCAACGCATAGCTAAGGATGTGTCCCGAGAAGGTCGGGACCGATTCGGTGCCTTCATTCCCGACGGGGACATAAGCGCATTTGCCCGCCGTCTGGAGAAGTCGCTCGAAGAGGATTGGACTGGCACCATGGCGGTGCTGAAGAACGAAGCTTTCCAGCAGCTCCTCGAGGACTATCCGCGGGCTGGACGCACATTCGTGGTGGCTTCCACGGTTGAAGACAGGGTGGCCTCGACCTATTTCTTCAGGACTGCTGATGGTCGCGAGCTCAAACCAGAAGACTATCTGCAGGCGTTCGAGAGATTCGTGCGGGAGAACCCCGACAGAATCGATGCTCTGGCGATCCTCCTGGAGCGTCCTCGGGACTTCAACACGAAAGTTCTCGGAGAACTCCGCAGAAAGCTGGCTGAGAAGCCGGAGAGATTCACCGAGGAGAACCTGAGAAGAGCGTATCATCAGGAACTTGCCGACATCATAACAATAATCCGCCATGCCGCAAACGGTGAACCGTTCATGCTTCCCGGGGAACGCATCGACAAAGCAATCGCAAAGGTGAAAGCCGGCAAGAACTTCACACCACCGCAAGAGGCCTGGCTTCAGATGATCCGCTACCATCTCATGACAAACCTGCTCATCGAACCTCAGCACTTCGAGGATATCCCCTTCTCAAGGCATGGCGGATGGAAGACGGCGAATGCTGACTTCGACGGGACTCTTGAGTCGCTGCTCGCTGAAATCAATTATGCGGTGGTAGAATGACGGACGTAGTAGGCAAGCTGTGGGGTTTCTGCAACACGCTTCGACACGACGGCATCGGCTATGGAGATTACATCGAGCAATTGACGTATCTGCTGTTTCTCAAGCTCGCAGACGAGAAAGGCGTGCCCATCCCGAAGGGATATGATTGGACCTCATTGAAGTCCAAGTCTGGAACTGACCTGCTTGACCACTATAATGACGCCTTACGTCGTCTCTCCAAGGAAGCTGGGATGCTTAGAGACATCTTTGCAGGTTCGCTGTCCAAATTCCGGGAGCCGGTGAACCTCAAGCGGCTTGTTGGATTGATAGATGATGAGGATTGGGGCGCCCTTGACGTGGATCTGAAAGCTCAGGCTTACGAGGGTCTGTTGCAGAAGTATGCCGCCGAGCAGAAAGGTGCGGGGCAGTACTTCACCCCTCGCGAGGCTATCAGGAGCGTCGTTCGATGCATGAAGCCAGACATCCGGATCCATCCGGATTTCGCCGTGCACGACCCTGCTTGTGGTACTGCGGGATTCCTCATAGGTGCGTACGAATGGATGTTGACTCAGACGCATGAAGGGGCTGACCTGTCCATCGGAGATAAGGAAAGGCTCAGGAAACGAACGTTTTCTGGCGGGGAAATCGTGCTGGAGACACGTCGGCTGGCGCTGATGAACCTCTACCTGCATGAAATCGAGGTAGATATCTACTACGGTGATTCTCTGGCGGAGGGACCACACGCTGGCCGCCGCCATGATTGCGTGATGACGAACCCTCCGTTCGGCTCAAAAGGAGCTGGTGAAGTGCCCACTCGCGGGGATTTCACTGTTCCAACTGCAAACAAGCAACTCAATTTCGTGCAGCACGTGATGAACATCCTGAAACCTGGTGGTCGCGCCGCCATAGTGGTTCCTGACAATGTTCTTTTCGAGGAGCATGCAGGTAGGGACGTTCGGAGGATTCTTATGAAGGATTGCGACCTACACACAATTCTCCGCCTCCCCATCGGCACCTTTACTCCCTACAGCCCCGGGGTCAAGGCCGACATAATATTCTTCCGCAAAGGAATGTCCACCGAGGAGGTCTGGGTCTACGACTTCCGGACAAACGTCGAGAAGATCACCAAAGGCCACCCCTTGACCACCGACTACTTCAAGGAGTTCGAGAACGCCTACGGCCCAAACCCTAACGGCCATCCGAAAAGGGGGCGGAAGGATACCGAACGATTCCGGCGCTTCACTCGGAAGCAAATCGAGGAGCGAGGTGACAATCTCGACATCTTCTGGCTCAAGGACGAGAGCCTCGAAGACTCTGAAAACCTCCCCGACCCGGAAGATCTCGCCAGCGAGGCGCGGACCCACCTCCAGGCAGCGCAGGATGCGCTGGAGGAAATGATCCTAGCGCTGGGGAACAACAACAAGGGGCGATAGCCGTGGAGGGGCCACGGGAACTGCCTGAGGGATGGGGGTGGGCAAAACTGGGAGACGTGGCTCAATACATAAATGGAAGAGCTTTCAAGCCAGTGGAATGGGAGGATTCCGGACGCCCGATAATCAGAATTCAAAATCTGACTGGGTCGACGCGAGAGATTCACTACTACTCGAAAGCTATCGAGGGAAAATACCTCGTCAAACTTGGCGATTTACTTGTCTCGTGGTCTGCCACTCTTGACGCATTCATCTGGAATCGGCCAGAAGGTGTGCTCAATCAGCACATCTTCAAGGTGCTTCCCTATATCGATAAGAGGTTCCTGTATTACGCGTTCAAGTTTGTCTTGCGCTCTCTTAAGGAACAGGTCCACGGGACCGGGATGCAACACATTACGAGAGGGCCTTTTCTGGCCTCCCTCCTGCCGGTTCCACCGATAGAAGAGCAACGTCGCATCATCGCCAAGATCGAGACGCTCTTCGAGAAGAGCCGAGCCGCCCGCGAAGCGTTGGACCGTGTGCCGGTGCTGATGAAGCGGTTCCGGCAGGCGGTACTGGCGGAGGCGTTCACGGGTGAGTTGACGGAGAGGGAAGAAGGTGATGACCCCGCTGAGAAGTTGCTGGAAAGGATACGAAGACACCAAGAACAAGGTCGGAAGAAGCACCGATCAAGAACCTCGTCAAACACCGTCGAGGCTCCCTGGGAATTGGTAGACGGTTGGACGTGGACACATATCGGCGAACTCACAGAGAGTACGTTCTATGGACCCAGATTCGCAAAGGAAGATTACCGAGCCGAAGGAGTCATAACGATTAGGACAACAGACATGGATGATAGAGGTAATATCGTACTCAAAGATCCTCCCCGCATTCAACTGGATCCTCAACAGATTGAGCATGTTGGACTTCAAGAAGGAGATATTTTGGTTACCAGGAGTGGGAGCATAGGAAAGTGTGCGATTTTCGAGGGCATAAGCGAACCAGCGGTACCCAGCGCCTACGTCATCCGCTTTCGCTTATCCAGAGAGTCGGTGTATCCAAGATATGTTCTTTTGTATCTGCTGTCGCAGTACGGACAGATGCTGCTCGGACAATGTGCCACCGCAGTAACTCAGTCTAACGTGAACGCTCAGAAAGTTCGGGGTTTTCCGATACCTCTTGCGCCCATTCATGAACAGCGTCGCATAGTCTCCCACATCGAGTCCCTCTTCTCCCACGCCTCCGCCGTCGAGGCCATGGCCCGAGTCGCCCGGCAACGGCTCGACCGGCTCGACCAAGCGGTGCTCGCGAAGGCGTTCCGCGGGGAATTGGTGGAGCAAGATCTGAACGACGAACCAGCTTCGGTTTTGCTGGAGCGCATTCGACATGAGCGAGAGAAGTCAGCGAAGGACGGCAGACCCAAGAGCAATCGCAGAAGGAGAACCACCTGAGAGAAACAAGTGCCTTGATCCAGCACTCTTTTTCACCATTCCAAGGCTCTCAAGTCTCAAGTCACAGGACTAGTCAGTCGGCGTATCACATGGGCAGTGCATACTACAGACTAAAGAGGCGGACATAACTTGAATGCTGCCCGGTCTTTCTCCATTGAAGATCACTCTGAAAGTACTGCCGAGATTGCTAAGTGTAGGGTGACGCACTTGACCACATGATTGGTGAAGACATCGAATTAGACGAAATCGGCTGTACGGTGGCGACATTGATACGCGCGAGCATCTACCCCCGGACACAAGTACATCCAGAACAGAATCCACAAACGGAATACAACTGTCAATGACTCCGATTCTCGAGCCAACCAACTGAGAGTGGAAGCCCGCAACTTCGAGATTGTCAAGAAGTTAGAGATATTCTGCTGCGGAAGTGGCCTATCGTGTGCTCCGTTCTCCATAGGCCAAGTGCGGAAAGCCTTCCTTCTGGGGCATTTCATCCCTAGAGATTTGACAACGCCCGCCACTCCGAAAACAATATATCGATGAAATCAAATAATGGAACAATTGCGCGTCGAAGCAACTGTTCCACCGTTCAGAGCATCACAAGAATTCGTGACTGCATTCCTCGACTTCTTTAAAGCGACTAGGGAGAAATTGAAGTCAGACTGCAATATCGCAAGCATCTCAGTCGAGGCAGCCGGTGTCAAATGGCGATTCACTCCTGAAGAATTTCTGGAAAGTAGGCAAAATCTGGAGGATATTGACATAATCATCATCATATTCTCAGGTCCAAGATTCGAGGTGAGAGGTACAGTCTACCTTTCCAGTTCGATTGCATCATTTGAGTTTGATGGTCCCGAAAAGATCGCCGTCGCCATGAAACCAGCATTCGAGACCTTCTTCAACGAACAATATCGGGCTGCAATTACCCAACACGACATGAAAGCTGAACGGAAGAAGACGATGAGGATGGACGAGACTCTTCCTATTCCCGCCTGCGAGTTGGCTGCGAATGACCTCCGAGATCTAGTAGCCTCGTTGATGGCGCCGGAAGAGGGCAGCGAAGGACTTCTATTACGTAATGTCCGGCTAAGCGCTTCGAGCGGAAATGTCACCCTTAGCGAGGAAAGTCTAGACCGTCTTCTTGAGGATCCGACCCTTCCTTCGGAATTCGACACTTTCGGGATTTCCACTTATAGAGGACCGCCAGAGGCGCAGGTGAGACTTTCAAGATCAAACAAATCGACAGTCACGCTGAGTGGCCCGCCGCTCTGGGTTTCGTCGAAGAAAAAGCGGCTGGAAAGATTCTTCGAGTCACATTCAAATCCAGATGTTCTCGCTCAACATCAATGGCTCTTGGCATTATTATGTATCGCTGCTTTCGTTTCTGCTGGAATCATCATGGCGGTTGTGGTTCGGAAGTTTATTTCTTCCGTCTCCTTGGAACAAGCCCTGTTCGGCTTCGTTTTTTCTGCAGGATTGCTCGCCCTTTTTATCTATGGTTACCTCAGTGAGAAAATCGTGACGCGCGTGTGGATAGGCCGCTCGCGTCGGCCTGCATCTGCCGCGAGAGCGGCACTCGTGGCTCTTGGTGGAATATCCATCGGTGAGATGCTTTCAATCTTGACCGCTGCTTTCTTGGGTTGGCTTGGAGGTTGAGAGGGCTGCCGATCCCACCCGGTGAAACCTCCGAGGGGCATCATCCTAGCCTGAGGAATACCCGCCGTCTCGTCCCTGTTCGACATCAGCAACTCCGGGGAGCATGATGGGAGGCTGGTCCTAACGTTTTCTGGGATTAGCAGCGGATGCATGCCTGCTGTGACGAAGTTGAGATCTGATAGGGGGACTTGCCAGATGTCTGGTGACGACGCATTGGCGCCTGCCAGGCCTACATCGTGATGGCGGTAGCCGATTGGGGAAGAACGGCACCCTGACGGTCGCCGAGGGACCAAGCTGCCCTGCAACACCAGGGCCTGCCGATCGAGGATGTCTTGGGGGCCCAGCGGGAGATTTCCGCACTGAAGCTCTCCTGGCGCAGCTTTATTATCCCAGGCTTCATGTAGGATGTCCCCAAGAGGGGTGTGTTGATGCAGAAGAAAGGAGTGGCAGCTCGAACGGGCGGCGGTGGACTGAGAGGCAAGGTCAAGAGCGATTTCCCGAAGCACACACTCCAGGAGGCACTGAAGGTCGCGAAGGCTGTGCAGGATAAAAATGGCGGGCAGCCTCTTCCGCCCACGGACACGGCGATTGCCATCGGAGTGAGCCCTGGCGGATCCGGATTCCGGATCATTTTGGCCTCTTCTCTGAAGTACGGTCTGACGACTGGAAGCTACCAGGCGGACAGAATCGCAATCAAGGACAACGGCCGCAACATTGTGGAGCCGACCAGTGAAGAGGCCAAGAAGCAAGCTCTTGTTGCCGCCGCCTTCACACCTCCCACCTTCAGGCGAATATATGAGTACCTGAAGGGAAAGAAACTACCGGACCCATCCTTCCTCCAAAATACCATCGTCAGGGAGTTCGAGGTCCCGCGCGAGCATGCCGCACAGTGCGTCGAGATATTCACAGCAAACATGGAATTTGTGGGGCTGGTTCGAACCGCCCAAACGGGTAAGTGGTTGTCCAGCGAGGCCGCTCCGCCTCCAGTCCTGACAGAGCTCGGAGGTGAGGAGGAAGAAGACACCGGCGCGGGCGCAAAGGAGAAGCCACCGTTGACGCCCCCCTCTCCCGCTACTCCCCCTCCGCCCACCGCCGTCCACTCGGTGTTCATCGCCCATGGAAAGAATCGGCGCCTCCTCGACCAAGTCAAGCAGATTGTGGAGTTCGGAAAGTTCAACGCCGTAGTGTCCCAGGAGCGCGAGGCGACTGCGATTCCTGTTCCAGAGAAGGTAATTGCGGACATGCACCAGTGCCAAGCGGGCATCACCATCGTCAGCGCAGACGAAAAGGTGAAGGATGCTGAAGGCATTGAGGTCTACAAAATCAACGACAACGTCCTGATCGAGATTGGCGCGGCGACAGTTCTTTACAAGAAGAAGGTCATCCTGCTTTGGGATAAGCGCATTGAGGTTCCTTCGAACCTGCAAGGCCTCTATCGGTGCGAGTTCGAGGGCGACACTTTGGATTGGGATTCGGGTCTGAAGCTCCAGCGGACATTAACGGAATTCAGCAAGTAGGCGGGCTAGGTCGTGGCGGTGCAGCCTAAGAAGGCGAAGGGGGCCAGACGGCAGGCCGAAGCTCACGCCAAGCCGGGGCCGCCCGCGCGCTTACCCGTCGAACTGGAGCTCCGTTCCTCCCCTATTGAGACTATCCCCGGCGATTACGTCCTGAAGCTCACCGCCGACGTCGTGTCAATCTTCGCTTTTTCCGCATTCCGTTAAATATAGGCCAATGGATGCAGTCATCGCTTCGTCGGAAGCGGGTGCAAGAGATGGCTAAAGTGAAATTGAAGACGAAGAGATTGAAAACGCCGACAACGGATGTCGAAGCTCTCAAGTTTCTTCTGGACAACCGCGCGATTCCGGTCTGGGACCCTACGAACACGAAGGGGAATGTTCATTTCAGAAGGCTATATCTGAAAGACGAAAAGGAGGAATTGAAGAAGCGCTATCCGGGACAGGACGTCTCGCCGCCGCCCAATATTGCCCGAGAGGAAGATCGAAAGCGCATTGTTGAACTGCTGGGGATAAAGTCAGAGAAAGGGTGCGAGGAAATCATAAAAAAGCTGCGCAACCTTGGACTATGATCCGTGCCGTTCTGAGGAGTAACTCGCGAATTGAGTTCTCAGGGTATACTTTTATTTCCTCCTTGGCCCGAGTGAGTTCATCGCGAAAATACACGTTTGGCATCTTTCTCCAGCCTACCTAGTTGAACGGTAAGCAGGAGATAAGCTCTTTAGCCCTACTATTCGAGATTGCACTACATCAGGCATAGGCATTGCGATGAAAAGAGGAGCGACGAACCTCGGTCCTCGACGATGCTCGCGTTATTCTTCAGTGTAAAGCGATCCAGACATCGGGTGACTCCTGCTTCGGCCACACAGCGAATATTTCGATGCGCACTTCATTAACGACTCGGGCGTCTCTACCTCTTCCTCGGATCGTGTCGCGCCCGCGCGTCCCCCGATCCCACTCGGTGAAACCCCCGGGGGGCACCATCCAAGCTTGAGGAATACTCGCCGTCTCGTCCCTGTTCGACATCAGCATCTCCGGGAAGTATGATGGGAGGCTGATCTTGACGTTTTCTGGGATTAGCGGCGGATGCATGCCTGCTGTGACAAGGCTTGAGATGGGAAAGGGGGACTTGCCAAACAGCTGATAGTGGTGTAGGGGGTGTTGGTCAAGTCCCCCTCGCGATGGCGAGACCCGCTTGGGGAAGAACGTCATGCCGATGCTCACCGAAGGATATCTGCAGCAGCATAGAGAATCGGGGGCACTCTCCCGCGGAGTTAGTCAACCATCGCTCACGGGATTGAATGAGAGGACGGCGGATCATCGCAATCCCTATCGAATTGGCAGCGCTGTATGTTCAAATCCACCGAGTTCACGGGTGGAGGCTACTGAGCCGTTCTATCTGCCTCTGAAGAAACGGCGGGGTCGTCACCACAACATCCGAGGCGATTCCATGGATCTCATCTCTCTTCGCGTGAAGCTCACCGTCAAGTGTCACGAAGATCACTTTGCGACTCTTGGCTTTGGCTACCGCCTCAGCAGCTGCAATGTGCGGCGCATCGCTCTTGGGGACAGACCCCTCGAACCGCCCTGGGTCCGATAAGGGCTGCTTCGCTATGACCTCGATGCCAGCCGCGTCGAACCGCCTCATGACTTCTGCGTGCAATATCGTCGTCTTTGCCGTAAGTGACAGAACCAGATTGTCCCATTGCTCAGACTCTGTCGACTCCTTTTCCTCCATGCTCGCCGCCATTTCGGTTTCAAGTAGCTGAAGCGCTCCTAGGGCCTCCTTAGTTTCCGTCCGCAACCGCGCGAAAATCCCTTCAAGGATATCCAAAGAGTTGACATCGTCGGTCAGCGCGGGCTTCATCGGCCCTGAGTACAGCGAGCGCAGAGTGTCAAGAATCCACCCAATTCTTTCGTACAGCTTCTTCTCGAACTCCTCTTTCACCGTCTCCGTTATCATGGGGCGAATCTCATTCTTCTTCAGAATCCGAAATAATCGCTCGGCCATGCCACCCTTTGAATCCATGGAGGGCGGCAGGCATGCAGCCAGAATGACGTTTGTGTCCAGAAGAACCAAGACTGCCATCGAATCAGCCTACGTGGTTTCGAGTTCTAATCGCAGGAAGCCCGTGGCGAAAGGATCATCGTCGGGGAGCCAATGGACTGCGGAGAGTTCCCCGGGATAGTCCCGAACAAGGGTCCGCCTCACATTCTTGGTGGCCCCTTGTAGGCCGGAAGAAAGGCGTCTGATTGTCTCAGGATTCAGCGAATCGAAGCTGATTGGATGTGGCTGACGGAACTCTGGCAATCCTCGCGCGGTGAACAAATCGACATAATATTCGAACGCATCACGCCACTCCATGATCGTGTCAGAGAGTTGCATCATCGTTCCGACCTTCTGGACGTATTGGCGGAACGCTTCGTCTATCTTTTGAAGCGAGGGCTTAGCCCCAAGGAACTCCGACCTAGAGACCTTTTCAGCAGACCGTCCGGTCAATAGTCCGGCAAGCCGCTTCCCTTCGGCCCTTAGGACGACGGCCTGCGCCCCCACCTCCCATTGCGTGCTCTGTCCCATATCGATGAGATAAGATGATGGGATGTCGGAGCGAAGGAACAGATGTATATTATGACCAAACCTCGCCTGCCTGTGACTCCCAATCCCATCGATGAACTTGGCCTGAACCACGAGATACTCCCAAATGTCGTCAAGTCGCCGCCGGAGGCGGTTGCGCTTCTGCGCAGCATCTCGAGTCTGGTGCACCACATTGTATTCCAGCAGCACCCTATCGGTTTCCAGCTCAAGCAGCTTGGATTGCTCATTGTGAAATGGAGATTCCTCGTCATTCTCCTTAAGTCGATTGACGATGTCATCCACCGGGAAAGGCAGTCTCTCCGGAATAAGGCTGAGTCGTCTTTGGACTATGTGTTCGTACCGGGCTTCGAGGAGGGACGATCTCACTTGGGCTCGCTTGCGCGAGAGCCACTGTTCAGGTCCAGTCGTTGGAGCCGCAGGCGAATAGTTCGCTCCGAACTTGGCTGCGAGGCTCGTCGTTTCGGCCTGAAGTTCTTGATACCGCCATTCCGGTGGAAGAGGCAATGCCATTGCAGTGCCAGTAACCCTCCCTAACCGCTTAAACATTCCGCCTTGATTCAGATGATTGAGTTGCTGCGAGATACCGATTCTAACTCGGAAACAGCTTCTTCCTTATCGTCAATCACATGTCCGTCTGTCCCTAGGCCTGGAAGCGCAGCAGCTTCCCCTCTCACATGTGATGTCTCTCACGGCGGACTTGCCATCGCGCTCCGTTCCTCCCCTATTGAGACTATCCCCGGCGACCCCGTCCCCAGGCTCACCACCACCGTCGTGCCGCTCCTCGCCTTCCCTGCCTCCGAATATTCTGTGAGGTATGCCCTTTCCGTCCCCTCCCTCATCGAGTGCGGGACAAGGATTTAAGTCCACGATCCGGGATTCGATACTAATCAGGGGGAGACCATGCCGCCCGCCGCCGTCCGCACTCTCAACGACCTCATGTACTGGCAGTACGCCAAGATCATCGCGGAGTCGGCCAGGATGGGCAAGCGCCAGTGGCCCTTCGTCATGGACCGCTTCAAGAAGCTCCAGTCGGGGGAGATCGCCTAGGACTCGATACGTAGGCAGGAGTCCTTGATTGACTACCTCATTCATGCAACTAGCCGACTATGAACTGATACGATTTGGACAACAAATCCGCTATTGATGTCGGGTCGAAATCCGTAGAAGTGATCCGAACGTACCAGAATTCGCCATCAGGACTCCAACGGTTTTCATACTTTCCCGTGACGCTGTCTAAGTCTTGTCGAGATGGTTCACGATCCAAGTACGCGCCTAGACGCACGTCTTTCGCATAGTATGTCAAGTCTAGCCAGAGCACGATGCGTGAGCCATGTTTGTAGGCGACATAGCCCTTATTGAATTTCGCGTTCAATTCCCAGCGCCGCTCCAATATGAGTGCGTCGAGCCTTTCTGCGACCGATTTCGCAATTTCGACCTGCTCCTTTGGACGCTCCATCTGCTCGATATAACCCTCCCACGTCCAATCAACGCGGGCGGTGATTGCGGGAATCTTGGATTCTTCAGGTTCGATGTACTCTGTAACGCAGTACGTTTCCTCACCGAGTTTGTAGCGATTGAGCGTCACGAAAGAGAATGGGATGCTGATTTCAGAAGCTATCAGAACCGCATCCTGCGAGATTTCTGGACCTATAATCATGGCTCTTGGACTCAACTCAACATTCTTGGCTTTCAGTGGAGAATCGGGATGGTCGCGAATCCATTTCTCCGCACGTGATCGCAAGTAGTCCGGATGATGTTTCAAGAAGACTGCGTAGTCGAGGGCTTGGGTCAATACCTCCTTCTCCACTGAGATGTTCTTCAATTCCATCACAACAACCTGACCAGCCCCCTTTGTGTCAAGGGCCAGTATATCAATGATTTTATTGCCTGATGCCCCCCTCACTTGGCTCTCAAGTATTTCAAGGTCGCCGAATAAGTGAGGATGTCTCTTCACGAACTCTTCCAGGTCGTTTGTTTCGTCAGCAAACGGACTCGATGGAATGGGTTCAAGCTCACCAGAACGACCAATTCGAAAGAGGTCTCCCAAGTTTATCCCCGACACCGATATCCGGGATCAATACTTAGGACTATTCATGTAACATCAAGCGGTCGGAAACCAGCAAGGCTCTGTGTTTGAAACACTTGCGATGCGTTCGGGCACAGGATTCAAGCTGTCTCATCAAGACGCACTCCATATAGCGGTCTTCCCGCAACATTCAGATTGACTTCGGGAACATGTGGAGCTACTTCCCCCACACGTGGAGGTGAGTTGTGAACATATGGCGGGACTTGCGCAACACGTGGAGGTCCCTCCGCCGCATGCAGGACTGACTCTGCAACATGCGGAGGAGAGTCGGAAACACGTGGCGGTACCTGCGCGACATATGGAGGAACCACTGCTACATGTGGAGGAAAATCCGCAACATGTGGAGCAACCTCCTCCACATGCAGAACATTCACCGCCACTTGTGGAGGCAATTAGGGCGAATGTGGCGGGCACCAATCCATGTCGTGCGGTGTTCCCGCCAATTCAGAGAATTCATGAAGCACTAGAAAAACGAAAAAAGAAAAAGTGGCCTCCTTGCGGGGGCCTTGGGCTTCAACCCGTTCTGGGTGGAGCGCTCGTCTACACCTTCGCGGGCGTGATGATCGGCGCCTCGCCCTTCATCGGGCGGTGCATGGCGCTCCTGATCAGCCGAAAGTTCTTCGCCGTGGCGCTGTCCTTCGAGACCGCCGCCATCGCCATGTCCAGATAACCGGACGCGGTGACGTACGACTTCCGCTTGAGGGCCAGCCAGGACTCCGTCGACGCCCTGGTCTGCCTCTTTGCGGCCTCCTGCTGCTGCTCCGTGGCGGCTGCCTGCTCTAGCAGGTTTGTCAGGGTGCTCAGCATGAAGTCCACATCGAGACCGGCTGCTTTCAGTGCCTTGCGCTCGCCCTCCAGAAGTTCGATTACCTTCTTGACAAAGGCGATCGCGTCGGCATCTGTCAGCATCGCATGTTCACCCCCTGAGACCTACAGAAAGGCATTTTCCCTCCGCATCGCGACCCTTGTTCGACCACGTGACTGATGTTGGTGGGAGGTGGCTTATGGGTATCTCACCGATGTATCTGCGAAAGAAATCGTAGGCGGGGAAGACTACCCGCGTGATAAAGCGATGCTCGGCAGGGACGGAGCGAAGAAATATAATTAGATGATGCGATATCTGAATCCCTATGGAATCCGACTCTTGCTTGCTGGGAAATGCCTACAGGGAAGCATACATCGAGCTCTTAGGGTACCTCGCCAATCAGTTGGACGAAGAAATTAAACTTACGTACTTCTGGCCCATGCGCGGTCGGAATTATAGGAATGGACTGATGATTGTCGGAAGGGCCGTGAATGGTTGGGTGGTGAATAGCACCGTATATGCGTTGAAGAGTGATGTCAAATCCTTCGTTGACAAGAGCCAAGGTTACTCTGAGGGCAATCGAATGGATTGGCTGAGAGAGGAAATCCACACGATGCCCACCAAGGAGAAGAAATGGAAAGTATATAAATCACAATTCTGGCGCACGATTAGAAAGGTCATTGATATACGCAGGAACTCCGAGCATCAAGACGTCCATTGGAGGGACTATGATGGCTGGAGTACGATTTATTGGACTAACCTCTACAAGGTATCGCCGACCATGGACCCACAGGACAAGGAATCGCAAGTCAAAAGCGGGAATCCATCTGGGAAGTTGAGAGAATATCAACAGACCGGGAATAGGTCTGCGGCCGTTCTGCGAATGGAAATCGGAAAGCTCGACCCAGAAGCCATTGTAGTTTTGGCGGGCGAAGAATTCTTCGGAGATCCCGGAAATCCACCATCCGGTAGTTTTGCTGAGTATTTTGGCATAGACGTCTTGGAAAGCAAGAAGGTCGAGTCGAGGACTTATGGTGTAATCTGGGGAAAAGACCGCGAAGGCAGGCACTGGATATTGGCTCCGCATCCACGGGGCAAGAAGGAAAAGGAGATTGCCAAAATTACAGCCGAGTTCCTAGCGCCCCGATGATTCTCAAAGCAAGTCGAGATGCGGCAAGGGTTCCATTCTGGGTGCGACCTGAAGGAGACGTGCATCCACGAGAGCTCGGAGGGGAAGCTGTCGCCGCTGTGCCTGGACGGGATCGCGACTGTAATCCTCAGTGGCGACACGAAGTCACCGATCTAGAGCATTACGCTTCACAATGACAACCGTCATATCGTCTGTTTCGATCATCAACGCGGCTGCGGTGAATAATATCCCTCTATGTCGAGAAGCCAGAGATTCGATGGCTTTCCGCGGTTAGCCCGCCTTGTCTCCGCATCATCCAAGGACTCGCCCCTGATGTAGGCCCCGGTCTCCGCCTTCTCCACCGTCCTCCCAAGGATTCAGGCAGAATCCCATATCGCGACGCGTTCCGCCAATGCCGCGAACTCCGCGCACGAGTAGGTTCGCTCCCAGCGCGCCTGACTGGACTTCCGGCCCTGTTTCAAGCGCGACATCCCCCTCTCGGGGAGGTATCTCACGAAATGGCCGGAGAGCGCCTTCTCGACATGGATGTACTCGCTGCCAAGGACGAACTCCCGCCGAGAGCGCCCGTAACGCGGATTCAATAGCCCCTCCAGATGGTTCGTCGTTTTTGTCCGCAGCCATTGGGATTGGAGGTACTCGGGAGTCAGCAAGAGGGTCAGCGCCACCGTGTACTCGAGCCTCATTTCATAAAACAACATGAGCTGCATCATCCTGGCGACCAGCCTCCTCATGTCCTCCCCGACCATCGAAGATTACCGCTAGGGCGGACATCAGTCCTGATAACTCAGGCGGCCACAAAACCTGATACAATACAGCCATGACTCACTCCCAAAATGGATGTGATCCGACACCCAACGAAGGTAATCCCACCGTTTTGGAGACTTCCGACTAGTTGGTGGGCAGGGCTTCATTCCAATATGCAGCCCTGAGATCGATGAGCTTGTCGACCTCTAGCAATGTGCGAATAAGGATGGGAATCCAGCGAATCCCTTCACCGTGATCTGTCAATAACTTAATCGGATCGAGAAGTCGCTCCCTGAGCTTCACGAAAAATGAGGCTTCCCTACGCAAAAGCTCGCCCAGGGCCGAAAGAAGGCTAGAACGCACACCCTCAGCGTCGCGGTCAAAGGTTGTCATGGCATGTTCGATTAACGCATTCGGTTGATATCCACCGATCTTTCCAAACGATAGAAGGTCGTGTAGAATTCTGTCTGCTAGGTCATTCGACGTGATGACGCGCCGAATGAACTGCGAATTCACTAGGTCCAGCGAAGGTTGGTCAAAGGGCGGGCTTCCAGCTATGTCTTTGTGCTTGGTCATAAATGCCTTGGCGAATTCCGTCTGCAACTGAAGTATCAATGCGTGTACATCCGGGTTGGCGAGCGCATCACTTACGTTGGCTAAGTTCCACACGTGCGACTCTATGGCGACCGCGTGATGGATGCCGTTAAAAAGCCAGTACTTTATGTCTGAGTGTCCGTCGAACCGGTTTCGTGAGTTCTCCAGTATCGCACCGGATGGTAGCAACTCGCTCAGTACCTTGCGATGAACGTCCTGTACCCCGGAAACATCAAGCACCCACCCATAGTAATCCTCTGCCTCGACCTCAACGGTTCCTTGGTCGGACACAGCGGGCTTATGGCAGATCCTATCGACGACTGTATCGCTAAACCGGATGGCAGAGTGTCCTAATTGAGTCCCGAAATCGAAATCACCTTTTATGGCGGCGTATTTGCGTATTTCTCGCTCCAGCGCGGTGCTATTGTTCGTCATGTTTTCACACGCCAAAATCAGCAATGGGGATGTTGGAATTTTAGAGAGCCGTTTCTTGAGCCCGCGATACATGACAGGCGCTGTTCTGCATAAGTTGGATGGCTGGACTGCCGTCGTGATCAAGACTGTCCTTTCATCTTCAAGAAGGCCGTCAAGGTCAGAGGAGTTGTCGGATGTCGCAGTAATCGCCCCGCGAATTCTGACCCGACGCTTCTGCCCAATATCACGATATAGGACATCATAACAGCAATGCTTGCCGAGCGATTCGGAGACATCAGAAGGCTTGTGCGAAACGATAGTCAACCCGTTTTCCCCACGACCCGAGAGCAGGTCACCCACAAACCCGAGTCCGAAAGCGCCGGCGCCAAAATGAACCACGTTGAACGACGAGGAACCACCCCCACTTGAAAAGCTCAGGCGGAAATGGGGCGCGATTTGCCCAGCTTCCGGTATATTTCAAGATTGGCTTTGCACACCATGCATCCAGACTCAACGTGTCGTTCAGCTGCAGCCATTTGCTCTGGTAATTGTCTCCCCTCCGCGATCATTCGTATTACCGTTAGTGATGGATGTTCTTCGGCAGATTTGACGGGCATGATATCCAAGGTATCTCGAAGCTCAGGACCCTGACCGAAATTCCTTTGCACATAGTTCATATAAAACGCGATGTATTGTCCCAGAAGTATTATTGTATCGTTCGCATACAGGATCCATTCCCGCATTTTTTCCTCATATCCAGGATCATGACCGTCATCGCACGTACGGAAAATCTCTTCGAAAGTCTTCCAGATGTCATCCCTTAGTTCCCGCGTGTGGGCGGCGAATATCCTTCGGGCGTCAGCATCATTTTTCATCCTTTCTGAGTAGAATGCTTGCTTGTAACATCGAACGAATATGGAGAAATAGGCATTGAATGTCTTGAACTCGTCATAGGTTGGGAGTGCTCTTTCACATTCAGAGAGGCTAGCTATTGACTCATCGATGAGTTGCCGCCAAGTCTTTTGGTCTTCAACGAACAAAAGAGCCATGTACAGACCACGATATTTCCTCCGAAAATCGATGTTGTAGCATTTACTGAAGGGGGGCGCCCGCTCATAACACTTCTCCATTAATCTCTCCAAACCATTTGGAGCGCCGACATTGTAGTCCCTTACAATCTTCGACAAATCCTTTACTTCATCGCTAAACAGTTTCTGAACTACGAGATCGGGTTCGACAATACAACGGTATAGATTCGCCTCTTCGCTCGTGGTGACTCTCTGGATCTTGCCCTCTTTCTCCATAGAATAATGCACGAGGTCAAGAGGATCAGAGATTGGCCCACGATAGAACCAATAAAATGGAATAGCTTTTCGTATTCTATTCTCCTTTGGAAGGTCTCTCGTAAGGAGGAACAGCGACTTCCGCACCGCCGAATTTGACACATCACTCTCAGCGAGACGGTGAATCTCGCAAACAAGAAACCTGATTATTTGTTCATCAGTCAAATTCATTTCAGGTGCTGTCATATCCTGTCACCAAGAGCATGTCTGACGACTAGCGTCGTTTACTCCGCCCCCTTCCTGCGATGTCGCATCCAATTCATAAACTTTTTCTCATTCTCCTTTATGAACGCAAGGCTCTGCTCCAACGCTTCTTTTGTCGTGGGGATGGACTTGCTGGATATCTTCTTGCGCAGCGTCTGGAGGTAGTCTTTAGAAGACTCACTGATTGCCACAGTGGGCGTCTTTTCACCTCTTGGGCGAAATCACGTAAGTTGATATTAAACCTTCGCGTCAATATATCATCCGCACATTCAATGCACCCTTGTTCAGATGATTCGTTGTTTTTCAGATTTCCGCCTTGCCACACTCGGATCGGTAACTGTTCGCGGTATCATCTTCGGATTCACAGAATCTGCCCGAAATCGAATCCATTGCGTGTGAGGCAATTATGTTGAACTCAGCCATGCCGTGAGAATCAAGAGCTCCGCCCGTCCTAGAGGCGGCACTATTGTCAGCCAATTTCCTGGCTAAGAGAGCATGCTGCAATTCGCATGGTATGAATCACCGAGCGGGCGTCATTTGAGTACGACATCCGAGACTCTCGCTCCTCCAGCATCTGACTCAACATTCTTTCCTGGTTCTTGCGCGGAATATCAGCTCCCATACTTGTCTTCCTCGATGTGTCTGTGTCAACTCTTCGATGTTAATCGTAGGGTGGTAGGACATATGGCAGCCCTCAACGCTTGATTGCGGCCTTCCTCATCAGCTTTTTTATCGTTGTAGACCACGGAGGGCGTCTTCTATTCGACCCCGCCATGCAACTTTTCCCGGTTGTGCTTCCTCTTGACTAGCTCCAAGCGCCTCATACAGTCCTCTCTGGCGGGTTCGGCAATGGCCTTCTATCCTCGCCTGGGGACGTGGCCTTGGACCCGTTATTCTCCAGACTCATCACGACCATCTTTTCCCTCCTCGCTTTGCCCACCATCGACCAGCCCATGTGGTGTATCCTATCCGTATCCTCCTTCAGTGAGAGCGGGACGAGGCTTTAAGGCCATTACCCCGTTTTCATCACGGATCAGAGAGAGATTATGCCACCCGCCGCCGTCCGGACGCTCAACGACCTCATGTACTGGCAGTACGCCAAGATCATCACGGAGTCGGCCAGGATGGGCAAGCGCCAGTGGCCCTTCGTCATGGACCGCTTCAAGAAGCTCCAGTCGGGGGAGATCGCGTGGGACTCGATCAGGGAGTACGTGAAGGAGCGGGAGGACACCCGCCGCTGCTCTGCAAGGAGAGGAGAGAAGGCCTGCAGCTGGACGGGGTGAGCGGGCCGCGCCACACGACAGTGCGGGAGATACCGATTCTTATTCTATCCTCCGATGATTCTCACCGAGTCTCGCCCTTCGAACTTCACTCCATCAAGAGTCTGTCCGCGAAGGATGCCCTCGATATCGCCGGTCACGAATCCTGTCTTCCGCACGGTGAAGTGACAGACGAGGTCGAGCAAGCCATCGGAATTCACGTCTTTGGGCCCGGGCGAGCAGAAATCGAGGCTCCGCTCAGCACCCGAGTGCCCGAAGGTGAGGGAATCACGCTTCACCGAACTGGGCGCATCGAACAAAGGCGTTGAGAGTATCGCCACGGGGACCGTTCCCCTCTCCTTCATGTTGATCGTGTTGGGATAGCTGCCGGGCTTGATGTCTATGGAGACTCTCGGTGGAAATAGCAGTCGCTGGTTTGTTGAGAACGGCGTCATCTCAGGCCCGCCTCCGAAGAAGAAGAGCATTCCGTCGACTGAGGCGGCTCCCCCCGCCACCGTTGGGACGGGCAGAGCGCAGGAAACGAACGACCAGGAGTTGGCGCTCGGATCGTATACCTCGATGCTTGAGAGCGGTATTATCCTCGGTCGTCCTCCGGCGATGGACTCTCCGCCGAAGACGAAAATCCGGCCTCCGACCAGGGCTGACGGCATCGCTATTCTGGGCACAGCCATGCCCGCCTTCTCAACCCATCCAGGCCCGGATGTCGGGCTGTATTCCTCGACCGTACGCCATACCGTATCCGAGGCATCGACGTCTATGCCGCCTATAGCGTAAATCTTGCCGTTGACTGCCTGAGCGGTGAGGAACGCTCTGGGCCGAATGAGGGGAGGTCCCCAGGACCAGGTGTTCGTGTTTGGATCGAAGACTTCAGTCGTAAACTTCCCGCCTCGCGCGCCTCCAATGACGTAGATCTTGCCATCAAGAACGGCTGCGGCCGAGTCGACTCTTGGAAAGAGATTGGGGGGACCCGGCGTCCAAGTGTTCAATACTGGATCATAGATGTCGACGCGGTTGATTGGCCCTCCTGCAAAACCTCCGATCGCGTAGATCTTGCCGTTCAAGGCGACGGCTTCCAACGCACCGCGGGCGTACGGGAGGTCGGCAAGACGGGTCCATGTATCTGTGGCGGGATTATAGACGTCAAGGCGCGATAGGTACGGCCCGACTGAACCGTTGTAGCCACCGATGACGTAGACCTTGCCTTCATTCGTGGCGGTGGCCGAATAGATGCCTGCGCTACCGGTGAGCATCGGCGCCCTTCTCTCCCAGCCGCAGACAGGCAATGGAGAGGCGAAGAGGAACAGCTCGCCTTCATAGGTACCGATCAGGATTTCATCCCTGCCATCCGCATTGACGTCTTTGACATCCAGCCCGTAGGCGTTCGAGCCAAGATCGTCGCTATGCCATTCCTCCAATTCGGTGACGCCGTCAAAGACGTACACATAACCGTCTTGAGTCCCGACGAGTATCTCCACGCCACCATCAAGATCCCAGTCTCGAAGAACGACGCTCTGCCAGTTGCCAACAGTCGCGCCGTGTCTCCATATCCATTTTTCCGAGTGAGTCATGCCGTCGATTACCCAGAGATAGCCTTCGGAGTATTCCCCCGCGACTATCTCCTTTGTTCCATCATTGTCGATATCTCCGACGGCGATACCGAAGATGTATTCGCCGAGGTCGGATGTCCGCCACTCCTCTGCCTTCGTTATCCCGTCGAGGACGAGTATCTGCACGTAATTAGTCTGAATGAGTATCTCGGGAGTCCCATCGTCATCCACATCAGCGACCGCCATGCCTATTTGATGAGAGCCTATGTCGCCAATGCTCCATTCGATTTCGTGCGTGACTCCATTGATCACGAACAGGTAGCCATGGTTTTGGCCCGCCAGTATCTCCTTGACACCGTCATTGTCCGGATCCGCGACCAGCACGGTCTGTATTGCCCCGCCCAGGGAACCGCTCTTCCATTCCAACATTCCCGTTGTGCCGCTCAAGACATGGACGTAACCTTCGTCGAGGCTCACCATGCTGTCGGTCACGACTTCCGTCGAGCCGTCGCCGTCCAAGTCGTCAACGGCGATCGAATGCACGCTGCTTCCTAGATAGGCGCTCGTCCACTCGAGTTGCTTTGTGACTCCATCGAATGTCTTCACGAAGCCTTCTGTGTTCCCGGTGATAATCTCGACCATGCCGTCATCGTCTACATCTGCTGCCATCGCTCCGTACAATCCGGTCCCCATCTTGTCGCTCTGCCACACGAGAGATGCGTAGTTGTCAGGCACGCCTTCCGCACTGGCCGGCATCCCAAATAAAGGGCCGAGACTCAGCGCTCCCGCAATCACCATCGCTCCAATCAATCTCGCATTCACACGATATCTCTCAGAATTCATCCTCCTACCTCCGATCTCCTCGGACCTAGCATCAGGTCCTCATGCCAGGATGGAGAAGTGCATATAAATGCGTTTTGGCGGTGAGATTTCCTCGACTGCCTGCAACGAACAGAAGAATCGCTTCCACCCATTTCGTATTGCCGGAGATTATTCACGCAGCCGTCCCCTTGCGCCACCGGTCCGCCATTTCTCGCGAGCCTCGATCGTTCGTGGCTCCCTGGTGATTCAGAGCAACGCTCCGAGCCTTCTGCGATGGCACGGAAATTCAACATGGCAATCCCACTATCATCATGAATCTGAGAGAGACCATGCTGCCCAGCGCCGACCTCACCCTGGACCACCTCATCCCGAGGGCGCTCCACGGGCCCCAGGACGAGAAGAACGCCGTCTGGGTCTGCGCCCCGTGCAACAGCTCCAAGGGCGCGCGGCGGCTCTACGAGTACTGGACCGCGCGCGGGGGGCTGAAGGCGGCGAAGTACGACGTGCCGCGAATAGCCGAGGGCAAGTACCTGAAGCTCCTGCACGAGATGTTCGATCGGGCGGGCCTCCTAGAGCTGGAGGAGAGCGAGATCCGCGTGCGGTTCTGCCCCGAGTGCGACCTGAAGCAGACGTGCATCCGCGAGGGCTCGGAGGGGAAGCTGTCACCGCTGTGCCTGGACGGGATCGCGACAATCATCCTGAGAGCGAAGTCGGAGTGAGACACCAAGATCCGGAACGACCCGCGCAATCCAGGCTGAGGAATCTCGCGCCTGCAATTCCTATGCCCCGATGATTCGACTCGTGATCACAGAAATCTCACCGAGCAACTCGTCGGCAAGCTACACCAACGAGCGACCTTGATTACCGAGTCCAATGTTGTTAAATACCCATGAACCCATTTGATTTCGGATTACACGGTTCCGGAATCGCGGAACCCACAACCACATCGATTACACGCCTCGGGACCCTCTGGGCCGCCGAGGCCCCAATACGGCCGACCGATTCTGTTGATTTCCTCCCCGTGGAGGCTACCTGATGGACAAATCCAGGTCCATCAGCCTCATCGATGGCGGGTGGCTGGAGAAGGCCCGCCATGGGTTCGTCTCTGACGCCAAGTGGGATCTGCAATCCTTCGCCAACCGACTCGTCCCGAGATATCACTGGCGGTTCCGCACGTACTATTTCGACGCACTTCCCTTCAAGGACAGGAACAATCCTTCGAACTTGCAGCAGGAGAAGTATCGCAAGAAAGAGGAGGAGTTGCGTGCCATCGACCGTCTCGAGCGGTTCACGGTACGCAAGGGGTACTGCAAGCAGACAACCGTATCTGGCTATCTCAAGGATGGGGGATTCCAGTCAGCAATGACACAGGTCGTGACTATAGAGCAGAAGATGGTCGACGTGCTCTTGGCTGTGGAGATGACGAAGATAGCTTGGTCGAAGGAGGCACTGCACATAGGCCTTGTCGGCGGCGACGGCGATTATGTCGCGGCCGTCATGGCTGCGAGAGACGCTGGAGCAATCGTGAGACTGTTCTATGTCAAAACACGAGAAACTTCGGTGGCGCCGGAGCTCTTCGACACCGTCGACGAGCGTGTTGACTTGACCAGCATTTTCCAGGATATGGAGGAAGGAAAACCCATACCGGAGAAGTGAATCAGATTCGGCTGGATGAGAGCGAGATCCGCGTGCGGTTCTGCCCCGAGTGCGACCTGAAGCAGACGTGCATCCACGAGGGCTCGGAAGGGAAGCTGTCGCCGCTGTGCCTGGATGGGATCGCGACCGTCGTTCTCAGAAGCGATGCGGAGTCACGTGCCGGGAGCGTCGCTCTTATCAAGTAAGCAACTTCCGCGCATCATATTCATATACCCATGAGCCGATAGAGTGCAAGGGGAAGTATGTCAGTACAAGTCCACTGGGATATGTTACGCCAAGTACCGAGCGACATAGGCACGGAAAGGTCTTTTTTGCTGGTCAAGAAAACGTCTTTCCCAGAACAAAGTGCGACGTCGATCGGGCATGGCTTGACGGTGGAGCTAATATTTGACCAGTCCGAATCCGCCGGTGAGCGACCCCCATATCGGCAATTCCACCGCAGGCGCTCGGTTGTCATTCCGGCGAAAAAGGCGGAGGCTGACGTTCTTAAGCGCTATAGGGGCATAATGTCAGAAGTCTTTCCGGGTTCCCCGCTGAGAGTCAAGGAAATAGACGAAGCTATGAAGAAGATACGCAAGAGGGATTAGACTGGCCGAGGGACATACTCCGTCTGCTGGCCGCACTGCCAGTAATCGTCGCCGGGTCTATCTTGATACCATGATTCTTGCATACGAGCTAGGGACTGCGACTGGCATCACATTTGCTAGGAATCAGAGGTTCCTGCAAAAGATCATCAACGGCGACATGGTTGGCGTCGTGAGCACGTTTACTTTGGCGGAATGCATTACTGTGCTCGCTGTCGGATACGCGCAGCGGGACGGGAAAACACCTTCAGCTGAACAGCTTCAGGGAATAAGCACACGGATAGAGAAGTTTATTCGAGCAGCGGGGATTGAATTGCAGGATGCCGACAAACTGAGTCAATCCGAAGAGGGAGATGCAGACCTCTTTTCGCGCGTGATGCAGTCTGCGTTATCCACATTTCCCGTCAAATCCTCGAGGCCGGGACGAAATGGACAACCAGACTGGAGGACCACCGGCGGGGCTGACATTCTCCACATACTATTCGCAGAACGCTCGGGCTGCCATGAACTTGCGACGCATGACGAGGGCTTTCGAAGCATGAAATCCACCGTTTCACTCAATCTGCTAAGGGGGACCTGATGTGCTAGGGCCAGAACCTTTGGTTGAAAAGGAATTCGACATAATCCGCGAGATCTGGAGTTCTTATGACCTGGAGGATGGCACTCTGTTGCGCAGCCGGACCATACTCATGAAGGTCATGGGACCGAAGAAAATGCCGAAACAAGGTAGGGTCGCGCTCAACTTCGTCTTTCATCAGCTCAATGTAGTGACCGCAAGCCCAGGGGATAGGGGGAAGCCCAATCCGACTCCCGTGCCCCTCGAAGAGCTGCAGCGCCTGAAAAAAGATGAGGTAGACGTTGTAACGGAGCGTGAAGGATGGAACATCTACCGGTTGAAGGGTGTGGAAGAGCCAAAACGTCTCAAGACAAAGGTCGTGGTCTCGTCGGTGTTCAGGATTCCGAAACAATTCGACCAAGAGGGAAACCCGATGTACATAATCAACTCGGCAACAATTGTTGCGCCCGCGAGCGCCAAGGAACTCGAGGAAGGTTGAAACCAGATCCCCCCAATGGCAGGATGCTCCGCCAGAACGTTTGACCAACTGGGAAATCGAGCCTCGCCGCAGAGGAAGGTGACCTGACGGCTCGCAACGGTCATAGCCTCCTCCTCCAGCCTGAGCACGATCGAGACGTTATTGATAATGACACCATTGGCGTCGTGTTTGCCAATCGCACGGCGAAAACCTCTCATTCACGCTATCGATTCTGAGACTCTCCGGTTCACCTGCACACCCCTCCAATCTTTTCAAATACTCCCTCGCGAATATCTCACGCGAGGATACTTGTTTTGGATGCCCTTACCATCGGCAGCAAGATTGTTCTGCACCTGTACGACACCCGCCGCCATAACGAGGACAGGGTCTTCCCCATAGAGATGACTCAGCTCGGCGTCTCGCGGGTCCTCGGGATTCGAAGGAACCACGCCGGGATCGAGCTGAACAGGCTCGTGCTCGAGGGGTACGTCGAGGTCAGGAGCGACTGGGTCAAGGGGGAGAAGGGGAAGAGGCAGGTCTACAAGCTCACCCCGGCGGGGCGGGACCTCGCGGAGATCCTCGCGGAGACATCGGGCATCGACCTGGGGGCGAAGTCCGTGAACTGCGAAGACGCGCAACTGGACTGGTTGATGAAGATGGAACTGCTCACGAACGAGAATCGACCGAAGGCCCCGTCTGGACCCCCGATGCACACCCAGAGCCCGCCCGAGTAGTCGTCTGCGCCACTTCCCGCATGGCGTGGTCGCCTTTTCTCCATTGCGTCGGCTCGGTCGGCCGAGATCAGGACAGGCGCGTTGTTGGATGCATATTGGATGCAATCTGCATGCATTTTGGATGGACGGGGCCATTTCAAGTACCCGCCAGTCAACGTCTTACTCACTCCCCGCGGGGGAAGCGAGAACCCTCCGCGGAGAAGGAAAAAAAGAGGAGGTGAAAAAAAGGATGACCCTTTCCGAAACACAGACGCTCGGTTTCTCTTCGACCGTGCAGAAGACCTTCCTGGAGGAGGGCGCTGCGCTCAGAACAGCCGGTTACGACCCCGACGCGATGCAGAGGAACCTGAAGCGGCTCCACGACGAGGTCGTTGCCTTGGGCGCGGACCAGGAAGACCTGAAGAGGCAACTGAAGGACAAGACGAAGCAGCTCAACGATGGGCTGAAGCGCCTCTACAACCTGACGTCCGGAGGAGTCGACGCCCTGATGACGGCGGTCGAGAAGTCGTCGCCGGCGGCGAAGAACATCCGGAGGCTCAGGAGCAGGATCCGCAGGTCGGACTACGTGGAGTCCCCGGCCGTTCAGCCCGTCCCGATGAAGACGGAGTGATCGCGACAAGCGATACGTCAGGGGGAATACCCTAAGTCCACAAGGCGGGGGTCGCGGCAGACTCCCGCCATTTTTTCTTTTTTCGAATGCCGATCGAATCTGATGACGGTTCATACGGGGGCGTTACTGTCCCGGGATGAACGATATCAAAGAAAATTCCCGCCAATCGCGGCTCGATCTTGACGGTATCCCGCATCAACAGCGCCGCTCGTCGTCACACACCGGCAGAGGTCAAACCGACCGGACCTATGCCGCCGGAGACAAGCGTCGACAGCAACGCATTTTGAAGCGGGCGATATTCAGCTTGAAGCAACCTAAATCGGATTGAAGGCGTGTCCACCCCATACGGACGTGCTTCCATCCCGATCTGAACGCCTCTTGGGGCAATTGCTCCGGAACCCGGAACGAATGTCCGTGGACCCTTCTCGATTGCTCCGATGTCCATCCCGGTTGCTCCGGCTGTGGGGACGATTGCGCGCGGACCCCTCCCGATTGTTCCGACGTCCGTCCCGGTGCGAGTATATTCAATACATTTGTCCGAATGAGCATCCCTATTGTCCCGAGCCTCGGCGCAGTTGTTCGGAAACCCGCCCCGATTGCCCGCAAAGCCCGGACGAATGTCCCGGAACCCTTCGCAATCGCTACAGACTTTGGGACAATTGCGCCGGAGTCCGTCCCAATTGTCCGAGGTCAAGGAGACCCTTTCGGGGGTGCACATCGATCGTCCCGAGTTCCATTCCGGTTGTTCCGGACATCCTCTCAATTGTTCGAGAATCTCTCCCGATTGCCCCGACTTCCCTCTCAATGATGTCGAATTGTTGGAAAAAGCGCCCGATTTCGCCCGCGGGCAGCCTTGTGCGAAACCTGCCGAACAGTCAGCGACAGGAATTAGGGGCAATTGATGATGGAAAGACCATACTTTATTGCCTTGCCGGTGAATCGGAGGGTGGATATGAATGTGAACCAGGCGGAGATACTCCGGTCGATTCGAAGAGAACAGCGGAACTCGATATGGATCGACAAGTCCCTGCCGACCCTGCGCAAGAAGTTCGGCGACCGCTACATCGCGGTGAAGAACCGGAAGGTAATCGACTCCGATGAGGACTTTGAAACGCTCCTCTCGCGGATACGCAAGCTCGGCGACCCGGAATGGGTGACCTTCGAATTCGTCACAGCCGAAGAATGCATCTGGGTGTTCTATGCCAACCCGTTCGCGCGGGGAGTGCCCAACCGTCCTCGTGGCGGTGGATGACCCATCGTCTCAGCCTCGGCAACCTCTCTTCGTCGAAGTTCTGGCGGGGCATCAGGGGACAGCTCCGACGGCGTACTCAATCCGGTCCGCGATTTCCCGTGTAGCACACCTTCAAGATGATGCCAGGAAAGAGCTTAAGATACTCGGGAGTCATAAGGGTGGTGAAACAACTTAACAGGTCGGCGGAACCAACATGCCCTGGCGGGGAGACGCTTTCGGGTATCTCCTCGGCGACCTGGTGAAATAACTACTTCTAAACACTAGGTGCCGATCTTGTTGATTATCGGTTCCAGAGGAATGAAGCGATCCGCTTTCCTCTTCAGTGCGCCGCTGATCGCCTGGATGCTCTCGAAGAATGCTATCTCGACCCTTTTTGGTATCCTCTTCAGCTCCAGGGCCTGCCGGTCATGTCTGGTGCCAGCCTGTTCGACAAACGGGAGTTCTCGTATTGGAAGGGCTTTTGATTATGATAGCGCAACAGCTAAGTAAGGGAGCGCGCATCAATGATTAGGAGCATGGAAACCTATACCTGGGGCGTGAAGTTCGGAGGCAGTTATACGTTGTCAGGCCATCAATTGCTCACGATTGAGAGTCCCAGAAAGACCCTTCCACCGAAGAAGCAAGAAGAGAAAACCTCTGCCGATTTGAGGGACAAGTGGGGACTTGTTCTTGAGATCCCTCATGGAAAGGGGAGTCCAAGAGACGAAGAATAGCCGAGTTTTCGCTCGGCCATCGTTGTCTGGTTTCGCTGTCCAACGATCACCTTCCTAGTTCACCTCTTGCCGCATCATGTGAGAGATCAAGGAGCCTTTTCTCGCTTGTGGTCGCACCCGTCTTGGGTGCGATGGTTCCGTGCTTTCCGCCAATGACATCGTCCGTCGCCGCGCAATTCAAGAAATGCCCCTTGACGCTCCTCGTGAGCACCTACTGACTATGCCGACTTCCGCGAGGGACTTGTCCTGCCAACGGGAGCAACATTTGACATTGGGACAAGAACCTTGGGGAGCAGTGTTGTCTCCTTCCAGCTCACTCCATCCCGACGAACAGCAGCGCCGGGTGCTCCAGGTACTTGATCATCACCGAAGTGAATGCGGCGCCGACATGCCCGTCGACGATCCTATGGTCGAACGACAGCGACAGGTACATCATCTGCCTGATGACGACCTGGTCGTTCACCACGACAGGCCTCTTCTCTATCTTGTTGACGCTGATGATCGCCGCCTCGGGCCAGTTGATGACGGGGGAGGCTATCACGCCCGCCTGAGCCCCGAGAGATGTGATTGTTATCGTCCCGCCCGTGACGTCCTCCAGCTTGAGCTTCCCCGAGCGCGCGTCCCCCGCGAGCTGCTCTATCTCCTTCGCGAGCTGCCAGATGTCCTTCTTGTCCGCGTCCTTGATCACAGGCACGACGAGCCCCTGGTCCGTCGCGGTCGCGACGCCGACGTTGCAGTACTTCTTGATGACTATCTCCTGTCTCTCGTCGTCAAGCGATGAATTGAGAATCGGATATTCCTTCAACGCGGCGGTGACCGCCTTGATGACGAACGGGAGGTAGGTCAGCCTGACCTTCTTCCTCTCGGCCATCTCTTCGAGCCGCTCGCGCAGGTGCACGATGTTCGTCATGTCGACCTCGTCCGCGTAGCCGAAGTGCGCGGCGGTGGTCACGGACTTGTGCATCTTCTCCGCTATCCGCTTCCTGATCCCGCGGAGGGGGATGCGCTCCTCGTTTGCGGCGGCGGGTTTCTCCTCTGGCGGTGACGGGACTGGCGGTGCTGGTGAGGGAATTGGCGGTGCAATTGCGGGAGCTGGCGGTGCAGACGCAAGAATCGGCGGTGGAGCCTCCGCGGCGGTTGGCGGTGCTGCGGGCTTTACAGAGAACTGCTTGATGTCGTCCTCGGTCACCCGGCCCATCGGCCCCGTGCCTCTGACCTTGCTGATGTCGACGCCCATATCCCTCGCGATCTTCCTGATGGCGGGGGTCGCGAGAACCATGCCAAGCGCGGTCGGCTCCGGCGGCGGTGGCGGCGGTGCTTCAGGCTTTGGCGCTGCTGCCTCAATCTGTGCCGGCGCCGGCGCTGCCTCGCCTTCCTCGCCGACGGAGATGATGACCGAGCCGACATTGACAGTCTCGCCCTCCTTCGCGAGGATCTTGAGGACCTTGCCCGTGAACGGAGAGGGGATCTCGACGGTCACCTTGTCCGTCATCACCTCGACCATCGGGTCGTTCTCCTTGATGGCGTCGCCCTCCTTCACCATCCACTTGACGATCTCTCCTTCGTGCACACCTTCTCCGATGTCCGGAAGCTTGAACTCTTTCACGATGAACACTCCCCTCGGCGGGCGCTGGCAGGCTCGGGTGTCTTGAAACAATCGCGAACTAATAACCGTTTGCAAGAGCGAGCGTCGCAAGCGCTCCATCGTCGCGGGGAGCGTGCAATCTTCTCTCGGAATGACTCGGTTTTATATCTGTGCAAGCTATTCGGCATCAATGCGGGCGGATGGGCAGGACGAATGCCCGCAGGGATGGTGTTTCAAGTGTCAAAGATTCTAGGTGAGCATGTATCAAGACCGAATGGGCAGAGGCATTGGAGCCTCCTCGTTGGCGCGCTCCTCGCGGTCGCGATGCTGGCCGTGATGTTCACGCCCGGCGGAATCGCGCCGTTCAATTGGGGAGACACGAGGGCGAGCAACCTGACGCCCAACGTCGAATACGGCGCGATGGCGGGCGCAGGACCCAACGGCGAGATCTACGTCGCGTACTGGGACGGGGGCGTTGGCGGCACCAACTACGTGCTGGCCGTGGACCCGGACGGCATCTACCCCGAGGGCGGGCCGGTCTTCACGACGCACACGCAGATGAATGATGGCGGGGCGAATGTGCAGACCTCGCCGTTCTGGAGCGCCGCGCTCGCGGTGGCACCGAACGGGGACGTCTACGGGGCCTGGATTGATGACAGGGATTCGGCCACGATGGGCACGGACATCAGGGTTGCCAGGAGCACCGACAGCGGGGCCACATTCGGCGCGAGCGTGAAGATCAGCGACTTCAACGGTGTCAACTCCGAGGACTACCCGAGCATCGCGGTCGCCCCTAACGGGGACGCCTGGGTCGCCTGGGCCGACGACCGCAGCGGCAACTGGGACATCATGGTCTCGAGGTCCACTGACGCCGGTGCCAGCTGGAGCTCGAACATCGTGGTGAACCAGGTTACAACCAACAGCAGATGGTTCTCGAAGATCGCCACCGACAGCACAGGGTCTGTGTACGTCGCCTGGTCGGACTGGAGGGCGGGACCCGTCAGCGCGTACTACGACTTCACCCGCGACAACGGAGCGACGTGGAACGGCAACGCGGAACTGGGCGTGATGGGGACCATGACGGGCCTGCCGGATATCGCGGTGGACACGCACGACATGGTCCATGCCGTCTGGCAGGACTACGACACCCAAGGCATCTGGTACAGGCACTCCTTCGACCGCGGCCTGACATGGTCCATGCCGGTAAGGCTGGACGACGGGCGCGACTACGGGGACCCGTCCCCGAGGATAGCCTCAACGGACGACGGCAATATCCTGGTGACCTGGGAAGACAGGGTCGGCGGGACTCCTTATGCCAGGTACGTCCGTGCCTATGACTGGGGCCTCGACTGGAACTCCGAGTATCAGTACACTTCGAACCCTTCGGCCACCCCGACGGTCGCTGTCGACAACAACAACAATGTCATATGGGCTTGGACGCGGAACATGGGCGCGCCCGACAACGACGAGGCGTTCATGCTGTTCGATGACGCGGAGCCGCGGCCCGTGAAGAACCTCATGGCGACGCCGTTAGCGACGCCCGGCTCGGTCCGGATCTCGTGGCTCCCCAATGCGGAGCGGGACATCGCCGCCTACGAGATAGCGATCATCGACGGGCAGATGTACTACGGGCTAGTCGCCATCGTCCCATCGACCCAGACGACGTACGATCTGACTGGGCTCGCGAACGGCGAGTACTCGTATGCTGTGATGGCGGTCGACATCGCCGGGCAGAATTCCGAGCCCGCGTTCGCGGCGTTCACCGTGGGGCCCACCTTGCAGGATCAGATCAACGACCAGTTCAACGACCTGCAGGACCGGTTTGACCAGCTCAACACTTCCATGCACGACGCGATAACCGGCCTGCAGGGAGACCTGCAGGACCTCGGGGATCAGAACGCTGCACTACAGGACCAACTGACGAACACGAAGAACGACCTCGCGAGCTCGCAGAACCTGAACATGATGCTGATGATAGTGGTCATCGTCCTGCTGATCGTCACGATGGCGCTCGCGGCAAGGAGGCCGAAGGTGAAGGCGCCGGAGCCCGCGCCGTCTCCCGCCGCCCAGCCCCCGCCGCCCCAGCAGTACCAGCAGCCGCCACCGCCGCAACAGTACCCGCCGCAGCAGCCACCGTACGGGTCGGCATAGGAGTCCACGAGGAGGAGGATACCTCCTCCTCAATCCTGCGGATCTGTACCTGTCCCAGGTTGACCCATCGTTTCCTTCATGAGCGGGAATACTCCGAGCAATACTTATCGTCGGGATGGCATGTGGGCGCGTCAAGGCGGGTGGGAGGTTCCCGCACGCCCCTGAGGTTGGTGTTCAAATATGGATGCAGTCAGACGCGAGTCCGAAACCAGTGCAATCAGATCGGCACGATTCCGTGCCATTGTGAGCGGACTGTTCATGGTCGCCTTTGTGCTTGCCATGTTCAGCCCGGGAACGATGGCCTACCCCCCGACATATCCGGTGAGGGCAAGCGAGGGTACGACAGACAACGAGGTTGGCGCCCGCGTGGCGGTCGGACCGAAAGGCCAGATATACGTTGCCTACTTCAGAAACACCGGCGCTGACGGCAACCTGTACTTGGCGGTTGACGACAACGGGCTTTACCCGGAAGGAGCCCCCGTGTTCACGAGGCATACCCTCGTCAACGATGGCGGTGCATTCGTTTACAATGACTGGGCCGGTTACCATACGGTGGCCATGCTGGTTGCTTCGAACGGTGACATCTACATCGCATGGAGCGACACCAGGGACGCCGCAACGAATGGCCGCGATATCCGGATCGCCAGAAGCACCGACGGCGGATCGACCTTCGGCCCGAGCTCCAGGGTCAGCACCACTGCTGGCGCGAACATGGAAGTGTTTGTGGAAATCGCGATGGCCCCCAACGGCAACATCTACGCCACGTGGTCAGACAGCATCGTTGGAACGCTCGACATCTACTTCGGCGCATCGACTGATAACGGAACGACATGGGGCCCGAGCTACGGTGTGAACACAGACTTGACGGTGATGCAGGCCATCCCATCAATCGCGTGCGACAGCCTCGGAACAGTCTACGTATCTTGGTTTGACCAAAACAGTCTGACAATGCTAATGGACATATCGAGAGACGGTGGCGCGACCTGGCTGGGCAACATCAAGGTTCCCAAGACGGACCACCAGGTGATGTACGCTGCACTCTATGTCGACGTGCACGAAACACTTCATGTCGCTTGGCGGGATAACACGAATGGCGGCATATACTACACGCGCTCATTCGACCATGGCGCGAGCATTGCCATGGAGGTCAGGCTGGACGACAATGTCGACTTGACCTTGACCAAGCCGACCATCGTTGCGAACGACCTCGGTGAGGTCTATGTCGCTTGGTTCGACGCACCACCGGTACCATTTGAACTGAAGATTGCGAGATCACCCGACTGGGGGTCAACCTTCGGTCGAGAGGTTCCGCTATCTCCGGATTCGGGGATTATGCCGACACTGGCCGCCGCTCCAGACAACACGATCTTCGCGTCGTACACCCGCGACGAAGGCGCTCCCAACGGATATGAGGCATACGCGATATGGATTGACCGACCGACCAATCCAGTCAAGAACCTCATTGCAACGCCGCTGCCTGCACCGGGCTCGGTGCAACTCACGTGGGATTCGAACAGCGAGAGCGACCTGGCGAGCTACTTGATCTGGGATGCGACATGCAACCCGGAGAGTCCCGCTCTCGTGGCCACCGTCTCTCCGTCCCAGACATCCTTTGATTTGACTGGACTCGCGAACGGCGATTACGTCTTCGCCATCACCACGACCACCATAGCCGGATATGAGTCCAGCCCGACCTATGTGAGGTTCACGGTCGGCCCGACGGTCGTGGACATGATCGCGGCTCTGCAGGCCCAGATAGCTGCCCTCCAGGACTCGATGAACGGAATGAACACGACGCTGCAGAACAGAATCGACCAGCTTGAGACAGAGATCTCGAACCTCCAGACCCAACTGACGAACGTTGAGACAAACCTGCAGACCAGGATCGACCAGCTACAGAACAACATCACTAACCTCATGTCCCAGATTTCGACCGTCCAGACGGAAATCAGCAACCTGCAGACTGCGGTAGCGAATCTGCAGACCTCGGTTAGTGGCCTGCAGAGTCAAGTGAGTCTCCTGCAGACGTTCGTCGACGGCATGAACGCGACGACCCAGAACAATATCAACGCGCTGCAGACCAACATAAACAGCATGCAGACCCAGATAACCTCCCTCCAGACAAGCATAACGAACATGCAGACGACGCTGACGAGCGTCCAGACCGCGATCGACGAAATGAACACTCAGCTCTCCGATGACATGGGCACCGTCAAGGATCAGATGGCGACGAAGAACGATCTGGCAAGCACTCAGAACCTGCTCATGATTCTGGTGATCGTCGTGCTGATAGTCTCGATACTGTCACTGGTGATGTCGATGCGAAAACCGAAGATGAGAGCGCCCGAGTCGCCCGCGCCGCCACCTCAGGCTCCGCCACCGCCGCAGCAGTACCCGCCTCAGCAGCCACCGTACGGGTCGGCATAGAGCGTTCAAAGGAGTGGGGAGAGTGCCTCCTCACTCCACCTTCCTCTTTTCACAGTCAATCAATCAATAGGCCATCAGCTTCTCGATCGCCGCGAGCACCTGGTCCGCTCCGGGCATGTACAGCCCCTCGAGCGTGTAGGGGAACGGCGTATCCAGCCCCGCCACCCTGATCACCGGCCCGCGCAGGTACTCCACCGCCTTCTCCGCGACTATCGCCGCGATCTCCGCCCCATACCCGAGGAACTTCGGCGCCTCGTAGACCACGATTACCCTGCCGGTCTTCTTCACTGACTTGAGCACGGCATCTATATCGAGAGGTACGAGAGTCCTGAGGTCGACGACCTCGGCGTCCCAGCCTTTCTCCGCGGCCTTCGCCGCCGCATCGAGGCAGACGCGGGACATGTACCCGTAGGAGAACACGCTGACATCCTTCCCCTCTCTCCTGACCGCCGCGGAGCTCAGGGGGACTGTGTAGTCGCCCTCAGGGACCTCCTCCTTGAACGCGCGGTAGATCCTCTTGGGCTCCAGGAACATCACGGGGTCCGGGTCGCGGATTGAGGAGACGAGCAACCCCTTCGTGTCCGCGGGCGTGCTGGGCACGACCACCTTCAGCCCGGGCGTGTGGCAGAAATATGTCTCGCTGCTCTGCGAGTGATAGAGCCCGCCCTTGATGCCGCCGCCGAAGGGCGCGCGGATGACCATGGGGACCGAATACGTCCCGCCAGATCGGTACCGCATCTTCGCAGCCTCGTTCACGATCTGGTCGAAAGCGGGATAGATGAAGTCCAGGAATTGAATCTCCGCCACGGGCCTCATGCCCTTGAGCGCCATGCCGATCGCCGCACCGATGATCGCCGACTCGGCCAGGGGCGTGTCCATGACCCTCTTCGGCCCGAACTCGTCCAGCAGGCCTTCCGTGCACCTGAAGACACCGCCGTTCCTGCCGACGTCCTCGCCAAGAACGACGACTCGCTCGTCCCTCCTCATCTCCTCGCGCAGAGCGCTGTTCACCGCCTGCACGATGTTCATCGTCGGCATTGTTCACGTCTCCCCGCGTTCGAAGAACGGATAGTCGAATTCGTCCTTCTTCAAACCGAGGAGTTCTTTAAACCTATTGTCTCCCGCCAAAGCGGCGAAGTCGGGCTGGTCGCTGAGGTTCTCCTTGAGGCCCGGCTGGAGCTCCACCGCTTTCTTCAGTATCGAGAGCGCCTCGTCGTGCTCGCCCCTGCGAGCGAAGATGCGCGCGAGCCCGTACTGGCTGAAGCCGCTCTTCCCGTCGAGCTTGATCGCCTCCTTCATCGCCTTCTCAGCCCGCTCCAGGTCGCCCAGGTTGAGGAGGTCAGACGCCAGGTTGTGCCACCTCTGCGCGTCTGACGGGTCCGCGTCCACCGCCGCCTCGTGGCACCTGACCGCCTCGTCGTACCTCCCCTGGAAAGAGTAGCAAGAGGCGAGGAATATCAGCGCCTCGAAGTTGCCAGGCTCCCTGCGCACGATGCTTTCGAGGACAGATGCCGCGGCCACGAAGTTGCCGTTGCGGAACATGTCCCTGGCGGTGGAGAATTCCCTGTTCGGTCGCCTTGCAGACGGATCGCTCGCCCTCGTCTCCTTCTTGGCGGGCTTCTTCGCGCTCGCTTTCCCGGCCTGCTTCTTGGTCACCGACCTCACCGAGCACATCGCCCCTGTTCAGGGGTTTCCACCCCTTTTCGGGCCGTGCGACCGTCCAAATGAGCGGTAGTTTTAAAAAGATTGTTGTGTGAGTTGTCATCCGCGTGAATAACGACGGTGGTTTGCAGGGGAAAGGGCGTGCGGACTCGCCGGCGGTGGCAGAGGGGGCCAGGTTCTCCCGGCTCGCGGCGGTCTGCTCGGCGCTCAGGGCGACGTCGAAGAGGTTGGAGAAGAGGGCGATCATCGCCGACTTCCTCAGGGGGCTGAAGAGCGACGAGGTCTCGGCCGCAACATTGCTCATCGTCGGGAGGATGTTCCCCGAGACGGACAGGAAGGCGCTCAATCTCGGGTGGGCGACGATCAAGAAGAGCCTTGGCGGCACTCGTCAGGCGACTCTCGAGATGTCCCCCCTCACGATCCTCGAGGTGCAGGAAGCGCTCAAGCGCATCGCCGCATCCTCCGGCGCCGAGTCGATGAAGGCGAAGAGGCGCATCCTGGACAGCCTCCTAGGGCGGGCCTCGGACGAGGAGAGGGACGTCATCCTCCAGAACATCTTCGGGGAGATGAGGCACGGGGTGAACGAGGGCGTGATGCTCGAGGCTCTCGCCGACGCGTCCGGGGCTGACAAGGAGAGCGTCAGGACGGCGAACATGCTGTGCGGGGACATCGGCCTGGTCGCCGAGGTCGCGCTGACGCGAGGGGCGGAGGGCTTGCGGGAGATAGGACTGACGCTCTTCACCCCGATCAAACCGATGCTCGCGGAGGACACGGGCGGGGACTTCGTAGGCGCGCTCAAGGAGCATGGCGGGAGGACCGCCGTGGAGTTCAAGCTCGATGGCGCGAGGATACAGATTCACAAGCGTGCAGGGGAGGTCAGGGTTTTCAGCAGGAGGCTCTCCGACGTGACCGAGAGCGTCCCGGAGATCGTGGCTCTCGCGCGCAATTTCAAGGGGGACTCGTTGCTGGTCGAGGGCGAGGTGGTCGCCGTTGACCGCGGCGGGAGACCATTGCCGTTCCAGGACCTCATGCGCCGTTTCGGGAGGGTGCACGACATCGAGGCAGCGATGGCGGAGATTCCGCTGGAACTGCACCTATTCGACATCTTGTATCTGGACGGGGGGCTCTTGATCGGCGAGACCTACGAGTCGCGCTGGGCCACGCTCGCATCCGTCGCCCCCTCGGACCTGCTGGTCGAGCGATTGATCAGCGAAAGGACGGAGGAGATCGAGGCCTTTCTCAGGCGGGCTCTCGAGGAGGGGCACGAGGGCCTGATGGCGAAGCGGCTGGACGGCAGGTACACGCCGGGGAAGCGCGGCAAGCTATGGCTCAAGATCAAGCCCGTTGAGACGATCGACGTGGTGATCGTGGCGGCTGAATGGGGGTACGGGCGCAGGCGGGGATGGTTGAGCAACTACCACCTCGCGGTCAGGGACGGAGAGGGCTTCGCGATGATCGGGAAGACGTTCAAAGGTCTGACGGACCAGGAGTTCGAGTGGATGACGAAGAAGCTTCAGGGCATGATGACCTCAGAAGAGCGCTGGGGCGTGCACGTCAGGCCGGAGCTCGTCGTCGAGGTCGACTACAACGAGATACAGAAGAGCCCGCGGTACGAGTCGGGGTTCGCCCTGAGGTTCGCGCGCGTCAAGCGCATAAGGGAGGACAAGGGCCCGCGAGACGCGGACACGCTCGACCGCCTGAGGCAGACGTATGAGAAGCAGTTCGAGAGGAAGGGGCGCGTGGCGGAGCCTTAGGTGGTGACGGCGGTCTTCCGCAGAATCTTCGATTGGCCCCTCACGGTCAGATAGATCCCACACACTGCCGCGAGCCCGCCGAACACGACGAGAACACCAGGCGTCTCGCTGAGCACGAGCCAGGCGAGTATCGACGCGCCGATCGGCTCGCCGACGAGGCTGACAGAGACAACAGGAGCGGTGACGTACTTGAGAGCCCAGTTGTAGAGGGTGTGCCCGCCGATCTGGGAGACGAGGGCCATGGCTGCGAAGAGGGCCAGCTCCCGCCAGAGGTCGCCGCTCGGCCTCATGTCGTCGGTGACGAATGCCGCCACGATGAGGAAAAACGCAGCGGATGCGTACACCACGAAGACATAGGTGAGGAGGGAGATGCGCTGGCGGAAGCGCCTCCCCGCCAGGAGGTAGACACCCGCCATGATACCGCCGCCGAAAGCGAGCAGGTCCCCGCCAAGTGTCGACGCGGACAGACCGTAGTCACCGACGGCGATCAGGGTCACCCCCGCCAGACCGATGGCAATCCCCGCCGCGGTGACGGAGTTCACCCTCTCCTTGAGCACCATGTGCGAGACAACCGCCACGAGAATCGGGTGCGATGTGACGAGCACGACCGAGCTCGCGACGCTCACGCCCTCGACCTTCAGAGACGTGATCCAGAGCGCGAAGTGGGTCGCGAGGACGCCCCCGATCCCGATCATCAGGAGTATGTCGCGCGTCCCCAGCTTGCTTAGTTCCTGCCTCTGGCGGGCCAGGGCGAACGGAGCCACCATGATTGTCGCGAACATCAGGCGGTATGCCGCGATCACCAAAGGTGACGACTCGGAGAGCCTGATGAAAATGGACGCGAAGGAGACCGCGACGATCGCCACCGCGATTGCGGCGTAGGGCGAAGAACGCACGGCGCCGCTACATGCTCGGTGATAATTAGCTTTGGCGGGGAGAAGCTCTCCTCAGCCGGAACCCTCGAACTCTTCCTGGAGGTCGATGATGACCTGCTCCAGGACCTCCTCGAAGTTGCCTGCCTTGTACTCCCTGAGGCCGCCCAGCTCGCTCTGGATGCGGGCGATGAAGTTGTTCGAACTCTTCAGGAACTCGACGTTTACAAGCGACTCTTCCATCGTTTTTCCTCCCGAGAGACTTTGCCACCACGTCCCCGGAGCGCGCTCGATTTCTTGCGTATAAGGGTGCCGTATATAAGTGTTGCGAGATGATGCGTGCCAATGAGAACGATGCGACCCGGCTCCGTTCAACTTACTGTGTCGAGCACCGCCGCGTTTCGTTCGAGGAGGGCGATCTGCCGCGGCTCGAATGCCCTGTCGTCCAGGGATATGAAGAGGACCGCCTGACGCTGCATCACCAGCTCGTTCAGGTACTCCACGAACTTGAGCACGCGCCCGAAGTCATTGTGGACCATGAGGTACTCGATGCCGTCGAGGAGCATCGCGCTCTTGCCGCTGTCCTGCAGGAAGAGCCCGGCCACGTTCGTTATGCTGCTCAGGTTGTGCGGGTCGATGTAGTCCTTCCCCAGCGTGGTCGAGAGCCACACCAGCCGCACTCCATTGAGGTTGTACTTCCTCAGCACGTTATCGGGGTGCTGGCGGGTGATTACCAGGCCAGAATAGCCGCGCCCGATCATCTTGACGAAGTGGCTCATCGCGCCGTCGGGCTTCCTCTCCTTGATGATGTACGACCTGCCCTCCTCCGGCTCCTTGCGGCGCCCGAATAGCAACGATTGGAATAGCTCATCCTCGCCTGCGACGAGGAGGAGGAACGGCATCATGCTTTGTCAGCTCTGAACTACCCCAGTTTGCCACATATACGTATCGCGAACAGAATCGAGGCTGATATCGAGCACTCCATAGAACGGGAGAACTGGCTTCGTGTCAGGGAACGCTCCCTCGGTCCCCGCAAAGATTTATGACAAAACAGGGCCTTGCAGCGCGCGTGAAGGTCAAGGTCCTGGGGATCCTCGGCGGCTCTGGGCTATACGAGGCTTCATTCTTCGACAAGGTGAGCGAGAAGATCATGAGGACGCCCTTCGGCGAGCCGTCCGACCGTCTGCAGATAGGCGAGGTCGACGAGCTTCGCGTCGCCTTCATCCCCCGCCACGGGAGGAAGCACACCATCCCCGCAAACCTGATCAACCACAAGGCGAACATCCATGCGCTGAAGAGGGAGGGCGTCTCGCACATCCTCGCCTCGTCCTCGACCGGGTCCCTGAAGAAGAACATCAGGCCTGGCGAGTTCGTCGTCCCGGACGATTTCCTCGGATTCTGGAACATACCCACGCTCAGACAGGATGTGCACCACGCGACGCCGGTGCTCGACGCGGGGCTCAGGCGGGTCCTGAAGACAACGGCCGCAAAGGCGGGCGCGACCGTCCACGACGGCGGGACCTACATACAGACCTCAGGTCCGCGCCTGGAGACGAGGGCGGAGATCAGGTTCTTCAAGGACTACGGGGACGTGCTCGGGATGACGATGGCCTCCGAGGCGACGCTCGCCTGCGAGGTCGACATCGGATATGCGTCTCTCTGCACGGTCGATAACTACTGCAACGGCATAACGTCCGAGGTCCTCACCTACGAGGAGATAGTCCGCCGGCAGAAGGAGAACGCGGGCAGGCTGGATCGCGCGATGCGCGCCGCGGTGGAGATGTTGGCTTGAGCATCCTGATCAAAGACGCGCTGCTCGACGGCAGGGTCGAGTCGGTCTACATCGAGGGGGAGCGCATCAGGGAGATCGGCAAGAAGGTCGAGGCGGACACAGTCATCGATGGAAAGAACAAGGCTCTGCTCCCCGGCCTGGTCAACGTCCACACGCATGCCGCGATGACGCTGTTCAGGAGCTACGCGGACGACATGAAGCTCCAGGACTGGCTGCAGACGAATATCTGGCCGGCCGAGGCGAAGCTCAGGCCGGAGGACATCTACTGGGGCACGAAGCTCGCCTGTCTGGAGATGATCAAGTCCGGCACGACGTGCTTCAACGACATGTACTTCCACATGGACATGGCGGCGAAGGCGGTGCAGGAGATTGGGTTGCGCGCCGTGCTGTCGGAGGGCTTCATCGACATGAGGGACAGAGAGGCGAGCGGGGAGGAACTGAAGAAGACGAAGGCGGTGACGGAGAAGATCGCCGCGATGCGCTGCACGAGGATCGTCCCCGCCTGGGGCCCTCACGCAGTCTACACCGTGTCGCAGGAGTCCCTGAGGGCGCTCAAGCAGCTCTCCGACGAGACGGGCTACCTGTTGCACATGCACCTGAGCGAGACGCAGAAGGAGGTCGAGGAATGCAAGGCAGAGACGGGGAAGTCCCCCGCCAAGTACCTCGAGGACCTCGGATTCCTGAACGACAGGTGCGTGATGGCGCACGGCGTCTGGCTCGACTCCACGGAGATCGCCGCGCTGGCCAGGACAAGGGCGAACGTGGTCCACAACCCAATCTCGAACATGAAGCTCGCGGTGGGGAAGGCGATGCCCTATGCGGAGCTGAGGCGCGCGGGTGTGCCCCTATCCCTCGGCACCGATGGCGCGGCATCGAACAACAGCCTGGACATGTTCCAGACGCTCAAGTTCGCCTCGCTCCTCCATAAGTTCGCATCAAATGACCAGACCGCCGCGCCTGCGAAGGAAGTCTGGGACATGGGGACGCTCGGCGGCGCGAGAGCGCTCGGGCTCGATTGCGGGAGGGTCGAGGAGGGGGCGCTCGCCGACCTGATCCTGGTGGACCTGCGCAGGGCGTTCATGGTGCCGAATCACGATCTCTACTCCAACCTGGTCTACGCGGCGTCCGGAGATTGCGTTGACACTCTCATCTGCGATGGCAAGGTTCTCATGATGAATAGACAAGTCGAGGGAGAGGAGGAGATTCTGGAGAAGGCCTCATCTGCCGCACTCGACGTGGCGAGGAGGGCATCTCATGGATAGACTGGGCAGGCTGAGGGCGAGTCTCAAGGACTGCCCTGTCGTGAAATTCGGCGAGTACAACTACTTCGTGCACCCGATCACCGACGGCATCCCGCTGGGCGACCCGAAGATGCTCTCGGAGGTCGTGGACGAGATGCGCAGGGTCGGCGACTTCAGGTGCGACAAGATAATCACGATCGAGTCGATGGGTTTCCCTCTGGCGGCGCTGCTCTCCGTGGAGACAGGGGTGCCATACGTTTTCATCCGCAAGAGGCAGTACGGCCTGCCGGGCGAGGTCTCGGTCCAGCAGGTCACCGGCTACTCGGAGAAGAAGCTGTACATCAACAACATCGGGAAGGGGGACAGGGTGACCTTCGTGGACGACGTGGTCAGCACCGGCGGGAGCCTGAGGGCGGTGGTCAAGGCGCTCCGCGGGATCGGGGCCGAGATACACGACATCGTCATCGTCTTCGAGAAGACGAGGAGAAAGCGCGAGCTCGAGAGCGAGCTTGGCGTGCGGATCAAGACGCTGATAGGGGTCGACGTCGTGGACGGCGAGGTCGTCGAAGTGCAGATTTAGGTCGACTTTTCCATGCTTGCGAGTTGCGCCTGCAGTTCCTCTTTCAAGCAACGCCTGAGACAGCGCCGGAAGACGGGCGGCGGGAGCACAGTGGTCAGCACGATGACGAGCACCGCGATGCTGTAGAGCGCGGGGGATATCACCGCGAGGCTAATGGCAGTGGCCGCTATCACCAGGCCGACCTCTCCCCTCGGAGCCATGCCGACCCCGATGGCGATGCTCTTGCCGCGGGACATCTTGCCCAGCTCGGCGGGTATCCAACACCCGATGACCTTGCTCGCGATCGCCACGGCCGTGAGCGCGAGGCCGAAGATGAGAAGGCTCGAGTCGCGAGTCAGCTGGTCCCACAGAGTGACTAGGTTCACCTGGATGCCGATGGACACGAAGAATATCGGCGTGAAGATGGCGCCGAGGTACTCCGCGCCCTGCTTGAAGTCCTCGGTCACCGCGGACTTGGAGAACGCGGCCCCCGCCAGGAACGCCCCCACGATCGGATGTAGTCCTGCGTAGTTGGCCAAGAAGGCGTAGAGGAAGGTGAGGCCGAGCCCGAGCGTGAAGCCCGTGTGCTTCAGGCCGGACCTCTGCCCCCTGCGCTCCGCCCAGTTCACGAGCCGAGTCGAATACCTGATCCCCACGAAGGCGCCGACGCCGATGAACAGCAGCGCGCCGGCGACGAGCAGCACGACGTTGACCGCGCTGAACGTCCCTCTGGATAGGCCTATGGACACCGAGAGGACGATCAGGCCGAGGACGTCGTCGACCACGGCGGCCCCGATGAGCGTCTTCGCCACGTCCGTCTTCAATGCGTTCATCTCCAGCAGCACCGCCGCCGTCACGGCAACGCTCGTCGCGACGAGCATCGCCCCGATGAACACCTTCGCCGCGAACGACTCGTTCGGCAGCATGAAGTCAGTGAGGAAGTATCCGCTCAGCCAAGGGAGGATGACGCCGCCCGCCGCGATCGCGATGTTCCTCCTCGAGTAGATTGCCGTGATGTCCGAGTCGAGGCCGATGATGAAGAGCAGGACGATCGCGCCCAGGGCGGCGAAGATGCCCGTGAACATCGGATCGAAGAAGTACCCGCCGTTTCCGGGGGCGAGGAGCTGGCCGAGCAGGCTCGGTCCGAGGATGATCCCGATGAGAATCTCGCCGACGATCGTGGGCAGCTGGAAGCGCTTGAAGGCGAAGTGGCTCGCGGTCGCGACTGTCAGCAGGATGGTCAGCTGCAGCCAGGGGACCACGACATCGGCCATCGCGGAGGGAAGGACAGCTTCAATGATAAAATCATCGAACAGGTTGAGCTTCTCATGAATGATAATTGCTCCGAAAAGTGCTTGCGGGCAAGAGTGCCTCACTCACATGTTGTCTTCGTCAACCTCAGCGCTCACATCGCAGGAACGGCCTCTGGCCGCGCGAGATGCGGGGAAGCGCACGGGCAACACCAATGGCCTGAGCCGCGCGGGACGCAGGGCAGGGGGTCATCTGCGGGCGCGCAGCACGACATCGAGCTTGCTCCTGATGGTCGGCTTGATCCTCTACGCCCTTTCCCTCACGTGGCCCCTCGGTTCCCTGTCGCCGTCGTGGCTGGCATATCCGCTGGCGCTCACAGGGATCGGCCTGATTCTTGCGTCGCTGAAGAACGTGTGGACCAGCGCAAGGATGTTTCCAGGGCGGGCCTAGATCTTCCCCTTCCTCGTGAGGTTCTCTTTTGAGACGATTATGTTGAGGTCGAGGATCTCGTCCTTGTCCCCCTGCTTTGGCTCGTAGCGGACGCTTCTCCCCTCAGACAGAATCTTGTGGAACCGGATTTTCATGGTGGAGCCGGAGTAGACTGGTCCGCGAATCTAATAAAGAATGGGCGGCGATTATCCTCCATGATAATCGGCCGAATGAACCTCGTTGCGCGGATTCCGCTTCAGGCGGCCTACTGCCTTAGGAGCTCCAGGCCGTTCCAGTCCCCGCCGAAGTCCTTGACGATGCCCGTGGCGAGCTGGAACCTCGCACGGAGGTGCCCGTTTTCGAAGAACACGTAGGCGTTCTTGAGGCGGGAGGTGTAGAGGTTCTTCCTCTTCCCCTTCTGCGTCAGGATCCTGTCGACGCACTCGATCAGCCCTACCTGCTCCAGGACCCTGATCTTGCGGTAGCACGCCGCTATCGGGATCCCGTAGCGCTGGCTGATCTCCTGCGCTGATATCCTGCGCTTGTACGTCGCCAAAAGGATCTTGGCGCTGTACTCGTCAGTCAACAATTGCGACGCTTCCAATGGGGTTAGTTTTGCGTCCTCCAAGGTGATTCCCCGCTCATCCTCGACTGCTGAGGATAAAATGGCCTCAGCGGCTATATAAATTATCTCCCGTGATTATCACGGCGCGAAAACAGTATTGGGCTTGATTATCACACCGTGACAACGGGGTTGAGCTCGATCCATTTCCCGTTTATGTCCCGGTCGTAGTTGAACTCAAGGCGGACCTTGAAGACGCCTTTCTCGTAGATCAGCGTGGCGGTCTTGAGCTGCGACCTGTACAGCTTCATCGTCTTGCCCTTCGGCGTCGTGACGATCTCGGCGCAATGCAGCAGGCCCAGCTCCTCTAGCTCGTGCACCTTGCGGTAGCAAGCGGCGATGGGGATGTCGTCCTTGTTGCTGACATCCTGGACCGACCTCGGGCGGTCGTGCGTCGCGACGAGGATTCGCTCAGCGTACTCATCGGTGAGGAGACGCGAAATGTGTTTCTCCCTCATCTGGTTCAGATTCGCCTGGCTATTAAAGGTCTTTTGGATACGGTTATCGGGGCTGATAGAACTCGCCATGCCGATTTTCTCCATAGGATGTCGGTGCGGCGGGGCAGTCATGGAGGCTACACGAGCGGCGTGAGCACGACCTGCGGGAATCCACCGGAGTAATCGAACGCCAAGTGGTAGATCTCCGTGTAGGGCTTCTCGCAGTAGAGCAGGACGGTGCCCGCCACGATCTGCAGCTTGATGTGCACGCTCGCGAGGTCCGCGAGCTTCTGGTTCGAGGCGGTCGTGGCGGTGCTTGTCCCGATGAAGATGTCCTTGCTCCTGCGCACTGCGGCTATGTGTCCGGACATTCCCTCCAGGACGCTCGGGCCGTAGACCGACTCGAGGGTGTCGAAGGCCATGAGAGAGAGGAACGGGTGCTTCGCGCTCGGGAGGTGGTACTCGACGTTGTTCCACTTCAGGTCGGTGTCTATGTTCGACCCCTCGACGTGTATCGCGCTCTTCGACTCCTCGAGCGTGCCCATCGGCGTCGACTCGAACACGCGGACTCGCTTGTCGAAGACGCCCTCGGCGAGGTACCTGCCCGCCATCTGTTTGACGCTTTCCGCGCCGGCCTTCCCCGGCGGAACGTGCGCGACTCCGCGGCCCATGGTCGCGAAGTTGCATATCAGGCCCGTCCTCAGCTCGTCGACGAACTCTGTCGGGACGTTCGCCCCGATCTCAAGGGCGCCCAGTCCACCTTCCCTGAGCCCGCCGATCAGCGCATCGATCGCGACGTGCCCCGTCGACACGCATTCCTTCGAGGGGTCAGGGACCGCGGACCAATTCGACGTCTCCGCGGGGCGGCTGTGACGAGACGACTCGAATGCCCTCAGCCTCCCGCCATCCAGGGTGTAGATGTACTTGTGCTGCCTGACCTCGCTCCCGCGCAGCTTCTCGATCGACATCGTCCTGAGCCTGCGCCCCCCGTACTCGTCGCTCCTGAACATTATCACGCCGTCTCCGAGGTAGTCCAGCTTCGTCTCCCCGCTGTTCTCCAGGACGTAGAGGACGTTCGCCATCGAGCTCTCGACGAGGTCCTTCTGGAGAACGTTGATCAGTTTGGAAGATGAAAGGCCGTACCTCTCGCTCAGGGCGTCTATGCTGTCGATCACGACGAGGGTCCTCTCGGGGAGGTTCTTCTCGACGGCGTCGTAGGCCATGTCGATCTCCGGCAGGTCCGAGCCGAGGTCGAATATCAGGCTGTCCTCCTTCACTTCGCCCTCGCCGACCCCCTTGTACTCCTCGTCCTCCCCTTCCTCGCCCATCTCGATTCGGCCCTCGAGCTTCTGAAGCTCCGTCCTGTCCACCTTCTTCCCGCTTGCGTTGACAGCCTTGGACTGCGTCTTCTCCCCGAGGATCCTCATCTCCAGGGAGATTTGCGTCCCCGCTTCGACCAGGACCTGCTCCTGCCCGAGCATCCTCGAGTAGTGACGGCCGGCGACCATGTTCTCGCCCGCCCTGACGCGGTCCTTGAGCCACGGGAACTGGTTGTACAGCGTCGTGTCGGAGACCCTCGTGCTCATGTAATAGCTCGAGTTGATGCCGCCGAGCTCCTCCGTGAGCTGCAGGGCGAACGTGGTCTTCCCCGTGCCCGCGGAGCCCTTGACGATGACGGAGTGCCCGCCGGGCGTCTGGAAGAACTTTAGCACTTCTGCTGGAATGCCCTTTTTCGCCAACAAAGAAATCCCTGCTTCCTCACTCGGAGCGGCGGATGAATATCTTTGCCCATAGTTATCGTTTCCGATAGCAGGCCTCATCCACGCAGAAGGCTCGCCGCCTTTCTCAGGTAATCGAGCACCTGCTCGTCGGAGAGGTCGGCGAAATCCTCGTAGTAGGAGGCGACGGCGAAGATCGGCTCATCGCTCCTTATCAGGCAGTAGATCTCGTCGACATGCGGGGTCACGAGGTCGACCGACCTGGTAGGCGAGCACGGCACCGCCACGACGACCTTCTTCGGGCCGCCATTCCTGACTGACTTGATCGCCGCGAGCATGGTGTACCCCGACGCGAGGCCGTCGTCGACGAGCACAACGGTCCTCCCGCTCAGGTCGACGCGCGGACCGGCCTGGCGGTAGACAGCCTCGCGCCTCTCGACCTCCCGCCGCACCTCCTTGACTATCGCGTCTATCGTCTTGGGGGGCAGGTTGAGCTGCGCCACGAGCCTGTCGTTCAGGACGATGCTCCCGTCAGCGGTGACGGCGCCGAAACCAGCCTCGGGCTCCTCGGGTATCGGCAGCTTCCGGGGGATCACGACGTCAAGGGGGACCTGCAGGCTCCTGGCAATGGAGAAGCCGACGGGGATGCCTCCCCTCGGCACGGCGACGACCGCGGCGTGCGCGCCCTGGTACCTCTTGAGGACCCGAGAGAGCATCTCGCCCGCGTGCTCCCTATCCCTGAACACCGGAGAGCCCCCTGAACCTGACGGCGTCCTCGAACATGGAGATGTTGTTGAAGAAGACGTAGACCTCGTCGAAGGCAGCGCACTTGTCGCGGAGGGAGGAGAGCTCCTGGTCGCTGTAAGTGTAGTAATAGTTGCGGCCGCCTGGGGGCTTGCCGTGGAGGTGAAAGTAGGCGACCTTTGTTGTCACCGGTTCCCCGGCGAACGGGTCGATGCAGTGGATGAGCCTGTGGCGGGAGCATATCTCCTCGACGTACTCCCGGGGCCAGCCGCCGCGCGGCTCCCATGCCCTGATCATCTTCGTCTCGGCCCTCTGCATGAACTTCCCGACGTTCTCGATGTTCGCCTCCGTCGGTCCGAACGATGCGGGGGTCTGAAAGAGGACCGCCCTCGCGTCGAGGATCCTGCACGTCTCCTCCGTCTTCCTCCATGCCGCAACGACCTCCCTGGTCGGCTTGAACGAGCCGTACATGGCGGCAGACCTCGAGTCCAACGTGATGTCGCTCTTGCGGTAGGTGGGCGACGACGGGTCATGGGTGATAAGCTGCGAGGCCTTGACCGAGAAGAGGAAGCCTTTGGGCGAGTCCCGCCGCCACCTCTTCGCGATGGCGGGGTCGACGTGCTTGTGGAAGCTGTCTTGGATCTCGACCGCCTGCAGCCTGCCGAAGAACTCTGCCTTCGACTTCGGGAAGCCGCAAGTCCCTACAAACATCACGGTGGCGCGATTCCCTCACCCCGCCTATAAGTTTTGGGTCGCGGCGGGGCGGACCGAGGCAGCACGGTTGTGGATGAACGTCCACAACCGGTCCATGGCGGGAAAGTCTAATAGCGTCAGGACCGCTTCTTTCCGCCGATGAGGAACAAAGAGCTCGCCGCCCTCCTCTACATGATTGCCGATCTCCTCGACATCAAGGGGGAGGAGTTCAAGCCGAACGCCTACCGCAGGGCCGCGCGCGTGATGGAGATGATGGAGGAGGACATCGAGGTCCTCGCGGCGGGACAGAAGCTGAAGGACGTCTCGGGCATCGGCGAGGCGATCGCGGAGAAGACGACTGAGTACCTGAAGACCGGGAAGGTGGCGGTCCTCGATGAGCTGAGGAAGGAGATACCGCAGGGGGTCGTGTACATGCTCGAGATACCCGGCGTCGGACCGAAGACCGCAGGCCTCGTCTGGAAGGAACTGGGCATCACCGATGTCGAGGGACTCAGGAAGGCCGTGCAGGAGCACAGACTCCTGAAGCTCAAGGGCTTCGGCGAGAAGAAGGAGACGAAGATCCTAAGGGGCATCGAGTTCCTCGCGGAAGCGAAGAAGCGCACCCCGATCGGCGTCGCATTGCCCCTCGCCGAGGAGATAGTCCGACTCGTCAGGGCTAGCGCGCCTGTCATCAACATGAGCTACGCGGGGAGCCTGCGGAGGATGAGGGAGACCGTCGGCGACCTCGATTTCCTCGCGGTTTCGTCGAAGCGAGAGGAGGTCGTGCGCGCTTTCACCTCGATGCCATTCGTCAGGGAGGTCGTCGTGGCGGGGGACACCAAAGCCACGGTCATCCTCGATTCAGGGATCCAGGCGGACCTGCGCGTGCTCGACGAGGGCAGCTGGGGCTCGGGGCTGCAGTACTTCACCGGCAGCAAGGACCACAACGTCCACCTGAGGACGATCGCGCAGAGGCAGGGCCTCAAGCTGAGCGAGTACGGCGTTTTCAGGGGGGAGGAGCGGATCGCTGGGGCCACAGAGGAGGGCGTGTACAGGTCGCTCGGGATGCAGTACATCGAGCCGGAGATGCGCGAGGACGCGGGCGAGATAGAGGCGGCGCAGGAGGGGCGGCTACCGAAGCTGCTCACGATGGCGGACATCCTCGGAGACTTCCACGTGCACACGAGCCTGAGCGATGGCGGTGATACCCTGGAGGCGATTATCGACGCGGCCCGCGCGAGGGGTTACGCCTATGTGGGCATCTCGGATCACTCGATGTCGCTGAAGGTCGCGCGCGGGGTGAGCGTGGACGACCTCATGAGGAGGAGAGACGAGATCCGCGTCATCAATCAGACTTCAGGTGACTTCAGGATTCTCCTGGGGACCGAGTGCGAGATACTGGCCAACGGCGGCCTCGACTACCCCGACGATGTGCTGAAGGAGCTCGATTACGTCATCGCCTCGGTGCACTCGAGGTTCAACATGCAGATCGCGGAGATGACCGACAGGGTGCTCGCGGCGGTGAACCATCCGTACGTGAACATCCTCGCCCACCCCTTCACCGGCATGGTCCAGCGCAGAGAGCCGATCCAGCTCGACCTCGAGAGGGTGGCTGAGGAGGCAGCGGAGAGGGGCACCGCGCTGGAGATAAACGCCTTCCCCGACAGGCTCGACCTCTCCGGCCCGCAGGCGAGGCTGGCGAAGGAGAAGGGGGCGAAGCTTGTCATCGACACTGACTCTCATTCCGTCGACCACCTCGCGTACATGCGCTTCGGCGTCGGGACGGCGAGGAGGGGCTGGCTTGAGCCTGATGACGTCGTCAACTGCTGGCCGTACGAGAGGGTGAGGGAGTTCCTCTCAAGATAGCCGGCGCACCGCCAGCCTTGCCGCTATCATGACGCTCCTGTCGTTGGCGTAGTGGAGAATCCTGCACGCCTCCTCGTAGGTGCACCAGCGGTAATCCTCGAATCCTCTCTCGAGCCTGACCTTGCCCCTGCGCACTCTCACGAGGAAATAGTGAACGGTCTTGTCGAAGTTCATCTCGCTTCCCGAGTCGTAGAAGCGGTACCTGATGCGCTTGATCGGGCACACGGTCTTGCCCTTCAGGCCTGCCTCCTCCTTGAGTTCGCGCAGCGCTGTCTGCTCGAGCGTCTCCCCCTCCTCGACTCCTCCTTTCGGGATGCCCCAGAGGCCCTCGTCCATCCGCCTGATAAGGAGGAACTTCGAACCCCCGTCCCAGGGCACGCCGCCCGAGGAGACGCGTTTCCTGAATGGGATGCCAGGTACAGGATCGATGCCGCCCTGCCTCGGCTTCGTCGTCCTGGCGATCTGCGCAGCGAGGGCGATGTCCTTCCGGATAGTCACCCGCACCGGTCGGTTGTAGAGCACCGCCGCCGGATGATAAGTCGCGATGAGGGGGATTCCGTGGTAGACGAACTGGTACTTCCTCGCCTTGGACATGCTGCCTCTGAACGTGGTCAGCGCAGAGAGGCTGTGCAGGCCGAGTGCGACTATGACCCTTGGCCGCACGAGGTCGATCTGACGCATGAGGTACGTCCTGCATGCCGCCACCTCGTCCGCCTTTGGCTTCCTGTTGCCCGGAGGCCTGCACTTGTTGACGCTCGTGATGAAGACATCTTCTCTGCGGACATGAGCGGACTTCAGGATCGCGGTGAGGACCTTGCCCGACTGCCCTACGAACGGACGGCCTGATGTGTCCTCGTCCCGACCTGGAGCCTCACCGATAAAGAACATCTTCGCGCGCGAGGGCCCCTCTCCAGGGACAGCATTCTTCCTGATGTGACCGAGCCGGCACCTGCGGCACCTCTTGACCTCGCGGGCGATGCCCTCGAGACTGCTCATGCACCTGACCGAGAGAACTGCTTGCCTAAATCCGTTCGCTTCCGGCTCAGCCCCTCGACTTCATCTCGTTCCTCAGGTGCTGGAGCTTGCGGAGCTTGGGCGCCACCTTGTCGATCTTCGCCTCGTACTTCTTCTTGATCTTCAGCATCTTCTCTCGGGAGATGAAGTTATTCTCGCAGTCGTGCTCCGCCCTCTTTATCGCAGAGCGGTAGTCGCCATCTATTACCCTCAACCTTTTCAGCTTGAGGTCGATGTTGTGAGTGTCGGCCATTGGCCTCTGCCTCCCGCGCCTCGCCTGATAGGTGAGGGTGCACAGAGGTGTGACCGCTTAAAACCTCTGATGCATCAGGCCGCTTCGGCCGTCACTCTCTTGATCAGGATGAGGTCCAGCACGCCGTTGTTGTACGACTCCGTGAACGATGTGGTCTCGACGTCCTCCGGTAGCTCCCACATCTTGCGCACCTTGCCGCCGTTGGTCTCGACGGTGACGCGCCTGGCCTCGACCTCGAGCGACAGCTCGTTGTCCGAGCCTGGCGGGAACTCGATCGTGACGTAGACCCTGTCCCGATCCTCCTGTATCTCTATGCGGGGCTCCTCGATCAGTATCTCGCCGGTCTCCAGGTGCTGGAGACCCGCTACTTCCATGTCCTTGGGCTTGTCCATCCGGCGTGCCTTTCCGCTTCCGTCCTTGAACACGCCTGTCCGGCCGTCCCAGGCCTCCTTGAGCATCCTGTCGAGAGCTTTCCTGAGCTCCGCAAAATCGTCCTCGATCCCCATTGTATCTCCTTTCCCCTTGCCGCCGAAGGTAGTCTTCGACCCATTTCACTGGTAACCCAGAAGGCCACCCAGTGGCGGGCCAACCGACCCTCCTCCATGTGAGTAATTGACGAGTAGGGTATAATAAACTTCCCCGCTGACGCAACTGCCAGTCACTTCGTCTGCGCGGGCGCTGGCTCTGGCGGTTTCGCCTCTGCCGCCTTCGCGAGCATGTCGATTTTCTCGACGAGCTGACGCAAGCTAGGGATGCCGACGAACTGCATCTTGCCGTCGATCATCACGCACGGGCCGTACTTGAGCTTGAACTTGGCCAGGAGGTCCTTGTGCTGCTCCGCCTCGAGGATCTCGACCTTGATCTCGGACCTTTTCTCCCTTAGACCGATGGATACCTCCTTGACACGCTCTGCCTGCCGCCCCTGCAGGGAGGTCACGAAAGTCACGTCGGTCATGGAGGAACGCCTGCGTTTCCGCAAGTCGAGCGAGGGAGGCGTCGCAAATAAACGTTTGTCCCGCCATGCGCGGTCAGCGATGCTATCTCGTCTGATAATGATGCCTGTTCCGATAACAGCGAAGTCATCCCGCATGCAGCCGCTTTCCTCAAAGTCACATCGGCTTCCTGCCGACGTACAACAGGTGCTCCGCTCCACCGTGCACGCTCGGGTCCCGTCCAAGCCTGTAGTTCAGATCGGCCCACAGCTCAAAGGCGTGCGGCGGCAATTCGTTTAGCTTCTCTTCGACCTGGCTGACGACACCTTCGCAGTCACGTCATAGTCCGGCTTGGGGCCATGAGGCAGAAGATTGGCAAGCGCCAGATGAAGAAAAGCAAGCCCCCAGAATGCCTTGACCCGACCGCGCATCACTGGTCGCTCGACACGTTTATATCACGGGTTGTCGAAACGCCCCCGCATGCGCCTGCTCGTCTGCTCGGAGAAGGACGCGGCCAGCGTCAACATGCGCGACAAGCTGCTCGCGCTCGCGGACTGGCGGGAGGGAGAGCCCTTCGAGGGCAAGCCGACCTACAGCCGTGCGGACATGAAGCTCATCATCATCGGCCAGGAGCACCTCTACCGTGACGAACTGGACGAGAGCGCTTCCTCCTTCTTCGGCGAGAAGCCGGAGGTGCTCGTCTATCTCTCCCGCCACAGGAGCGAAAGCGGCCTCAGGAGCCTCACGGTCCACCCGATCGGCAACCACCGCCAGGCGGACTTTGGCGGGAAGCCGCGGACCCTCGTGCCCTCCGCTCCCGCACACATGACAGGCGCGCTCAGAGCACTGAAGGAAACCGCGAAAGGCCTCGACTACACGGTGAGCTTCGAGGCGACGCACCACGGCCCCTTCCTGAAAACGCCTACCTTCTTCATCGAGGCGGGGAGCGACGAGACCGCGTGGTCTGACGACAAGGCGGGAGAGGCACTCGCGAATGCGGTGCTCAGAGCAACTCCCGCACGCGGTCGAGTTGGCATCGGTGTTGGCGGCGGTCACTACATGCCGAGGATAACAGATGTCGCTCTTACCCGAGACGTCTGCTTCGGCCACATGATCCCCTCATACGTCCTCGACGAGTTTGACGAGTCGATATTGGAGAACGCCCTGTCCCAGACCGCCAACGCCGAGTTCGTCTACTTCCACCGCAAGGCGATCGGCAAGCCGATGCTCAGGAGGCTGGAGGACTGGTTCTCGGGGCGGGGGATCAAGGTCGTCAGAGAGGAGGACCTCCCGCCGCTCTGATCCGTTATAGACGTTCAGTCATTCCGGAATGAACACACATCCGTAAGGGAGAGATGGTCTACCTTTGCTCTGCTTTTGCGCTACTTATGCTCTGCTTTCACTCTGCTCCTGCTCTACTCTCCGTCCGCTCCGAACGATTTCGCGGTCAGCGCAGACCTGCGGAGACATGAAAAGCTTCTAATGGTGCGCCAGTTATTGCTCGTTAGGTTGGGCTGGAGAAATCCATGTTGAAAGAATGCAACTCCCACGGCTATTTCCGCGGGGAACTCTGCCCCATCTGCGGCAGCGAGTCCAGGTTCCTCCTCAACGACCAGGAGGTCGAGTTCCTCGTGAGGACGATGGCGGGGGTCCTGAGGCACTTCCCCGAGAGGTTCGGGGTCGAGATGGACAAGCAGGGCTGGATCGACATGGGGGACTTCATCACCGCCCTCTCCATCAAGAACAGGCGGTTAAAGTTCATCAAGCCGCATCACATCATCGGCCTCGTCGAGACTGACGCGAAGGGCAGGTACCAGCACAGGGAGGGGAAGATCCGCGCGACCTACGGTCACAGCCTCGAGGTGGAACTCGACCTGCCGACCCACGACATACCCGAGACCCTGTACTACCCCACCACGACCGAGGAGTGCAACGTCCTTCTCGGGGCGGGGCTGGTGCCCTTGGACAGGAAGATGGTGCACCTCAGCGCGACGCCTGCCGCGGCGATGGAGGCGGGGAAGGTGAGGGTGGAGAACCCTGTCATCCTCGCCGTCGCGGCGAAGAAGGCTGTGGAGCAGGGCGTCGTCATAATGAAGGCGGGCAAGACCGTCTACACGACAAAGGAGATGCCGGCGGAGTTCCTCTCTCGCTACGACGTCAGCTTGATGGAGAAGGCGGAGGAGGAGCTCTCCCCCGACGACACGGAGTGATTGGCGGGAGATTTCCACTCTCTGGCGGGAAGGAAATCGCGTTCCATCCGCCCATTTGCGGTAAAACGAAAGTATAATGATTACGGATGCTATCTGTTTTCAACTCCCCCCAAGGAATGTGATGAAATGGTCACAGGTTTCAACATTCTCGGAAGCAACAAGGCGCTGCAGGAACATTGGATCAAGAGATTCTTCGCCGCTATCATCGATTTCGCAATCATATGGATTCCTCTATTCATCATCCACCAATTCATCTTCTTTAGTTTCTTCTTGGGTTGGGGATGGGCGTTCGGATGGTTCTGGTGGCTCTTTGATGGCATCTTCATCTTCCTCTATTTCGTGATACTCGAGATGGTCATGCAGGGTTCCATAGGCAAGAAGATCGTGAACCTGCAGGTCGTGACAACGACCGGGCAGCCTCTCGGCATCGGGGCGATCGTCATGCGGAGCTTCTTCAAGCTGCTCTTCCCATTCCTGTGGTTAGATGTCCTCCTGGGGCTGGTCACCGAAGGCGACCCGCGCCAGAAGTTCATGGACAGGATCGCGAACACCGTGGTCGTGAGGAACGACGCGCAGGCGTACGCGGAGGAGCAGTTCAGGCAGATGCAGCACATCCCCCCGCACCCGACCGTCGCGCCAGGGGCGTGGGGACAGCCCGGTCAGCAGCAGGCACCGCCGGGCTCCCAGCAGCCGACGACGCAGCCCCCGCCTGGTGGTTGGCCTTCGGGGCCGCAGGGCGCGTGGCAGCCCGGCCAGGGACAGCCGCCCCAGGGCCAGTGGCCGCAGCACCAGTGGGACGAGAAGGGCCAGCTGAAGCCCCCGACCAGGTTCTGCAGCTCCTGCGGCGGGGAGCTCCAGCCGCGAGGAGACGGGAAGATGACCTGCGTCCGCTGCGGACTGGTCTACTGAGACTTACGCTCAGGTAAACGGATTCCCGCCACCGTACCCGAAGAGGACGACGTTCACGACCACGATCACGACGTAGAAGATCATGAGAGCGATGCCGGCCTTCTTGCCCATCATCCGGCCGCTGAGCATGAAGACGAGGATCATGAAGGACGAGCCCACCACGCCGACTATCATCGGCAATATCCTCACGACATCGTACGTCATCGGGGTCATGAGGCCCATGATGCCGAGCGTGAGGAGGAGGGTGACTATGCTCGCGCCGATGCCCTCGCCGAGCGCGAGGTCCGAGTAGCCTTTCTTGCTCGCGTGATAGCTCGCGGCGATATCCGGCAGGGAGGTGCCGAAGGCCACGACCGTTATCGCGAGGAGCCACGGGTCTATCCCGAGCTGCTCCGGTCGAGAGAGCTGAATCGCGCCCTGGACGATGAACTGCGCCCCCATCACCGCCCAGAGGACCCCGAAGACCAGCCACCTCGGGCCCGCCCTTATCTCGACCCGCCTCCCGAAGAGCCACCCCGTCATCGCCAGCTCGATCTTGATGTCCCTCACGATCTCTTCCACTTCGTCCCTTGACGCATCCTTCTGCGAGATGTAGAGGTTGACCGTGTACGGTATGAAAAGCGCGATCAGGACCAGTCCCTCGTAGGCGGTGAGGTGCCCGTCCAGGAGCAGCGCGGAGGCCACGATCGTGAACGTCGCGAGGAACACCGCGTCGCGGAGGGCGATCTCCCTCGTGGTCTTCACCGGCTTGATGATCGCCGCGAGGCCGATGACGAAGCCCACGGTCACGACGCAGGAGGAGAGCGCGTTGCCCAGGGCGATGCTGGGGCTCCCCTCCCTGAGGGCGAGCACGGACACCAGGACCTCGGGCAGCGCCGCAAGCGTTGACACCAAGAGGACGCCGACGACGAACCGCGACTGCCCGAACTTGCGGGCCACGTAGACCGCGTTGTCGGTGAGCAGCTTGGCCCCCTGGTTGAGCACGAGGAAGCCCAAGACTATCGCTCCTGCCCAAGCTAGGACGTAAAGGTCCGCCATCCCGAGAATCGCCCTTCTGACTGGGCCCACCATCGGTGCCCGGGTAATTAATATTGACGACCTACGTGACCAGCTCGTCCAGCCTGTTGTCATCGATGCCGCGCCTGATCTCGCGCGCCACCCGCCTGCCCGTGCTCATCGTCGTCCGCCAGAGGCTGTTCCCGTAAGGATGACCGACCCACATGTGCACGTTCGTCCCGCCGCCGATCCTCGGGGCGACGTCGAACACGCAGAACTCCTCGTCGGCGCCGACGCACGTCTGCAGGGTGAACGGCCCTATGATGCCCGGCGGGTAGTGCTCCTGGGTCGCCTTCACGAACTTCTCCGCTATGGGGAATATCTTGTTGAGGCTGCTCTCCCGCAACGTCGCCGCGTTGTGCCCTATCACGATGTACACGGGGTTCTTCTGCTTCTCGTTGAGGGTGAGCTGCTGCGAGGCGGGGAGCCGCACGTGCCCGTCCAGGGATGTTTCGAACCGCCAGTCGATGCCGAGCAGCTCGATCCCCTCCTCGTGCCCAGCCAGAGGCGAGTAGAAGAAATCGAAGTTGAACACCGGCCCTATGACGTACTTCTCTATCCTCGCCGCCTTCAGGTCCTTGCGGGAGATGACGTCCTGCTTGATCAGCTCCTCCGACTTCTGCCTGAACTCCTTCGCGGTCGCGGCGGTGAAGAAGCCCCGCTCGAGCCTCTTGACCTTGTGCGGGAGCTTGACCATGACGAGCCCGTCGATGTCGTCCGGGTCCTCGACCTCCTCCGGGAACGGTATGCCCGCCTTCTCGAGGAGCCAGTAGTAGTTCCTCTTCTCCCCGCGCTCCTCCGTCCTGAGCAGGTTCCTGCTGCCGTAGAGGGGCACGCTGAACTTGTCCTCGATGTCCCCAATGTCGCAGTAGGAGCTGAACGACCTGTTCGGCACGAAGACGACGTTCTCGCTGCGGAGGAACTGCTGCACCCTGTCGCTCATGACCTCGCCGAACTTGTCGAGGACGAGGGTCTGGTCGACCATGCCCCTGTACGCCTTGCCCCTCTTGTCGCGGAACGCCTTGAAGTAGCGAGTGTAGGGTTCGTCCCGGCCCCCCTCGCAAACCGCCACGGTGAAGAAGCCCTCCTCGACGGCCCCGTCGCAGACGTCCAGCGCCGAGTGCGACGCGATCATGCCGATCTTGATGTCTTCCTTCTTGTAGCCGTCGAGCAAGCGGATGATCTCGTCTCTGTCCAACATCTTGTCCCCGCCTTGTGCCGGCGAATCGCCCGGACGTATTTAGAGGCTTTCGAAAGGCCTGCTGACCTGCGCTATCCTGAATTCACTTTCCATATCTCCCCTCGCAGGGGTCAGGATGGCCAAACTGAACGAGAAGAAGGTGAAGTGGATCATCCGGGAGATGGAGAAAGGGGAACCGGTCTCCAGGATAGCCAGCATACAGAAGGT
>JBGPQV010000014.1:0-65801 GCA_041489255.1 Thermoplasmata archaeon | reverse complement strand
CTCCGTGATGTCGTCATCATGATCGACGTCAGCGATCACGCGATATGTCCCGGGAATGGCGGGAGAGACCCACGTGGCGGTGAACCTTGAGGAGTCTGCGGTTGGAGCAAGAGGAGAGACGGTGAACGTCGCGAATGGCGGCGAGGACTCGTTGTAGAACGCGAGCGTCGCGTCAGCCGTGGCGGTGGCGTTGCCCTGGTTGTGGACGATGACGGATAGGGAGACGGGAGACGAGAGACCGACCCTGATCGGCGATGGCGGTTGCGGGAGGATCGGGACATAGTCCGGTCTCGTCGGCGGTCCAGGCTGGACGAGGATGTCCACGCACGCCACGTTGTTGTTCTCGTTGGATTCGACCACGATTCCAGGCGGCGGGTCCGCGTACACGCACAGCCTGTGCGAGCCGGGCGGGGTGGCCGTCCAGTCGAAGAAAGAGCTGGACTGCGAGTGCCCCGCAAGACTCCAGATATTCGTGACGATGTTCTCGCCCGCGTCGGGCAGGCCGTTGCCGTTCAGATCGCTGAACAGGAGCACGTCGAAGCCCGCCGCAGGGAGGTCGCCGGTGTTCTCGACGGTCACGTTCAGCTGCACGACCGCGCCCACGAGCACCGGTGGGGGAGGGGTGACGTCGATAGAGGGCACTAGGTCCGGGAGGGAGCGGACTTGGACGGGGACGCAGGCCATGTTGTTCGTCTCGTTCAGCTCGGCCACGATATTGTCAGGGTCGGCGACGACGCATATTTCGTGGTTTCCTGAAGGGGAGGCGACCCATGTGACCGTGACGTTCTCCGCGCCACCCGCCAAGATTGGCGGGAGCGGCTGGTCTGATCCTATCTGAGGAGACGGCGGTTGTCCGTCATGGACGCGCGCGGTCGCCGCATCAGAGACGCCAGCGCCGACATTTCTTATCGTGGCGTTCACCGTTATCAGCATTCCCTCCGTCAATGGGGAGGGCGGGAATATCGAGATGTCGAGAGGTGACACGGACAAGTCCGGCAAGGGCGGCCTGATTACTTCCAGAGACTCGCATGCCTGATTGTTCGTCTCGTCCAGTTCGGTGATTGTATCCGCCAGATCCAAGACCGCGAATACGGCATGCATCCCTTCCGATGGCGCGTCCCAGACGACTGACGCGCTGGCAGTGCCCCCGTTCCCAGCAATGAACGGTATCGTCTGGTTCAGCCCTATCTGGTTCATTCCCGGCGCCCCGTCGAAGAAGCCGACGATCATACCGGCCGCATTCCCAGGTCCGAGGTTATGGGCCACGGCCGTGATGGTGACAGGAGTCCCGAGGTCGGCAGGGCTAGGTGGATTGAATGTGATGTCTGGCGGTTGGATGGCCAGGTCGGGGAGATTCGGGGCGGGCGGGGTGCTGAACTTCGTCACGAAGGCGTCCCAGGTGCCGTTCAGCACCCTGTCGTAGGCGCCGGGGGTCGTTGGGAAATCTGACGAGCTTGTCTCGCCCGTCACGTAGACATCGCCGGGGTTCCCTGCGATTACCGACCAGCCCCAGTCGCTCCCGATCCCGCCCAGGTACGTTGAATAGACGAGCACGTTGCCAATGTTGTTCAATTTCGAGAGTATCGCATCGTCCTGCAAGCTGAGAGTCTTGTCGAATGCGTCTGGAGTCGCCGGAAAATCCATAGATTCCGTGTGCCCCGTCACGTAGGACGTGCCATCAGGCTCGACAGAGATTGACATGCAAGCATCGACATCACTCCCTCCTAGAAAAGTTGAGAATATCAGCTCCGTGCCCGCCGTATTCACACCGGTCACGAAACAATCCCTGTCTTCGAAACTCTTGTCGAATGCGTCTGGCGTCGCAGGGAAATCCGGTGACAAGGTGATGCCGGTCACATAGGCATTGCCGATGCTGTCAACAGAGATGCCTACACCTACGTCGTCCAGCCTTCCGCCGAGCAGAGTCGAGTAGATTAGCGCGGTACCCATGTCGTTCAATTTCAGAACGAACGTATCACGATACCCGGCGTATATGCGATCGTAGGCGCCAGGAGTTGTCGGGAAGTTGTCCGAAACCGTCTCGCCGACGACATAGGCGTTACGATTGGCGTCCACGTAGACGTCCCATCCCCCATCTTCGTAGAGTCCCCCGATGAGGGTGGAATATACTCGGGCGCTGCCGGTGGGGTTCAGCTTGACCAGAAACGCATCTCTGAGTCCGTTGGGGGAGGTGTCGTAGGCGCCCGGCGTCACAGGGAAATCAACGGAATTCGTGGAGCCGACGATATAGGCGTTACCGCTCGAATCGACAGCGCTGCCAAGTCCATTGTTGCCGCTGCTACCGCCCAGATATGTAGAGTAAATCAGTGCGTTGCCGGCCGGATTCAATTTCGTGACGTACACATCCAAGTCACCGCCATACACCGTGTCAACGGCACCGGGAGTCGTAGGGAAGTCAGAGGAGTAGGTGCTACCCGACACGAATGCATTCCCAGTGGAGTCGACTGAGATAGAATAACCTTCTTCGCCGGCAGTCCCGCCGAGGAATGTGGCGTAGGTCAAGGTGCTTCCGGTTGAGCTCAGCTTCACCACAAACGCGTCCTCGCCAGAATTGAGGATTGTGTCGTATGATCCAGGCTTTGCGGGAAAATCAGGCGAATCGGTTTCCCCCGACACGTAGGCATATCCGTTGGAGTCCGTTGCGATATCGAAGCCTGTTTCGGAATAGCTCCCGCCGATGAACGTCGAGTAGACCAAGGGATCGATTGTCAAAGGCTTCGACTCGTCATAGTCGGGGCAGACGAATCCGATTGAGAGCGACCCGACTTCCGAGAATTCGCATGCGACGCTCGTACCTGATGCCTGAAACGAATACGGCCGCGAGTCGTGCACGTCTCCAATCCCCGTGCGGACCGTCAACCCGTCTGAGCCCGCCTCCACCGTCTCGACATCATCATAGGTCTGACGGATCATCTCCGGGTCCGCGTACGGTTGCAGCCTGAATTCATACTTAGGGCCCTCTCTCGTCATGAGATAAGCGAGGTCGATGCCGGTGTACAAGTTCTCATAGACAATCTCCCTATAGTTCGGAACATCAGTCCTCCATTTGTCGGAGTTACTCCCGATGAAGAAGTTGCTGTTGAACGAGAGGCGGTCGACGCCAATCGGCGTGACCTCGTTGGCCCCTTCAAAGCGTAGCATGTACGCGAACGATCTCACTGCGGTCGCCTCTTCGATGACGGCAGATGGCCCGTTCGGCCCACGCCACCCTTCCTCGCTTTCTCTCTCGATGGGCCCCCTGATCACGAACATGACGCCGTCATCTCTGATTCCGACCGACGGGTTGCCCATCGAGTAGTATCGAACCCCGTCCGCCACCTGTCCTCTGTTCTCGATGAAGTATCCGCTCATGGACTGAAAGGTTTCGAAGACATCGTGTCCGGCTTGGTTCGCGGCAGGAACAGACGGATTCTTCCCGGGCATGGCGGGCGAGGGGAAAGGTTCGGAGAACACAGCACTCAGCAGGGAGAGCGTCACGAATGTCGAAATGAAGATGCCCCTTCGTAATCCCGGATCACGAACCCCTCGCATGCGAGCATCTCATCCGACTTCGTTGTATTTCTATTTTCTGTGTATGGAGGACGACGCGCAACTCTGCGGCAACAATCCCAATCCGGCAGGGCGATTGGCCGTGGCCTGATGGTTGTCGATGCCAAACTCACGACGTCGGTACGGTTCACTTGCAGGGACTCCAGCGACCGCCGAGATGGCGAATCATCTGGGGGAGTCTCTCGGCGAAATGTCCAGTGCCGCGATCCGGACGGATTGCTCCTCCGTTCGAAGCGACCCTTCCTGCATCCGGAAGGAATCCGCCTCGATCCTCACGGAGACAGTCCGAATCCGGGTCCAGGTCGTGAGGATGCCTGCAGACCACATGCCAACGGTTCCTGAATCCTCCTCGATTCAGACGAACCTCTCCTCCAACGTTCCAGAATCGTCCTTGACCGAGCCGGACATTGCCCGCGGAACGACTCTGAATGGTCGGACTGAAGCGGTCCCTGTCCGGACGGACCCGCTCTCTGCTCGGATGGACTTCTCCTGATCCGATGCGGAACCCGCCTGCATCTTCGGGCAGGTCGCGCGAATCTAGGTGGATGTCGGGACGACGGCTGCAGAAGCGCCGACAACCGCACTTGGACTTCCACCAGTCCGAGCGGACCTCGGCTCGGCGGTTGCGGATGTTCTCGCGATCGTTCGTCAACCCGCCTCGAACGTTGGCGGGCCGAAGAAGATCGGGACGGACGGCGTCCCTTCCGGGACTTTCATTTCCCCGATCGGAACGGAATAAGTCCCGGTCGGGTGGAGGTCCGTTCCGGTCGGGGAGGGGTCCTTTCCGGTCCTCGCCACCCCATTTGGGCGGGGACAGACAATGTCCCGGTTGGGACGAATCATGTCCCCGTCGGGTGAGCCATTGCGACTGCTGAGACAGCGTCCGTCCTGGGCGGGACGAACACCGTCCCCACGTGGTCGAGGGCGACCCCGCTCCAAGCCACTCGATCAGACCGGGGACGGATTGAGTCCCAGAAGAGTGGGCTCCGGTCTCAGTCGGGACGGATGTCGTCCCTGTTGGGGAAATGTCCGTCCCGGTCACCCACTCCTTAGAGGGGATTCCGCGCCTGTCAGAATCGTGACGGGGGGATGACGTCAATTCAAGCGTCTCTTGCGGTTGAATCGCGCGATAGAAAGCTCAACACGGGCCCATCTGCCGTTAGAATATGAAAGAAGAAAGGGGAGAGACGGCGACGACAAAGGCAGAGCTTGCTGAGATGCTTTTTTCTCCGCGGGAGGATGATATCTTCGCGTCGACGATGAGAAAGGGTCAGCTGATCATCGTGATTGACCCCATGAGTGCTGAGATGCCTTGCCGTCGAGTCATTGTGAGCACGGAGTTTGAGATTGGGGCTTCCATGTCCTCGTCAGCTGATTGGCGGAACGCAAGACGTAAATACGTTCATGTCATAACATCCCAATAATAGGGACATTATGACTGAAATAAATATTCCTGCCATATGGAGCAAATTGCTCGTCGAGGAGCGCAGGATTGTCACCTCGGGTGAGATAAGGGAACTCGCCGCCCAGGCGGGGAAGAAGGGGGACCGCAGCCTCCGGTACCTGCTCGAACACGGCTACATCGCCCGCATCCTCAAGGGCATCTTCTATGTGCGCAGCGCGGACGAGCGCGAACGCGGATACACTGAACGCTCGACCTTCGAACTGGTGGCGGAAGCCCTGGAATTGAAGGGCGTGAAGCGCTGGTACTTCGGCATGGAAACCGCCCTCAAGCTCAACGGCCTGACGCACGAGTACTTCGTGGTCGACTCGGTCGTCACCGATTCCTTCAGGACCACGAAGGTCATAGGCATCCTCGGTTCGAGGTTCCAGTTTCACAAGTGGAGCGCCGACCGCTTCGGCTTCGGTTCCATTCGAAAGGGCTGCCTGACGTACTCAGATCCCGAGAAGACCGTCCTTGACTTAGCCTACAGGACGCACCGCCAGGGGAAAGGTTCGCCGAGGGACGTCATCATGGAGCACATAGAGAGGTTGAACATGGACAAGCTCCGAAGGTACCTTGCGCGCTACTCGATGCGATTCCGGGAGGCCATGGGAGAACTGCCATGAAGGATTTCTTCGAGCGCCTGAACGCCCTGGGGAAGCCGCGGAGGACTGACATCATTGAGATGGACTTCCACCTGCACCGGCTTCTCCACGCCATGTCCCTGGACACGTACCTCAGGAGGAACCTCGCCTTCAAGGGCGGGACGTGCCTCATCAAGGCCTACCTGGGCTACTACCGCTTCTCCGAGGATGTGGACTTCACCTGGCGAGACTCGGCGATCTGGAAAGGGAGAAGCCTGTCGGAGACTAAGCGGCGGTGCTCGAAGGAAATTGACGAGGTCCTGAGGCGGGTCAAGTCCATCTCAGGGGACCTGGGCTTTGGCTTCGAGGGCGACAAGTCGGACAAGAGCGAGGTGCACATCAGCAGCGGGGGCAGGATGGTCCTCCTCTGGCTCGGGTACGATTCGGAGGTCCTCGGAGTCCCGTCCAGGATCAAGGTCGAGGTCAATCTGGTCGACAAGATGCTCTTCGCCGTCGAAGAAAGGAATGTGCACAGCTACGTCGAGCGGCTGGAATCCGGGGAACTCGCCTTCCTATACGAGAAACCCTGGAAGGAATACTCGGCGAAGATAGAGATGCCCTGCTATGATGCGCGCGAGATATTCGTCGAGAAATGCAGGGCGGCGCTGACCAGGAAGATCCGCAAGCTCAGGGATGTCGTCGACATCGTCTACATGGGCGAGAAGCTCGACTTCGTGATTTCCGATTTCGTGCCGCAGATTCTCGACAAGGTTCGATTCATGCTGGAGACCTACGGGCGGTATCGCGACAACATCGAGCTTCCGAAGGGGTCTATGCCTGACATCGGAGGCGCCGACGAGATGCGTTTGATCCTCGGAGAACCCCTGGCGGGCATCGCCAGCAAGACAAGGAGGGTCAATGAGCAGCTGGAAGGAATGCGGAAGAAGCTGTTGTCGAACGGGTGACGGTAGGATCATAGCATTCGGCATCGCCGGCAGCCTCGCAACCGTCAAGGACGCCAGGTCAATGCGCCAGCTCGGTCGTTGGGGGACGAAGGCGGATTCCTGAGCACCCGACGGCTGGCCACACCGCGGGGAAGCAAGCCGAAAGCCGTTTATCCCGCCGCAATGATGAGGTCCTCGCGTCGATGATGAGAAGAGGGTCAGCTGATCATCGTGATTGACCCTATGAGTGCTGAGACGTTCAAGCATTAGTCTCCGAGTAGCCTCCCAGCCATCTGGAAAGGCAATGAATTCATATGGAAGCCGAGACCGGAATGGAGGATGGTGGGCTCGGAACAACCTCAAGCGGCGGCCAAAGGCGTCTGGTACGGATTGAGGCCCTCCGCGGATCGTTCTATGATTGGATCTCTTGCATCTCTCCGGGAGCTACCGCTCATCTTTCCGTGAGGGAGACTCGCCTTGGGGTGAGGTTCCTTGAATCTCCATCGTCTTCCTCATTCGTCTTTCTCGTAGCAACAAGACTGTGAGTATCACAACCATCGCGAATACTCCGATAACCGCCACCGCCAGAACTGCGATGACAGGCATCGCAGCCGCCCATGCGTCGACCGGCGGTAACTCCGGAGATTCCTTGAATATCTCAAACTCCGTAGTCAGACTCCGTGCCTTTTGTTCCATTGAGTCTATGACTATCGCTTCGATCCTCACATCGGTTCTTTCAATCGAGGGGACAGTCCATGAGTACGTCGAATTGCCGAGAAGAGGGCCTGCAATCCCGTAGGTGACTCCGCCATAGCTATAGTTCAGATAGACTATCAGCTGCGAATCTGGTGTTTCTGTGTCGTCCATCGACCAGGTGAGGGTGTATGTGTCGCCCTGCTTGAGCCTCGGGGGCGCATAGACCTCTATTGTCGGGAGGTCATCATTTTCTGTGAGGAAGGCCCACATGCCCGCAGGTGCGTTCCCAAACGCGGACCAGCTGGTCGGCTCGTAGTCGTCCCTCGACCTCACCCGCCAATAGTAGGCAGTGCCCGGACCCGTTGCGAAGTCAGATGACTTGTTCTCCTTGGTCGTACCTGAGGATGCCAAGTCCGTGAAACCCACATCCCTCGCGACCTCCCATTCGTATGTGACCAGGTCTCCCTCTGGATCGGTGCTGTTGCCCCATGAAACGTTTTGGCTCTTTGTGGCGGGGACGACAGAGAACTCCGAGGGAGAAACAGGCGTTTGCGGGGGAGTGGGTATGCTGTTCATGTGGAACATCGCATTCGCCCAGTAGCTCCAGCTGGTAGTGTTGTTCAGCTGGTCGTTTACCCTGACCGAGAACCAGTAATATTCGCCTCGGGACAACGGAAGGCCGTCGTACCTAACCGAGGTCTCCGTTCCGGGCTGCAAGACAAGGCTCCACAAGTTCGATGCCCCTCTCGATGTTCCGACTTTCACCTCGTACCAGTCCTGAGGCTCATCGTCCTCATCATCGTATGTCCAGTTCAGCAGGGGCTGAGAGTCCGTAATGTGAAGAATCTCTGGCGGGGAACTGTATCCCTGAACACCGAGCCCGGAGGCCACGGGAGGCGGGTTCGTCAGCGCGAAAGCGAACCTGAACACAAAAACATCTGCCGTGCTGAGCGTCCTGTCATACGCCCCCAGGGTCGTCGGAAAATCAGCGGAGTCGGTGTAGCCTGTCAGGTAGAAGGAACCGAACCTGTCCGCAGCAATAGAGCTTCCGCTATCCCAGTTCAGCCCGCTGCCTCCCACGAATGTACTGAATGTCAAAGAGCCGCTCTCGTTGAATCTGGTCACGAATGCGTCGCTGCCGCCGCCCTGATACGTGGCTTGAAATGCGTCTGGCGTTACAGGGAAGTCGAAGGAGCTTGTCGTTCCGGACACGAGCGCCCCGTCAGAACCGTCTACCACGATTGAGAGGCCATCATCTTCGTACAGACCGATGCCGCTCCCACCGAGATAAGTGGAATAGCGCAAGCTGTTCCCGGAAGAGTCTACCTTGACGACGAAGGCATCACTGAGATTCCCTTGGGTGTCAAACGCACCGGGTGTGACTGGGAAAAGAGTGGACCAAGTATAGCCTGTCAGCCATGCGTTGTCGGAAGAGTCGACGTCGATTGAGTTTCCGACGTCACGGCTTTCGCCACCGATGAATGTGGAGTAGATGAGGTTGCTACCCGACGGATTGAGCTTAGTCACATATGTATCGAACTCCCCGCCGCCGAATGTCCTGCTAAACGCGCCGACCGTGGTGGGGAAGTCTGCGGAGGATGTCGCCCCAGTTACGAACGCATCGTTTCCGGCATCGAGGGTTATCCCATTCCCGTAGTCATTGTTCGTGCCGCCAAGGAACGTGCTGTATTGGAGCGCGTTTCCGCCAGGATTGAGTTTGAAGACGAATGAGTCCCAGTAGGCGAAGATTCCAATCTGGCCGTCCCAGACGCGGTCGTACGAGCCAGGAGTCGTTGGAAAGTCATCGGACACCGTATCGCCAGTTACGTATGAGCATCCAGAGGAGTCGACGGCTATGGAGTTGCCCCTCTCGTAGCTGCTGCCGCCGACGAATGTGGAATAGATTAGAGAGTTCCCCATGCTGCTGAGTTTCGTGACGAAAACATCGGCGTTCCCGTTGTAAGAGGTATCGTAGGCTCCGGGCGTTGTGGAGAAGTTGGCTAGCGTGGTCGTGCCCGTCACATACACGTTCTTCGCGGTATCCAATGCGATGGCGTCGATTCCACCGCTGCCCTGGCCACCGATGAATGTCGAGAAGACGAGGGTACTCCCCATCGGGTCCATCTTGACAACGAAACCGTCGATGGAGGTGCCGATATTCACGTCGTAAGCTCCTGGTGTCGTGGGGAAATCCTGCGAATCCGTGATTCCCGCCACATAGGCGCTGCCATCGTCGTCGACCGCTACGGCGGGACCGGGAAGCCATGCACCATCAGAACCGCTGCCGCCCAGAAACGTTGAGTATACCAGGGGGTCGATTATCAGCAGTCGGGAGCGGTCATACACCTCGAAACTGAAGCCAAACGAACTCGCTGATCTGACTTCGAGGGCGCAGGAGACAACGTGGTCCTCCTGATAGCACGTTGGAGGGGAGTCGCGAATCTCACCGACTGATGTATTAATAACCGTGTAGCCTCCGGCCCAAGTGAGCGCATCGATTCCTTCATACGACATCTCGATTACGTTGGGATCCGCTCCGGGCGACACAACATAGTCGTACTTCAACCCATCCTGAGTGACTCGATATACCAGGTCGATGTCATCGTACAAATCCCGATAGATGATTTCCTTGTAGTTGGGAACATCAGACCGCCAAGTGCTCGAGTCCTTTCCAATGAAGAAGTTACTGTTGAACGGAAGTCGGCCGATTCCAAGCGGTTCTACAGCATTCGCACCTTCAAAACGAAGCAGATAGGCGTGGCGTCTCTCGACCGCAGATTCAGCGATTCCTCCAATGGAAACGTCGTATGTCGGCTTCTTCGACGATACCTCTCGGGCCACAAACATGACCCCATCATCCCTAAATGCCACCGCGGGTTTCCCCTTTAGGTAGAACCGGATTCCGTCTGCTACCTGACCGCGGTTCTCGGTGAAGTATCCCTCTTGAGACTCCGCATGGTCCAAGACTTGCTCCTTTGACGTCTGCAGAAATGCAGATGTGACCCCTTTGATTTTATGCTCTCCTTGTATGAGGCTCGGCATTGAGAGGATCGCTGTCAATGTCAATGACGCCGCCACGAGCACCGCAATCAGTTTGCAGCAACATCTACATTCATCCCTGGTAGCTGGAGCGTTAATGGTTGACCCTCCTTTCCAAGATGGCGGACTACTTGATGAACGTCTATTTAGCTGTTCCTACCGTCCATGTGGTCTTTTTCTCAAGGAATGCTGACATCCGGGAGGGCTCACCCTGGGAGCGCTGAGACGTTTCAGCATTGGGCCATGCATGGTCGCGGAGCCCTATGGCGGGGGGCGCGCGGGCAGGGTATGCGCTTGGATAGATTATGGCAACGCCGCTTGCGAGTTCGTCGGTCTATCTTCACGACGGATAAAAGACCGCCACTGCATTTCCTCGCCAGAAGTAGTCGTTGGCGTCCCGACCCTCGAACATCACTCCGTTCACATAGAAGGTGTTGCTGCCTGCCGTGACCGGGAAGACACGCTGCGGACCTGCGGTCAGGTAGAGTGCTGTTTCGGTTCCTATCGAACCGTCCACAGTCTCCTGCCACCGCCATTGCCCGTCGAAGTACTGGCAGTCGTCCACCGCGTCTCCAATCACGACCAGGACGACATCGTCGGTCCCGGTGGTGTGACTGATGCGCAGCCACACGGTCGAGCTCACTACGACCTGCCCGTCCGACGGAACGTTGATCGTGACACTCATGTAGTTCGTGCATGTGGGGTAGGCGTTTATCGTGAGCTCATTGCCCTCCGTGACGAAGGTCATGATTGAACCCGGACCTGGCAGTCCCGTGCAATCTCTGACATCCACGACCAGATCCCCGTTCAGGTCCTCCGTTGCGAGGTCGCCGACCCCATTGCCATTCAAATCCCAGCAGTCGAGTCCGTTAGCACCGTTGGCACCGTTTGCGCCGTTCGTTCCCGGAGCTCCGGTGTCCCCAGTGTCTCCCTTGTCTCCCTTAGTCCCTGCCGCTCCCGCCGGTCCTGGGAACATGACCATTCCAATCAGCGCAATCGCAATCGCTGCCGCGCCGAGTGCCATGGCGATGCCGCTGAGCGCCTTGCCCGATCCTGCCTTCCTGGGTGGTTCCACCGGAGGCACCTGTGCCGGCGCCGGCGGCGGGAACTGTGCCGGTGCTGGCGGAGGTGCCATGGGCGTACCCCCGTAAGATTGCTGCATGCGCAGTGATGGCGGCAGGGTACGAAATATCTTTGGCTCTTCCATGAGTCTCTGGAGTGACCGGAATAGTCTTGTGACACATCGCCCATTTTCCTTCTGCTGAATCTCGATGGCCTTTGCCCTATAGAAATCCGCTTCATCATGTCATCTCGTTGGATTGCCTTCTCACACTCGAAGGTTATTCGAAACAACGACGACCCGCTCGAAAGTATGAAATAGTCGGGGGATAATCACAGGCCAGTAATGGAGGAGGCAACATGAGAACCTCCGGTTTACAACTGTGGGCAATAGTGTTAGCTTGTATGTTCTTGGGCTCTGCGGCAGCCGCGAGCGTGAGTAAGAGTGTCGTGAAGAGCGAGTCGGTCGAACCGAAGCCGATGGCGGGCACCAGCCAGAGGACCGTCCTCATAGAGATGTTCACGGGGACGTGGTGCACGTGGTGCGGGGTGATAAAGCCCGCAATCAGCAGGATGCTGGACGAATTCGGTCCTGACAAACTCCTGATGCTCGCGTACCACAACGCCGACACGATGACAGATTCCACACTGGACGTGTCGCGGCGGGCATTCTACCAGCAGCCGTTCTACGGTTTCCCGACAACAGTGATAGACGGCGGTGGATACACCACTGGCCTCAACCTCTTCATCGTCGGTTCCTATGGCAGTCCAAATCCGCCGGGCATGTCCTCACAGGATTATGACGCCTTTAAAACCAAGGTCCAGGGAGAGTTATTGCCCGCAAAGTATACCAACATGCAGATTACCCTCTCGGGAGACCTCACGCCTACGACAGCATCGGTCACGGCATCGGTGACGGCGACAGATCCCGTGACAGAGACAGCTCTGATGATGCGTTTTGCGCTCTACGAGGACACCCTCTATGATTCGCTCCAAGTCAACGGCCCACCGGTCCACAAGTACGTTGTCAGGCAACTGGTCGAGACACCATTCACTATCACCCCGGGCCAGACGCTCACTTTCAGCCACGACTTCACCCCGAATCCTTCATGGGACAAGAACCGGATGGGCGTGGTCGGGTTTGTGCAGGACGACGCGAGACGATCCTACACTTGCTTCACCACGCGCACCTGCTACAACAGCCCGGTAATCCAGTCTGCGAGGTACCATTTCGTCAACCCGAGCACATTGTACGTCAGGGATGACGACGTCACGAATATGGACACCCCATCAATACGCGGCGAGTACATGGAGGCCGCCCTGTCCCAGGCAGCCAGACCCTTCGACGTCTGGAACACCCTCGACATGATGGATACGGGGACGAACGATGTCCGCAATTCCCCGAACCTCCTGAAGATGGAGGAATACGGTGCGGTCATATGGTCCGCGGGCTCCGCGATGTCGATACTCACCCCAAGCAACGTGGCGGACCTGAGTGGTTACCTTGACGGGTATGGCAACCTGTACATCCACGGCGAGAACGTCGCCACGGACCTCTCGACGAACAATCCGACGTTCCTGGACGGATATTTGCATGCGGCACTTGGCCCTTCCTCCACCGCCGCGACCTTCATGAACGGTGTGGCGGCTGACCCGATAACCGGCGCATGGACCGCCACCAACCTGGCGTTCGTTGGCACATCTCCCGACAACGTGGACCCCACCGCAACCAGCGTGACCATGCTGAACTATCCCGGCCTGATCAGCGCCGGAGTCCGTGCGACGCACGATGCCAACTCAAGGGTCGTCACGTCTGGCCAGAATTACTTCCAGGGGACGGACACTCGCAGAGCAACAATGGTAGGCAACGTGCTGGACTGGCTCGACGGGGCCGGAGGGCCCAGGGTGACTCTCATCACGCCCAACGGCGGGGAGGAATACAGCCCAGGCGACAACGTCGCTATCAAGTGGTCGGCGATCGACGTGGAGATTCCAGTCAATGCAGTCGACATCTCCTTCACATCGACCCTGTCGACCCCTTCGTGGCAGCTTTTGACGTCTAGCGAGCCGAGCGACGGAGTCTACTGGTGGTCTGTCCCGTCGATCAACACGAACGACTGCGGCATACAGATCGTCGTCAGGGACGGCGACCCGATGACGCCTGATGGAGTCGCGGTAAGCGGCGCCCCGTGCACGATAGGCTATCCGGATGTCTCGATGACGAAGATTATAAGCAACCCGATCCCACAGGCAGGCGAGGTCATCACCTACACGATCACCCTGACGAACGCCGGCCCGCTCGCAGGATATGCGACGGTCACCGACGCGCTGCCGGCGGGGGTCACCTACGTGAGCGATGACGGAGGTCTGACCGGGGTGTCCGCCTACTTTGCGGGCAACACCACGGCGGTCTGGACCGGCATAGTGCCTCCTCTCTCCAATGTGATATGGCACATCGACGCGACAGTCTTGGCGGGGCCGCCTGGGACAGTCGTCAAGAACTGGGCGTTCTTCAATTCGACAAGCAGGCTCGGCGGTTCGCCGCAATCCGGCAACAGCAGAGCCGACTTCATGATACCCGCGCTGGAGAACTGGCAGCTCAACCTGCCCATAGGCAAGCGGTTGGTGTCGATACCGATACTCCTCTCGGATTATAGGATCGAGGTCGTCCTGGCCTCCATAGCGACAAGGTACAGCTACGTCAGGCAGTATCAGAGGAGCGACCCCGCGAGCCCATGGAAATCCTATGAGCCGGGAAGGGCGTACAACACACTGACTCACCTGAGGCCGGAGACGGGCTTCTGGATCGAGATAACGAGCCCCGCGGTCCTGAACTTGGTCGGCGCGAGGGGGGGAAGCACACCCATATTGCTGGAGGACGGATGGAATATGGTCGGCTACCCGTCTTTGGCAATAGGCTTTACAGTCGCGCAAATGAAGGCCAGCATCGCGCTGCCAAACATCGTCGTCGAGGGCTTCGACCCGAACAGCCCGCCGTACAACCTCTGGGTTCTGCCCGACACCTACGTGCTGAAGGACGGAGAGGGATACTGGATATACGTCCCCTCGGCAGCGATTTGGCATGTCGTAGGATAGGCGCACTCCGCGGTCCGGGAACATCGTGTCAGGACAGAGCGAAAGCCATATCGCGGGCTGATGATCCGAGGACTCCCGATGAACAAGGCTCGCTTCGAGGTCAGAGTCGCGACGCGTGCCGACAAGCGCGAGATCCTGAGCCTATGCAAGCGGGCGGTGAGGCGCGATTATGTCCCGATGTTCCTTGACGAGTTCATAAGGGACGGCAGCCTCTTCGTAGCGTTCGACCAGGGGCGGGCGGTGGGGATTGTCAATTACACGCGATGTCTGGGCGGGGACGGATGGCTGGGGCAAGCGAGGACGGATCCGGACTACAGGCGCCACGGGGTCGCGACGGCTATTATCCGGGCGTGCAGCCGGCATGCCGCGGCTCAGGGCGCAAGGCACGTCAGGCTGTGGAGTTTGAGGACGAACAACCCGGCGCAGATCACGGTCAAGTCGAACGGATTCAGGGAGGTCGCCGTATTCAGGCGCCTGATGAAGCGGGTCGGGCGGCGAACGGGGGAGTCGCATCTCATTGTCGAGAGGAGACCCGAGGATGCGTTGAAACTCGCGAGAGGCTCGGAACTCCTGCGAGAATCATCCGGATATGCATCGATGGGGACAGAGTTCGTCAAGGTCAATCTCAAGGTGATTTCGGAGGCTGTCGCCGCCAAGAAGATAGCAAGGCTCGGCGACAACGTCTGCTACATAGACGACAATGTGTGGGGGGACAGGTGGAAGGCGCCGCTCGAGTTCACAGGGTTGGCGGGGGACATCGGCTTGATGCTCGACGAGGCCGAGCTTTTTGCGAGGATCAAGGGAAAGAGGGAAGTCCACACATATTTCGCCGTGGGCTCCAGATCTCTGCGGACGGCGAGGCGGAAGGGGTACAAGATCGTGGACTGGGGGAAGGAGGCGGTCTTGTTCGAGAAGTCGGTCCGCCCGTCGAGAGCCTGAGCTCTTGGAGAATAGAAAACGGTCGAGGACGGCGGGAGCATCCAGCTCCACACAGGCCGTCCGTCGATCGCGTGTGCTTGAGGTTGCGTTGCAGCCTGGCCACGCCAGCGGAGCATTCCCGGTCTAGGTATATCCATGGGTCGGTTTCATGAACTTGAAAGACATATCCCCGCCGGTGTGAGAGTGGACGACGTCGAGACGAGTGTTCTGCGACATCTTCTGAGCGTCAAGCGAAGCGCGATGTCGAAAGCCGATTGCGAGTTCGAATGCACTCTCACCAGCATCGCTCTCTACGCGAGATGCACCCAGCAATACGTCGGTCGGCTGATGGCAGGCAAGCTGATTCCCGCAGGTCTTGTGACGCGTAGGATTGCAGAATCGGGACTGGAGGGAGAGGGCCGGTATCACCTGAGGAAAGGGACAGCGGTCTACGTCCTGACCAGGGAAGGCGAGGGGAGAGTGAAGGCACTCTCCCCGGAGAAGCTGCAGAGGAAGAAGGCAGGGAAGGACCCCACCTACGGGCGCCGGTGGAGCGATTCCTCATTGAACGCTGCGTGGCAGGCGGAACGGCAGGGGCTCTATGACAGTGCCGAACGCATCTACAAGCGCGCGCTTTCCTCCGGCGGCGGGGCTGTAAAGCGAGCTTGGATTGTGACGCGTCTCGCCGCGATAGATTACTGCAGATCAGACTTCAAGGGGGCGCTGCGCCTGCTTTCTCAAGCGGAGGAGTTGCAGAGGAGGGAGAAGGGGTCCTTGATCGCGACTGATTGCGCGATCGTCCGCGCGGTCTGCTACATCAGCTTGTTCAGGACAGCTGAGGCGGCGAGGCTGCTTCGCCCCGCGGCGAGGGAATATGCACGCCACGGAGATCTCTTGGGCGAGGGCGTGGCCAAGCATAACCTAGGGTTCAGCCTGGCTTATGACGGGAGGACGACCGAAGCGATCGAAGAATTCAGGGCGGCCCTGGGGCTGTTCGAAAGGGCGGGGGAGAGGGAATGGATTGCGATCGCTTGTCTCACCCTAGCCAGCCAGCTCAACAAGATGAGCGAGAGCAAGGAGGCAATGGCGTTTGCCGAGCGAGCCCTCGACATGGCGGCGGAGCTGAAGAACGACCTGACAAAGTCCAGGGCTTTGACCTCGAAAGGCGAGATACTCCAGGCGACCGGTGACTCGAAGGCCGCGGAGGTGTGCTTCAGGCGGGCTTTGAGTGTCGCCTTGCCGCTCAACGACCGCAGGGCGATAGTGGACAACGTGGTTTGGCTCACGCGGCTGGCGGCGCTTTCCGGTGATTTGCAGCTGGCGGGGAAGTGTCTCGACCGCCTTGCGACCCTGGCGGCCCACCCGGACTTCAAGCCGACAAAGAGGTGGATGGAGACCGGAGCGCTGAGGTAATAGGGGCATCGACCATCCTTTTACATCCTTGAAGCGATTCCCGCCATCATGATAGACCCGCGAAGAGAAGCGGCCGGGGCATTCACGACCACCGTGGCTTTCGTCACCACTAGCGGAAAGAGAGGGCCCAATGTCATGGCGGCAGAGTGGACGTTCACTGTCTCCCGCAATCCTTTCCTGATATCCGTTCATCTATCGCCCAAAGATGCAACCCATGACGCCATCGTGGAGAAAGGCGAGTTCGGGGTCAGCCTGGTCGGCGAAGACCAAGTGGCGGCAATGGGCTTCGCGGGGCACTTCACGCATCACGAGACCGACAAGTTGTCGAGCGCGCTCTTCGAGACCTATCCCGCCAAGAAGATCGATGCTCCGATGATCAAAGGCTGTCCCGTGAACCTTGAATGCAAGCTGGTCCAGCAGGTTTCGATGGGCGATCACACGGCGTTCGTCGGCGAAGTGGTTGAGCTCGCGATCGACCCGGCGAAGAGACCGATTGTGTACCGGCACGGAGCGCATCAACTCGGTCCCCGCATCGAGCGGGCGCATGGCGTTGGAGTCGCGGTGACACCGAGGGTGTGCAAGCCCGGCTCCGACATCGCCATCGATGGAGAACTCACGTGTCTGGAGAGGGCGGGGAGAGATGTCATCGTGTCTCTGGAATCTGGTGCTGGTGTCAAGCTGGTGGCGGGGAGCTCTCGCACCGATGAGCACGGATTCTTCGAACTGAAGTTGAAGGTTCCCGCAGAGGTCGGCAAAGGCGTTTACAGGATAGCCGCCCGCCACGAGACCTCCGAGGGCGGTGCACGACTCACTGTGAGTTGACCCGGAGCCGCACCCTTGCGATGCCGCGAGTATGGCGGCAACAGCTAAATATGCCGAACCCCACTCTGAGGCTGGCAAAGCCGGAATAGATTCGGGGTTGTCAACATCGGTTCGGAGGATTAAGCAATGGCCGCAAGGCGATGCGCGTGTGTTCTCGCGGTTGTGATCGCGTTCATGGCTGTCCAGGGAGCGAGCGTTCTTGTCTCACCGGCCGGACGGACCGCCATTGTCGACTCGCCACTGTCCTGGAGTGGGGCAGACGCGGGCGGGAGCCCGCAGGGGCTCGTGCCGATCCAGAACATGAGCCTCCAGGTGCGGGTCCCGCCGGGCAAGTCGTTTTACCTCTACTTCGACAAGGAGACGGAGACGCTCAAGGCGATGCGGCTCCCCGACGAAACCGCGGGTCTACCCCCAGTGGCCATCTCGGCCATAGACCGCTCTCCAAATTGGATAAAGGACAATCTGACGAGGATGTTCGCCCGCCTTTCCCAGCTCCTAATCGACCCGACCGCGACTGATGACTTCTCTGTCCCCGCATTCGCGGACATGAACGGAGACGGCGCAGTCGACTTGGTTCTGGCTGATTCATCAGGGAAGCTCACCCTCTATGAGAACATCGATCCCGCCATCCATTACACCGAGGGATTCGACTCCTACATCAACGCCGTCTATGTGAAGGACGACACCTTCTTCCCCCCCGGTGTGCAACCGGTAGGTGGCTTCGCCCATCCCGCCATCGGGGACCTCAACGGGGACAACCTCCCCGACATCGTTCTTGGCGGCGGGGACGGCAAGGTCTATGTGTTCGAAAACGCGGGCCCGGTCGGCAACCCCGCGTGGACTGCGAAAGGGGCCGTGCCGCTCATCAACGTGGTGGCGAATTCCGCACCCGCACTCGGAGACTTAGACAGAGATGGGGATCTGGACATGATTGTCGGCAGCGCCTCGGGGATGATGTACAAGTCAATCAACAACGGGCCGAACCCCAGGTACGTCTCGGACGGAGACCCGGCAACGGTGACGAACCCGGTCTGGGCGCCCATGGTGACAGTCGACCTCAGCATACCGTCCTTCTCCACTCCCACGCTCGCTGACACGAACGGCGACGGCTTCCTCGAGATGGTCGTGGGCGAGGGCGGCGGCATGATGAGTCACTATCATGTCGTCGGGACATCGTGGGTCAAGGACACGTCGATGCTGAGCGGCTTCACCGCGGCCGCGAGGTCGGCACCCGCACTGGTCGACATGGACGCGGACACGCTTCCGGACCTGGTGACGGGATGCACCGCCGGGCCGCTGAGGTTCTACGCCAACGTGGGCACCGGGGCCGCCGCGAAGTTCATGCTCTGGCAGAACTACACGATGAACTTCGACCAGGTCAACTTCAACCAGTACTACTGGGACGCCAACCACGTCTACCTGACCTACAGGAGCGCGACGCAGAGGCTGATCGATTACTCCAGAATAATCAACACTGCTCCTCAGAAGATGGTCGACGAGATCGCCTTCTCCATCGCGAATGCGAACGCCGCATCGCTCCTGAACCCTGCGGCCTTCCCGGAGGTCTACCTCAACAACACGGACAGCCTGTACTACAATTCGCAGTTCACTTCCTACGCGCAGATCATGGACTACGGTCTCGGGACCCCCGACCAGTGGTCCACGGTGCGCTACCTGATGAACGACAGCGGGAACATGGTCTGGTACGAGTTCCCGCGTGACATCTACTACTGGTGGCTCGTGTCGCTGAAGGGCACCGACGAGATGGCGACTTTCATCAACCCGACAATGGCGTACGACGGGCACCAGGGGGCGCGGAACCAGAGCAACGGCGGCGTCTTCTGGCGGTGGGCGGCGTTCAACCTCGCCTCGCCGAGCTGGCCCGCCGATGTGGGTGCGCGCGGGTATCCGAAGGAGGAACCCCCGCCAGTGCTCAATACGAAGATCGTCAATGCGACGGTTCTTTGGAACAACCAGACATATTCACTCGGGCAGATTTACAACGCGACAGGCTGGTTCGTCCGGGACGCGGGCGGCAACATCACGCAGCCCTGGAACGCGACCAATCAGGCGGTGGAGATAGTCGATCACTGGGTCGCGTCGACCGTCGCGCTGAACGCGCAGGCGGGGGGCGATGCAAACAGGCCCCGCCAGCCAGTCCGGATACAATGGGAGCACAACGGCAACTGCGGCGAGATATCTGACGTACTCTGGGCAGGTCTCAGGTCCGCGCTCATTCCCGCCAGGGGCATCTGCGGCTACGGCGGCGACCACTGCTGGGGCGAGTTCTACGAGCGGGGATGGCACCAGATAGACGAGTACTGGGACTCGAGCGCGAGGATCATCGCGAACAATGATAACTATCACTACGGCTGGAACCGCGACTGGTCCGGGCTCATGACGATGAGGGGCGACGGCTTGGCGGTCGACGCGGTGAGCAACTACCACAAGACGTGGGACGCGAGCGACGACACGGGCTTCACGCCGGAGAACGAGGGGCTGATCGACAGGGCGAACGTCACGGTAGTCGTCGTCGACGCCTTCGGCAACCCGCTGGACGGAGTGAAGGTTGGCCTGGGAGACTACAGGTTCCTTTCGCCCACATGGCAATCTTTCGGGACGCAGTGGACGTTCACCGATGCCGAGGGCAAGGCGTACCTCACGACGAGCGAGGCCCGCCAGAACAACAACCCGTCGAACCCAAGCGCGAGCGACACTTTCGATGACGGAATCGCGATCTTCGTCATCAGCAAGATGGGGACTGCATCCCTCGGTGACAACTACGCCGACAGGGCGATGCCGTCCTACGGAGATGTTTACAACCCGCGGAACGCACCGATGAACTATTACAACTTCAGCCTCGGGGGCAGACTGCCGAGACCGATGTTGCCGATGAGCGAGGTCCCCCCGTCTCCAGGAGGGATATACACGCTCAACGTGAGCTTCAGCGTCGAATGGGCGGCGCAGCACCCCGCCGTCGGTGCGCGGTGGAACGAAGGGCTCGCGTACCACGAGCTTGAACTGAACACGGGCAAGCGCGTGACTTCCTTCTTTGCGGGAGAGACCGAATTCAGGAAGTTCATGCAGTGGCGGCAGTTCGAAGCATCGGATGCGAGTCGCAACGTCACGGGGGCAGATCTGTCGCTCGGGATACCTCCGGGCCAGGATTGGTACTATGTGATCTCGAACCCCGGGACGCTTGAGACGACGCAGGTCGTGAAAGTCTCGGCGACGCTGCTGAAGCCGCCGCCCGAGCAAAGGACATTCACCGTGACCCCGGCCATGGTCGGAAAGCACCTCATGTCGATTCCGCTGAGGCCAGTGGACACAGACATAGGGTCGGTCCTTGGCGGGATTCTCGGAAGTGTGGGCTATGTGCGTTGGTTCGACTCGTCCGACGCGGTGAGTCCCTGGAAGTCCTACGCGCCCGGGAGGACTCAAAACAGCCTCCTGCAGCTCGACGAGACCATGGGGTTCTGGATAGAGTTCACCGGCCCCTGCACGTGGACGGTCACGGGCTTCCCCGCCAACAGCACTTCGATCATGCTGCGCTCCGGATGGAACCTGGTGGGCTATCCGTCCTCCTCGGCTACGTACACGGTAGGCGGCTTGAGGGCTGATGTGGGCCTGCCGGGAGTGAAGGTCGAGTCGTTCGACGACAAGTCCCCGCCATACGACCTGTGGGTCCTGCCCGACAATTACGCACTCAAGACGAACGAGGGCTACTGGGTGTACGTCCCGCAGGATTGCATCTGGCTCGTCTCGTGGTGACAGAGGAATTCGTTCAGCCGAAAACCTTATCGTCACTCCCGCCTTGAACTGCCCAGGTCGAAATCTTGGAGACAAGGAAGTTCACCGAGAACGTTGAGATGTACCTCAAGACGATCTACCTCCTCGAGGTGGAGACGAAGGCTCCCGCGAGGACCGGTGCGATATCGAAGCGGCTGAGTATCTCTCCCGCCAGCGTCACGGAGATGCTCGACCGCATGCAGGAGGTCGGCCTCGTGAGGCACCGCAAGTACAGGGGGGTCGTGACGACTGCGAAGGGCAGGAACATCGCCCGACGCATCCTCCAGAAGCACTGCCTGATCGAAAGGTTCCTGATTGAGGCTCTCGGGGTCAAGGACACCGCGGTGGTCCACGAGCAGGCCGACGCGATGGAGCACATCCTCCACGACGACATCGCGATGAGGCTGCACAGGATCGTGAAGGTCCCGAAGGAATGCCCCGACTGCTACGACCTCGAGGCGGAACTCTGCGGGAAGCTGGCGCGTCGGGGGAAGCGCGGGGCGCGCTAGAAGCGCCTGTTCATGCTCCCCTGGCTGTAGCCTTGAGGGTCTACGGTGACTGAGAGGAAGCCGAGCCCCTTGAGTTTGTTCTCGACCTCACCGAAGGTCGAAATCTCGGTCAACCTTGGTACGTCTTCCTTCGAGACCTCGATGCGCGCCGCGCCCCTGATGTTCCGCACCCGGACCAGCCGGTAGCCCATGTCGTGCAGCAGGTCCTCGCCCGCCTCGATCATCCGGAGCTTTTCTTCGGTGATGCGCTCTCCCGTCATGATCCTCGAAGAGAGGCACGGCGAACTCGGCTTGTCAAACCAGGAAAGGCCGAGATCCTTGGCCATCGCCCTGACCATTTCCTTCGTCACCCCGAACTCGATTAGCGGGTGCCAGAAGCCATTCTCATTAGACGCTTTCATGCCCGGCCTGTAGTCGCCCAGATCGGAAGCGTTCGCGCCGTCAGCGATCGTGTTGAATCCATCCGATGCCGCGATTGCCCTCAGCTCCCGCCCAAGCTCGGTCCTGCAGAAGTAGCAGCGCAGCCCTGAGTTCTCGAGGTAGTCCTCTCTTTCCATCTCGTGGAGACGGAGAACCTTCAAGCGGGCGCCGATCTCGCCCGCCATTTTCCTCGCCTCCTCGAGTTCCCGCCGCGGGAGTGACGGAGAGTCGGCGATCACCGCGAGGCAACCATCGCCGATCGCATCGTGAGCGAGCTTGAGCACGAGACCGCTGTCGACGCCGCCGGAGAATGCGATAAGGATGCGTCCCCGTTCACGCATCGCCGTGACGATGAGGTCGCGCTTTTCGTCGATGTTGTCGTCCGCCATCGCGTGTTGAAGATTGCTCGTCCCGAAGATAAACCTGCGGAAGGAAGGCCGTCGGTTTCATAAGGGGGAGGCGTTTCCGCCCAATCGTGTCCAAGGCAGGCGGCGGCTGGAAGACGAGGTTCACGCGCCTCGAATGCCCTAGCTGCGGCAAAACCTACCGGCCCCGCCCGATCAACGTCTGCACGTGCGGGAAACCCCTCCTCGCCCGCTACGACCTGAGGAGCCTGGAGCGGGATGAGCTGCTCGGCAGACGCGACATGTGGCGGTACGCGCCGCTCCTCCCGGTCGCGAAGGAGGAGAACATGGTGACGCTCGGAGAGGGTGCAACCCCCCTTACGCGAGCTGAGAAGCTGCCAGGGATCATCGGGGTCAAAGAAGTCTTCGTGAAGGACGAGGGCGTCAATCCGACGGGGACGTTCAAGGCAAGGGGGATGGCTGTCGCTGTCTCGAAGGCGAAGGAGCTGGGACTCACCAAGCTGGCGGTCGCCACGACAGGCAGCGCCGGCTCTGGGCTGGCGGCGTATGCGAGGGAGGCCGGACTCACCGCTTTCATCGCCTTCGCCAGAGGCACATCACCTGTCCATATCAGGACATCCAAGTCGTACGGCGCAGAGGTCAAGATTTGCAACGGCTTCATGCCCGACGCGATTGCGGCGGTGCAGAAGCTCTGCGACGATGAAGGCTACTTCAACATCGCGACGATGCGCGAGCCCTACCGCGTCGAAGGGAAGAAGACGATCACGATGGAGATAGCGGAGGAGCTCGGGGACCTGCCCAATGCGATCGTTTTCCCGGTCGGCGGCGGGACTGGGATCGTGGCGGGGTGGAAAGCTTGGCTCGAGATGAAGGAACTGGGTTGGACCGAGAGCGATCCAAGGCTGTACTTCGTCCAGGCGCAGGGTTGCGCCCCGGTCTACGCAGCGTGGCGGGACGGGAAAGACAAGTGCGAGATGTGGCCCGATGTGCGCACGAAGGCCCCTGGTCTGGCCATCCCAAAGCCTTTCGCCGACGAGCTAATCCTGAGATCCGTCAGGGAGACCAAGGGCGGCGGTGTGGCGGTGAGCGATGAAGAGATGATTGCCTCGATGAAGGAATTCGCGGAGCAGGAGGGCATCTCGGCCTGCATCGAAGGTGCCGCGACGCTTGCGGGAGCGAAGGAACTGGTGAAGCAGGGTCTGATCCGTTCCGATGACCGCGTCGTTCTGGTAAACACCGGAGTCGGGCGGACTAGGATTCCCCGGCCCGCTTTATCGCCATGAGCATCTCCGTGTGCTTCTTGCAGAACCTGTCTCCGTGCAATTGCGCTTCTATCAGCTCCGATTGCCAGTGCGCGTCGAACAGCCTGCATTTGCGATTCCCGCAGAACGGCTCCCCGGCAATCGAATGGACCATGCATTGCAGCGCATACCCCTTCATCACTTCGGTCATCCTCGGGTCATCGTAGTCGATGAACTGACCTGAGAATCGCTCCTTGAGCAGTTCGAAGGGCACTGCGCCTCCTGTCTGCACGAATCGTTGCTTCATGAGGTAGTATTCTCTTGGCTTGGCGGGGGCTTCGACGACGCCCGACGTTGAGATAATCGACGGATACCCGCACAGGTTCACGTGCGCGTGGTACCTTCCGTCCCTTTCGAACGTCCCGATCATCCTGCTGGTGAAGACGATGTGCTGCACCCTTGAGGTCCTCATCTTTCGAGGCAGCAGCTCCCGGAGGAGTCTCTCGAGTCGCAGGCCGTCGTAGAGCACACCGGGCACATTCTTGGCCGGGTCCTCGAGGAAGCGCAGTTCGAATGCGATTTCTCCATATGCCGCCTGCTCTGCTTCGAATGGCTTGTCCACGTTCCTCACTCTGGTCCCGGCGATCCTCTCGGCGATATCTCGCAGGTCTCCCCGGCCATATTCCCTGAGAAAATCCTGCTTCGTCTCAGTCGGAATGCCGATGGTCTTCTGCAGATAGGCGGCGATTTCGCCGACATCAAGGCGCGGCGTGCTCTCATCCCTGTAGAGCACCAGCCTGCCGGGGATGTTCCACGAGCGAGACACTGTCAATTCGACTCCATTGCGGCAATCGCCGAATGCGTAGATAAGCGCTGGCTCCGCTTGCAGACGCGGTGACTGGACGGGACACCGAGCATCGCTCGCTACTTGCCGATTTCCTTGAGCGCCGCCTCTGCGGCCCTCTTCCCGCTCAGGAGCATCGCGCCGAAGGTCGGGCCCATGCGGGGCAGGCCGTAGGTGGCTGAAACCGCCATCCCCGCCACGATGACGCCGGGATAGGCGACGCCGGTGTGCTCGACGACAGCGTCCTCTGACTTCTCGACCCACATGCCGCCCTCGCCGATTATCTTCGCGAGTCCGCGCTTCTTCAGGGACTGCATGACCTCCGCCTGGTGTCCGGTCGCGTCGATCACGACTTTGCACTCGAGGGCTATCGGGTCCACGCAGGTGATCTCGCGAGGCAGCGTGTGGACGGGCGTCCAGTTGATGACGACGCCGCCGACCCTGTTCTTCTCGCGGATGACGACGTCCTCGAACGAGGTCATGTTCTGTATCTTCGCGCCGGCGTCGCAGGCAGCCGCGATCAGCTTGCTGCAGGCATGGGGACCCGGGGTGACGTAGAGATTCTTGGTGAATTCCTTGTATGGACACCCGATCTCGTCCAGGACCTTCTGGGCGGGCGCCCTGACCGTGATGGTGTTCATCAGGAAGCCGCCGATCCAGAAGCCGCCGCCGAGGTAGTTGTTCCTCTCCATGACGACGACCTTGACTTTCTTCCTCGCGAGGTCGCGCGCGGCCATGAGCCCGCTCGGCCCGCCGCCGATTATGATGACCTCGGTCTCAGCGTACTCCTCAAAGTCACGTGTGAATCCGGCCAGGATTGCCCTGGTTACGTCCGCCTCGCCGGCCTTCTGGAATATGGGCATTATCGCACCTTTGCTGTCCTAAGTGGAGTTGATATTTGACTCTTGGCATTTGGACTGTCAATCGATGGGCAGTGTTGCAGAAACCGTCATCAGCCTGCAGAGTAGACCGGGGGAGGATTGCCTCCGTCAGAATTAATATATAGAGACTGTAGGATATTGCCGCCATGGCCGAAGGACAAGTACCGCCCCCGGCAGCGCTGAGGAAGGGGGCGAAAGGTTCGACGTTGGCGGTGATAGCCGTGATCTTTCTCGTGATTGGCTTCGTGATGGGTGGGTTGGCGGGCGCTCCCCTGTTCGGATGGGTCAAGGAGAAGACCTCGATCGTCGTGGGGACGAACACGCCGTTCCCCCCCATGGAAATGAGGAACACCACGAACGGAAACCTCGAGGGCATCGATATCGACTTGGTGAACGAGATCGGGACGCGCAACGGCTGGGTCATCGAATGGCGCGACTTCCAGGAATGGGATGCCCTGCTGGCCGCCGTGAAGTTCAAGCGCGTGGACATAGGCGCCTCATCGATCACCATGTCCGGCTCAGTTGGTGCCGACAGGAATTCGTCTTTCGACTTCTCAGACCCCTACTACGAGGCGGACCAGGCCGTGCTGGTCAAGACGGGGTCGACGGCGGTCACCTGTGCAGCTTCGGAGTGTACCATAGACGAACTGGCGAACCACACTGTGGCGACGCAGACCCTGACCACGAGCTACTATTGGGTGCAAGGCAACCTCATCGACACTCACAAGACACCGGATACCATGTGGACGAGCTTCCCCAGCGTCAACACCGTGATCACCGAGCTTCTCAACGGCCAGGTGGACTGGGTCTTGGTCGACAAGCCCATAGCACAGAGCTACGTTGCGGGCAATCCGAACCTGAGGATCGCCGGCACGATAGAGACGAACGAGCTGTACGGGTTCGCGGTCGCAGACGGTGACCCCCTTCACCTGATTGCAGGCATCAACAGTGCCCTGAAAGCGATGCGGGATGATGGAACCTACGCGCAGATACTGAACAAGCTAAGATAGGATTGGCGGGACATCCCGGCATACGCCGAAGGTAGTGGTCAGCCCGGAGGAGGATGAGCGCGGACCGGAATGGCGAGCTTCGATCCGTTCGCGGACCGAGCCGCGTCCGCCGCTGGATCATGACTCATCCCCGCCTCTCCCGGGCCGTATTTGCCGTCTCCGTCGTCATAGTGCTCCTGACCATCCTGGCCGTGGCACGGGCGACAAAGGCTCTCGACCCGAATCTCTGGCAGCTTCTCGAACTCCCTCTTGTCGACGGCGCGAGGAACACGATAATTCTCTCACTGACTATCATCCCTCTGGGTCTGGGCATCGGCTTCACAGTCGGGTGGGCGCGCTTTTCCCGCCATCCGATAATCTCCTGGCCTGCAACGCTGTACGTGGACTTCATTCGGGGAGTACCGCCATTGGTATTGATATTGTTCGCGTTTTTCTGGATACCCAGTCTGTTCGCCGGCGCCAGTTTTGAGTCTGGACTTGCGTTTGCGGCCCTTGCCCTCGCGATGCACACAGGCGCCTATCAAGCAGAGATATTCCGGGCGGGCTTCCAAGCGGTTGCCCGAGGGCAGATCGAGGCGGGAGAGGCAGTCGGTCTGTCAAAAGGTCAGGTCATGGCGAATGTGATCCTCCCGCAGACGTTCAGGGTGACCCTCCCCGCCCTCGGCAATGAGTTCGCACTCGTGATCAAGGATTCCTCTCTGCTCTCGATTGTCGGTGCGACCGACCTCGCTTACTGGGGAAAGCAGAGCGAGCTGGGACTCTTGAGACTCGGTTCGATCGAGTGGGTGATGCTCGCGTGGCTGATCATAGCCTTGGTCTACTTCGTTGTCACCTACATGGTCACCCAGGCGGTCGGGGCGGTTGAGCAATCGTATCGAGTCCCTGGGCTCGGGAGCGTGGCGTTTTGATACGCGTGGAAGGACTTCACAAGTGGTTCGGCTCGCTGCACGTCCTGAAGGGCGTCAGCCTGTCGGTGGAGAAGGGAGACGTGCTCGTGGTGGTCGGGCCGAGCGGCTCTGGAAAGAGCACCCTCCTGAGGTGCATCAACCTACTAGTCACGCCTGATAAAGGGAGCGTCTTCATCGAGGGGGTAAAAGTCAACGCACCGAAAATCAGACCTGAATGGGTCCGCCAGCAGGTCGGGATGGTTTTCCAGCAGTTCAACCTATTCTCCCATTTGACAGCACTGGAAAATGTGACCCTGGGGCTGCGGAAGGTAATGGGGCTCTCGCGCGAGCAGGCTGAGAAAAAGGGGAAGGAATTGCTCGAGCGAGTTGGTCTCGGAGAGAAATACGATTCCTATCCCGCCGAGCTATCCGGCGGTCAACAGCAGCGCGTTGCGATAGCGCGTGCCGTCGCCATGGATCCCAAAGCGGTGTTGTTCGACGAGCCGACAAGCGCCCTTGACCCGGAGTACATCAAGGAAGTGCTCGACGTCATCACGCAGCTCGCGCGCGATGGGATGACGATGGTTGTTGTGAGCCATGAGATGGGGTTCGCCAGAAACGTGGCCAAGCGCGTTGTCTTCATGGACGACGGGCGGATCATAGAAGAGGGGACGCCGGAGGAAGTGCTCGTCAATCCCCGCCAGGAACGCACGAAGGCTTTCGTCGCTAAGGTACTGGAGTGAAACATGGAATCCGAAACTCCGCCCCTGCGACCTCGTATCGAGCAGATAGGAGAGAAAGTAGCGGCAGTGCTCATCATCGTCTTGCTCATTGGCGGTTTGCTGTATCTGCTGAACAACAGCAGTCCGATCGACGTGGCATACATCCTGAGGGCGTTCCCGAGCCTGCTGGGCCCGGCGAGCCTCACCCTCCTGATAACGATAGGATCTTATCTTGTCGGGATGGGGATAGGCTTCTTTCTGGGCTGGCTTCGGACGCTCAGGTTCCTGCCCGTCCGCGCCTTGGCGACGGGCTGGGTCGAGTCGATTCGCGGCACGCCTTTTCTCGTCCAGCTCTACTTGCTGTTCGCGATCTTCAGCTTCTACAGTCCCGGAAATCTCTCGTCATTTGACCGGCTGCGCCTGACCGGTTTCCTCGCGATGATGATAAACACGGGCGCTTACCAGGCTGAGATATTCCGCGCCGGCCTGCAGTCAGTCCCGGTTGGCCAGGTGGAGGCCGCGAAGTCGGTCGGACTCGGATACTGGGGCGCGATGCGGACGGTCATCCTCCCGCAAGCGGTGCGCGTCGTCATCCCGCCGCTCACCAATGAATTCATTTTGATGCTGAAAGCCTCCGCGCTTCTATCGGTCATCGGCGTCCATGAACTGACGGACGCTGCTCGCGTCCTTTCGTTCGGCGGCAAATTCGTTGAGGTTTATGTGATGGTCACGATTCTCTATCTGCTCATGACGGTCCCGATAGCGAAAGTTGCCGCCTGGCTCGAGCGCCGCTACCGCATCCCTGGCCTTGGGATGCAACAGGAGGCTCGGGCGCGCCCAATAAGTGGAGCCAGAGCCGTCGTTCAGCGGCTGTCTGGAATAGACGTCTCCGCCTTCCGCGCACATGCTGCTGACCGTGCCAGGGAGCCATCGCGCGGCAGTCCGGCTGGCTCATGGCGGGGAAAAAGCCTGACGTGGCTCAAAACCCGTCTTGGAATGAAGGCGAATGGCTCTGCTTCGCAATTGCCCGCTCCTATCAAGTCTAATCCTTGAGTCCCCGACCATCAGGGTAAGGATTATTAAAGAAGGCCTCTTTCCAGCCGCGGGGCCAAGGTCATGGAGTTCGAATACAACGAGACCCATCAGATGATCAAGAAGTCTGTCAGGGAGTTTGCCGAGAAGGAACTTGCGCCTGAGAGCGCGCACTACGACGAGGTCCAGGAGACGCCGGTGCATTGGATGAAGAAGATGGCGGAGATGGGCCTCACGGGCATGGCAATCCCGACGGAGCTTGGCGGGGCGGGCCTCGACTACATCTCCTACTCGATCGCGATCGAGGAGATTTCCCGAATAGACGCCTCCGCGGGCGTCATGCTCGGTGTGAACAACGGCCTGGCCTGCGAGCCCCTGTACAAATGGGGGACCGAGAAACAGAAGAAGGACTACCTAACGAAGGTGGCGAGCGGGGAGTGGGTCGGGGCGTACGCATTGACCGAGCCCGGGGCGGGCTCCGATGCCGCCGCCCTCACATCGACCGCCGAGCTCAAGGGCGGGGAATGGCACCTCAACGGCTCCAAGATCTTCGTGACGAACGGCTACATGGCGAAGCTCCTCATCACCTACGCGCGGACTGATCCGGGCACGGGGCCGAAGGGGATTTCCGCCTTCATCGTCCCGGATTCATCTCCAGGGTACCAGCGCGTCAAGAAGGAGAACAAGCTGGGCATCAGGGCCTCAGACACCGAGCTCATCGCCTTCGATGACTGCAGGATCCCTGAGGACCACCTGCTGGGCACGAGGGGCGAGGGTTTCAAGATCGCGATGGCGACGCTGGACGTGGGTAGGATCGGGATTGCGTCGCAGGCGCTTGGCATCGCTCAGGCCGCCATGGAGGCCGCCATCAAGTACTCCAAGGAAAGGAAGGCCTTTGGCGGGCCAATAAGCAACTTGCAAGCCATCCAATTCAAGCTGGCCGACATGGCCACCCAGATAGATGCAGCCAGGCTGCTCACTCATCGGGCGTGCTGGATGAAGGACCAGGGGATGAAGCACACGACGGAGTCGAGCATGGCGAAGCTGTTCGCCTCGGAGGCGTGCAAGCGCATAGTCGACCAGGCGCTTCAGATCCATGGCGGGTATGGTTTCGTCAAGGACTACCCGGTCGAGAGGTACTTCAGGGATCAGAAGATCACGGAGCTGTACGAGGGGACGAGCGAGATACAGAGGCTGGTCATTGCGAGGAGCCTATTGAGGGGAAGCTAGGCGATTGCGCGCGCTACTCTGCCCTCCTGTACCACTGGAGAGACCGCGCAACCAAGTATACTCCAAAGACAAGTCCGCTTATCAGCAATGCTCCAATTGGGACACGGCTCCTCTCGAAGCTGGGTGATAGCGGCGTTTGAATCCAGAGGACCAGCCACATGAAGAACCCGATAGTTGCCGACAAACCTCCGATGAGAAACACCACCGCCCATGCTCTCCATCTATCCAGTGCGGAAGCAGTCGCATCGGGCGTATCCTCCTTTCCCCTCACTCGAGGTAATCCTCCGTAAGATTGTCGAGACCATCATAGTTCTTGAATATTAATGGTTTCACCTCCAGGGAATCCCGAATGCGGACATCCTCACATTCGCAATGCATTCTGCGATTCGACGAGATACAAAGGCTGATCACTGTGACGTGCCTGCTGAGGGAAGCGTTTCAAGATTCCTCCGATGGAAGGGCACCGAGAGACAGCCGATTGCGTGGATGTCCCAGGGACCTTCTAGGGAGTGGGGCGTGCGCACGGAGTCCTTCGCGGTCTGGACGGACTCCTTCGCGGTTGAGAAGGACTCTTTCGCGGTCGAGAAGGAGCATGGGAAGGCAGAATCGGCTTTCGCTGTCGAGAAAGACGTCTTCTCGAAGGTTCCCTGGTCATGGTTCAACGCGCACGGTGCCTTTCTCTGTCCGGAAGAAATGTTTCGCGGTTGAGAAGGATCTCTTCGCGGTGCGGAAGGAATCTTTCTCTGTAGAAACATTTCTTCCCGGTTGAGCGCGGACTCAGCCCGACAGAGATGAAATCCATGCGCATCGAGAGATTATTCTTCTCGGTTGAGAAACTGTCCTTCGCGGTCGAGACGACGCCCGCCGCGACATCGGCGGTGTCCGCGACATTCCGGCAGGATTCGGTTCGGGCTCATCTCCTGTGTGCTCGCGTCGCGACATGATCGGTGCGCGACGACCTCGCACCCAGACATCTCTGGCGGTTGTGCCGGCTTGCCGCATCGATTTCCCGGCCGCCCTGGACGAAGTCGATTCGGGTCGCGAACCACGACATCCAAGTGTGAATCGATTAGAGACGGGTCTGCACTGGAAGAAATGACACCAATCTCTCAACCGATACCTCGGGTCCTGAGGTCAATGCAGGCGCTGGCCGTTCCGCGCCAACGACATCTGTTGATTCAGAAACTGCCATCCCCCCGATGCCGAGGCCAAGATGCACTCAGGCAGCCACCACGTTCATCGACCTCCCCCGCCAAGGGTCACGCCCCCTCCTGTTATATCTACTTAGGGATAACAAGAGGACGTGAGGCCGCGTCGCGGCCTTCTGGCCGCCATGGCCGCTTCATCCGGTCACTATTCCTCTCCGATTGTGCGAGGTGCCGTCATGTGAAAAGGTTTAGTCCCGCGCTGTATATCGCCCGCCAGCGGTGAACCAGAAATGACCGGCACCGAGATTCTCTACTTCCCGAGCGCGGATGCATGCTACCTCAGGGAACTCGATGCCAGCATAATCGAATCAGGAAATGACCACATCATCCTCGACAAGACCCTTTTCTACGCGGAGGCGGGAGGCCAGCCGACGGACACCGGCCTGCTTCGCTGGGATGGCGGGGAGGCGAGGGTCTGGAAGGTGACCAAGGAGAAAGGCGTCATCAAGCACTGTGTGGACAAGCTCCCGCCATCAGGGCAGGTGCACGGCGTCATCGACTGGGACAGGAGGTACGCGCACATGCGCATGCACACCTCCCAGCATGTCATCTCCGGCCTCGTGTTCAAGGTCTACGGCGCGAGGACGGTTGGCAACCAGATTCATTCCGACCATTCGCGCGTCGATTTCCAACCGGCAACATTCACCCCGGAGGACTTGAAGAGGATAGAGGACGAGTGCAATAAGGTGTTCACCGCCGCGAAGCCCGTAACGATCTTCGAGGAAGACCGCGTCGCGGTCGAGAACCGCGTCGACGACAGGGCGCTCATGGACCTCATCCCTAAGGGCATCAGGCGGCTGAGAATCGTGAAGATACAGGACGTCGATTACTGCCCCTGTGGCGGAACTCACCTTCGCAACACATCAGAGGTCGGCCGGATGCACATCACCGAGAGCAGGAGCAAGGGCAAGGAGACGGACAGGATAGTCTACGAGCTCTTGCAGTGATGGCCTATTCGATTGGCACTACGATCTTTTCCTTCCTGTTCTTGACATTCCTAGATACCGGGTCGTCCGCCGTAACAATGACCACGGCGGCGACGAGCATCAAGGCCATCGAGAAGAAATACGCGAGGTCGTAAGACTGGCCGAAGGTCCCGAAGCCGACGATGGCGGTCAGGATCGTCGGGCCGAGGAGGAACCCCAGGTCGCCCATCGTCCTGTACAGCCCCATGGCGGTCCCCATGTTCTCCTTACTTGCGAAGTCGGTCGACCAAGCCGCCACGGGACCCTGGAGGCCGATCGCGAGGCCCCATAGCGCGTAGACCAGGACGGCCCCGAGGAAATCCGAGGGCCACAGGAACAGCGGCGCCACGAGCGCGGTGAAGACGAAGCTCAGGGTGAAGGGCAGCTTCCTCCCGCGGCGGTCCGCCCAGATCCCGGAAGGGAGCATCGTCGCGAGCGAGCAGAAGGCGGCGACGGAGATGAGAAGGCCGATCGTCGCTTCGTTCCATCCGAACTTCGCGAAGAAGAAGAGGGGACAGATCGTCGTGAGTATGCCCGACCTCACGAAGAACGCGCTCATCGTCCCGAAGTTGACCTTGATGAAAGAGCGATTGCGGATCAGTCCCCTCACCGCGACCCAGTCGACGCCGCCCGTCGCGGCCTCCGCCCTGCTCTCGGGCAGTTTCGCGAAGACTAGCAGGAACATCCCGACCAACGTGGCAGTGCCATAGAACGCGAATGGCGCTCTGAGCCCCCAAACGGTCGCGACGCCGCCGCCGACGGTAGGTCCGAGCACCTGGCCGAGGAGGAGGAACGAGACGTAGTATCCCATGTAGCGCCCTCTCTTCTCCGGAGGGGCGGCTCTCCCGAGTGCCGCCAAGGAGGAAGTCACGTAGAACGCCGACCCGACGCCCTCGATGATGCGCACCGTCAGCAGCATCCAGTAGTTGAACGCGATGACGGCGAGGAAGGATGTAGTAGTGATTAAGAGAAGGCCGATCTGCATCATCCGCCAGTTGCCGAAGCGGTCGCCCGCCGCCCCGGCGGGCAGGTTGACCACCAAGCGCGCGCCGGCGAGCGCTCCGACCAGGAGGCCGACCATGAAAGTGCTGGCGCCGAGTTCCTGCGCGTAGAAAGGCAGCACCGGGGAGATGATCGAGAGCCCCAGCATGACGAGGAAGACCACCGCAGAAAGCACGGCGATGGCCCGGATTCTCGGTTCCACTGAAGGCGAGTAAGAGGGTGTTCGGTTTAAGGGTTTCCAGTTCTACAGCTTGACAGCCTTCTCCCCGTCCCAGAGCATCCTCTCCCCCTTCACCTCCGCCTTGAGGAGGAGCGAGCGACCGCCCTTGGTCGGTATCACGAAGAACTCCTCAGCCCCGCCATTCTCCGGGATGAGCACGAGCTTGACTTTCCCGCCATCCTTCTCTGCACCGGTCTCCGCGTCGACATACCTGTACCTCACGAACTTCCCGCGGTCGATCAGCATGCGCGCTTCTACCTCTCCCTTCTTCGTTGTAGTGAGCACAGAGTCGGGGAACTTGGACATGCGGACGGAATTGCGGCATGAGGGTAATAGCGTAGCGGTCTTCAGTCGTCTTTCGCTAGCGGCAGGACGAGCTTACCTTTGCTGAAGAAGCCCTCGCCCTCGACATAGAGCAAACCTTCGCCCATGGTCGCGAATAACTGCAGGCAGCGATCAAGGAGCCCCTTCATCCTCTCTGCCTCCCCGCCTTCCATCTGGATCGCGAAAAGCTCTCTAGACATGCGGAGATAGACCACGACCTCTCGCTTGTTCCACGATTCCTCGGCGGATTCGACCTTCTCGAGCAGTTGCTCCGTCTCCTCCTCCACGAGCGTCCCATGAAGCCCGCCGATGTAGTGCTCGATGACGATCGAACGCGGACTCCCAGTGCTGACGATCTCTGCCCGCGCCCAGACGGGCGAATCGAGGTCGAAGTCGAGGGAGGTGTCCACGTATCGACAGTCGAACCCCGACTCACGAAGCTCATCCAGGAGCTTGCCGAGGGAGATGCCGGACAATTTGGTGCAGAATACCTTGATAGTCCTGCCCAAGCGACACCCCAATGGCTCGATGGCCTATTCAGCTTATTGCCTTCGTCAGTTGGAGAACACGAGGGTGGAGTCGGAGCTGACGTACACCCAGAAGCCCTGGCCGGGGAACAGAATATCGGCGGACGACGCCCTGCGCAGGCGGTATCCGGGCTGTGACTGGTCGAGGACCTCAACGGCCACCCAAGGCACTCCCGCCAGCACGTCGCCCACGGTGCGATTCGTCATCGAGCATGAAGCGATGAGGTTCCACCCAGCTTTCAGGTCGATATCGACCGAGCTAGGAATAAGCCCCGTCATGGATACTCCCAATAGTGCCGTGAAGTTCGCCCAGAAACCCATTCCCAGCGGCAGGCGCGTGAGGCTCTGGTAGCTTCTACCGAGAACATATGAAGTCCAGGGAGAAGTGGGTCGTGAAGGATCAAACGCTCGGATATAATCGACGAGAGTCCATTCTATCACCTCGGAGATATCGTCATTCGGGACGATGAACGGATTGCCGAGAAGCGCGTTACCGATGATGCCCCCTCCATACTCCACGATCCTCCCCACTTGATTCGACATTGCTGACGTGAGCCATTCAAAGTCCACTGCAATAGCGTAGAAGAAATAGGAGGATGTGTCGCCCATCGGGATGAGTACTGGGAATCCATTATAGCCCGCAAATACTCTCCCCCACAGCGAATAGCCCGCCCCGGTCGCATCATAAGCCGTGCCCCGATAGACGTCGTAGCGAACCACGTCTCCTATGAAGCTGTCTTGGAGAGACAGGTTCCAGAAGACGTTGAGATGGGTCTGATCCACCATATCCGCAATCGTCAAGGTCGGCGGGTCCGGAGGCTGGCCGTGCCAAGCCGGGATGATCTCCCCTATGACGAGCGCCCTGTACGACGTGACCCACGACTCGTCGGTGTTGTCCGGGTCGCCGAAGTTGGTCGGTATGCCGCCGTCCCTGTCGCCGTCCTGCAGGATCAGCCAGGCGACCATCCCGAGCGACTGATTGAGGTGGCTTGCGTTGCCCGTCGCCTCCCAGGCAGCGTAGTGCCCGAGTGCATACCAAGCATACCAGCCGCACTGACTGTTACCAGGTCCGCCGCCGGGAGCTGTCACGTTCGTCTTGAGGAAGGCCGCATACTGCTCCGCCCACGTCGCATTGGGGTACTCTCTGAGCGTCGAGTGCACGACTCCCCAATATGCCACTCCACCCGCCAGGGCCCAGTCTTCGACCGCGAGCCAAGTGGAGTTCGCCTCGATCGCCGCCTTCGTCGCGTTCCCGAGCGCGATCGCGCCGAGACGCGCGGTCTCGTTGCCCTGCTCCACGGCCCAGTCGTACATGTTCCCCGCCGCAAGCCCGCGGATGTCGTTCTTCCCCCAGTTGTTGAGGATTATGTTCGTCTCCCAGCCGTTCCTCGCGTTGATGTACGCGGCGCACCGCTTCGCATAAGGCAGGTTGCTGTGGTTCCCGTACGCCCGCCTGAATTCTAGTTCCGCCTTGATGGCCCAAGAGCAACTGTACACCCGTCCTGAGTCTGTTTCGAGCCAAGCGGGGTGTGCCCACGAATAGTTCCACGCGGCACTGATGTTTGCCGTGTATCTGTCGTCCCGCGTCAAGGTGTAATATCTAGACCAGACCCATACGGCCTCGAGAGTGTTGTCAGTGTTCTCGAACTTGGTCGGATCGTCCTCCATCTCGATGATCCCGCCGTCTGGTCCCTGCATCTTCGCCTCGAACGCGGCAGTCAGTGTGAAGTTCCCGAGGTACGCCGGATTGTCGCTGATGTTCGAGAGAGCGTGCGGCTCTGAGCTTGATTGCGAAGGGACAATCGGCGGTGAGCCGGCTTTCTCCAATGGGGTCGCGCTGAAGGTGGCGGGAACGAGGGCAACGAGAACGACAAGAGCGAAAACGCAAGTGAGAGCCCGCTTCAGCGTTCCATCCTCGTGATGTCCCAACTCCGCGAGACTATTTAGCCGTTTTCCGCTCGCTCTCCTGCCTTTCGAACAAGACCTCATCGTCATAGACTATCCTGAGGATCTTGTAATAGGGCAGCATGGAATCGCCTGACATGAAGTAGCCCCGTCCTAGCTCAGTTATCTCCTCGCCCTTGATGACCTTGTACTCCTCCGCCCTCGTCCTGTCCGCATACCAGACCTCCGCCCGGCTGAGGCTCATGCCCTCCCGCCACTTGAGCTCGTAAAGAACGTCCCTGGCGGTCCGTTTCGGTTTCCTGACCACGCTGAGTCTGATGGCGGGGGAGCTATTGAATCATTCGAGTCTACGCCTGCGGTGGTGGCGGCGGAACCTGCTTGGGGAAGTAGTGCACGCTCCGTCCTCTCTTCTCTGCGCTGATGAGCCCCTTCTCCTCCAGCCTGGTGACCTGGTAGTTCAGTGTCGACTGCCTTATCCCGAACAGGCGGGCGATCTCTTTCTGCCTTATCCCTGGCGTGTCCTTGATGACAGTGAGGACCCGCTGCTGCACTTCGCTTATGCCCCCGCCGTTCGATGGCGGTATCGGGACATTCGTCGGATAGAACCGCTTGTAGATTCCGTCCTGGCGGGAGGTCACGAGCCCGGATCTGGAAAGGACTTCCAGGTGATACGTTGCGGTGCCGATGTTCAGGTCCAGGGCCCGCTTGATCGAGTTGAAGTGCTCTCCGGGATTCATCTCGATATACTGGTAGACCCTGCCGCGGCTGTAATGGTCGAGCACCTGGTCCTTCCTGAGTTTCGTGTACAGCGGGACAAAGAGGGCGAAGAAGAAGTAGACGAAGATCTCTATGGAGAAGAGTCCCGCAACCGTCAGAGCCCCGGCGACGCCGACTGCCCCGACGAAAATCCACGGGATGCCGCCCTCACCCACGCCTGGAATCGGACCGATCGCCAAGTCGAGCTGCTTGTTGCTGTCCATAAGGACCGTCTGCGAGGCCTTTTGGTCTCCATCGGACGCTTCGATCAGGTAGGCGCCCTCGCTCACGTCCCCGCTCAGCCGCCTCACCTTCTCGGTCAGCTCGAAGGGCCCCGTCAATCCGCCGGATGTCGAAGTCCCGTTGACGACCTCGCGCCCATCGCTGCCGGAGACTTTGACCAGCGCTCCCAGGACCGCGTTGCCGCCCGAATCCTTCACCCGCACTCCGAGATACCACTGGATGTCGATCTGAGACTCGGAATCAAGGCTCCAGTCGAAGACGGTCGTGTTGAGCTGCCGCAAGGTCGTCCGGACCAGGGACATCTCGCGGACAGTGGAATCCGCCAGGCGGGCGATGCCGCCGCCCAGGTCGTTGTCCAAGAGGCGCACATCGTTCCCCGCGGTGATCGAGACCTCCAGGATCGCAGACTCAAGAATCGTGTTCCCCTGGATCGTCGGCGATGTGCCCGTGCCCGTTATCCCGTAGTCCCCGCCCTGGATGTAGTTGTTGTAGATCGTCGCGGCCGAGTTGCTGAACCTGACGCCGATCGTGTTGAACTTGAGGAGGTTGCCAGCAATGTAGGGCGAGGAGTCAACTAGGTCGATGCCGACGCCATTGCTCAGAATCGTGTTGTCCGTCGCTATGAGCGAGGAGGCCTGCGACGCCTTGATCCCGATGTCGTTGTTCTCGATCCGGTTGCCGTTGAAGAGCAGCGTGCCCACCGGCTCCTCCGGGTCGTAGTAGTAGGCGATGTGGTTGTGGTGGAAGTAGTTCCAGTTGAAGCAGTTCTTCAGATCCGAATCGTAATCCTTCGCGCCGTACTCGTCGTTGTAAGAGATGGTGTTGTAGCGCACCGCGTCGTTGTGCGCATGGTCCGTGACCACGCCATATTGCCCGACCGTTATGACGTTCCACGCGATGAACGCGTCCTTCGTCCTGTTGGAGTAGATGCCGTAGGTGTACGAGGTGATCTTGTTGTAGGTCAACCGCGTATTGTTGCAGTGATCCAGGTAGAAGCCGTAGTCGGCGTTCCTGACGGTGAACCTGGATATCTCCACGCTCTTGGCGGTGACATGGAATACGATACCGCTCCCGCCGCCGTCCACGATCACGCTCTCCATCGACTCGCCCTCGATGATGAGCCGCTTGTCCACCAGCACGTGCTCGTTGTAGGTCCCATTATAGACGAAGATCATGTAGCCGTCGCTGGCGTTCTCCACCGCCTCGTGAATCGTGAAGTAATCCGCACCAGGATCGTCGTCGACGGTCAGTACGATCCTCTGATCGACCGTCAGGTCGCCGGTCGTGTTCGTGACGGTGCCGTTGTAGGTCGCAGAGACATGGCAGACGCCCTGGCCGACCCCTTTGAATTCCGCTTGGTACTCCTGCCTGGTTATCGTGCAGACTGTGTCGTTGTCGCTCTCCCATGCCGCAGGGAGGTCCCCCATGAAGCCACTGGAGTGATTGTAGCCGGCCGCGTAGTAAGTGTCCGTGTCGTCGATGAAGTACGAGCGCACATCCACGATGCTCCCGCCGCCCTCGGGCCCGTCCCTTATCTGGACGTAGTCGACGCCACGGTACAGCACCGTCAGGATTCCCGTATCATTCTGCCAATAGGTGTTATTGCCGCTCTGGTTCAGCGATGCATACATGCTGACGTAGGTCTGACCTTCACCAGCAGCGTGGAAGGTCGTGTTCGTGCCTTCATAAGGTTCCACCCATCCCACCAAGGAAGTCCTCGTGTACCAGTGTGCCTCGACGTCCATGACGAAGTCGCCCGAGACGTTGTAGCCTGCCGCCCAGTACGTGTCCTGGTCGCCGACATAGTAGAGCATGTCCCCGACGACCTCGCCCCCGCCGCCGGGAGCGGTTCTGATCTGGACGTAGTCTATGCCCGGGTCTGCCTTGGCCTGCGGTGACTCGAGCACGAGGTACGAAAAGATGAGGACGAAACCCAGCAGCATCGGAAGTACTAGCCCACGATTCACCTTGGAACTGCCCCGATTCTTCCGCGAGGGATGCATTTAGCTCTCCTCCATTCTCTGCTCGATTATCATTCCTCCGCCGACTATAAAAAAAGTCTGGTAAGGATTCGATATGCCTTCGATTTACCCAAAAGACCATATTCGCCGTTCGTGATGAGCCGCCCGATGGAATATCCTCCCGTTGTGAAGAAGCTTCTTGCCGCGGCGGGAGCGAGCGAGGGCGCGGTCCACCCCGCCACATCCGTGGAGGAACTGGTCTTCTCGGTTCCTGAGTTGCTCGACCTGGTCAACGCATGGGGGAAGGCGGTCTTCAGCATCTACAGCGAGAACATGCGCGCAGAGCACTGGCAGAGGATCGCGGAGGTCGCGCGCCTCATGACGACGAATCTCGCGGGCGAGATCGACCCCGCAATCGGCCTGCAGGAGTGCGAGGGCCAGTGACCGTCCACCAGGTCTTCGTCCACGGGGAGCTCGCGAAGAAGAGCACATTGATGCAGGTCCTCGGGAGGGAACCTCTGGCCGTCAAGGCGGTGCTGCGGGGTTACGAGCGCGCGCTCGACCCCGAGATTGATTATTACGTCGCGGCGAAGAAGGAGGGCGGTATGATCGAGGGGAGGCTGCTCACGGGCATTGCAGACAGGGAGCTCCTCGCGCTCGACGAATTTGAGGGAGTCTCCGCGAAGCTCTATGAGAAGACGATGGTGGAGGTCGAGGTCGTAGGCGGGAAGGCGCTGGCGTACATCTATGTGAGGCAGCTGTGACCCGGATTCCCGCCGTCGCGGTCACCGGACTTCGACCACGCGGGCCTTCCCTCTCTTCACGAGGACGTTCGCGTACTCCTCGGGCATCGACACGACATCCTCTTTCATCAGCTTGTAGGTGACATCGATGCCCGCGAAAGGCGGCACGTCCTCCATGACGTAGACGGTCACGGTCTTCCTCTGGGTCTGGGGCGGCGGTGCGCTGATTGGCTTTGGCGGTTGCCCCGCGGCCTCGGATTCGCGTGGCTTCTCCTCGGCACGAGGAACCTCGACTCGCTGCTCTGCAACCTGTGAACCGCCAAAGACCAGCCTCCTCGAATCTCCCAGGGCCGCGACAAGTCTCTCGAAGAGGACCTGCTCCTGCACCGTGATGCCCTTGAGCTCTGTCTCCACACCGCTGACGTTAGACTGCGCGAGGAGCGCAATCTTCCTCTCCCTGTACTGGTAGATTTGCTCCAGCCTCTTCCTCGCCTTGCGTAGCTCGTCCTGGAGGAACTGGGTCTTGGGTGCGGTGGCGTTCTCCCCCGACGCCCTGGCGGTCTCGCGCTCCAAGCGCTTCAGGTACTCGTTTGCGGCGTCGTAGAAGTCCGGTTCGAGCTCGACCAGCTGCTTCTTGCCACTCTCCTCGCGGTAGACCTGGGTTATCCGCTCGAAGTCGACCCTGGCGGCTCCGGCCATCACCGTGGAATAGGCATGTTCTTTATTATAGTCTGCCCTCCTCATCTGCGCGATGGACCCGCCCAAGAAGGCGTGGGATATTGGCAGGTCGGTGAGGATGTGCAAGGAAGGAACAATCCTGAGGGTGGAAGTGGTCCCCAATGCAAAAGTCAATTCGTGGGAGCGCGTGGACGAGTGGCGGGATGCGCTCAGGGTGAAAATCGCCGCCGAACCGCGACAAGGAAAAGCCAATGCTGCGCTGCTCGAATTCATCGCGGAGACATTCCAGATCCCAACGAATAGAGTCCGCCTGATGACCGGCCAGACCTCGAGGTTGAAGGAAGTGGTCTTGATTGACCTCGACTGCACCCGAACCCGGGCCAGACTCCTGGAGGTGCTCAAGAAATGAAATATGAGGACATCCTTGAGAAATTGCAGGAGACTCTGGATGAACTTCGGGAGGAGAACGTTGCAGTGCCGCTCATCGTTGAAGGCGGGAAAGATGCCACTGCTCTTCGAAACTTGGGGATGGAGGGCGAAATCATTACAGTGAACAAGGGCTCGTCTCTCTTCAACTTCTGCGAGCAGGTTTCAAGTAAGCACAGGCTGGTCATCGTGTTGACGGACTGGGACTCCCGCGGCGGGACATTGTGCAGACGCATCCGGGAGGGGCTGACTGCGAACGGAGCCAAGCCGAACCTGGAGTACCGCCAAAAGATCGCAGTCCTCTGCAGGAAGGATGTGAAGGATGTCGAAGGCCTCCCGAACTACATCCAGACATTGAAGCGCTGGACGAAGGAACAGCGGCAGGAGGGGGCACGGCGCAGGACCGACGAGTCATTGAGGAGGGCGAGGGCGGCGAAGGAACGCCGGCAGTAAGCCAGTGATTGTGGCATGTGATAATCGTCCCGCAAACATTAATGCCCGGACAGAGGAGTGCTTTTCCGGCCGACAGCATGTCCATCCAGCAGACGGAGAGGGTCGCGGGAAAAGTGGGCAATCTTGCCGAGATGCTCCAGGCTGTGCTTCTTGAATTCAGGCGACGGGTTCCTTACATACGCGGTTCGGCAATAGCTGACAAGAGTGGCCTCCCGATCGCGAGCGACCTGCCGCCGAAGGTCAACGTGATGATGGTTACCGCCATGAGCGCGCTGGCCATGCAGTCGTGTTCCAACGTATTGGCCAACCTCGGCCTCGAACCCGCTGAAAGAGTCGTGACCGAGTCGAAAGACTCCGTCGTTGTGGTGAAATCCATCGCGGGCGGCACCGCCAGCCTGTTCGCCATGATGAGCGGGGATGTTGACCGCGAGCTCGCGGCGAAGGAGTTGGACCAAGCCGCGCGCGAGGCCGAGGAGATTCTCGGCGCGTAATCGTGTTCTCAACCGCAATAACTAGGTCAATAGGCTATAGTCATCCTGCATCGATGAACTCGCCGAGGGCGAGATGGACATCGAGCGAATCGCAGGAGTATTGTCCCAGGCCGTTCTTGGGGTTGTCTGGTTTGTCGTCGTCGCAACGACCGCGCGCGTGTACCTGAGGATTGCGACGCGTGCGAAATCAACGACGAATGCAGGTCTCACCGCAGATGAAGCGCGAATCAAGCGCTCGTTCGCCGCATTTGCTCTCGCGTTCATGCCGGCGCTCGCCGCGTGGCTGCCTGCGTTCGGGCGGCTGCCTTCGACGGACCAGCTGTTCATCCCGGCCGTCCTGGCATGGCTCGTGCTCCTTGTCTTCGGGACGCTGCAATTCTACCTCAACCTCATCCCGGCGAAGGCGGCGCTGATGGCCGTCGTGAGCATGGAGAGCGTGGACTCGATCGGCGCAGCCGCGCCCTCCAAGTTGGCCTCGGTGGCGCAACGGCGTCGCAATGTTTAAATAAAGGCGACCCGAATAGGTATCCAAGGGATAGCAAGCGATAATGACCATTCCCACTCATCCCGTTACCAATCATCACATTAGTAAGGGGTTGCGCGTGAGAAAGGAGCCACCCCGCATTCGCGAGTAGCGATGTCTGGAGCGGATCAGTCGTTCTCGTTTGTCCCTAGGAACAGAGAATATGAACATAGATCCAAGCACGACGAAGTACCTGATTCACGCTCGTCTGGATGCTGATGGGGTTGTCGAGAAGCCCGACGTAATAGGGGCTGTCTTCGGCCAGACAGAGGGTCTGTTGGGAGATGAGCTAGACCTCAGAGATCTCCAGAAGAGCGGCAGGATCGGGCGCATAGAAGTCGAAGTGATAGCGAAGAAGGGCAAGAGCGAAGGCAACATCTACATCCCATCGAGTCTCGACCAGGTCGAGACGAGCGTCCTTGCATCGGCCCTGGAGACGATTGACAGGGTCGGACCGTGCAAGGCGATCATCAAGGTCGAGAAGGTAGAGGACGTCAGGATTACCAAGAGGAACAAGATAGTCGAGAGGGCGAGGCAGCTGCTCACCAACATGGTGGACACCTCGCGGACATCCGGCCTCGGCCTCTTGGACGAGGTCAGGCGGTCGGTTCAGGTCTCGGAGGCGATTTCCTTCGGACCGGAGCGCCTGCCTGCAGGACCGAACATCTCCGACAGCGACGCAATCATCGTCGTCGAGGGGAGGTCCGACGTGCTCAACCTGCTCAAGTGCGGGATAAAGAACTCGATTGCAGTCGAGGGCACGAACATCTCCAAGACGATACAGGACCTCGCGAAGGAGCGCGTCGTCACGGCGTTCGTCGACGGCGACAGGGGCGGGGACCTCATCCTCAAGGAAATGCTCCAGGTGGCCGAGGTCGACTTCATCGCCCGGGCCCCGAGGGGCACGGAGGTCGAGGAGATGACCCAGAAGCAGATCATGAAGGCCCTCAGGAACAAGATACCCGCCGAGCAGTACGTCGAGATGTACGGCCTCGGAGGGATCACACTGAAGGCGACGGAGGAGGAGAAGCCGCGGCCAGCGGGCCTGGCACCGCCAGCCCCGCCGCCGACGGAGGAGCCTGAGCCCCCGATGCCCGAGCGGGCGCCTGAGCCTCAGGAGGAACCTCCTGCGAGAGAGCCGCAGAGAAGGATCCCCCCGCAGATCGAGAAGTACCGGGACATGCTGATCGAACTTTCCGGGTCCTCGAGGGCGAGGATACTGGACGACAGGGACGAGATCGCGGTCGAGGTACCCGTCAGGGAGCTCGTCGAGACCCTCAAGTCAAACACCAAGAGAGTCAGGGCCGTTGTGTTCGACGGGATTATAACCCAGAGGATACTTGACATAGCTGCCGACATAGGCATCAAGTCCGTGGTCGGCGCGAAGATGGGCACGGTGGCAAAACAGCCCGCCAACGTCCAGATACTCACCAAGGGCGATTTCGCGAGTTGATGAGGAAGGATGACAGTCGAGAGGCGTCCGCCGAAGAAACCGACGATAGTCAACCTCGACCAGATCGAGTCGACCACAGACATACCCATCCCCACGGACCCGTTGGAGCGGGTCATCGGGCAGGACGACGCCGTCACCCTCGCCAGGACCGCGGCGACGCAGAGGAGACATCTCCTCCTCGTCGGCCCGCCGGGCACCGGGAAGTCGATGATAGCGCAGGCGCTGTCGCTGCACCTTCCCCGCCCGATGGAGGAGATACGGGTCGTCCACAACCCTGAGAACCCCGAGCGGCCGATGATCGAGGTCAGGAAGCGCGATGACGTGGTGAAGGACAACCTGGAAAGGGAGGGCGCCGAGGGCGAGCTGATCGATCCGAAGGAGGCGCCGATAAATGTCGCTGAACGTCTGGGCTACAAGTGCGTGCACTGCGGCATCTACTCCTCACCGAAAGACAGGGTCTGCCCCAAATGCAGCCGCCCCAAGTCCGCGATACATCAGACCGCCAGCAACCCCTTCGGGGACCTGCTCGGCGGTCTCTTCGAGGTCACCCTGGGCACCATAGCCGCAAAAGACAGGGTCACGACCACGAGACGCAGGTTCGGCCAGGAGGAGGTCGTCGTCTACGAGCGGGCGGGCGAGCTCATCAAGGTGCTGGACCAGAAGGCGCTGGAGAAGCGCAGGGAGATGGAGCAGATCAGCCCCAGGAAGGTCCTCGTCCCGGTCGAGAGGAACCCTTTCGTGCTCGCGACCGGGGCGAGCGACACGGAGCTGCTGGGGGACGTGAGACACGACCCGTACGGCGGCCATCCACAGCTCGGCACCCAGCCGTACGAGAGGGTCGTGCCCGGCGCGATACACGAGGCGCACGAGGGCGTGCTGTTCATAGACGAGCTGCCGCAGCTCGGTTTCCTCCAGAGGTACATCCTCACCGCAATGCAGGAGAAACGGTTCCCGATTTCGGGAAGGAACCCGCAGAGCGCCGGCGCGAGCGTCCGCGTCGATGCCGTCCCTTGCGACTTCATCTTCGTGGCAGCGTGCAACATCCAGGACCTCCCGCACATCCTCTCGCCCCTCAGGTCGAGGATCATGGGCAGCGGCTACGAGGTCCTCGTCGAAACCACGATGGAGGACAACGAGGTAAACAGGTCGAAGCTGGCGCAGTTCACCGCGCAGGAAATCGCGATGGACAAGCGCATCCCTCCGGCCACGAGGGACGCGGTGCAGGCGTTGATCACCGAGGCGCACAGGCGCGCTAAGGAGGTCGATGGGCAGGAGAAATCGTTGACCTTGCGCCTCAGGGAACTCGGCGGGCTCATCAGGTCGGCGGGGGACCTGGCGGTGACCGAGAAGAGCCCCCTGATCGAGCCGAAGCACATCAAGGACGCGCTCAAGAGGGCAAGGAGTGCCGAGGAGCAGATCAAGGCGAAGTACGGCTCCTACTACGGCGGGGTCGCGAAGGACGTCACGGAGTCACAGAAGAGCGCGTCGCCATACAATTACTGGAATTATCATCCGAGCGAGGGCATGGAAGGGTACAAGTAGGGCCTCAGGCGGCCCCGATGTGCTTGATCATCTTGTAGCCGCCCTCGCCGTCGGTATAGAAATGCTCGAGGGTGTAGGTGATCTCGAAGCCATGGCGCCTGTAGAATCTGACGGCTGCGAGGTTGCTCTGCCTGACCTCGAGCTCGATCGACTTCATCCCCCTGACGGCGCACTCTCTGACGAACGCGGTCATGAGCTGCGTCCCGATGCCTTGGTTCCTGTGAGGTGCGTCGATGGCGAGCATCAGCACCCTGGCCTGGCCCGGTGCGTTCACGACGCACGCCATGAACCCGATGACCTGGCCGGAGTTCTCCGCCACGAGGAATCCCTCCTTCCACCAGTGGTGGACGTCCAGGTAGAGGTTCGGCGGGTAGTTCTCCCTCAAGGAGGCCTTCACCAAATCCATGACTGGACCGACGTCGTTCGGTGCGAAAAGCCGGATTCTGAGCACGATTGGAGCAAGCAAATTGGCGGTTTATAGATGACGGTCATCGCCTCTTGAAGTGAGCTGCACTGATCAATCACTGGAGGTCAATTCCTTCGTCCGCCAACGGAAAGCATTTTAGGCGGGAACTCTGTTGGAGTCCCGCCAGGAGACCGTGGACGGCCGACGGTGACCAACGTGGTTGCTGAGGAAGGTCCCCCCTCCAAACCGGCGAGCGAACCGCGCGCCTCTCGCGGAGGCCGCGGGGACGCTGGTGGACCGGCGCAAGCCGGTATCCCGAGAGGGATGGCAAGGGCGCAGAAACGACACAGCCGCCGCCGAGGATGAATCGCGGCACGTAATGACGAGGACGCTGGCGGCGGAGTGCAGGAGCCGAGCGATCGGAGCCGACTGGTGAGACGGCGACTCCCCATCGGAGCAAGTCCAAAAAGGCCGATAGGCCAGGTAGGACGCTAAGTCAAATGCCGTTAGAACAGAAGGGGGCCTACGGCGGTCACCTGGCCCCCCTACGGCAGTCTTCTCCATAGGATTACCGACTGCCGTAGGCCCCTACCATAGAGACGTTCCGAGTTTTACCCCGACTAGTTTCCCCCCAAGCCTCCGCCCTGGCGGGCGGGGGCGCCCTTTATTTTTCAGCTCATCCAGGTGAGAACATGACCAAGGCCAAGACGAACCTCTGGAAAGTCGTGAGGGAGATCATCCGCGCCAACTACGAACTGCTCAAGGACGAATTCCAACGGGACTCTTATTACATCGTGAGAGACCTCATCGCCCCCGAGCTGGGCAAGAGGATCACCCAGGAGGAGTTCGACTGGTTCCTGACCGACCAGGGCTACTCGACCTACCGCGACGACGTGTGGACTTCCCTCGAGCAGAACGAGGGGCTGCAGCGGCCCGAGGCCAAGCCCGAAGGCTGGTTCTACGACCAGGGGACGAAGAACCCCATCGAGGACCTCCCGGACGCGTGGGAGCAGAACCGCGGCTGGATATTCGTGGAGAAGGCGGGCGAGGCCGACAAGATCAAAGAGCTCTCCGACTACGGTTGGGGAGTCGTCGTCGCCGGGAAGGGGTTCCCTACCCGCCTGGTCCGCCAGCTGCTCCAGGACGACGACAAGCCCGTCCTCATCTTCCATGACGCGGACCGCGCGGGGACCGGGATCTACCGAGTGTTCGGCGAGGGCTCCCGCCGGACCAGTCACCTCGATCTCATCATCGAGGCGGCCCAGGACGTCGGCCTGCTCTACGGGGACGCAGAGCGGCTGAACCTGCCTTCGCAACCCGAGCCCCCGAAGTACAGGGGCGAGATCAGGTACGAGATCTCGAGCCTCGCGGTCCTGAAGACCCGAATGGGGATCGAGAACCCGACCCTCGCCTACGTCAAGGCCCGCATGGTAATCCTCGGGCTGGACATCAGCCCCACCGAGCTGGCAAAGCGGACGTTATGGATCCGAGAGGCCGCGGCCACGGTCGGCGCGGGCCTCCTGGGGGAGGTCACCCGGAGAATCGAGCAAGCCGCCCGAGCCGTGGAGATCGAGGACGGTGAGGCCGTCGACCTGGAGGTCGCGTTCCCCGAGGCGAGGTTGCCGGACCTGAGCTCGTTCCAGCCCGTCATCGACCAGGCCGTCCAAGAAGTCCTCGCGAGCGCGGAGTGGAGCTACGAAGAAGAATGGCATGAGCGGGCGATCGAGGACGTCCCGCCCAGATTGATTGATGCTTTGAAAAAGGAGGCGACGACTTGAGAGAAAACAGAATCGGACGAATCGTGTGTCTAGTGTTGGTGCTGAGCGTCGTTGCGGGATCGCTGGTCATCGTCCCGCCAGGAGCGCGGGCCAGGACGGACCTGAACTGGACGTGCGTCTACGATGTGGACGGGAGGTACCCGGAGAACTCGCCAGAGTGCAACTGGGCAAGGTCGTCACCTTGGGTGAACGCGACGTTGCTGGGAGACCTCGGCTTCCAATTCGTGGACTGGACGAACATGGGCGGTTGCACGAATCACACGCAATGCGTGAGCGACTCGCAGGACCCGACCTACATCGTGGGTTCGTCGGGCATCGTCAACAGCGGGTGGGTACTGTTCGACACGCGCCCGTTCACGGACACGGGGGAGGACGTCGCCAGCGTCTCGGTCTGGGCGAGGGCCCTCGCCACGGTGGATCCATCGGGGATAGCGTACCTCCGGCTCAACGTATCGAACAGGGACATGGGGGGAATGCAAGGATGTCCCGTGCAGCAGTTCACGATGACCCCGGCCTGGAACGTCTACGTGGCGACGTGGACGCAGGCGTGCAGCGGCGGTAACTGGAACACCGGACAGCTGTCCGAAGTGAACGTGACGTTGGACGCGGGTATCGGCCCTGCTCCGGCGGAGCAGGCCTACTTGCACGTCGCCGAGATGGGAATGAGCGTGAAGCTTTTCGATTACGGCTCCAGGAAGATAGAGGCCGCCGGCGACCTTCTCAACCTGACGGGGCCGGACGGCGCCCACGACTACTACCTCTCTCAGTTCTCGGCCGACCGATCGCTCGGGTTCAAGGCCGCGATCTCCAGCATGGTCACGCAGTTCGGCTCGGTCGTCCTTCTCCATGAAAAAGGGGGGGAGAAATGCTTCAATTCACCGTTCCAGGGCAACTCTCCTATGGAGGGCTCTCCCAATCAACTACTACGGTGAGATAGGATTAAGAGTCCGCCCCCAACTTCAGACACAAGAGAGAGGCGACTACGATGACCAAGAGAAAGGGATTCTGTGACGCTGAAGGTTGTGACGAACTCGCGACGGAGCACTTCGAATGTCGTCAAGATCCCAACTCGGAAGGTGCGAAGAGATGGCCTCTCCCTGATGTTGTCATTGTCGCGGACTACTGCAGACATCATGCTGCAGAGTTTGACGGAGAAAGAGGACCAAGGCCAGAGATTTAGGAGACTCTCTCTCGAGCAGCTGACCAGGTGCGACGTCGTTCATGAAGGAACGGCTCCGATCGCAAGATTTAGGACACTCCGAGGGAACATGGGGAAGCGGACTTGACGCGATCGTGAAGACGGTCTCACCGTGCCCGCCATCTCACGTCTCCCGCCAAGGCACGAGTCCCTGGTGTACATCTCTCTCTCGAGCGTGAGGACCACCATCGACCGAATCTCAGTATCCTGCAGCTCACGATCTCCCGCCTGGTCGACGTGCACGATCTCTCTGCAGCTCACCAGGGCGTGGGTCCCCCGCCCGCGGGCCGGCGCCGACGTCCGTCAAGAAGGCGAACGGGCTGAGTTCCGGCTTCACAATGGGGCTAGTGGAACGGGAGGCGATCGAGTTCGTCTTCTTCTGCAGTTGTCGCAATCCAATCGTACCGCACCGAAACAGAGAACGCACTCCCACTTCTTGCATACGGGACAGTAGACGGCAGCTTCAGCTTTCCCGCAGCACTCGCACTTGATGGACATCGAGCATTGAACCTCGGGAATGTCTTGAAGGTTGCGGCGAGCCTGATTGCTCGAGCAGCGTGATTTCGGCATTTTTATTCTTTTCAGCCCGTCGCGGAGTCCAGCTGAGATCCGCCGAGCTCCCCGGATCCTGATCAGCGACTCGAGGAGCTGAGCGTCATGGAGGGATGGAATTTGACACGCAATGACGGTGAGGCAGACGTGCCACTCCCTAGCACGATTTTTATTCTTTTCGGCGTGGGAACAGGGGGCCGTCCGGATGGGATCGGGCGACGCGGGGTTGCACGGCGGCTAGGCGTGTCCACACAGAAGTTTGGTCACAACAATGGGGAGAACGCCCGCCGCCTTTGTGCCTGGCGGCCGGCATGAGAACAAAGCTATATGTAGTCAGAGTACCTGGCGGGGGTTGGTCATAACAATGGGAATCCAAAAAGTGGTACTCTGGAGCAAGCGCAGCACGAAGGGGCACGTGACTTGGAACATCTACATGAAGAAGGATGGTCACGGCCTCTCCGTCTATAACGTGGGACAAAAGCGAGCCGACAAGATCCTGGAGGCCGCTCAGTGACCACGGAAGGGGCCTGGCGGACCAGGCCCCACCTTTTCCGTTGTGGTACGCGGTCCTGGTGTCTATTCGCCGCGGAATAATCACGCCTCACCACGCGGAGGTCCTCGGACACTCTGCGCGTCGATGGCCCGGCCGGACCCGGTCGGCGAGGGAATCGGTCAGATTATCCGCGGATGAACTACGTAGTACTATGTAGATTTGCAACTGGTCCACGTACATTCGTAGCTGCATGGATAAACAATGACCTCACTAAAGCCTAAACCTCGTCGCGGGCGGAGACAGACATGAACGTACAGGCGAGCGATCGTCCCGCCTCCGAGAGAGTAAACGAAGAAGTTCGGCCGAGTCGTTCTCGAGAAGTCTTTCATGGAGAAGGACCAGGACATCCACACCTACACTCGGTGTAGGGGGAGGGTCGCAACGTAGAGAGGGTAACTGCTGTCTCAGCGCTTCAAATCATGGCGGACTGCGGGCTGTTCGGATAGTCAAGAAAGTTTACCGGTTTTATGGGTTGCAGACCTCTAAGAGCATATTGCAGACCTTTAGGAACATTATGGAAAGCGCAGAAGTGGGAAAGGTCGGGGAACACGAGACAAGGCTGGCGATGGTCGCGCTCGATCGGCAGACCCACACTATCCTCAAAGAGGAGGCGACGAAGCACGGGCTGTCGATGGCTGCCGTTGTTCGCATACTCGTCCGGAAGCTCAGGGCGGGAAAAGTAGTGATCATATGAGGGAAAGACGAACCTGAACTGAGGGTGAAAACATGGCTGCTGATGCGGATCAAGATGAGGTCGTGTTCGAAGAGGATGGGCGACTCCGCGTCCTCCGGGGGACGATTGTCTCGGAGGATGAGAATTTCATAAACCTTCAGAGGCGGGACGGTGATTGGTCAATTCGAAAATCGCTGGTGCATAAGGTCCAGCGTGCACGGAGGCGGGTCTGATGGACCTGAGAAGCGATGAGAGCGGGTTGGCGGGGGGGCTGCTCGCACTGCTGCTGTTGCTGATCTTCCTCACGTGGGCCATACCGCTGAACGCTTTTGTGCTGGCGGGAGGTCTGCTGCTTCTAGGAATGCTTGGACTCTGGCGGACAAAATGGGGTGATAGCTTTTGGCTGAATTCTGGCATGGGAGTCGGGGGCTTCATCCTCGTTGTCTATGGACTCGAGCAGACGGGGGCGATCCACTGAACTCTCCCTCGGACGTTTTGTTCTGGTGCGTCCGCTGCGGCACCGAGGTCGCAATTCCTCCTACTGCCCAGGGACCTCCCGACCGCTGTCCGAGAGACCTCGGCGGCTGCGGTCGGTCGACGAGTGGCGAGGACTCGACGATACTCGTGGACCTCTCGGAGCACAAGCGCGCCCGGGCCGAGGACTGGTACAACATAGTCTGTCCTCAGTTCACCGCGACCGACGGGGGCAGACGTCCTCTTTCAGACATCCTGGAGCACCTGCAGCTTGGCGGCGATAACCCGAGCCGCGCGCGGTTCACGAAGAGCTACGTCGAGAGCCTCATCGCGGAGTTCCCTCCAGACTCGGCGACGGATGCGCCCTCCAACGAATGGGAGATCAGTAAGTCAAGGAGAATCCGCTGGACCCCACAGGGGATCGATCTCATCGTCAAGCATGGTGACCACGAGGAGGACATCCCAGTCGTCTTCGGATACGTTCGGCCATTGCAGCAGGTGGACCTGGATGGCGACAATTTCTTCAAAGTAAAACTCGACCGCGAGATCATCGTCACTGCCGAGGCCTTGCGGAAGCGGCTCGACAGGGAGGCGAAGACCGTCGCGCATGGACACGCGAACGACGTCCTGAATCACGTTCTCCTGCACTTCGCACCGACGCCCATGAAGGCCCACGCGACCTTCGGCGTGTACGAAGACGAGGGCGGGAAGCTCGACCTGTGCACGGACCCGATGGCGCCCCTCCAGGAGGAGGGAACCGCGCTCCGCGAGATGCGGGAGGCAATCGCGTGCGAACCTCGGCCCGAAGACCTGGCGGCATACATGGAACTCGCGACGCTGTTCCACCCATACGAGGTGTACCCCACGATGGCGCTCTCGGCGATCGCGCCGTTCGCGATGCGCCTGCGGGCCCACGACGTGATCGTGCCGCACGTGTACAACCATTCCCTCGAGTCCGGCCTCGGCAAGTCATTCGTCCTCGAATGCTTCTCCGAGCGTCTGTACGGGAGGAAGTCCGTGCCAGGCGACACCCTCGACTCGCCGTATCGGTTCGGCGCGTTCATCGACTCCGCGTGCACGCCACTGTGGATCGAGGAGGGCGAGAAGCTCGACTACCGCAAGCTCGGGGCGACGCTGAAGTCCGCATCGGAGCGGGAGATCGCGCTCCAGCGGGGGACGCAGGACCTCGGGATGACGACGTACCGATCGCGCGCGGTCCTCATGATCACGGGAAACGCGTTCCCGGTGAAGTCCGGGTCCGTGCTCGCCCGGTTCATCGCGCCGAAGTTCGACGCGATGCAGCGCACGCGACGGAAGACCAACAAGAGGAAGGCGGACGAGCTGCGCGCACAGTTGCGGCCGATCGGTGTCGCGCTCGCCCGCGAGGCCGTGGCCGCGTACGGGACCATGGCGGACCTCGTCGCGCGGATTCACGTCCTCGAGACGGAGGTCACGCGCGCATACCGGGGCACGTTCCAGGACGTACGCCGGCCGCAGGCCTGGGCCGTCGTACTGATGGGGCTCCGGATGTGGGAGCTCTTGTTCCGGAAGCATGGGATCGTGTGGGCCCCGCCTAGCGTGGAGGCATTCCTCCGCGACGTGGTCCTGCCGGTCGAGGCCTCGACGTACGAGGGTGCGGAGTCGCACCTCGAGTCCTTCCGGTCGTTCTTCGCGATGTGGCGCGTGAAGAACCGGATCGTGCGGTCGGGCGGCATCGAGGACATCCGCGGGGAGGGCGAGATCTGGAAGCAAGACACCGCCGATGTCGCGGACGTGCAAATCCCGGGTGTGTGGGTGACAAAGCCGATCTTGGACGAGTACAATCGTCAGGCACTCCCGGACATGCAGATATCGTCCCTGAAGTCCCTCGGGCAGATGGCCGCGGATACGTGGGCGATTCCGCGCAAGATTGTGCTCGACAAGGATGGGGAGGAAGCCAAGGTAGAGCGGTTCGACAAGAAGACGGAACGAGCGGTGTTCGTGCCGGAGGGTGCACCGGCCCCGGAGGAGGAGGTACAACGGACGCTCGAAGAGGACCTACGCGCGCGTGAGAGCAGAGGTCAAAAAGGGTGTAACAGTGTATCAAGCGACCCACCCAATGGAGAGACTCTTGTTACACAGGAATGTAACATGTTACGTAACATTGTAACACCCTCCTCCTCCATGGAGACTTCAGGGTGTTACGCTGTTACACCGAAAATGGCCTCCGTACAGGAGACTCAGACGCAGAGCGAGCGAGAGAGTCAGGACCCCCTCGTCGAGGAAAGCCTCCGGCTCGTCAACGATCTCCGCATGCAGGACAAGAAATTGCCCCCCGGTCTCGCGCTCTCACAGGTCAAGGACATGATGGCGCGAAATGGGCATCCCCTGGCCGCCGAACAAATCGCTGCCTGCCGAGTCCGCCTCGAGTTGCCACCGAAAGAGGCCGAGGAGCTCCAAGGAGGCAGTTCGTGACCCTCCCGCCCTCTCTCAATTCCCTCGTTCTCGCCAAGTTCCTGTTTATGATTCCTCTTCCGGCGGCGGCGTGTGTCCCATCCGCCTCCCCTCCAGGGAGATCACGCCGCCGCCATCTCTCTCCCGATTCGCCATTCAAAGTCGGGACGTGCCCTCATTGCGGGGGAAAAGTCCTCCTGCATCGTTGCAGGGACCGCCCGAGCTATCCCGATGGATTCGGGTCGTTTTGCCCGCGGTGTTTGGCGTGGGTCCACGTGCCACTTGAACTCGGCGAGCCAGAGAACGGGGGCGGTCGATGAAGGGCTATTCAACTGGAAGTGAGACGATGAAGACGAAGCGGACTCCATACTACGACACGACCGTGCCGCCGGAGCGAACTCAGGCCGAGATCTCGAAGCTGCTGTACGAGTACGGCGCAGAAGCCGTCCGCTGGACCACGACGCGGGCCGGACAATCGCAGATCGAGTTCGTGCTCAAGATGCAGACCGCCGGCACGATGCAGCAGCGTATCACCGTGCGCGTCTCGCCGCCGGTCTTCGCGAAGAGAGACGGCACGCAGAATCAAGCTCAATCCATGCGGCTGCTCCATTGGTGGCTGAAGTCCAAGCTCGAAGCCGTGTACTACGGACTCACGACCGTCGAATCGGAGTTCCTCGCCGAGATCGTCGGCGCGCTGCCGGACGGCAGCAGCGCGACCATCGGAGATCTCATAGTGCCGAAGATACGCGGCGGCGCGATCGACTCCGGCGAGCTGCTGCGAGCTCTGCCGGCAAAGAAGGAGACGGTGAGTCAATGAGTGGCCTGAAGACCCTCCCGCTCAACCTGATCAACGCCACGGGCAACATCCGCGAGACGTCCGACAAGGACCTGGCGGAGCTCATCGCGTCGATCAAGGTCCAGGGCGTGCTCGAGCCGCTGATCGTCACGCAGCACGGCGAGGACCACAGGCACCGCCTGGTCTGCGGCTTCCGGCGGTACAGGGCGGCGCAGCTGGCGGGACTGAAAGAGGTCCCCGTAGTCGAGCGGACGATGAACGCCGCGGAGATAGTCGAGGCCCAGCTGGTCGAGAACCTGCAGCGCGAGGACCTGGACCCGGTGGACGAGGCGAGGGCCCTGCAGGCATACATCGACTCCACGGAGTGCAGGCAGCAGGACGTCGCGAAGAAGATCGGGAAGAGTCAGTCGCACGTCGCGAAGCGCCTCGCCCTATTGAAGTTCAGCAGCAAGGTCCAGGGGCTTATTCGCCGCGGAATAATTTCGCCCCACCACGCGGAGGTCCTCGCCGGGATCCCGGCAGGGGCGAAAGACCTGGACGATGGACGTGACCTCGTGGAGAGCCTCGCCGAGCTCGTCGAGGACCAGGAGGTCCCCGCGGAGGAATTCAAGAACGAAGCTGTGTGGAGGATCGGCGCCTGGCGCCAGGAGGAGGCGAGGATGAAGAAGTTCGCCGCCTTCAAGCCGTGCCCGACGTGCGGATCCCCTCCTAAGAAGTTCCTGCACGAGCACAAGAACGATCACGACGTCACCTGTGACGGCGGTCACTGCTGGAACGGCAACACCGGAAAGGCAATCAAGATCGACACACGAGATCGCGCCTACGATTATTCGCCGACACCGCGGCGCGCGGTGAAGAGGGACGCGACGGAGGGGCAGACGATCAGGAGCTTCCATGACGCGCTCTCGATCACGAAAGCGATGCTCGAGCAGGTGAAGGAGGGAGACGTCAGGAGCATCGTGTTTGGGTCTTACGGGTTCAACGTCCACTGGACGTCGGCGGTGAAGAAGGACCTCAGCGTCTACCTCGTGCCTCACGCGTACTCGACCGGCGAGAAGACCGAGGTGCAGGTGCAGGCGTACGACAACAGGCGGCGCAAGGAGATGAAAGAGGCGTTCCGTGCATGGGAGAAGAAGTCGCTGCCAAAGGTCGACGTCAAGAAGGTCAAGGCGAAGGCGATCGACGCGAAGGTCCTCGACGGCACGGTGGCCCAGGTGTGCAGCCGGCTGCCGAGCAAGGACCTGGAGACGCTCGAGGCGCTCCGGGACCTCGAGGCGAAGGGGAAAGCCCGCAACGGGGTCCTGGACGAGATAGACCTCAGGATCCGGGGAGACTCTCGATGACAGCGGATATCGACGTTGGCCGACTCGTCATGATCTCCGCGAAGCTGGAGTCCGTCGAAGATGCCGTCACCGCCATCAGGAAGGACCTTGAGATCCTGATCGAGAAAGAACGCGCCAAGGCGACTGCTCCGATAACGGCGCCGGATGTGACGGAGTGCTGCGAATGTGGGAAGTCGTTTGAGCGGAGCGAACTCAGGAGTTGCCCGAACTGCCTGATGTTGCGGTGCCAGAGCTGCACGAAAAGTCATGCGTGCTCTGGCGTGGAGAGGAGGGTCGAACTGTGATGATGCGCTGCTCCTACTGCGGGACGCGCCGCGACGTGCAGCTCTACGGCAACGACCCCGAGAGCTTCCCCGTCAAGCGCGGGATGTGGCCGGCGGGTCACTACATCTGCAGTCGCTGCGTGTCGATCGAGAACCGCCGCGCCCTGCAGGGCAAGAGGGTTCCCCGCCTGGCAGCGAGGCTCCTGCGAGTTCTGAGGCGACGCGATCGCCGGGAGAAGAGGATGGAGGGCACGAAGGAATGAAGGCCGCCCTCTATGCTCGCGTGTCGACGGACCGCCAGGAAGTGGAGAACCAGCTGCGCGAGCTGAGGCAGTTCTGCAAACCTCGGGAATGGGAGGTCTATGCGGAGTACGTCGACGAGAACGTGCGGGGGAAGGAAGAGCACAAACCCGCCCTCGAGAAGCTCCTGCTCGACGCCCATCATGGCAAGTTCAAGGTGGTCGTCTTCTGGGCGCTCGACAGGATCTCCCGAGAAGGAGTCAAGGACACGATCGACCTTATCTACCGCTTTCAGGAGCTCGGCCTCGATTGGGTGAGCCACCAGGAGATGTACCTCAGCACGCTCGGCCCCTTCAGGGACGCCGTGATCTCGCTCTTTGCCACGCTCGCCAAGATGGGCTCGGAGCGGAAGGGCGAGAGGATCAAGGCGAGCTTCAGCCGTCTCAAGGAGATCCACAAGGACACGGGGGAATGGAAGACGAGGAGCGGCAAGCCGCCGAACCGTCCCCGGAGGGACTACGGCTACCAGGCTGCGCAGATCGTGGAGCTGCGCGCACAAGGCCTTTCGTGGTCCGAGATAACCACTAGGACGCAGATACCCCCGTCGAGCGCAAGGCGGCTTGCCAAAAGCGTCGTTTCAGCATCACGAACGGCTACCCATAGTCGGCAACCCGTTTCAGAGGTGTCGAATGGCTAGCCATAACCGAATGGTTCTGGCAACCATTATACCCTCGGAGGGCCTCTCCCGTGCTGCCGGAGTGGATGGGGAAAACACACCGGTGCTCGCAGGTGAGCAACACGAGGAGAAAAACCGCACTTACACCCATGCGGGGAAACTTGTCGGGGAAGACAGTGACCGTCACGGACCGGAGCTTGGTCCGTGGCTAGCATCATTGAACGTCTCAGCAGGAGCCTTCGGGGGGCACGGATAATGCCGATTCCCGCTCTCTCCGATGAAGAGGCCTTCCGGGGATTCGTAAAACGGAAGGGCCATGTCAACGAGGCCACGCTGGATCGATACTGGCAGTACGTGGTTGCCTTCTTGACATGGCTCGACGGAGAACCGATCACACCGCAGAGCGTCGACGCCTACTATCAGCAAATCATCTGCCGGAAGTATCGAGTCAATTCGAGACTGGTAGTTTGTCCCGCGTTGACCTGGTACTTGAGGTCCAAGAAGATACGGGATGAAGAGGACGAACCGCTCCGGTTCCCGATGCCGTCGAAGGAATTGCTGGAAGACCGCTACCTGATCGACGAAGAGGCTGACTGGCTTCCGCTCAAGCGTGAGCTGGAGAGACAGGGAAATCTGAAAGAACTCGCGCTTGTGCTGCTGCAACACGACAGCTTGCTGAGGCCTAGCGATCTGGTGAACGTCCGTCTCTCTCAGGTACGTCTCGACGTGGACCATCCCTGCATCGATGGCAAGGTCCAGCAAAAGACGAACCGGAGGGTCAAGCCGTTCATCACCAAGGAGACCGCCAGAACTCTAGGTCGCTACATCGAAAGACATAAGCCTTCAGTCTATCTCTTTGAGGTCATGCCAGGCCGACCGCATCACCGCCGCTACCCGCTCGAGGTCATCAGGCGAGCGTGCGGCCGTGCGGGCTTGCCGGACACGATAACGCCGCGTGCCTTCCGTAGAACCGGAGCGACAATGTGGAAGGGCGACGTTAAAGACCTGCAGGCTCAGGGAGGATGGGCTGACCCGAAGACGATCTACCAGCACTACCGCCAATGGCAAGACGAGCGGCACTGGGAGGCCTTCGAGAAGACGTTTGAACCGCCAAAGAAGGAGGAGACCGAGACCGATGATTCGGCCTACATCCGCTAGTGGTCTGACTGCCGTAGGTAACTCTCCATGCGCTGAGGGGGGCCTACGGCGGTCACCTGGCACCCCTTCTCTTAGGGTGCTCTACGTCCAGCGAGGAAGAGGCGCCATGATCGCCACGAGGTTGTGGACGATGGCGATTGCATAGAACAACATGACCGACCCGACGGTGATTTCCTCGACTCTGTCGATCGTGCTCTCCCGACCGGCCTGCCTCAGGGAGATTGTGGCAAGAGTGAACGTCGATAGAAGCGCCACGGTCGTCATGGTGAGCATGATTACGCGGAATGCCACCCAGCCTCCAGGACCGGAGGCGGACAGCACGTACCGGCTTACTGGGTTCGACTCCTTGCTGAATCCGCTCCCCAGGACGAGCAGCGTCAGGTAGATGTCGAGGCAGTAGAACACGCTCATCGCGAGGTAGACGAACCACCGACTCCTGACCCTGCTGAAGAGCGCTTCGCCAAAGCTGCGATGGTGTTCCCCCATTCCCCCTAACCCCTGCGAGCCCTGAACGAATAGAATATATGGTCCGGCCATGAGTTAATAGTTGCGGTGGTTGCCAGCAGGGCTCGGTATCAAACAGCGCGAGCCGAGGGGAAGAGAATAAGAACATCCGTCGTTTCTTGCGTGGAGATGTCCGCATCGGGTGGCGCTCCATCAACGACTCCTCGGTCGTCGCCGGCGATCAGGGTTTCCGGCATAGCCAAGGCTTTCGGCGAGGTCCGTGCCGTCGACGGCGTGAGCTTCTCCGTCGGTAGAGGCGAATTCTTCGGTCTCCTCGGTCCCAACGGGGCCGGGAAGACGACCCTCGTGCGGATACTCACCGGTCAGCTCTCCCCGGATAAGGGGGAAGGGGAGACCATGGGGGTGTCCTTCAGCGACGGCATCGCCCTCAAAAGGAAGGTGGGGATCGTCCCCGAGTCCGAGACCCCGCCGACTTTCCTCACCGTCCAGGAGTTCCTCGAGCTCATATGTCGCATCCGGGATCTGGACAAAGTCCAGGAGCGCGTCGACAAGTGGTTGGACTTCTTCGACATCAGGGAGAAGAAGGACGTGCTGTGCCGCGACCTCTCGAAGGGTCAGAGGCAGAAGATCATGCTGGCCTCCGCCTTCATCCCCGAACCGGACCTCCTGCTCTTGGACGAACCTCTCATTAACCTCGACCCAGTCTTCCAGCGGAAAGTGAGGGATTATCTGGCCGAGCATGTCAGGAAGGGAAAGACCATCTTCATGTGCACGCACATCCTGGAGATCGCCGAAAAGCTCTGCACGCGGCTTGCCATAATCAACCGTGGGGGGATAGTGGCGATCGGCGCCTTGGATGAGATCCGGTCCAGGGCGGGCGAGCGCCTGGAGGACATATTCATGCGGCTCGTGACGGAGGAGTGAGGGACTGCCTCAAGCCCTTAACCGCCGCCTGTTTTCACTGATGTTCAAGGAGGAGCTACGACTCCACAGGTCGTTCGCGGGCTCTATCGGGTCCGGTTTCTTCCCTGTCATGATTTTCTTCCTGTCTGTCGTCCTTGCAGTCACATTTTCGAGGTTCAAGGGCATCGATGTCCCGACCGTGCTCTTGATGCTCCATGCAGGGAGCGTGCTTTACGGCCTCGGCGTCGGGGCGCTCGGCCGCATCGGGGAGCAGGTGATGACGAGGCGCCTGGGCCAGGTGAACTTCCTGCTGGCGCTGCCTTCCCTGCAGCCTGTCTCGTTCAGCAGGGTCATGGCGATCTTCTACCTCAAGGACGCGACGTTCTACATCCTCTACGCCATCGTGCCGATCGTCGGCGGGATTGCGGTAGGTGCGCCATTCGCCAACGCTTCATTGACCAGCGTCGGCCTTCTCGGCCTGACGCTCTTCCTCGCTTTCATGATTGGCATGTCGCTCTCCTTCCTGGCTTCGACCGTTTCGACGCGTTCGAGGGCCGTGTCCGCCGCAGGACTGTTGGCCGTCCTCGGGCTTGTCGCTCTGGTCTGGCCTCTGAAGATTCTGACCGCCGGTCAAATCCTCCCGCCGCTGGGTTTCTGGGCAGACAAGAATCCGTGGTTCCTCTCAATCTCCGCAATCCTCGCTTTCCTGCTGTCAGCGGCTGCGGTCCTCTTGACCAAGGAGCGTTTCGAGGCTCCGATCAGAATGTACGGGAGTGCGCTGCTGCCCATGGAGCGCAGGTTTTCTTTCTCCGGCCCTCTGAAGACCCTCGTGGCGAAGGAGTGGCTGGAGCTCCGCCGGAGCGGGGCGCTAGGTGCGGTCGTTGGCGGATTCTTGGGGCCACTCCTCGCAATCTACATGCTCGCGTGGATCTTCCGTTCAGGGATAGGTGTGCCGATTGAGTTCAACGGAATCTTCTACGGCGGAATGGTCGGTTTCCTCGGTGTCATGGTCTACTCTTGGCTGACGAACATCGAGACAAATGAGTTCATGAACGTCCAGCCGGTGACCCCGGATCAGGTTATCAGAGCGAAGCTCGTACTCTATTTCCTGCTGACGGCCGTCATATCCTGTTCCTATGTCGTGGTCATTGGGGTTCTTGACGGACAGTTGGATTTGGTTCCTTTGTCGCTGCTTGTAGCGGCGGCTACTACCGTCTATGTGGCGGGCGTGACGGCGCGGTTGACGGGGCTGTGGACGAATACCATGCTGTTCGACGTGAGAGTTTTGGCAAAGTTCGGAGGAGCAATCATCCCTCCTCTGGTGCTTGTGGCCATAGTATCCTTCTTGATCCGGAGTAATCCTTTGCTTGCCTGGACATCATTGCTGACGGAGTCCGGGGTTCTCTTGACGATCTCGTGGTTCATTTCCCGGGGGGTAGTTCTCCGATGGAAGCAGGAGATGTTTTCCCCGACCGGTCCGACGGTGAAAACGATGAGCCGGCATTTAGATTGAGAATCCTTCCATGACGAGGGTTGGTCCTCGCAGCGCATCTGCATAGGTCAGGACCATTGACCTCATGGTGGAGGGATTTGCGAAAATCCTCCATATTCGCCTCATATTCGCCTGGTAGATGACCGATTTCGCCATGGAGACATGTCCTTTCACCGCCTTTTATGAGGGCAACACTATTATATTCGAAGGTTATTCAAGATCGGGCCCCCAGAGGGAAGAAGGAGGGGGTCTGAGGAATAAATATGGCGATGAGTTCTGGTAGGATAATCGGCATAGTAGGCGGCATATTGGTCCTTGTGGGCATGTTTTTGCCATGGCTGACCGCAACGAATAGCATAACAGGAGAGTCGGCGAGCCTCATGGGCGCGATGTTCCCCATATTCGGGTGGCTTGCGCTGATATTCGGAGTACTCGGCCTGATATTCGTGGCGATTGGCTCGCGAGGCATGTGCATAGCCGGCTTGATCATGGGAATACTCGCCTTCATCATGGTCCTGTTGGGCTTTGCACTTAGCGCAACCCTCGTCTCTCTGCTTTCGGGCGGTATCGTCGCAGTGGGATATGGAATCTACATCAGCATGATTGGGTCCATAATCCTCATCGTCGGTGCAGGCCTGGGAATGGGACAGGCGAAAAAGGCAGCAGCTCCTCCGGTCGCCCCGATGGCTCCGCCGCCAATGTAGACACTCAGCCTATCTTGGCGGCCCGGAATCTCGGGCTCGTGGCCTACGAAGGGGGCTCGAACCCCCCCACCTCCTTTATTTCCTTCCATTTGCCCTAACATCCTTGCATGGACGGGTCGTCCCGAGATTGGTAGAGTTATATACCTGCGATGGATTGACGAACAAAGTCGCACTTACGAGGAGGATAGCGGATGAACACAAAGAAGCTGATTGACCTTCTGAACTACGATTTGGCGGGCGAGCTGCAGGCGATCATCCAGTACCTGCAGCACAGCTATCTGATTGCGGGGGTGAACAGGCCCCAACTCCATGACGTGCTCGAGGAGATATCGAAGGACGAGATGAAGCACGCCGAGGAGCTCGCGGAGAGGATAGTGGCCATGGGCGGCACGCCGACCATCAAGCCGCGACCGATCGTGCAGGCTAAGACTATCAAGGACATGCTGATGGCCGACCTGAAGGGCGAGCAGCTTGCCCTGAAGGACTACGCAGAGCGCATCAAGCAGGCGGAGGAGATAGGCGAGATCGGGACTTCGCTCATCATCGAGAACATCCTCGTGGACGAGCAGCACCACGCCGACAAGCTCGTCATGCTCCTGAGGCAGCAGAAGTAGACCAGGCCAAGCGGCCCCGCAAAGCATTTTGACCAGCCGTGGCTATACCCCGCGGGGAAACCATGACTCAGAAGATCAGCACAATCGTCGGCATATCGAAAGAAAGCTTCGCCGATGCGGCGAAGAAAGGCGTGGCGGCGGCATCGAAGACGGTGCGCGGACTGAAGTGGGCGAGAGTGACCGGGTTCGAGCTGGAGCTCGATGGCGGGAAGGTGAAGAGCTTCAGGACCACCATGGACGTCTACTTCGACATCGAAGGACGATAGACGAGGGCGATTTCTTCAGACGATCGCCGCGCGCGTCTGCGGCAACCGGCGGCAAGCACCACGTTGAATACTCAGTGTTAGCGAACGAAATCAAAAAACGGCTTTAACGAGGATTCCCTTAGCTTCTTCAACCGCATACGGGTTTCCTCCATGGATTCGAAGGAGCGACTGTTCCAGAGGCTGAGAGGCATCAAGCTCCTCAAGAATCGGGCCGCAGAGTCAGCGCTCAGGTCAGTCCGCCGCAACGCATTCCTTCCGCCGGAGCTCGAGGCCCTTGGCGATTGCGATGCGCCGCTCCCGTGCAAGTGCGGCGACACCGAGAGATTCGTCCCCTCGGTCAGGTTCATGGCGTTGCTGCTCGAGGCGCTGGAATTGACGGAGGGGCAGCGCGTAGCCGTGATCGACTCCCGGGGCGGCTATGTTGCGGCTGCGGTCGCGGCCACGATCGGTCGAAAGGGCGCCGTGACGGCCGTCGAGTTCGAGCTGAGCGACGAGGAAGTTGTCCTGAAGAATCTCGAAAGGGCGGGATTGTCGGAAGCTGTAGAGGTGATGAGCCTCTATGCGTTCATGGCGAAATCATCGACGTACACGCGTGTCCTTCTTCTTGCAGACGAATTAACGCCCAAGGATATCCTTCCACAGGTCTCGGAACTCGGTTTCGTCGTCAGCAGGGGCGGGCCCGAAGGGCTCGCGCTCGCGAGGCACGTGCGCAGTGGCGACGACTTCCTCGAGATACTCTTCGGCGACATGCGATTGATAGGTCCGATGGCGGGTCCCCGAGGTGGCGAGATTGCCATGGACATCGACGTCTCCAGGGTCCTGGGCCTGGAGGATATAGTGAGTCACGTCTGGAGCGGCAAGTTCTCTGCCGAGAAAGAGGCGACGGTGGCGGAGCTGGTGAAAGAGACATTCGAGGGCGGTCCGCTCGATCCCACCCGCCACGGCGGGAAGGACAAGCAGAAGATGAGCGCTGTGAAAGCGTTCCATGCTGCGTATCTCTACCAGACAATGGGTTACCTTGAGGACGCGGAGGACCTCTACAGGGTTTCCTTGAGGATCATCCCCTCTGCAGAGGCGCACACGTTCCTAGGATGGCGGCTGAGCTTCGACGGTCGGTACGAGGAGGCCATCGAGGAATGCAAGAAGGCGATCGAGGTCGACTCGACCCTCGGAAACCCCTACAACGACATAGGGGCGTACCTCATAGAATTGAGACTGCTGGACGAAGCGGTGGAGTGGCTCCAGAGGGCATTGGAATCAGAGAGGTACTGCTGCTATTGCTACGCGCACTGCAACCTCGGGCGCGTGTATCTGATGAAGGGGATGGGCCAACTGGCGAAGAGAGAGCTGGACAAGGCGCTTGAGCTCAATCCGGAATACGAACTTGCGCGCGAGCTGCTCGACCGCGCCGAGGGAGAGCAGGACTACATAGGCTGAGCGCTCACTCGAAGACGTGCTTCGTCCGCGCGCATTCCAGGCCATCGGGGCCTTTATAGATCTCGAAGTCCCCGAATATCGAGGGAGCGAGCTTCTGGAGCTGCCGGAGCACGGCGATGGCCACAGCCCTGATTTCCACGTCTGTGTGCTCGGCTGAGCGAAGCCTCACAAAATGCCGCCAGGCCCTGAAGTTGCCCGTCACGACTATCTTCGTCTCGGTGGCATTGGGCAGAACGGCCCTGGCCGCCTCCCTCGCCTTCTTCCTCTTGAGAGTCTTGTCCTGCAGGTCATCGAACTTGGTCTTGAGTATCTCGTTCAGTCGAGTATAGGCCTGACGGGACTGCTCGATGGACTTCATGAATATCTCGTGCGCCCTCGGGTCGTTGGCAATGACGTTCGGCTCGACGAAAGCGGCGTCGGTCTCGGAGACGAACCGTTGCGAGAGCTGGGAATATGAGAATAGGCGGTGCCTGACCAGCTCGTGGGTGAATGATCTGCTCACGCCGGTGAAACGGAACGTGGCGGTGCCGTGCTCGATGACGCTCATGTGGCCGTGGTCGAGCATGTTCGCGACGTACTCCGCGTTGGACTTGCCGGAAGGGTTGGCCCAAGATTCATAGCACTGCCTTCCCGCCATCTCGATGAGCTGCTCGGCGGGGACCTTGGTGTCAGTGGTCCAATCGATGTCTTGCGGTTTTCTGAAGTCTGTCCAGGCGATGAGCTGGACCGTCGGCTTCCTGATGATGCGAGGCTCGGAGCGTCCATTCCCCTCTGCCTTCATGGTCTCGGGCGGTGAATCCCGCCACGCGATATAAGAGATTGGGGTTGGGGTATCCGCGAGTGCCCTAATGAGATTGCCCTTCGTCCTTGCCGAAGCCGCCATCGGAATATTCTCACTCCTTACTGGCCAGCTGCATATCTTGCCGCCCATGGGAGTCGACACACCCAAGGACATCACGACACTCATGAGCGGGTTCCTCGTAGAGATCCTCCGGGCTGTTAGAGACAGAGCCCGTTAATACATCGGAATCAAGCTATTTATTCAGTTTCTGCAACAAAGCCTCAGCTGCCTGTGCCAAGTGTTCAGATGATTTCGTCAGTCTGAACCGTCGCGCTGAAGGGAATGTCTTTGTCTGGACTGCCTTGAGCACTCCGGCTTTTTCCAGTTCCTCCAGTCGGCGTCTAACGGTGCGTTCCGGAAGTCCCGTATCTAGTGCCACATCCTTGCACAAACCTTGATGATGGCGAGAGAAAAAGGCAAGAATCAAGAGAATGCCCTTTGGTGTCGAATTCGAAAAATCATCAGGTCGATTAGACTCTTGGTATGCGACCCCCTCGGTTGGACAGATCCTGACCCGTTTCACTTTGCACTCACGCTCACCTCCTCGTGATACTCGCTCGGCGTCATCCACCTCAACCTCTGCTTCGGCTTAATGGTGTTG
>JBGPQV010000013.1:0-70744 GCA_041489255.1 Thermoplasmata archaeon | reverse complement strand
TGTCCCACTTCTTGGCGATCGAGTACACAGACTTGACCCCGTCTTCCATCGCGTCTATTATCCGTGCGACCTGCCCCTGCGCCAGCCTAGGCATGGGGGGTATTGCGGTCTCTCCAAGAAAGTGATTATGGGATTTGACAGGCCCGAGTTCCTTCCACAAAGTATATCCATCGTTTTGACAAGTTGCGAAATTCGTAACTTGTCAAAAAGTCGCTCTAAATACCATTATCCATCCAGCCGCACAATCGGGTATCGATGAACGGGGAAGTCGAGGGGAAGACGGTGGGCGAGAAGATACTCCTGAACCTCTCGCACTATTCCCGGTACCAGCGCGACCTCGTCTGTCCCCGCGCGATGACGCAGCAGGGGATCGCGGACAGGGCGGGCATCAGCAGGGGGCACGCGGCGGTCGAGCTCAAGAGGCTCCTCGTCCGGGGGCACATCGCCTCGAGGCACGCTCATATCCCGGACGTGTGCCTCAGGCTCAAGGTCTACCACCTCACCCCCCTCGGCGAGATCCTCGTGAGGCAGTACAGGGATATGGCGGCAGCCTCTGTCGCCGTCGGCTCCAGGGGGAACGGGGGTCTGCGGGATCCTGGCGGCCGGGGCGGCGACCCGCCGGAGAGCGCGACCGCGTGAGGAGAACCCGATGGCGGCAATCCGCCGCTTCCGCGCCCGATTCTCATGACTTTTCCTGGCCCGGATCCTTGCCCGGCGCCCGTTCATGGAGGGGGGGCGTGAGCCCGAAGGTCGCGTTCCGAACTTCATATTGAAACTTTCTGTTGCATGCAATATGCATGCAGCAGGCAGGGGAATACCCTGGACGTCAACTACCTCATCGTTCCCGAAAGGGGGCGCGCGGGGCGCGTCAACCACGGGAACAGGAAAAAAGAGTATGTCAACAACGCAAACGGAAACCATAGGAGTCGGGAGAACTGTGTCTAAGCAGCTGGAGATGGAGAAGCCCGCCCTCGAGAAGGGCGGGATGAACGTGGTGACGAGCAAGGCCAATCTGGACTTCGCCGTGGAGGACGCTGCGGTCACGAACGCGACCCAGGAGTCCCTCAAGCACCAGCTGGCGGATATCACGAAACTGGTCGAGGCCAAGATGCACCGCGCGTACGTCGTCACATCGGGCACGATCGACATGATGATGGCGGCGGTGGAGAAGAACAGCGAGTCGGCGAAGGTCTTCCAGCGCCTCCGGAGCAAAATCAGGCAGGCGGGGGACCAGACCACTGCGGAGCCGCTGCCGGTCCCGGTCCAGGAAGCGACGCAGTAGCCTCCATTGGCTGAAGCTGAGCCATTGTTTCCCAAGCCCCCCTGTCGAAGGGGGGCATTTTTTTCTTTTCATTTTCATTCGAGGCGGCCCTCTGTTGACTCTTTCCCGCCGCTGATAGAACCGGTCTGTGTGCAGGATTGCAGCAGACACGGAAGAGCGTCCATCAGCCGATTGGATCCCACCTCTCGACGATCCGCGTCCAATCCCGGACGACCCTCGCGGACCTTGAGAACACCCTGACACACCTCCAGCCGACTCAATCCAATATCAAGCGGGTCCTGACGGGGTGTGAGAACACCTGAACGCATCTTCAGCCGATCCAATCCCTTATCCAGCGGATTCGAACGGAGTCCCGGACGGTCGTCTGGAACCGCCAGACAGTATTCCGACAACGCCAGAAAGTCCGGAGGAACCGCCAGACGGTCCGAAGCGAGTTCCAGAAAGTCGTCCCGAGGCGTCAAAAGGCCTTGACCCCCCCTCTTACACCCCTCCGCTACCGCTAGACGGTCGTCCGGAATCCCCAGACGGTCTTCTGGAGGTCGCAGACAGTCCTCTGGAGGTCCCGAACAATCCTCTGGAGGTATCAGAGAGTCGTCTGGCGGGTGGTTCGGGTCGTCCGGACCCCCGTTCGGACCTCTGATGGTCCAAAATGGTCGTCTGGGACCGCGAGAGATCCTTCTGGAGGTCCCAGAGGATCGTCTGCAAGTCCCCGACAATCGTCTGGAAGTGGGTTTTGACTGTCTTCAGGTAGCCATGAATTGCGCAGAAGTCCGTGCGGGTCGTCTGAGGAGTCCCGCGAATCGTCCGGTTGCGCGCTGCGAGAGCGTGGAGGCCCGCGACGCTCATCCCAGAGGCCTTCCATCGGTTTGAGAGCGCTTCTCCGCCATGATAAGCTTCCGGGGGAGGGAAGCGATGAGAAATCCCTCCGGTGAATAAGCCTGGACGCGGCGCTATCATGCGGCCACTGCATATTGTGACTGAAATACGCGCTGTTATTCCGCTGGATCGGCTGTATCAATATCAATTGAGTGAGAATGGATGCTCAAGCAGGTGATTGATTTGAAGGCTGGTTGCGCAGAATCCTCAAACGCAATGCCCCTCATGCCGCAATCGTCTGGGATCATTCGGCCTCGTTCGACTCCTGCTCCAAGGCGCGATCCTTACATCACACCTGCGATTTCCGACGGCGTTTCCACACAATGAACAGGATGATCGCGACGGCGGCAACGATGAGGACGATGGCGGGAATCAACCACACAGGAATCCGAGATACCGGCGCGGCTGGGTCCTTCAGCTCCCAGCGCAGCGTGGTGTTGTACGGGGTGCCGGGTCCGGTGCGTCCGCCCACCGAATAGACGTAGTCGCCCACTGAGGCCAGTTCGTTGTCGAAATAGTCGCTGATCGATATGGGAGGTCCGACCGTCCAGAGACCAGATCCGGGGGAATACACTTCGGTGGACATGCTCTTTCCCACCACGATCCTGCCATTGTGGGCTGTGGCTCCAAATTTCGTGAATACGCTGTTTGTCGAGCTGACGAGAGTCCACGCGTTTGTCGCGGGATCATATCGCTCGACGGTCCTGAGGGAGCTTCCCCCTACCCAGTCGACTATCCCGCCTATGGCGTAGATCTTGCCGTCCAAGTCGACAGCCTGGAAGTCCTGCCTGCCGATGAGCATGGGTGCAACCGCCCACCAGGTGTCGTTTGCGGGATTGTAGGCCTCGACGACATTGATCGGAGTGGGATCTCCGCTGAGCCAGCCGCCGAGGACGTAGACTATCCCTCCAGTCCCCGCTACCGCGCAGTCCAACCGTGTCGTCGGCGGGTCGACCAAGTCGATGATGCTGTCCGTCGTGATGTTGTAGTACACCGCATTGGACCAGGATTCAACGATGTATATTCTGTCTCCGATGACCGTGCTGCCGCCGCGTTCTCCAAGTCCGGCGCTCCCCTTCACGGTCCAGCTGTCCGCGCCGGAATCGTACACTTGGACCCATTGACCGATCAAGTAGATGCTGCCGTTGTACGTCTCGGCGTTCCCGACGTCGGGTTCGGTCATGGGCGCGACCTCCTCCCAGGACGAGTCGGCGCTCGCCGGTCCGGCGAACATGTTCAGCGAGGAGAGCAGAATCGCGACCGCAGCAAGACAAGGCAGAACGAGAGATGCTGAGCGGCCAAGATGACATCTTCCAGCCACATGATTCCCAGATATCCAACCCGACGATCCACCGAACATCCGCATGCTCCAAACCCCACAGGTTTCGGTGCCACATGGTTCCTGTGATATTCAATCCTTCTGTCCCTAAGGATATCCGGTACTTCGCTGAGAATGCCTATGCATTCTCTCTACCTGAATCCGGCAACGGCGAGAATCGATGGAAGGGAGATCGAGCGTAAAGATTCGACTGCTTTCCGCCTGATGGCTTGAATGTCCCAGGTGCATCCCATTCGTGCGGTCAAATGAACATCGGCCATACGATCCTCGGGGAGTTTGAAAGGGACGGATGGGGGGACAACAGGTTCGGACTCCGTCTTCTTGACCTTGTGAAAGGAACATCGTGCGGTGCGTCGTCAAGATGGAGAGGGGCGTCGGCAACGGTGGCTGCCAGTTGAGGGCCTGCGGGGGAGGCTTCACTCAATCCCCATCCGCGAAGGTGATGATTCTGAACGGAAGAGCCATATACGGGAGGACACCATTGGTGTACACGGGAAGGAGGACTGCGGTCCGCTGTTAGGCCTTCCCGCAAGACATTTTGCGCAAACATCTAGCTTGGGGCGTTCCCTCCTGAGTCTCTCTGCATGCGACCGGATCCTGCACATCGCTGGCTGGAGCATGAAGTGGTTCCATGGGACGACAAAACACAACAAGGCATCGGACTGCGCATACGTCGCCGCCATCGGCTGGCGATTGTAGCCAAGCGGAACTGTACGGATGAGCAGGTGATTGAAGACATCCCTTGCCCTGACAGAACCATCCAAACGGCAAAATGCTTAAGTAGACTCCACCCGAATATTGTCGCTGCAGGAAGAGAACCGTCCGAAAGCAAGGAGAATAGAGAATGGCCTACCCCGAACCGATACCCGCCCTCAGAGGGCGCCGCGCAAAGGAGTTCCTCGAGAGACTCGAGAACTTCGAGCTCACGCCCTGGCAGAAGCGGTTCTACAAGGACGCGAGGGAGTTCTACCGCAAGCTGATGCCGAGAGAGTAGTGTCAGCGGTTGGCTCCCAAATCTTTTGAACACCCGGTCTCTGTCTCGCTCGAGGAGCTGCGAATCGAACCCTTTCGCGAGACGCATGACGTGAAAGGTTTCGACTGCGGAAACGGAGATTTGAACGACTTCCTTTGCACCAGCGAAGTGTCGAAGTATGAGAAACTGGGACTCGGGACTACTTATCTTGTGTACCGCCGGGGGGACCTGGTGGCGTACTTCACCGTGAATTCGGACAGCATGAGAGTGGAATACCTGAAGACCGCCAGGTCATTTTCTGAAGTGCGCGAATTGAGACTCGAGGCGATTCCTGGGTTCAAGATCGGGCGGCTGGCAGTCGACACAAGGCACCAGAACCGAGGGATCGGCCGGACTTTGATCAAGTGCATCGCGGGGATGGCTTTGGAAGGCAAGGTGGGAGTGAGGATTCTCATGGTCCAGGCGAAGCCAGAATCGGTGTCATTCTACGAGAAATGTGGATTCAAACTGACTGACGAGACGAGGCGGGAGAGGGGAAGGCGCAATCGGACCATGTTCCTAGACCTCCACAGTCTGCCATGACGCCACCGAAGATCTCTTCTTGGTCTTGTCTAGTCATGGAGCCAAGCCGATGACAGTGATCAGTGCCCCATGCTCCTCTCCGTCTCGCGTCTCCCTCTTCGTCACCAGCGGTTGCATGACCGCGCCATCCCCCGCCGGTTTCGGCAACATGTGATTCTTCAGCGCATCAAGCACCGCCGTGGCGAGGTTGTCCACATCTGCTCCTTCAGTGCTCGTTCTTTTGTTCCATCATAATGTAGACAGAATGACCACTTTCATTCCACTATAATGGAAACAATTATCTACTGACCCAGCGATATGCTCTTCATGGCCGAGCCGAGTCGTGAACAACTCCTCGAGGCTTTGCATATGCAGAACCCGTGGTGGGCGGGCAAGTCGGTTCCCGCCGAGCTAACGAAGCCCTTCCGCCGCAGGGACTTCTTCTTCCTGAGGAAACGCCTGGCAGACCCCCAGATACTCGCGATCTACGGACCTCGGCAGGTGGGCAAGACGACCGTGATGTACCAGCTTGTCGCGGAACTCGTGGAAGCAGAGAAGGTGGAACCGCGCAGAGTCCTGTTCTACAGCCTCGACTATCCCGGCACGGCAGGCCTGAGCGGCGAGTTCCTCAATCAGGTGCTTGAAGCCTTCTCCACGTCAATCCTCAAGGAGCCTTTGGAGAGAGACCGCGCCCCCGTCTACGTGTTCCTTGACGAGGTCGCCAAGGCGGAAGGCTGGAGCCGCGTCCTCAAAGGATGGCAGGACCTCAGGCTCCCCCTGAAGTTCGTCGTCTCGGACTCGTCGCAGTCCCGCCTGCTGGGAGATGTCGCCCGCGACCTTGTCGGAAGGGTAGACCTGCAACTGATGCTCCCCCTGAAGTTCTCGGACTTCCTGGCCTACCGCTTGAAGCGGGAGGACCTGGGCAAGTCGGCTCTCGATTGGCGGGAGGAGTTCTCCGGTGCGTTCAGAGAGGGCTCGCCGTCGAAGGTTCTCCATGCATTCGAACGGATTGCCGAGCACATGGCTCCGATGCGCCGAAAGGTGCAGATAGAGCTGGAAAGATACTTTCTCCTCGACGGCTATCCGGAGCTCCTGGACTGCGGCGACTTGCCCTTTGCAGCTTCCAGACTCCGCCAGTACGTCGACCTCACGCTCTACAAGGACCTCGTGCGGCTCTTCGAGATCCGCAACCCCAAGGCGCTGGAGGACCTAGTCACCCTGATCGCGGCAGAGAGTTCGAAGCGCATGGACTACCAGACCCTGTCCGGAACGCTGCGGCTCAAGTACGAGACTCTCAAGACGTACCTCGACTACCTGGAATCGGTCTTCTTGGTGACGTCCTCCGGATTCTACACGGGGAGTCGCGCCAAGCGCATCAGGCGACCGAGGAAGATGTACTTCCGCAACTGCGGTCTTCGGAACGCGATCCTTGGCGAGCTCCACGAGTCCACGCTGTCACAGCCCGAGCGCCTTGGAATCACCGCGGAAACCGTCGTATTCGAACACACATTGCGGCTCGCATTCCACCTGAGAGGCGGGGCGAAGCCGGAACTGGGATACTGGCAGGATTCTTCAGACAGAGAGGTCGACATCGTCTTTGACGTCGGGCCTCGACCACTTGCAATCGAAGTGAAATTCCGCGCGAGCATCCGAGATTCGGACATCGAGGCAATCCGCAGTTTCATTGAGGAACATCCGAAAGGGATGGGACTGGTGGTGACCCGCTCGACGCTGGAGCGCCGCGGTGACATCGTGCTCGTCCCGCTATGGATCTTCCTGCTGATGTGCTAGGCGGATGATGCCTGATGTCCCCGTTCAAAGCCGAGAGGAATCTCTAATCCACCGCTCTCGACGTCTGATGGCTTGAATGCCCCAAGTGCATTCCATCCGTGCGGTCAAATGAGCATCGGCCGTTCGATCTTCGAGGAGTTTGAAAGGGATGGAAGGGGGGCAACAGGTTCGGGCTGCGTCTTCTTGACCCCGTGAAGAGGGCCATGATGCGGCACGGCGTCAAGATGGAGAGGGGCGTCGGCGATGGCGGTTGCCAGTCGAGGGCGTTCGGGGAAAGCCTCACTCAATCCCCGCCCGCGAAGGTGATGATTCCGGACGGAAGGGCAATATACGGGAAGACGCCATAGGTGCATACGGGAAGGAAGACGGCGGTCCGCTGTTAGGCCTTCCCGCTAATCCTTTTTTGCGCGAATATCTAACCCGGGGCGTTCCCTCCTGAGTCCCTCTGCAGGCAGGGCTCCAAGTGCTTTCGGAAGGCCATCGCTTTCTCCGCTCGGGCGCCTGGAAGCCCCAGAGCCATTCCCTGCCTGTGCAACGCCATGTTTGCGAAAAGAACCGCCGCCAACAACGCACCCCAGTCATGGGACAGACCGGGCCGGAGGGGGCACCCTAGGCGCGCTATATCACTGATATGTATAAATACTATCCACCACATAGCGATATAGGCATATGGGAGACGCGGAGAATCTCGCAGACTTCGTCAGGCACCGGCTGCCCTCGCCCGACGCCAAGCCCCTACGCTTGGACGCCTATCAGGGCTTCGTACGTCCAGATCTCGCCTTCGACGACGGCAAGACCCTCTTCGTCGTCGAGGTCAAGCGCAGCACCCCCTCTCCGGCAGCCGTCGCACAACTTCACTTCCAGGGCGAATACCTCCTGTCGAAGCTTGGCCTGGCATCCCGCCGATCGCTCTGTTTTGTGATTGCAGCGCCGTCGATCAGCGAAGAAACCGATTACCTCTTGAACTCCCTGAAGAAGTTGAAGAAGGGGAACCAGACCCTTTTCCTGCGCCTCAACCCGCGGCTGCTCCGGAGCACCCGGCAGCCCAGGACCACGGCCGGGGGCAAGATCACGTCTCCTTCGGCATGGCGCGTCGTGTTCGCTCTCCTCCGCTCACCGGCCTCCATCAGGTCCCTGTCGCTGACCTCCGGGGTCTCCTACGCTTGGTGCCACAGGACGGTGTCCGCGTTGATCATGCAGGGACTCGCACGGCAACGGGGAGGCAAAGTCGAGGTCACCGACGTGAACCGCCTTCTCAGCGGCGCCGCCTGGGAGAGGCCTCTGCTCGCCCTGCAGAGGTGCGAGGTGACCACTGCCTCCCGCCGGCCCGTGGATCTCGCGCGAGAGCTTGCACGCCGCAGCGAGGCGGTTGGAGCCCTGTTCGCCGTCACCGGGCCGGCCCACCTGCTGCTTTCCTCCGACTACACCAGGAGCGTGGACCGGTTGGACGTCTACCTGTCATCCACGGCCCCTCTCGAGGGCCTCAAGGACGAGGGCGGGATCCGGGTCCACGTGTACAGCCCGGACAGGCAGATGGACATCGAACGCCGGGACGGAGTCCCCATCGTCTCTCCCTCGCAGGCGGTGCTCGACCTGGCGGGCATGGGGAGGGACTGGTTCGAGCTCGCTCTCGCGGCGGTGAAAGCCGGTGCTCGCTGACGACCAGCTGATCCGGGACTCCCTGGACGAGCTGGCCCACATGGCGCGGTGGGTGCGCGACAGAGGCTCGAAAACAGGATTTCGCCTGTGCCTCATCGGTGGCTGGGCGGTGCACGCCTACAACCCGTGGTTCGGTTCTCAGGACATCGACCTCCTGAGCGCCCGCGGCGAGCGGAAGGCGTTGATGCAATGGCTGAGGGACAAGCGAAGCTTCGTGCCTCGGAGAGACGAGGGCGAGGGACTTCTGGCGCTGAGGAAGACCACATCTGGAGGCAGCATGGTTGTGGAATTCCTGAGGGCGGATGCTATCTTCAGGTTCGAGGGCAGGCGGGCGGAATACCCCTTACGGTCGGTCTTCCCCGGAATGGTGTGGCGCAGATTCGAGGGGATCGAGCTGCCCGTTCCCGCCGAGGAGAAGCTCTTCATCCTGAAAGCGAAAGCCGCCTGGGATCGGAGCTGGCGGCTCGACAACGGGCGCTCTGACAACGCCGCATACGAGCGGGGCAAGCTCGCCAAGGACATGGGCGACCTGCTGGCCCTGCTCGACCCGACGCGAGGCCCGCAGCTGGACTTCTCCGCTCTGGGAAAGGAGCTGGAAAGATATCCATTCCTCCTGAAGATGCTTCAGCGCGAAGAGCTTGCGATGGCGGGAGCCAACCGATACGGTCTGTCCAACGATGCCGCGCGTGAATGGTTCTCGAGGCTGGTCGCGCTTCTCTAGGAGATTGGCATCGCGCTGCCAACGTTCAATTCGCTATTCGGATTCGCTCTCGTTCACGGATTCCTGATGTTACTCCGTGTCCACCAGATCGATTGCGGTTGGATTCCATGCATCGGCATCCGATTCAGACAACATGTGCGCCTCTGGCGCATCGAGCATCGCCTAAACTTTTAGGATTCCGCATCGTCTAGGGTTTTCGACGATGCTGGGGCTCCCCTCGCTTCGTCCACGAGCTCCTGGACCCGGGCCCTCGTCAGACCGCTCTTCCTGACCTTGCGGCGGATCACCTTCAGCATCTCATCCTCCTCCTGGAGGCGGCGGATTACGACCGCCTTCCCCAGGAGGGCGACTTCCACATATTCGCCCCCCTTCAGCCCGAGGCCTTTGCGGATCTTCTTGGGGAGCGTCAGCTGGCCAGCCGATGTGACCTTGCTTATGTATGATTCCATCAACGCATATGAAGAGTTCTTAGATTATGGATGTTACTCCGCGACGGTAGTGTGACTTCCTCGAAACTCCGCTTTGGAGCGGGAAGGACCTGAGGAGCATGGAGCGGTTGAAGGCTGGTAACCTACCGGCGACCGTGAGGCTATCGGAATTTCACGTGGGCGGGAGGGGAGGCACAATCTCTCCCAGCCTCTTCTTCGCCCCCAGCTTGCCGAGCAGCTCGTCGACCCTCCGCCCGTCTGTTCTCCGCCCGAACAGCCCCCATGCCTCCCTGACTTTCAACATGGGATCCTCCTTACTGCGCGCGAAGCCCTTCAGGCCTATCATGATCGCGAGCACGAAGTATCCCTCCCTGGTGACAGCCCGTACCATGCCGGCAGAACCCATGTCGATCTCCTCGCTCGCCTCCTTCCAGAGCAGATCAAACAATCTGGAATGCACGCCGCTGACGTCGATCACGTCCACTGGCTTTTCCCCCCGGACCATGTAGCGCGCGACGCTGCGCGGGACCGCACCGGCGGGATAGAGGTCGCCCCTGCGCACGTATGCATCCAGAACCGACGAGGCTCCTTTGAAGTCGGCCCCGACAAGGATGTCGGCGTCGATGCTGCCCGTGTATTCTCCCTGATAGTCAAGAGCCGAGCGTCCGCATAGAAGAATCTTGAATTCCTCATCGTGCAGCGCGCGGATCATCCATTCGGCCGCCTGCTGCAGCGTCAGGTCCTTCGGCGGTGGCTCAATCAAGCTTGACCCGCTCCCGGTCCAACAGCTCATCAAAGGTCGTTCCTTCGGGCACGCGCGACATCTCCGCCGCGAGGCGGTGAGCCTCCCTGACAGTCCTATGCTCCAGGACCCGGGCCCCGCCGCTGCACCTGTGATCCCCAAGGTATTCAAGATCACCGTCGAGGGCCCGCGCCGTCGCGGTCCGGCGTACTGAGCTCATGTCTGGCGTGCCGTGCGCAATCCAGTCCGCGAGCGCGAGGAGGTTCATGTTCGGCAGCCGTTCGTACTCCTGCAGTGCATCCACCACCGCGAAGGATCGCTCGAGTACGGGCAGGCCTTCGACCTCCACGGACCCGGCCGAATCCGGGAGCATATCCACGACCACGCCGAGGCCCCCCGATGTGCCGGCAAACAGGTGCATCCAGACGCTGTACGTCTCCGGGGGCACCAGGATCCTCACTTCGGGATGGAGGAATGGCCGCCAGAACGTGCTCGTGAATGGGACCCCGAGGGCGAACGGCTCACCCAGCTGATGGAGCGTGCGCAGGCAGATGACGAGGCTCCTGAGGGGCCTCCTGCCCGCGTGTTCCCAGAACCGCCAGCGGGGGTCCAGCGAGACTCTCCGACCGGGGCGTCCTCTTCCCCCGCCCCTGACTCCCGGGTGGCTGAAGACGACGAACGGGACCCGCCGGAGACGCACCACCGCCTGCTCCGGGCTCACTCCCCAGGCTTCGGCCAGCCCACGGACCGATTCATTTACAAGCATGGATTTCATCAGGCTTACCATGATGATTCTGATATTGAATTGGTAAATATATAAACCTTTGTAGGATAGTCATCGGCTGTGATGTCCTGAAATCACTCCACCCTTCCCCAGCCGGGTCTGAGAATGGTGAGGCTGGACGAGAGGAACGTGAGGTGGATCACCGGGGGATGGAGAATGGTGAGGCTGCCGCAATGGACGAAGGATGACAGCTTAAATTCCTCATGCGCATTCCTTTGAATCGTTCAGATGAACATCGGCCGTTCGATCTTCCGGGAGCTTGAAAGGGATGGAAGGCGGAAGGCGGTGTATCTCCAGCTGCAGCGCGAGGCCGCATCCCGCCCCGGAGCAACACGGGTCCAGACACCCGCGGGGCCGGTCTGGATGTCGCCCATCGAGGCGAAGCTCTACGAGGCGATGTGCCGGGAAGGGCTGTACCCGATACCCCAATTCTGCGTGAATGGATACTACGTGGACTTCGCATTCCCCGACATCCAGATGGCCGTCGAGGCCGATGGCGCTGCGTACCATGGCGACATCCACAGAGAATACGACCGCAAGCGCGACTGGATCCTGCGCAATGCGGGCTGGACCGTGAAGCGGTTCCACGGGAAGACCATCCACCACAAGGCGGAGAACTGCGCGTACGTCGTCATGCGAGAGGTGAGAACCCGGCGGGAATGGGTGATTGAACTCGCCAGGCAGGAGGGACTCAGACGACGGGCGCGCAAGGACGCCATCCTCCGACCGTTCCGCTGGATTGCCAGGTTCCTTAGACACGACAGGTAGAGGCAGACATCATCGCCCATCACCGTCTCCGTCATGCCACATTTTAAATATCGCATATTCCATTTTACATCTAACATGCGCGTCATCCAAACAGAGCTGTCCGAACCCGAGCACGCCCTGCTCGCCCGCTATGCGCGGGAGAACGGGAAAACGATAAAGGCAGTCGTCCGGGAACTCGTGCGGGGCCTCGTCCTCTCAGACCGCGTGCGGGCGGGCGACCCTGTGTTCTCTGAGCCGCCGGTGGGCGCGAAGCGAGGAACCAAGGATACAACCTCGACAGATCATGACAAGGTCCTCTACGGTGGCAAGTGATGATATTCGTCGACACGGGCGCGTGGTATGCCTTGGAGTCTCCAGATGACCGCAACCACCGCGGTGCCGCTGCGTTCTTAAGGGAACTTTCGAAGGGGCGCCTTGGGGCGATGGTCACGACCGACTATGTCCTCGACGAGACCCTGACGTTGCTCTCGCTGAGGTTTGGGGCCGCCGCGGCCTCAAGGTTCCTTATCAAGATACGGGAGAGCGAGAGCGTCGACATCGTGTGGATCGGGGAGCATGCGTTCTGGGAGGCGGCCAAGCTTATGGAGGAGCGGGTTGACAAGAGGTGGAGCTTCACCGACTGCACCAGCTTCATTGCCATGCGAAGTCTGGGCCTTGACTCGGCCTTCACGTTCGACGACAATTTCCAGCAGGCGGGGTTCAAGAAGCTTCCTGGGGACTAGTCAGCTGCGCAGCCTCGAAGTCTATCGCATCGAGGCGGTCAAACAGCGGGGCCTTGAGGCGGCAAGCACATCGATGCGCGGACATGCGCCCAGGCGAACCGCCGGTTCCCTGGATTCGGTCAGAAGTCGCAGTCCATATCCCCCTGACGCGGGCACTTGCCGACAGCAGGTCGACATTCCCCGGGAAAACAATTAAGGAATCCAGAACCATGCGGTCACCGAGGGATCGTGATGAGAAAATGGCCCTTCGCCGTCCTGGTCTCGATCATCGTGCTCCTGGCCGTCCTCTACTACGCGGGCTTCTTCACGCCCAAGACTGAGGGCCCGCCGCCCTTCGCCTCGGACCCGAGGGATATAACTCTCAAGCTCGACGCGACTGAGTCGACGTACGAGCGCTGGACGGGCGTCCTGCACGTGCCCAACGTGGCCGCCTCCACGCTCACGGTCAACGACACGCTCTACCACAAGCTCGACTTCCTCGGCGCCGGGGCAACGAGCGAGGTCGGCAAGCCGGAGATCCCCTTCCTTGCCTACTACTTCGTGCTCCCGCACGACGCGCAGGGGAACGCGCCCGCCCCCATAGCGAACCTTGAGGTGAAGGAGACCGTCGACCACAAGGACGTCAAGGTCTACCCTGCCCAGCCCCCCGCCCCCGAGAACGTCGGCGCGGAGATCCCGCCCTTCACGATCGACGAGCAGGCGTACATGTCGATGTCCCCCTACCCCGGCAAGCTGCACGAGGAGAGAACCGCCAAGATAGGCGACATCGACCTCCTCATCCTCCGCGTCTATCCGATACAGTACATCCCCGGAGACAGGCTCGTCCAGCTGCGCAAGACCATCAACATCGACCTGGACTTCGACCCGCAGCACGCCGCCGTCTCCCCCGCCATGATGATAAGCGACTGGCGGTACGCCCCCGCCATCCCGCACATCGAGAACAACGACACGATCCAGATGATGCCGGTCACCCTCGCCGCCTACCCGCTCCAGGTCTTCGACGACCCCCTGTACAGCCTCCTCATCATAACGCACCAGGACCTCTTCGGCGCGGCATACAGGCTCGCGCAGCACAAGAGGGACCTCGGCTGGAAGGTGAAGCTCGTCGCCGCCGCGGACATCCAGCCGGGGGGCTACTACAACCCGACCCTCGACGAGGCGATCAAGGCCTTCGTGCGGGACGAGTGGGAGAGGAACAGGCTGATGTCCACGCGCATGGACCCGAACGAGCCCGGCATCACGGACGACAAGGACATCATGGCTTTCAACTTCATCAGGAAGCAGGACGAGTTCTACGCCGAGGTCTTCCTCCGCTCGACGCTCACGCTGAGCCCGCTGATCTACATACACGTCGACCTCGACGGCAACGGGGTCGCGGACAGGACGATCAGCATCTGGTGGCAGCAGTTCGAGGTCAGGGAGGGCACGACCGTCCTCACGAACGGCACCGCCCTCGTCAAGGACAACATGGTCTCGATACACTTCCCGTGGCTCGCCGCCTTCCCCGCCTCGGCTCCTGACGCGACCGCGTGGGCGGTGTGCGAACTGAACGACAGGGCGCCCGACGAGGGCTCCGCGCCCCTGAACTGGGAGGGCGGGCTGCACACGCTCCGCTACCTGCTGCTCATGGGGGACGCCGACAGGATCCGGCCCAACTTCGGCGTGAACGAGGGGCTCGTCGAGCTGTCCGCCTCGAGGCCGAAGGCCCTCGGCGTCGGCACCGACCTCTACTACGCGATTGTCCAGGACAAGGCGGACCCCTACCCCGACCTGTCGATCGGGCGGATACCCGTGGACAATGCGACTCAGGCGGATGACGTCGTGGACAAGATCATCGCGTACGAGACCGCTACCGCCCCCGCCGCGTTCCAGAGGACCTTCGCCGTGGCGGGAGCGTTCTACGACCTCCGCGCGTACAAGCCGACCACCGAGGCTGGCGGCACGGTTGACGGGTTCATCTACCTCACCCAGGGCTCGCGCGACGTGACCGGGGCGGGCTCTTGGTTCACCCATGACGTCCGCGAGGGCGACTGGATCCGGATATGGGGCTCCGGCGCGGACTTCGTGCAGGTCGCCTCAGTCACCGACGGCCAGCACCTCACCCTAGTCGAGCCATGGGCGCCGGCGGGGACCGTCGGGACGTTCGAGGTCTGGCGGGTGGACGGGCGGGACGACGCCGTGTTCATCAAGACCGCGGAGCGCGTGAGACGCTACCTCGTGGACGAGTTAGGCTACAGCGCCGACATCTACTACAGGACCGACTGGGAGCACTCGAATCCCCGGTTCCTTGCTGACGGGACCGAGCTCCCCGCCGGGCTCCAGAGGCCCGCCTACGGCTGGGACGCGAGCACTGCCGACGTCCTCGGCGAGCTGAACACGGGGGAGAACCTCTTCATCCTGCACAGGGACCACGGCGAGTTCTCCGGCTGGGGGGAGCCCGGGCTGAAGACCTGGGACATCACCGCCGGCGCGCACGCCGCCACCGCCCTCCTCCCCGTCGTCTTCAGCATCAACTGCGCCTCGGGCTACTTCGACAACGAGTACGACTACTGGCTCCTGAGGCAGCCGGACGGGAGCTTCCTGCGGACACCCGCCTCGCCCGCCAACGGCGCGGACTGGAGCGCTGACGACAATTTGAACTTCGCCGAGGCGCTCCTGAGGCAACCTGACGGCGGGGCGATAGGGATCATAGCGCCGACCAGGCTTTCGTACTCGGGGAACAACGACATCTTCACCGACGGCATCTTCTCCTACATGTACTCGGGCTATGTCGGCCTCGAGAGCGGGACTATCTTCGTCGGCGGGAGCAGGGCCCTCGGCGACATACACCACTACGCGAAGCTGTATGCGGGCGCCAGGATCGAGGATGACCGCTGGCTCCTATACTACATGGAGATATTCCACGTCATCGGCGACCCGACGCTGCAGGTGAAGTTCGCAGCGTGATTGAAAGTGTCAAACGGAGACGCGTGTATGTCGCGAGGCGGGAGGAGCTGAGGCGGCAGGCGCGCAGGGACGCCATACTGCGCCCATTCCGGTGGATCGCCCGGCATTTGAGACGCCATCCCCCTTGATCCGACGCAGATTGTTCAAATGACCGAATGAAATCAGTGGAAGTTATTCCTCCCTTCACGGCGCTGCCATACGTCCAAGTTGCCGCATGAAGCCCAGGGTCTCCATCCTTTCCCATCCTTCCACGAATCTGCCGCTAATCATTGCGTCCCTTGACAATCTGGAGAATCTGGCCGTCCGCTGCTCATCTTGACCTGAAGATGCGTACGCATGTCGCCTTGATGTGCGCGAATCGAATCCAAAACCGACCATGCGAGAGATTCCATGAAAAGCCTTCCCGACCTGTCTCCCGACCATCCACCAACTTCCATCGGGATATCCTCGGCGGCATCTTTATCCGTATGCAATGCATACTTTGCAAACATGACTGAAGTCACGATATCGGCACGCATCCCCAAAGAGCTCGCGAGGGAACTCGAGAGGCTGATGCGCGAGGAGCACCTAGAGAAGTCCGCCGCACTGCGGAAACTCCTCCATCTCGGCCTCAGAGACTACCGCCTCGAAAGGGCTCTTGCCGAACTGGGCAAGGGGAGGATCTCCCTGTCCAGGGCAGCGGCGGACGCGGGAATCAGCGTCTGGGAACTCGTCGAGGAAGCCCACCGCCACCACGTGACCTGGGTCGCGGACGACGTGATCGATGACCTGCGCGGCCGGCGACAGAAATGAAACGCGCAGCGAAGGCGGACGTGGCGGCTGTCTTCGACTCCTCGCCGCTGATCTTCCTCTCAAGGATCCGGTCGCTCCGCGAAGCGTCCTCGTTGTACTCGGAGTCTCTCATCCCCGAAACGGTGAAGGCGGAGGTCATCGACATCGGGAAGCAGATTGGTGCTCCCGAGACCGCGGAGATAGAGGCGCTCCTTCAGGCGGGAGATATCAAGGTCATGACGGTCCCTGAAACCGCCCTGTCGAGACGGCTCGAGACCAACAAAGGCCTGTCGACGGCGGACAGGGACAGCATCGTGCTTGCCCTGGAGAGGAATGCCCGACTTCTCGCAGACGACGCGGCGGTCAGGACTGTCGCGGAGCATCTGGGGATCCCTCTCGGCGGGACGTTGTCCGTCCTCTTCTCGCTGGTCGATGCCGGCGTCATGACGGCAAGCGAGGGTGGGAGGAACCTCGACAGGCTCATCGACGAGGGCTGGTACTGTTCAGCGAAGCTGTACAGGATGGCCAGGCGGGCTCTCGAGAGAGCCTGAGTTGGTCATCCCTCCTTGGGGTGAATCATCATCCAACTGCTGTGATTACGACGGGGAGGCCGTTCATGCTTTCGCCTGCTGATTCCCCGCGCAAGTTACTTGTACATCCCGGTCAATCAATTCCATGATCTAGGCGGCAAGGCGGAGAGAATGGAAGACGATGAGGAGTTCGACGCAGAGGTACTCGACGAATTGGAATTCGCCAAGGAGGTGCTCGAATTCATGAAGAAAGAGCGCGCCGCGATCAAGAAGGGGGGCGTCGACGTGGATCGAATGATAGAGGAGCTGGAGGGTCTGCTCCAGCAGACGGCGGATTCGAAGGCGCACCTCGATGATCTGAAGAGGCGGATGGTCATGGAGATGTCCAAGTCACTGATCGGTGAGAAGGGGGCCCCCGCCTCGTCGACAGACCACCTAGACATGGCGGCGAAGGAGGTGCGCAAGGGGGAGACTGCCGAGGAGTACTTCAGGCGGGTCAAGAGACGGGCGATACACCCTAATGATGATAACGGCAACGCCTGAGCATGCGACCACGGTTCCTGCATGTATCCGACATTGTTAAGTACACACCTTGCAATGCATGTATTGCATGCAAGCAAGAACGATGCGGAAACCGACGATATCGCTGCGGCTGCCTCCAGATCTGCTGAGAGAGGTAGACGACCTCGTCGCCCGCTCCGGCATGCGATCTCGGACGGACTTCGTCCAGAAAGCCGTCGAGGCATATGCGGAGGATCTGAGGGACACGAAGGTCGTCGTGCTGAGACCGTGGACGGAAGCGAGGGCGAAGACCGCGGTGATGAAGTTCCTCCGTGGCCGGTCTTCTGCCCGAGTGTCCGAGATCGTCGAGGCCCTCGGGATGGAACCGGACCTCGCGTTCAGGACCGTGGAGTCCCTCGCGAAGGAGGGGGGGATAGAATGACGGGACTTGGCGGGCCTGGAGACAGCGTGTCCGGCGAGAAGCTGCTCGCGTGGGGTCGAAAGGTCTCCCGGATCCATCTGATCTCTGGAAGCTCGGCGCACCGTGCCCAGAGCGCCTCCGTCTGGGGAATGCCTGCCAGGTGCATGGTCGACAAGGCCTGGCGCATCAAGCGATAGCAGGTCATCCGGACGCCCCTCCCCGTCGATCCTCAATCGGAATCTATTTGTGCCTGAAACGCCATTGTGGTAACAAGCATCCCTCCACAACAAGGCCGTCCTTAATACTTATGGACGGCCATATTTTTTCATTCTCTCCTGATAGGGCCATCCACGTCGGTCCATCATGCAACGAAACGCCAATCTATGACGACCAGTCTGCGAAACGAGCGCGCATGAATCCTGAAAATCCAGCAGGTGCGGTGAAGATCCCGGGCGCTCCCGCCATCCCCGGCCTCGCGTTCCGCCTATTCAGGGACGAGTCGGACTTCCCCGCCATGGTCGCCGTCATCGAGGGGATCAGGGAGGCCGACCAGCTCGAGCTGACGGTCTCCGTCGAGGACTTCGCGCGCGAGTTCAGGCACCTGGAACACAGCGACCCGCACGAGGACTTCCTCTTCGCCGAGGTGCACGGAGAGGTCGTCGGCTACTCTGAGACCTGGTGGGCCAAGGCCCCGGAGGGCACCTACCTCTACAACCACCGCATCTTCCTCGTCCCGCAATGGCGGGGGAAAGGGATATGCGAGGCGATGCTCAGGCGAAGCGAGCAGCGGCTGAGGGAGCTGTCCAAGTCGAACCCCAAGGACAGCCCCCGCTTCCTCCAGTCTCTCGTCGAGGAGACAGAAAGCGACTTGGCCTCCGCCCTTGAGCGCGCCGGGTACATGGTCTACCGCTACGGCCTCAGGCTCGTGCGCCATGACCTGGATAACATCCCCGACCTCCCCTTCCCCGAGGGCGTCGAGGTGCGCCCGGTGAAGCCCGAGCACCACAGCGCGATAATCGACGCCTGGAACGAGGCGTGCAAGGACATGCGGAGCCAGGTGCCGATATCGGACGAGATGTTCGCGCACTGGCGGGAGTCGCCGACCTTCGACCCCTCGATGTGGCAGATAGCCTGGCACGGCGACGAGGTAGTCGGGACCGTCATGAACTTCGTGGACGCCGAGGACAACGAGAGGTACAACCGCAAGCGCGGTCACCCGGAGATGATCTCCGTCAAGCGTGGCTGGAGGCGCAGGGGCATCGCGAGGGCGCTGCTAGCGAGGAGCCTGAAGGTGCTCAGGGAAAGGGGGATGACCGAGGCGGCCCTCGGGGTCGACGCGGAGAACCCGAGCGGTGCCAGGCACCTGTACGAGGGGATGGGATTCAGGGTCGTGAGGAGGGCGGTGTTCTACAGGAAGCCGATGGACTGAGCTGTCTCGAAGCGCGACGTCGTTCCGAGTCCCCTTGATGGGGCCGGGGCACGGCTGATTCCGAGACTCGCTTGCCTGCCCCGGTTCGTTCTCTCTGATCACATCTCTTCGGACTCTTCCTTCTTCTCGGTCTCCTTCCCGGTCTCCTTCTTCTCCTCTGGCTCGGTCTCGACCGGTTCCTCTTCCGTCTTCTCCGCCGCGGGCTTGCCCTTCCTGAACATCGACATCACCATGACGAGGAGCAGGACGATCATCAGCCCCGCGATCACCGCCAGGATCATCGTGTAGTCCGGCGGGGCGGGGGCTGGCTGCGGCTGCTGGAAGATTGTCCCCGACCTCGTCGGGTCCGAGGGGGCCTCGTCCACGACGTTGAGCGTCCCGTCGCCGTCGATGTCTATGTCGCTGTTGTCGCCGACGCCGTCGCCGTCCATGTCCGACCACTCGCTCGGGTCCAGCGGGAAGTCGTCCTGCGTGTTGAGGACGCCATCGCCGTCCTTGTCCGTGTCCACATTGTCCCCGACGCCGTCGTTGTCAGTATCCCGCCATTCAGAATCGTCATTCGGGAATGCGTCGTTGGCGTTGAGATAGCCGTCGCCGTCGATGTCCGGGTCGGAGTTGTCGCCGACGCCGTCGCCGTCCATGTCAGCCCACTCGTTCGGGTTCTTCGGGAACACGTCCGTGGTGTCCGGCACGCCGTCGCCGTCATCGTCGGTGTCCGCGTTGTCGCCTATCCCGTCACCGTCGGTGTCACGCCACTCGTTGGGATCCCTCGGGAACCTGTCCTGGTCGTTCGAGACCCCGTCCCCGTCTATGTCCCAGTCCTTGTTGTCTCCGACACCATCATTGTCGAGGTCGCTCCACTCGTTCGGATCGTATGGGAAATCGTCCTGCGCGTTGTTGACACCGTCACCGTCTATGTCCGGGTCGCTGTTGTCCCCCGTGCCGTCGTTGTCGGTGTCCCGCCATTCGTTCGCATCGTAGGGGAAGGCGTCGTTGCCGTTGAGGTAGCCGTCATTGTCGATATCGGGGTCTGAGTTGTCGCCGATGCCGTCTCCGTCAGTGTCAGCCCACTCGTTCGGGTTCTTCGGGAATGCATCGACCGTGTCCAGACGCCCGTCGTTGTCATCGTCAGGATCTGAGTTGTCGCCTATCCCGTCCGCATCGGTGTCCCGCCATTCGTTCGGGTTGTACGGGAACGCGTCATTGCTGTTGAGGTAGCTGTCACCGTCGATGTCGGGGTCGGAGTTGTCGCCAATCCCGTCACTGTCGGTGTCGCTCCATTCCTTCGGATCGTACGGGAACGCGTCCTGGGCATTGTTGACCCCGTCACCATCGATGTCCGGGTCGCTGTTGTCGCCGATACCATCGTTGTCCGTGTCCCGCCATTCGTTCGGGTTGTACGGGAAGGCGTCGTTCTCATTCCCAACGCCGTCACCGTCTATGTCCCAGTCCTTGTTGTCGCCGACCCCGTCCCCGTTCGTGTCTCTCCACTCGCTCGGGTCATAGGGGAAGGCGTCATTGCTGTTCAGGTAGCCATCGCCGTCGATGTCAGGGTCGCTGTTGTCGCCGATGCCGTCGTTGTCGGTGTCCCGCCATTCTGTCGGATCATACGGGAAAGCGTCATTGCTGTTGAGATAGCCGTCACCGTCAATGTCTGGATCGGAGTTGTCGCCGATGCCGTCGTTGTCGGTGTCGTTCCACTCATTGGGATTCTGCGGGAACTTGTCGACGGTGTCCAAGTAGCTATCGTTGTCGTCGTCCGGGTCCGCATTGTCGCCTATCCCGTCCGCGTCGGTGTCCCGCCATTCGTTCGGGTCGTTCGGGAACGCGTCATTGTTGTCGGAGTAGCCGTCGTTGTCATCATCTGGATCGATCACGTCGTTGAGGCCGTCCCCGTCAGCGTCACCAGTGAGGTGCAGCACGACGCTCTGGTCAGCCCCTGCAAGCGAGACCGTCGCAGAGGTGCTCGTCATGCCATTAGACGCGACGACGCTGTGCGGCGTGAAGGCCTCGAAGTAGCCGTAGCTCATCCTGTACTGCTTGGCGATGAGCCCGGTGACCACTCCGGAGCTGTCCGTCATGCCGCCGGCGACCACCCCGCCGCCGTTGTCATACGCCAGAACGTTCACGTTCGGCGCGGGCAGGTCGAGGTTCAGGCCCGTGTACACCGTCACATCGATGTACCAATACACCGTGACGAAAGACTGGTACATGTCGCCGTCGCTGTCATCGATCTCGTATGCCTGGTCCCCGTCGACGCTCACGAGGTTGATGTCCCAGGTGCCGTCGTAGTACTCCTGGTAGACGTAGATGGACACGGCATACGTGCCCGGCGCGCCGCGGAAGCTTCCGCCGTACATCCAGATGGAAACCTTCTCGCCGTATTGGATGTTTTCCAGATACCAGCCGTAGTCGTAGTAGTTGACGAAGTCGGTGTTTATCAACGTCCAGGAATGCGCTCCGTAGTAGCCCTCTTCGACGTAGATCCCGTACTCGTACCAGTAGCTGTCTCCCGAGTAGTCATCGAAAAGCGAGTCCACCATCGTCATCTCGAAGCGACACCCGTAGTCGTCGCCCAGATAATAGATGTACATCCCGTAGCCGTACTCGGATACGTAGAACTCCGTGTTCACGATGTCCAGTTTGAACAGGTCCGCGAAGTACGCGGGGTAATAGAGGTAGAGACCGTAGTACACATCCGTGAAGACGCTGTTCTGGATCGTGATGTATGCGTCGGCTCTTTGGTCCATGTAGTAGTACAGCCCGTAACCTCCGTCCGAAACCTGTGCGTTATTGATCCAGACATGCAGGTCACCATAATTGGCATACTCGAAGTCAAAGAAATACACGCTCCAGAAACTGCTCGGGTCTCCCGTTGCCACGACGTTGTCGATGTAGAAGTAGATCGGCGCGTTGTAGTTTTGATCGTAGTAGATGAAGCTGTAGTAGACCTCGTGCGCGACGTTGTTGTATATGTAGAAGTAGCTGGCCCTTAGGTCCTGCGTGTTCACGTCGAAGAATGAGGGATACTCCAGGTAAATCGCGTAGTTCACGAAATCGAACGTGTTGTTCTCGATGTGCGTCGTTGTGGCACTGTGCCTGAATTGGTAGATGTAGAAACCGTTCTGGGACTCGCTCATGTTGCTGCCCAAGATGTCGATGACCGAATCGGTGTTCTCGAAGTAGTTGAGGAAAATGCCCGAATTGCTGTTCTCCGCGAGATCGCTGTCTGTCACGCTTAGAGTCAGGTAGCTCCGGTAGGCACTCTGCAGGTAGATGCCAAAGTTATTGTTTCCGAAGTCGCCATCCGTTGTCGTGATGCCGAGGTCGACTCCAATCACCATGTTGAGATAGAAGCCGCTGCCGCCGTTCCCGATGCTGATGGTGTCCTGCATCGAGATGTTCATCTGATTGGGAACGGAAAGCGAGCTGACATCCAATAGGAATATCTCAGAGTATACTCCATCGACCGGAGTCGTGTAGGCTCCTCCAAACAGGGCGACCCTGCCCGTGCCATCGGTGGCGGCAGAAGCGTACGATCTCCCGTCTGGCAGCCCCTGGACGGATTCCACCTCGTTTGTAGACGGGTCATATGCGATGACGTTTCCACTGGTTACCCACCAATTTCCAAAGTTGTATTGGTCCCCGCCCAAGATGATTGCATGGTTCCCGGACCAGACAGCCGACGCGCCCTGCTGCGACATTGGCAGATGACCCACGACGGTCGTGGCGCCGGTGATGGGATTGAAACGGACAATCAGATCGAGAGTGCAGTAGTTCCAGCAGTTGTCGTAGCCGCCGAAGATGTACCCATATGTCCCGTCGAACACCGCGGATGCCCAGTAGCCGCCGGAGCTTGGCAGGTAACCGACCGTGGATATGGATCCCGCCACGGGATCGAACTTGTATATCTCATTCCGTGGAGAACCGTCGTAACCGCCGAAGATGTAGGCGTACTGCCCGTCCCAGATGGCGGATGTCCCCATGCGCGCGTTCGGCAAGACAACGGGCAAGAGCGATATCGACTCATCCCTGATATCGAACCGCAGGATGTCGTTGAGGAACGTTCCATGCCAGTTCTGCTCCCCGCCGAATATGTAGACGAAATTGCCGCCATCCCACACCGCGGACGTGAACATCCTGGAGGATGGTAGGGCGGTTGCGATCGTCCAAGTGCTGTGGGTGACCGAATCGAACTTCACAATCTCGGAGGTGTCGCAGTTGCCGAAACAGGTCGTCCCACCGAATACATAGTAATATTGTCCGGTGAACACCGCCGACGTGCCCATCCTACCGCCCGGCAGCCAGTCCTCCTGAGGCATGACGATAGACGACCCTTCGATGTAGATACCGTCCGATGACTGGTCCATGATCTGCGCGCGCGACAAGTCGACCATGAGGTCGGCACCGTACATCGGTCCTATGTACAAGCCATACTCCGAGGACCAGCCGTACGTGTCGGCGATGATGAATGTGCTGGTTGGGTGGAACGTGAATGTCCCGCCCATCTTCCCGATGAAGTATATGCCTCCGTAGTTGCTGTTGAGCACAACGTCATTGAAGACCGGGGCGAGATTCACATTCGCGGCGTAGTCGCCCATATAGAACCCATAGTAACCGTTCCGCAAAATGAGAACGCGGTTGAGGCTGATCTGCGGATCCCTCACAAGATACGCGTAACCGTTCGGCAGAATCGAGATGCCGTGGTTTCCGTTGTCGTTGAAGTCGCTGTCATCCAAGACGACCGTCATGTTCCCGGCCGTTATGCCGTCAATGACAATGCCGTCGTTGGAGTTGCCCGAGATGCTGCTATCCTGATCCACCGTGAGTGTGTAGTTGCCCCCATACAGCGAATATTCCCCAACACCATAGGAATTGCCCGCCACGGTGGTGTTCGATAGATGGACGCTCACATCGGCATTGTAGGTAATGTAAGTCAATACCCCATGCCCGCCGCAACCTGCGATGGTGCTGTCGCGCATGACTACGTTGACGCTGCCATCCTGCACGTCACCTACCATGAGGCAGTCCGAAGCGCCGTTGATGATGCTGCTGCGAACCACGGTCATGCTCACGTTACCTCCGTAGTGGTAATAATCCGACAGTGACATGCCGTTCCCTTCCAGCGTGCTGTCTGTCACGATGTAGTCGATGTTGGCGTGGTCAGTGCCCCATGTGGATAGGCCGCGGTTGCCGTTGAAGGACACCGTGCTGTTTTCGACGCTGACGGTCATGTCAATGTAGCTGCCGTAGACGAGGTACACACCATGCATGTTGTACGCCAGAACGCTCCTGACCACGGACACGTCAATAGTCGAGCTCGTGGCGTGATCGAAAGTCACGGCTCCTTCATTGGCATTGTCCTCCAGGTCGCTGTCGACAATGCTTATGGAGAACATCGCGCCGTTCATTCCCTCGACGTAGATGCCACCCTGGCCATTGTCGTATATCTCGGTGCCATCCAGTCTCAAGGTCGATGTCCCCGAATTCGGGCCGGGGAAGAATATTCCGTTCCCAGAATTGTCGTGTATGAGGCAATTCGTCAGTGTCAACGATCTGAAGTCGCTTGCCCAGTAGATGCCGTTGCCTTTGCTGTAGCGTATCTCGACGTTGTCGAGCACCACGTCCGCCGTCGGCAAGGTCTTGATGCTCACACCCCTGCTTCCTGCCGCTGCGTAGCCGGCATATTCGATGATGGTATCCCTGATCCTCCATGTGCTTGTGGCTTCAATCCAGAAGTTGTAGTGGCTCGAGCTGCTCGACCTGATCAAGGTTCCGCCCATGACGTCGAACGTGCTCCCGCCCTCCACCGAAAGCCAGTGCTCGCCGTCGCTGGTGATGTTGAATTGGAGGATCACATTGTCCATCGTCAACTCCCCGCCGCTCGCAATCGTCAGGTTGCCCTCCATGTAGTAGGTGTCATCCGCCCACACGTTCCCGGGCGTGGATATCGTCGTGTCCCCGAGGGTCTGGGAGGCCTGGCCTCCCTGGCTGCTCATCATGAGCGCCACCAGCGCCAGGAGAAACACAAATCCGAACATCCACACGATCCGTCTCACGGGCCAACTTTTCACTGGCTCAAGCTCATTCTCCGTACTCAAGTGATTCACCTCTATTACTCCGAAAACCGCCACGTATTATCCGGGGGAATTCTTAGTATATTCTGGCTCCGATAAAAATCTCGTGATATTTAAGCATACCCGCGTCAATGACGGAAGTGAGAATCATCATTTCGGGGCAGAAACACACTCTCCTCCATATCCAAGACGCGTTTTTTGACGAATGCCGCCTCGGTCCCATCCATTGAGTCCAGATTCCCGGATTTTCAGGTCAGTAGCCCGCCAACCGTCAGAGGAGACGAATCTCATGGACGTGGGGAGAGCCGCGTTCCACCGACAGCCGACGGATCCCGCCCGGCCACGCCCGCGGCTGCTAGCGTTCACCGCCGAATACCTGGATCGGCAGCGTCCGCGTGTTCCTCTCCCTCATCTTCAGCTCGTCCTCCTTCTCGAGCAGCTCCGCCGCCTTCCTGTTGATCAGCTCCATGCGCGCATCGACCTCGCGCTTCGTCTCCGAGACCGTCGCCGCCATGTTCCTCAGGCTCTCGTTCTCAGCCTTCATAGAGTCGAACTTCCTACGCAGCTCCTCCTCCCTCTCGATCGCCCTGGAAATCGTCATCTCGATGCCCCGCATCGACTCCTGCTTCGACTGCATCTCCCTCTTGAGCTGCTGCTCCCTGCCGGCCGCGGTGGCGAGCTGCTTCTCCAGGTCTTCCGCCCGCCCGACCTTCGACTGGAGCTCAGTAACATGCTCCTTGAGGGTCCTCTTCTCCTGCTCCGCCTTCGACTTCTCGACCATGAGCTGCGACTCGACCTCGCTCAGCTTCCCCTTGACGGTCTTCAGCTCGGACACGAGTCCTTCGTCCCTGACCGGCTGCTGCTGCTTCCTGTCCTCGAGAACGCGGTTGAAAACCGCCTCGCTCATCGTCAGCGTCGCCTTCGCCCACGTCAGCTCCTGCGATCCGAGCGGCCCGCTGGACACGGCGAGCAGGTTGAAGCTGGTGCCCGCGATCATCGTAATCCTTAGCTGGCCCATGAAGATCGTCTGCATGTCCTCGACGGCCGCGCTCCCCATCGCAGCGATGCAGTCCGCATACTCGACCGCGCAGTCTTCGTCGACCGCGTACTCGCCTGCGTACTCGCCGTCGTTGTTTATGACGAACAGCTTCAGCAGCGTGGCTTTCATCGGCTTCGGGGGGTTCATCGGTCTCTTGGGTTCCATCGGCATGACAACACCTCGGACTGATTCTTGGCCCGCGGGCTCGCCAGCTCCTAGGCCATGTTAATCAAGCTGAGTGATAGCTCATAAGGGCGTGCCGCCAATTTTCATTCGCGATAAGCGAAATGAGCCGCGCGGGCCATTTCCGAGCGGCCGATCGCCTCCTCAGTGTGAGAGTCGCGTTCCTATTATCGTCCCGTCCTTCCTGCCTTTTGGCCTCAGGACGTCGAGCTCCTCGGCGCTCTTCTCGAACATGTAGTATGCCAAGATCGGCATCAGTGAACCCATGAGGAACACACCGGTTATGACGATAGCGGGCTGGAGGAACAGGATGAACATGAATGCGAAAATGCAGAACATCCAGAGCATAGGTATGATCATAAAGGTCTGATTTGGGAATGCCCTCCGTTGCGCGGCGAGGGGGAAGACCGTTCCTTCGGACATTGTCGATAACTCCGCCAAAGATGGCACCGCCTGGATGCAAACTCCGGTGACGTATCCGGAAATGAGCATCATTGGAGACACCATGAACACTTCGAACGCGAAAAGGGGCCAGTACACTGGCGTGATTGCGATTGCGGCAACCAGGGCGATCAGGTAGCAAGCACCGATCTGCAGGAGGCCCGGGAGGATGAGGGCAACCAGCTTCCTTCTCCCTTCGACCGGAATCATGCGCAGGATGTCCCGGCGTACGGATTGGGTGCTTTGCCCCGCCATGCTGCCCATCAGAAGCGAGAAGAACATGAACATGGGCACCACGAAAATGAGCTGAAACTGAACCCATGAACGTGTGCCGCCGGAGAACAGGAAGGCGAAAAGTACGACGAGGAATCCCAGAACCAAGCCAATAGAGAAGTTCACGCCGAAACCGGTCGAGTAAGCACAACCGAAGACCGCCTTCGCGCCCTCCCCGCGGTCGTAGTAGCGGATCCTGACCAGCTTTTCAATCCTGCGGACCCATGCGGGCGATGGCGGTGACTCCCGCTCGCCACCCCTGCCCATAGATGCATGGTAAGGGGATATCTCGCCCTCGTAGAGCGCATAGTCGAACTTGTACGCGAGCCCAGCGAAAAGGCCGGCAATTCCCGCCAAGATCAGCAGTTGTGCCAGCGTGTCTAGGGAAAAACCTCCGAAAATGATTACGTCCATGCAAATGGAAGGCACGACCAGAAATGCCCTGACGAGCGAGCTGTCCAGGAACCATCCGATCACGTAGGGATTGTACGCCATCGCCCAGAAGAACAGGATGAGGGAAATGATCACCGACAAACCTACGAACACGTTGACTGCAAGGTCGACCTCGCGGTACTTCTTCATCAGCCCATTGAGGAGCCACGCTGCCCCGGCACAGCCAATCATGAGGAGGAAGACCGAGACGAACGCGAATGGCAGGCGCAGCAGGATATTGGCTCCGGCGGCTATATACTCTATGAAGAGCGCGAACAAGCTGATTCCGAGAGATGCAATCGACAACAGGTAGAGGTTCGTGAGCAACCTCGAGCGGATGACTGTCTGGGCACTTGCTGGTATCACGAGCAAGATGTCCTGCTCGTATGTCTTCAGGATCATCCCGGGGAATGCCAAGAATACCGTAGATATCGCTCCCATGAAAAGGATTATGAAAACGAAGAACTGCCTAGAGGCCAGGGAGATATGGAATGAATAGGCCAAGCTCCCGAACGACTGCACTAAAGGAATCAACAGGAAAGTGGCCAGGAAAACGTAGAGACACAGAAGAAGTCGAACCATCCACAAGGATAGCACGTATCGCGTCCTGTTGATGAACAGCCTGATTTGCATCCACTGGAGGAGCTTGATCCCTTCCTTGTCCAATCTATCCCCCTGTTATCTTCACGAACACTTCCTCGAAGCTCGCGTCCTTCTTGGCGGCGACCCGCTTCCTGAGCTCTTCGTAGTTGCCCGCAGCGATTATCCTGCCCTTGCTCATGATCGCAACTCGCGCGCAGACCTCCTCGATCAGGCTCAGCGTGTGCGAGCTGACCAAGACGCTAGCCCCTCTCGAGAGGATTTCCTTCACTCGCCTCTTGAGCTCATAGCTACCCTGGGGATCGATGCCATACAGCGGCTCGTCCATGACCAGCACCGAGGGTTCGTGGACGAACGCCGACATCAGCATCACCTTCTGCTTCATTCCTTTCGACAGCCTGATGCAGTACTCGTCCCTCTTCTCGGTCATATTGAATGCATTAAGGAGATCCTCCGCCTTCCGCTCCCACCCCCTTGCGGAGTACGCGCGCGCCATGAACGTCATGTGCTCCCACACCGTGAGGTAGGAGATCGGGTATGGTATCTCTGGAACGAACGCGAGGCCCCGCTTCGCCTCCACCGGATTGTCGTAGAGGTTGACCCCGTTGAATGAGACCTCGCCGGCGTCCGGCTTCATGATGCCGCAAATGCACCTCAGCGTCGTCGTCTTCCCGGAGCCATTCGGTCCGACCAGGCCGACCGCCTCCCCATTCCCCACGGCGAGGCTGAGGTCGATTACCGCTTTGACCTTGCGGAAGCTCTTGGATAGGTTCCTCACCTCAAGCATGCAATCCTCACACGAAGCTGAATCATTTCAAGGGGTTAATGTTTTCTCCAGCATAGAAGGTGACGCCTTATCGGGAAGAAGTCTGATTTCGAGCCTGAATCGAGCCTGCGAGACTGGAATCGACGATGAGCGGGCAATGGTTCCTCCAATGCTCCACCGCCCTCGGAAGAAACGTCGCGGACCCGCCGGATCTCGGATGAACTCACAGTTGCAGGGTGCCTCGCGTGAACCCTTTCGGACCAGTGCCGATCAGCGGGCAGTGCGGGTTCATGCAGAACCAGCCCTCGACGGTGTAGCCCAGCTTCGACCCGCACGCCTTGCAGTTGACCTGCTGGTCTATGTTGGTCGGCTTCCCGAACACCATGTCGATGTGCGGCGGGCCGAGCGGGTCGTACTGGACAGGGGCCCCCGGCGGGACCTCCCGCAGCCGCACGAGGTGATGCGTCATGTTCGCGTTTATGCCGGAGTACCCGAGCCTTGGGACAGGCGTGGGGCGTGGAGCGTTCTGTTGCGGTGTTCCGGGTCGGGGCCTCGGCGGCGTAATCCTGGCGTTCGCGAGGATGAGGGCGACGACCGCGAGGATAAGAGCGAAGAATATCAGAAAGAACATCGGGCTCGAGGGGTCGAAAATGTTGCCCATGCCGCCGACCTCTATCACCTTTCTCGCTGACACGATTCCAGGGCAAACGTCCTGAGTCGCGGTGATCGTGTATGTCCCCGCCGCGGTGTAGACGTGCTCGTACGTCTGCGCGAAACCGCTGCCGGTGCCGCCGGTGTCGGGTGCGGTGCCGTCGCCCCAATTGACCGTGGCGTCGCTACAGGCATAGAAGTCGTCCCAGATGCGTACCTCGAGCGTCGCTCCGACTGGTATGGGGTAGGTGCCGTCGTTCGGGGTGAAGCTCCCGCCCGTGTCGTAGCCCTGGATGCTGATCCCCGGCGCCGCGGTGGCGGATGGCATGAAGAGAAGGAACATTGAGAGCGCCGCGAAGACGATGATCAAGACGGATGCGCGCATCTCACTTCCCTCCCCAGATCGATTGCATCGTCGGTGGCGGTGGAGGTGGGCCCTGGGTGTTCGTGGCGGGGTTGATCGAGCACGACACGGGCGATTTGAACATGATACCGTTCGCGCCGAGGATCCACCCTCGCTTCCTCGCCGCAGCGTTGGGCGCGTATTCATTCGGGGGCACGAAGACGACCGAGTTCATGCGGCCTTCCTGCAGGTTCTGCATGACCGCCGCTGTCGAAGCGAATTCGATATCTCCTAGCCGGACAGCAGATTGCCCCGTTGGTCCCGTCGTTCTCTTGGGGACACCGCGAGCTTCCCTCACGCTCCCCTTCGTGATCGTGAGATCCACCGGGTACCTCTTCGCGCGCGATGCTGCCCCCATGGCAACCGCGATGACTGCGCAGCCGATCATGATCATGGGGAAGGCAGCTGGATCGAACGGGGTCCCCATGAAGGCCATGAACATCAGGAAGAGAGGAGCGATTCCGAAGAGCGTGGCCATGACCTTCGTCGCCCCGATGGCGGGCGAGCGCTCGACGCGCTTCAACGCGCTGAGTTCCTCCGGAGTAAGCGGCCTGTCGAAGACCGTCTCGAACGGATCGATTTCCTGTGGGCTGGGCGGAGGCGGAGGGATGCCCATTCCCGCCATCGACATTGGCGGCGCCGCAGCTGGCGGGGCCATGGTCACCGGGGGGAGTATCCTCCCGCACCGCACGCACATGGCGTACGCAGAACCGTTCAATTGACCGCAGAACGGACAGGATCTTGAGGAGGCGGACACGGGCTTTCGAGCAAACGCGGAGACGATAATGCTTTGGCTCAGGTTGTCAAGTGCCGAAACTCAACCGCGGATTTGGCGGATACAGAGGCCCTGCGAAAGACGGCGGAAAGCGCGAACGCGTTCTCCTTGGTAGAGACTGTGGCTGCCCGGCAAGCGATTCTCCAACACGGCGTTCCTAAGAAAGAACCCCTTTTTCCCCGCCCAGCCTGATCCTCCCCGCGATCTCCGCCAGCCCCTCATCCGTCAGCCCCACCGCCGGATGGAAGAGGGTGAGTCCCTCTGGGACCTCGCCCTTCCTTGCCTCCAGTTCCTCGAGGGCCCACCCCACCGCCAGGACCTCAGCCCTGTTCAGCTTCGAGATCTCCCTGAGCTCGTCCATGCGCGCTATCCTCTGGACCTTCAGGTGCAGGTCCCACTCCCTCAGCGGCTCGACCCACTCCGATCCGTCTGTCGCGATGACCGTCACCTTGCTCCCCCGCTTCATCATCATCCATGCCGCCACCATCCCCCTCTCGCCGTCGACCAGCGCGAGCATCCGCCCCTGACTACCCATGGGCAGCCCGCCTGGCCCCTCGACCACCTCGTGGAAGATGAACGCCCTGTTGTTCCTGACCTCGATGAACAGCTCGATGTCCGGCTTGGCAAGATCAACTTCGAGCGACCTGTAAGTATCTTGCATCGCTTTTCCCGCCGCCACCGCGACGTCGCGGCTGGTGAACGCGTGGCTCCCCGACCGCCTAGACCTTATCGCGAAGCTCGCTCCTTCCTTCACGAGATTGCGGGAGTAGCCCACGAGCGTCTTCGAAATCGCCTCCATGTCCGCGTGGCACTCGACAACCGCGCTGAACGACACGACTCCGAACACCCGCCTCAGTATCGACCACCCCGCCGCCTCGTCGTCCGTCTCGACGTACACCCTCCCCCTGTCCGACGAGGTGAGGCACTCGACGCCTCTCGAAGCGAAGTGATCCTGTATGTTCGCGACGAGCTTGTCCTGGAACTGCTTGCGGACGTACTTGCTCTTGAGGTGGATCTCACCGAAGCGCACGAGGAAGAGCACGGGGAGAGGATGACCGAGAGCGTAATAAAAGGCTAGCGCTTGAGCTCTCTATCCTCAGGCGATTCGCTCTCCGCGACAGTATTTGCCTTTGCCACTCGTGATTTCGACCTCGAGGTCAGGACGAAGAATACGATGAATCCGGAGATGATGAACAGTATCCCTAACGCCGCAAGCACGTAACCCACGATGGCCAGCGGAGTCACGATGGTCTGCTCGACATCGATCCAGCGATGGCAATTTCCTCCTACATATTGGCCGCATTGCTGCGTGATCTTCGTCTCCCGTTGCTGAGAGAGGACGAAACCCGCAATCAGCACTGTGATTCCAAGAATCCAGACGGCCACCCCGAATGCCGTCCATCGGCCCTCTTCGCTGGACTTCATGAAGGCGTCCCCACCACTCGTCCTTTCAGAAAAAACATAGCTCTGGACGGGTGATAAAACTGTCGGCCCATCATCGCCGAAGGGTCCTCGATAGGTTGATACGTCTCTTTCCTTCATCAGGTTCGTGGATCCGTTCACCTTCGCCCTCCTCGCCTTCCTGCTGTTCGGCGTGTCCTTCATCTACAGCAACCTGGGGCTCGGCGGCGGCCTCCTCTACGTCCCGATACTCCTCTCGCTCGTCACGCCTGACAAGCTCATCGCGGTGCCCCTCTCCCTGACCTTCACCACCGCAACGGGCATCGCCTCCTTCTACAACCACCACCGCCGCAAGCTAGTCGACGTCAGGCTCGCGTCCATCCTGGTCATTGGAGCCCTGGCGGGGACTGTCTTCGGCGTCTTCTTCAACATCGAGTCGACCAAGGAGCAGTTCATCATCTTCTTCGTCGCGGTCCTCTGCATCTTCGGCGCGCAGATGATCGTCAACCTCTACCGCAGCCCGCATCTCATGGACAATGATGACGCAAGCAAGATGACCAAGGCGAGGCTCGGGACCGCCACGACGGGCGAGGTCGGCGCGGGTTTCCTCTCCGGCGCTCTCGGAATCGGCGGCGGTCTCGTCAACGTCCCGATCATCGTGAGCATCCTGGGGAGGGCCACGAGGAAGGCGATCGGCACCTCCGCCCTGTTGATCATCCCCACGTCCCTGCTCAGCTTCTCCATCTACGCCGTCATCAAGCCTGCAGACTACTCGCTGTTCTGGTTGGTGCCCGTCCTGGCACCGCTGGTCTTCATAGGGGCCTTCGTCGGGTCGAGGTGGGGCCTGGCGAAGCTGAAGACGAGGACCGTTTCACTGATCTTCATCCTCATGCTGTTCGTGGCGGCATCCAAGTTGATATGGGACATCCTTCCGCACTAGCGAACCTCCAAGAAGCCAATGGCAAAAGAATAACTACGTCGAGCTAGCTTTCCGAAATCCCGAAGAAGGGATGGGTTGAAAGGCAGCGCTGGCGGCGACAAGTGGTACTACTCCTTCCTGCCGAACGGCATCGCCGGCGGCGCCACATCGACCCTCATCCCCCTTTTCGCGCTCCTCCTCGGAGCCGGCGCCGCGGAGGTCGGGATCATCGCCGCCTCCTCAAGCATCGCCTCCGTCCCCGCGTTCATGCTCTGGGGCCGCGCGTCCGACCGCATCGGCAGGAGACGCGCCTTCGTCGTGCTGAGCTTCGTCGGCATGGCCGCCTCGCTCGGGATCATGGCGGTCAGCCAAGGCATCCCGGAGCTCTATCTCGCCAACCTGCTCCTGGGCGCGCTGACCTCCGCCGGCCTGGTCGGCACCGTGCTGATCATGGAGACCTCTGACAGGACTCAGTGGCCGAACAAGCTCGCTCTCTTCAGCCAGATAGGCGGGATCGGCTTCATCGTCGGTCTGGCGATAGGCGCCTCGTGGCTCGCGGGGTTCTCTGGGACCTGGGGAGCAATAGGCTCGATGCGTGCGCTGTTCCTGGCGGGTGCGATGCTCTCCGTCCTCTCCGCCCTGATGGCCTGGCGCTGGATCAAGGACCCCGAGACGCCTATCAAGAGGTCCACGGTCCACATCTCCGAGCACCTCTACTTGGCGGTTGAAAGAGTGAAGTTCCTGCCGATGAAGCTCCTTCACTACTTCGAGTTCGCGAACCACGGCGGGAAGAGGCCGGCCTCCTCGAGGACCCTGAGGTCCTACTACGTCTGCGTCATCCTGCTCTTCTCCGGCTTCACCGCTTTCTACGCGATGTTCCCGATATTCTTGGCGGGTCCCGCGCGATTCGACGCCTCGCAGGTCTTCGCCGTCTTCATCGCGAGCCAGGCCGTGTCGGCCGCCATATATTCCAGGGTTGGGCGGTGGATATCCAAGTTCGGAGCAAGGCGTGCGCAGATTGCGGGGGCGACCGCAAGGGTCGTCCTTTTCCCGGCCTTCCTCTCTCTGGTCTGGCTGCCGCTCGGCCTGACGTGGGCATTCATCGCAGCCCTCCTCGTCCACGGGCTCATAGGAGCTTCGTGGGCGGTGATCAACGTCTCCGGATCGATTATCGTGTCGCGCCTCGCTCCGAAGGAGGGACGAGCGCAGACATTCGGTTTCTACAACGCGATAATGGGAATAGGCTCGATCGCCGGCCCCCTGCTCGGCGGTTTCATCACGGAGGGCTACGGATACGAAGGCGGGTTCCTGGTGTCCTCGATCCTCATCCTCTCCGGAGTCCTGCTCCTGGCCAGCCTCAAGATACAGGAAGACTGAGTCGCGCCGTTGGAGGTCCGGGCGGCTACTTCCCAGAAAACTCCTTCAGGAATTCCTCGAAGCCTTCTTTGAATTCCGGCCGTCCCATCGCCAGCTCGATATTCGCCTTTAGCCATGACATCCTGTCGCCGATGTCGTACCTCTTCCCGTCGAATCTCATCGCGAAGACTTTCTCGCTCTTGAGCAGCTCCCTTATCCCATCGGTGAGCTGGATTTCGCCGCCAACGCCGGGCTTGAGCGACTTCAGGTGTCTGAAGATGCTCGGAGGGAGAATGTACCTGCCGATGGACACGAGGTTTGAGTTGGCCTTCTCGGGCGAGGGCTTCTCCACGATACCGTCGACCTCGTAGAGCGACTCGCCGATTGATTTGCAGGAGACGACGCCATAGGCTCCGACCTTCCTCATGGGCATCTCCTGGACAGCGAGGACCGCCGCATGTCTCTTCTCGAAGACATCGACCAGCTTCTTTGTGCAAGGCGTCGAATCAATGAGGATGTCATCGCCGAGAAGGACGGCGAACGGCTCTTCACCCACGAAGGGCTCGGCGCACAGAATGGCATGGCCCAGTCCGAGTGGCTCCTTCTGCCTGACGTACATGATGTTCGCGAGGCTTCCGATCTCCTGCATCTGCTCCAGTTCTTTGTCCTTCGACGACCGTCTCAGATAACCTTCCAGCTCGACGCTTCGGTCGAAGTGATCCTCTATGGCCCTCTTGCCCCGACCGGTGACGATGAGTATGTCGCGGAGACCTGACGCCGCAGCTTCCTCCACCACATACTGGATCGCGGGCTTGTCGACGACGGGGAGCATTTCCTTCGGCTGTGCCTTGGTATACGGCAGGAACCTTGTTCCAAGACCTGCGGCGGGTATTACGGCTTTCAAGCGACCGTGCAATAAGGCTCATATCCTAAAAGCTTGCTCTGCCGTCGATGGAACGAGCGATGAAAACCGTAGTCGTGAGCTTCGACGTCGAGCCTGACTATCCTCCATATCTGGGCGACAGCCATCTCGGAGTCGACGACGGTCTACCCCGCCTCCTTGATTTGCTGAAATCAACCGGGATACCGGCCGATATCTTCTTCCTTGCTTCGCTCTGCAACGTATACCCTTCCCTCGCGAAGGACATTCTGAAAATGGGCTTCAGCCTTGGAAATCATTCCATGGATCACCGCTTTCTTTGCCTTAGTGACTTGGACACGCAGATGCGCTTGATCAACGACTCGACGAGAGTGATTGAAGAATCTTCCGGAGCGAAATTGGCGACGTTCAGAGCGCCGAATTTCAGTTTCAATGAGACGACTCTTCTCTGCCTTGAGAAGACTGGCTACAAAATCGATTCATCGGTGCTTCCGGAGAGGAGAATGCGCAAAGGTCTCTTCGGCTACGCGTACGATTTCAGGGGTGCCACGCGGGTTCCCTATCACCCTTCAGCCGACGACGTGAGGAGACGTGGTTCGTCCCCGATTCTGGAGATTCCTTCGACTGAGAACCCGATTGTGCGTCAGATACCCATCGGAGGCGGCTTCATCAACACCTACGGCGCCACGATGGGGGTCGAGGCTGTGACGAAGGCCGAGGATATCGTCGTCATGGTCTTGCACCCCTGGGAATTCGTCGAACTTTACGACCACCACCCGAGTCTGCCGAGGTGGATCAAGAACGCGTGCAGCAAGGACATTTCGCGGTTGTCGCAGTTCATCGGTCTCGGGAAAGACCGAGGCTGGAAGTTCGTCACGCTCGAAGACGTCGCTCGGACAACGATTGCCTGACCAATAATCGGCTGCAAGAAATCATGAGAACCGCGTTCTGCGCGATGTTCCCGGCCTTCCTCACTCTGGTCTGGCTGCCCCTCGGCCTGACGTGGGCATTCATCGCGGCGCTCCTAGTCCACGGACTCATAGGAGCCTCATTGGCGCTATTCATTGTCTACGCATCGACGATCCTCTCCCGCCTATGACCGAATGAGGGGCGAGCAAAGACCTTCGGCCCATACATCGCTATCATGGGAATGGGCTCGATCACTGGCCCTTGTTCGGCGGCTTCGTCTCGGAAGGGTATGGTTTTGGGGCTGAGTTCCTGGTGTCTTCGGTGCTCATTCTCGCCGACGTATTGCTCTTGGCCAGCTTCAAGACGCAAGATGATGATAGTCGCGCGCCTGCAGACAAATCGCAGAGAGGTTGCGAACGTGACGAAAACATGCTCAATCATGGACGTTCACTCCCGTGCACTCACAATAGACATGGTGACGGGAAAGGAGCCGCATCGTCCATTGCGGCATTGTACGATGCAGAACTTATTTTAGGCGCGATACGTATGAGCGAAGACGAGCCCCGCTCGGCGATATGGATTCGGATATGACCGCGCAAATAGATGCGCTTCCTCGATTGCCGCCTCTTGACTCTCGCATTCCACGGTGGCCTCCGCAATCGCTTGGCGAACGAAATTGTCCATTATGTGAGGGGAAGAACAAGGATATCATATCTCGACCTGACGGTCTTCCCGTCGCCTATTGCACGCGATGCTGCCTTTGGTATGTAAGTCGCACCCCGGACGAAAAGACTCTGGTCGACTGGTACAAGGGCTACTGGCAGACATTTAGGCCACGTGAACTGAGTGCAAGGACCGCGGCTGTTTTTCACCGAAGAGCGCTCGAAGACGCCAAGGGGGATTCAAGGTTCAAACGTCTGTGTGCTCTGAGTACGTTGCGGGGAAGGAATTTCCTCGATGTCGGATGCGGTATCGGTGCGGATCTCGTCAAGGCGGATGCGCTGGGGGCGAAGGTAGTGGGCGTCGACATATCCCCGGAGGCATGCACCTTCGTGAGAGAACAGCTCGGTTTCAACGCATATCTCGGCAATCTGGAAGATGCTCGTCTTCCTTCAAACAGCATGGACTTCATCATGATGGCTGATCTAATCGAGCATCCGCTCGGAGTGCGCCGACTGCTGGACGAGTCATTAAGAGTCCTCGCCCCCCGAGGTCTGCTGGTACTTTGGACTCCGAATGGGGGGGCCGCGGGAACATCATTAGAAACGGCAAAGGAGTGGGTGGGATTTCGCGTGGACCTCGAACACATGCAGTATTTCACACCCGAGAGTATCCTAATCCTAGCTGGGCAATACAACTGCATAGTTGAGCACTTGGAATCGATGGATTTCCCGGGGCTTGCGGGCATAGAAAAACCTCCGACCTGCGGACTGGTCCGAGAGACGAAGGTTCGAGATACAATAGCGCGACTTCCTGGGGCCAGGAGAATCCATCGTGCGATCTTGAGTTTCGCGAGGGACCCGGCCGCCAACCTCTCAGAAAGAGACGGCAACTTCCGTCTGCTTTCAATCCTACGGAAAAGAGGGGATGCATGAACGAAGTGGGTGCTACATCAAGCGGAGCGAGCGCCGTCTAGGAGCGCGATCTCCCCGCCGTCTGCATCTCGGGCATCCACTGGAACTTTTTGAGAATCTCCAGCCATGCAGGTTCTCACATGCGATTGCACTCGATTGGAATCTTCTCGGGTCTCCGGTTGCTCCCGCATTCCGAATCGATACTGCTAACTAATCGATGACCTTCCTCTTGCTGTCAATGAACTCGGAAACGGGCGAGTCGTCCACTCTCGTGGTCGGCAGCAGGAGCGACCTCGAGTCTGTCGGGCGGGTTCCTGAACTCCTCGAAATCGATAAGGAGATCGACCGTCCTGTCTTTGCGGAACCGCTCGTCTACAATTCGCAGACTTGGTCCAGATTGCTCGAGCTACCTTGGATCGTTCGCCGGCTCGGTCCCCTAAGCGACCACTCAGTCCTTGATGTCGGGTCTGGAGTCTCCGCACTTCCAATCTATCTCGCGAGGCATGGGGCAAAGGTCGTCTCCGTGGACCCGGAAGTGCCCCCGGGGCTGCCTGCAGGCGTGACAAGGGTCCGCTCTGCCCTACCGCATTTACCATTTCGCGACACCTCGTTCGATGTTGTCTGCTGTGTCTCCGTGATCGAGCACCTTCCCTTCGACATCGGCATTTCTTTCGCGGAACTGTCCAGGGTCGCACGCAATCGCGTAATCGTAACCTTCGATGTTGCCAAGAGCCCCCTAGCGGTATTCGGCCTCTCGCGAGTTGAATTGAAAGCGCTCGCCCGAGCGGTTGGCAAAGGAGCGGTCTTCCCGGAGGATAGACTCAAGCCCTCAAATGCCGAGAGGAAGGCTTGGGTTGTTCAGACTGCTGTGTGCCTGCTCGAGGCGGTCAGGACAGAGAGGGGATTGCCAGTAATCCATATCAATGCCAGCGAGAGAAGGCGGATACGTTTCCACAGGTGGTTTCAGGGTGTTCTGATGTTCGTCAGGACTCGATTGCTCAAACTGCGGAAACGTTTGACCGGCAAGTAGCACACCTGAGGTCTGCGTCTCAGTCCCTATTCGCCATGCGAGCAATTGTGTGCAAAGCGTTATTAAAACTAACACGGTTCGGCAAGTACGGATGCAGACCGTCCTTCAGCCCGATAGCCTCCTCTTCGATTCTCGGACCGAGCCTTTGATAGCGTCTTGGCGAGGGGCAAGCATGGAGGCCATCATTGGCTGAGCAGACTGAACGCCAAGGGAAGACCGCGACGAAAGGTGACAAGCTCGCGTCCGGCTCTGCCTTCTCGTTCGTCTCAACAGTCACCACACGTCTCGCCACCGTCGTGAACTCGATCATCATCATCCGCGTCCTAACGCAGAACGACTACGGCGTCCTAAGCATTGTCATCCTGACGATTAACCTTGCCGCCGTGTTCACGACCTTCCAGACGCCGAGCGCACTCGTCAAGTTCCTCGCCGCAGTCCCGCACGACAAGCCAGAGGAGGCAAGTAGGCTCCTTGGCGCCGGCTTCGTGCTCACGCTCATCTCGACAGCCCTCACCGTGTCGGCGCTCGCGATCATCGGGCCTCTGCTGGCTGTGAACCTGCACGACTCCCGCTTCGTGTGGTTGCTGCTCGTGGCGTCGATAAGTATGGCTATGTCCGCCATTTCGTCGCCCTTCTTCGCGACCTTCCAGGGATTCGAGAAAATTAAGGAGCTTGGCCTCAGAAACTCCGTGTCCGCTCTGCTCTCAATCCCGAGCACAGTCGTCTTCGTCGTCTTTCTGTCCCTCCAGGGTGCAATCCTGGCAATGATAGTCTCCACGGTTATCAGCATCTTCGTGAACATCGCACTGCTGCGCAGAATCTGGATCACCCGCCGCCTCAAGCTGACCATACCAAGAGAGAGGTCAATCTACGGAAGGATAGCCGAGTACGCGCTGCCCGCTGTCGTTAGCTCGGTCGTCGTAACCCTGGTCCTATGGTTCTGCAACTCGCTGCTCGCTTCAATAGATCGGGGGAATTTCACCCACGTCGGCCTCTACTCCGCAGGCTCCGGCCTGGCGGGCTACCTCCTCATCATTTCTGGAGCCGTCGGCGTGCCCCTCGTGCCTATCGTCTCCAAGTTCCACCAGGAGAAACCAGACGGTCTGTCCACCTTCATGGTTAGGACATTGCGCGTCGGTGCGTTTCTCACGCTTCCGCCAGCCCTGATACTGATGGCACTCCCCGAGCCGTTCCTGCGCACACTCTACGGAGCTGCGTACACCACTGCCGCACCTGTCTTACGGCTCGCGGCGCCAGCCATATACATCGCGAGCGTCGGCAGCTACGTGGGCTACGGAATCGCCGGGACCGGGCAAATGAGAATGGGCTTGTTGCTCAACGTCATATGGGGTGTGCCGATGGTCGTCATCTCCATCGTCCTCGCGCCGACCATGAGGGAGATCGGCCTCGCTATTGCAATCCTCGTTGCATATATCATACAGTTCGCCGCCACCCTCGCTTTCGCCAAGTACTCTTGGTCCGTCGACATTAGACAGCTCACTGTGACCCTTTTAATCGCCGCCATTTCGCTCCCTGCCGCCGGATTCATCTCACTATACAGCGGCGTGCCGAGATTCCTGCTCGCACTAGCGCTCGTCGCCACGGTAATATTCGCCGGACTGTACACTATGTCCCCAAGAGAATTGGATGTCCTAGCCCAGCCCATCAGGAGGATGTTTGCACGGATTCGACGGATGGCGTGAGCGCCGCCAGTGCCTCGAACGCTCGGCCGAAGAAGCCGTCGAGTGAAGACCTCCCTGCCGTCTGCATCTCCAGTACAGAATGGAGCTTCCTTACGCACCGACCGAACCATATCATGCGAAGGTATGCCAATCAGGCTCAGGTCCTTTTTGTCGACCCGCCACGACCTGCGGGCTACGAGGTTGTGCTAGGCTTCGCAAGAACCCGCCTCCAACGGGTCTCTCCAACATTGTCAGCACTCACTCTCACGAAGGCGTTCCCCCTCGATCGAACAATTAGGCCCTTGAGGACGTTCAACAACTATCTAGTCAAGCACACAGTCGATAACGTGAGCAGAAGACTGGGCATTCAGAACCATTTGCTATGGTGCTACCATTTCGATGGTGCCATGTTCAACCGCCCAGGCAAGACAAGACTGGTTGTCTACGACTGCGTGGATGATTGGGCCGAACTATCGCATTCTTACGGGGAAGTCGTCGAGAAAGAGAAGCACCTCGTCGCAATCAGCGATCTTGTCTTCACGACTTCTGAGCGATTATATCACGCCAAGAAGCGGATCAACCCCAACACTTACCTAGTCCCGAATGGCGCCGATTATGAACATTTCAAGGAGGCTGCCAGCAGCCCAAGAGTTCCTGTCGAGCTGGAGCAGGTGCCTCACCCCATGATAGGATTCTCGGGGGGAGTCTTCACTTGGATAGCGTTGGACATGGTCGAGGCGATAGCAAGGAGAAGACCAGACTGGTCATTCGTCTTCGTCGGGCCCGTCGGAAAGTCGATCCGGAAACCGCAAGTCCCCAATGTACGCTTTCTCGGCAAGGTCTCCTACGAGGTGCTCCCACGCTACGTCAGTCAATTCGATGTGTGCATCATGCCCTTCCAACGCAACGAACTCACGGAAAGCGTGAACCCAATCAAGATGTATGAGTACATGGCGACGGGGAAACCGATAGTCTCGACAGGGCTACCCGAAGTCACGAGATTCGCTCAATTGATAAGGATTGCAGACAACCCAGACGATTTCGAGAAAGCCATCGACGCGGCTTTGAAAGAACACGATTCCGGTCTCGTTCAGGCCAGGCAGACCATGGCTTCGAAGAACTCCTGGGACAGTCGATTCGAAACCATGATGAAGCTTGTCGAGGAAAGACTCTCGGCGCGCAAGCTTGAATTCTGATGCAACTTGGCGACCAGCCCAAGCTTGTCAAGTCTCATCCAAGCATGATGGAATCGCCATGCCAACGATGTTACTGCCCCGCCAGCGTCTGATAGATGTCCCTCACCTTGCAGGCAATTGCCTTTGCATCAAAGCTGTTCGCCACGGCCTCATGGGCGTTTCGTGACAATCTCTCCAAGGACTGTCGATCTGAGCGCAGAGAGTCAATCGCATCATTGAAATCCCGCGCTCTCGGGGCAAGCAGCATCCCCGTCTCTCTATCGATAACGGGAGAATCGTCGCCTGTGCGAACCTTGATTAAAGGCGTCCCGCAAGCCATAGCCTCGAGAATTGCGCGATCGGTCGTTCTTATTATCGTCGTGTTCATGACCAAGTCAAGCGACCTGTAGAAATCTGGCATCAGATTGTATGGGATATTATAGCTCACCTTGAACCTGTCTGCTGGAAGATTGGTCAGCCATGAAGGGATTCTTTCACGAGCTGAAATCGCCCCATGGAAATTCACGCCCTCCGGAAGATGCTCCAGAATTTCCGCCAATAGTGATTCGCCTTTGTATACGTCGAGCCGCCCAGCGTATCCCACGGTGAAGGGACGGTCTGCTCTGACTTTGACGGGGCTGAAGATGTCCAGATCCACACCGTTTGGAACATACCAGATATTGGCCTCGATTCCACGCTCCTCGAATTCCCTCCTCCAGAATTCCTCCCTCGTTTTGCTCAAGACTATGACATTTTGATACTGCAATGTGAATGATTTCTCCCACGCAGCCCAAGGCGAATCTGGGATCAGCATCGTATCGAAATGCTTCGTGAGAAGAAATGGAATGTGGAGATCATCCGGCTTGAACATACTGTTGAACAATTGGACGAACCGCTTTGGCGAGCCGAAACGTCTGAGTATCTCAATCGTGTTTCTATCTATGTCGTGCAGGTGTACGAGGTCGGGCTTCCTTTTCTTGATGTATAGTCGTTGTCTGAGAGTCCGGAGAATTTCGGCCGCTGATGATGGAGCAAGAAGAACCTTGCTTCCCCAATGTGTCTTTCGCGCGCGCATTGGGTCATAAGGTCGAAACCGATGGATGCCTGCATTTTCCGAGAATTCAGATTTCAGAGACTCGCCTTTCAGGGCATTGGTGACTACGCAGAACTGCACATCTGGCATGTTGCGAATCAAGCTTGCTATGTGCGTTTCAATACCACCCACCAGAGGGAAAAACCTCATGTTCCAGTGAGCCACGATCATGCAGAGATTGCCTCCGTCACAATCTCCACCAGCCTTTTTTTTCTGTTCTCCAGAGGAAAGAGCTGCGCTATTCTTTCTCTTGCGCGAATGCCAAGCTGTGGAGAATTCATAGCCCTCCCGATGCCATTCGCAACTTCCTTTGGATCTCCCGGAGGTACATAGATTCCTGTGTCGCCGACGACTTCAGGTATTGCGCCACGATTGCTGACGACTGGGACGCACTCGCATAGCATGGCCTCTGCCAGCGAGCAACCAAACCCCTCGTGTGCTGAGGGCTGAATATAGGTGGAGGCTCCCTGCATCTCGGACAAGAGCCTCCCGAAATCTACCTCCCCTAGAATGTGGAGATTCTTCGAGGAATGATCCGTGATATCCCGACGCATCTCTGGCTCGACTTTTCCCACAAGCCTGAATTCGATGTCGGGCGCGTGTGCTGCCGCTTTGATGAATGTATCAAGACCTTTCCTCTGTAGATTGGAACGGTTCAAGGCGCCCACCGTGAGAGCGACACGCCCCTTGGATCCAGATGGCCTGAATTGATCGGCGTCAAATCCCAAGTAGACCACCTCGATGTCCTTGCGGCCGGTGAGACGATCCGCGTCAGCCTTCAACGATTGCGAGATTGCCAATGCACGGTCTGCGTGATTGATTGCATATCTGGTCCTGCGAGTCGAGTTGCGGCTGAGCAGATTGCCGTACGAAATCTCCGGCATGCCGACGACATCGAATCCGCCGACCACCACTATAGATTTGCGACCGAGGATTCTTGAGAAGCGCGTTGCCCAGGCAGCTTGATCCCAAGCGAACCAGCTAAACGTGATATCCGCCCAAAGCGTCCCCTTCGCCACTGCCCAGATGTTCCGCCTAGAGCCATAGAACACTTCACGGACGTCGAAATGCCCCGACAGAATATCTAGATCTCTTTGGATGAAACTCGGATGATTTGGGCTTATGTGCACGAATAGAACACGGGGTCTATCCGCCATGATAATGCTCCCTTTTGGCGGTGGCGCGGGAGACCGACACCATCTGGTCTGAATCCATATCTTGTTGGCACATAGGAGTGTCCACTGAGCGGCTGAGTCGCTACAGTCCTTTTAACGGTTGCGGAGAACCGCGGTACCGAGACTTCGTGATAACTTCGCCACCAATCCAGATTACATCGAATATGGAATGCGACAAAGCGTCGAGAACCACGGAAATGATGTTGTCGATTCTGATAACACTGGACTGCCCACCCTCGGCAGTGTCAAGCTTAATATAGCCGCTGCTTCAATATAATCCAGTTGGGGAGAGTTTGGCAGTATTCAAAGTTGCTTTAGTGTGTCTCGCTATATTCTCAGTCCTAAACGCGACGCCTGCCGCGGTGCAGAAACACGCGCCCGGACCGATTGTGCCTCCGATGGGCCAAGCGATCGAGAGGTTTGACTGGAACCGCACTGGATTCTCACCGGAGATCGGCAACATCGTCGTTCCGCACGTGCGATGGACGTTCACGGTCAACGGGACATTGGCCACAGGCGCCCTCGCTCTCGATGTCAACAGGGACGGGAAGAAAGAAGTCTACTTCGGTGAGGTCGCGACCGGATCAAACCCGAGGTTCCTATATGCTCTGGATAGCGACGGACATATTCTATGGAGGTTCGAAGGCAAGTACGACCTAGGTCCTGCCGCGATTTCCGACCTGAACCACGATGGCCTACCTGAGGTCATCGCCGAAGAAGGTGCTCACCAGCCGACGGGGGGACTCAACCTCTACGTACTGAACGCGCTCAACGGGTCTCTGATATGGAAGTACACCGACTATGGGACCTTCTGGGAGGAGGGTTTCTCTTCCTCTCCGATTATCTACGATGTCAATGGCGATGGCATTGACGACCTGACCCTCGGCAGCTTCGACCGCTACGTGTATACGTTCAACGGCAAGGACGGGAGCATCCTCTGGAAAAGCTCCGCGTTCGAACACTACATCCGCACCTCGCCTGCGTTCACTGATTTGGACGGTGATGGAGAGAAAGATTTCGTCATATGGGACAACCACGCGGTTACCAGAGCTTATTCGATAAAGACGCACAGGCTACTCTGGGAACAGAGGCTCGGGTACGGCGTCGCATCGGATCCGGCCATCGGCGACCTCAACGGCGACGGCAAGCCAGAGATCGTTTTCTCCCTCGTCGTGTCTGGCGGCATTACGGTCCTGAGGGGCGATGGCAGTGTCTTCTGGACGAACACCAATTGGACCTATTTCTATCACAGCCCGACGCTCGTGGATGTCAATGGAGACGGAATGCTGGATGTCATACAGGGCGATTCCTTGGCGCACACGATAGTGGCATACAGGGGGACAGACGGCGTCGAGTTCTGGCACACAACCCTACCTAACACTACATGGTCGCAGGCAGCTCTTGTGAGCGCCGACATCGATGGGGACAAGACCATCGAGATACTCGTCGGCTCGGACTCCGGCCTTTTCTCTCTCGAATCGACGACGGGCGTGATCAACTGGCTGTACCCCGCATACAAGGTCAGGGGAGAGCCTTGGATCGCTGACCTCGACGGGGATGGCAAGGCGGAGATCCTGTTCGGGGCTGGCGACAGGCAGATGTACGTTCTCGACCAGATGCCCCCGCCCAGGTTCGAGCCGCGCACAATAGGCTACTGGAAGCATCAGTGCAATGTCAGCTCGCCCTCGGGCGAACACGTCGGCATGCCCCAGTCGTTCATCGACGCGATCAGAAGCCGGTCCGCCGTGTTCTCCAACCTCACGACGCCAAAGCAGGCCTGCGACATCCTCTGGGCGGAGTACAAGGGAGATATGATGGGGATGGCGAAGCGGCAGCTGCTCGCCCTATGGCTCAACGTGGTCTCCGGGTTCGTGGATCCGACCGTGCAGATAGACCTGCCGAAGCTCACGAACGCCACGACGGTCGGCGGTGCGATACTCGACACCGAGAACACGATTCTCACGCACACCGACAAGCCCTCGCTTGAAAGGGTAAAGGACCTCTGCGATTCGATAAACAATGGCAAGATAAAGTAAGCCGATGACTGCTCGCAAGCTTTTATCTTGCACGGCCCGATGACGTGTCGATGGCGAGAATCTCGATAGTCGGACTCGGCCGGGTCGGACTCGCGACAGGAGTCGCATTCGCGACCTTTGGACACGACGTCGTGTGTTACGAGATTGACCCCGTCAAGGTCAAGGCCATCAGCGGCGGCAGGCAGCCCTACCGCGAGAGGAGCCTCGGCGAGGAGCTCAGGAAGGCGATAAAGAAGGGCAACTTCAGCGCGACGGACAACGCCGGCGACGCCCTCGTGGGGAGCGCGTTCTATTTCATCTGCGTGGGTACCCCGCCACTCAATGATGGATCGATGGACACGTGCTTTATGATCGATGCCTCCAAAGTCGTCGGGAGGGCCATCAAGGGTCGCAAGGATTTCCCGCTCGTGGCGGTGAAGAGCACGGTGGTCCCCGGGACGACCGAGAAGCTCGTGATGCCGATGCTCATGAAGGAGTCCGGTCTGTCCGCTGGCGCGTTCGGTCTGTGCATGAACCCTGAGTTCCTGAGGGAGGGGACCGCCCTTGAGGACACGCTCAAGCCCGACCGCATAGTCATAGGCAGCGACGAGAAGAAGCCGGGGGATATGCTTGAGAAGCTCTACTCTAGCTTCGGCCGCATGACCTGGCGGTGCGACATCAAGACCGCTGAGATGGTGAAGTATGCTTCCAACTCCTTCCTAGCCACGAAGGTGACGTTCGCGAACGAGATCGCGAACATCTGCGATTCATTCGGACTCGACTCAGACAAGGTTCTGGAAGGGGTGGCTCTCGATTCGCGTATCAATCCCAAGTTCCTCGTCCCGGGGGCAGGCTTCGGCGGACCTTGTCTGCCCAAGGACATAAAAGCTGTCGTGTCGGCTTCGAAGTCTCTCGGATACGAGCCAACATTGCTGAAGGCGGTGCTGGAATTCAATGAACGTCAGGCCGTGCGCGTGGTCAATCTCCTCGAGGATGAACTGAGGAGCCTTGGTGGCAAGCATGTCGCGCTGCTAGGCCTGGCATTCAAGGCGGACACCGACGATGTTCGGGATAGCCGCGCTTTGCCAATCATCCACGAGCTATTGAGACGTGGTGCCATCGTCGTGGCCCACGACCCCGCCGCATCGGCTGAAGAGGTCGGCACGAATCTGGCAGTTAGACAGGTTTCCACCGCCAGAGAAGCGTTGAGAGGCGCGGATGGTTGCATCATCCAGACCTCTTGGCGAGAGTATGGGGAACTCGGAAGGGAAGACTTCGCGGTGATGAAGACGCCGGTCATCGTGGATGGTCGCCGAACGCTGAATAGGAATAAACTTCCCAAGGGAGTCGTCTATCGACGCATAGGCTGAATCCAACCGCCGACATCAGGTGGGCGTCTTTCCCGCCACCCCTATCATGGCTATCGCCTTGTTGCATGCGGGACACTGCCCGTTCTGCTGGATGCACGATAAGTGGTACATCTTGCCACAGTCGCACTTGAAGCCCGGCACGGTGGGAGAGAGAGGTTCGCCGCATAGCGGACAGGACGAGAATTCTCTTTTCTCAATTGTCTCGGTTCGCTTTTTCCGGGGGAATAGGAATCTGTACATCAGCAGCCAGAAGAGGCTGATCCATCCGAGGAAGATCAGCCAACCGGCGTTCGAATGAGCAATCAGCATCGACTGCTCCGCATCCGCCGACGTATTCCCAAAGTAGCCAGCCAACACTATCACGGTCATTCTGAGGATGTTGGCCATGTACGATGCTACGAAGCCCATGACTAGCAGGGACCATACCCGCCAATTCGTCTTCTCGAACTCGGTCAGTATGAAAGCGGTGAAAGCTGCCGCGAAAATTGAGAAGCTGTAGATGCCCGAGCATGATGTCGTGATTTGGACTGAGATGGTTGCCCCGTTCTGAGTGATGAACTCGATGGTTGGAGCTGAACCGGACAGGCTTTGGACGATGCTGGCCTTGACCCCGAGCAGATTTAGGACCCATTGCAGCTGCGGAGCAAGCAACGTCGAAGAATAGCCGTTCACTCCCTCCTGGTAGTTGCCCTGGATGATGCGAAACAGAAGAAGCGGGATGACGAGCATGAGGACAAGGATCATGAAGAAGAAAAGGACGAAGTCCCTCTCGCGGTCGAACTTCTGCGGCACGAAAGGGTAGGCCATGAGGGACACACTGAACATGATTGTGACCGTGTCGTGGATCTGGAGAACCGGGAAGTCGGCGATGAGGAAATTATACATTACATCCAGAGCTATGATAACGATGCCCGCCAAAGGGAAGAGCGACACCAACCGCCATCCAAAGGTCACCTTCTTCAGGAAGCGGTGCGCCAGGGTATTTGACGGCGGTGCCTCCGCCGGCACGCCGACCTTCGTCGGCCAGAAGACGATGGCGAAAAGGAAGGCGGCGCTCGCCAAGAACGGCAGGGACAGTATCTCTATGCGCCCCTCGATCGGAGGACTCAGGAGAAGGTCGAGTCCCGCCACTAGGAGGATGAATGCAGCGAAGACGACGACGTTCCTATGGCGACGCAGGAGCACCTGCAATTCCGAGAAGTCCATGCAGCTCGGTATAACAAACCCCTAGGTAGGATATAAAAAGCCTCGCAGACCCCTATCGCTTCCGCGAGTCTGGTTAAGTACTCACTGGAATATGCAATCCAGACCGCCGCTGGTTGTATGTGGGCCGGATGAGGGATGGCGAACATCATACTCAGACGCGCTTTCTGCGCCTCGCGGCCATTCTCTCGAAGAGCCACCAGCGGAACTTCCTATGGACGACCAGATAGCGCCCATGGTTCACCAACTCACCACCGAAGCGTCTCTTGAACTCTGCGATGCCAGGGAGGTTCGTCCCCGTCCCCGCGCCGCCGAAGTCGTAAGCTTTCACACCTTTTTCTTTGCACCAGCGGATCATCTCCCACACGAGGAACTCGTTCGCGTGGGTCTGGGTGGCTTCCAGCGAGGCTCCAGCAATCCAGTCGATCGCGCGCCCTCCGTAGTGCAACATCCACCGCGCCGCCAGCGGGGAACCGTTGACCTCGCAGATGAAGATGGACGCGATCCCTTCTTGGACGAGGTTCTTGAACGCTGCCTCAAGGAAGTGCTCCGGGTACGGCACGAGACCCGCCTCCGACGCCACTGTGGCATAGAGCCTTTTCAACGTCTGCAGACCTGAAGTGTCGTTCGCGACCTTCACCGTCGCGCCGGTCTTCTCCACCGCCCTAATGTTCTTCCGTCTACCCTTGTCAAGATTGGCCAACAGCTCATCGACAGTGAGGTTCAAATCGATGACGAAGTCGAAGGCATTCTCGAACTTCAAACGATTCCCCTCAGCCGGGAGGGTAATCGGAGTCTGCCCGGGCGAGCGATACATCCTAGTGTAGATCGCGCCAGAGGATTTGGCTAATTTTGCATACTTGTTCATTATTGATACGGCAATGCGATCATCGATGGACCTTCGCAGCAGAGGACCGCCCCTAGCGGTCGAATATACAACGAGGCGATATGGGAAATCCGTGCCGAGTCTTATCGTCGCCCCTGACAACAGCCCCTCCAGACCGCCAGAATTGTCCGTCGACACCGCCATTATCGGCTTGTACGTGGGAGTCGCCCGATACACGCCATGCATCTCAGGCGTCTGATAGACGGAAGGGTACGCGGCTTCCGCCAGAAGTTCCCTCCATTCTTTCGCCGAGGGGGGTTCGTTGGATATCATCTATCCACGTCCCTGAATTGGATGAGTTGATCGCTCATCACCGTGATGGCACCTTCCGAGACCTTTGGATGCACAGGTAGCATCACGACGTTCCTGGCGGCTAGCTCCGCATTCGGACACTCACCGCGATAGCCATACTCTCTTGCCTTTTCAAGGGCCACCCGGTACAACTGGAAAGCGCCTATCCCTGCCCTCTGGAGTCTCGCCTGCACCCTAGCTCGGTCATCCTCTGAACGGAGCCTCAAGGCGAAGAGATAGTAGTCATGAGTAACCTCGCGATGGGCGAGGGGCAAGTGGAACGCACTGCCCTTCAAGACGTTCAACAGAGCGGATGCGTTCCTGCGGTGCGCAGCCACAATCGAGGGCAGCAACGGGAGTCTTCGCTCTAACAACGCGAGGTCACCGAGCGTCATGCGCCTTATCTTCACACGACTGGAATCGGGGCGGGAGTCGAGCGCGGAGAGCGACCTGTCGAGCATGCCACCGGCCATCGCCTGCAGATAGTGGATGAAGAGTCGCCCCCGAGACGAATGACTCATCTTCGATTCGAGCGAGGATTCTTTGGCCAAATCCGGGTTTCGAAGAACGAGCATGCCGCCACCGCCCGAACCGAGGAGCTTCCCCGGCCTGAGGCTGTAGATTGCAGCATCCCCGAGTGAGCCGATCCTTTTCCCTTTATACTCCGCCGTCATGGCATGCGCGCAGTCCTCGATAATCGGGATATCCCCACATGCCGTTCGAACGGCGTCGAAGTCGAACGGATGGCCGAATGTGTGCACTGCGACCAGGGCGTCCAGCCCGTCATTGATTTTCGCCAGGGGCGCAGGGTCGATTGTATAGTAATCGAGTTCAATGTCGAGGAAAACGGGAATGTGGCCAGCCGCTGCGATTGCATCGAAGACGGCGGAACACGTGTAGACGGGCACTCCTATGCGCGCCTTCTTCGGTAAGGGGAGGACGCTGAGGGCGGCGGTTAACGCACTCCTGCCACTATCCAAAGGGACAGCGTTCTGACCAAAGAAATCCGCAGTGTTCGGCGGGAGCCCATTTCTTTGGCGGGTTGCGAATATCGATCGCACGCCATCTCGCCAACCGTGCTGGATGTACAGCGGGGGGACTCTAGCGGGGGACACTCTCTTTCGACCTCCCACCTTCACCTTGGACTTCCACTTTCTTCAACTCCGTCCAGAAGATTTCCGCGCGTCTTTCGCGGCACCGATGGGGACGCGACAAGGACGTCGTAGGCGATATTGGGCACAATCGGGAAATCCATTGGACCGCGGTAGCACGAACCTTCAGGCATGATATAAAAAGCCTCGCAGACCCCTATCGCCCCCGTGAGTCTGGGTGGGCTCTGATTGAAATATGTGGCGCAGCATCCCGCCATCCAGGGTTGGAGAATGAAGGTAGTCGGCGGCTCTGCTTCCCTGAATCTTGCACAGAATCTCGCCCGCGTGCTCGGCATCGATTATATCTCGGTCCAGCACGAGAAGCACCCCGGGGGTTTCCCCGACGGCGAGCAGTACGTGAGGCTGCAGGCCTCCGTCAAGGGCGAGGACATCGTCGTGGTGCAGACTACCCACCCCGACTCTAAGATAATCGAGCTGCTGCTACTCGAGGACGCGGTGCGCGAGGGGGGCGCGGCCTCGCTGACGCTCGTCATACCATACTTCGGCTACGGCAGGCAAGACAAGAAGTTCGAGGAAGGGGAGGGCGTCAGCGCCCGCGTCCTGGCGAAGCATGTCCAGGTCCAGGCTGACGCGATCTACACGATGGGGCTGCACAACCCTTCCGTGCTCGGATACTTCGATGTCCCCGCCAAGGAGGTCGACGGCATGCCCGCGATTGCGCGGTATCTGAAGGGCAGGGGTGTGGACCTCGTGCTTTCCCCGGACAAGGGCGCGGTGAGACACGCCAAGGAGGTCTCGGAGGCCATAGGGGCGTCCTGGGACTGGCTGGAGAAAGAGAGGATAGATAGCTTCACGGTCCGCATGGCCCCGAAGAACCTCGACGCCCGCGGGAAGAGAGTGGCGATCGTAGACGATGTCATCTCCACCGGAAGAACGATAGTCAGCGCCGCAAACGCGGTCAAGGAACAGGGAGCTACAGGGGTGATGGCGGCATGCCTCCACGGGCTCTTCACCGCGAATGCCCTGGAACACCTGAAGGTCTGCGACGACGTCGTGTCGACGGACACCGTGCCGAGCCCGGTGTCGAAAATCTCCGTTGCCGAGGATTTTGCGGTGGCGATCAAGGCCGACCGCTGAGAACCCGGCCCGCACTTGGTGTGAAAGGGCGGCGTCTCACGCGCCGGCGGGATGACAGATGTTCGTGGGGCGCTCGAGGTACCTGTTAATCGCAATCACGCCTATGGAGGATGCGTACTCGCTCATGCGCTCGATTCCGTGGAGAATCGTCCTGATATGAGTCTGCAGTTGCAGGTCCTCGGTCTGGTCAATCAGCTGCTTCATGAACTTTTCCTCCTTCTTCTCGAGCTCCGCGCGCATCAGAACCGTCTCGCTCGCGACCTTCAGATCCCTCGACAAGAGCGCCGCGATGCCCCTGCTGTACAGCTCTCTCACGCTGTCCGTTAGGTCCTTCAGCCCCTTGACAAGGCTCGATGGCACTTCCACCTCTGACTCGATCATTTCACAGACCGTTTGAGCGATTTCCTCGCTGTGGTCCGCCACGCTCTCCAGTTCCTTGGCGATGAGCCTGTACCCGGCGATCTCCAGCTTGGATTTCATGCCGAGCTTGTCGACCAGACCGTCGTCGAGTTGGGCCGAGAGTAGAAGCCGCACGATGAGCCAGTACATCATGTCCGCGTCGTCCTCTCGCTTCACGGCGTCCTCGGCGAGCCTCCTGTCCTTCGTGATCAGGGCCTCGACGGCCTCGTCCAGCATCGTCGAGCCCAGGTTGAACAGCCTCTTCAGCAGAGCGTCGATCGGGTACCTCGTCGGCTCAATCGAGCACTGGAGGACTATCTTGCTGGATGTCTCCTCGATGATGCCAAGACCCATGAGCCTGCGCGACGCCCTCCTGGTCACCTCTATGTACTCGCTCTTCAACCGTGTCGCAGACTTGACGGTGAACCTCTCCCTGCCGAGGACGTAGCATCCGACGAGAATCTGCTCGAGCATCCCCGGTCCCTCGCAAAGGTCAGCGTCGATCAAGTACTCCTCCGCGGCGCGCCTCCTGTCCTGGATTGAGGATGCGGGGATCACCTTGAGCGTCTCGCCCTCCTCGGTGAGGAACACCTGGTCCCCCTTCTTCAGGTTCCTGGCCGTCGCCCAGCTCCGCGGCAACGATATAGTCAGGGTCGAAGTCCCAACTTTCTGGATTTTCCGGCTCTCCATTTATTCATCCTCCCGGCCATTGCGGTATATATGATGTAGACGATGATACGCGAGAAAAGTATATATGCTCTTTGCTAACCCATTCTTGGGCTCCCGAATACTTTCGGCGCATAGAGAAGGGAGGCCTTGTTCCGGATTTATCGATTGTAAGGCGGCGGATTATCCGCCCGTTCAAAAAATCATGCTATCGAATTTTCGCCCACATGATTGAGGCTGCGAAAGCCCATTACCCGCATTTTCCTCTATAGGCCGCAATATGGATGCTCCTTGGAGAACCCCTCCAAGGCGAGCAGGTTATTCCAAGTCTTGTCCGTCCTCTCTTGGATCTGCGCGATCATCTCGTCCGTGAGGTGCTTGAACCTGCCCTGCGTCCCGAGGTACTCCTTCACGGGGCGGGGCTTCGAGGGCTTCATCGTGATCTTGTAGACGCCGTTCTCCACCTCGTAGAGGGGAAAGACATTGGTGATGACGCCGAGCTTGGCGAGCTTAATCGTGTTCTCGGGCGAGTACTTCCATCCTGGAGGGCAAGGGCAGAACGCGTGGATGAACCTCGGACCTTTGATGCTCTTCGCCTTCTCCACCTTCCTCACGAAGTCCTCAGGGAAGCCGATGGAGACCGTTGCCGCATAAGGAATCTTGTGCGCAACGACGATGGCCATCATGCTCTTCTTCGGCTCGGTCTTCCAGGTGCCGTCCATGTCCGCCGGCGTCGTCGTTGTCCAGGCGCCGAACGGAGTCGCGCTGGACCTCTGGATGCCCGTGTTCATGTAGGCCTCGTTATCGTACATAAAGTAAATTGCATCGGTGTTCCGCTCAATCATCCCGGAGAGGGCCTGGATTCCTATGTCCGCCGTGCCGCCATCTCCAGCATATCCGACGACGGTGATGTCTTTCATTCCGAGAGCGTCCAGGGCCGCCCTCAGGCCGGAGATCGATGCGCCAGTGGTCTCGAAGGCGGTGTCGAGCGTCGGGACCTTGAGTGCAGTCCTCGGGAAAGGCCCCGAGGTTATCGCCCAGCAGCAGGCCGGGATGCTCACGATCGTCCTAGGGCCCAGCGCCTTGAGCATGTACCTTATCGCGAGGCCGCCGCCGCAGCCAGGGCAGGCGACATGGCCAGAGTAGACCAGCTCCTGCTCAGGTATGGAGAACCTAGGCATTGTGCTTCACCTCCTTCTCCGGGCGCCTGAGACCCCACCAATCCATCTCCTCATCGCTTTCGCGAATCTTGAGCAGGTCCAAGTAAATGCCGCGGAGGACCTGAGGCGTGATGTCCCTCCCGCCAACGCCCGTTATATAGTCCTTCATCAGCGGCCTAGACTTCGACTTGTAGAGCGCGCCGGTCACCTCGGTGAACATCGTGCCCCTATGCCCGAATCCCCAGCTCCTGTCGACCACGCCGATCGCCCTGACGCTGGATGCGAGTCGAGCGATTTCTTCCCCGGGGAATGGCCTGAAGACCCTCATGCGGGCGAGCCCGACCTTCTTGCCTTCCGTCCTAAGCTCGTCCACGACCTCCCTGGCGGTGCACGAGGCTGTCCCTATTGTCAGCAGCACGACATCGGCATCATCGCACCGATAGGTCGGAAGGAGGCCGTCGTAGCTCCTGCCGAACCGCCTGCCATAGTCCTCGTCGGCCTCCACAATGACCTTCCTCGATTCCTGCATGGCCTTCGCGACGATGTACCTGTACTCCATGTAGATGTCCGGGCCCATGAAGGAGCCCATCCTCGTCGGCTTCTCGATGTCGAGCACCCAGGGCGAGCGCTTGAGCGGGATGTAGGCATCGACCTCACCCTGCGGCGGGACGTCGACCGCCTCGATTGTATGTGAGAGGTAGAACGCGTCCTCCATGACCATGGCGGGAAGCCTGATGTCCGGGTTCTCGGCGACCTTGTACGCTTGAAGGACCGTGTCGAGGACCTCCTGGTTGCTCTCGCAGTAATATTGGATCCAGCCGGTGTCCCTCTGCGCCATGCTGTCAGTGTGGTCGGTCCATATCGACCATGGCGGTGCGACCGCCCTGTTGATTATCCCCATGACTATTGGCGCTCTCTGGCCGGCGGCCCAGAAGAGCAGTTCGTGCATCAGCAACAGTCCTTGCGAAGATGTCGCCGTGTACGACCTCGCGCCGAGGGCGGCGGCGGAGATGCACGCCTGCATCGCGCTGTGCTCGCTCTCGACCTTGATGTACTGAGTTACCATCTCGCCCGATGAGACGAAGTCGGCGATCTTCTCCACGATGCTGGTCTGGGGGGTTATGGGATACGCCGCCACGACTTGCGCCCTGGCGAGCTTCGACGCGTAGCTCTGCGCGTAGTTACCTGTCATGACGACCTTCGTCATCCTCAGACCTCCTTCTCCATGACTATGCACTCCTTCGGGCACTCTGCCGCACAGATGCCGCAGCCCTTGCAGTGCTCGTACCTGATCACGGGCCATCCTTCGTCGTTGACCGAGATGGCGGTGTCGGGGCAGTACTTCCAGCAGAGGTAGCATTTAGTGCAGTTTTTCGGGTCCAGGACAGGCCTTGTCGTCCTCCAGCCGGCTGTCGATTCCTCCTGACTGGGAACATCCGCGATTGGCGCGCCGGGGAGGTCCGCGTATGTCTTGTAGGTCTTCACGCGGCCAACCTCCTGATGAGCACCTTCTCGAACGCTTCCTTTGCTGCGGCGGCATTCGCCTCGGGTTTGTTCGGGACGGATTCGCTGATTGCAGTGGTAATTGAATCGAGTCTCACGAGGCCGGTGACTTTCGCGAGCGCTCCGAGTATGGCGGTGTTGACAATGGGCGCGGACTTGCTACCGAGACCTAACTTGAGAGCGATGTCGGTCGCGTCGACGGTCGCCATGATCCCCTTGAAAGCGATGTCGAGTTCCTCCGGCTTCTTCTCCGTGTTGATCAGCAGATAGCCTCCTTCCTTCAGGCCCGCCGTCACGTTCTGGCTCTTGAGGAGGCTGGGGTCGAGCACGACCACGCAGTCCGGGGTGTATATGTTCGTCTTCACCCTGATCGGTTTATCGTCTATGCGGGTGTATGCCTGGACGGGCGCGCCTCGCCTCTCGACGCCGAAGAACGGGAAGCTCTGCACATCCTTCCCCTCCAAGAAGACCGCCTTTGACAAAATTTCAGATGCAATAACAGAGCCTTGGCCGCCTCGTCCGTGGAAGCGGATTTCAAACATCTTTATCACTAACTATGAATCGGTATCCCAATTTAACCTCCTCTACTTATAGTATGGAGATTCCCAAGGGGGTACAGCCAACCCACCCTTCTGGGTGGAGATGTTCGCATTAGCTCACGACATCGGATGAAGTCGCCCAAACGGCATCTGGGGCAATCAGCGGATGTTTCGCAAACGATCGTGGGTCCAAACCCCGATTGTCCAATATGGAACAAGTCAAGAGGATCTCTGGAACAAGTTAAGAAGAGCTGGAGAAGAGCTACATCGCACCGCCAAGAGGTGTCCCTGCGGCCTCAGTCATCCTCGTCGAAGTCGTCAATGCTTTTATCCCTTCGACATCAAGTTACCTTCTGACGCCTCAGCAAATCCTCGGCAACTGATCCTCCAAAAGCTTGTCGAGTAGTCGTGTCCCGCCAACTGCGGTGTCCAGGAAGACTCTCGCCCTGCTCCCGCCCGCCTGATCGACCCGACCGACAATCTCCGCGTTCCTGCCGAGCCGATACTTCCTCAGATGCTTCAAGACCTTGCCCGCCACAGCAGGCGAAACCGCCAGCATCGCCTTTCCCTCGTTCGCAAGGTACAGCGGGTCGAAACCGAGCATCTCGCAGACGGCCGTTACTCCGGGCAGCACGGGTATGGAGGCCTCCCTGACGACGACGCTCGTGCCGGACTGCCCCGCCATCTCATTCAGTACCGTAGCGAACCCTCCGCGCGTCAGATCCCTCATGAAGTGTATGTCACCGCCAAACCTGTCGATGAGCGGCAGCAACAGGGTGTCTAACGCTGCGCAGTCGCTCTTCACGTTGGTCTCGATGCCGAGCCTCTGGCGGGCGAGGAAGACGGAGATGCCGTGATCCCCGAGAGTCCCGGTCACGAGAATGCTGTCACCCGGTGCAACCCTCTTCGCATCGATGCGCGCCTTCGGACGCAGGAGTCCGACACCGGAAGTGTTGATGAAGATGCCATCACCCTTGCCCTTCTCCACGACCTTCGTGTCTGCGGCGACTATCTTGACGCCGCCATCGTTACACGCGTCGGCCATTGACACGCACACCTTTTCCAGTTCCTCGAAGGGCAGGCCCTCCTCCAGAATGAAACCCGCAGACAGGTAGAGCGGCTCTGCTCCCGCCACGACGAGATCGTTGATGGTCCCGTTCACAGCCAGCTTTCCGATGTCACCGCCAGGGAAGAAGAGCGGCGTCACCACGAACGAGTCCGTCGTGAACGCGAGCCTGTCTCGCAGTGGCTTCTTGCGGAGAATCGCGGAGTCCCCCATCTCCATCAGCAGGTCATTTTTCAGGTGCGGGATGAAGAGCGAATTGATTAGGTCCTGAGTCATCTTCCCGCCAGCCCCGTGACCGAGAGTCACTCGCTTTTCCATCGCTATTCCCCCTTGGCGACTTCCTGCAACAGCGTGAGTATCTCATTCGCCTCTTCGTACTCGAGCCTCTCGAGGGCGAACCCCGTGTGCACCATGACCCAATCACCCTCCTTTACCTCGTCTCCCATCATCGCAATCGAGATCGTCCTGGTGACGCCGAGCGCATCGGCCTGAGCGAGGCTGCGATCGCGGTCGATGCTGACAATCTTCATCGGTATCGCGAGGCACATTTCACTTCCTCCCCGCCAGAATCTTCCTCATCTCCCTCGGATCGCCGAACCTGTGCCAGATGTAGCATGTCCCCTCGCCGGAGACCATGCATGGCCCGTAGGGGCTCGCCGGCGTGCATGCCTTCCCGAACAAGGGGCACTCGTTAGGGAACAGCTCGCCGACGATGACCTCGTCGCAGTGACAGCCCTTCGGAAGGTCCTTCTCCGAATCGATTGAGGACTTGATTTCGAACTTCCTCTTGGCATCGAAATCGCTCCAGCGTTCCTTGAGGAACAAGCCCGAATCAGGAATCATCCCGATTCCCCGCCAGAACGCCGGCTTCACGTCGAACGCGTTCCTCATCGCTTCCTGCGCATGAGGGTTCCCCTCGAACCGCACGAGGCGGGTGTACTCGTTCTCCACCTTCGGCTTGCCGGCTTTCATCTGCTGCAGTATCTTCAGGATGGCCAGGAGCAGGTCAGCCGGCTCGAATCCCGCCACGACTGCGGGGACGCCATATTTCTCGGGGAACCTGGCCCAATCAACTGCTCCGACAACCGTCGACACATGACCTGGTGCAATAATCCCGTCGAGGTGGTGCTTGCCTGATGTGAGCAGAGCGTCCACCGCAGGAGATGTGAGCTTGAACGAGGTGAGTATCGAAAAGTTGGCGGGGAAATCACCGGACACCATGGACGCCACCGGTGCTGCGGTGGTCTCGAATCCGACACCGAAGAACGCGACCTCGCGTCGCGGATTGTCCTTGGCCATCTGGACCGCGTCCAGGGGGCTGTAGACCATTCTCACATCCGCCCCCGTGGCCCTAGCATCCTCCAGAGAGCCATGCTGAGTCCTGTCCCTCATCATGTCGCCGAAAGTTGTGAGGATTGCCCCCTTCTTCGCGACTTCGATCGCGTCGCGGATGTCCGCGGAGGAGCAAACGCACACGGGACATCCTGGCCCCGCAATCAGCTCGACGTTGGCGGGAAGCAGCGTCCTCAGTCCGAACCTTGTGGCGGTGTGCTCGTGAGAGCCGCAGACGTGCATGATGCGGGCTCCATGCTTGCCTGCAAGGCGGGAGATCTCCCGGGCGATGCCCTTCACCGCCTTCTCGTTCCTGAGAAGGGACTGCATCTTCTCCGGGTCCATCTCCTTCTTCGCCTTCTTCACCTTCTCGCCTCTGCCGTTGCAATCACCTGACCGAGAGATATACCTCCGTCATTTGGCGGTATCCTCTGGTGTGTGTAAACCTCGAAACCCCTTTTGCCAAGATTGGTTTGGAGGTTCCTGACCAGTAAAGCGTTCTGGAAACAACCACCAGACAGGACGACCCGCCTTTCGCCAGAGGCTTCGGCGATCTTCGCCGCCATCTCTGCCAGGGTTGCGTGAAACCGCGATGAGATTATGTCGTTGCCCACGTCTGACTTCGCGTCCTGGATAATCGCACTGAGCGTTCTCCCCCAATTGATCAAGTACTTCGGCCTCCCGCCATGCTTGATGTCGAAGGGGTAGATCCTTTCAGCCATCCCGTTCGCGGCAAATTCCAGGGCCATGGCCGCCTGTCCTTCGTAGGTTATCTTCTGGCGTATGTCGAGAATCGAGGAGACGCCATCGAACAGCCTCCCCACAGAACGGCATTTAGGGCTCTGCACATCGTGCTCCACCGCCGCCTTCATCCAATCCAGCTCATCGTCGGTGAACGCCTTCAGCGTCGGGAGGTCTCTCATCTCGAACGCTTCCTTCCCGAAGCACGCGTAGAGCATGCCGAGGGCGGTCCTCCGCGGCTCCTTTATCGCCTTCTCACCGCCAATCAGCGGGAAAGGCTCGAACCCTGCCAGCCATTCGCCGCGCCCGCCATCCGGGATGATGAACTCCCCGCCCCAGACCGTGTTGTCCTCCCCGTAGCCCGTCCCGTCCCATGAGATGCCGAGGGGCGATCCGTCAAGGCCGTTGTCTGCCATGACCGAGTACACGTGGGCGAGGTGGTGCTGCACCTTGTGAACTTCGATCCCAATGCTCTCGCCGAACTGCGTCGAGGCGTAGGCGGGATGCAGGTCTGTCGCGACGACCTCGGGTTTGAATTCGTAGAGCTTCTGAAAATCATTCACTGCCTGCTGGAACGCCTCCACAGCCTCCTTCGTCTCTAGGTCCCCGATGTGCTGACTCACGAATACCTGTTTGCCCTTCGACATGGCGATGGTGTTCTTCAGGTGCCCGCCAAGCGCGAGCACCTTGGGCAGCTTCTTGTATACCTCGATCGGCAGCGGCGCGTATCCTCTGGCCCGCCTGAGCAAGACCTCGCGCCCTTCGACGATGCGCGCGATCGAGTCGTCCATGCGCCGCACTATCGGCCTGTCGTGAGTGAGGAAAGCGTCGGCAATCGACCCGAGCTTGCTGACTGCCTCTTCGGTCTCGATGGCCATCGGCTCGTCGGTCAGGTTGCCGCTCGTCGCAATTACGGGGAAGCCTAGCTCCCTCGACAGGAGATGATGCAGAGGGGCATATGGCAGCATGACTCCAAGGTACGGATTGGCGGGGGCGACGATGCCCGAGATTGAGGCACCCGGCCTTTTCCTGAGAAGCACGATCGGTTTCTCGGGTGACGTCAGGAGACGGGCCTCGAGAGCATCAACGAAGCAGTCCTTTTCGACCGACTTAAGATCCAGGTACATGAGGGCCAGAGGCTTCTCTTCCCTGAGCTTCCTCTGTCTGAGCCTCGTGAGCGCCTCTTCGTTCCTCGCATCCGCCAAGAGCAGGAAACCGCCGATGCCCTTCAGGCCGAGTATCCTCCCGCCGCGCACGACCGCGCAGGCCATGAGGAGAGCCTCTTCCTCTCCGGCCATCGGTGCGCCCTTGCCATCGAGCAGCTGCAGCCTCGGTCCGCACACATGACAGGCGATGGGTTGCGCGTGGAACCTCCTGTCCTCCGGAACCTTGTACTCCTTTGCGCAGGCAGGGCACATCCGGAATGCCTTCATGGAGGTGTTCGGGCGGTCGTACGGCAGCTTCTCGATGATGGAGAATCGCGGGCCGCAAAGCGTGCAGTTTGTGAACGGGTAGAGGTACCTCCTGTCCTTCGCGTCCATCGTCTCTTCCAGACATGAGTCACATGTTGCGATGTCTGGCAGCACGAACGTGAGCTTCTCCCCGCCAGCTTTGCTTTTCCTTATCTCGAACTTCCCGAGGTTGGCTGGGGCGAGGTACGACCACTCCAAGCTCTGGATGAATGCAAGTCTGGGCTTGTCCTTTTGAAGACGGATGAGGAACTCTTCGAGATCCGGTTGCTTGCCCTCCACCTCGATCTGGACGCCCTGAGGAGAGTTGAGGACCCAGCCGCCAAGACCGGACTTCTTGGCTAAGTTATAGACGAATGGTCTGAATCCGACTCCTTGGACGGCGCCTCTCACGAAAACGCGCATCCTGCGCGATGCCCCTGTCCCACGACCGGTCGAGCCGTTGCTCATCGTGTCCTCAGGAGACCAACCTAAGACAACCTTTTGAACCTATGGCACAGCATCTATTTGCCGGATATTCTCAGCATCCTGACATCGCGTGCCTGTGGGCGAGAAACCTCAGACCCCGTACCCCTACATTTGTAATCATTGCGGAATATTAATGAATGTGTAGGGGTATGAAGATTTCATGCCCACAGTCAGAGCGCGCGTGATTGACGGTCGGAAGTATTACTACTTGGAGCACTCCATGCGGATTGACGGCCGTGTTTCCAAGCGCGAGCTATACCTTGGGAAGAATATCCCGAAGAATCTGGAGATGCGGAAGCGCTCATTCATGGATGAAATCTATCGCGAGAAGTGGCATCCTTTACTCGAGGACATCAAGAAGGGACATGAAGCGGAGCAACGGCGCACACCGCCATCTGGAAGAGAGCGAAGCTTGTCAAATTTCGCCACGCTCTTCACGTACAACACTCAGCGCATCGAAGGCTCCACGCTATCCCTCCGGGAAACCGCCGATGTCCTCGAGCGAGGACTCACACCGCCCAACCGTCCGCTGGTCGACCTTAAGGAGGCGGAGGCCCACCGCAATCTGTTCCATGCTGTGCTGCGCGAACCTCGTGAACTGTCACTCACTTTGATTCTCAAATGGCATCATGCCCTGTTCCGCGACTCGAAACCGGACATCGCGGGGAAAATCAGGCAGCATCAGGTGGCCATCTCGGGCAGCGGCTTTGTGCCGCCATCTCCCGTCGAGGTGTATCCCCTGCTCAGGGACTTCTTCCGCTGGTATGCACGCAATCGGAATCGCATGCATCCTGTTGGACTCGCCGCGCTCGTGCATCTGAGGTTCGTGACGATCCACCCCTTCACGGACGGGAACGGTCGCATCGCCCGGCTCCTGATGAACTTCGTTCTTCACCGCCACGACTACCCGATGTTCAACATACCTTACGTCGGAAGAGCCCGATACTACGCCGCCCTGGAGCGCGCGCAGACTAAGGGGCTCGAAGGGATCTTCGTCATGTGGTTCCTCAGATCCTATGTGAAGGCGAACCGGCTGCTCGTGGATGACTGAACGACTAGATTGTCTGAAGATATCAGCACCGGTAGTATGTTTGCGCCATCTTGGGGGAGTCACTGACCATGGAGGGGTTTGGCGGAGACGCCTACTCTTCCAGCGTCGACAGGTCTCCCGTCGGCAGCCCGAGCTCCCAGGCCTTCAGGACTCGCCTCATGATCTTCCCGCTGCGCGTCCTCGGCAGGTCCGCCTTGAACTCAATCTCCCTCGGGACCATGTGCGCCGCGAGGTTCTTCTTGACGAAGTCCATGATCTCCTTCTTGAGCTCGTCGGAGGGCGTGTAGCCCTTCCTCAGGGCGATGAAGGCCTTTATGATTTCGCCGCGGACCGGGTCCGGCTTGCCTATGACCCCGGCCTGTGCGACCGCTGGATGCTCGAGCAGCTTCGACTCGACCTCGAACGGCCCGACTCTCTCGCCGCTCGTCTTGATGACGTCGTCTATGCGGCCGTGGAACCAGAAGTAGCCGTCCTCGTCGTAGTGGGCCGAGTCGCCGGTGATGAAGTAGGGGTCGAACTTGAAGTAGGAGTTGTACTTCTCCGGGTTCTTCCAGATCTGACTCATCATTCCAGGCCAGCCCTTCTTGATGCACAGGTTGCCTAACTGCAGGGGTTCGACAGGTTTGCCGTTATCGTCTAGGATCGCCGCCTCGGTGCCGGGGAACGGCCTGCCCATTGAGCCCAGCCTCACCTGCATCGAGGGGTAGTTGCCAATCAGCTGGTGGCCGGTCTCCGTCATCCACCAGTTGTCGTGGATTGTGCGGCCGTCGAGCGCCTTCCATCCCCAGCGGATGACCTCCGGGTTGAGCGGCTCGCCGACGGAGCAGACGTACCTCAGGCTGGAGAGGTCGAACTTCTTCGGCAGGTCGACGCCCGCGCCGAGCAGCATCCTGAACGCGGTCGGGGCGCTGTACCAGACGGTGATCTTCAGCTTCTGGATCGTCTTATACCATGACTCCGGATCGAACCTCCCGCCGCGGATGACATTCGAGACGCCGTTGAGCCAGGGACCGAAGATCCCGTAGGACGTCCCAGTGACCCAGCCGGGGTCGGACGTGCACCAGTAGATGTCCTCCTCGTGCAGGTCCAGGATGTATCTGGCAGTCATCAGGTGCCCGAGCATCGCGTTCTGAACGTGGACGACGCCCTTGGGCTTGCCAGTCGAGCCGGACGTGTAGTGGAGTATGAGCGGGTCCTCCCTGCCAAGCCATTCGATCTTGTCGAGCTTGTCCGAGGCCTCCTCCATCTCCTTGTCCCAGTCAATCTCCATCCCGCTCGTCGGCTGGCCCTTTGCGTTGACTAGGAACATGTGCTTGAGCGAGGGCAGGTCCTTCACAGGGATCCGCTCCTTCATGTGCGGCACCGTGATGATCGCAATCCCCTCGGCGTCGGAAACCCTGTCTTTCACAGCCTCGGCCATGAAGGCCTCGAACAGCGGCGCGGGGATCGCACCGACCTTGAGGATGCCCATGAAGCTCTGATAGAGTTCAGGGGACCTCGGCATGAACAGGAAGACCCTCTCTCCCTTGCCTATGCCGTACTTCCTCAGGACGTTCGCGAACTTGTTGGAGAGGAGCTTCATCTCCTGGAATGTGTACTTCTCGTACCTGTTGTCGTCGATGTAGTACAGGGCGACCTTGTTCCTGCGCCAGCCCTCGGCGTGGCGATCAATCGCCTCGTACGCCATGTTGACCTTCCCGGTCTTTGACCAGGAGAACTCCTTCTCGACCTCGGCCCAGCTGAACTTCCTCCGCGTCGCCGCGTAGTCGATCATGTTGGGCTGCAGTCTGAAACTCGGCTTCTTCGCCTCCACGGGGTCCGCGACCTCGTATAAGGGATGCGTCTCGCTACCTTTGTTCGTAACCATTTCCTAGCCTCCTATGTCGTGCAAATAAGCGTGTCCTCACGCTGGAGCAGGCGGGATGAATTTGCCATCCATTAAGAACTTTGTCTCTTCCCTGGCCCGGCGGATCATCCTCTCTGCCCCCTCATAAATCTCCTGGCGGGACTTCTTGACGAGTGCAACGCCCTGCTCTATCGCCTTCAAGGCGACAGCGGTGGCCTCTCTAGGGTACACCTCCCACTCGTCCATCGTCGGCACTATGTAGTCCTCGCGCAGCCCCTTGTCCTCGGCGGTCTTCGCGAGTTCCCTTGCCGCGGCGATGCACATCTCGTCGGTGATCGTCGACGCCCTCACATCAAGGACTCCACGGAAAATCCCGGGGAACCCGAGGCTGTTGTTGACCTGGTTGGGGAAGTCAGAGCGGCCCGTCGCGACTATCCTCGCGCCGGCCTCGTGCGCCTCCCACGGCCAGATCTCGGGCACCGGGTTCGCTATCGGGAACACGATGGCGTCGGTCGCCATCATCTTCACCCATTCGGGCTTGAGCGTGCCCGGACCAGGCTTCGACGCCGCCAGCGTCAGGTCGGCCCCCTTCATTGCCTCGGGGATGCCGCCGGAGAGACCCTCTCCGTTGGTGATCTGCGCGGCCCACCACTTCTCCTTGTAGTCCTGCTGCAGTTCCTTCCTCTGGACGTTCAGGATGCCCTTGCTGTCTGTCATGACGATGTTCTTCGGATTGAATCCTGCCGCGACCATGACCCTGAGGCCTGCAATATTGGACGCCCCTGCGCCTATCATCGCGATCTTGGCCTCGTGAATCTTCTTGCCAACGCACTTGATCGCGTTCATCGCACCGGCGACCACGACCGTGGCGGTTCCCTGCTGGTCGTCGTGCCAGACAGGTATGCGCGCCTCCTTCCTCAGTCGGTCGAGTATGTAGAAGCACTTGGGCTGTGAAATATCCTCGAGGTTGATTCCTCCGAAGGACGGCTGCAGCCACTTGACTGCCTGGATGATCTGCTCGGGGTCCTTGGTGTCAAGGCAAATCGGGAACGAGTCGACACCTCCCAGGTACTTGAAGAGCAAGGATTTGCCCTCCATGACCGGTAGGCCCGCCTCAGGTCCGATGTCGCCGAGACCGAGCACCCTCGTCCCGTCGCTGACCACCGCCACGGTGTTCCCCTTGTTCGTGTGCTCCCAGACCTGCTTCGGGTCCGCCTTGATGGCCTTGCACGGCTCCGCGACTCCTGGCGTGTACCAGATTGCGAAGTCGCTGAAATCCCGGACGACGCATTTCGGCACGATTTCAATCTTCCCCCTGTAGAACGGGTGAAGCTTCATCGCGTGCTGTCCGGGAATCTTTGCCTTCGCGAGAAGTTCATCGGTGTTGACGGGGCCCTTGACCTTGGCCGGGACCGGCTGGTCTTTGGCCTTCTTCGTTGTTTCCTTCATGGATCTCACAATCTCCTCTCCTCTCTCTATTTCTGCGGTTCAACCTCATCTGAATGGACCCGCCCATGCCATAGCGTAACATTCTGGCTCAGGCAGGCGGACTGGCCACTTAGGGAGCCGGTATAAGTCGGCTCCTATAAGAGAGTATATGCGAACTAGTCCGGTCAAATCCAGGGAGAAAGCGCCCCGCCGTGCGTGCTAGACTCGGGCAAGATATTTACACGGCCTGATGGTTACCCCGCCAAGGTGGTCGCTTGGAAAAGGTAGACATGAGGACTTTCCGCGAGGTTGACTTGAGAGGGGGGACTGTTGTCGAGGGATTCCCGACCGTGGGGATGGTCAGCACGATAGCATGCACGTACCTGATCTCGACTCTGAAGATGGACCAGATTTGCGCGATAGACGACGAGGAGTTCCCGCCGCTATCCATGGTCTACGCGAAGAAGCCGAAATTCCCCGCTCGCGTCTACGCCCACGACGAGAAGAAGCTCGCCGCGTTCCTCTGCGAGGTGCCCATACCGAGCCGGATCCACAGGAAGGTCGCGCGCTGCCTGCTCGACTGGGCGAAGAAGCACGAGTGCAAGCGCATCATTTCCCTCGAAGGCTTGCCTCTCCCCGAAGGCGGGAACGAGCAGGACATCCAGGTGTGGGGCGTCGGAAGCACCGACAGGGCCAGGGATGACCTCGACAAGGCGAAGATCCAACAGCTTGAGAGCGGCATGATATCTGGAGTGTCAGGCGTGTTGCTCAACGAGGGCAGGTGGGCGAATTTCGACACGATCGCTCTCCTCGCGGAAGCCCGCCCCGATCTCCCCGATGCCCTTGCGGCTGCGAAGCTGGTGAGGGCTGTGGACGACCTCTTGCCCGAGATAGAGATAGACCTGGAGCCGCTGCTTACCGAGGCAAAGGAGTTGGAGGTACAGCTCGCTTCGCTGAAGGTTCAGGCCAAACCTGCGCTGACCGAACCCGCGCCTGGCATGTTCCGATAGACCGAGGTGCTTCGCCGCAAAGGGTTTTAACCGCCCCGCTCTATCATTCGCCGATGGCGAAGAAGCGCCGGAAGGAAGAGGAGGAGGAGTTCCAGCTCCCTGAGTTCAACGAGACGGAGTTCCTCCGCAAGGAGATCACCAGCGCCAAGATGATACTCCTAGTTGCCCTCCTCGCGATAGTCGCCGCCGTCATCTCGTACTTCCTGACATTGGCGGGAATCGCCATCGTGGCGTTCTTCGCCGGGTTAGCCCTCGTCCTGCTCCTCAAGTACATCCCGGAGATGTTCGGCGTAGACACCAGCAAGCTCGAGAGGAAGGACTGGTTCGGCTATGGGTCGACTTACTTCTTCGCGTGGCTCGCGATCTGGGTGCTCGTGATGAACGTGCCGTTCTCGGATGTCACGCCGCCAGGATTATTCGTTTACGTCAATGGTGTCTCAGCCACTCCCACCGTGGATGTGAGCATCAATGGCAGAAATTGGGCATTGATAACCGCCAAAGCGACAGACAACGCGGGCATTAGCAGGGTTCTGATACAGACCAACGAAATGGCTCAAGCCGCGATGACGCTGGATGGTGGGAGCGGCCTCTGGTCACTCAATCTAACCGGCATCGCCGGCTCGACGCTCAGTGTCACGGTCACCGCAGTAGATATCAACGAGCTTACGACTTCGATGACAATCACGCTGAGGAAATGAGGATAAGTCAGCGTTCCCACGGGAACCTTCTATCCATGAAACCAAGGATTGGGCCAAGAAAAGAAGGCTTGAGAGCGGCTTCGTCCACCATCACCTGAAGAGACTTCCTTGCGGTCTTGTCGAGGTCCTTGCCCAGGCTCATCTCCACGAGTTTTGCCTTGACGAGATCGGCGGCGGTGACCTGCCCGCGCTTGATGTCAACCGCCCAGAGCCCGTCCTCGATGTATGGCGGGGCGAATGCGTCCTTCGACTTCTGCCACTTATCCTGGAAGTCCAGAGAGTTCTTGACCCAGGTTGGCGGCCCCATGTGCTTCTTCGCCGCTGGCAGCTCGAAGACCTCCATCTCGAACATGAACAGGGCGCGTCCCCCGACGACATCGAACGCGGACTTCATGAAGCTGAAGTCGTGGCGGGCAATGAGGTCCTCGAACGCCTTTAGCGCCTTGCGGGTCTGGGGGTAGAGGACATCGTCCGTGACCTTGGGCACCGCCGCCGTCACGACCATGAGGTGCGTCCCCCGCGTCTTGAGCATGTCCGTGACTTTTTGGCGGGAAGGCCTCGGCGGCGGCTTCGGGAAGAAGAACTCGATTCCCGGCCTCTTCAGGTACTCTCTCGCCGCATGCACGAACACCGCCATCTGCTGCCTCGAGACGGCGCTGGCGACGTTTCTGTTCGGGTCGACGGGGTCGACGACGATCAGAGGCTCGTCGAATATCCTGGCGGGCAGCATGTCCAGAGCGATCACGTTCCCCGCCTGCCAGTTCGTGACCGCCATCAAAGCATCCTGGAATGACCCGTACTTGAGGACGAGGAGCTCCACCAGGTATCCAGAGAAACCCTGGACCTTCGACTCCGCACCGTAGACCCCGATGCCCTTCATGAACGCCTTGAGGAGCCGGACCTGGTCCCTCTGCTCCGGCTTGATCTTTCCGAGGACGTACTTGTTGTGGAAGGGCGTCCTGTCGACGGCGCTCATCTTCTGATCGGCGGAGACGACCGCGTAGCACGGGACGATCTCCACGTCGAACCCCATGTGCGTCCCGCGCGTGTAGGGGTGCTCGGCCCACATCTTCTTCTTGTTCTTGAGGAACTGGCCGAGTTGCAGGCCCTGACGTTCCAGGTCTTCCCTCGTCGTCTCTGGCGGGAAGGCAACGAAGACGTCGAAGTCTGGATGCGTGAGGTAGGTGCCCTTGGCGACCGAGCCGACGAGCACGGGCTCCGCCCTGAGCTTCAACCGCTTGATCGCCTTGGTGACCATGCCGACGACGGAGGACACCGCGACCCTCAGCCGCTTCTCCTCCTCCTCGCTCGGCATGATCCGCCTGAGGACCGCCTGCTCCACGTTCATCGTGCCGCAATGGGGAGACAGCCTTAAAAGGAGTTGGTCGAAGTCGACTCGACAGCCTCCTGCTTTCCGGCACGGACTGGATATCGCAATACCGCCGCCAAGATTCTGGCATACTTCAAGAGTGATTCGAGATTGCTCTGTCTTCGCCACCATGTCGTTTCCTGTCTGTCAAAGAGTATCATGACATTCTTTGAGAGAGCTCCGATTCGAGCGTTGTTCGTCCGTTGTTCGATCATTGTTCGAGTGCTGTTCGATGATTATTCGATGGTTGTTCGTTCCACGCTCGTACCACCCTCGTACCATGCTCGTACCATCTTCGTCAAGTGCTCGTTCCGGACAGGACGCGCGTTCACTTTGAAGATAGCCCGGACCCGCCCCCGAACCGGTCGCTGAACCAGTCGCGCTGGAACCCGTTGAGGAGGCGCCGCCGCCACTGCCACCGGAAGAGGAAACGGGCAGTACTGAGCTCGCATTCAACCTTCAGGAATTCTACGAGGCATCGGAAGACGAACTATCCGCCCTGCATCCCAATAACCTTCGCGTCCGAGTCAGAATCCGTCAGCAACTTCAGGTCTTGCGCGAAAACGGCATCATGATTTTTATCGACAGGGGCGATGCCGGCAGGTCCGTTGGTGCCTAAAGTGCGGACACAGTCTTGTCACAGACATCCTGCCGAGAGACGGCTTAGGCAACTGGAGGCTTGCCTGCCCCGAATGCGGGGCGTGGCTGTCGGAGCGAATGGGAGCGGTCCGCAACTGCCAGATTCGCTCGATGTATACCTATAGTTTATCTTCCTTCGACTGTCGTATCAGCTTTCCTCGCTTTTTGCGGCGTCGTCATGCGCCTCGCCATCTCGTTCCAGTATGCTGGACCATGCCGGAGAACGAACTCGGCGACCTCGCGGACCTTGGCTTTGAGTTCTTCTTTTGTTTCCCAAGTGAAGCCATCACGTCCCTGGAAGTACCTGTCTCCATGAACGATCCGTCCAAGGGGATCGCGGACGCCGATCTGCCTGTCCCCCTCAGTGAGCTTCCTACGCGTAATTGGAAAAGCTTCAAACGGATTGCGCCCTGGCCGTACAAGAGCGATATCGACAATCACATCATTGCGGTACTTGCCTGTGCAGAATGCGACGGCTTCCTCCAAGCCGTCCTTTCTATCTCTCCTGAAGATGTGGTCACCGTGTTTTGAACTCAGCGTGAAACCAGCGCTTTCAAGTACCGGGCGAGCGACGTCGTAGATTGCTTCTTTCAAGTGGTACTTGCGAGCTCTGACTGGCGTTGTCTGCTCAGACATATCTTACCACCCTTGCCCCTGCGGAAAGCAAGGCGCCGAGGACATCGTCCGATGATCCTGCCAGGAAGTGCCAAGTGACTCGATTGCCAGCGGCAACCCTGAGAGAATCCTTTGCGATTTGCGAGGCGATTTCGTCAGTCATGCTGACAAATCCAGCCTTAACTTCATGGAAGATATTGCTGGATCGGCGCATAAAACCACCCGTGAGCGAATCGTAGATGCGCTTTCCCCCACCAGGGAGGTCCACGCGAACTCTTCCGCCGCCGCGCAAGATGGACTGGCCGCTTCGTTCCAGATGCTCTTCCACCGCTTCCACACCTGCGGCACCGATGCGCCCTGGGGTCGGACCACCGCGGCCGCCTCCACCCTCGGCGAGTATGTCACTCCGTGCTTGGTTTGTCTGAGTCACGACCTTGTGCTGGGACCGGAATCGAAGGTACCCGCCCGCCGCCCCCGCCAACGCGCCAATGCCCACGCTGAGCCCGAACTGTCCCCAGTCCCACTCCAGCGTCCCCGTCTGCAGGTACTCTATGCCGCGGTCCGCCGCGTAGCCGAGGGCGCCCAGTCCAGCGCCAATGGCCGCCCCGCCAGCGATGTTCGCCCAAAGACCGGAACCGCAAATACCGCACGTG
>JBGPQV010000012.1:0-71415 GCA_041489255.1 Thermoplasmata archaeon | reverse complement strand
TCACGAGCCAGAACGACGTCAACTCCGGCGGAGACGCGGGGAACGTCATCACGGGACCTACTCCGGTGACTCCGGGCACCTATCCAGGCTGCATCCTGAAGGGTGAGGATAACAACGACTACTACAGCCTGGTTCTGACAGACGCTGGACAGACGGTCTACGCGAACGTCACGGTCCTGCCTGGCGGATTGACAGGGGCGCTCCGCTTGTACGATGCACTCCAGAATGAAGTTTGGGCCGGTGGGGTGGCACCAGGCACAACCCAGGGAGAGTACACATTCGCCACGGCCCAGACAATCTACATCCGCGTGGAACTGTCCGGGGGCTCAGGAAGTTATGAAATGGAAATTTTCGCCACGGGAGTTCCCATCGACCAGACACCGCCTACGATAACTCACACCCCGGTGACCGACGCCGTGGCGGGACAGCCAGTATCCATCACCGCAACGGTGGTCGACAATGTCGCAGTCGACAAGGTCTACCTAAACTACACTGACGTTCTAGCCGCGAATCACAACGTCTCGATGACGAGTGCCGGCAACACATTCAGCTATGACATACCCGCGCAATCATCTGCAGGTTCCGTGACATACTTCATCTGGGCGAATGACACGAACGACAATGAAGCGAGGACCGCCGCGTACACAATAACGGTCTCCGCGGACACCGTCGCCCCGACGATTACCCACACCGCTGTGACGAGCGCGAAGGCGGGCGACCAGATAACGATCACAGCTACGATCACCGACAATGTCGGAGTGCAGAGCGCGACTCTGTACTACAGGAAAACTGGAGACGCGAGCTATTCGACTGTCGCCATGTCGGCTTCAGGAGACACCTATACCGCGGTCATACCGGCCTCTGCAGTGACGACGGCGGGAATCCAGTACTACATTTCGGCGACGGACGGGACGAACGCCGCAACGGTCCCAACCGCCAATCCGACAACGGCACCATACTCCGTCTCGGTGACGGAGCAGGGCGGCCTGCCGTGGCTCTGGATCATCATCATAATAATCGTCATCGTCGTCGTCATCGCGCTCGTGGCGATGCTGATGCGAAAAAAGAAGGTACCGGCGCAGACAGCCCAGCCACCGCAGGAACAGACGGGTCCATGAAGGGAAAGGCCTAGGAAAAAGCGGGCAAGGAGGGCACGGCCCTCCACCCGCCAAGGATTTAATAGGCCGCCCCTTCTTCCGAGACGCGTGGAATCGAAGGCAGTCAGGAAGTACGCCCTTCAGAACGCGGTGCTCCATGGCGGGAAGGCCAATCCCATGGCGGTGGTCGGGAAGGTGCTCGCCGAGGACCCCTCGCTCAAGCCGCGCATCAGGCAGGTCTCCGAGGAGATCAGGGCGGCGGTGGATGACGTCAATCGGTTGACGCCAGAGCAGCAGAGGGCAGAGCTGGAGCAGCTGGCCCCGGAACTCTTGGAGAGGCCGAAGGCGGGGAAGTCGTCCGAGCTCCCGCCGCTTCCAAACATCGGCAATAGAGTGGTGATGCGCCTCGCCCCATACCCCTCCGGGCCCCTTCACATAGGCAACGCGCGCATGGTCCTGCTCAACGACGAGTACGTCAAGAGGTACAAAGGCACCCTCATCCTGATGTTCGACGACACCATCGGCTCCGAGGAGAAGTTCATCCTCCCCGAGGCATACGACCAGATCAGGGAGGGCCTCGACTGGCTCGGGGTTGAGTACCACGACGTCCTCTACAAGTCGGACAGGCTCCCCCTGTTCTACGAGTGGGCTGGCAAGCTGATAGACAAGGGCCACGCCTACGTCTGCGAGTGCCCGTACCCCAAGCTGCGCGATCTGCGGGAGAAGAAGCAGGAGTGCGTACACAGGGATCGGACCGTCGAAGACAACCTGGCGAAATGGCGGGAGATGCTCGGCGGCGGCTTCAAGGAGGGCGAGGCGGTGCTGCGCCTCAAGACGCGCATGGACTACCCCGACCCCGCGTTCCGCGACAGGGTGCTGCTCAGGGTCTCCGACCGCGAGCACCCGCGCGTCGGGAAGAAGTACAGGGTCTGGCCGCTCCTCGAGTTCTCCTGGGCGGTGGACGACTACCTCTTGGGCGTCACCCATGTCCTCCGGGGGAAGGACCTGACCATCGAGGACGACATGGAGACCGCCATCTGGGAGAAGCTGAGCGTCAAGAGGCGCCCCGCGTTCATCCACTACGGCATGCTTTTCTTCAAGGAAATGGAGCTGAGCAAGAGCAAGTACCGCATCGCGATCCAGGAGGGCAGGATTTCCGGGATAGACGACCCGCGAACCTGGACGCTGCAGTCCTTGAGAAGGCGAGGAATCAGGCCGGAGGCCGTGAGGTCTTTCATCCTGAGCTTCGGACTCAGCCTCACCGACGTCGAGGTGCCCGCCGACAACCTCTACTCGGATAACAGGAAGCTCATCGACGCCGATGCGAAGCGCTATTTCTTCGTACCCTCGCCCGTCCAAATCGAGATCGAGGGCATGCCGGACATCGGCGAGGCCCGCCTTGCGTCCCATCCCGATTTTCCCGAAAAGGGGCACAGGACCCTGCGAGTCTCCTCGAAGATGTACGTCTCCCAGGAAGACTTCGAGAAGCTGAAGGGGACCGAGGTGAGGCTGAAGGATCTCTGCAACATCAGACTGGACACCAAGTCCAAATTCCTCTCTCGCGAGGTCCGGGACATCCCGAAGATACAGTGGCTCGCTGAGGGCGCGCCGATGAAAGTGGTGATGCCCGATGGCTCCGTCGTCGAAGGCCTCGGCGAGAAGACGCTCCTCGAAGCGAGCCGCGGCGATATCGTGCAGTTGGAGAGGTTCGGGTTCGCGAGAATCGACGACATCGCGCCAGAGCTTAAAGCCTGTTTCGCACACCGCTAAGCCTATTTAGGTGCACTGGCTCGTCTCGACCATGACTCACATTTCATCGCGCGTCAAGTCCGTCTCAGGGTCCCCGACAGTCCGCCTGGCCGGCCTCGTGGCCGAGATGAGGGCGAATGGGCAGCAGGTCATCTCCTTCTCGATCGGAGAGCCTGACTTCCCGACGCCCGCGCACATAGTCGAGGCGGCGAAGAAGGCGCTCGACGCGGGGTTCACGAAGTACACAGGGTCGGCCGGCATACCCGAGCTGAGGCAGGCAATCGCGGAGAAGACGACGAAGGAGAACGGGATCGCCGCCAAGCCGGAGAACGTCCTCGTCTCCCCGACGAAGCACTGCATCTACATCGCGGTCAACTCTCTGATCGAGGGCGGGGACGAGGTCATCATCCCGGACCCCTGCTGGATCTCCTACGAGCCGATCGTGCGCCTCGCCGGCGGGAAGCCCGTCCTCGTGAAGGCGACGGAGGAGACCAACTTCGAACTCTCGCCCGAGTCTGTCGCGGCGGCAATCACCGACAGGACGAGGATGATCATCATGAACTCCCCCTCGAACCCTGGCGGGAATGTCTTCTCGAGGGAGACTATCAAGGGCCTGACAGACCTAGCGAAGGACCACGACCTCTACATAGTCTCCGACGAGATCTACGAGAAGCTGATCTACGAGGGTAAGCACTATTCCCCCGGATCATTCGACGGGATGTTCGAGAGGACCGTGACCGTGAACGGCTTCTCGAAGACGTACTCGATGACCGGGTGGCGGGTAGGCTGGCTGGTCGCTGACAAGCCGCTCATCTCGGAGTTCTCGAAAATCCAGGAGCACACGATAACCTGCTGCGCGTCGTTCGTGCAGAAGGCCGCCGTTGCGGCGCTGCGCGGTCCGACGGAGCCCATCGAGGCGATGATCAAGGAGTTCAAGGCGAGGCGGGACCTGATGGCCAAGGGCCTCAAGGGCCTCGGCGTCTTCGACTTCAAGATCCCCCAGGGCGCGTTCTATTTCTTCCCGCGCTACTCGATGAAGGTCGAGTCGAGGGCGCTCGCGGAAAAGCTGTTGAAGGAGGTGGGCGTCGCGCTTACGCCTGGCGCCGACTTCGGCCCCTCCGGCGAGGGACACCTGCGGTTCTCCTACGCGACCTCCCGCCAGGACATAGAGAAGGGGCTGGAGAAGATAGGAAAGGTGCTGTGAGAAAAAAGGAAAGGTGTAGGCCCCCGCAGGGGCCTACTGAATCGGGTTCGCTTACTGGACCATCGCTGTCTCGCCGCACGACGGGCACATGACCTCGATCGGCCTCTTGCTCGTCGTTAACTCTATCGGCGCCCCGCAGGCCTTGCAGTTCACGATCATCGGGGAGACCTGCTGTCCGGGCGGTGGCGGCGGTGCTGCCTTCTCTTCCTTCGGCTTCGGTGCACCTGCTCCCGCGCCAGCTCCGCGTCCTCTCATCGCGAGCACGAGCAGGAAGAGGATCACTATCAGCACGAGCAGGAACGCGTCGAACAGCTCGATGCCGTCAGTCGGCGGACCGATCGTCACGACCTCGATCGCCACGGTGTTTGTCGAGCCTTCCATCATCTCGAACAGGACCGGGCCTTCGTTCGCTCCGGCGGGCACGACATAGTTTACCTTACCCTCGGCGTTGGTCGTCGTGAGCGTCACTGCCGGATACCCGAGAAGCCCGTAGCCGAATGTGAATATCCTCGGCAGGGGCGTGCCAGACGCCCTGGCCGCGATCTTGTAATCGACGACCATCGTGTCGCCTGGATTGTAGTTGGTCTTGTCGAACTTGATGGTCAGGATGAAGTCGTGGATGAGGTTCGCAGCCGCCTGTCCTGAGACGATGTGTCCGCCTCCGCTCGCGTAGACAGTGAATGTGTACTGCTGCGCGGGAACGTTCGGGACCGTGTACTGGATAGAACCCGAGAGGCTTCCGCTACTCACGGTCGCGATGTCCTGCTTGACATAGCGCGCGCCGTCGTGTATCGTGTAGTAGAACGTGGTGGTCGATGCGGTCATCACGGTGCTCTTCAGCTCGAAGTCTGCCGTCAGCTGATCGTTCGCGTTGTACTCCGCAGGCCTCACGTTGACGATCATGACCCCGAACTGAATGGTCCTGTCCTCCGAATCCCAGCCATAGTCTCCTTCATCATTGTAGACGTCCGCCCTGAATGTCATCGTTCCCTGGAAATCGCTTGGGATTAGGAACGTGTACGGGGATGTAACCGCAAACTCATTCGCGTAGACGAGGGAGCCGCCAGACGACGTGACCTGATAAATGTAGGTGGTGGGCTGGCCGTGTCCCGCCGGAGGCTGCGCGGCCACGGTCATGACTACGCTCTCACCGCTGTAGTAGGACAGCTTGTCGAGAGTCAGCTGGATCGACATTTTCACCAACGTCTCCATGACGCTGAATGTCTCCAGGTCCGAATCGTACTTCAGCACGCTGGTCGCGTTGACCGATATGGTGTATGTCTTGCCATCCAGGAACACTGCTGTGTCGAGGATGAAATTGTAGTCCACCAATCCCGAGCCGTCTGATGTGAACGTCTTGGTATACGCGGTCATTTCAAGTGAAGTCGGCGTGGGGCCGTCGAGTATCTTTATCTGGACCGTTGCACCAGGGTATCGGGGATTCGGTCCAGGCACTATGACCTCCGTCACCACTTCGACGAGCATCAGTGATCCAGCGTCGGGCACAGTGGGACCACTCGGAATCGATATCCTCGCGTCGAGATTCCCGACCAATACGTTGAGCTGCTTCGTGTCCCTTCTGATCGCCCCGCCAGGCGTGCTGTTGAACCATATGTAGACCGGATAGGTCTCTCCCGGGCTGATTCCCCCGGTGTTGCTGATGGTGAAGCTGAACTGCCCTGCGGGCTCGGTGAGGGCTTCGTAGTCGTACGTCTCTCCGCCCGCAGTGGACTGGACCAGCCATTCTCCTTCGTAGCCGGTCATAGTCACGGGCGAGCCATCCGTGATGTTGCTCACGCTGTAGAAGACTTTCACTGTGTTGCCTGGGATGTAGCCGCCCCTGTCTGTCGAAGCGACTATCCTATATTCGTGGATCTGGAAGCGAACGCCTCTATAGGCATTGGGTGACACGCCTTCGATGTAGTCACCTGGGGCAACCCAGGCGCAGTAGTAACCGTCGCTCAGGAATCTCGTCGACGTGCCAGGGAGGCTGAATGTCCCCAGTCCCGATACAGGATCGAGGACGATGTTGTTCGCCTGGAGCCGGATGTTCGCCAGAACGAATGCGTCACATACGCCGGCACCATCATCGTCCGCCGCCACGACGTCGAGCGTGTCCTCAATCCCATCGGCAGGGGGAGGCAAGCCTCCTGACGGCATTCCTGTCAGCGTTCCCGTGATCGCGTCTCCGGGGGCGTACCAGTCGGCGGGCACTCCCCCGGGATAGTTGTTCGATGTGAGGGCAATCTGCGTCTGGTTGTTAGTGTACCGGTCGTCTGCCCTTACGTTCATCGTCAAGCCCACAAAAGCCACGCTGATCATCCAAATCGCCAATAATAAGCTCAGAGTCTTGTCTTTCACTTTCTCATCTCCTCCGAGAAGTTCCGTGATATACGGTCCCATCCTCCCGTGAAGGATTATGGCTGCGGAGCAATAAGAACGCTATATATTAAGACTTGTACAGTTTTCTAATCGTCAATTCAGGCCAGCGTCGGAATCCGTTGTACACTTTTCGAAATGTCGGGATTCAGGAGAACACTTGGCCAGTCGATTGCCCCGAATCCACCCACTCCATCATCCTCTCCGCCCTGGTGTTCCAGAGCCTCGCCTTCCTGGCGTCCCCGGTCTTCTCGTAGAGAGTCGCAAGATCCCTGTACCGCCCCGCGAGAGCCTTCGGAGAGTTCAGCGGCTTGAGCAACTCGATGCTCGTCACGATGTGCGACTCCGCCCTCTTCCAGAGTCCAAGGTTCTTGTTCAGGACTCCGAGCGTCGCGTGCACCATCGAGAGCAGGACAGGATCGTCGAGCCTCTCGCCCAGCCGCAGGGCCCTCCCGCACAGCTCCTCCGCCTCGATTGACTTGCCTGTGCGGAGCCTGCTCTCCGCGGCGCCCGCGAGAGCTCGCGCCGCGACCTTGGCCTGACCAAAGGATTCCGCGACCTTGACGGCCTCCAGGAACCGCGCGACCGCGCGCTCCTCGTCCCCAAGTCTCTGATAGGCGATGCCGAGATCGCTCAGGACCTTCGCCGAATGGGTGTCGCACTGGCCGGAACTCTGTGCCGCCGACGTGAGCTCAGCGACCGCTCCGGCGGGGTTGCCCCTTTCCAGCTCAACTACGCCCAGCTCTGCCCTACACCTGACCGCTTCAGTCCATTCTCCCGCACTTTCCAGGACACCGCGGGCCTCAGCGAGGTGTGCGGCTGCGCCGTCGAAATCGCCGAGGAACCTGCGGATCCCCGCCAAGCCACGCAATGCCCTCGCCCGCATGACCTCGTCCTTGCCCTCCCTCGCGAGGTTCATCGCCATGGAGAAGTGCCGCTCTGCCTCGTCGTGCATCGACATCCTCGACTCGATATCGCCGAGCGCGAGAAGGGAATACGGGGAGAGACCGCCCATTGCTCCCGCCGCCCTCTCGTAGCAGAGCCTTGCCTCGTCCAGCCGCCCGAGGCTCTCCACCGTCTTCCCGCGCAGCGTCTCGAGCCTCCTGTCGTCGCCAATCGCCCTGAGGATGCAGAGAAGCTCGACGGCAGAGTCCTTGGCGCCGGACGGGTCCATGCTGGACAGCAAGTCCGCCGCCTTGTCACCCAGGCCGGCGTCTATGTAGTGCGACGCCGCCCTGACGAAGTCTCCACGCGCCTCTTCGAGGGCCCCCGCCCTGAGGTGCGCCTGCCACCTCTCCTCCACCCCCATTCCCTCCACAACGAGGTTCCTGAGAGTCTCGTGAAGCATGAATCGTCCATCATCGGACTGGAAGAGCGACTTGCGGCTGAGCAGGGACTCCTGGGCCAGCGTGAGTGCCAGTAGCGCCGGATCAAAAGACGTGCGGACAACCGCCGCGATTCGCAGGGTGTCCATCTCCTCTTCCGTCATGCGCGAGCGGACGAGTGCCGCGATTGTCGGGACTTCCGCAATGTCGAACGACCAGCCCAATTCCGCCAGCAAAATCAGATCGAGAGGTCTGCCTTGGGTTGCCGCGTGCGCGGCGCTCACTCCCCCGTCCGTCATCGCTTTCGCGTGCATGGCGACCAGCTTGCGCGCGGACTCGAGGTCGAGCCCCGCCACCGGGACATCCTCGTAAGGCCTCTGGAAAGTGTCGGCCCATCTCTGGCAGAACCCCGGCTTCCTCCTGCTGATCACGAGGACCTTGAGGGGCCAGTCGTTCATCGACATGAACAGGCCGGCGAAGTCCTCGAACTCCGAGGAGTTGTGTGCATCGTCCAGGACGAGCAGCCCGCCCGCCATCTCCTCCGCGAGCGCCAGCACAGCCTCGCGCGGGTCGAAGTCGTCTCTCCCGAGCATGACCTGGAGCTTGCGCTTGCCCTTCGCCGCGAGGATCGAGGCGATTCCCGACAGGACCGACCTGACGGACTGCATCGGCCTCACGGGCCGCATGACCGAGATGCCGTCGAACGACGAGGCGAGCGAGGCGGCGAGCGAGCTCTTTCCGGTGCCATCCGCACCTGCGAGCACGCAGACCGCCTTGCCGGGGGAACGAAGCCACCTGTTCAGCCTCTCTAGCTCCTGCCCCCGCCCGATTAGGTCCGTGTTCACCGGGGACTCGTTGCCGTTCCTGCGACCGCCCTCGATCGTCATCGTCTCAGTCGTGAGTATCTTGATGAAAGCCTCGCTTTCGCTGTAACCCGAAGAGCACAGCACCTTCAGCGCATCGGTGCCGAGGCACATGGTTCCGCCGTTGTGGTCGAGCAGCCTGACGGTCTTGCGCCTAGCCGCGTCCTTCAGTTCGCCCGCAATCTCGTCGCCCGCCCTTGTGAGCGAATACACCTTCCTCCTGGACTTCGCCCTGACCACATGCGCCAGCCTGTACTCGACCTGGCTGCGCTTCTCCAGCCTCTTCAGCTCGAGCGCGACATGAGCGCGGCTGATGCCGAGCCTCGACGCAATCCCGTCCTGGGTCATGTCCGGCGGGCACACGAAGTCCTCTCGGTGCCGCGACAGACACGACAGGTGTATCAGCACCCTGTTGCCGATCGTGCAGCTGTTCATAGTTTTCTCCAACGACCCATAATACGGTGAAAATGGATAATGGTATTTAGAGCGACTTTTTGACAAGTTGCGAATTTCGCAACTTGTCAAAACGATGGATATACTTTTGTAGAGTGAACTCGGGCTGTACAATCCGGTAATTGGCTTTTTGGAGGCTGCTGGACAATCAGCCCCGCATGTTTCGGTAACTGATAACAGGAATCCGTGCGGCGGTTCTGAATCTCAGCGCTTTCCCGAAGACCGCTTCGCGTGGTTGCAGACCTTGTTCAACGGGCAGAGGTCGCAGAGAGGCTGGGGCCTGCAGATTCTTTTCGCGAGCTCGACAATCAGCGCGTGGTATTCCTGATAGAGCCTCACTCCCCCAGCAACGTTGTCCTCGAAGTAACCCTGGACCTTGCCGTAGTCGTCGAAATCGAAGAGACCGACACGCTTGCCGACCCGCCTCGTGTAAGCGTCGACGACGAATGTCTTCTTGTTCGCCGCGTAGAGGAGCATCGAATCCGCCGTCTCCGGTCCGACGCCTTCGAGGGAAAGCAACTCGTGGCGGAGCGAAGCCTTGTCTCGACCGAGGAATGATCTCACATCCCCGCCGCTCGTCCTCATGATGTGACGGCAGAACTCCCTCAGCCTCCTCGGCTTCGTCATGTGGAGGCCAGCCGGCCTGATGAGGGAAGTGAGCCTCGCGATCGATGCGGTGGCGATCTTGGCGGGGGCGAGCATCCGCGCCTCCTTCAGATTGCGTATCGCGGCCTCGACATTCTTCCATGAGGTCTGCGGCATCAGGAGGGCTCCGACGATCACCTCGAACGGCGTCTCGGCGGGCCACCAGTGCTGCGGACCGAAGCGCTCCAGAAGCAACTCGTAGATCGTCGTGGCCCGGTTCATCGCAATCAGCAGTCTGGCTAGGTCCCCTTCTTGAGTCTCTGCTTGAACACCATGTAGGAGACCGCGATGATGCCCGCGACAATCGTCATGACCGCGGCCAGCGTGAGCAGCCAGGCAATCTGCTCGTCCTGGGTGAAGCCCTGAGTCGTTGTCGGCTCAGTCACGCTGACCGTGTACGTCGATTCGAACGAGCCGCCGGAACCAGTGGCGTTGATGGCGTAGTCTATCCTGGTCGGACCGGGCTGCGCGGGAATCGTCGCCGTGTAGACCCAGCCTCGCCCTGACGGCGTGGACGTGTTCGTCATCGAGACCGTGAGCGGCGATGCCATCGAGGTGCTCTTCCAAGTCAGGTCTGCGCTCGTCGCATTTACTAAGATCGCGCTGATCGCGATTTGCGCTCCGGGCCGCACCTCAGTCGGAGGCTGGTGGTCGATCTCGGGTCTCCCCGCCACGGCAGGAACCACGGTGAAAGTCAGGCCGGTCATGAAGTCCATGTAGTATTCAGAGCCACCGCCATGGTGGGTGCGGGCGTACAAGTGGTAAGTGCCGGTCGTCGTCGGAGCCTTCAGGCTCCACATGAAATCGACGGGGGAGCCGACTCCTGATGCGGTCTTCTCCACATAGTTGAACTGGTGGCCGTTGGGGTCACTCAGTATCACCCAGCCATCAACGCTGGGCTGACTGTTGGTTGTCTGCAGGGCGCGCACGAGGAAGACGCCTAGCATGTTCGCAGCTGACAGCTCGTTGGCAATCACGGTGATGGTCACTGTGATCGATTGGCCGACGGTCGGTGACAGCGTGCTGGCGGTCCCCGTGATGCTGCCTGTGCCCAGCGTGCCGTGGCACGAGCCGCCGGAGTCGTACTCCTCGTTCGCATCTCCAGCACCGCCTGAGAAGCCGAACCCGGTCCCTGCGGCGACGAGAATGACAGCCCACATCGCCGCGGACGCCGCGATTAGTGCCCTCTTCCTCACTTGTTCTCCCTCTGAGTCGCCGCCTCGGAGGGCGAATCCTCTGCCTCCTTATCACCTTTCTTCTTTCCGTGGAGGAGGAGCGCCACCAGGAGGACGAGCACCGAGAAGCCCGCGGCAGGTATCAGCGCCCACTTCCAATCTATGGGTGTCGCTTGCGCCGTCGTGCCTGTGCCATCGTCCGTCTCCGGCGCGATGTAGCCAGACGCCTCGTTCGACGTGGCCGACTCGTGCCCGCCGTTGTCCACTGCGGTGACAACGTAGTAGTAGGTGTGCCCGCCGTCGAGGTCAGAATCGAGGTAGGTCGTCGCGGTGACGAGCGCGGCCGGATTCAGGAGCGTGTACGGTCCGCCCTGTGTCAGCGACCTGTAGACCTTGTAGCCCGCGAGGTCCGGCTCCGTGTTCGCGTTCCAAGTGAGGCGAAGCGCATCCGAGCCCGCGGATTGAACAACTAGGTTCAGTGGCGCCGCAGGCGGCTGGTCCGTTCCCGTAAGGACGTGCACGATCATCGTGTCGGTGTCCTGTAAATCCGAATCGTCTTCGACCGTGAGCGTCACGACGAAGTCGCCAGCCTGGTTGAAGACGTGCGATGCGTGCGCGCCGCTCAACGTGACGAGTCCGTTGTCGTTGAACGTCCATGCGTAGCTGTCGATTCCGACGTTGTCCGTTGAACCGGTGCCGTCGAAGTTGGCGGTGTCGCCGACGTAAATCGTCTGGTCGGGTCCCGCGTCCGCGACCGGCGGGGTGTTGTCCACCGACTCGAACGTGCTGCTCGCCGATGCCCAGTGGTCGCTGGTGTCTGAAGCCGAGACCAAGAAAACGTAGGTGCCGAGCTGGGTCGGGACATAGTTGAAGTAATACCTCGGACCGGGCGACATCGACTGGTTCGTCGATGTGAGGTCAGGAGCCGTTATCCTCACCCAGACTCCGAGGAGCATGTAGTTGTCAGAAGCGATTGCCGACAGGTTCGTTGTCGACAACACGCTCACGGGGTCGGGCACCGCGGTCGGATCGGAGACTGTTGGCGGCGTGCTGTCCTGAATCATGAACTGCGTCGTCGCGAAGTCCCAGTTGCCGCTCGTGTCCGAGCCCCACACGACCACAGTGTGCAGGCCGACGATGTTGTAGTTCCTCTCGAGGAAGTACCGGGTTTCCACCGTGTCGAAGCCCATTGTGGCGTTCGAGCGACCGCCGAGGGGGTCGGTGACGTTGAGCCAGACCTCTCCAACCGCCACGTTGTCCTGCACCTCGAGGGAGACGTTGACCGCCAGGAAGACCTCTTGCGGATTCGGAATCACCGTTATCGAGCGCAGCTGCGGCTTCTCCGCGTCTGTGCCCGTTGCGGTGGTGAACGTCCACATATAGAGCGCCGCGAGGCCGTTGCCCGACAGGGAGTCGTCCTTTGCAGCGACGGTGATGTTCGCGGAGTATTGCCTGCCTGCGATCAGCAGAGCTGTGGGATTGAACGTCATGAGGTTCCCCGCCCAAGAGAACGCGCCAGCCACGCTCGTCCACGTGACCGTGTCCTTGAGCGAGAAAGCACCTTCGGTCGCGGCGGTGTTCATCGCCTCGGACCATGTCACGACGATGTTGGCGTTAGTCGGGACACCGATCGCTCCGGATGCAGGGCTGACCAGCTGGACGGTCGGCGGCGTCGAGTCGATCTCGAACAACGGGCTGTTCGCGTATCCTTGCGCGCGGCCTGTGTCGATGACGGTCGCGTTCAGCATGACGGAGGCGCTATTCTCCAGGGGAACCGTCCAAGCGTACGGGCTCGATGCGCCCGATGCGCCCTGGAGACCCGCAACCTGGCGGTTGAACGGCGCGCCTCCGGTGATCGAGTAGTTGACCCAGACCTTGAGGCTCGCGGCGGCGTCCTCGACGTCGTTCGCGGTGAAAGCGATGTTGTGAACGGATCCTCCGGTCCAGCTCTCGCCGCCGGCGGGAAGGGAGAACGCGATGCTTGGCGGGGAATTGCCGGCAATGGTTGTGAAGCTCCATGAGTATGGGATTGCGAGGAAGTTTCCGGTGTCCGAGGAATCCTTGGCCCCGACTGCAAGCGTCGCCGTGTACACGGTCGCGCTCGTGAATCCCGTGTGGCTCGCGGTGAGGGTATCGTCCGGGACGACTCTCTGGGACCATGCGTATGTCCACCCGCCCGGGTCAGGTGCGAGCGACAGCGCGGCCTGGGTAGCTGCCCTGCTCATCTGCTCCGAGAAATCGATGACGATCGGTGCGTTCAGGGGGACGGTCGTCCCGATGGGAGACGCCGAGGAAACCGTGGGTCTGGTCGAATCTATCTTGGGGACGAGGACTTGATTGAATCCCTTCAGTCCGCTGGCGTCTATGACCGTCGCATTCACCCGCGCGTCCACTGCATCGATTGCGGGAACTAGCCATGCGAACGAGGTCGCCCCAGTCAGGGGGCCGGCTATCGTTCCGGAGCCTGCGCCAGATGTGTAGTTGAGGTAGACCTTGAGGTTCGCATTGGGCGTGGTGTCGTCGGTCATCGTCCAGGTGATCGTGTGCGATGTGCTGCCGGTCCAGTCCTGCGCCCCCGTTGGGCTGGTCACCGAGATGACAGGACGCTGGTTGCCGGAGGCTTCATTGGATGTGTAGCTTGCGGTGTTCCAGCCGTCGCCTGAGGTCCCCCCGTTGTCGTTCGAGGCCAGGCCAGCGACGTAGAAGGTGACCGTCCCCGTGCCCGCAGCAGGGGCTTGCCAGTTGACCTGCCAAGAACGGACATTGCCGTTGGAATTAGTCGCCTCGCCGTTCGTAATCCTGGCGTTGGCGTCGGTCGTCGTGAGGGTGCCAGCGGTCACCGATAGGTCGAATCCCCCTGCCGTCGTCGCGGGACCTCCCGTCACCGTGACCTGGAGGACATGGTTCGACAGCGGTGTGTAGCTCGGGGGGACTCCCGTCATCGTCACGGTCACGGTCGGATCTGGGCTACCTGAATGGCAATCCGCACCGATTTGCGAGTATCCGCTCACCCCGCCGGATCTCGCGTTCACCTCGACCACCGTGACGAGGATGACGCATCCCAGTAGCAGGGCCAGCAATCTCACAACGGTCTTCTTGCTCTTCATCGCGAGTTCCTTCCAGATCGGCGGCGGACAACGGGCGGTTCGCGGAGGGAATCCGCGATTGTCCGTATGGACTTCAGGTCGGCAACGACCCCGCGTTCCCGCGCCCCATCGCAGGCCAAGCTGCCGCGCGTCTGATTTCAAACCCCCGTATATACAATACGCAGATTGTTCGAAAAGTGTTCAACAATCGAGAGGAGCGAGTGCCGCTGTTGCGTGGATGAGGATCTACTTCTTCTGAGCCCTCTTCCTCCGCCTGCCCTTCTGCTCCTCCTTCGCCCGACTCCGCCCGCGGAGCGCCAGGACGACGACCATGACGACTGCAAGGATCACGACGGCTGCGAACGCCATCGGGAACCAGTCGGTCCCGGTCGTCCCCGTCCCGGTCGGACCTCCACCGCCGCCCGTGTGCTCGCCGGACGAGTAGGAGTTCGTGTTCCACGCATCCCCCGCACTCGAGCCGTCAACGTTCGCGGCGAGGACCGCCGCGTGGAAGGTGGCCGTCCCGGACCCCGTCGGAGGTGCCAGCCAGTTCACCGACCATGAGCGAGCATTCGGATTCGTGTATGTCGCCTCACCGCTGACGACTTGGACGTTCGAATCGGTTGTCGAGAGCGTCCCACGGGTGACGGAGAGGTCGAAGCCGCCTCCTGTGCCCGGACTGCCCGAGACATAGATTGCGAGGGGGTACGAGGTGCCCGGCTGGTAAGTTGACGGAATCCCTGAAACCACGACGGACACGCCCGAATCGGGCGTCGGGTTGTGGCACGTCGCTCCGGACTGCGACTGACCGATCTTCCCGGTGCTATTCGCATTCACCCCCGTCAGCATCGCGAACGACAGAATCCCGAGGATCAGCGCGGCGAGCTTCATCTTCCTTGATGCCCTGAACACCTTTCCCGCCTCCATTGAGATTCTTCGAATCTAATTCCTCTCCCCGGTAGTCAGCGGATGCGCGCTGAAGAAGCTTCGCGAAAGATCGCGGGATGGGAAGGGGCCAGAGACGCTCAGCCCGGTCCCTTCAGGACATCCATGATCGCCGCGCTGATCTTCTCGATGCCCTCGAAGATCTCCGGGGCATTTGTTTGGAACATCGCGACCACGAAGGCCTTCTGGCCGAGGCCGGCGACCACCAGGATGCCATCGTTCGACTCAACGACGACTCTGTTCGGCGGGGGCTTGTTGACCCCAGAGTAGATGACCTCGGACGCACCAAGGAGTGTCGCGGAGAGCGCTGCGAAGTTCTCCATCGGAGTGCCCTGAGGAGTGACCCACGCGATCGGTATGCCACTGCGCGAGACTATCGCAGACATGGAGGCTCCGTATCGGGAGTTGAACTCCGCCAATAACCTCTTGAGCTCCCCAACAGCCGACGCCAAACCCCTGCTCCTCTTTCGTAGCTAATTGTTGCATTGATATTTATAGCTTCTACCTATGCGGCGGCGCGGTACACCTGATAAATCAAATTATAGTCGATAGTGCATTCACTATACGCCATGCCCATTGAGGAGGGTGCCGACAGGATTGTTGGCCAGTGTCTCTCGGTGCGCAAAGGAGAGCACGTGCTGATCATCGCTGACGTCGACAGGAAGGCGGTGGGCGAGGCGATCTTCCAGTCAGCGAGGCGCGCCGAGGCGGTGCCCATCCTGACCATAGTGCCGCCGCGCGTGAGGCAGGCGCAGGAGCCACCTGAGCCACTCGCTAAGCTCATGCTCGAGTGCGAGGTCATCGTTCTCGCCACGGGGACGTCGATGACGCACACGATGGCAAGGGTCAGGGCGACGAAAGCGGGCGCGAGGATTGCCTCTCTCCCCGGCGTGACCGAGGAGTCGATGAGCGGGGGCGGGATCACCGCGGACTACGAGGAGATAGGCAGGGTCCTGAGAATCATGGAAAGGAAGCTGAGGAACGCGAGGAAGGTCCACATCACTTCGGGTGGCGGGACCGACGCGACGTTCAGCGTCAAGAGACGCGAGTGGATCACTAAGGACACCGGCTTCGCGAAGAGGAGGGGCGAGGTGACCACGCTTCCGGCCGGGGAGGTCTTCGTGGCCCCGGTGGAAGAGACCGGAGAAGGGCGACTGGTGTTCAACATCAGGCTTCACGACCTCGTCGAGCAGCCGGCCACGCTCGTCCTGGACAAAGGTTACGCGACGCGCGTCGTCGGCGCGAAGAACGCGGTCGCGGAGATGAACAGGGGCGGGAAGGACGGGAGAAACCTGGGCAAGTTCGGCATCGGACTGAACCCCCGGGCGAGGCCGAAGGGGCAGATAGTCGAGGCGCAGAAGGCGCTCGGGGCGGTCCACATCGTCTTTGGCGGGAGCGCGCCATTCGGCGGGAAGGTCGACTGCGACGTGAGGGTCGACGGCATCATGACCGAAGCGACCGTGGAGATCGACGGAAACCCGCTGATGGAGAAGGGCAGGCTCCCCACCTAGCCGTGGTGCAGAACCGAGTAGAAACGGTCCTCGCCTACGGTCTTCTCGAGCGTGCCGACGATCGGCAGCTGGTAGCCGCACGACTTGCAGCGGTTCTTCTCGTCGAGGTACCAGCCGACGATGTCGAACCCCATGCGCCTCACCGCCATCGTCCCGCACTCCGGGCAGTAGGTGTGCTCCATCGGGTGGCCCGGCACGTTCCCGATGTAGACGAACCTCAGCCCCGCCTCCTTCGCGACGCCGCAGTGCATCTCCAGCGTCTTGACGGGCGTGCTGGGAATGTCCATCATCCTGTAGTCCGGGTGGAACCTGAGGAAGTGGATCACCGTGTCGGGCCCGAGGTTGTCCATCACCCAGTTCGAGAGGCGCCTCGCCGCCTCGATGTCGTCGCCGACCTGCGGCACAATCAGGTCAGTCACCTCGATGTGCACATTCGTCTTGCGCTTCATCTCGAGCAGCGTCTGGAAGATCGGCTCGGCGTCTGGGATGTGTATGTACTTGCGGACGAAGCTCTTCTCCCCGCTCCCCTTGAAGTCGACGGTGATGCAGTCGAGGAAGTCGGGCATCATCGCGACAGCGTCGGGGGTGCTGTAGCCGTTCGACACGAACATGTTGACCAAGCCGGCCTTGCGCGCGAGGACCCCGACGTCGTGAGCGAACTCCATGAATATCGAGGGCTCGTTGTAGGTGTAGGCGATGCCCTGGCAGCCGTGCTCCTGCGTCATGCGGACGACGTCGGCGGGCTCGACCTCGGTCCCCTCGACCCTCCTCCTCTGGCTGATGTCGAAGTTCTGGCAGTACTGGCACATCCAGTTGCAGCCTGTCGTGGCTATGGAGAATATCTTGCTGCCAGGCCTGTAGTGGATGACCGGCTTCTTCTCGATCGGGTCGACGTGGCCGGTTATAATCCGCCCGTACGCGTAGAGGTGGAGCTTCCCCTTGTGGACCCCCCTGATGCCGCAGAAACCTGTCTGGCCGTCCTTGAGGCGGCAGTAGCGCGCGCAGGCGGTGCACATGATCCTGCCGTCGGGTAGCGAGGTCCAGAGGGACACGGGCTTGCCGATGGGGGACGGCGCTTTTTCTCCGGCGGCGGTCTCCGACTGCATTCTCCCATCGATGAAGGGCACACCGCTCTAAAAAGCATTCCGGACATGGAGGGTCAGAGCGGGACCGCGCGGAAGTGCTCCCAGCCTCGGTCGGCTATCTGCTCCCTGCCCTTGTCGGTCACGAGCACGCAATCCTTGTCCTTCGTGACATGACCTATCGCGGTGAGATGAGCGTTATGCTTCGCGAGCGTGGCCCTGAGGTTCTCGTACTCCTCAGGCTTGACCGTCGCGACGAGCTCGTAGTCGCCGCCATGGTAGATCGCAAGCCTCGTCATGTCGGGGGCAGGCATCGTCCGCAGCTTCGGATAGAAAGGCAGTCTTCCCTGCTCGACCTCGAACCCCGTCGCGTTCTGCTCGCGCATTTGGTGCAGCGTACTCGCAAGGCCGTCGGACGTGTCCATGCATGCGGTCACCGCTCCCGATTCGGCCAAGTGCCGCCCCTCCTCGAGCCGGGGGCTCGGATGGAGGAGCGTCTCAATCGCCTCTTTGTTCGACCCCGTCTTGCGGATCGTCTCCGCCGCCCAGCCGCCGCGCCCTATCTCGCCCGTGACAGCGATGATGTCGCCGACCTTGCTGCCCTTCCTCAGGAGTATCCTGTCCTTGGAAACGCGCCCGAGGGCCACGCCGGCTATCGATATGGAGTCGCCCTCCTTGGTGTCACCGCCGTACACCGCCACGCCGTACTCCTTCGTGCACGCGTCCATGCCGCGCGCGACCTCGCGGAGGAGGGAGAGGTCGGTGGTCCTGGGGAGGGTCAGTGCCGCAATGAAGGCGAGGGGATAGCCGCCCATCGCGGCGACGTCGCTCAGGTTCACCGCCACGGAGTACCAGCCCATGTCGTAGGGCGTGGTCCCCTTGGGGAAGTGCGTCTTCTCGTTCACGACATCGGTGGTGAGGAGGAGGTACTGGTCGCCGAACGGGATGATGCCGCAGTCGTCGCCGAGGCCGGGTGAGTAGCCTCTATCGAAGACCCGCATGAGCTCCTTCACGGCGTTACGTTCACCGAATTCGGCGAGGCTCACCATTGCCCTGCGGTAGAGCCATCGCGATAATTAAGGATTGTTGAGCGGCACGCCAACATCCGAATCCATCCGAGTCGCCGGGAGATCACTTGCGCTCGGTCCGGCGTCGGAGGGGTTTGCCACGACCCTGGTTGTCTCCCGACGATTGGCGCACGTGCGGCATCAGAGCCGGGATCAGTTCGAAGTCGACTCCCATCGGATGCAGTATGTTCTCGGCGGCGAACGCGTCCTCCATCCCCAGCAGCAGGAACCCCGTCCCGAGCCACCGCGCTCCCTTCTTCACCAGGACCTGGAATCCGTTCCGCACCTTCATCTCGTCGCCCTTGTCGAGTCTTCTCGGGTCATATGCGAGGAGCACCATCGAGTCGGAGACAGCGGCAATCGGCGGGCTCAGGAATATGGCCCGACCGTCGCGGAGCATCTCTCCCCTGAAAGTGCGCTCCGTCGTCTCCCAGAAATCCTCGATGGCACGTGCGAGCACCTGGGCGAACAAGCTTGTGGCTGCCGCAGTCTTGGACACCTCATTTCGACCTCTCAAAAGGCTCTTCTCGTCTTTGAAGAGCGCAAGGAGGTCCACGTCGGGGCCCTTGACCGCCTTGCCTTTCGCGCGGCTGCCGAGCAGGAACGCGGTCTGGACCCCGTCGACGCGATAGAGTGAAGCCGCCAGCTTGCCAACCTCTGTCTCGAAATCCACTGGACTCATGGGTTGCTCCTCCGATTGCCGCCGCCCATTGGTGCCGGAGCTATATATCTTGTCAGATTGGATTACCGCCGGAATGTGGGGTCCATCCTCCCACGCAATGTTTAAACCGTCAATCACCGCTCCGAGATTCAGGTGAACCGATGATTCCAGGTGGCCGAATGGACCCTCGCCAGATGAGGCGGATGATGAAGCAGATGGGAATCGAGTCCGAGGAGATAGAAGGGGTGGAGGAGGTCATCATCAGGGCGGCGGACAAGGAGTATGTCATCGCCAGCGCTCAGGTCACGAGGATGAACGTGAAAGGCCAAGGCACCGTATTCCAAGTGGTCGGCGAGCCGGAGGAGAGGGCGAAGGGGAGCGGCACGCCGGGAAAGCCAGCGATACCCATAGAGGACGTCAGGCTCGTCGCGGAGAAAGCGGGAGTTTCCGAGGAAGAGGCGAGGAAGGCGCTGGAGGAGTGCAACGGGGAACCTGCTGAGGCGATCATCAAGCTGATGAACAGGTAATTGACCAGCCCGCTTCTGATCCTCATAGAACTTTCTGCTGGATTCGCGCGAAAGGCTTATTGGGAAGTTCTACGCTCTGTGTAGAGAATGTATACCGTACGGTCAACAAAAACAGCACAAGGCGAACTCTTGACTCCGGCCGAACAGGAGGTCTACCTGTCCCTCCTGCCTGACCACGTGACCACCCTCGGAGATGTGACCCGGATACTCCGCAACTATTCGACTGCGCGTTCCATCCTTTGGCGACTGCAGAAGAAGGGCTTTGTGCGGAAGGTTCGCGGAGGTCTCTATGTCTTGGCTCCGCCGGAGCTCCGAGGGAAAGATGTCGTGGCAGACCCCTACATCCTGGCGGCCCGCGCCGCGCACGGACGCTATTTCCTCTCCCATCACTCAGCCCTTGAGATCCATGGAATCGCTCACTCCCGCATCTCGGCCACGTTCGCTTCCGTGAGTCGCCGGCGAGGTCCCTTCGAATATCAAGGGATGGCCTACACCTTCGTCCTCGAGCGCCACTTCTTCGGCTTGAAGGATGTTCTTCACGCCGGGGTCACAATCAAGGTGAGCGACTTGGAGCGCACGGTGGTGGAATGCATCCGCCGCCTTGATCTGGCGGGGGGCCTGGAAGAGGTGCTCAAGAGCTTTCAGGGCCTGCCCTACCTCAACCGGCGCAGAATCCTCTCGCACCTCAATCTGTTCGGCGTGAAATCGCTCTACCATCGGCTCGGTTTCGTCTTGTCGATGGTCGGAGAAGGCGGACGGGTGCCCGAGGGACTGCTGGCGGCCCTGCAGGCCAAGCTCTCGCAGCGGACCTACTACCTTGTCCCGGGGACACGGGGCGGTCGCTACGACTCCGAGTGGCGACTGGTCGTGCCAAGGAACGTGGAGGCGCTGCTGCGTGGCGTATAGGGGGCCGGGGAAAGGGTACTTCGGGCAGGTCGCTGCTCGAACGGGTTTTCGAGTGGTGGAGCTGGAGAAAGCGTACCGCCTGGTGGAGATCCTCGCCCGTTTTCAGGAGAATCCCCTCCTTCAGCATTCGCTCGCGCTGAAGGGCGGCACAGCGCTCAATTTCCTGCACTCGGATTTCAGGCGGCTCTCCGTGGACCTGGACTTCAACTTCGTGGGGGACGCTGCCCGCGATGAGACGCTGAGGACGCGGCCAATGGTCGCGGCTGCCGCGGCAAACCTCTTCAGCGTGCTTGGCTACACGGTCGGGGAGCCGAGGGGAGGGTACGCCCTTTCCTCCTACGACCTAGGCTACGAGGCTGTCACCGGAGGGAATGAGAAGCTCAAGGTCGAGATCAACTTCCTCGAACGCGTGCCTGTGCTGGAGCTGGTCAGGAAGCGTATCAGTCACCCATTCGAACTCCCGAAACCGCCTGTGCAGACCTACCAGTTGGCCGAGCTGGTCGCGGGCAAGGTGCGCGCCCTCATCCAAAGGAAGGGGGCCAAAGACATATTCGACATCGCAACGGCGTCGGAGAATATGGGGGAACGCATTTCTCCTCCGGCACGGCAACTCGCCGTGTTCTACTGCGCCCTGGACCAGGTGGACCTGCGCCGAGCGGATCTGGACCTCATGGTCGAACCCAAGGAAATTAGGAACGTCATGCTCTCCTATGTGAAAGGTCGCGGCGGGTTCGACCCGAGCGACCTGCTCAGCCGCGCAAGGCGGTTCATCGACCCGCTGAGGATTCTGGACGAGAAGGAGGCAGTTTTCTTGCACCGTTTCCTCGACGAACTCAGTTTCGACCCTGAGGAGCTGCTTGAAGGATTCAATCACAATCCTGATGTCTTTCGCCATCCCTCGGCGATGTGGATATTGCAGACACGGAAGGCGAAGAACGGTTGACACGATTGGACCATTCGATCCCGTCCATCTGTCGTGGACTGTTTCAGCAAGCCTGAGGAGAGGCTCTGATTAGGCCGGGAAAACATCAGCTCATATCGAGGACGTCAGGCTCGTCGCAGAGAAGGCGGGGGTGTCCGAGGAAGATGCGAGGAAGGCGCTGGAGGAGTGCAACGGGGAACCTGAGGCGATCATCAAGCTGATGAGCAGGTGAGGCGGGGTCCGTGGAGAATCCGCCGAATCCTGGCGGGGATTCCTCTGGTATTCTCCGTTGACGCACCAAAGAATTTATAGCCAGACTTCTCCCTGTATATTGTCAAGCTCGAAGGGGGAGAGAGGTCTGACCGTCACAGCTTCATCGCCGAAGTGGCTGACCGTCATTGCTGCCGTTCTCGTCGCAATGCCCCTGCTCAGTTCCGCGCCCGCAAAAGCGGTCTCTGGCGGTCCGGATTCATATGGATATGTCTGGGTGGACAGCCGCACTCCATCCCCCATCGTCACCTACAACTACATCGACATCACGACCTCCGGCAGCAGACTCACTTTGCCGGACGACGGGTGCACCTTCGAAGTCAGCCTCAACTTCCAGTTCAGGTTCTACGGGACCATCATAGACCGGATCTACGTCTGCTCGAACGGCTTCATCACGTTCGCGGTCCCCGACTCCTTCTTCGCCGACCCGCCAATCCCCGACCCCGCAGCTCCGAACAGCAGGGCCGTCGCCCTCGGCATCGATCTCAATCCCGCCGCGGAGGGGAGCGGGAGCGTCTATGTGAGGTCGTACCCCTCGTCGACGCCTCGGCGGTTCATCATAGCGTGGGACCGCGTCTACAAGACGTACTCGACTCAGACCGAGACGTTCGAGATCATCCTCGAGCAGAACGAGCTGTGGAAGGACGGCCGCATCACGATCCAGTACAGCTCCCTGAACGGCCTCGCCTCGACTCCTCTCGCGGGCATCGAGAACGCGACGGGCAGCAGCGGCCTGGTCTATCCCGGGCCGCTCGCGAATCAGCTGGCGGTCGCCTTCCTGCCGCCGTCCGATGCATCGCTGTCGCCGGATCAGCTCCGCGTCTCCGGATCATCGATTGCGCCCTCGACCGCTGCACAGGGCAGCGCGGACGTCCCGATGATGCAGCTGGACCTCTCGGTGCCGACCAACGAAGTCCTCGTGAAGGCGGTCGAGGTGACCCTCTCCGGGCTGGGTGCGGGAGTGGAGGATGTGAACAAGGCGCGCCTCTGGCTGGACAACGGGGATGGAGCGTTCACGCCCGGTCCTCCAGATGTTGTTCTTGCGGAGTCGAGGTTCGGTGAAGTCTCGCTCGTCGCGCGACTGTCCTGCTCCCTGCAAGTGACGATGGCGGCATCCGTACGGGCTTTCGTCTCCTATGACCTGAACTCCACCGCCGGCATCGACGACTGGATAGGCGCTCGCCTGACCGGCGCCAATTCCATCTCCGTCGAGTATCCGGATACAGTCAGTTCGGTCGGGCTCCCCTTCGACACCTACGCGGCTGGTGTCCGCACGAGAATCGTGGCGAGCCAGGACACGCTCATGCTTGCCGGCTTTACGCCTCTCTCTCCCTCCTCGGTAGCTCAGTGGGCCACTGACGTGCCGGTCCTCTCGATGCGACTGAATGCGGACCAGAACCTTGTCGATCTGAGCGGCATTGATGTCATGCTCGGCGGCGGTGTCGGCGCTTCGGACGTTTGGGCTGTGAAGGTTCTGCGGGATTTGGACCAAGATCGGAACTACACCCCTGGAACGGACGTCGTCTTGGCGACCGGCGCTCCGAGCGGCTCGCCGGCGAGGGCCACGCTGAACTTCTTCCTGAGGGTTGTCTCGGGTTCCCCCGAGACGCTCCTCATAGTAATCGATGTCGCTCCGTTCGCCATCCTCGGTCGCGTGATGAATGTGACAGTGAGCGATTCGGGCATCAAACTTCCCGGAGGAAGCATCGACATCATATCGAGCACGAACTTCCCGGCGGCGGGAGGGTGGGCCACGATCGTGCAGGGACAGCGTCCGACGCTCAACCTTTCATGGCCAGGCCTGACGCCGAGACCCGACGAGATTTGGATGTCGAACGAGTATCTCCTGGATCCCGGATCGACTGTCCCTCTCGACATTCCTGCGGGAAACCGTGTCCCAGGCTACCTGACCGCAGAGAACAACGCCACGCACCTGTTCATCGCCATCGACGTCGCGGATGAGATGACGCCTGATCTCGCTGACGGTGTCGCGATCGGGTTCGACACGGACGCGAATGGCGGTCCCACGCCGAACGCGGACGACGTGTTCGCGGTCAACGCGACAGAGGGCTGGCATCTCCAGTACAACTCCGGCGCGGGCGCGTGGAGGTCGATCGGCTCGTGCCTGCGCGCCCCTCCAACGGGGGACATCTTGGTTCCCTCCTGCGCGGCAGGTATCGGCGCGACGGCTTTCTCGACGACCCCACACCGCTTCTACGAGTTCGCGATCCCCCTCGCTGTCCTTGGAGTTCCCTTGCCCATCCCTCCGAATACGGTGCTGCGGTTCGCCCTGGCGGCCCCGCCATACAACGGCCTCTTGGCCGCTGGCAATCGGTCCACGTGGCCCCTCCTGTTCGCTCCTCTCCCGCCGCTCACGCACTTCGGGAATCTTGTGCTCGCCCGAGGGTCCGCACCGAACCAGCCTCCCGCCCTTGACTGGGTTGGCGACCTGGGTTACGAGACCGATGGGCTTGACCCCGAATCGGGATCATCGGACGGGACGTTCCTCTGGAGAATCTCGTACTCCGATGTCGACAATAACCCACCCGCCATCGGTCAGCCCCTGCTGCACGTCCTGCGGGGAGGCGTGGAAATCGCGGGCGGACCGTTCCTGATGACCGCCGAGGACCCGAGCGACCACGACTTTCGCGACGGGTATGTGTTTGTGCGGGGGCTGATGGGTCTTCAATGCGGGGGATCGTTTTCCTACCATTTCTCCGTCCGAGATTCGCGCGGGCTGACGAACTCCACTCAGGACAGGAACGGCCCGGTGGTCTACTGCCCCGACCAGCCGCCGGGTCTCCTCGGCGGGACCGTGTCACCCGTCCAAGGGATCGCAGGCGACACGTTCACCTATCGTGTGGTGTACCAGGATGCTGAGGGTGTCGCCCCGAAATCGATCGACGTGTCCCTTTTCATGGGAGACGTCGGCCTGGCATCGATCGCGCTCGCGAACATGGGTTGGATAGCGGATCCCGACAACTACTCTGCCGGCGCCATCTTCGGAGCCTCGGTCATCCTGACGGCGCCCGGACTGAACTACTCATACCAGTTCAACGCCTCCGACAACAACAACACCGTGCTTTCCGTGATCTTCTTCGGACCATACGTCCTCGCCAAACCGCCAGACCTCCTCTCGGTGGCGGGCGTGGATCTCGCTCCAATCATGGTCGATGAGGGAGCGCAGCTTGTGCCCTTCCTCCAGCTCTTCCTCTTCACGTCCGACCCGGACATAAACGTCACCGGCATCCGCGTGGATCGCATAGGGACAGCGAGCGACACGGACGTTGACAGGATCCTCATGTACAACGACCTGGACTATTCAGGCACGGTGACCGGCCCGGACCAGCTCCTCGGGGCGAGCGCTCCTACCTCAGGCACGGTGATGTTCCCCGTCTCCTTGCAGGTGGTTCAGTCCGCGTCCACCTCGCTCATCCTCCTCGTCGATTTCGCCCGTCCCGGCACCGCGGACGCGACGGTAGGACTCGAGGTCAAGGACTCCAGCTACGTCTCCGTAGAGTCCTCCGACTACGTGCAGTCGTTCTCGACGATCAGGTCGACGCGGGCGCTGATAAACGCGCCCCCGGAGGCGATCGGCCTCACAGTCGACGGCCATGCGGGCGGCACCGAGGGAATCAGCCATGTCCGCTCGGACGCGCCCGTCCTCGGGTGGCAGTTCCTCGACGCGAACAGCGGCGACCTCACCCAAGCCGCCTACAACGTCTCGGTCGGCCTGGTCTCGCCTCCGACGCTCCTCTGGTTCCAGAACGGCACGGGCAGCACGAGCTCGATCGCTTACAACGGCTCCACCCTCACAAGGAGCACCGCGCTCCAGATGAGAGTGTCGGTGTCCGACGGGGTGGCCTGGTCGGCTCCTGCGGAGGCGTATTTCAGGCTGAACTCCCCGCCATCTGTCCCGCCGCCCTTCTCCCCCTCGAACGGATCGGTCGATCTCGACCCGAACGTCACCCTCATGTGGCAACCGGCGACCGACGCGGACGGCGACGCTGTCAAATACCAGTACTGGATCAGCGAGGACGAGGGATTCGGGACCTCGGTGACGGGCACGTCTGATGTCCCGAGCGTTACCCTCCACCTGGCCGAAGCCACAACGCACTATTGGAGGCTAGGGGCCACCGACGGATGGGAGTACGCTGGCAACGCGACGGTCTGGCACTTCTCGACGATCGGTGCCGGCCCGCCGCCGACGCGCGGCGAGGTGAGGGGCCGAATCATGGGCGGGAATGCGCCGATCTCCGGGGCACTCGTCGAACTGCTGGCTGACAGCACCGTCGTCCGCGCGAACGTCACTGGCGGGGACGGAGTGTTCCGAATTCTCAACCTTGACCTGCGCCTCTACACGGTCCGCGTGAGCGCTTACGGGTTCAACCCGCGGACCCTCTCTGCCCAGCCTCGGCTGAACCAGAGCGTCGCGGATCTCGGCGACATCGTCCTGACGCGGGCGTCAGGCGGCGATGGGATACCTGCGTGGCTGCTGGGCATCGTGGCGGGGCTGGCGGCGGGGCTGTTGCTACTTGGAATCCTCGTGCTGTTCCTGCTGCGACGCGGGAGGAGGGAGAAGGGCAAGGCATCCGCGGTCGCTCAGAAGAAGGCCGTTAGACCGGGTCAGACAAAGCCCGCCGCCGCCACTCAGAAGAAAGCCGATGTGAAGCAGGTCGGCAAGCCCGGCGAGGGGAAGGTCGCCGTGGCGATGCAGAAGAAGCCGGAAGGAGCGAAGGCGAGCGGCCCCGCCAAGAAGAGCACCCCTGCGGCTGCGGCCAAGAAGACTGAGGCGGGGAAGACGGTCAAACCTGGCGGGGGAAAGACCGCTGCGACCTTGCAGAAGAAGGCGGAAGAAACGAAGACGAGCGCTCCCAGCAAAGGAGGCGCAGTGGCGGTGGAGACCAAGAAACCTGAGACGGAGAAGGCCGACGAGCCCGCCGAGGACAAAGGCGGGAAGTGAGCCGCGACTGCCGACCGGTACGCATGCCGGATTGATTGCGCACCCTTCGAACAAGGAATCACAGCGATGCATCGGCGGGCGCGATCGGGGATGCGGTGCCTGCGCTGTCAACAAGAGAGTTGAAAAAGGGTAAAAGGGAGGGGCGTTGGCCCCTCCATTGTCGTCCTGTCTAGCTCAGGTCCAGGAAGATGAAGTCCATGTCTATGCCGTCGGTCTGGAACGGCGACGCGTACCCGCGGCCGTTGTCGTCGTCGAAGACGATCAAAACCACGTAGTACATCGTCTGCTCCATGTCGAAGGCATGCACAGCCGTGTCGTGGACACGGTAATTCATCGTTCCGATCGGGCTTGTTCCCGTGTTTGCCGCCCTGTCGAAGAACGGCTCCGAGAACCCGAGGTGCTGCGGGTCAGCCAGGATTCCGTCGCTTGTTGGCATTCCGTTGTTGTGGTGCACGTTGATCTGGTACACCATGGTCGGGTCGTTCGGGACCTGGTACGGTGAGTTAGTCACCGCGCCCCACATCCAGAAGAACGCCAAGTCGTCCGTGCCGGGATCGTAGGCATCTGCCGAGAAGTCGATCTTCGCGCCTTGGCCATGGTCGAGCAGCCCTCCCTTCAGCGTGGAGAGAGGCTGAGTGATCACTTGGCCGCCCTTGTCGAGATCGTACTTCCAGGACACCGTACCGTGGCCAGGGGTCACCGGGTCGCGCCATGGGTTGAATATCAACCAGGTTGGGTTGCTGCCACCGTTTGGCGCGTCGTAGGTGATCGTGGCTTCGTAGGTGTGGGCCTTCAGCACGTCGATCTTGAACAGACCGCACTTCTCATCGTCAGGGTTCGGGTCTGAGCCGGTCCTTATCGTTGTCGTCGTAGCGACAAGCGTGCCGTCCTCGTAGATGTCCACTGTGACCGAGTTCCCTGCCTGACCAGACACTCGCACGCAGACAATCGATGCGATGAATGCCCCGAAGCCGCCGCCTGTGCCGCTGGGTATGATCGTCGGGTCCACGTTGTCGACGGTGACGGTCATGAACCTCTGGATGTACGGCATGCCGGGTATGACCTCGACCGGTACGCTGTTCACCGGGTCCCAGATGTAGCCCATGTCGTCGTCGATGACATTCAGCTCGACATCGTAGACGCCGTTGTCACCGTACTGGTAGTTGAACGCGGGTATCTTCTCGTTCGGGATGCCGCCAGCTGCCCAGCCGATCGCGTTTCGAGCCAACTTAGGCATGTCGGCACCGGCATTCGCCAGGAAGGCGCCGATGTGCACGACACGCATGCCGTTCGTCAGCTCCTTGACTCCGACTGCGCGCCCGCCGGCCAGAGTGTCTGCGAGGTTCACGCCGTTCTTTCCCGCCGCCAGTCCCAGTCCGCCGACTGTCATCTTGTTCGCTCCCATCTGGGTGAACGTCAAGGTCACCTGTCCGGAGCGAACACCCGTCATGACGTCGTGGCTCGGGTCGAATATCGGGCCAAGTACTCCGGCTGATGCGACCCTGAACTCGCGCTCGTAGGGGCCGTAGTCCCAGTCCCTGAAGCGTCCGAAGAGGTCCCAGATCGGACCGTTGGTCGAGTCGTCGGTGTACGGACCGAACCACGTGACAACTCCGCCGCGTCCCGCCTCAAGATATGAGGCGAGGCGGTCGCCCGTCAGGCGCTTCGCGGTGTCCCACGGGTCTGAGCCGATGTAGGCGTTGTTCTCGGCGACCATGATGACGTCGTAGTTCATCATGAGCGTCAAGGACGGAGCCGTTGGCGGAGACTGGAAGAAGTTGTAGGTGTCCACCAATGCGACATCATCCAGTGCCAAGAGCATGTTCACTCCAGCCAGACAGTAGGTAGTGCAGCCGACGGTGTCCAGCGAATGGATCAGCAGTATCTTGAACTTCGGCGCCGTCATCGTCCCCTTGTAATACCACGTCGTCGGGGTGCCGTCGCCCATGTTCCAAGAGTATGCGAACCACTCAGTCGACGCCATCAGCGCCGGGTCCTGGATCAGGAAACCTTTGAAGTCGAGCCCCTGCGCCTCGAGACGGAACGAGCTGTCGAAGCCACCAGTTATGGTTGGCGGTACGTTCGCGACCAGGGCCGTCCCAGATGCCTCTCCGAGGCCGTCGATGGTCTCAGCGAAGAACCCGGTGACCCTGACGTTGTCGATGAACCACCAGACGTCGTCATGGCTCACATACTCGAAGCGGATCTTGACGTTTGAGTACCCGCCTAGGGCATACGAGTCGATCAATACGTGACCGGTGTACCGCGACGGGTTGAGAGAGTGGTATTCCTTGAGCAGTATCGGGTATGTAGCTCCGCCGTCAATGGATGCATGAACGTAGCCATCCGATGGACCTGGCGTCATGGGACCGTACCAGTCCGTATCGAATTCGATGCGGGCCAGGTTGAATCCCGTGAAGTCGTAGCTCGGCGTGTACAGGTCCGAAATCCCGTTCCCTGTCCCGTAGACAGGGTCGTTGTAGTCCCAGAGGATGCTTGCTGCGCGGCTCCCATAGTTGGCATTGGCCTCGCAACGCCAGCCATGTGACGGATTCACGCTCCAACCTGCCGGCCAACTGTAGACGGTGGGCGATGCCCAGTAACAGTCTACCGCGCTGTTGAAGTCGTTGAACGAGAGCTGGTTCTGGTTGTAGACCAGGAACTTGCCGTCGTCATCGTCCTTAACCTGTACGCTCACAGGCACAGGGTCCACTGGCGTGGTCGTTGTGGGGTCATCGTCCGGAATCAGGCGTTCGTACGGACCGAACTCGATGGGCATCGTCTTCACAACCGGGTCCGGCTGTCGAGACGCCCACTTTATCGCGTTCACGATCATCCGTATGTAGTCGCCGCCCACGTTGAGCGCCGGGAAGTATGTCAGGGCAACTGCGCGCGCGCCGTTCGCGACCATCGGGTTCACGTTCGTCGCTGCCAGTACCTGGCCGCTTGCCCAGTTCGCAATTCTCGTCGCGCCCGGGTTGACTGTAGTGATTGAGTGGCGGTAGTAGGCTGACAACGAGGCTACGCCGTCCAGGAGCGGGTGTCCCGGGACGAAGATCGTGCCTAGGGTCGATGTGGCGTAGAGGATCGCGGCATTAGGCAAAGGTGCATAGTAGTCAGTCTGCCATCGTCCTGTGATGCCATAAGTGGCGCTAGCGAACGCGAACGTCATCTCGACGACTCCACCTCCGGTGGGTCCAGCCTTATCCATGTAATTCGCGAGGAGGTCGCCAATGCCGACCGCGCTTGCAGGCGCATAGTTAGTCCCGACGACTATGACATCGTACGGGAGCAACTCCGACAGGGCTGGCACTCTATTCTGTCCGGCCGCGCCCATGTCCAGGTCGTCTACCTTGACGCAGTACGATCCGCACATCGCAATGATGTTTGCCTTGATTTGGACAACGTCGCCGGTCCACGCGTGGAGTATGAGTACCCTCGCGCCGCCAGACAGCTTATCGACCGGCAGCCACGGGCCTGTCACACCGCCAGGGAATAGCCAGCGGTATTGCCATGTGTCGTCCCTTCCGGGATCTTGGAATGTGCCGTAGAACTTTATCGGCGTGCCCTCAAGTCCTGGGCTCGGGTCTGTCCGAACTCCCCAGACGTCCGGTGCGACGTTCGAGACCTGCAGGTGCGACTTGGCGCTCACCACGTCTGGCAAGACCAAAGTCTCGCGGTACTTGAAGTCGACACCGAGAGCGTAGGCTGCACTCCCGAGGGTGTTCGCATTGCATTGGTCCGGGTCCGCGAGATAGCAGAATATGTACCCTGCTCCCAGGTGCGATATGTACGGGTTGACTGCCAGCGGCGGCGGGGCAGTCGTCCATCCACGGTGGGTGCTCTCGATACGCTGCCCGAGCCAGTACTCGGTTCCTGTAACGATGTTCACCGCGGTCGGCAAGGTGCACCAGTTCCATTGACTGTTGATGTGTGTAGGGTCGCACAAGCCGAGTCGTCCGGCTGGATAGGCCGCATTTCTGATCCAGATGTACATCTTGTAGTACGTGTAGCCGGGCCACTGGTAGTAGCCCAAATCCGTGATGGTGAAGTCCTTCTTTGCCTTGAAGTAGTTGCCCACGAGGCGCCACGTAGCTCCAATCCACGTCCAGGTCAGGTTGAAGTTGTAGAGTCCGCCAAGGATGGTACCTGTGTTGATGACGATGTAGGTGCTCACCCCGTCCCACCCTTGCACGACAATGTCGGTGTAGTAGTTGTCGTAGAAGGTGTAGTCGAACTCCGCGGTCGTGACCCAGTCGCCAAGAAGACCGGGAGACGTCTGCGCGGGATAGTCGAACACACCATCGTTGTTGAAGTCCCAGCGGAACATGATTATGTTCGGGTTGTCATGGACGACCACCTTGAAGTGGATCGTGCACGAGCCTTCGAAGCAGTTCGCGTCTCCGTAAGGACCGTTTGCGTCAAGCCAGCCGGGGATGGATCGCGTTCTTACTATGATCTGTCCATTCTCCGATTCGTAGGTCACTTGGCGGTTCGGTGACTCCATCAATTCCGCCTTCCTGGCCGCTTGCTTTTCCACCTCAATGATCATCTTCCCATCGGGCGTTATGATCTCGTTCTTCGAACCATCGACGATGCCACCGCTAGCTGCCGCAGCCTGCGCTGGCATTTCCTCGACGGGTGGGTTCTGATCGATTGGGTTGCCGTTCTGATCGACAGTGGTTTGTGTTATCTCTCCGTTCATCAAAGAGACCGACTCTAGGGTCTCTCCACGCGTCCCCACTTCAGGGGACACACTCACATTGCCGGATTGTGCCTGCACGAATCCGACAAACGCCATGAGCACCATCGCAAGGACGATGCACAAAGCGCCTACTCCTTTTTTCAAATTCTCCAAATGGTCTTTCATCGTATTCCCCCTCCGATGAAGCGACATCGGGCCAATGACGCGACCTCCCCCACTCCGACAATTGACGCAGCTGTGCGCGGTCCGCCTGTTCTTCTGTCCCTTTGGGCTCGGTCTGCCAAAGACACTCCTCTCACTCCATAGGGAAGAGAGCACTTAGGGAGAATTCAGAAAAACGAGGAGCGATTCGGACCTGCGCATCATGGTACCCCGTCCTCCTGACACGCTGAGTAACCTACCCAACCTCTCCCCAGCGCGTTCCTCGGACCCATATTGCTGGTATGCGTATATAACGGTGTCGCCGCGACACTCCATCCAGAATGGAATCAAATCGGATAATACCTTGACCCGCCCTGGGCTGACACGAAGGCACCGCAGACTCTCGCACGGATGGATGTTTCCCGCGCCTGAATCGACTTTGGCGGGGCTTCTGCGGACCAATAACGGGTTGAGGGAATCCCCAGCACTTCGCTTGTCTCGAGCTTCCCACAGATTCCGGCGGAGTCTCCCAGGTTTCGTTCGCGGGGGCGGACAAGCTCAAGCCGGAACGCGCAAGCGAGATCTGGGCCTGCACCGCCAAAGCTCAGAGCCCGCACTTGGTACCTCACGTGGTGCACTCGACGTCGGTCTTGTTCGCGGCACCCTTGTCCAACGCGGGGCGTGGGGGATCTGCGTCTATTGCCCGCCAGGCTTTTCCTCGGGTGCGGCTTCGGAGGTCTCCTCCGGAGGAGCTTCTTCGGGGGGAGCTTCCTCGGGTGCGCCTTCTGGTTCTGGTGGCGGTTCCTCACCCTCTGAGGGCTCCGGTAGCGGTTCCTCCGGCTTCTTCCGGCGCATGAGCAGGATGAGGCCGACGACCAACAGAATCACGATGAGCGCAATGATGATCCAGATCCAGGGGAACTCCCCCTCAGCTGTCTGCTTGGGGATCGTGGTGGAGGCCTCGTTGCTGTAATCGCTCTCGATGCTGGTCGCGTTGACCGCCGTCACCCAATAGTAATAGGTCTTCTCCTGCTCAACATTGGTGTCGGTGAACGTTGTCGATGTCGGAGTCCCGATGGAGACCTTCACTCCAGTCGATGTTGGCGCGCGGTAGACATTGTAGTGGGTCACCGTCAGCGCGGATCCGTCGGTGTACTGCGTCGGAGCGGTCCATGTCAGGACGGCCTGGTTGTAGGCTACCGATGAGACCGCAAGGTTCGTGGGAGGCCGGGGGGTCTTGGGGCCGGTTCCGGTCGTGAACGTGGTCGTGTTGTCCGCGCCCATCTCGTTGCCTGGAGTGCAGGTGTCTCTCGCCGTAGAATTCACGGTCATCGTGTACTGAGTGCTGGCAGCGAATGGCGCGTGGGTCACCGTCACGTTCATGTTCACAACGTCCCAGCCCAGCGCCAAGTTCGAGACGGCTGGCATGAAGGAAACGACCACGGTCGGCGTCTGCATCGGCTCGCTGAATCTGATGACGACCTGGGAGTCCGTCGGCACGCTGGTCGATCCATCCGCAGGAACGACGGAATCGACCTGCGGCGGCGTGGAATCGATGTTCACGCTCGCGCTGCTGTCCTGAGCCGATTCGCCCGCACCGTCTATGACCTCAAGCAAGATCGTGACCGATCCGTCGCTAATCGGTGTCGTCCATGCATAAGAATCTGAACTCGTGCGGCCCGTGAGCGGGCCTGCGATCGCGTTTGTCGCCGCTCCCATCGTGTAGTTCAGGTAGACGATGAGCTCGTTCACAGGCGTCTCGACATCGCTCATCGTCCACGGTATCACGAGGTCGGAGTCACCGTTGCAGCACAGTCCGACCAGCGTGTCTGAGGGATCGATGTCCGCGGTGGGCGGGTTGTTTGCCGTGAAGGTCCAGGGATTCGGCACGGGGCCCGCGATGAGGTCGTTGCCATCCAAGTCCTTCCCGGTGATGGTGACCTGGTAGCTGGTCCCGGCGGCGAAAGGCGCAGTGGCGTGCGTGAGCGTGAGCACCGTATTGCCCGCCGACCAGCCAGGAGTCAGCGTGATACTCGGAGCGATCGGATAAGTGACCGTGTCCATCGCCTCGCTGAATGTCACGATGATCGGAGCTGTCAGCCGGATGCCATTGGCTCCGCTGGCGGGGCTGGTCGTGATGATGAATGGAAGGTCGCAAAGGGCCGTGAAGCTCCATGTGGTCGGCGTCGGGACCAGGTCGTTGCCGTCCATGTCCTGGCCTGAAATGTCGACGCGATATGATTGACACGAAGTGAATGGAGTCGCATGGGTCAGCGTTAAGACTGTGTCTCCGACAGACCAGGCGGGCGTGAGCGTGATGGAAGGAGTGGTTGGATACGCGACCGTCGCCGTGTCCATCGCCTCGCTGAACGTCACAACGATGTTGGCTGCGAGAGGCACGTTAAGATCATTGTTCGCAGGATTCGTGCTCACCACATAGGGCGGCACCCCGGTGATGACCGTGCACACCATCGCGGACCGGCCAACCGTCTCGTACAGGCCGCCAACGTTGTCTCTACTGTAGTTCACCGACAGCTGGTAGCAAACCGGACCCATTGACAGGCCCGTGTCGTTGATCGACTTGACGCCAGGAGCATCGGCCACGGTCCCTATCGAGACGAATGGTCCCGCCGGAGTAGAAGCCCGGTAGAGCTGATAGGATTGCACATTGCTGCCCGCGTCGATCAACGGCGACCACGACGCAAGGATCCAGTCGGCGCCCTTCAGCAGCGTGACAACCGGGAACGGCTCGAGGATCGTGTCGCCGATGTCCTGCACAGGCGATCCCGTGTGGAGTATGGTGGTGTTGGAGGTAGTGTGGTTGCCACCTGTCCAGCCGCCAACACCCAGCGTGGTCTCATAGACAGTGACCATCTCGTCCCCGTCCAGCCAATCCCAGACGACGCCGACGTCGACGGCGAATACCGCGGGATCGGTCCCGTCCGCCGGCGTGAAACTGTCAGGGCCGTTGATCAGCGTGTACGAGGGCTGGCTCGTCGAATAGAACACCATGCCGACCGCGTTCGCCGGGTTCGCAGCACCCGGGGACTTGTCATTGCCAGGGCCGAACACTCCGCCCGCCACAATATGGTTCGGCAATGCTGTCGCCGTCATTCCTACGAAAGCCGCGAATACTAGCCACATCGCTAACCAGACCGCCAAATATCTCTTGATTTCCATCATGCCACCTCCGGTGTTATCAGTTCGGGTTGCCAGGTGAAGCTGGACGCAATCATAATGTAAATCCCGTCGCCGGTATTGAACGCGAAATCATCGCCCGCCCATGTCGAGCCGGTCCAGTACCACCTCAGCATCGTCTGAGTCACAGGGTCCCAGAAGCCTATCTCCGTGACCTTGCTCGACGTGAGCTCGTTCGCGACGTCGCTCGCCCTGACGTATGTTCCTGTGGACGGGACGGATATCAGGTGAATGTTGTTCTTCGGCGGGGAATTATATGTGAACGACAGGATCACGCTGGCGTCGGTGCCGACGATGGCCCACGAGAATGCGCTCACGGATCCGATGTAGATACCCTCGCCTGGACTGATCGTGAAGTCAGTCCCGTGCCACTTGTTGCGGAGGTAGTACCAAATGACCGGCTTCTGCGCGGCGGGGTTCCACTTCGCGACGAGGCTGATCTTCGCTGAGGTCAGCTCGGTCGATATGTCGCTCGCCCTCAAGTAAGAGGTGTGATACGGCAGGGAGAACCAGTAGATGTTCGCGCCTGTAGGGCTATAGCCGATGCTCCTCTCGATCTTGACCGCCATGGTCGAGTTCGTGCTCTCGATGCCGCCCTTTACGGTGCGCACGATGTAGAAGTGCGTCTGGCCGTCAGCGAGGTGGTTCGCGTCATATGTCGTGGCCGACGTTTCTCCGAGGATGGTCCACGGGAACGCAGCGAACCTGTTGGAGGATTCATAAATGCGGTACGAGTCCGCGCCAGTCACCGCCCTCCAAGTCAGCCTGACGATCGACGGCGGTACCTTCGCCGCCTGCAGACCTCCTGGGGCTTCCGGAGGCTGGACGCCCACGGTCGTAAAGGACCACGGGTTCGGGACAGAGCCTGCGACCAGGTCGTTCCCGTCCATGTCCTTGCCCTGACACGTCACCGTGTACGTCGTGGAGACCGTGAACGGCGTCGCGTGGCTGAGGGTCAGCACGGTGTTACCGAGAGCCCACGATGCCGTCAGCGTGACACCGGGCGGACTCAGTACGCATGAGACCGTCACTGTGTTCATCGGCTCGCTGAAGGTGACGACGATGTCCTGGGTGAGGGGCACGTCGATCGCGCCATCTTGCGGATCGGTGAGCGTTATCTCCGGCGGCACAAACGCAGCCGTCGTGAATGTCCACGGGTTGGGGACCGGACCTGTGGTGAGGGTGTTCCCGCCAGGGTCTTGCCCCGAGCATGTAACCGTGTAAGCCGTCAGAGGGCTGAACGGCGTGGCGTGGCTGAGCGTCAGTATGGTGTTTCCTCCAGACCATGTTGGTGTCATGGGCGGGGTTGAGGGATTCACCGCACATGAGGTCATCGCTGTGTCCATCGGCTCGCTGAAGGTGACGACGATGTCCTGGTTGAGAGGCACAAGGGTCTGGCCATCAGGCGGCACAGTGGAGACTATGTAGGGGGCCGCCCCGACAGTGGTGAACCACCATGGGTTCGGGATCGTGGCGGGTATGAGGCCGTTCCCGCCCGCGTCCGTGCCGTCCACGAAGAAGCGGTAGGTCGTATCGGCCAGGAGAGGCGCGATATGGGTGAAGGTCACGACCGTGTTCCCGACGGACCATGACGGCGTCATCGTGACGTCTGGCGGGGTGAGCGAATGGACCAGACTGAGGGGATCCATCGGCTCATTGAAGGTGACGACCACTTCCTTGTCGAGGGGCACCCCGAACGTATTGTTGGCCGGGTCCGTCGAGACGATATAGGGGTTCGGACAGAACGGCGTGAACGTCCAGGGGTTTGGCGCGAGCACGTTGACGAGGCTGTTGCCGCCCGTGTCCCTGCCGGTGATCGTCATCTGGTGGACGCCGCACGTGAACCTCTGCGTGTGGTTCAGGAACAGCACCTTGTTGTCGACATCCCACATCGCGCTGAGCGGGACGCTCGGCTGCGGGTCGTACGTCACCGTCGAGTTGTTCATCGCCTTGCTGAACTGCACGACGATGTCCGCGAGCTGATTGACGTCGGTCGCCCCGTCCGGCGGCACCGTGAACACGATGAACGGGTTCGAACAGGTTGTGGCGAACGCCCACGGGTTCTCCGCGAAGCCGTCGTACCTGCCGGTCCAGAGGTCGGTGCCGACCGTGTCCTTGCCGGTCATGGTCACCGTGTACCCAGTGCAGGTCTGGAACGGGACGTGGCTGTAGGTCACCGTCTTGTCCCCGTTGGACCACGTCGGGTTGAGGGTGATGACCGGGTTCATGTTCGCGACGACCGTCGCCGTGTTCATCGGCTTGCTGAACGTGACCACGATGTTCTGCGAAAGGCCCACGTCGATCTGCATGTGGATGGGAGTGGTGGAGACGACGTAGGGTATGTTGCACACCACCCTGAACGACCAAGGATTCGGCGCCATGCCTGGGATGAGGTTCGCGCCGTCGACGTCCTTTCCGGTGATTTCGACCGTGTAGTCCACGCACTGCGTGAACTCGGTCGCGTGGCTGTACGTCACAACCGTGTCGCCGTTCGACCATGTCGGCGTCAAGATCAACAGGGGGGTGATCGTCGGGACGACGCTGCTCTTGTTCATCGCTTCAGTGAATGTGACGACGATGTCGGCATTCAGGGCGACGTCTATGGCCCCTTGAATCGGGACGGTCGAGGTAATTTCGGGCGGTATGCAGATTGTCGTGAATGTCCATGGATTCGGCGTCGGGGTCGGGCCAGGGCCGGGGACGAGCGGATTCCCGTCCACATCCGTCCCCGCCGTGACCGTTACGGTGTAGAGCTTGCACTGCTGAAGCGGCGCGGTGTGGTTAATCGTCAGCTTCGAGTTGCCTTCGGACCACTCCCTCGTCGTCGTGAGGCTCGGGACGATGGTGTAATCCACACTCCCAGGTATCATCGGTTCGCTGAACCTTATCGATATGGTCTTGTCCGTGGGCACCTGGGGCTTCAGGTCGGCCGGATCCGTCATGATGATGTACGGATTCGACGCGGCGACCGTATAATCAATCGTGATGCTGTCGAGGGTGGGCGAGACGAGGTCATCAAGGGTGTAAATCTGCGCGAAGTACCTCATGTACCGCTGGCCGTCGTGCCCCGTCCAGATGGCGGTGGGGGATACCGTGTAGTAGGCGCTGCCCGAACCGCCCGGTCCCTTATAGTCCCAGGGGCCAGCGGGATCGTTGCTCGTGGCGAGCATGAATCGCAGGACCGTCGTGGGCGGGCTCGATGTCCCGACCCAGGAGATCGTGTTCCAGTCGACATTCGCACCGCCGCTGTCGAACGTGTTCGAGACGACCGTGCCGGAGAGGCGGTAGACCGGGCCCATGGACCACGTGTCCGAGGTCGGCAGGCCACCGTTCGTCCTGCCGCCGTAGAAGAACGACTTCTTCGCAGGCGTCTCGTCGGTGAAGCCGAACACCGCGCGGCCCACCGGGTTGCGCTGCGTCATGACGTATTCCCACTGGTGATTGCCGAAGAAGTCGGGATACCGCCATGTGTCCGCGTAGAATGTCGTCGCGTCCTTCCCGCCAAAGAGGTACGTGGCGGGGGTCGATGACCTGTAGCTCATGCCGGGTGAGGTCCTGGGCGCCGGGCCCGCGTTGGCCGTCTGCGTCCACGTGTTCATGCTCCAGGAGTACTCCCATGTGTCGCCCAGGATTGTCCCGGGCGGGACCGACGCGTCGAAACCCCCGAAGAGGACCGCGCAGTCCAAGTCCCCGTTGTAGCTCAGGGCGGGGCTCGATCGCGATGAGGGCTGCGCCGTCGGGCCCCGGTTCGTCCACAGGTCCGTCGCGGCGTTGTACGCCCAGGTCTCCATGGATGACGTGAGGAGGTTCTGGCCCTCGAGGAGCACCCTCCCCTGCGTCTGGTAGAAAGTCAGGTGATACGTCGTCATCTTCGGCGGGGACGTCACCGGCGTCGTCTGCTGCCAGGAGTTCGCGGCTGCGTTGTATTCCCAGGTGTCCGCCTCGTAGTCGGAGTCGGACACTCCGCCGAAGAGCACTATCCTGTTCTGCGCGCTGTCATACGCCATTCCCGCGTATGCACGGGGCGACGGGGCGGTCGGCGGGGAGACTTGGCTCCATGTGTTCGACCCGGGGGTGTACTCCCATGTGTCATTGAAGTTCAGCGAGTTGTAACCGCCGAACAGGACGACGACGTCGTTCGCCGAGTCGTATGCCATGGCGGGGCCTTCCCGGGCGCCAGGATCCGAGGACGGCGACTCCTCCTTCCAGTCAGTGCTGTCCTTGAGGATCTGGAGGTAGGCCGGTGATCCCGACCCGAGTATCTCCAGGCCGCTCAGGGTGTCCTGCCCGAAATCCACTGCCGTGTCCTGCATCCAGGTGGCCGCCTGGACGCGAGGGACGGTCAGGACGAGCGCTGACAGCACGAACGCTACGACAACTGCTCCGACAAGTACTCTCCTCATGATTGACAGACTCATTCTCTCAACCTCTTTCCCCACGCTGGCCGGGAATCGCGACGAGATCAGGCTCGTGACGGGGACTACGATGCCGCCCCGGCCGCCGACGCATAAGATAGTCCGTCCTTAAGGTTTCTGGTGCGGAGCTCCAATCCTCCCGCCTACGGAACCTCAGGAGTGATCAGGAAAGGCATCCAGGTGAAGTCGGCGACTATCTTCAGGTACAGCCCGTCCCCGGGGGCGAACGTGAAGTCCGTCCCGGACCAGCCCGACGGCGACCACGCGTACTTGATCAGCGCCTGAGCGGCCATGTCCCACTTCGCCACCTCGGTAATCTTCGTGTTGGCCGACGGCCCGATCGAGCCCTCGATGTGCATCACTATGTCGCTCGCTTTCGCGTACGTCGAGGTGTACGGCAGGGAGATCCAGTTCACGTTTCCGCGCGATGGCGGGTTCAGGCTGAACGACAGGGTGACCGAACCGTCTGTGCCGACGATGACCCACGTGAAGCTGACCCGCGCCCCTATGTACAGGCCGTCGCCGGGGCTGATCGTGAAGTCAGTTCCCCGCCACTTGTTGCGCAAGAAGAACCAGAGCATCGGCTTCTGCTGCGCTGGGTTCCACTTCGCCACGACGCTGATCTGCGTCGACGTGAGCTCGGTCGATATGTCGCTCGCCTTGGCGTACGCCGACCTGTAGGGCAGCGAGAACCAATGGATGTTGCCCTTCGCCGGATCGTACGGGAACGTGAGGGGCACCTTCGCGCCCATCGTCGAGTTCCCGCTGGTCCGCGTGGCGTCCTTTGCCCTGACGATGTAGAAGTGCGACGAACCGTCGGACAGGTGCCCCGTGGCGGTGTAGGTCGTCGTCGGCACCTCGCCGAGTTGCGACCAAGGCCACGGTGCGGACTTCGATGTCGCGGAGTAGACGACATAGCTCGTTGCGCCCACGACGGCTCTCCATGTAAGAGTGATGCCGCCGGGCGGGGCGCGCGTCACTCGAAGGCCGCCGGGAGGACTCAATGGCGGGACGCAGGATGTCTTGAACACCCATGGGTTGGGCGCCGACCCGGGCACCGTGATCAACGGGCTGCCACCCGTGTCTGTCACGGTGACCGTCACCGTGTAGTCGGTGCAGTCGACGAACGCGGTTGCGTGACCGAGAGTGACAGTCTTGTCACCGTTGCTCCAGGTTGGCGTCCAGCCTATCGTCGGAGAGAAGACCGCGGTGAACGAGGCTCGGCTGGCCGCCGCGCTGAAAGTGACGACGACGCTCTTGGTGACGGGCACGTTCTGCGCCTTGTCCGGCGGGTCCGTGGAGACCAGATAGAACCCGGGGGACCACGTCGTGAAGTTCCACGGGTTCGGGACGCTCGGCCCCGGTATGAGGAGGGTCCTGCCATCCTCACCCGTGCCGTCCACAAAGGCCACATACGCAGTGGACGCCGTGAAGTCCGTGGAGTGAGAGATCGTCAGGATCGTATTGCCGCCTGACCACGAAGGTGACTTGCCAGCCACGTCCGGGTTGAGCACGAACAAGACCGAGCCCGGGATCATGGGCTCGTTGAACGTGATTATGATGGCCTTGTTGAGCGGCACAAGCGTCTGACCGTGATAGGGATCGGTTGAGAGGACGTACGGCGACACGCAGATCGTGTCGAAGACGAACGGGTTCGGAGCCGGGCCGGGCACGATATCATAGCCTCCCATGCTGCGTGCCGCGGTGACGCGAACGGTGTATCGCGTGCATTCCGTGAAGCCCGTGTGCAAAATCGTGACCATGTAGTTCTCGCCGTCCCACTGGCGCTCGATCTCCTGTATCGGCGGGGTTATCGACAGCTGGAGTGATGAGTTGATCATCTGCTCGCTGAACACGATCATGATGTTCGTGTTGAGCGCCACATCCTGCGTCCCGTTCAGGGGGCGCGTGTCCACCATGAACGGCCTGGCGCACAGGGTCATGAAGGTCCACGGGTTAGGAGGCGAATTGCGGAACGGCCCCGGGATTAGTACGTTCCCGTCGACGTCCTTCCCTCCTATCTTGACCTCGTAAGGCATGCAACCCGGATAGTTCGGGGTGTGGGTGAGCTTCAGCCGCCGGTTGGAATCGGTCCATGAGGGCGTGAACGTCACCAGGGTTCCGCGGATCAGCGTCCAGTTCACCGTCGCTATGTTCATCGGCTCGCTGAAATTCACGTCGATCGGGGCCGAGACCGGGACGTCGAGCATCACGGGGAACGGGAAGACCTCGGTGATGAACGGGTTGATGCACACGGTTGTGAAGGTCCACGGGTTCGGCTTGAGGTCGGGGAGCAGCGGATTCCCGGACTTGTCGGTCCCATTCGTGACCTCCACGGTGATTGGCGTGCATTGCGTGAAGGGGTCCGTGTGAGATAGCGTGAGCTTTGCATCCCCGTTAGACCATCCGGGGCTGAGCGTGACTAGCGGGTCAATGGTGTAGGTGACGGAGGTCTGGTTCATCGCCTCGCTGAAATCAACCACGATGTTCGCGGTCAGGGCAACGTTGGCGTCATCCAGTGCCGGGTTCGTGTTGACTATGGTCGGGTACGAGGTCAACGTCACGAACATCCAGGGGTTCGGCACGGGACCGGTTGCCAGGCCGTTCCCATCCATGTCCGTTCCAGATATCTGGATCTCATACAACATGCTCTCCTGGAAGGGCTGGGCATGGGTTAGGCTGAGGAACGCGTTGCCCAGGCTCCAGTTCGGCACGAGCGTGACGCTCGTCCCCCGCAGGAACTGCCACGTCACCGTCGAGGGGTCCATCGCCTCCGTGAACGTGACGTTGATCGGCCGTAGCAAGGGTATGTCCCTCTGCATGTGGGAGGGGTTCGTGACCACGATCTGCGGTGGCGTCGGCGGGCAGTTGTAGTCGATCGAGACGTCCTCCATGCTGGGAGTCGCGTGCGTGTCGAATGAGCCGAAGTCGCCGAGGAAACGCAGGAAGCGGTGGTTGTCGTGGCCCGTCCAGACCGCCGACGGGGGCATCGTGTAGTAGGCGCTGATCGAACCGCCAGGTCCGACGTAGCTCCAGGGCCCTGTGGCGGAGTCGCTGGTCGCGAGCTGGAAGCGTAGGAAGGTGTTCACTGGCTGTGTACTCTTGTTCCACCAGAGCGTCCGCCAGTCGACGTTGCCGCAAGTGCTGTCGAAGACTGCGGACCCGTACTTCCCCGCCGCGCGATAGGATGCCTCGAGGCTCCACGTGTCTCCGAGCTGGTTGAAGCTGGGGTCGCGCCCGCCGAACATGATCGCGACATCCGAGAGCGTGTCATATGTGAAAGCCATGTGCTGGCGGGGCGGCGGGAATGTGCTGACGCCGACTACCGCCCAGCTGCGCGCGTTCGTGTAGCGCCACGTATCCTGCAGCGCGCCCCCGGCGCCCCTGCCGCCGAACAGGAGGACCGACGTGGATGCGGGACGGTAGGTCATGGAGTGGGATTGACGCGCCTCGGGGCCTGCGGTGATCACCTGCGACCACGTGTTCCCCGCGTAGTTGTACTCCCAAGTGTCGTCGAGCGGCGTCCCGGGGGGCGCGGAATCGTCGAACCCCCCGAACAGCACCGTCCTCTGCAGCTGCGCGTGGTAGGCCACGGAGTGGCCTGTCCGCGAGACCGGGCCTCCAGTCGTTTTGAGCGTCCATGTGTTCGTCGAAGCGTCGTACGCCCACGTCTGGAAGAGGTTGCTCGTGTAGTTCCGACCAACCATTATGTGCATCTTCGCCCCCGCGTCGTAAGACATCGCGCTGGCCGACATCAGCGGGCCAGCGGGGTCGGTCTCGGTCCACGTCCGGGATACGACATTGTATTCCCAGGTATCTCCCAGGTACGTGTCAGGGGCGGAGCCGTTGAGGCCGCCGTACAGGACGACCACCTTCTGCACCGGGTCGTAAGACATCCTGCCATATTCCCTGCCGATCGGGTGGGGGCTCGGCGAGTACATCGTCCATGTGTTTGTCGGGTAGTCGAACTCCCATGTGTCGTCCAGCTCGCCGAGATGCATGTTGTTGTACCCGCCGAACAGCACCGTCCTGTTGCCGTATGATGAAAACGCCGCTCCAGGGCCCTCTCGCTCCACCGGCGGCGCGGAGGGGCTCAGGTCCTTCCAGTCCGTGTTGTCCTTGAGAAGCTCGACCTTAGCGTCCACCCCGGTCCCGACGACCTCCGTCGAGGTGAAGGTGGCTCCAGGGTCGTTGAAGTCATTGTCGGTCGTCCACGTCTTCAGGGCAGCCGCCGCGTTCGGGGCTATCATGACGAGTATCGAGAAAAGAGAGATCATCAAGACAAACGTCACGCTCACGGACTTTAGCACTCCGCTCATGTGCCCACTCCTCCCATGTAGTCTATTCAAGTCTTCCGATGAAGACTCCCGGACTACGATTGAAAGTTGCGGCTAAATAGTTTCTGGTTCAGTCGTCTCATCGGAAGGCGGAGGTCGCGGCGAAGGCTGGCGTGTCGGCGGAGGAGGTTGGGAAGGATCTGGAGGAGTGCGACGGGGAGCTGGCAGAGGCGATGATCAAGCTGATGAGCAGATGAACCGACCGGTCCCCGCTCCACCGTTCCTAGAGTTGACAGCCCTCCGGACGATTCCCGGCAGCACTCATATTTAAATAGAGACAGTCCGATGGTAACCCGCTAGGCTTGACCGGGGGGTTGGGCGTCCCCTTATACACCGAAACCGTCCTCAGCGGGGGTGACAGCCGGGAGCGGCGCTCCCAGTCCTGCCGCGGTCCAAGAGCCGACGTTGAGGTTCTGTCCCGCGGGGCTGGAAGTGACCGGAGACCTGCCGGAGGGCAGGAACCCAGTCTCAATCGCGGGGATCGGGTCAGGCACGGAAGTGAGCAGCCTTACCGCGGATTACCGGCGCTCGCGGGGAAGCGGGACCGAGGAAGCCTTTGGGTAGCCTCGGGAGGAGCTGAGCGTCCATCCCGGCGGCCTAGTACCTCTTCTTCTCCTCCAGGCTGACCTGCCTCGTCGCCAGGACCTTTCGAAATGACCTTTAGTGGCGAGCATCGTGAGATCAGCAAGTCCCACGAGTTCATGCGGTGCGGGGTATCCGGAAATCAGGCGAGAAAGCTTCCGCTGATTCGCGAACGATCAACGGCAGAACAGCCGCCACAGGGTCGCGACTGTGCGAGTCGTCCCTCGCCCCGAAGATGACGCTCTCAGGCGGAAGGAGAGAGCTTGTCTCCAACCGCCATCAGACGCGCCACGCGCATCAGCGCGGGAAATCGTCGAGGAACACTCGGGTAAGCGTCAAGCTGAGATGCATCATATCCACAACGCAACGGACTCCACGGGATTCCTTGCCTGTCAAGATGAGTGTCGACCTACGAGGCATGTCGCAAACCGGATTCAGAGGTGTCCGCGGTCCCGATCGTGACATGGGATCAGGGAGATGACTTGGGGCAGGTTCCGAGGAGCGAGGCCAAGGGAGTCTGCTTCAGAAAGAGGATTTGCCACTCTGTCGATTCACGCCACTCGAGGTGGTTTGCAGCCGACTGCACAGCGACATCGATTCGGGTTCCGTGGCGCAAAGAAGTCAGGGGACGGAATCGGGAGATTCCGCTCACATTCGATGAAGTCGGGCCCTCGCGGTCCTCCATATCGCGAGATGGTAACGCTTAAGTAGGGACTGTGACATTAAGGGATAGGGAGGAACGGCCTGAGAAAATGATAACTACTGTTACGACCGCAGCACTAGCTGGTCTTGCGACGCCAGCAGTGGCCGTCAGTCTTGGCGCGGTGGCGGTAATCAGCCTCATCATTTTCCTAATCCTGAAGGAGCTGAGTTCAGCTGAGCTTGAAAGCGGCAAGCCGGCTCCAAGGTTGAAGTCGTTCGCATCTAGCCTGAACGTCGCGATTCTTCCCTTGCTTTTGGTCTTCGCCGTCATCGTCGCGGTGAAGATCGCAGAGATACTTTAGAAGTAGTTGGGGAGCACGAGATACAACATAACATTGACGAGCGTATGCGCTGCTATCACGCCTGTGAGCGTCCCGGTCTTCTTGACTATCATCCCGAACAACACCGCCACGATGAAGACAAATGCCAAGTCCGCCCAGGATAGGAAGGATGTGTGGAGAGCGGTGAAAACAAAAGCCACGTACAGTATGCCCGCGTCGCCAGCCAGATCGATGGCGCATCGCTGGAGTATGCCTCGGAAGATGAGCTCCTCCGCAAGACCCGTGGCTCCGATGAGCGCGAACAGCGCGATGGCGACGCTACCAACACCGTAGTCATTGAGCCAGGGCGAGGGCCGCAGGATGCTGAACTCGACGAACCCGAGAGGCACACCCGCAAGGGCGACCAGTATCTGCCAGGGCAGCCTCCTGGTCGGGCCCAGGGTGAGGCCCACGTCTCTCGGCCGGAGCTTCAGCGCTGAGACAGTCGCGAAGCATGCGACGACGAGAGGAATGCTGATGATGCACATCCATTCGAGCGTGGTGAAATGCCAAAGGGGGAGAGACAGACTGAGGACCCGCAGCAATGGGGCGAGCGACATGGCGGTGAGAAGACGCGAGAGACGCGCGTCGCTTCGCGAGATCAGGGACGCATGGAATATCAAGAAGAAGAGAATGAGAGTATGCACGACCAGGCCGGCTGCGAAATCCTTGAATGCCGTCAGCAGTTCTCCTGATATGAGGGCTGCAAGGTAGACGATGAGGATTGCCTTGGTCTCGCTCGGAATGCCTGTCGGCGAGGAAATCGGTCTCTGCCTCGGTCCCTCACTGTTTATTTTCATGCCCTATGTTCCTCAGTGCCTGCTGTTGTCCGGCGTTCTCCCCTCTTTGCGACCCATATGATTTCGAGTCGCCTCGTCAAGTGGGCTAAGATTCATAAGATGACTGGTCAATATCATGCGCACAATGAGGATTGCGTTCCGCGAGAAGCCGTATGACCTTCTCGCAGTCGTTGTGCTGGGTTTGACTCTCATCCCGTTTGTGGCGATCGAGGCCACAGGGCCGGTCCGGATCGTCCTCGGTCTCTTTTTCGTGCTGTTTCTCCCCGGCTATGCGCTGATTGCCGCCCTTTTCCCAGGAAGCAAGGACATCGACTGGATCGAGCGAGTCGCACTGAGCCTAGGGTTGAGTATCGCGGTCGTGCCTCTTCTCGGTCTGCTCCTCAACTACACCCCGTGGGGCATCCGTCTTGAGTCGATCATCACCACGGTGCTCATGTTCACCGTGGGCATGTGTGCGGTCGCGTACTACAGGCGGATGAGGCTGCCCGTGGAGGAGCGACTCTCGATCGCCCTCAACATCCCACCCTCCGCATGGAAGGAGTATGCCCCGCTGGACAAAGCGTTGACCATTGGCCTTGTTGCCTCTGTCATCCTGGCCGCGGGCGTGTTCGCGTACGTCATGATCGTTCCGCGTGAGGGGGAGAAGTTCACCGAGTTCTACATCCTGGACAAGAATGGCACGGCAGCCAACTACCCTACACGATTGAACGCGAGCGAACAGGGCACGGTCATCATAGGCATTGTGAACCACGAGTTCTCGACAATCAACTATACTGTGAATGTGGTTCTGACCACGGTTCTGTATGTTTACAATACGAGCAGTGGCCGAAACGACACGGTAGAGATTGCGAACGTGACTCTGGACTCGCAGAGCGCCGTCCTTGGCAGCGGTCTGACCTGGGAACAGCCTTTCAACTTCTCGATAGTTCAGCCCGGGAACTACAAGTTGCGCTTCCTACTTTTCACGGACCCTCAGCATACCGAGCCCTACAGGTCTCTGCACCTGTGGATCAAAGTCACCTAGTGCCCGCTTTGTACATCACTATCCGGGCAAGAGGAATTTATATGGCCTAATGTCGATGCGCTTGGCGTCCATGCGCTCGTAGTATTCGCCGAAGTGTATCCACCTGATGGTGGAATGGACGTAGACGAAGCTTGCGTCCTTTAAGTCTGTGTAGTTATAGATTTTTAAATTCAACCTGACTACCAGCGTCCCCATCGCAGGGAGGAGCAGATTATATACGGTCTCCTCTCCGAATTTCTTCGAACCGGGACTGCCCGGGGGCGCACTGTAAGCCTTCACGTTGAATTCCAAGAGCATGATGTCGGACGGTGACTTGCTTATGATCTTGACGCTCGCTTGGACCACTGCGAATTTCTGCGGGGTCGGGTTGAAATTGTTAATCCGCAAATAAACGTCGAAATTGTCGGTCCCGGTGATGAAGGTGTAATCGCCGGCCAAGGCGTAGACGTAAATGCTCGATCCCAGAATAAGCATGGTCGACAGCACGACCGCACCGATGGTTATCTTCCGCATTGATATCTTTGACATTACCCTACCCCCTTTCCCAGAATCGGCATTCCTCATGTTCTCAGGCACCCTGACATCGCAGTCGCGTTATTTAGTTGTTTCCGAAGCTGGCTGGGCAAAAAGCACCCATTCTTGTGCTCTGATGCCCATTTTTCGGGAATTGAGCCTGTTTTCGCCGTCTGACTGAGACATGCCATCATTTCTTCCTGCCCCCGCCTTCGGCCTTCTTCTTGGAACGGCGGCGGGCCAGCAGGATGACTGCTGCCGCCACGACCACTGTCGGGATGATGATCAGAAAGATAAGGAAAGACGGCAGAGACTCGGTTCCGGTCGAGGGTGGCGAGGATGGCGCCTGAAGCAGGATCATGCCGACGTCTGTCCCGCTTCCAGCACCAACGACCGCGCTAGCCTCTTTTGTGGCGTACCCGTTGAGCGATACCTTCAGGACGTAGTTTCCCGCTTCAACATTCGAGAATATGAAGACTCCCCAGTCGTCCGTCATGGTCGTCCTGATCTCAGCTCCGTCCAGGAGCAGCTGGACGTTGGCGTTCTGCAGGGGGACCATCGACTCGTCGCCAACCCAGCCGTGCATGAAACCTGTAGCAGGAATAATGCCCGAGGCCTCGGTGGAATTGGCGGAAACGCGGTCCTCTGAATCAACTGCTCTCACCAGATAATAGTAAGTCGTCCCCCGCTCGACCGTCGAATCAAGGTATGTGATGTCTGTGACGAATCCGCCATGCATCTTCTGGTAAGACTGACCCGAGATCGTGCTCCTGAAGACCTCGTAGCCCGCAAGACCAGTGAGCTCCGAACCGTCCTCCCGCGCCGCAGGGGCCACCCAGGAGAGCTGCATCGAGGCGGTGCCAATCACGGTCACGGTCAAGCCTGTCGGTCTCATAGGCGGCTTGATCGGCTGCGTCGGGGGGTTGACGGTGACGCTCATCGTGTCGCTTGCGGAGTTGCCAGCTCTGTCTCTGACAACGAGGGTCACCGTGAAGGTGTCGGTGTTCGTGAAGACATATGTGCTGACCGCGCCGTACAGCTTCTGCTGATCGGCACCGTCCATGAATCTCCAGGTATAGTTCTCGATTGCGTCGTTGTCCGTCGACTCAGTCCCATTGAACGTGACGGTCGCACCTTGCTCGATGACCACATCCTGACCTGCCTGCGCGACAGGGTTCGTCGTGTCGCGTATTTCGAACATTCCAGCCGAGGCAGCGGAGTTGCCAGACTGGTCTGTCGCGGTCACTGTGTAGGAGTGAATGCCGAAATCGGGATACGCTCGGCGGTACCAGTATCTGTGAAGTGCCGGGTCAAACGACATCGTGAAGTCGCCCACCAGCTGGCCTCCGGGCTTTCTGACCTCGACTTCGACGCTCTGCAGGAGATGGTTGTCAGTCACTTCAGCACTGATGTTCACCTCGAGCTTGACTTCCTGGGGCGAGGGAGAGGCGGACATACTGGAGATGACCGGCTTCGTGGCGTCTCTGATTGTGAACTGCCCGCATGCCTTGGCGCCATTGCCGCTTGTGTCTTCGGCCCAGATGCAGTAAGAGTATACGCCCAGTTCGTCGTAGGTGCCGTTCCTGTAGTAGGTTGAGCCGCCGAGTTCCATGGTGTTGTTGCCCAAGTCAGCCCCGATCGGCGATGTGACGGCCGCCTTGACCAGGGCAAGCGCCACATCGTCAGTCACGCTGGCGATGATCCTGACGGTGCCATGGATCTCCTGCGGGTTGGGCGAGGCGCTGTGTGAACTGATGTCGGGAGGCGTGACATCGATGACTGTTGTCGAGATGTTGAACATGCCCGAGACCATCGCTGTCAGCCCGGCCATGTCCGCCGCCGTCACGTTGAATGTGTACGTGCCTTCGGTGGAGTAGCCTCGCGCGAAGTAGTATCGTGAGACCGTGTGGCTGAACGCCAGCGCCTGATCCACCACAAGGGCTCCGAACGGGTCGATGACCTCGATCCGTGTCCAATTCAGAATGTGGTTCTCGTTGATGATTGCGGATATGTTGACGATACCCCCGACCCTTTGGTCCTTCGGGATAACCGTGAGGTCAGAGATGGATGGCGGGATTGTATCTTCCACAACTATGTCCCCTGTCGCGATGCCCCAGTTACCGTTTGAATCCCGCGCGGAAAGCGTGAAGGGGAACGTGCCGAGGTTGTTGTAGGCGCGAGCCAGGAAGTAGCGTCCACTCGCAGGGTCAAACGACATGCTGAGGTTGCCTACGCTGGCTACGTCAAGCCAGATTTCCTGGAGCAGGTAGTTGTCCGAGACAATCGCAGAGACGTTGACGCTTCCTGGAACTTGAAGCGGCTTCGGATCGACCATGATATCGGATATGGAGGGCGGTGTCGTGTCTCTCAGCGTGAATGCCCCAGAAGCATATGCCCAGTTCCCTGAAGAGTCTGATGCCCAAATCATGAATGAATAGATCGCAGTCGTCGCATAGGTCCTTTCATGGTAGTATCGAGTGAGCGCGACGTCGTACGACATTGTGAAGTTCCCGATTCCACCTATATCCACCCATACCGCCTGCAACTTGAAGTTGTCCGAGATGATGGCGGAGACGTTGACTTTGCCGGGGACTTCCTGCGGGGTCGGATCGGCCCTTGCGTTCGAGATCACGGGGCGAGTGCTGTCTCTGACGGTGAACCCGCCGGTTGCAGATCCCCAGTTCCCCGAGGAGTCGGAGGCCCAGATCACGAAGGAGTGCGTGGCGAGTGCGATGTAGGTTCTCTCATAGCAGTAGCGGCCGCTCGCAACATCATAGGACATCGTGAAGTTCCCGATTCCGGCGATGTTGACCCATTTCCCCTGGAGTTGATAGTTGTCCGCGATGACGGCAGTGATGTTGACCTTTCCAAGAACCTCCTGAGGATCCGGAGAGGCCGTGACGCTGGAAATCGTCGGTTTGGTCCTGTCGACGATTGAGAAACTGTTCGAGTACTTCGCCCAGTTGTTCGAGGGGTCTGTCGCCCAGATGGTGTAGGCATATGTCCCGGTCGTCGTGTAGGTTCTCCTCAGATAGTACCGAGCGCTGCCCGAATCGTAGGACATGGAGAGGTTGCCCACGCCTGCGACATTCACCCATGCACCTAGCACTTGAGTGTTGTCCGTGATGAGCGCCGATATGTTGACGGCCAATCCAACGTCCTGTGGATTGGGCAGGACCGTTACAGAGGATATGGAGGGAGGTGAGAAATCGGGTGGGATGTATCGCTCGAAGCTGTTGCGTGCGTAGGGTGCAGTAGTGCTGCTGCTCATGTTCAGGAGATTGTCGAATGGATCGTACAAGTACATCCTCGCCAGGTAGGGGCCGGAGTATGTCGAGTTGTAGATCTGCTTCCCATCGAACCACAATGGAACCTTTCTCAGGCCGGACGAGAGGAAGGTCGTGTTGGTGGTCTGGTTTATCAGCAAGGTCTGCGCGCCATTCCAGAGATATGCCGGAAGGCGGTAGGTGAAGGAGAGCCTCACCGAGAGCGAGGCGTTGACAACAAGGTAGTCATAGAGGCCGTTCTTCGGGCTGTCAGTGTCGAGCCCGTAGTCACTGTGCGGTGGAGAGAAGTACGCTGGAAGTGGGTCAAAGCTGGCCGCATTGTAGTTCGTGGAAGTGAGATGGGACCCGATGCTGACCACAGTCTCGTTGACATCTTTGACGTACAAGTACGCGATGTACTTCCCATTGATGCCAGAGCTCCGGATGGTGCTCCCTAAGAAGTGCAGCCAGACGCTCCTCACGCCGATCGTCAGGGATGTGCGGTTCTTGGTGAATGCGATGAACGCGGGAGTTGTCCCGCTGCTCTCCCAGAGCTCTCCTTCTATCGTATAGATGCCCGACTTGGCCACATTGAGCTTCACGACCACGATTAGGTAGTCGTAGAGCGCGTTCGCGTCGAGGTCTTGACCGAAATCCGAGTGAGGCGGGGCCAAGGACGCCGGAGTGACTTCAAAATCCGTTTTGGAATAGGCCGCCGTTGTGTGGGTCCCCGAGGATATCAGGTTGTCGCTAGCATCAAACAGCCACAGGTCCACTTTGTACGGACCGTTGAATCCGCTACCGTAGATGACGTAACCTGTGAAATTGATCCTGATGGTTCTGATCCCCTGTAGATAGTCACCTGTTACCGTCTTGCGTTCTATGAGCTGAGTCTTGCCGGAATCATAGAGATCGCCCTTCAGCTTCAGGTAACACGAGACGTTCACCAGCACTCTGACGTCGACAGCCAGGTAGTTGAACTTGCCATTCCCATCGGTGTCCACACCCAAGTCGGTGTGTGGTGGGTACAAGTTGCCCTTCGGGATCTGGAATTGGTTCGCAAAATAGGGCTTCGTCCAGTAAGTATCTGTGTCGAGTGTGTTCCAATTGTCGTCGTACAGGGCGAGGTCGACCCTGTACGGGCCATCCTTTCCTTGGATGGCGATGTCTTGGCCGTTGAAGTTGAGCTCGACAATGTGGTTGCCTGGATTGAGGTTCACACTGGGAGCATCATATGACAGTTCCAGGTTCGGTGGCCAGACGAGAAGTCCCTCGACAATGAAAAGGCCTCCCATAGTGATGGAAACCGAGACGTTGACTACGAGATAGTTGAAGAGGGTGTCTGGTGGAACGTCGGTGTCAAGACCATAGTCGCTGTGCGGAGGGTTGAAAGTCCCAGTCCCCGCAACAGCGTTGCCGACGAAAAAGGCGCCGAGGATGAAAGCGGCCGCTAGAACACATGAGAACATCCGGGACACGCTCTTGCGTTCCCTGCTGCATAGTCCACCGCTCTCAGGCATATTTGCGGTGCTCCTCCCCGAACTTCGAGAAATGCACACGGCTCGGTCAGATAAAATACTTCCGCTGTCTGACGATCCTCGCAACTGTGGCTGAATGGCACGGAGCATTTTCTTCCTCCCAAATCCTTTTGCCCATACTTGACCAACTTGTCTAGGACTAGGTCGAGGCTGAGTGAATCCATCTTCTTCTCAGAAAAGGGCCATTCTCAATCCTCAAGACCTTTCAGCTCTGGGTCGAGGCTACGCTTGAGACGGCCTCGGAAACCTTGGCGATTCTTAATCCACGCATTCGCAGGAGATGCAAGACGCACAAGAGCACATAAGAGGGATAGAGTGAATAGCTGTAGGAAACGAAGAGCACGGTTGCCGTGTTCAAGCCGAAGTCTGCCCTCATGGTTTCGGATAATAAAATGGCAACTATGCTCACTGCGAGTATTGCTGAACCGGCAAATAGCGGTCCTAGTACGATCTTCCCGGTTCGGAATCCTTCGCTTGCCTCGGCTTGGACAGCCCCATTAGGTTCCCCCGATAGGCTCCTGCCTCGCAGAAGTCCATCAACCGCTTTCTTGGCTCTGGTGTCCACCAACCAAGTCACCGCAATGAGTGCAAACACTAGGAAAGAGACGCTCACCACCACGGTTCCATGCGTCCAGGCCGTGAGCTCTTGTGAGTACCAATGTTCCTTGACGCTCGCTCCAGTGATTGCGGCTCCGGTGGCGATCATGAGAAATTGGATGACAAGCAGGGTCGAGATTGAGGCAAACAATCTCTTCTGGCGAAGTGAGCTACGATTCTCACGCTTCAGCGTTGATGGGTCTGAGCTCTCTGGAGAGGGTCTGTTGCGAGCAGCCCGGAAGAGCTTGAAGACGTATGTCGAGACCAGGACTAGGCTTATGGGGACAGCGACTTGCGTGAACAACCAAAGAGAAATCCCGAGTTGGGGACGCACCCAAACAAGGAACGGCGAAGCAGAGACTCCCCACGCAGTGATGTGAAGGATGATGACCAGCAGAAGAGTGGGAGATGCCACAGCAGTGATTCCGATTCGGGTTCTTCCCGATTTGGCAAGAAATGGTGAGATTAGAATCCCGGCCAAGATTGGCGATAGCAGCAACGACGCCACAACATAGCCAAGCATGTAGTCGTGTTCACTACCCAGATAGCCCTCACTAGTCAGGCCCACATAGGCTGCGTACAACGCCCCAGCGGCAACAGAAAGCCAGAGCGAAGCCTCAAGTGATGAAAGAAGGGAGAATCTCAGCCTGACTCGGTGGAATATCTTCATTCTCTCACTTCTCCCAAATTCTGATGTAACCATGTCACTGACTGAATCCTAACGGACACGAACGATAATCGCCCCCCCAATTGGAGAGGATATGGCGTAGATGACATTGTTGTTGCTTGCAAGCTGGTCGACCTTTTGTTGGTCGACCATCAGATTTGGCATGGGAAACCTCTGAGCTCCCAGCGTTGTCCACGAGTCTAGGAGAAGGACAAAGTCGTATTGGCCGATGTCTGCGCCTTGGTTGATCTCGTCAGGTAGGTAGGGGCCGCCCTGCCCATGGAAATAGGACTCGAAGATGTCCAGCATGCGCTGATCAGAACCCACGTACTTGGCTCCGATGAAATCGACATGGGACATCGCTCTGAACTCATATTGTGCGGTTGCATTCTCCACGTCATACATTTCCTCGGAGCGGAGGCCGAGCGGTAGTGACATGAGAAGAAGAACGATGAAGCCAACCACCAAGACGCTCTTGAGAGCGCGGCTTCGACGCAATGTCAGAAGAAACGCGATTCCGATTCCTGCACATATCGCGAGTCCGAAATCCAGATACACATACGACCGGAATAGAATCATGAACGATAGAGGGTCCAGCCCTCTCAGGAATGCGAAAACCATGATGCTGAAGGGAGCGACGAAAAGCGCCATGGCGAGCGATCTGAACCTATTGTCAAAATGCCTTATCAAATTGAAACCGATAAGGCAAATCATGATCAGAAGGACATACGGGACTAGCGCAACAAAGAGTGCAGGTTTGGTTTGGATCGTCCCCGCGAAGATATTAGACTGATAATTCACGATGAGAAGGACCACAGCTCCAACTGGATAGATGAGTTTATTATCGAATATCGCTCGCCAGATGCTTCTTCTCGCTGCTCGGTTACGGTTCTTCGGTCTTCTTGGCAGGGATAGGGTTCTATGGACAAAGGCAAAGATAAGGAATACCGAGAAGAAGAGGACGATCTGCCGTGCGTCATCAACTTCTCGCAAATACATGAGGTTGACAGAATTATAATGGAGCAGACCGGGGATGAAAAGTGCAGGCCCTAGGGCCATCTCCATGGCGAATCGCCGCCAAGTCAGATTCCCAATTCTCCACAATCCCAGGAGATCATTGATCAGGATGAATGAAATCGCTACGTAAGTTAACAGCGCAGAAAGATGGTGCACCCAAGGGAGCATAATCAGAAGAAAGGCCGCCAATGCCCTTTTCCGCCTATCCTCACGATTCCAGTAGAGGGAGAAGATTATCGGCATCAAGACGAATGCAATCGACACTTTGATCACAGTCGCAGTGAAGAATACGTACATGCCTTCGAGCGCCATGAAGAGCGCTGCGAACATGGAGGCCGCGTCGTTCTTGGTCAATCGGCGCATTAGCGCGAACATCCCCAGGATGGCTGGCAAAATGAGAACAGGGATGACAACTTGGGCAAGCAGTAGGGGTTCTACCCCAAGGACGTCAGAGAGGATGGTAAGCAGCACGGGAAAAAACGGGACCTTGTAGTTGGGTAAGTTCGGGTCGTCAGGCAGCGGATTCAGGAAACCGGAGACCTGTGTCCGCTCGGTGATATTCACAATGGAGAAACCATCGATATTGTAAGGCAAGGAGGAGTAGGCAAGAGGAATAAGACGTACCGTAATCGCGGCAAAGCAAACAATGGCGACCAGAATGTGTGAGCGTCTCAAAGTGGCAGCCCCTCCTCTTCGACACTCTCACGTCTCGGCTCGATATTCGCAATCAAGTCCCTGGGGGATTGTCGAATGCTTGCTCGCACGCATATTATGCCGGATGCTATCGTCGTCACGAGAACCACTGCATATGTGGCGAAAGCCAGCGCTGCATTGAACTGTGGTTTGACTGCATGAGAGAATACGATGAAGACATCGAAGACTCCTGCGGTTGTAGCAACGATGTACCCTGCGATGATTCCTACGAATATCGCAATGGAGCCAAGCACTAGGAAATCCCAAAGGACGAACTTGAGGACATCAGATGGCGAGGCGCCCATGACGCGAAATATGCCGATCGCTCTGCTTGCTTCGGCGGTTGCCCGCCATACGACGGAGAAGATTCCCGCGATTGCCAGTACTGAAAGAAGCACGAGGAAGGTATAGACGACGACTCGAACACCGTTGGCACCTTGCTGAGCGAAGGTCTGGATAAAGCTCCTGTCCGGTCCACTCCAGAACTCAGGATACAGAAAAAGAAGACTCGACAAACGATTGTCACCGCTCTGAGGTGAATTCAGATATTGGGTACCTTCATTGCCTGCCACAGCCAGCGATGCATTGGTACTTCGCAGGTAATTCATCATGGCTGCTGTATCTGCTGCTTGCACCCTTATGGCTCCCAGATTCTCCTGGCTCAGCCCTGCAAGCCTTCGAGCGACATCAAGTGGTACCAAGACCTCGTCCACCGACGGAGTGTCAGCGTGGAAGATGCCTGTAACCGCGACAGGTGTGATTCTCGGGGATGAGGAACCTGCGAGCACTCCCGGGCTGCCGATGGTGAGTTTGTTTCTCCATGCGAAGCCTTCTCCGGCCAAAACAAAGTTGCCCTCTTCCCAGTTGCCCTCTACAAGACTTGCACTCTCTATCGCAAGGAAGCTCGTAGGATTGACACCTCTCGCGACAACCGGTGTGCCATTCCAGGAGGAAACGGCATAGACCTCCGGGCTCACGATTCTCGCCCAGCTTTGGTTTGCCAGGGCCGTGGCGAAGGCATCATCGAAAGTCGCCCATGAGGAAACCGGCGTAATGGAGTAAACATCATGTCCATAGAATATCTGGCGAGGATAGGCCTCAAGGCCGAAGAGAAGTGGGTACGAGGCCGCCAGAACGGCGGTACATAGTACGATGCCGAGCAATGCCCGGCGTTTCACGAGCGTGTAGGCATCCTCCTGCGTGCTGTTCCGGATGCGGTATAGGCGGGAAATGCTCCACCCAATAAACCTGCGATTAGCGCGATGCACATGGGGAGGCCAAGACCCGCGATGGAAGGCGCCGGAAGAACGAATGTCGACATTCCCACCAGAGGCGCGAAAGATGTGACAGCATTCGTGACAATACTCGCGAGGGCTAGACCAAGAAGCCCCCCGAGACTGGATACGTAGATCGACTGAAGGAGGATTACGCGGAGCAGAAATCCCGGTGTTGCCCCTATTTGTCTCAATATGCGCAGCTCTGTGGCCCGATAACGTACCTCGATTGCCATCAATGTAAAGGTCAACACAACAATAACAGCTCCTGCAGCGAAGGAAAGCCCCCACAATACGGGCTCAAGACTGTACACCCCTTGTCGGAAGAAATCGACTGCCGCCACTAATCGCACAGTGGTAAGCCCAGCGTCTTCGAGCCGAGCTAGATCGGCTGATCCCTCATCCACAAGCAGGAACGAAGCATCATCCCCCAAAATTGGGGCCAGTTGCTTCAGCGTTCCCTCGCTGACAAGAATCCAATCGTCTGGAAGCAAGCTGTCCGGATGAACTTGCTCGAACGTTAAAACCAAACGAGCTGAGAGGGAGGCGATTTCAATTGATGCACCGTCAGGGACTGTGATATTCTGTCTGCGTGCGGACGCGAGTAGTGATTTCCCAATCCAGGTCTCCCCGTCATTTAGACCTGCCAGATTGATTCCAAGAATGCTAGCATTGCTAACGGAGGCGGCTAAGGTTTCTTGCAGGAGGACACCCCCAAATGATATATTCACCGCGACGACGCGTACGGCACTGAACGAATCATGTAAATCGTTGAGAATCGCATGGTCGACAAAGCTTTCCTCCAAGGGTAAGCGAGAGTAAGCCATGATTGGCCCCTCGTCGAATAGGTCGGAGACTTTGGTTGTCGATCCTCGCAGGCCATCAAGAAGAGCATAACTCCCAGAGAGAAACATGACACACAAAGCGATGCCAAAGGCCGTTGCAGCGACCTTGGAAGAAGTGCGCGTGGCTAGCTGGATCAGCATGTTCTCTTAAACCTTCCCGAAATCCTTTTGATAGCGCTCGCCAATACTCTTTTCTCAACCTTTAGAGGTTTCGGAGGCGCAGGAAATTCCTCTCCTAGAACTGATAGATGTGTGGAAAAGCTATGATGGGAGAAAAGATGTGCTGTGTGGCGTTCGCCTATGTGTCGAACCGCGCGACGCCGTATTAGTATCCGGAAGGAATGGTTGCGGGAAAACAACACTTCTCAACATCGCGGGCTGCCTCGACTTCCCGTCGAGAGGCGATGTCCTGATCGCAGGACATTCGGTGACAGGTTTGAAAGAGAAGGAACTGTCTGAGGTTCGGTTACGGAAAGTCGGATTCGTTTTCCAAGATCACAACCTGATTGAGGACCTGAACATCGCGCAGAATGTGATGCTGCCTCTCAAGCTCGCTGGTGCCGAACGACGGGAAGATAGAACCAAGAATATGCTCGAGACCTTTGGCCTGGAATCATTGGCATTACGGCGACCGATGGAGCTGAGTACCGGACAGCGTCAACTAGCGGCCATTGCGAGAGCACTGGCGAACGGACCCTCAATTCTGCTGGCAGACGAACCTTCAGCCTCTCTTGACGAGCAGAACCGCAGTTTGGTATTCAGAGCCCTTGAGAAGGCAAACGAAGTAGGCGCAGCTCTCATCATCACATGCCATAATCTGGAGAGCGGATTCCTCCATGACGGGATTAGACGCTTTTCAATGGAAGAAGGGAAGCTCCAGCCTGCTTGACACAGATGTGGATTTTCCATAGTAGCGAAGGTTTTTTCCCAAGGTGCCTTTCCTGCTGCTGCGAACATTGGTGAGAAGCATTGTTTTTTCTGGGTCATCTCGGAATAAGCCTTGGAATAGCCTATATTCTGGAAAAACGGTTCCTTCGCAATCGGCTTGGTCGGATAGACTATCGCTTCCTGCTCGTTGGCTCCATGATTCCAGACATTATTGACAAGCCGCTTTCTGTTGTAGGGCTTATCGGTGGAAGGTCAATCGCACACACTTTGGTTTTCGCATTAACGGTGACTTGTGTGACGACTTGTTTTGGAGCGAGGAAGGGCAAGTCTGCAATCGGGGTAGTATTGTCGCTTGGAGTCTGGTTGCATCTTCTGTTGGACATGATGTGGGAGATGCCTGAGGTTATCCTTTGGCCAGCTTTGGGTTTCGCATTCCCCGTTTACGGATTTGATCTAGGAGGAATCCTCGAGAACCTAGTGACGAATCCATATGTATTCGGTGGTGAAATCTTGGGTGCAGTTCTTCTCATAGCCTTCATTGTCAAGATCAGGATTTCTGGGCAATCAGCGATTCGCCGGTTCCTCGGAGATGGATTGATAAATTAGGATTCGGGCAGGGAACGCCAGAGCGTCTCAGTCGCAAACGAACTAAGAACGACTCTCATGAAAGCCAAGTTCCCTCCTCCTCGACCGTCTTGCCCATGGTGGTTCAGCTATCTGTCGAGACTGGAGTATGCAGATATTGCTTGGCTAGACGAACGAACCTCCAAGCGAGCGAGAAGTAAGCCACAATTCCAAAGAGCGGCACGATTGCCAGTTTGAGGAAGAGACCCGTAACCAAGACGGGAAACGCGACCTCTCCTCCAGTAAGACCCAAAATCGCACCTGCGAGGACCATTGTCGCGACTGCATTGATGACGCCGAAGATGGGCCAGATCACGCTAATCGTCTTTCGGTCAGACCATTGGTAGAGGAACCATGCAAAGAGTATCGTAGCCAGGGCGAGTGCTATTGAGGCGACCATCCATGTCGTGACCACCAATTGGACTTGTGTGAACAATGATGAGAGCGTTGTTGCCAACTCACTGGAATCAGGAGTGAGCCCGCTAGCAGTGCTTGCCGTGCTGCTGAGGCCATGCATGCCAATGATTCGCCATGCAACAGTTAGCAGAACCCAAGCAATGCAGAGAACACCACTCGCAAATATCAAGCGGGTGTTGCGTTCTCGTCTTTCGGAGACAGGAAATCGACGGCGAATGCTTTTCGCGAACAAGAGAAAACCGATTCCGAGAAGCGTCAAACCCGGAAGGTCCAGGTAGAGAGAAGAGGTCACGACTTCCCCGCCAAATCCACTACCAGTCGCAATAGATACAAGACCCGCAAGGAAAAGCAAGTTCTGAACGAACACTAGAGAGGCTCCCGCCGCCACTATCCATAGCGCCAGTTGTTCGAGACAGGCAATCGCCGAACGTAAGCTCAAGATTATTCACCTCGAAATTGGATCGAATCTATGCTCATCATGCAGACCATGTCGCGAAAATCGATATTCATTGATCCTTCAGCCGGACCGGCATAAACCTGCATCTTCCAGGTACGAAGAGTGGACTCTCTGAGGGGGCGATGATACTGACTAAGGAAATGAGGAACCATCTCCACCATAGAGCGTCCTGTTTTTCAATTGTCACAACGCAGTTTTCGATGTCGGGAGGAATGTGAGGAAATCGCTCTCTCTTGAACACTCAGCTAGAACATGATGCACTATGTCCGCAGCGATTGGCGGATCACTGCTCCTCTTCAGCAATTCATGCGTGATGCGCTCAGTTATGCCTCCAGAGAATCAGAATGAGATTTCTGGTCTGCGAAGGGAAACCCTCAAGAACCGCCAGAGTCTTGCCAATCCAGCCACTCTCGAACTCGTCATAGTAGAACCGAATGGGAGTATAATTGTCATATGTCTTGGTTGGTATGTAAGACGCGATGTATGTGGCATTTGGATGACCATCGTAAGGGACAATGCGGTTCTCTGGATCATCTATGAAAGGAGATAGAAAATACACCTGATGCCAGTTCGTATAATCCACAGCCAGAGACTGTCCCGCAGTCAGCATCGAGTTGATATCCGTTGCCGCCTTCGGCTCAGCATACCTTACTTGCGCAGTTGATGCATCAATTGAGAATACAAGGAGCAGGGCAAGGAAAACGGCAAGGCGCTTGCGTGGTGACCGAAACAATAACGCTAGTGCAGCAACGAGCAGGAATATTGCGAGCCAGCCACCCATCGCGAGTCGGCTGATCACCGCAGCAACAGAAACAAATAGGATGGCGACCAGCCACTTGCGGTTGTGCAGAATCTCGCTCACTCTGGCTTTGATTGCACCAAAGGATACTCTCATGTTCTTGAAAATCGACGCTACAGAATCATCGAGATGGAAGTCTGTGTGACCCACTGCCAACCACATGAGGGGTACGAAGGCGTAGAAGAGATAGCGTGTTCGTTCATGCCAAAATAGAGGTACCCCTTGTTTCATCTCGTCCATGCTCAATGCCGCAGAGATGAAAAGGGCGATGAACGGAACAAGGAATACGGCGAGCCATAAGCCGCTTATCCTTTCATCCTTGATTCGATGAAGCGAGTTTTTCAATTCAGGAAGCCAAAAAGCACCGAATGTTGCCAGAATGAAAACAAAGAAGGGGACCAGCAAAAGGATAGTTTCCAAGTATTGGAGAGGCTGTGATAAGGCAGCAAGGACCGTGGACTGGATGTATATGCTGGTCTCCCAATTCGGCCAGCCGAAGCGTATGATGTCCCTGATTCCCCATCCCGCAACGATGCCCAAGAAAATAGTTATTCCAAGGAGATACCATTTGTTCTTGAACACCGTCCATCGCATGTAGTAGAAGCGCCATAGGAAGCCCGCGACCCCCGCGATTATGAAGAAATAACCTAGGGAGGATCTCACGAGGTAGGAAAGGCCAGCGAACAGTCCCGCGAGAGCGATGTACCTATCGTTCTTGACGCCCTTGACTATCGCCCACATGGTAAGAGCGAAGAACAGTAATGTCATGTTCTCAGAAACGAGCTCTGCTGTCCCGATTATGAGGACATAGTAGAGCGAGAAAATCGCTCCCACCACGAGTCCCCTTTCCCGGCCATACAGGTTCTTGGTGGTCCGCGCTATCACAGCAATCGTAAGAAGGCTGACAATGAACGCGGCGATCTTCGAAATGACATAGGAGTATCCGAATAACGAGTAGAGGAGCCCCAAGTAGGATGGATAAAGCGGTGAGAAATGATGGCTGAAAGATGGTCTGAGCGAGGCGTTTGACTGCTCCACCCAGTGCTCCCCCCAGGGCATCCAGAACTCCCCATGATGGACGAGACTATTTCCCATCGTAAGATAATAGTTGGCATCCCATGATAGATCCTGGCCTGCGAGCGCTGCCATACGGAGAATGACCCCAAAGATGATTAGGGCAATGAGGACATGCTTGACTGTCAGACTACCATGGCGAGGTTTGGCGACTATCTCGCACTCGCCATTGGACGACTCCAATTGACGGTTCCCGAATAGGAGGGATGCGGCCGCTCGAGACTTCATCAGAATTCAACCCGTGTAGACTTTGCTGGATAATGGCGAATTTGAATTTGGGACGAAGGATAAGCATCATGCTGGCTTGAGTTCAGGCAAGGGGGTGAGGATTCGACGATCTTCGTGGTCAACAAAGATGGTCCCAGAACTCTCACCCACCCGCTCAAAGGCGGTTCTAGTCGTTCTACGGTTTCCAATATTCAGGAGGTGGAAATCTAGGAATCTGGGGCATCATTGGAGCGGCTCGGCCTGATGAGCGTGACTGACCCATTGATGTGCACTATGCAAGGCGTGACGCGATGATTGATTTCCGGCTAGATGCAACTGAGTTGGCAAGGGATGTCTTCTGCTCCGATTCGACCGAACGTAGAACGGATTCCGGCGAACATTCCGGGAACTCTTACGGTAATACTGAGGGGCGCACGAGATGAGCTTTTTCTCGGATCACGTGAGCGCCAAAGGGGGGCGCGATGACAAAACCTGAGAGGGTCTCTGCCTTCGGGGGGAGGAATACTCATAGTCCGCCGCGGGGGAGGTGAACTATTGAAGAAGTCACTATTAGCAGCTCCCGTGACGGCGCCGTTGGCTCTCCCGCTCATGAGCCCTAGAGTTGTCGCCACATTGGGGATCGTCCTGGGCTACGATACGGGAGCCAAGGTCCGCGGGACAAGTGTTGACAATGCCCGCATTCACTGGGATATCGAATCTTGCCGATGGATAGCAGAGTACAACCAGGTTACAATCGATTACGGAGGCACCACACCGCGAAGCGCTAGACCGGAAGGATTTGAGAACTATCAGCCACCGACTGTCGGAAGAGACTTCGAGCCGTATCCCAACCAAGAAGGCGTGGACTATTGGGAAGTGATTGGCGTCTGGCATGGCTACGTTGAGTTCGGTTCACATGTAGATGCGATCAAAGGTACGAACCACGGAGACATTAGAATACACTACCCCGATAGCCCGCCAGACTGCATCAGCACAAGTTCCTGCACACCGATATACGGTTTCCTTGTGTATTGGAGCCTCCAGATACAGCACGGAGCGTGACGAGCTATGCTTTCAATCCTTTTTCTATTCATCTTCTTTCCATGTCTAGTGAAACGCCTCTCCTCATTGAAACATCCGGATTAGCAGATGTGCCACTCGTAAGTCAGGCGATGAAGTAACCGAGAGGATATCACGGAATAACATGCGGATTTCGCTTCGAAGACTTCTCAGTTGGAGTGATGTGTCCGTTAGACTGAGTCACCATATGGCCCTTATCCCAAATCATGACGCCTTCGCGAAGATGGCCTATGAAGCAACTTTGGAAATAAGCGCATCAAATCACTGGCATCACTCAGTTTATAGGAGAGTGCCTCAATAATCGCTCTATTCCTGCAGAGATATCTGACTCTCTCAAAGAGAGTCGAACCATAGAGATTCTCAGACAAGAAATCCCTCAACTTCAACAGTTCTGCAATGCTCAGCGATTCCGATCTCATGACCGGATTGAATGAAGTGTATTTCGACCAATCCTGAGTCTCAATTAGTCCAAGTTCCATGGCTTGCTGGAACATCTGAGTTCCTGGATAAGGGGTTGCGAAATTAATCGAGATATTCACTATGCCCAGTTCCCTCAGAGTCGTGAGGGTATTCTCCACAGTCGCACGGCTCTCACCAGGAAGACCCAGAATGAGGTGCGTGAGCGGCTTTATCCCAACATCCTTCGTAAGCCCTATTGTCTCCTTGACGGTCGACATTTTCATTCCGGGCTTGCCGGTAGTGCGGAGAAGATCTGGATCGCCCGTCTCGAGCCCAAAATAAATCATGCTGCACCCCGCTTTCTTCATCTTCCGAAGTAGCTTCTCTGACACCATGTCAAGGCGGGTCTCACAAAGCCATCGAATTCTTAGATTCTCCGCGGCGAGCAGATCGCACATCTCTTCGACCCTATCAGGCTTCAGGGAGAATGTCTGGTCGCGGAAATGAAATGCGGTGACTCCGTATTTGGTGTTCAGGTGCACCATTTCTTTTACCACATCTTCGGAGGGTCGAAAGCGGATGGCGTTGCCCATTCCCAACGGATAGGGGCAATAAGAGCAGGGCATTGGGCAGCCCCTACTGGCCCATATCGGCAAACACCTAATTCTTGATCCAAAGTGTGCATCGTGATAACTGGCAATCGGCATCATGTCATAAGGCGGCCAAGGGAGATCTCGAATATTCACCCGATCAGTCGGTGCCTCGCTTGACGTGGACTGCTCATTCTGGATTGTATAGACTCCCTGGATTCCCTCGATTTCACCGCCATCCCGTAGGGTATGGATGAGACGGGGCAGAATCAGTTCAGGGTCGCCCGTGACGACAGCATCTGAGAGGCTTGCGCGAGCCACATCCTGAGGTAGAACGCGACAGACGGTTCCGATGGTTATCAACTTGCATTCAGCGTACTCAGATTTCAGCATCTGCAGGAGTCTTCCATCGTCATGGAGGGAGGGTAAACTTATCACTGTCACTACGAAATCGGGTCGCATCCGTCTTATGCGAGCAATGGTGGTCTCGGCGTTTAGTCTCTCAGCTTGTGCATCAAGATACTGAATGTCTTCCGTCAAGGCTCTGAGTCTCGCGGCTGAGTACATCAAGGAGAAATATGGATGGGAGAATATTCCGTGTCCGTAATCGGCTCTTTGAACTTGACTGCCAGTCCCAAAACCGCCAGCAAAGTCCCTAAAGACATCGAGCCAAGGAGGACTCGGTGGCTGAAGGAACAGAATCGATGACGTCTTGGATCACCTTTCCATGCTTGACGCGCCTTGATTGTCGATGAAAGGAATCGAGCGCTATTTTCTTTTCCATGACGAAGTCGGGTTAAAAGCGGATAGATTGACCCATGGGGATTTCAAAGAGACATGCGAAATGCGGCCTTCGCTGGCAGGACATCCGGGAGGGGCCGTAGATATACCTCCCACTCCTCTGAACCGTTCGCTGACTCGCCGATAGCCTTGCGGCGGTTTGTCTCCTCATGTTGATGACGAAGCCAATTCGGAAGGGAATCTGAAAACAGTCGCACAGATGTTGGGAAATCAGAGAAAAGCCATAGCTGTACTAGTTATCGGAATGGGGATTGGTAATACGGATTGGTAATCAATCGTGGGATTCGACAGATGGAAGTCAGGTAGCAAGGTTCATATCGTTATCAAGACGATACGTTGCGCCCTACAGGATGATGGAAGGGATATCATGAATAAACCCTCAAGAAGAATCTGGAAAGATGTTGGCGTTTCCCTGGCAATCGGGCTGATGTTCGCGATGATTGCCAACCTCTACATGCGTCCACAAACGACGGTAGTGACGAACTTGACGACCAATAATATTTCAGTGGATCCGACTGACGTTCCTTCTGGTTATGGAATCAAGTATGTCGAGCCAGGAAATGCCACCGACATCCAGGCGAAGATAGACTCCTGCAATGATAGCGGTTGCATGATAATCATTCCTCCAGGACACTACGACATAGTCCGTACCATTTCAATCAGCACTCCGAAGAACAACATCATCTTGGCGGGGTCAGGTGTCGGTCATGCCAAGTACGGTCCCTCGGAGATTGATTTTGGGGCGACAGTATTTGACCATGCCGCGGACGGAAACGTCATCAGCATACTCGGAATCGGCAATAGCGATGCGCGCGAAATGGTCGACAACGTCATGATACGCAACATCTACTTCGTCAGCGACTATCAGAAAACAGGATTCGCAATTTACGCGCAATCCACCACCGAGATGGGCGTCCGAATAATCGACAATGCGTTCTCGGAATTCCGAGACGGCGCTATCGGAATGAAACTCACATGGGGGCTTGTCGCAGAAGGCAATGCTTTCTGGTTTTGCGGAAACAGCACGAGCGGATCATCCGCCATATACTATCTTCCTCCCGGTCCTGACGCGAACAACTACATAGAAATCGTGGACAATGTCTTCGAGGCAGAGAACCGGAATTCCGCGTCCATAGATGTGGACCAAAGCACAAGCAGCTTCATCTCCGGGAATATCATAGAAGGCGGATTGACTGGTATCGTGGCTGGTGGAAGCAGCAGGATCATCGGGAACTACTTATATTACGTCACAAGAGTCGGGATATCGTCTGGATATGAAGACACCATAATTGAAGGCAACCATGTGGAAATGGCCGCCGAACAGGGGGAAGAGGGCATCCATACATACGGCGGCGCGATAATTGGCAACTACGTCTCTCAGGGCAACTATGCAGGGATATTGGTAGGCATTGGGAACAGCGCCAAGGTAATTGGCAACGACGTCAGAGCGAGTGGAAGAAACGATAGGTATTCAGGTGCGATCATCTTGAGGGATCACGAAAATTCGGTGGTCTCCAACAACGTTGTGAGCCGGGGCCAGACAGGCGCATCTGGCATTCTGATTCTATCCACCAGCAGCAACAACGTCATAATGGGGAATGTTGCCAGTGGCTTTGGATACGGAATCTATGAAGAAGTGAGTGCGGGCCATGGCCGCAACATCATCATTGGAAATATAGCAAGAGACAACGCATTTGGCAACATAACGACCAACGGCGAGGATACGGTAGTCACTAACAACTTCAATGGGGACAACTACCAAGGAGATATGCAGACCATCGTCTACCGCTATTCAGGGAGTATACAGGACAACCTGTCAGACATCCCGATTATGGTGGCTTATGATAACTTGGAGATACTCGATGGTGGTTTCGCGCTGAAGAATTCAGGGACTGGCGGCGGATTTATCTCGGTCGACATCAGAGTTCACAACAACTCCGTTTTCGCGACGCGCCCATCGGTGTCGGTGGACGGGGCCATGGAAGTCGATACTTTCACTCCTGGAAGCGGAATCACTTCAGGAGTTGTCAAGAATGACGGAACGGAAATGCTCGATCAGGGAGATATTGTGTGGCTAGACATTAGTTTGGTAGGGGACTTCACCCTTTATCCGAGTGATATCGTGGTGATCCTCGTGGTCCGGAACAGATAGGCGGATATTCCGAGACCACACACCCATTCATGCGCCCTGGTCGAGGACTTGGGACAGCTCGCCCATCGTGACTATGGAGAGCTTGCCTTCTTCCCTCATCTTCGAGGCGTAAGTAAGGAGGGATTCTATGCCGATCTTGAGCGAAGGAGACCGAATGAGTTCCCACGGGTGGAAGTAGACGCTGAAGACCTTCTTCTCCTTCATTGCGCGCTGGATTCCCACTTTGGCTTGCCAAAGTGAGTCGAAAGGACCGCCAACTTTCCAGAAATGAAGGCATGTGGGAAGTTCCCATATGCCGTCTCTGTCGATCGGCAGAGTCGGAGAAGTGAAGATCCTGTCGGCCATGGAATTGAGTTTCGCCTCGATGTAATCCTGGTCGTCCTTCCATCTCCAGATGCCCGGTCCGCGATACATGCGGAATCCGCACTCCTTGAGCAATTCCACGTGCCCGACTTCGTTTCTTGGATAAACGAAGGATTTGAAATCGATTCCGAACTCCTTGGCGAATTCTTTGCAGGAGGCAATCTCAGCTCTTGCCACTTCAGGAGAGCACCTGGAGAAAATGACGTGGGAGAAAGAATGGTATCCAATCTCATGATTGACGGAGCTTGACAGGATTCTCTCGATGATGTCTCGTCCATAGAACAATGGCTCGCTTTTCAGATCTGCGCAAGGGTCGAGCGAGTACCATTGGTCCGTGAATCGTGGCATGTTCCTGTGGGCGACTCCGTCTTCCTTGACGCACCGGCTAAGGAAGAGATGGCCAACTGTTGCCCATGTGCATGGGATTCGATGGCGCTCCATCGCAGTGAGCAGGAACTCTATGGGTTCCCTACTGAGATGTTTGCGGGACATCAGGGCATCCAGGGAGGTCTTATCGGTGTTAAGGAGACCCCACGCGAGTTCAAGGTCGAGGCTCAGTATGAAGTACGGCGTCCTGTTTTGTAAGGATTCCGAACATTCGCCACGCATTCTGCTACTATCACCTCTGAGATTCTCTTTCCTACAATACCGGCCTCTCGATAATCGCGGTTGAGCCCCAATCCTAAATTCCAACTGAGAGAATGGATGGAATGCATTACTTCATTTTACAATGCGATCTCTGTTCCTCATCGGAAAACCTAATTGTGGGGTGACAGGACATATTGCCGGTTAAGGTGACAACACATCTTTTCGCCCAGATTCCGCTCTATGGACGGATAAAAGAGCGTAATGATGAATCGAACTGCCACAAAACACATCATGGAATGATTCCGGTTTGACGTAGGCCCGAAAGGGTATTCCAAGAATCCTGCAACGTGATCACGGGACTGAGCTCGAAATCTGCATCGTCCCCATTCGCGCAGAGGCTTGGGATCAGTTGAAGCATATCCTTAAGTGATTCACTTCATCGCGACATTATCAGACGGGCAGTATGGTTGTATTCAAGATGATAGTCATCGATTAATTCATGCCGGATATCCTGATCCACACATCAATGTCTACATTTTCCTGAGTATGGACGAGGGCAAATCCTTAAGATTCAGCAAGTTCATTATTATCTGGCTGAAAGGGGCTATCCGCACTTCATAGGGGAGAGGAATACGGGGCGCGCTGGGGCTTTATTACATCAGTTCCTTAAGGATCTCGGTACCCCGCTTTACAGGAATGCAATCTACCTAATGGCGAACTCGATAATCGCTGCCGCGTCGGGCTTCCTGTTCTGGATGATTGTGGCGAGATTCTACACCCCGCATGATGTGGGTCTATCCGCAGCCATTATTTCCGTGATTTCGGTCATCGGTTTTCTCTCAACACTGGGATTTGGACCAGGTCTTGTGAGATTCCTTCCAACTTCAGGTGCTAATTCAAAGGCAATGATGAACACTTGTTTCACAATAGGCGGTCTTGCAGCTATCTTGATTTCCCTGATATTTCTGTTGGGATTGGAGGTCTGGTCCCCCACACTTCTCTTCTTGCGTGAGAATTGGTTGCTGTTCCTGTCCTTCGTGCTGTTTTCGATTGTGTATGCTCTTTACGCCATGCTGGGCGAAGTGTACGTGGCTAGGAGGAAAGCGAAATTCGTCTTGGCAAGTACGTCTTTGACATCGGTGAAGATCGTTTTTCCATTCGTTCTTGCGCCGATTTATGGCGCTTTTGCCATCTTCGCATCATGGAGCGCGGCCCTCCTGCTTGCACTTGTTGTCGGCATCTTCATCTTCGCTTCTGCAGCGAATCCGGGCTACAAACCCATCCCGACGTTGAAGCGAAGCGTAGTGAAGGATATGATGCATTTCTCTTCAGTGGTGTATGTCGGCGGGATTTTCGGAGCAATCTCGGATGCAGCTGTACCGCTCCTCATCATAAACGTGCTAGGAACTTACAGCGTTGCCTACTACTACATCACCTACACGATTGCGACCCTTCTTTTCTCGATTACATATGCAGTGAGTTCCTCATTATTCGCTGAAGGCTCTCATTTCGAGAATCACCTGCACAGGGATGTCAAGAAGGCGTTGAAATTGGTGTTCGCTATCCTGATTCCGATGGTGGCGGTGGTATTCTTCCTCGGTGCGAATTTACTGCTTCTTTTCGGAAGGACATACTCTTCGGAAGGGGTAGCCCTGCTTCAGGTATTCGTCCTTTCCAGTCCATTCGTGGCGGTTAATAACGTTTTTATGACAACGCAAAGGGTTTTGAAAAGGCTGAATGTACTAGTTGCGGTTCCAATCTATCTTGGGATTTCCATAACCACATTGGGCTATTTATTCATGACCGAGATGGGCTTGGTCGGGATAGCGATCGCATGGACGCTGAGTCATGTAGCCCTGTCAACGGCAATCGGAATCTCCCTTCTATGGAAACGGAGGAAACGAGATTCGGTTGATACGAGCTCTCACTGATACTCTCAGGTCTCGTATGGTCCGGAGCTCCTCCGTGCAATGGTCAGACAGCAACTTCAGACATTGCTGAGTCACCGTGATACAATGGCGTCTTAGGGACTAGATTCCTTTGACTTCGCGGTAATCTCCGATAATCTTGGCCATGGTTTTGAAACGATTCGCCCAGGAATTCTTAGATGCGATTTCCTGGCGTGCTTTGGCTTGGCTGGCATTGTCTTCTGTGAGTGCGGAGGCTATGGCTCTCTCGAAATCCATATCGTCGTCAGCGATTGCAGCATAATCAGAGAACTTGTGAACCTCAGGAATGCTTGTTGACACTATGGGTTTGCCCGCAGCAAGGTACTCATACATTTTTATCGGATCAACACTTTGCGTCAATTCCACGCGTTTGAACGGCAAGAGACACACGTCGAATGAAGCGACGTACTCTGGAAGTACATTGTATGGGACCTTTCCCAGAAAATGCATGTTGGGAAGCCTGGGAGTGCGTACGTTACCGCCGACCGGTCCCACGAAAACAAAAGACCAGTCCGGTCTTCTCCTCGCAATTCTCTCAATCAAAACGAGGTCGATCCATGTGTAAGTAGCCCCGTGAAATCCCATGATTGGATGGGATATGTTTTCAAGAGGTGCTGGTCGTCTCGGATTCTTTGCGGCCGTGCTGAAGTGCTCAAAGTCAACACCATTCGGCACGTGATATGTGTGGGAGTTGTACCTTGATTTCATCTCATAGAGTCTGCGTGAGCTCGTGAAAACGATGTCACTGACTGCTAGAAGATTCCTTTCCAAGCTGTTCACATCGTGGAAAGTAGTTCCGAAGGCAGACCAATCGTCAACACAATCATACACAACAAGCTTTGATTTTGATCGCCGGAATGTCGCGGAGTCGTAACGATAGCACCACAGAATATGATTATTGATATGGAGGACCTTAGTTGCGGAGCACACCATTCGTTTTGTCAGCAAATTATTGAGGAGCCTAAAATGAGGTATCTTGCTTGACAGAGTGCCACTAATGCGCCTCATCTTTCTCATCATATCTGGCGCCGCTTGGCCGTTTCCTGGATTTTCAGGGAACGAGAGCGAGAATAGCCCTGGAGTGATTTGATTAAGGCGTGGCTTCACTGATCGAATGAATACTAGTGGACTCGGTTGCCGTAACGGATCAACGAAAAGCACAGGGGAGTATCGAGAGAATAATCGCATCAGATGCTGTTGTCTCTGGAATAGAAAATCCCATTCCGTACTCGAAATGCAGATGGCAGGGAGATCCGCGAACGCAGCCACCCCCAGACTACGTTCATGGGGATGTGTTTCGAGAATCCTCGCGTCATTAGAATTATTGTCCATCATGCATAATCGCCTGCCCTTCTCTCTTGCGTGGATATGGCCAGATTGTGATGGTAAAGTAGAATGATTAACGATTCTTGCCGTGATGTTTGGTATGCGACCCCCTCGGTTGGACAGATCCTGACCCGTTTCACTTTGCACTCACGCTCACCTCCTCGTGATACTCGCTCGGCGTCATCCACCTCAACCTCTGCTTCGGCTTAATGGTGTTGTAGTCCTCCCTCGCCCACG
>JBGPQV010000011.1:0-71534 GCA_041489255.1 Thermoplasmata archaeon | reverse complement strand
GTCGTCCAGCCGTCTTCGTGGCGGTGGATCACCCACCTCCTCAGCCGCAGCAGATGCTCGTCGTCGATGTCCCGGCGGGGCATCAGGAGTCACCTCCGACGGCGTACTTAATCCGTTCCACGATTTCGTGTGTAGCACAACAAACCCTGACGATGCAAAGTTTCATTAACCCCCACGGTCAATATAGGTATCAAGCGAGTCGCCGTAAGGCGACATACCGGAGGGGATGTGGCGGTCACGCCTCTCACCCTCCCCATTATGGGAAGATTTTGATTCCGGGGCCGTTCCAGTTGTCGTGGCTGTCCCGGTGAAGTTTCAACTCGACATACCTAAAGAGTTCGTCCGCGAGCATGTCCTTGGACCCATGGGAGGGCCTGAAATGGCGGCGGATGACCCACGCCACAAGGTCGACGATCTGCGACAGGTTCCGCCACTGTGAACTCACGAACAGCGGGTCCTCGATTACGTACTCGTTCTTCATGTAAAATGTCCCAATCCGGAGCGGCCCGAGCAGTTTCGCCCGCACCTTCTTGTCGTATTCCGGGTTGATTGAGTCGATCAGCAGCAGGCCATGCTCGGGCGTCTGCCCGTTTGTGATCAGCACGCCATTCCTCGCCTTGAGCACCCAGCATATCCGTTCGAACAGCAGCCTGAACCCCCAGAGTTCGAGGTCCACCCGATTCTGCAGTCTCGACTTGTCAATCAGGGACGCGACTATCGTGATGTCCGACTTCGCCATCTCGGAGAAGCAGTCGAGCAGGAGCCGCTTTCGAGTCGCTTGGTCGAGTGCCGAGAATACGCCCACCCCAGCCATCAGGTCTTTCATGTGCAGTTCGACCTGCTCGTCATTCAAGTTGGGGAAGTATCTCAGCTTCAATATCTTCGTCTGGTTGTCCAGGGGTTGCCACTGGTGCTCTTGGACGATCAGTGCGCAAAGGACGAAGTTCTCCTTGTCCACGCAGTTGGGCTTGCCCGACTCGTCGATGTAGATCAGGTACATGGCGCGTCCTCTCTGGACTTGGTTGGGGGATACCCACTCCAAGGAAAGAGAACGCTTTTGGGGTATTAAGAATATATCATTGACGCCGGAAGCTATGTGAAAAGGAAAGGTGCCCCGCCCTTTCGAGCGGGGCTTGGTTGGGACAAAGACGTGGCGACCCGGCCTCCATGCAGCGTTCCCATTTTCAAGTGCCGAACTTGACCTGGGAAAGCCTTTTCTGCGTGCGCGGGCGACTGCCGTACAGGATTTGAGATCAGCCCATGGCGGGATTGGAGGGGGGTCCAAAGTGCCGCCATCGGTACCGTCGCGCGATCCACTCCACGCGCGCTGCACGCGTTCAGAACAGCTCCGGCTTGATGAACAGAGCATCCAGCGCGTGCTCGACAGCTGCCCTCTCCTCCCCCGCCGCAGAAAAGCCCGCTCGATCGTGAGATTCCCTCGCCTCCATCCGTTGGAGGATCTCGCGCATTGTCGCCATCAGCATCCAGCTCTCCCTCCCGACGAGCAGGAGCGCGACAGCGAGGTGGTCCCCCTTCAGGATCGCGACGCGCGAATCACAGACGTCCGCTGCAACCCAGCGAACGTCTGCCGAGGCGGGGCTTGCGATCATCATGATGCCGCCGCCATTGCCGAGGACTGTCCTGAGAATCCCCATGGAGGTGGAGTCCGCGGGATCCGCCACCCTGGAGGCGATGAACTCCCCGTCGTCCGAGCACAGGCAGGCGGCCTTCACCTCGTACCTCTTCTCTCCCTTGTTCTTGAAGGCCACCGCCACCTTCTCCCACGCGGTCTGGGTCGTCGCCAGCAGCATGACGAGGCCGGGGAACACCATCAGCGTGGGGAACAGGGGCGTCTCCCCCCAGCCAGACGCCGTAAGAAGGACGTTCGCCATGATCCCAAGAACGAACGTGGACATGAACGCCACCGCGATGAAGAGGAACCTAAATGCCGTAGCTTTGCTGGTGGTGCGGGTCTTCGCGTATAACCTCAGGAGGTGGACCAGCCCCCCCATGAGGCAGAAGGCGACGTAACCCACGCATGCCGCGTACACATCGCCCCTGAAGGCCAACCGCCAGCCCCAGGAGCTGGGTTCAGCACCTTGCACAAGCGGCCCCCAGATCGCGCTTATCACGATTGCGGTCGGCACCATGAGGAGTGCATACCGTCCCCTCATCTCCCTCATGACCACGACGGTGCACAGCAGAAGGAGCGATAGGCCGAGGACGAGGAGGCTGTAGCTCAGCCTCGCCAACATGACCGCCTCGTCGGCAGAGCCTGCCAGGAGGAAGAGCCGGTCGAAGAACGCGTACATGCCGAGCGAGAGGCAACCCGTTATGTAGAAGGTCTCCGTCCAATTCCTGTCTCGTCCACTCCAGACCTGAAGGACGGCAGCGAAGAAGAACACTAGGGCCGTGAGAATCGGCATCTCCTTCGCGATTGCTTCAAGCGACATGGCACTCCACCGTCCCACCGCGGGGCGGTTGGGGACTTCCTCACCGAGGGGATATGTAACTATCGGACTCAATCTCCGCAATGAGAACGAAACGGGACACGCATGACCACTGGCCCGCGGACCTTGCAGACCGGGTAAGAACTCCTAGTCAGACCACGGGCGACGAAGCCAATTGGCGGGTCTGAGGCGAGTGACATCGGGTTGCCGGACGGGCGTGCAGCGGTAGCGCTGGAATGCGGCCCCCTCCGAGATGCACACTCCGAGACTCACACCATAACGTTTATCTAAGGCTCCCTCAATCGGCAGGAACACATGGCAGGATACCGGCTCAGAGAAGACGACAGGGGCATGTCGCTGCTCGTCAAGACCATCGCCCTGCTGATAGTGTTCGGCATCGTGCTCGGGGTGTACTTCAGCTACTTCGCCTACAAGCCTCCCGCCGCCGGCGCCGCGCCGAGGATTGCCGAGATGAGGGACACGGTGAGGATCTCCTACATCGGCTCATTCGAGGGCGGCATGGTGTTCGACACGTCCATCAAGGGCGTGGCGGACGACAACGCGACATACCCGAAGGCCCTCTCGTTCGGTTGGCGCGCGTCATACTCCGACTTCTCCTTCACTGTGGGCAAGACCGACTGCTCCGACGGAAGTACCGACTGCGCCATCATCGGGATGTCCGATGCGGTCCTGGACCTGCAGCAAGGTATGTCGATCACCGCAACGATTCCGCCGAACGAGGGATACGGCGCAAAGGACCAGAGCCTCATCACGGTGAAGAGCGTGTCCGAGCAGCTGCCGGTCAGGGAGGTCATGAACGTCACGACCTTCCAGGCGAGGTTCAGGACAACGCCGGTCGACGGCTCGGTGATCGAGGATCCCTTCTGGGGCTGGCTGTCGCGGATCCACCTGTCTGGAGGCCTCGTGGTCGTCGAGAATTCGCCCGATATCGCTCGGAGCTACCCGCTCCACGCCGACAAGATACATGGCGGGACATGGTCTGTCGTCGTGCAGAACATAGACGACGGGGCGAACAACGGCACCGGCGCGATAACGATCCTGGACACGTTCACGTTCCTTGGAGGGAACAAGCTGATGGTCAGCGAGACCGCAGGCGATTTCTTCGTGACGGAGAACGACGACGGGACATACACCGTCGACCGCAACAGGGAAGTGGTCGGGGTGAACATGGTGTTCCGCATAACGATACTCCAGATCACCAAGGCTAGCTAGGCCGAACCATGCCGTCCCTCGGCGACATCCTGAGCGCCGCCCTCGCCCAGCTGGGTTGGCCGGGCCTTCTCGTCGCGATGTTCCTCATCTTCACGGTCGACTCGATGGTGATTCCGACCCTCCCCGAGATCTTCACTATCGCGTTCTACCTGCAATACCGCTCGCTCGGCCTCGAACCGGTGACGTGGGCGGTGGCGATCCTGACGATGGCGGTGCTTGGCGAGATCGCGGGAAACGGGAGCATCTACCTCATAGTGAGCCGCCTGCTGGTCCAGAAGAAGCGCATGCCCAAGCTGATCGACAGGGCAGTGAAGGCGTGGTCACAGTTACTCATCGTCCGGGGCGAGAGGGTGATTCTCGTCAACAGGTTCGCACCGGCGGTCCCCTTCCTCGGAGTGTTCATCGCGGTGTGCAACTGGCGGGTGAAGAGGTCGTTCCTCTACATCGTCGTCGGTTCCCTGGTGAAGTACTCGCTGCTGCTCGCGCTCGTCGGCTGGCTCAGCGTCGAGTACGACCCACAGCTGGCGCAATGGCTGACCCTGGCGGCGGTCGTCGTGATTGTCGCGTTGAGCGTGGCGGCCGCGATGATTCGAAGGAAGCGGATATTGGGCAAGCCTCCTCCCGCACAAAAGAATTAACTCCGCCGGCCGATGTCGCAGCCGAGTTGCCGCAAGAATACAATCTGAGCCTCCGCATGATGCGACCCCTCGGGCAAGGTGAATGACATGAAGGTCTGCATGCTCGATCCCCTCTTCTATCCCTATTTTGGCGGGACCGAGAAGGTCGTCCTTGAGGTGGGGAGCAGGCTAGTCAGGGACCACGGCTATGAGATTGAGGTCCTGACATCGATGATTCCCCCGGCGGGGGGAGTCAAGCGCGAGGACATCAGGGGTTTGCGCGTCCACAGGACTCCCTCGATTTATCTGGAGAGGCTGCCCTCCTTCCTCCCGCCGCCGTTCACCATCTCGCCCGTGCTCAACTGGCATCTGGTCCTCTCTCACGGCCGCGCGGACGTCTATCACATCCACAACAGGTTCTGGTACCAGTGGGGCACGCTTGCTTCCGTCAAGATGCTGCTCCGCAAGAAGCTCATGCTCACGATCCACAACGCGAGGCCGACAGGCATCGCGCGCGACGTGGACTTCTGGGGCGGGTTCTACGACGACACGTTCGGCCGGCTGATGTTCGACGCGTGCGACCGCATCAACTGCGTGAGCCGCGCGGCACTCGAGGCTACCGTCCCCGAAGACCTGCGCGCGAAATGTGCGGTGGTGTACAACGGCGTTGACACGGATCTCTTCTCCCCCGAGGCGGGTTCTGCGGGAGTCAGAGAGAGCCTAGGCATCCGCGATTCCGGCCCGATCATCATGTCGAACGGGCGGCTCATCACCCAGAAAGCCTTCTCGCACCTCCTCGAGGCGTTCGCGGGCGTGAAGAGGGAGTTCAGGGATGCCCACCTCGTGATCGTTGGCAAGGGGCCGCTCAAGGAGGAGCTGACCAGGCAGGCGTCCGACCTGGGGATCCTTGACTCTTTCGTCATCACGACAGGCATACCAGAGGACCGCCTGCCCCTCTTCTATAATGCCGCAGATATCTTCGCCCTCCCTTCGCTCTACGAGGCCTTCGGGGTGGTGCTCTGTGAGGCGCTCGCATGCGGCAAGCCGATAGTCGCGACGGCGGTTGGCGGCATCCGGGAGATAGTCTCCGAGGAGTGCGGGATGCTCGTTGAACCTAGGGATCCCGCGGCATTGGAGAAGACGCTGCTGCTCTTGTTGGGCGATGACGCTCTCAGGAAGGCTCTTGGGGCGGCTTCGAGAAAAAGGGCGGTCGAGAAGTTCGACTGGAGCATCATCGCGAAGGACTGGGATAAGTCGTACAAGGCTCTGTCTTGAGGGAAATCCTCAGGAGGTGTGCGGGAGCAGGATGGCCCTTCATGCCTTTGCGGCATGGGCGTCGATCACGTTTTTGTAGACCGACACGAGTTGTCTTGTGCACTTCTCGATAGAATACTTCTCCGCAGTAGCCCTGGCACCGTACCGCAGGTTCTGCGCGTTCTCAAGGCAGCCGACAATCGCCTCGGCGCATTCCGCCTTGTCATCGGGATCGAACAGGTAGCCGTTCTGGTCATCGTGCACGAACTCGGGAATCGCGCGGAAGTTCGCTCCCGCCACGGGCTTCCCGCAAGCCATGGCCTCCAGCACCACGATCGCCTGCGTCTCGAACTTGGACGCTATCGCGAACGCGTCGCAGGCCGCGTAGTACTTCGGGAGCTCGAAGTCGCTGACGAAGCCGGCGAACAGGACGTCCTTGGCCAAGCCCCGCCTCCTCGACAGCCTGTAGATGTGCTGCAGGTACGGCCCGCGGCCGACCACGAGCAGCTTCGCGCCCGACCTCTCCTTCATGACAGACGGGAATGCATCGAGGATGAGCTTGAGGTTCTTCTCGGCGGCGACACGCCCCACATGCAGCACGACGTCGTGCGCGTCCAGCCCCCATTTCTCCCTCACCCCGCTACCATCCAATTCAGGGTTGAATCTGGAGAGGTCGATGCCCGTCGGCACAACGCCGGATATCCTCGCCCTGGGCGCCAGAGCCCTTATCTCGGCCATGACGGCCTTCGTCGGAACGATGACGTTCTTGCACTTCTGCAGGAACACCCTCAGGTAGAGCCGCAGCCCCCGCCTGAGGAGGTGCGGGTTGAGGCTTATCGGCGAATAATACGCGAGGGCGTCCTCGACCATCGTGTGGACGGACTGGACCATCGGGATCTTCGCCTGCCAGGAGGCCCAGAGGCCCTTGACGCCCATGAACATAAGGCCATGCCCGTGGATGATGTCCACCCCATGCTGCTTCACGAGGTCGACCTCCCTGGAGGGGAACATCGCCATGTAGTAGCCGGGGTAGGACCTGAAGGCCCTGGCGCGCAGGTAGATGACCCCTTCTTCCCTCGACTCGCCGTTCTTGCCCGGACCGGGAGCGAATACCAACACGTCGTGGCCCAGCGTTTCCAGCTGCCGCCTTGTGGCTATGAGGGAAGTCACCACGCCGTCCACGGTCGGGAGGTAGGTGTCTGTGAACAGGGCTACCTTCATCGGCCACCTCTGACGACGAGGCGAATCTTCCTGAGCACTTCGCGTGGGTTCCTGCCGATTATCCTGATCATCGCCTCCTTGCCCGCGTCGCCCAGGTCGTAGATGGCGTCGGGAATCTTGCCGAGGTCTTCTATCGCGCGCGCCGTGCCCCACTCCATCGTGGACGTGCCCTCGGGCTGCTCGCCGCGGTCGAACGTGCCGACCAGCAGGCCCGCCGCTTTCGCCCTGCGGAGATTCTTCTCCCTGTATTTCAGATTCGCCGCAGAACGCATCCGGGGATCGGAGGCCATGGCCGCCAGGATGACGCGCGCGATGTGCCTCGAGGCGCCGAAGTCGGCATGCCCGCCAACCCTCAAGCCGTCCCCGAGGCGGTATATCCTGCCTGTGAGGGCGCAGACACCGCCCGCACTGACCGCACCCTCGATGGCGTAGCCGATGTTCACCCCGACCTCAGGTACGAAATCGAGCGGCAGCATGCCGGCCAGCTCGCCCGCTGCGAGTGAGACCTCCCGCCAGACCTCGAACCTGTCAGGCTTGAAGTGCGAGTTGATGACCTCGACGCCCTTCCCCGCCTTGTACGAGGTCTGGAACCCTGCCGCAACTCGAGCCCTCCCGGCCTTAACAGCCTCGCGGAGCGAGAGTCCGGTTGCGAGGTACGCGGTGATCGACGCGGCCAGGGTGCATCCGCTGCCGTGGAGCTCCTTGGGGTACCTGAACCCGGTCATCTCGGTGCATTTCCCGCCATCGAAGAGGAGGTCGACGAGCTTCCCCTTGAGGTGCCCGCCCTTGACGAGCACAGCCCTCGCGCCGAGTTGATGTATCTTCTTGGCGGCGGCTCTCATGCCCTCGACCGATTTCACATCCATCCCCGCCAGCTGACCCGCCTCGTACAGGTTCGGCGTCACGAGTCTGGCCTCCGGGAGCATATGCTTGATGATTGCGTCCTTGAACCCCCGACCCTCGAGCTTGTCGCCGACAGTCGCGATCATCACGGGGTCGACGACTATCGGGAAATCGCACTTGCCGAGCCGCATAGAGACCGACTTGACGATGTCGGCCGAAAAGAGCATCCCCGTCTTCGCCGCTCCGATGTCGAAGTCCGTGAGCACGGCGTGGAGCTGCTTCTCGATCTCCGCGACCGGCAGAGGGTATATCGATTCGACAGCCCTGGTGTTCTGGGCGGTTATTGCGGTCAGGACGGAGCAACCGTGCACTCCCACCGCCGCGAAGGACTTGAGGTCGGCCTGTATGCCGGCGCCCCCGCCCGAATCGCTGCCCGCCACGGTCAGAGCGCTTCGCACGCTGTCGCCCACGTTGTATCCCCTAATAACTCTAACCCAGCGCCCGCGAGCGGCCACAAGCAGCTATATAAGGGGATTGCCTGATTCGCGCCGCGTCTCATGAAAGCCCGAAGCGGCCACTTCATCTTCGACAAGCAGGTCCGCTACAAGGACCTCGCGCCGGTGTTCCGCGCCTTGTTCATCAAGTTCCTCGAGGAGACCAACCAGATGCCCGAGGAGAAGGAGAACGTGGAGGTCCTCATCGAGGAGAACCTGAGGGACCTGAGGAAGAACAGGAAGCCGGAGGGCCACAACCGCGAGGGATTCATGCGCATGATCTTCCCGATAGTGCCCAAGGGAGTGCAGTTCTACATCTACACGAGGGCGAAGACGATCGAGACCGTGACGGCGGCGGAGACCATCAGCAGGACCCTCACCAAGCACAGGCTCAAGCACACGGTCGAATGGGACAAGATGATCCTGTACGCTGACAAGAAATGACTAGATGCGGACTTCCTCCACCGTGGAGTAGTCCGGGCCCTGGGGCATGAGCACGCTCTTCTTGAGCCTTATGCCGCTCACCTGCTGCTCGCCGAAGACCTCTGTCTTGTGCTCGTTGAGTATCGCCTTCAGCTTCTCCTTCCCTTGCGACCCCTTCACCCTCGCGATCGTCACGTGCGGGGAGAACTCCCTCTCCTCCCTCTCGAAACCGAACTTGCTGAGGCTCACGTCGAGGTTCCTCGCGATCGGCCCAAGGATCCCGCCGTCGTCCAGGCCGACCCAGATGACCCGCATGTAGTCCAGGTTGGGGAACGCGCCTGTGCCTACGAGGCGGATCTTGAACGGCTCGACTCCCTGGACGCTGTCCTTCATTATCGAGACGATGCTGGGTACGAGGTTCTCCGCGGTGTCCCCGAGGAACTTCAGGGTGAGGTGCATCTGGTCCGTGTTCACGGCGTTGAGCGCGGAGCTGGCGGCGGAGACATCCTGGACGAGCGACCTGAGCGAGCTGAACCGCTCCAGGTCGACCGATATGAACGCCCTGAAAGGCATGCGTGGCGATAGCCCGCGCTGCACATTAAGCTTTCAGGAGGGCTGCGCCTCCTCCGGCGGCTCCTCCGAGATGAAGGTCTTCTCCTTCGCGTCGATACGCCCCCGCACGTAGCCACGGCCGATGCAGGCCGCCACGAGGAACTCGGCGTCCTCCTTGCTGCAGTCGATCTTGCCCGCAAGGTCCTCCATGGAGATCTGGCGGTAGCCCTTCAGCACGTCCGCCAGGATCCTGAGCCGCTTGTCCAGGCCGGTCCTGCGCGACCAGTAGTCCAGGAAAAGGAAGGCGGGCAGGAGGAAGACCATGAAGCAGATGCCTCCCGCCAACAGCGAGTCAGGCGTGCCGACCGCAGTGCCAAAGAGCCCGAGCGCGAGGAAGACTATCGCGAGCGCGAGGCTGAGCATTCCGAGGTAGAAATAGAGGCGCTCCATCTTCATTCTATACTTCCTGGACGGTCGTTCCGTGGAACCGCTTGCCCTCGATGGAGCTGCGCAGGGCCTCGAGGTCCCTCCCGTTCACGACGAGCAGGGGGATTCCGGCCTTCGCCACGAGGCGCGCCGCCTGAGGATCGAAGACCACCGAGGGGCCGGCCTTCCGGTGCCCGGATCCGGAGAGCGCGATCAACTCATCATAGGTCATCTTCGAGAGCATCTTCGCCTTCCTGTCCTTCTTGGGGTCGGCGGTGTAGACGCCGTCGACCGACGTGGCGTTCACGAGCCTTTCCGCCTTGACGCTCTCGGCGAGGGACGCGGCGACGAAATCGGTCGTCCATCCAGGCGATGTCCCGCCCATCACGACTATGCGGTGCTTCGACTCGATCGACGCGGCGCCTTCGACCGTCTCAGGCGGAATCGCATTCGAGAGTCCGTGCAGCGCGCCGCAGAGCAGCCTGGCGTTCATCCTCGTCGCGATTATGCCCAGCTCGTCCAGTTGAGGCTCCGGCATGCCGAGTTCCCGCCCGTTCTCTATGTAGTACCTCGCGACCTTCCCCCCTCCCGTGACGACGAACATCTTGTGGCGGGAGCTGAGCTTCCCCAGCAGCGCCGCCAGGTCGGCGATGTACTCGGCGTCCTTGTCGCCAGGTACGAGGACGGAGCCGCCGATCGACAGCACAATTCGAGCCAATCCAGAATCCTACCGTCAGAAAATGTATTTAGCATAAAAAGGATGCGGTGGGGAATGCCAGAGAGCGTGGCGCTAAGCAGATACAAGTTCCTGAGAGAGCTCGAGGAGATAGAGAAGGCCTCGGGAAGAGGCACCGAGCTCGTCTCCCTCTACGTACCGCCGGAGAGGCAGGTCTCCGATGTGGCGAACTATGTCCGAGGAGAGCACGCGCAGTCGTCCAACATCAAGAGCGCGTCGACGAGGAAGCACGTGACAGGCGCCCTTGAGAGCATACTCTCCCGCCTCAGGTACTACAGGCAGCCGCCATCGAACGGCCTTGTGATGTTCGTCGGCCACAAGCAGATCGGCGCGGACCAGACGGAGATGGTGCAGTACGTCATCGAACCCCCCGAACCGGTGCCCACGTTCATCTACAGGTGCGACTCGCAGTTCTTCACACAGCCCCTGCACGACATGCTCATCGAGCACGACGTCTACGGGCTCGTGGTAATCGACCGCTCCGAGGCGACGCTAGGCGTGCTGAAGGGGAAGCGGATCGAGGTCATCAAGAACGTGCACAGCCTCGTCCCCAGCAAGCACAGGATGGGCGGGCAGAGCGCACGCCGTTTCGAGAGGCTCATCGAGCAGGCGGCTCACGAGTTCTACAAGAAGGTCGGGGACCTGATGACGGAGGCCTTCCTCAACCGCAAGGAGATCAAGGGGGTTCTCGTCGGAGGCCCGGGCTACACGAAGGAATATTTCATCAAGGGCGACTATGTCCACCACGAGATCATGAAGAAGGTCCTGCCGACCTACATCGACGTCGGCGACACGGACGACTACGGCCTGAGGGAGATGGTCGAGAGGGCGAGGAGCGTCCTGACGGGCTTGGATCTCATGAGGGAGAAGGACCTCGTGCAGAAGCTCATGCTGGAGGTCTCGAAGATCGACGGCGGGCTGGCGGCGTACGGGGAGGCAAATGTCCGCCACGCGCTCGACATCGGGGCCGTGGAAATGCTCTTGCTCTCCGAGGGGATCAGGAAGTCGAGGGCGAAGCTGAAGTGCCCCTCCTGCTCATACGAGAATACCGAGACGATAGACTCGGCACATGGTCCTGGCCAGTGCCCCAAGTGCGAGGCGCAGCTCAGCGTCACGGAGGCGCACGACCTGATAGAGGAGCTGACTGCGACCGCCGAGAAGACGGGCACGAGGGTGGAGATGATCTCCAAGGAATCGGAGGAGGGAGAGCTCCTCGTCAGAGCGTTCGGCGGACTGGCGGCGATCCTGCGCTACAGGGTGACCTGATGACCGCGGACCCATGGGGCGCCGTGCTCGACGAGGCGGAGAAGCTGAGGAAGGAGGCGGAGGCCGCGGCGGGCGTCGCGCACATCCCGGTCCCCTTGGAGACCCCGCCGGAGGGCTGGGGGGATTTGGCTTTCGCGACTTTCCCGTACGCGAAGCAGCTCAGGAAGGGCCCGGACCAGGTGGCGAAGGATCTCGTAGCGCTGATGCCGAAGGGTATGCTGATCGCGACGAGCGAGGCGGTCGGCGGCTACGTCAACATGAGGCTGGACACGGGCGCTTTCAGCCGCCTGGTGCTCGATTCTGGTTTGGCGGCTGGCGGTTCCTACGGCAGCCTCCCGCCGAAGAAGGTGAGGGTCCTCCTGGAGCATACAAGCGTGAACCCGACCGGTCCCATACACATAGGGCGGGCGAGGAACCCGATAATCGGCGACGCCCTGGCGCGCATCATGAGGATGGCGGGGTACGAGGTCAGCACCGAGTACCTCGTGAACGACGTCGGCCGCCAGATGGTCCTGCTTTACTGGGGCGTTAAGAACATAGACCCCAAGGATGTCCCGCCGCCGGAGAAGGAGAAGGAGGACTTCCGCCTCGTCAAGTACTATCAGAAGGCGAACGAGCTGCTCGAGGGCAACGAGGAACTCGAGAGGAAGATCAGCGAGATGATACTGAGGTTCGAGAGCGGCGACGTCGCCCTGACGAGGGAGATCAGGTCGGTGGCGGAGAGAGTCCTCAGAGGGATACTCGAGAGCCTCGACAGGATAGACGTTCACATCGACAGCTTCTACTGGGAGAGCGACCTGATAATGAGCGGGAGCGCGAGGCAGGTTGTGAACAAGCTGCGCGACAAGTTCCTAGACGAGGGCGGGGCCCTCTTCCTGGACCTCGCGCCGTACGGCATCAAGGGCGAGAACACGAAGTGGTTTCTCACGCGCAAGGACGGCACCACCCTCTACCCCACGAGGGACATCGCCTACCACTTGACGAAGTTCGACCGCTGCGACATCGCGATCAACGTCCTCGGCGAGGACCAGAAGCTCGGGCAGCAGCAGCTCAAGGTCGGTTTGCAGCTCATAGGCGCGCCGGGAGTCCCGGAGGCGCTGTTCTATTCATTCGTCGCCCTGCCCGAGGGCCGCATGTCCACGAGGTCGGGAAGGGTCGTCTCGCTGGACGACCTCGCGGACGAGTTGGTCGAGAGGGCTACTGAGGAAGTGAGGAAGAGGAGGCCTGAGCTCCCGCCGGAGAGGGTCAAGGAGATCGCCGAAATAGTCGGGCTAGGGGCCCTCCGGTACAACATCGTCCGCCTGCAGCCGGAGAAGAAGATAGTATTCAGGTGGGAGGAGGCCTTGAATTTCGAGGGCAACAGCGCCCCGTTCCTCCAATACGCCCACGCCAGGACGTGCGGCATACTCTCGAAGGCGGGAGGGCACGGGACTCCCGATCCGTCCGCCCTGACCCATCCGAGCGAGATGAGGCTCGTGAAGACTCTAGGGCAGTTCCCGCATCTCGTCTCCGTCGCCGCGGAGAGCCGGAGACCGCATTTCCTCGCCTCCTACGCCTACGAGGCCGCATCGCACTTCAACATCTTCTACCGCGACTGTCAGGTGCTCCAGGCCGAGGAACCGCTCAGGAGCACGAGGCTCGCCCTCGTCGAGATATCGAGGACCGTGCTCGGCAACGCCCTGCACTGCATCGGGCTTAGAGCTCCCGCTGAGATGTGAGGAAATAAAAGAAAAGATGGAGAGGAAGCTAGAGGCGCTTCTTCTCCTTCTTCTCGACCTCTTCCTTCTTCGACTCCCCTTCCTCGCCCTTCTTGCGCCTCGGCAGCTTCAACTCTCCGGCCCTGATCCTCTTGATGACATACCAGAGGATCGGTATGCCGAAGATGACGAAGATGAACCCGAAGATGATCAGGGGCATCTTCCAGCCGGCTTCCTTGACGTTCACGGTGCCCTCGATTTTGTTGTCATCAGCCCAGGTGTAGGGCTCCTCCGGATCCGTCACCGTCACCTTCAGGCTCCTCGAGCCTGTCGTGTCGGCTTTCCAGACGAACCGTATCTGCTTGTCCTGCCCGGGTTCGAGGCTGTTGTTGACCTCGACCGAGTTGTTGAGGAACTTCGGGCTTATCGAGACCTCGGAATACGTCGAGCCTGTGCGCACGGAGAGTTTGACGCCGACGTTCGACGCGCGGCCGTGCGATTTGTCGTTGTTCACGGTCACGGTGATCGTGACGTCCTGGCCCTCCTCCGGGTTGCTCGGGTTGGCCGAGAACGAACCCAGCTTGATCGATATGCTCGGCCTCTTCGTGATCGAGGCTTGCACGGTCAGATCTTTGGTCAGCACGTCGTAGTTTGGCGTGTTCTGGTAGAAGCCGGTGTCGCTGACGTTCAGCTTGACCTTGTACGAGTTGTTGAAGACGGCGTAAATGTGCGTCACGTTGTAGGCACCGTTTCGACCTAATCCCGTGATGTTGGCGGAGCCGTCGCCAAAGTCCCAGGTGAAGGTGAGATTGGCGAGGCTGTCGTAATTGTCCGTGCTCGATGTTGCATTGAAGAAGTACGGGATGCCCTCTGTGAGCTGCGTGACCGGGGTCGTCGCCGTCGCGGAATCGTACACGACGAAGTTGATGCTAGGCGGGGTAGTGTCGTTGACGATGATATTCATCGTCGCGTTGACCGACCTGTGGCCAACCGAGTCGAAGACCCACATCTTCAGAGTGAAGTTTCCAGGAGTCTCGAAGCTGTGGTTGACTATCTTGCCCGGCGACTGGACACCGTCCTCGATGCCGTCCCCGTTGAAGTCCCAGTGCGCGCTCGCGATGCTGCCGTCGTAGCTGAGGTACGTCTTGTCGATCGACCTGAGCGAGTCGAATCTGGTCATCGCACTCTCGTTGACCCTGAGCGTCGTGCCGTTCGCGATCGCGGTGGAACCGCCGGCCGACCTGTTGGCCCACAGGCGGGCGATTGGTGGCGTGTCGTCCACGATTAAGTGGAACGGTCTGGTCGTGATGTTGCCGCCAGCCTCTCGGATCGTGAGCATGCAGTTGTCGTGCCGCCCACCCGCCGTGTAGTTGTAGACGGCGTCCATGCCATAGCGGTAATCGCCCGCGATGCCGAAGAACCACGTGAAGTTCGCGTCGGAGATCTTACCGATCGGGTCCGTGCTCTGGTCGGCGGAGTAGGTGATGTTGTACGATGCCATGACGACCGCGGTGTAGTTGTCCAGGCTCGTGTTGAGCTCCTGGAAGTTGCCCGCGGGACCCTTGACCCTCGCCCTGGCGGTGCCGTTCGCCGAGAGCTTGATTATCATGTTGGCGGTCGGGTTGCCCGTGCCTGTCCCGGGGTCGAGTTCGATCCTCGTGAAGTTCTTGATTTCCAGGCCGGGGCTCTTGGAGGTCGTGGAGGTCATCTCGTAGCGGTGCGGCAGGTCGACTGTGTACGTGTTATTGCGGTAGACGGTGGTGTTGGTGTCCCAGGCGCCGGTGAAGTTCACGTAGTACTGGGGCTTCATGTACGGGATATAGGACACGTCTTTCACTGTGTAGAGCGTGGTCGTGTTGATCCATATCGGCTGCGACCTCGATTGAGTCAAATCGATGTCGGGCGTGGCTGTGAACTCCGTGTCGGCACTGCTGATGTCGCTGATTTCATTGGAGAGGTACTTGTAGCCATTGGTCGTCAAGAGTCCGTCCGTGTCGATGTACGAACTGCCGTTCTGCTGCACAGACGCGCCGAACTTGTTCACCTCGTCACTGGTCAGTGTCCCGTCCCTGTTTCCCAAAGCGTAGTCGATCTGCAGGAACGCATCTCGGATGAACGACAGTTCGAGGCCTGGTATCTGGCTGTCCCTGTTGAGGGTGTAGTTCTGGTAGACGCTCATGAGACTCCAGTTGTCTTGCTTGAAGGCCATGACGGCGTCCACCTTCTCCTCTATCGAGACGTCCAGGTAGATGGTCGGTACGGTCATTCCCTCAGTGCCGATGTCCAATCGAGTCACGCTTGCCTTGTGCCAGTCAGCATCGACGATGAGAAGGAACTGTCCCGGGTACGCCCCGAATGTGAAGGTGCCCTTGGTGACTGTGGCTTTCACCACCTTTCTCACAGGTGGAGTGAGCGGGTTTATGTTGTAGAGGTAGGCCACAGCGTGGAACTTAGAGTCATCGGTCAGAAAGCCGATGACTCTGTCGGAGATGGAACCGTCCACATAGATGCCGGAAGGCATCGCAACTCTCACGGTCTGGTTGCTCGGCACGGCGAACTGCTTCACGGTCGTCTCGTAGTCCGCCTTGGATGCCCAGACCTCCCAGTTGCCGGTCCAGACGCTGAAGTTCGCCCAACCCTGGCCGTTGCTGTTCCGGCCGTCGATGACCTGCTTCCTGACCGTTTCATATAGGGTGACTCTTGCGCCCGAAAGGCCTTCTGTGCTGTCCCAGCTCATCGAGACGCTATCAGAGCCCCAGACGAGGTTCCTGTTGATGGTCAGCGTGCCGAGGTTGATGTCCACGTCCCAGTCTCCGCTGACCGGATCCCAGACGTTGCTGTTCTTGAAAACCATGTAGGGCATTTCCGCGACAGGGGTGTGATTGAGCTGTCCGGTTGTGGCTGTGTATATGTACTTGGCCGTCAGGGAATAGATCGGGCCTTGTTGCGCCAGCTTTCCCGCGAGAGTGGAATTCGTTATGTTGACGCGTCCGTTCCATTGGTATGGTGGTGGGAATTGATACTCATTTGAAAAAAGGAACCTCTTCTCTCCTGTGTAGGAATCAGTGAAGTACAGACTCGTTATCCGCACGACCGGCGTGTTGGCGAGGGTTATGTAATCCGGGACAAAGGTCGTGACCGTCTCCTCGCCAGCGACATTATACCGCGGGAAGTAGACGCTTTCGTTGTGCGCTGTATGGTATGTATCGGTGACGAGCACGTCCAGACTATTGTTCCTGTCCGGCCATTTCGTCAGGTTGAAGTCCAGCTGGATCAGGGTGTATCCATCATACCTGAACGGCTGCTTGGTACCGCCATCGAAATAGCCGCTCGCGGTGACCTTGATGGAGTAGTAGCCAGGCGTGGCATCGGTGAACTTGTACAGCTTCCCGTTTCCCCGGCCGGTCGTTGCGGTCAGGTTGACGAGAGAGTGAACGTTGATGAGCGTGACAGTCGCGTCAGGGACGATCGTTACGTTGCCATCTTGAGCGATTACTCCCTGTATCGGCTTTCCCTGCTGCGCTTGCACGCTCCCTTCGGGGTGCACTACCCATGCTCCCATGAGGAACAGGAGCACTAGGAAAAGTGCCCCGAATGTTCTCATTCCTGGGGTCTTCATTGTTGTTCACTCCTCCAGTCTCTGCTGGAAACCTAGTCACTTGTGGCCTTTCTCCCTCTAGTAAAGAGGGCCGAATAGGCCAAAGTACAGCGGCCAAAGTTGGGGGGGTATATAAGTGTTCGCGAATCAGTCTCAGAGAGAAATCAATATGCCGCAATGGAGTTCGCGGGAGCGTGTCGTACGCGCTGTACGCTGCCGCAATCATTTTCGTGCTGACCTACGTCCTGATTTCCGTCAGGCGGATCGGGCGGGTCTCCGTCGAGATGCCCGCCGTGGCGCTGTTCGGCGCGGCGCTCATGGTCGGGTTCGGCATCGTCAGCCCATCACAAGCTATGCAGTCGATCAATCTCAATGTCATCCTGCTCCTGCTCGGCATGATGCTCATGGTGGCGGGCCTCGAAGTCTGCGGCTTCTTCGACTATGTGTCGATCCGGGCGGCGGCACGGGCTCGCAGCGGCCCTCACTTCCTCGCGATGCTCATGATTGCCACAGCGGTCTTGTCCGCCCTCGTGCTCAATGACACGATCGTGTTGTTAATGACGCCGATAGTGATCAAGAGCTGCAGGAGCCTCGGCCTCAAACCTGTTCCATTCCTGGTCGGAGAGGCTATCGCCGCCAACGTCGGGAGCGTGGCCACCGAGGTCGGCAACCCGCAGAACGCCTTCATCGGCATCTCGTCCGGAATCCCGTTCATGACGTACAGCGCTTACATGGTCCCGATCACCGCCATGTGCCTCGCGCTCGCGATCCCGATCACTTGGCTCGCATTCAGGAAGGACCTGGCGAACCCGATTTCCCGCCCGGAGTCGGCCGTCCCCCTCCGGAAACCGATGATCCAGAAGACCGGACTCGTCTTCGTGCTCGTCGTCCTTTTCTGGGCGGTTGTCGCGTTCCTCACGACTGACCCGCAGTGGCTCCCGCTCATCGCGTTCATCGGCGGGGCGGTGGTCCTCCTATGCCTCCCGCTTTTCGCCAAGGCGACCTATGACGGGCTGACCAAGCGCGTCGACTGGTCTATCCTCCTCTTCTTCATCGGTTTGTTCATCCTGCTCAAGGGCGTGGAGGTGTCGGGCCTCCTCGACTCGATCATAGGCGGGTTCCAGTCCGCGACCGGCGGTGGCGCTGGGCTCTGGGGATTCTCCGGGCTCAGCGCGCTGCTGTCGAACCTGATCAGCAACGTCCCCGCGGTGCTGCTGCTCTCGCCGACGGTCGGCACTACTTTCGCGGGGCACACCACTGTCGCTTGGCTGACCCTCGCTGCATCGTCCACCCTGGCGGGGAACGCGACGATTCTCGGTGCCGCCGCGAACGTGATCGTCGCTCAGTCCGCTTCCAGCCAAGGGGTGCAGATCAGGATGAAGGATTTCGTGAGGGCGGGGCTGTTCGTGGCTGCCGCCACGCTCGTCGCCGCGACTGCGGTGCTCTGGCTCGTCTCCCTGATGTAGATTCTAAATAGATGGCGGGAGATTGAATCACCGCTATGCGCGGTCCTCCAGATTTCAAGACTCGCAGAGAGCGTCTCGTCGAGTCTCTGAAGAGGGAGGGCTACATCAAGAGCGCTGAGGTCGAGAGGGCTTTCCTGGCGGTCCCGCGAGAGGAATTCGTGACCGAGGACAACCGAGGATATTCCTACGCCGACAACCCGCTGCCGATCCTCTGCGGCCAGACGATATCGGCCCCGAGCATGATCGCGATAATGCTGGAGGAGGCTGAGATTCGGCGCGGCATGAAGACGCTCGAGATAGGTACCGGCTCGGGGTACAACGCCGCACTGCTCGCGGAGCTCGTCGGGCAGGAGAACCTGCTGACCATCGAGAGGTACCCGGAGCTGGTCGAATGGGGCGGCGGGAACCTGACGCGCACGGGATACGGCAAGGTGAAGGTCATCATGGGGGACGGGACGCGCGGTCACGAGCCGGAGGCCCCGTATGACTTGATCATGGCGACCGCGGGGGCTCCGAGGATTCCCAAGTCATGGATAGCGCAGGCGAAGGTTGGCGGGAAAATCGTCGCTCCGATAGGCAGCTCAACGTTCAATCAGACATTGGCGGTGGCGACGAGGCTGGAGACAGAAGAGGTCGACATACGATGGGGCACGCCTTGCGCATTCGTGCCGCTGGTAGGAGCCGAGGGATGGAGATAATATTCGGTTTCATCAATATCCGAAAAGGCGATCGTAGCGGGAATGCGAACCTATCCACAATATCCTGACCTGCGCGCCTTCTGAGGGATTGCTCGCCACCGTGCAGAGCGCCCGCCAGCCGTCGGGGAGTCCGAGGAGGAACAGTTTTGGCAGGCCTTTGAATTCCCTCGGCATGAGGCGGCGGGGGATGCGGTCTCCGAGGAAAGGTTCTGATTTCAGGCGCCTTGCCAACTGGGGGAGCTCGCGTCGCTGCATATCTCCCGCCTTGAGGAATTCACCTTCATCGACAACAACATCGATTTCCTGCAATTGAATCCCTCCTGAGGGTGACAGACAATCAGAGCTTGATCAGACCCTTCTTGCGCCAGAACTTCGGATCCTCATGGAGGGTCCACATCACGCCCCTCTTCTCGTCCTCAGTCACCAAGTGCAACCGTTTCAGCTCGTCGATGCAGGTGCGAACGGTGAAATGTCTCACACTCTTCGCCTGCATGCGCCTCTTGATCTCCGCGAGGCTCAACGGCCCCGCGTCCTTTGCGGCGGCGTCTCTGAGTATCAGCTCTATTTGATGGAGAGTCGTGAGAACGGGGGCAGGACCGATGATTTGCTTGGGAATGGATATGGTTGACATAATTGTCATATGACATATATGTGCCACGGTCTAGATAATCCTTGTGTTCCAAATCATCATTGTCAAATCCAGTGATCACCTTCTTGGAGAAACCGCGATTCCCACCCTCCGCCCGGGCTGAGGGGGGGGGGCAAGGCGCATGGATGATAGACGTGAGGGAGGCGGGATTGAGTCAGCTCATCCGATTGCCGGGAAGAGGGACATCGCTCCTCGGTGGGTCGAGGGGGCTGTGGGAGTGGGGCGTTTCGTGGAAGGAATCTGTGACGAAGTAGTCGAACGAGGCCGGGTGATTCCCCGACGATTGCGGCATGCGGGGCACTATGCTTGAGCTTCCCCCGCGAACAGCCGATGTTCATGCCCTCGAAAGTAACCTCCCGCACGCCGTATCTCTCTCTCGGAGAGCCGGAACCGCGCCGGTGACGGCGTGCGGTGAGTCCCGGTCAACTGTCGCCGTCCCCCGGCGGCAGAACCGGGTCGCTGGCGGTCTGCGTCGGTTCTCCGCGAGCCGGAACCGGGTCTCGGAGAGCCGGAAAGAGTCCGATGGAAGATTGTCAGAAAGGCCCTGACGGCCGCCTCCGACCTCCGGAACAGGAATCTCGCTTCCGCAGGCTAGCACCTGTCCGGCGACGGTCGTGAGAGAGTCGAAATCGGTCGTCAGATGATCAGATTCGGAGCATAAATGACCGCCAAAGCCGCCGCACAGACGTACTTTAAGGGAGGGAAGGAAGGATACGGCCTCCCGCCATCAGAACGGAAAGTAAAAAGGAGTGGCAGAGGACCCGCCGAACCGGCGTCGTGCGATGCATCGTGTTATCGGTGAGAATCATCTCGGATTCTGGCGGGACAAAAGTTTTGACCTCCCGCCGCCGGTCCGTCGTCGCATGACCGAGGTTCTCATCATCGGGGCGAGTGGGCTCCTGGGGCAGCACCTTCTGAACGAGGCGGAGGCGAGGCGGTATTCGGTGACAGGGACATATTACTCGGAGGAAGTGGCGGGACTGGAGAGACTGGATTTGACTGATTTCGAAGCAGTGAAGACCATGATTTCAGAAAGGAGACCAGACATCGTCATCTTGCCCGCCGCGATGACCTCGATAGCGGAGTGCGAATCCAACCCCATGAGAGCGATGCAGGTGAACTCCGAGGCGCCTCTTGTTATCGCGAAGGTCTGCAGGTCGATTGGCGCGAAGATGGCGTTATTCTCCACGGTCCATGTGTTCAATTGCGAATCAGGTCCTTACGCAGAGGATTCAAAGGCGAACCCGGTTAATATCCTTGGAAGGACCAGGCTAGAAGGGGAGAACAGCGTCATGGAGACTCTCCCCGACTCGCTTGCAATCAGGACGTGCGAGGACTTCGGATGGAACAGGCTGAGGCCGAGGGAGAACGAGGTCACATCAATCGTGCACAAAATCAGGTGCGGTCAGGAGGTGGACCTGCCGGTTGATCAGTGGGCAACCCCGTCGTATGCGCCCAAGGTCGCGGAACATGTATTCGATCTGCTGCGGAATGATGAATCAGGGATATTCCACATCGCGACCAGTTCTCGACTGAACAGATTTGAAATGGGGAAGCGAGTCTGCGAGGCCTTCGGCTTGGACGAAGAAAGGCTGGAACCAACAACCCTTGGGGATACGGGGCTCGGTGCCTTGCTCCCGCGCAAACTATGTTTATCAACGACGAAGATCGAGGCCAAGCTTGGCGTCTCAATGAACAGCTTCGAGAGCTGTCTGGAGGAAATGAGGATCAGACACTAGTCAATGGAGCATGCAGACGCTTAATTCGCGCCGACTCATATCCGCTCGCGGACGACACATACTAATATCCCGCTTCATCTTCGCGGGGGCGAGGCGGTCTACTTGGTCAAGAAATACCTGATGGTCCAGATATGGCGGATACAGCAGAGTCAAGTCCTGATAAGCCTGGTGTTCTGGGCGCTGACTCTCGCCGGAGTCTTCTACTACAACTATTTCAGGGCCTTCTTCATCAGATTGGGACTTGTTTCAGAAGTGGACAACCAGACGAACAATCTCATCGGAACGATATATCTGTTCTTCATCATTGTTGCCGCGATACTGCTCATGGGGTTCATCTACGACAGATACCTGAAGCTCTGGAGAGAGCAGACCGACGTTGCGGTCGAGCGCAACCCGTACTCGGTTGAACGGATGCAGCCGAAGGAAATCGTGCAGTGGAAGCGCACCAGCGTGTCAATCATGAAGGAACTCGCAAAGACGGACAGCGCAATCCAGAAAGACATAGAGTTCATGGAGAAGTGGATCGCCAAGTCCCTTGCGGAACGGCCTGACCTCAGGAAGACCGTCGAGGGCCTGGAAAAGTGGGTCATGGACTAGCAGGAACGTCATACTGCGATAGCGCCTCAAGCAGATCGGAGCGCGGCGATCCTGCGGGAAGTGTCAAATCCCATAATCACTTTCTTGGAGAGACCGCAATACCCCCCATGCCTAAGCTGACGCGGGGGCAGGTTGCACGAATCATAGACGCAATGGAAGGCGGGGTCAAGTCTGTGTACTCGATCGCCAAGAAGTGGAACATCACTCCTCAGTGGGCGAGGGAGCTGTGGAGGAGGTCGGGATACGGCAGAGAGATCCCGGTGCTCAAGGAAGCCGGTCGACCGAGGAGGGAGCTGCCAGATGAGGAGATCGCCTTCATACTCGAGTGCGAGAGGGAGTTTCACCTCCACCCAGTCGCCCTGGAGCGCAAGATCATGGAGGCGTACAACCGCCACATACCGCACAACCGCCTTTATGTGGTGCTCAAGGAGGCGGGTCGCGTGAAGGACCCCCCCGCCAGGCAGAGGAGGAGGTCGTGGGTCAGGTTCGAGAGACGTTTCTCCAACTCCCTATGGCAGATGGACTACACCCTGCTGAGGCCGGGGGACTGGCTGCTCGTCATCCTGGACGACGCCTCCCGCCTGATCATGGGCTACGCCAGGACGAGGAGTGCGTCTGCACAGATGGCCTGGCAGACGTTCCTGACGGCGGGAGAGAGGTACGGCTTCCCCCGCCAGATCCTGACAGACCACGGATCTCAATTCACCAAGATTCAGTATGAAGCCGAGGGCTACTTCGACGCGAAGCTGAGGGAGCTGGAGGAAGAGCGGGGGATAGAGGTGCAGCACATCCGCTCCAGGGTCAAGCATCCTCAGACCGGCGGGAAGGTGGAGAGACTCTTCGGGACTATCAAGTCGAAGCTGCGCGCCAGGTGGCCGGACGGGAAGAAGGAGTTCCGTAGCCTGGACGAAATCATGAGATGGTACAACGAGGTGAAGCCCCACGAGTCGCTGGACTTCGAGCACGCCGAGACGCCTGCGCACGCGTTCGTGAGGAAGCTGCGTCCTAAGGATAGGAAAGCCTACCTGAAAAGACTAAAGGAGCGGACAGCATGACTCCCTTCGCCTCCAGGAAACTAATTACAGGATTGTACAGCGATCCTGCGGGAAGGGAACAATCAAGGAAGTGGGTTGTCGTGCACCCGACAACCATCAGGAGAATGAAGGTCGGTCTGATCCCGGGGCGACATCGCGCATGACCGAGTTTCTCATCATCGGGGCGAGCGGACTCCTGGGGCAGCACCTGCTGAACGAGGCGGAGTCGAGGCGGTTTTTCGGTGACGGGGAATTTCTCTTCATGCTTTTTCCTCCTCTTGACTCTCAGGTGTTTCTGTCATCGCCTCCCCCGGGGTTACCGTCGCGAGACCAGCAGTCCATCCAGATACCCGCTGATTCAGTCACGGATCGTGTTGAAGAATCGTCCAAGGCGATTGCTGCATCGCGGGAAGTCCGCGTCAACTCGAAACCCCTCATGTGGTGCACACCGGCAGCCCGGTCAAGCTTCGCAGGCGCGGTCGACCTGCCGGTGCTTCGTTCTTCAGATGAATCCTGTTCCTCTTGCCCCCTAGCCGCAACGTCAGGCGCTGGCTGATAGGACAGCGTCCCGGGTATGTTTCCAGCTATCGTCCGGCAGTCGCATCCAACATCTAACCAATGCTGTCCTGCGACCCCGGGGGAGGCCCCTTCTGCTTCCTACCAGCCACGTTTAGCATGGCCACGGCAAATCCAATCGACAGGATGCTCACGTCCACCGCGGTTCCGAGTCCGAGCACGGGTGGGATTGAGAGGACCCCGGTCGCCAGAGACAGCAGCCCGGTCACGGTCTCGGCCGTCGCGAATGGCAGAGAATAGGCACAGAATGCTTGGAGCATTGCCACCCTGTCCTTTCGGTTCTTCCAAGGTCTCCCCCTCGATGACCAGAATCCCGCAACCAGGAGGGCGACTGTGAACACGGTCGCGACCATGGGCTTGTAGTTCGTGCCCACTGCGATGTCCGGCGGGCGTTCAGCCTCAATATCCACCTCGAGGCTCTTCGGCGTCTCCCTGTTGCCAAGGTTGTCCGTGGATTTGAACCAGATCGTATGGAGTCCGGTTTGCACCGTGAAATTGCCTTCATAGAATCTCCACTGCTCTGAGTCTATCTTGTACTCCATGGCCGCGACGCCGCAGCCGGAATCCGTGGTGGTGAGGTTGAACCACATGTCCGCTGCGAACGGCCCGGCTGCAGGGGAGATTGTCGTTGTCGGAGGCGTATTGTCCAGGACGACGCGAATGCTCCTGACGATCTCGATGTTCCCGAGCAGGTCCACGGACCTGTATTGGATCGTGCGAGGGCCGTCCGCTCCGGAGAGCGTGATGTCGTGAGCGTAGATGAACCACCCACCACCATCCACCCGGTACTCTGTCCTGCCGAGCCCGACCGGGATGGCGCCGCCGTCCGTTGATGTCAGGTTGATGCCGGTCGACGAGGTGACGTAGAGGTCAGCCGCCTGGTACTCCGGCTCTCCCACGCCGACCATCGTCGTCGGCGGCGTGTCGTCCACGACTACCTGGATCGAGTGGACGGGCTCAGGGTTGGCGAGCAGATCGTAGGAGTGGAACTCCAGTGTGTGAATTCCCTCTGTCGTCAGGAAGAGCGGCGACGAGTACGTGTTCCAGTTCCCGCCTTCCACCCTGTACTCCGTGTAGTCGGTCCCGACGGGCATGACGCCGCCGTCGTCGGCATGAAGCGCGAGAGGAGTGAAGGACGTGACGAAGTTCCCGCCGAGCGTGTACTTGGGCTCGCCTATTGAGAGGGCCGTGGCGGGAGGAGTGTCGTCGACCCTCAGCACCCGCCGCGAGACATTCTCGACGTTCCCGACGTTATCCTCGGAGTACCACTCGACATAGTGGTCTCCCTCCCCGGAGAGGAAGAACGGAGCGGAGTAGTCTATCCAAGTGAGATTGTCTGTCCTGTACCATGTGTGGTTGATGCCAGACCCGCCCTGGTCGAGGACGGAGAGGTCGAGGGGGGTGGAGGACTTGACGTACATCACCAAGGCGGGAGAGACGTGGCTTGGACTTCCAACGGACAGCGAGGTGACCGGACCAGCCACCACATCAATCGTCCACGTGTACACATTGTTCGTCTCGTCCCACTCGGCAACGTTGTCGTAGTAGTCCACGTCCGCGGACACAAGATGAGTCCCGGGGACTGCGGGAGATGTCCACGCGGCGGTGAACCGCGCCGAGACCTTGCCCGAGTCCAAGGACGGAATCGTGAAGGAGGCGAATGGAGTCCCTGACTCGTCGCAGATCGCGAGTGTGGCGTCGGCTGTCACGTTTACGCCGCCGATGTTCGCGACCTGGAGAGACAGCTGGAGCGGCAGGGTCAGCCCGGTCTTCACTGGCGACACGGGCCGAGGCTGTGCCGGTATATAGTCCGGCAAGGGCGCCCTGACGAAGACATCGACGCTGGCGGTGTTGTTGCCCTCGTCCGTCTCGGGAATACCGCCGAGCGGATCTATGACCGCGTATATCGTGTGCCAGCCGGGTGGTCCCGCAATCCAGTTCAGCGTAGCCGTGGAGTCGTGCAGTATCCCGATCTGAGCTATGGTCACTCCCATGCTGTTCCCGGGCGAGATTGCGTCCAGGTAAAACTCGACCTCGGCGGACACGGGCATCGGCACCGACGTCATGTAGGCGTAGTGAATCCTATCGTACATGGTGGACTGACCTCGGCCTGTGTACCAAATCTGGTAGGGCATGCCTGGCAGGTGGAGGACGGATTGGAGCAGAATGTGAACAGCGTCGGTGCTGCCGGGCGGCCCGACATCGACAACCACTCCCCGCCGCCTCCAAGAGAGACCATCAGATGAAGTCGCGTAGAATATCCTGTCGTTGGTGCCATCGCTTCCCCGGTACCACATGTGGTATCCGCCGCCCTCCACGAGGATGTAGCTCGGCGAGACGTGCACGTTCTCGAGTGAGCCTGGAGGACCGAGGTTCAGGTTGACGCCCTGCTTCGTCCAGCCCCGTCCATCGGGAGATGTGGCATAGAGGAGGCGGACATTGGCACCGTCACTCCCAGAATACCACATTCTGTAGGCGCTTCCTTCCTTGAGCACGAAGGGTCCGTACGCGAAATTGTCGTCGTAGGAACCAGGAGGCCCAAGGTTGAGGACGAGTCCCTGACGGCTCCAGGTCAGCCCGTCGGCCGAGGTCGCGTAGAATATCCTGTAGTGAGAGCCGTCGAATCCGCTGTACCACATCTTGTACGTCACGCCATCTTTCATCACGCAAGGATAGTGGACATTGACGTTTTCAGGAGAAGAACCTGGGGCGAGCACAGCTCCGTGCTTCGTCCAGGACGCCCCATCGGGCGAAGTAGCATACAGTATCGACCCGGTCATGCTGCCTGTGGTCCCTGCATACCACATCTTATGCTCGCCGCCATCGTAGATCACCGAAGGGGCGCCGAGCTCGTGACTGTCGGGTTCGCCAGGAGAACCTCTGTCCAGCACCACACCCGCCTTCGTCCAGGCCTGCGTTCCGCTCGCTTGGACGTGACCCACGATCCGTACCGTGTCGCCCTCGACCGGGCTCCCTGCGGGCAGCAGTTCGAGACCCGGGGCGGCGAAGTGCAGGTCAGCGAGGCTCACTATCGGCTCTGGCTCGATTGCTGTGACAGCAACAGTTGAAACTAGCAACGTGGCAAGAATGAATGACACAGATATCAGACGCCGACCTTCCTTGAACATTGCCTCCTCCGCGTGAGGATATTCCCGATTCCCGATATAAGGGCGTCGCCCTTGCATGTTTGGGGCATGCCCGATTCTGGCAGAAAGGTGCGTAGCGTAAGGCATCATGACGCGGCCGACGTGGCTAGCCCACTGAGATTGTGAATGAGATGGACGCCATTCCTCCATCATCATCCGTGACCGTCACGGCAATCGTGTACGTTCCTGTGATGGCATAGACCACGACCTGCTCGTCGGTGGCGATGATCGGCTTCACCTCGGGGCTCGGGTACGGATCCGGGCTGACCCCGTTGTTGTAGTAAACGCCAGTCATTGTCCTCCCGTCACCGGTGTCCCAGGTGAACGTCAGGTCGTCGCTCCCGGGATCCGTTGCGGTCGCCCTGAAGTGTATCCTCTGGTTGACCGCGTAGATGTAGAGGTTGTCCACAGTCCAGACCCATGTGTCAGGGTGCTGGACGTTGAAGGTGTGGTGCAGCTTCGTCTCCATGCCGCTCTCCCAGCTGATGATGAGCCAGGCGGGGTTCGCCCCGTTGGGCTGCCCGTTGATCGGATCGTCGTCGGGCGTGTAGTACGCGACCGCGGAGAAGGTCCTGTCGAGCGTTATCTCGACGTCGTGTAGGGTGGCCATCTGGCCGTTCGGGCTGCCGGGGTACCTGATGACCTGCGCCCAGCCGACCTCCCGTCCGTCCTCGTAGAGCTTGAGGATGACGTCATGCCACTTCTCCCCCGCCACTCTTATCGAGATGTCTGCGAGCATGAACACATTCGCCTCGACAATCGTCGGCGGGACGTTGTGCACGGTGACCACGGTCTCGTACGCGGCGATGCCGCCGTCGTCGTCCTCGGCGGTCAGCGCGATTCTGAAGACCCCGTTGTCTCCGTATGTTTGAGAGGCGGAATCGTCGATGCTGAAGGGGAAGACCCCGTCGGGGCTCTTCGGAGGATCCGGTCCGACCCCATCGTTGTAGAAGATGTGCGGGATTGTCGGACCATACTCAAAGCTCCAGGTGAACGTCAGGTCGTCGCTGCCCGGATCAACGGCGTTCGCAGCGACCGTGAGCGGATCAGCCTCGTTCAGTTCAAAGGGGCCGAACGGTGCGATCGATGGCGGGAGGTTGGAGACGGTGATATTGGTCGTGTAGGTGGCGGAACCGCCATCGTCGTCGGTCACAGTCAGCGTGATCGTGAAGACAGCGTTATCCCCGTAAGTGTGCTCGACGCCGTCGAGAGCCGTGAACGGATATGTCCCGTCCGGGCTCTGTGGCGGGTCTGGACCGACTCCGTCGTTAAAGTGGATGTTCACCATGACCGGACCGAGCTCGAAAGACCACTCAAAAGTCAAGTCGTCGCTCCCCGGGTCGTTGGCGGTCGTGTTCGCCGCCAATGGACTGCCCTCGTCGACTGCGAATGGTCCGAACGGAATGATCGTCGGCGGGAGGTTGGCAACCGCGACCTGACCGGACCATGTCGTCGAACCGCCATCGTCGTCATTCACCGCCAATGTGAGCGTGTACAGTCCATTGTCGCCGTAGGGATGGGTCCTCGTGTCCGTGGCTGTGAACGGGAACGTGCCGCCAGGGCTGTCTGGCGGGTCCGGTCCGACACCGTCGTTGTAGTAGGTCTTTGAGTCCGACGAACCCTCTCCCCAGGACCAGTCGAACTTCAGGTCGTCGCTTCCAGGATCGGTGGCGGTGGCGGTCAGGGAGACTGACTGGCCTTCGTTGATGTTCATACCGCCGGAGACTGAGATCGATGGCGGGAGGTTGTCAGGAGTGGCGGTGATGGTGAGTGTCGTACCCTGGCTCCCGCTGTCGTCGTCCTGAATAAAGACGGTGACAGTGAAAGCTCCATTATCGCCGTAGATGTGACTCTTAACGTCGGTGACGTCCCTCGGGTTGACGTCCGTGCTCGGGTACGGGTCAGGGCTGACTCCGTTGTTGTAGTAGGTGGAGTGATCGTCTGGTGCTCCGAATCCCCAGTGCCACGTGAAGAAGATGTCGTCGCTGCCCGGGTCAGTCACGTGAGCAGAGAACGCTATCGGACTGCCTTCGTGCTGTGCGGATGTGATTGTGACCGTGCCCGAGGGCAGAACGTTCGAGATAGTCACGTTCGCTGTGTCCATGCTGACATCGAAGCTGTCGTTCACGTACAGAGCGACCTGACCGACGAAATCGTCCCCGTAGACGTGAGGATACTTCGGATTAGAGCGCCAGGGTGTGTCCATGACTCCGTCGTTCGTGAAGTCCCATCGATACAGCAGGGTGTCGTTGTCGATGTCGTATGATCCGCTTCCATCAAGGATGACCTGCCCCCCTTCGAACGCGGAGTAAGGGCCGTCAGCCTCGGCGATTGGCGGATGGTTCAGAACAACCCGATTGATGCAGGCCATGTTGTTCGTTTCGTTCATCTCAGTGATGCTATTGTACGGATCGATCACCGCGCATATCGTGTGCGTCCCGCGGGGTCCAGCTTTCCATTGCACTTCCGCCTGCGCGGACGAGTAGTAGTCTAGAGTGACAGTATCTAGCCCAATCAATGAGCTCGGGACCACCGTGTCGAGGTAGAATCCCACGGTGACATTGGTGGGAAGCGGGTATGGTACAAGAGTTGCGTAGTGTATCTTCAGGTTCCCGAATCCACCTCTGCCCGCATACCACATTTGGCTGGGTTTGCTGGTTAAGTGCAGGACGTCCTGGAAATTCACATTCATGTCCTCCGTCCCGCCCGCAGGCCCAACGTCCAGCACTTTGCCCATTCCGGTCCATGTCTTGCCGTCGATGGACACCGCGTAGAAAATGCGGTCTACCCCGACGTGCTGCCCGGCGTACCACATGTGGTACCCGCCGCCTTCACGGAGGATGGATGGACTCTGGACGTGCGCGTCGTCTTCCGAGCCAGGGCTCCCCAGATTCAGGGAGACGCTGCGTTGCCCCCAGTTCACACCATCAGATGATTCGGTGTAGAAAATCCTGCAGTGGTTCACGTCTCTTCCCGTGTACCACATCCTGTAAGTGCTACCTTCCTTCAGAATGTAAGGATCGTAGACATAGAAGTCTTCCTGTGACCCAGCAGGGCCAAGGTCCAGAACCAGCCCTTTCTTCGTCCATGCAATCCCGTCAGGCGATGTTGCGTGGAATATTCTGTAGTTGCTGCCATCGAAGCCGCTGTACCACATCTTGAACATCGCGCCGTCCTTCATGACGAATTGGTACACCAATTTGCGATCTTCGCCAGCACCCCCAGGACCTAGTACGGTGCCGTGCCTGGTCCATGAGATCCCGTCTGGCGATGTGGCGTAGAGTATCCAGGATCCTTCACCGCCATCGTTGCCTGAATACCACATCTTGTAGATGCCCTGGTCGTACAGCAGCGAAGGCGTGCTTACCTCCCTGCTATCATTATCGCCGGGCGCACCCTTGTCAAGAACCACACCATATTTCGTCCAGGTCTGCTTCGCCTCCAGTGAAAGCGTTGCACGCAACGTGACGGAGTCCCTGAAGTAGGGATTACCAGGCGGATCAGTCGTCAACGTTGGAGGTGCATAGTGCAGGTCTATGTCCTTGACGATTGGCTGCGGCAGCGAGGTAAGATTCGGCAAGCCAGGCGAGAAGGACACGGAGAGAAGCAACAGCGCAATCAAACCACCAATGCATTCCTTCATCATATCCCAACCTCCCTGAATCAACATTGCTGGCCGGCCTATTTATCACTTGTGGGCAGGCGTATGGGTTGGGGCAGGAACTGATCAAGTCAGCGATTCCTCTCTGTGCTCTGTGGAGGCTCCAGTTCGTCTGGTTCGTCAAGTCCGATTTTCGTGGCTTTCCCTCTCCATCGCCGCCACTCAAGCGCGAAATACACCACGTTCGCCGCCAGTATCACAATGATGGCGATCAGCCACCATATGTCCGCGAGGAGGTTGCGCTCAGCGGCGAGAATTCTCACAGTCACTTTCGCAGTACTGGTGTTCCCGTCATCATCCACGACTGTCAGCGTCACGGTGTAGATGCCTGGTTCGTAGTAAGTGTGAGAAGCCGAAAGCGAGCTCGTGCTCTCGTTGACCCCGTCGCCGAATTCAAAACGGAAGACATCAATGGATCCGTCGGAATCAGTCGATTGGCTGGCGTCGAAGCCTATCGATGAGCCTGCCTGCGCCATCGGTACGCTCGCAGTCAATCTAGCGGTCGGCGCCATCCCGTAGACGACCACGAATACCGTGTCGGTGTCCGTCCCGCCATCACCGTCATCCACCGCCAACCTGAACTTGTATGTACCCACGGACGCTGGCGTGAAGCTGGGAGAGTCGGTGTCCATTCCCGCCAAAGAGACGGTCGGGCCACTCGTCTGAGTCCAGACAAAGGAAAGGACGTCGCCATCACTGTCAAAAGAGGAAGTGCCATCGAGACTCACGAGAGTGCCTTTCCCGCAAATCAGGTCTGGTCCTGCTTCCGCCAGTGGGTCGGCATTGATGACGGTCACTTGGACGCTGTCCACGGATATGCCCCCGTCGCCGTCAGCCACTGTGAGTTCAAAGAGATAATTGCCAGACATAAGCGGGGTGAATGTCGCGACGGCGTTGTCCGCGTCCACGATTATCACACTCAGGCCGCCATTCTGCGACCAGGCGTAGGTGAGCGCCTCCAAGTCAGGATCGGAAGACCCGCCTCCATCCAAGGTCACTATGGTCTTCTTCTTGGCGGTGAAATCCAGTCCTGCATACGCTCTTGGGAGTGAATTCGTGACGCTTACGCCAACCTGGTCGGAGCCGGTCACTCCGTCGGCATCGGTGACATTGAGGCGGAACTCATAGAGGCCTGCACGCAATGGCGTGAATGTCGGCGTGGCCGTATCCATCCCCATTGGAATGACTGGCGGACCGCCCATCTGAGTCCAGAGGAACGTGATGGCGTCTCCATCCGGGTCGTATGAGCCCGTGCCGTCAAGTATAGTGGGTGAGCGCTTCCTCGCCGTGAAATCCATGCCCGCGTTCGCCACCGGACCGCTGTTAGTGGCATTGACTTGGACGGAATCGGAGTCTGTCTCGCCATTGCCATCGCTGACCGAGAGGCTGAATGTGTAGATGGCGGCGACAGATGGTGTAAATGTGGCGGTCTCCGAATTTGGGCGGGACAAGGTCACACCCGGTCCACCGGTCTGGGTCCAGAAATATGAGAGAATGTCTCCATCAGGATCGTTCGAGCCAGTCCCGTCCAGGGTCACGGGCGTGTTCTTCCTGACGGTCATATCCGATCCCGCGCTGGCGATTGGCTCTAGGTTGGTCACATTGACCTGGACAGAATCACTGGCGACCCCGAGGTCTCCGTCATCTACCGTTAGTCGGAAAGTGCGGAGCCCGGCAGTCGCAGGCATGAAAGTGGGGTTCGGTGTGTTGCTGCCATGGAGAGTCACGGGAGAGCCACCCGTCTGCACCCAATCGTATGAAAGGAAGTCGGAATCCGGGTCTGAAGAACCAGATCCGTCAAGAATCACGAGCGTCCTCTTGGCGACACTAATATCAGGTCCTGCATCAGCGGTGGGGGGCCGGTTCGTGACCGTCACATTCGTGATATCTGTGGAAATCCCGCCACGATCATCATATGCCGTCAGGAGGAATGTGTAGAACCCAGAGAGGTAGGTGACCACCAATGGGGTGGAAGTGTTGCTTCCGAACATGGGCATCGGCAGCCCGGCGGTCTGGATCCATAAGTAAGTGATCGGGTCGCCCTCGGGATCGTAAGTGGCTGAACCGTCCAGCACAACCATCGAGTTCCGGAACACACTCTGGTCATTCCCCGCATCGGCCACAGGTGGGCTGTTCGCCACGACCCTGACCGCGAGAGACGCGACGTTATTCGATTCATTGGTCTCGTCGACAGAGTTCGCTTCGTCGATCACGGCATAGATCACATGACCTCCGGCGGGCGTGGCCAGCCAGACCATGTCGGCGTTTGACGGTGCAAGTGCGCCAACTTGGACAACAGACGATCCGATGTTGGTGCCTGGGCCAATCATGTCTAGATAGAAGTCCACGCTTGCCGACACGGGCAGAGTGATCGGTAAATCGAACGTGGCGTGGTGTATATTCTGGAGTGTGCCCTTCCCTGCATACCACATCTGATATGGCTTCCCTGACTCATGGAGAATGCGCGGCATGAGCAAGTGTCCATCATCGGTGCTACCGGGTGGTCCGAGGTCAACGACCTTCCCCAACCGCGTCCACGTCTTTCCATCAGCTGATGTTGCATAGAAAATCCTGTCTCTGGCGGCGAGTTGTCCAACATACCACAGGTGATACGTGCCTCCCTCCACCAGTATATGGGGAAACTGCACGTGTGCGCTTTCTTCCGAGCCAGGCGTCCCGAGATCTAGATTCAGTTCTCTGGTTCCCCAATTGATGCCGTCATTTGACTCGACGTACATCACGCGGTTGTTGCTGCCGTCGCCGCCGGTATACCACATCTTATATGTGGAACCCTCTCTCAAGACGAACGGAGCAAAAACGGAGGAGTCATCCATGGCTCCGGGTGGACCGAGGTCGAGAGCCAACCCCTGTCTCGTCCACGAAAGGCCGTCGGGAGAGGTTGCATAAAAAATCCTATAATACGTGCCGTCTGAACCGCCATACCACATCTTGTAGGTCGATCCATCCAAGATCACGCCGGGGTAGTGTACGCCCTGTTCCTGCAATCCAGAAGGGCTCAGAACGGTGCCGTGCTTCGTCCATGTGACACCGTCGGTTGAGTTGGCGAACATAATGTATGAAGTTGGGGAGGAACCCGGGTCGCCAACATACCACATCTTATACTCGCCACCTGTGTACATTACGAATGGCGCTGACACCTGAGTGTCGTCTGGATCCCCCGGATTCCCCTTATCTAGCACAACGCCACGCTTCGTCCAGTTCTGCGTGCCATCAAGCTCTACGTGGGCGGTGACACGGACGAAGTCACCTTCAAGCGGTTCGCGTGCCGGGGTGATCTCCAGTGCGGGCGACGAATAGTGCAAATCAATGACACCGAGAACGGGCTCGCCCGCGACTTCCGAGTCGATCAATGAAGCGGCAGCAGTCAGCACTAGCAACAGACAGACAGGAAAAGCGGCACAGCGAATCCCATGCATACCTAATCTCCTCTCTGGAGAATCAATGCAGCTCTATTTATCCGTTGCTAGAGCGAGCTAGCGGACGGTTGACGCGGTTCGATGTCTTGATATTTCGCGTAATCGACGGGTCTGCCATTTCGTGGTTGCTCAAAGCCGTTGCATCGACAATGCCTTATCCGATGGTCATGGTCAGTGCGAAGTCTGGGGCGAGGCGCTTGTCGTGGGCGATGGTCAGCGCGAAGGAACACATCCTCAGGATGCCTTCGGACCGGACTCTCCTCGGGCAAACGCTATAAGGTCGAACTCCGGTGACGCCGCCATAATGCGGAAGCTGATACTGCCAGCCTTTAGAATTATGGAGCCTCTTTTTCTCGCTCCAGGCGTCGGGGACCTTTATCCCGTCAAGATTGCGTATCACTACCTAGTGTCTCGTCTCAAGGACCCGACTGCAATCGCAGAAGTCCAGGGACACAAGATGCTCCTCGACCAGAATGATGGCATGGCTTTGTCGATTAGAGGAATATACGAACCCGTCGAAACGGGCCTCCTCAACGGGGAGATAAAGAAAGGCGATGTTGTCTTTGACATCGGAGCGAACATAGGATATCACACGCTGATTGCAGCGAGATTGGTTGGCCCAGATGGCAAGGTCATCGCCTTCGAACCAGACCCGACCAACTTCGGTCTCTTGAAGAATAACGTGGAGATGAACGGTTATCAGAACGTCATTCTCGTGCAAAAGGCGGTCGCCAACAGAACCGAGCGAATTCGACTCTTCCTCTCGGAGGATAACAAGGGAGATCACAGGATTTACGATCCTAACGACGGTCGAACTTCGATTGAGATAGAGGCCGTTAGATTGGATGATTTCCTTGCAGACTTCGGGGGGCGCGTGGACTTCATGAAGATGGACATTCAAGGGGCCGAAGGTGGAGCGGTCCAAGGAATGCCCGATCTCCTCAAGAAGAATAGGCGCCTTAAGATCGTGTCGGAGTTTTGGCCGTTCGGACTCAGGCAGTTCGGCACGGAGCCTGCGGAATACATTGACCTCTTCGTGAAGCAGGGCTTCGTTCTCCATGAAATCGACGAAAGAAGGAGGACGATACGGCCAGCAGACATCCCGGGAATCATGGAGAGATGCACTCAGGAGAACAAGAGATACACGAATCTGTTTTTCGTCCGAGAAGGCTAGTGCATGAGAGTGCTCTGCGTGCCCAGCACAAGACATGGCTATGTGATGAGGCTGAACGCTGCACTCAGGGCCCATGGCGTTGAAGTGAATGAAGCGCCGATGCCGTACCTGCGCTGGCCGAGGAACTACATCAGGTTCTGGGTGAAGACGCTTGGCGACAACGATGTCTGTCATCTCCACTGGAACGTCTTCGATTCCCTGACGATGGCCAAGCTGTTCTTCCGAAAACGGATTCCCAAGGTCTGGACGGTGCACAACATCACCCCCCATGACCCTGTGTTCAAAGATGACCTCTCGGTCACACATCTCTATCTCGACAGGACGAGTGTCGCTGTCTGGCACAGCCAGAGATCCATTTCAGACGCGAAGAGGGCTTTCGCCGCCAAGGGGTTGCCTGAGAATTGGCAGGCAGACGATGTTGTCATACCTTGCATGAATTTCAACGGGGCCTTCGAGGACACAATCTCAGAGAAGGAAGCTAGGACTCGCCTAGGAATCGGGGAAGAGGAGTTCGTCGTGGGCCACTATGCTCCGACCCACCCTTATAAGGGGACGGAGGACTTCCTGAAGCTTCTATCGATGGACACCGCTCGGAGCGTCAGATTCTGCATCTTTGGCGAATGCAGGGAACCTGAACTTGGGGCGGCAATCCGTGAAGCGGCGAATCATCGAACCGACCTCATATCGCACTTGGGCTTCATCTCAGACGCTGATTTGCAGTACTGGTTCAAGGCGTGCAACGTAGTGGTGCAGCCCTATAGGGACATCACGACCTCGGGTTCGATCTACTTCCCCATAGCCTTCAAGAAACCCGTCATCGCACCTCCGCTCGGCAACATCCCAGATGTCATCCAGAACAGGATCACCGGATGGCTCGCCCAGAGTCCCGAAGAGATATGGAGCTGCATACAGGAGGGCATGCATGACCCGCAGGCGACCAGAGAGATGGGCGTGCGAGCGTATGAGTTCGTCGAGAAGACTGCTAACATGGACAAGATCGCGTCTCAGTACATTGCGTCCTATGAGCGGGCAATCGACAAATGAGCCTCCCCACCAGGAAACGGGAAGCTATTTCCAACGAGCTCTCATTCAGGCTGAGACATGAGCATGAAGCATAGCCGCGAGAGGTTTCAGGGGCTCTTGCCGGGTTTGAGAACATCCCTCCGCGAGAAAGGAGTCCTCCATGTCATCCGCTCTGTCATCAAAGAAGTGACCTTCCGTCTCGATGGCCACATAGGCCATCGCTACCACAGATTATTCAGATCTGGGGACAGTTTTCGTCTCGACGGAAAAACATACCACTACTTCTACCACATCTACGGCAAGACATGGAAGAACGAGAGGGCTGTCGAAGTCCCCGTCATTTGGGCGGCGGTCAGGGACAGCCTTGGGAAGACGACACTTGAAATCGGAAACGTTCTGCCAAATTACTTCTCCTTTCCTCATGATGTTGTTGATAAGTATGAAATCGCAGACGGCGTCGTCAATCGCGACGTGGTCGACTTCCAGACGCCGAAAAGGTACGACCTCATCGTCAGCATATCAACGATGGAACATGTTGGCTGGGAGGAGAAACCCCGCGAGCCCGAGAAGGTACTGAGAGGTTTCGAGAACCTCGTGAGTCTATTGGCGCCTGGCGGGAGAATCCTCGTGACCATGCCTCTGGGGCTGAATCCCGCTCTAGATGGATACATACGTGACGGCGCTTTGAGATTCGCTAAGTTGCTTTTCATGAAGAGGATGCAGACTGGCAATCGTTGGGAGGAAGCTGGCTGGGAGGATGTTAGGGATGTGCCTTATGATTACCAACGTCGAAGAGCGAATGCATTGGTCATCGGTGTCATTGAGAATGTTGTGAAGCCAACGGTCGGCCGAAACGGCGGATATCTCGCGGGCGACACATACTAATATCGACTCAGTTCAAAGCGAGCCCAAGGTGGCCGAATTGGTGAAGAAAGGATTCATGGTGCAGCTGTGGCGGATACAGCAGAGCCAGACGCTAATCGGCCTCTTCTTCTGGGGCTGACATTGGCCGGCGTCTTCTACCCGAACTACTTCCACCAGCACTTTGTAAGCCTCGGAATCGTGAGGCAAGGCGACTATTTCCTCGGGACGATGATACTCTTCCTGATCGTCATCGGAGTATTCCTGCTCATGGGGCTCATCTATGACATCGTCCTCAAACTCTGGGTCGAGCAGTCCGACGTGGCGGTGGAGCGCAATCCCTATTCGAAGGAGCGGCTGATGGCGAAGGACATCGTATCGTGGCGGCGAGGGAACATCGCGATAGTGAGACAACTCGCCCGGGCCGATCCGAGCATACAAGAAGAGAAAGACTTCATGGAGAAATGGATTGACAAATCGCTGGCCACCCAGAAGGGATTGAAAGAGGACGTGGAGAGGATCGAAGCCTGGATAGCGAGCTGACGTTCTCTCGCAACTTTAGAGGTGGTGCCTTTCTTCCTTCACTCTCTCCAGGTCAGCCTCTACCATGATCTTCACGAGTTCAGGCACCTTCGTCTTCGCCTTCCAGCCGAGCACCTTCTTGGCTTTCGCGGGGTTGCCGCAAAGGGTGTGCACGTCTGCGGGCCTCTTCAGCTTCTCGTCAATCCTCACGTACTTCCTGTAGTTGTTGATGCCGACTTCCTTGAAAGCCAGCGCCATGAACTCCTTCACCGAATACGTCTCTCCGGTCGCGATGACGCAGTCGTCTGCTCCTTTCTGCTGCATCATCTTCCACATGGCCTCCACGTATTCCGGGGCATAGCCCCAGTCCCTCTTGGCGTTAAGGTTTCCCAGGGTCAAGTGCTTCGAGAGACCGTTGTGGATTCTCGCCACTCCGCAGGTTATCCTTCTCGTGACGAACTCCATCCCCCGCCTCGGCGATTCGTGGTTGAAGAGGATGCCGTTGGAGACATGCATCCCGTAGCTCTCGCGGTAGTTCACGCAGGCCCAGTAGGCGAAGACCTTGGCGACTCCATATGGGCTGCGTGGATGGAAAGGTGTCGTCTCGCTCTGAGGTATCTCCGTCGCCTTACCGAAGAGTTCCGATGTCGATGCTTGGTACACCTTGGCGTCGGGAACGGTCGATCTGACCGCGTCGAGCAACCTGACCACGCCGAGGCCGTTCACATCCGCGGTGAGTACGGGTTGTCTGAAGGAGGTGCCCACGAAAGACTGAGCCGCCAGATTGTATATCTCGTCAGGCTGGGACTCCATCAGTGCTGTGATCAGGGAAGACTGGTCCGTCATATCACCGTCAACTAGGTCGACCTGGTCCATGATATGCGCGATGTTCCGCGTGTTGGGAGAGCTTAGGCGCCTGATCATCCCATAGACGATGTAACCCTTCTTCAGGAGAAGCTCAGCCAGATATGATCCGTCCTGTCCTGTGATGCCGGTTACGAAAGCGGTCTTCGTCATCGAGGCCGGAAGCTGTCCCCTCACTAATGAACGTTTTCCCAGTCGGCGATGCCATGGTGTGTCCGCCTGCGATACCTACTAATACCGTACATCCTCGTCTAGGGAACCGCCTTGAACGGAACCGCGGAAGCGCGAGCATCGACCGCCAAACTAGTCACGCTGCCGCGCTGGATGCAAGGGTGGGGGCCTCGGGACATCGACACCCTCGTGGCGAAGATCCTGCTCGATAACATCCTCTGGTACGGCTGCGATTCTCACCTCGATGTCGGGGCCAACACACAACCTTACGCGGTTTTCTCCAAGACAATCGGCCTAAGAACCGCGAGGTGCGATGTCAGGGGATATACGAGCGATTGCGTGCTCGCTGCTCTCCCTCACATGCCTTTCAAAGAGAAATCGTACGATATGGTCAGCTGCCTGCAGGTCCTGGAGCATCTACCAGATACGCGAGCCTGCATCGAAGATCTCTGCAGGGTCGCCAGGAAGGTCGTGGTCATCCAAGTGCCGAATGGAGACAAGGTTGTGAGCCGCGACGATCCCACCCATATCCACTTTTTCACTCTGCAACAGCTCAGGGGATTCCAGGTGGATGGTTGGGCTCAGCACATCTTCGCGAGCAACGTGATCGCCACGCGCCTCCCCATCGGCGTCAGCAAAGTGCATGACATGCTGTCGAGCATCTTCACCAAGTTCTACGCCAACAATTTCCTTCTCGTCTATGTGGCGAAAGGACTGAGACCAGCGGTGAAACAACCCGGCCTGCTCACCAACATCTGAGTGAGTCAACGATTCGGAGAAAACCGCGCGACCAAGAACCGTCTCGCAAGGTATATATGCTAGAGTCGGGCTTCAAAACCTAAAGGTGCACCGTTGGTTGATAACTCCAAGGCCAAGTGCCGGGTCTGCGGTGCCGATAACCCGCCCGGAATAGAATTCTGCGAATCGTGCGGCGTCAAGCTCGAGGCCGCGTCAGCCAAGGAAGAGGCGGATGTCGACAAGCTCCTCGAGGAGCTGATCGAGGCCCCCGGCGAAGCGGAGGCAGCGTCGGCGGAGGGAGGAAAGGAGTCCATCGATGTCGAGAAGGAACTGGTCGACGAGCTGCTCGATTCGCTGTTGATCGAAGAGCAGGCTGCCCCGAGCGAGGAGTTCGAGTGCCCGCTCTGCGGCACGCCGCTCCCAGTCCATGCCGAGGTCTGCACGCATTGCGGTGCCAGGTTCGCCAAGGTGGCGGCCGAGGAAGCCAAGGCCAAGGAGGCCGCGCCTGTCGAGGAGACTATTGCGGAGGCGGAGGAAGAGGCCGAGGCACCTGTCGCAGTCTCGGTCACGGAGGAGGACGTCTCGAAGATCAAGGTCGGCCACGGGCGCTTGATCGACGTCGACGTCGCCGGGACGGTAGTCGCCTTGCTGATCATCTTCGCCCTGGGCAGGATGTACGATTCCTCGGCCCTAGCCGCGAATCCGATCATATTGGTAGTCTTCATCGTCGTGGCCATCATCGGTATGGCAGCCGGCATGATGCTGCTCCGCATGAGCACGTCGGCCATCGTCCAGGGCGACAAGCTCGTCAAGGAAGGGAGCTATCAGGACGCCATCTACTACTATGACCGAGCGATCCGCATGGGCTCGAAGCCCGCGAGCGCCTGGGCCAGCAAAGGGGTTGCGTTCAAGCGCATGGGCAAGTTCGAGGACGCGCTCCATTGCCAGAACGTCGCACTGAAGCTCGACCCGGAGAATGAGATTGCCTGGTGCAACAAAGGCGACATCTACTTCAAGTCGAGCGACCCGGCGAAGGCGATAGAGTGCTACGATAAGGCCCTCGAGCTCAAGCCTAAATACGCAATCGCCTGGAACAACAAGGGCGCGGCGCTGGCGGTATCCAAGAAGTTCAGCGAAGCCAAGGAGTGCCAGGACAAGGCCGTGCGGCTCAAGCCACGGTACGTTGCTGCCTGGCTCAACCGCGGAGAGGTCCTCGCCAGGCTGGGTATGAGGGACGAGGCCCAGAAGTGCTTGGACAGGGCCAAGGCACTAGGCGCCTAGACTCACCCATGAGCTTCAGGTCCGCTGGCCTTTGAAACCTAATGCGACGACGTAGACCTCGGCGCTGCCTTTCGACGTTGCTGGAGGCGAGATTGCTTTTGTCCTCTTGAATCGAGAAGAGACGCGCGAGAGGAACGGCTCGAAATCCTCTCCCCTGAACGCCTTCGCGACAAAGTTGCCGCCATCCCTGAGGCAAGTGCATGCCACATCGAACGCAATCTCGGCCAGCTCCAATGTTCTTGCCTGATCATAGGACTTGTTGCCTGAGAGCCGGGGGGCCATATCCGATATCACAGCATCCACAGCCCCGATGCTCGCCACGAGTTCATTGAGAAAGCGCACGTCCCTGAGGTCACCGTGGAAGAACTTGACGCCATCGATCGGAGTCATCCCGACGATGTCCACCGCGAAGACCGCTCCGTCGTCGCCCACCATATTCCTGGAGACCTGCGACCAGCCGCCGGGCGATGAGCCCAGGTCGAGCACCGCCCATCCTTCCTCCATCACGCCGAACTTCTCCTGGATCTGGATGAGCTTGAAGGCGGATCGGCTCCTGAAGTGTTCGCGCTTCGCGGCGCGGTAGTACACGTCTCTCTTCCTCTGCTTGATCCACGCCTTGCCCATGCGGGGTGGAACCGCCTTCCCCGACTTGTATGCTTCGATTCGGCAGCTCGAAGGGGGACACCCAAGAGCTTATGGAGGACGAATCAGGGATTGAGGGGACCGAGGAGTCGCAATGCCGCAAAGTCCACCTGAACGGTCTGCCAAATGTTCAAGTCGGATGAAGCGATGCCTTATTCGATGACCGCTGTCAGGACATACGCCGAGGCGGGAGTCGATCAGAGCCGGAAAGCCTCGCACATCTCGGCGATAGTTGAGCAGCTGACATACAGCCGGAAGGGAAAAGGCAAACCTCTGGTCGGCATCGGCCACTTCACAGGTCTCGCGGATTTCGGTAAGCACGCCTTGTCATTGTGCACGGACAGCGTCGGGACCAAATTGCTAGTCGCGACCCAGATGCGAAAGTGGGACACTGTGGGGATCGACTGCGTAGCCATGAACGCCAACGACATGATCTGCATTGGAGCAGAGCCGATTGCATTCGTCGATTACTTTGCCGTGGAGAAATACAACGAGGAGATCGCGAGGCAGATTGGCATCGGCCTCAACGAGGGGGCGCGTCGAGCGAACATATCGATCATCGGTGGCGAGGTAGCGATTCTGCCAGAAGTCATACGAGACTTCGACTTGGCGGGAACTTGCCTGGGCATCGTTGAGAAGAGCAAGATCGTGGCGGGCAAGGCAATCAAGCATAGAGACGTCATCATAGGGCTGAGTAGCACGGGCATCCATTCGAACGGCCTGACGCTCGCCCGCCGCGTTTTCAAGGAGGCCGGTCTGTCTGTGCATGATTCGCTTCCTGGCGGGAGCGGCAGCGTCGGCCAATCGTTGCTCGAGCCAACCGCCATCTATGTCCGCCCGGTCATGGCGGTGCTGAGGAAGCACGAGGTGCACGGCATGGCGCACTTCACCGGCGGCGGGCTCTCCAACATCGTACGCCTCAAGGAGAAAGTCGAGTTTGTCGTCACCGACCCGCTCGAGCCGCAGCCGATCTTCCGTGCAATCCAGACGCTGGCGGGGATAGAAGACACCGAGATGTACAGGACCTTCAACATGGGAATGGGAATGTGCGTTGTCGCTCCCGAAGACGAGGTGAAAGGGATAATGCGGACGCTCGGAAAGTCCGTGAAGGCGAAGGTGGTAGGCGAGGTGAGGCGAGGGTCGGGCGTTTCATTGCCGAGCATGGATGTTCGTTTTTCAGCGTATTGACACGGCCGCACCCAAGGCTCGTTCTCATCGAGCAAACCTCTCGCGGACATCTTAAATATGGAGCGCCTCTATCGCAACTCGGATGACCGAGAAGCCCTCGATGCCCTTCGAGAAGCCCGCCACGCCGGACGACAAGCTCATCCTGGACACGTTCGACCACGATGAGGAGCCTTTCATCACCGTCGACACGAAGCTCTGCAAGGATTGCAGGGGCAAGCCGTGTCTGTACGTGTGCCCGGCCCAGGTCTACCGCCTCGAGGGCGAGGAGCTGGTCTACAACATAGAGGGGTGCATGGAGCTAGGCGCCTGCATAGTCGTCTGCCGCAGCCTGGGCAACAAGGCGATCGCCTGGGACTATCCGCGCGGCGGCTATGGCGTGGAATACAAGTACGGCTAGTCTGACCCGCCCCTTCCTCCTCCCGAAGGAATCTCCGGCAAGCGTCAATGTAAATAAAGGGGGTCGACCTTTTCTCGGCTATTCAATGTCAGCGCAAAAACCTGAATGGCTGAGGGTGAGAGCCCCGAGCGGCGAGACCTACGTCAAGGTCAAGAACCTTCTCAGGGGGCTGCAGCTCCACACTGTGTGCGAGGAGGCCCAGTGCCCCAACTCCGCGGAGTGCTGGGGCGGCGGCACCGCCACCATCATGATACTCGGCGATGTCTGCACGCGGGGCTGCAGGTTCTGCGCGGTGAAGAGCGGTGACCCTCGTGGCATGTTCGATCCGGGCGAGCCGCAGAAAGTCGCGGCGGCTTTGGGCAATCTTGACATCAAGTACGCGGTCCTCACTTCCGTTGACAGGGACGACCTGCGGGATGGCGGGGCGGGACATTACGCGAAGACGATCTCCGCGATCAAGGAGACAAGTCCGGGCATCATCATCGAGGCCCTCATCCCGGATTTCAGTGCCGATGAGAAGGCACTCAGCAAGGTGGTCGAGGCGGGCCCCGACGTGATCGGCCACAACATCGAGACCGTGGAGAGGCTCACACCGAATGTCAGGGACAGGAGGTCGACCTACCGCCAATCACTGTCCGTCCTCAAGGCGGTCAAGCGCATGAACCCGAACATCTACACGAAGTCCTCGATCATGCTCGGGCTCGGGGAGGCCGAGGAGGAGGTCTTCAAGTCCTTCAGTGACCTTCGCGAGGCCGGCGTTGACATGCTGACAATCGGCCAGTACCTGAGGCCGAGCGAGTGGCATCTGCCCGTTTCAGAGTTTGTCCCGCCAGAGAAGTTCGAGAGATACCGCGGGCTAGCGCAGGAGCGTGGTTTCCTGTACACGGCCTCTGGCCCGTTGGTGAGGAGTTCTTATAGAGCCGGCGAGTTCTTCATCGAGGCACTGACCCGGCGCAAGAGGGAGATGATGGCCGATGTACGATAACCTGTTCAGGATCGTCAGCAGCGACGGCAGGTTCGACGAGAGGTTCGAGCCGAAGCTCTCCGGTGACGAGCTCAGGAAGATGTACAGCACCCTGGTCAAGGTGAGGATGCTGGACGACCGCATGCTCGTGCTGCAGAGGCAGGGGCGAGTCGGTTTCTACGTGCCATCGACCGGCGAGGAGGCGCTCCAGGTCGGGAGCGCGTGGGTCCTCGAGAAGGACGATTGGGTTTTCCCCGCGTACAGGGAGCCGGGCGCTGCGCTGGTCCGTGGCATGCCGTTGAAGAAGATCGTCGCCCAGATCTACGGCAACGCAATCGACACGAGCAAGGGCAGGCAGATGCCCAGCCACCTCGGCGACAGGGACGCGAACCTCGTCACCCCGAGCAGCCCCGTTGCCACCCAGATCCCGATGGCAGTGGGTGCGGCCATGGCGATGGGCATGAGGAAGGAGAGGAACGTGGCCCTGGTCTACTTCGGCGACGGCGCGACCAGCACGGGTGATTTCCACGTCGCGATGAACTTCGCCGGCGTGTTCAACGCACCCTGCATCTTCCTTTGCAAGAACAACCAGTGGGCGATCTCGCTGCCTTTCACCAGGCAGACCGCCTCGCCGAGCGTGGCGATGAAGGCCATGGCCTACGGGTTCGAGGGCGTGAGGATCGACGGAAACGACGTCCTGGCCGTCTACACCTCGACGAAGCACGCGGTGGAGAACGCGAGGGCGGGGAAGGGGCCGACACTGATAGAGGCGGTCACCTACCGCATGGGGCCGCACTCGTCATCGGACGATCCCACGAGGTACCGCGACGCCAAAGAAGTGGAGGAGTGGAGGAAGCGGGATCCGATCACCCGCCTCAGGCTCTACCTGCGGGCGAAAGGCCTGTGGGATGAGAAGTGGGAGGCGGAGATCCGCAAGCAGATAGAGGAGGAGTTCAACGCGGCCATCAAGGAGCAGGAGGCCGCCCCGAAACCGCCAATCGAGTCGATGTTCACGGACGTCTATGCGGAAATGCCGTGGAACCTCAGGGAACAGATGGAGGAAACCAGGGCGCGCGCCGGGAAACACAAGGGAGAGGCGAGCGAGCAGTTCCCGCTGTGAGGGATATCGGCCTATTTCATCGGGGAGACAGCGCTGCTGTCAGAGGATCTCGGGATACCTCGCGTCCGCAGATGACGTCTTCACCGTCTTGAACATGTGGTTGATGCCAAACTGGGTCGCGACCCTGTGAATCTCCATCACGCGCTCCATGAGCTTATCGGCATTTGCCTGGTCGACAGTGAGGATCGAGTCCCAGAACAAGGCGTAGATCTGTCCAGGGCGGAGCGCCTGCCAGCCTTTCCTCCTGAGGGTGGTCGATAGTTCGATTGGGAGTTCGACCGGTGGTCCATTGATAATCATGAAAGTGATTAGCCTTTCAGCCTTCTTCACGCACAATACAACGAAGGCGGGACATAATAAGGGAACGATACGATTATCATTCTCGATTCGGAAAGTGCGCCAGTCCTGATTCACTTCTTCAATCCGCACAGTCTCGAAATCGATTTCACGACATCATCGACGGATTCCTCGCGCTCCTTCTCTTCTGCTCTCAACATCATTCTCTTCGCAGCCTGCACCGCATCGTTGGGCTGGCTGGCGATTCTGGCGGCGGCGATTCGAGCCTCTTCCAGGAGGGCTCCGCGGGGCACGACCTTGCCGATGAGCCCCATCTCGAGCGCCTCCCAGGCGGGGATTGGTTCGCCAGTGAATATCAGTGAGCGCGATCGCGACATTCCGATGAGCCGCTCCAACCGATTAGTGCCGCCGAAGAGAGGTGTCAGCCCCTGTGAGACCTCGGGGTGGCCGAGCTGCGCGTCCTCGGACGCGAGGCGCATGTCGCACGCAAGGGCGACCTCCAGTCCTGCCCCTAGGGCCTTTCCCGCCACGGCGGCGATTGTCGGCTTTGGCGCCTGCTCCAGCGATCGCATGACATCCCGCCCGAGCCGGACCAGTTCACGCTTGCCATCTTCGTCGAGCGCCAGGAATGAATCGAGGTCCAGCCCCTCCGAGAAGACCTTGTCGCAGCCGATAGCCACGATGACACGCACATCGGGATCATCGACGGCTCCTGCCACCGCCTTCCCCAGCGCGGCGAGTAGCTCCCTGTTGACCAGATTGGCGGGAGGGCGATTCAGCGTGAGTACTGCCACATGCCCGTCCATGCTCGTGATGACATCTTTACGCAATCTGTCTGACCCCGGAGAGCGAGCGCTCGGTCATCGTTTAAAACTTCCTCGCTCATCTTTATCAGGGAGAGTTGGGCTACCGCCAAAGACAGAATGATGCCGGAGCGGCCGTGGTTCAAGCATTGGCCCGAAGGTGTTCCTCGCAGCCTTGAGTATCCGAAAACGACCCTGGACACCCTGATCCGAGATGCCGCAGGGGACTTCCCCGAGAGTCCGGCGACCAACTTCAACGGACGGATCATCACCTACGGGCAGTTCGATTCGATGGTCGACACCTTCGCGGCGGGACTCCAGGCGATTGGCGTAGCGAGGGGCGATAAGGTATCCCCGCTGATGACGAACTGCCCTCAAGCCGTCATGACGTACCTCGGCGTTCTCAGGGCGGGCGGAATCATCGTTCAGGCCGACCCGATGCAGAGCCAGAGCGAACTCGCGACTCTCTACAACGACACGGGCACGGAGACCGTGGTGATCCTCGATTTCCTGCTGGGCAAGGTCTTGAGGATCAAGGACGATACGCGCTTGGGCAACATCGTGATGACCGATGCGGCGGAATGGTTGCAGCCGATGGAGCGGCCGCTGTTCCAGCTAAGGAAGAAGACGCTCGGGGAGAGACTGGGAGGGGGAGCGAAGGTTGTCGTCCCGAAGGAACCGTGGATGCACAGCTTTGAAGAGATGACGCTCGACTCCCCCCGCCATCCGAGGAACGTCGGCGTGACGCACGACGATGTCGCGGTGCTGCAGTTCACCGGGGGCACGACGGGCACGCCCAAGTGCGCGATGCTCACTCATGCGAACCTGATGGCGAACGCTTGCCAGACCGCCGCTTGGCTTCCGGACGCGAAGCCGGGGAAGGAGGTCTTCCTTTCCCTCGTTCCGTTCTCGCACTCATACGGCCTGACGACGGCGATGCTGGCCCCGATTCGGCTGGCGGCCGCGATGGTCATGCGGTTGAACCATACGGTGAGCGTCACCACGAGTGAGCTCGCCCACGCGACAAAGGCAACGATATTCCCGGGAGTCCCCGCCCAATTCGCGGCCATAGTCAGGGATCCGGAGGCGTGCAAACACGAAATCAGCTCGATCCGCGTCTGCATATCCGGCTCCGCACCGCTCCCGCCGGATGTCAGGAGGAAGTTCGAGGAGGCCACGGGTGCACATTTGGTCGAGGGATATGGGCTTACCGAGGCCTCGCCGGTGACTCACTGCAACCCTTTCTTCGGTCTCGCGAAGGACTGCATAGGCATCCCATACCCGGACACCGATGCCAAGATCGTGGACATCGAGACCGGTCTCGCCGAGATGCCCGTCGGAGAGGTCGGCGAGCTGGCCGTCAGCGGACCGCAGGTCATGAAAGGATATTTCAACAAGCCTGACGAGACCGCAGTGGTCATGCGCGGCCTTTTCCTCCTCACGGGGGACATCGCTCTGATGGACAATGACGGGTATTTCCACATAGTCGATAGGAAGAAGGACATGCTGATCTGCGGCGGCCTGAAGGTCTATCCCCGGGAAATTGAGAAGACTATCTTGGAGCACCCTGCGGTGGAGGAATGTGCGGTGGTCGGCATCCCGGACGATCTGCGCGGGAACGTTCCGATTGCCTTCGTCGTGCTGAGAAAAGGGTCAGAGGATGCTGGTGACGAAGTCATCGCCTTCACCGATGGGCGGGTCGCCGTCTGGAAAAGGCCGATGGCCTACATCTTCGTGCCGGCCCTGCCGAAGACGCCAGTCGGCAAAGTGCTGAAGAGGGACCTGCAGGAGCGCGCAATCCGAGATCGGATTACGCGAGGCGGTACTTCGCCGTCTCGTAGCCCTCGTTCACCTTTACGCCTCGATCGTCGACCATGCTGACGAACTGACCGCAGTTGCTGCCTATCTTGTTCTCTTCGAGTTCGCCTATGCTGAGGATCGTCTCGAAGCCGAGGTTGTTGAAGGACTTCGCGAGTTCAGCTCCGGTCGAAGGCTCGAGCGGATTCAGCGCGGATGTCAACCCGTTCTTCATCGCCTTGGCGGTGGGGTTGAGCGGGGTCAGCTTGACGGCGAACTTGTCGGGGTCGAAATGCGCGGCGATGACTCCTGGATCCACTGGCAGTCCTCGGGTCAGCGCGAAGTTGAGAGTGATCTTCCTGTCACCTTCTTCATGGTAGCAATCCCCGAATCTCGCGATTCTCTCGAGGCCCCACTTCCTGCCGGGAAGCAGCCAGTCTCTTTTCTCATCGTCCGTGGTATGAATCGAGAACTGCAGCTGGAATCTCCCGTCAGGGTACAGGCTCCTCTTGATGCCCGCAAGCTTCTCGAAGAAACCGCCAGAGCCCTCAGGCGCGATCGTGGAAACGCAGGCCATGAGTCCAGGGGCGTGATATCTCCCCGCGATTGCGGAGAGCGCGTCGAGTACGTTCGGGTTGAACGAGGGCTCACCCATCCTTGCGAACTGGATCTTGAACTTCTCGGATGGGATCTGTCCGTCCGGGAACCGCCGGAGCACCATGTGATCCACCTGAGCGAGTATCTCATCCGTCTCCAGCTTCCCGTAATATTTCCCGCCAGCATCGCACATGAGACAGTCCATCGGACAGCCGAAAGAGGAAGAGACGATCAGGACCCACTTCCTGTCGCGGGGGATTGGCGGCTGCAGGGATTCCACGAACTCAACCACGTGGTTCCCGCCGTCTCTCATGGAGGCCACGTACAGCTTCGCGATATCCTCCCGTCCGAACTCACCGATTATCTTCATCCCAAGCCTCCTTCCCCAAAAGCCTCGCGAACTGCATGGCAGCGGCTATCCCGTCGCCGACTGCGATGCCGACCTGCCTGTGCAGCCCCCTCTTCACATCACCGGCAAGATGCATATTCGAAAGTCCGGGGCCATCCATCCCGGCTGCGGCCTCGGAACGAAGCTTGGGCGACAGCAGACGGAGATTGGCCTCCCTGCCGCAAGCTATCAGCAGGTAATCGCCGTCATGGATCTCCTCGCGCCCTCCCCGCCGGCACGTCAGCTCGATCTGTCGGCGCGTTTCAATGACCGAGACGGGGACCGTTCTGAGCGACATCCTGATTGTCATCCGCTTATTTGCCCGCCGCAGAAGGAGGGGGATGCATGTGGGGCTGGAGTTTCTGATTATCAAGTCCGCAGAACCGCCTCTCCGTGCGACATTCAGAGCGTAATCGAACGCCGCGTCCCCGCCGCCGATGATAAGGAACTCCTTTCCCTTCATATCATTGGGTGCATCGGCAATCTCGCAGAGGACCTTCTCCTTGGAAATCTTGTCGAGGCCGGGCAGAGCGATGCGCGTGGGCTGCGTCCCCGTGGCCAGGATCAAGAATCGTGAGACGTACCTGCTGCCTCCGGCGAAGATCTGGAAGAGGCCCAATTCTCGTGAGACTCGCCTCACGTCCGCCTTGGTGACATGGATTTTCCACTTCCTCAGTTGGGCATTGAACAAAGAGGCCAGATCCCCGCCGCAGATCCCGTCCGGGAAGCCGGGGTAATTCTCAACCAAGTTCGCATTGGCCAGCAGCCCGCCAACCTTCTTCCGTTCGAGGAGGAGCGGATTGATTCCCGCCCTCTTCAGATAGATGGCGGCAGCGATGCCAGCCGGTCCCGCACCGATTATTGCGACCCTGTGCACTTTGCGGTCCATTCAATCCCTCGGTCCATCCAGCATGTCTTTCGTCGTGACCGGGATCACGAATCCATCGGACAAGGCCTTCAGGCTGGACACGTGGAGATCCTCGGTCCATGTCGCTGTCGCGTCGACAACGAAAAAGACGGCGAAGTCCTTCATGAAAGCATCTCGCGCTGTACTATCGCAGCAGAGATGCGTCGTCAATCCGGCGATGACGAGACTCTCCACGCCTTTCGACTTCAGCATTCTCTCCAGGTCAGTCCCGACGAATGCGCTGTACCTTGTCTTGCGGATGACGGCGTCGGAATCCTTGACATCAAGCGATTCGATGATGGCAGACTCTGAGGAGTCCTCGCGCACATTGTCGCGCCACCACCGCCCCATGATCCCGGGATCCTCGCCTGATTCGAGACTGTGGCGGGTGAAAATCACCGGGCGCCCCGCGCTCCGGAAGAAGCCGATCAGACTCCTGATGTTCGGGAGGACGGCGTGACCCGATGGGACATGGGCATGAGACTCCGGGTCCATGAAGTAGTTCTGCATGTCCAGCACGAGCAGTGCGGCCGAATTGACATTGAACTCAAACCGCTTTCGTCGGCTTTCTTGGCGGGAGGAAACGCTGAGCCATTCCCTCGCCTTCTCCACCAAGTTCTCCTCCGTCAGGTAATTCTCGCTCATCGACCGCCCCTCTAAATCACGGATGGCGGGGCGTCCTAATTCTCCCGGTCGCCGCCCCAGCATCCGCCTTGGCACCATGTGCTCTGGCCCTTTTCCTGGATTCCGTGGCTGGAAAAGGAAAAACAATGCCGACGGGGTCTTTCCCGGACCTTGCGCGAGAATCGCACGCATGTCATAAACGCTTCGTCCCGAAGCGGTGCGGGCCGACCGCAAACAATATTAGCATTCATCCTTTTGCCAAATCCGCCCATGACCAAGGACTTCTTCACGCTGGACGATTTCGACCTGGCAGGTAAGACGGTCCTGCTCCGAGTCGACATCAATTCACCAGTCAACCCTGCGACCTGGGAGCTGCTGAACGACGCAAGGTTGCGGGAGCACATGGTGACCATCCGCGACCTGCACAGGTCAAGGGTCGCGATCCTCGCGCACCAGTCGAGGCCGGGGAAGGACGACTTCACCACGATGGAGCAGCACGCCATAAGGCTGTCTCAGCTGCTCGGCAAGCAGGTCAGGTACATCGACGGGCTCTTCAACAACACGGCCTTGGAGGCGATAAGGGGCCTCGCCGAGGGCGAGATCATTCTTCTGGAGAACACGAGGTTCTACGCGGAGGAGGACGCGCTGGCCGACGCGAAGATAGAGAAGATGGCGAAGTCGCACATGGTCAAGCGGCTGTCCTCTGTCGCGAAGTACTTCGTCCTCGACGCCTTCGCCGCCGCGCACAGGGCCCAGCCGTCTCTCGTGGGCTTTGCCGACGTCATGCCTGTGATAGCCGGCAGGGTGATGGAGAAGGAGCTAGTGATGGTCGGCCGGGCGCTGACGAGCGCCGAGAGGCCGAAGATCGTGATACTCGGCGGGATAAAGGCCGACGACTCGATTGCGGTAGCCAAGAACATGCTCGCAGGGAACGTCGTCGACAAGGTCCTCACGACGGGCGGCGTCGCGAACATGTTCCTCGCGGCAAAGGGCATCGAGCTGGGCAAGCCCAGCGTCGAGCTCCTGAGGAAGGAGATCGAGGAATACGACGACTACGTGAAGCAATGCAAAGAGCTCCTGCTTGCCTATAGGAGCCGGATTCTCGTGCCGACCGATGTGGCGGTCAACGCTGACGGCTCGCGGAAGAACATCCAGGTGACTGAGCTCCCCTCACCGCACCTCATCTCGGACATCGGCCTCGACACGATAGTCGCATACAGGCAGGAGATCGCGGCGGCCAAGAACGTCATCGTGAACGGCCCGGCCGGCATCTTCGAGGAGGAGGAGTTCGCTCTCGGCACTCGCGAGCTGTTCAACGCGGTGGCCGAGTCGGAGGCGTTCAGCGTCGTGGGCGGCGGGCACACGATTGCGGCGGTCGATCAACTCGGCATAGGCGACAGGATAGACCACGTGAGCACTGGCGGAGGCGCGCTCCTGACGATGCTGGCGGGGAAGGAATTGCCCCTGGTCGAGGCGCTGAAGCGATCGAAGAAGAAGTTCGGCGGCGGGCAGCACAAGTCCTAGGCCGCTAGCTGGGAGAGAAGCGTCCTCACCTTTTCGACGACATCGATGGCCGTCTCGCCCACGATGTAGACCATCGGCTCGATGCCGAAGGCTCCTCTGTGGTACACGACCTGCGCGTGTGACTTCCCTTTGGACATCTTGCCATCGATTTCCGCCTCCCTCCCTTGATATTCCCCTCTCACCTCCAATGGCTTCCATCCCAATGCCGTGCACGCGGCGATGATTTCCTCGGAGAACTTGATGTTGATGCCTGCGAAGATCTTCGGATCCGACCTCCTTGCGACCAGGATCAACCCCGCCACGTGAGTCGACGCCTCAAACTCGGGTGCCGCGGGGACCTTCACGCCGCCCCTCACTTCGTATATTCTTCCAGGTACAGCGGCGACATCCTTCAGGTCCCTCGCGTTCTTCTTGGCCATTGCTATGTTCATGCCGACGTTCGGAATGATGGAGGGGAGCCCCTTCGTGGACTCCAGCATCCTCAGGGCGGAGCGAAGGTTCGAGAGGACGTTCTCCTCCTCGAGCATGTCGCCGCCGCTCGGCGCGATGCAGAGGTTGCACCCCGTGCCGGCGATCATCGGGAACTCCCGTTCGTGCAGTCGGCACATGAGACCCCTCGTCTCCTGGCTCCTGATCAATTGCATGACGATTGCGAGCACCTGTAGCTCCGACATCTTCCCCTGATGCAGACCGTCCGCGACCTTCTTGACAGTTTTCACCGTCGCTTCATCCTCCATGAAGGCCTTCTCCGTCCTCGTCGTTCCGCGGCGGTACTTGCTGATCGCCGCCTGGCTCAGGCCCATCATGGCCGCGATCCTGCTCTCCCGCAATCCTCTAGAGGCCAGCTCCATCGCGAGCATGCACCGAAAGGTCGGGAGGAACGAATCCGCAACTGTCTCCTCCGGCAGTCTCATGCTATCCCGCGGTCGGGTTAGGTCAAACCGAGTACTTAACACTGTGTTCTACAACAAAGTCTTAATCATCAGAAAAACATGACGCTGGATGATCGAAGGTGAGGTATGGGCAATCTCGGTATTCGCCGGCCTCCGGAGTGGGGGGTGAATCCGACTCCCGAGAAGGCAAGGATCCTCCGCACCTTCGATCTATTTGTTTTTTGGACTAGCCTTGCTGTGGGGCTGCTTGTCTTCGTCGCGGGCACGCTGCTCATCTTCCAATCGAAGCTCACGCTGTGGGAAGCCATGGGCGCCGCAATCCTTGGTTCGATTGTCGGCGCGGCGGTGCTCGCTGGGGCGGGGGTCTTCGGATCGAAATTCGGCGTTCCCACAATGGTAAGCCTCCGCCCGATTTTGGGGACAAAGGGCTCGTGGGTGCCCTCCGCCCTGAACATAGTCCAGCTGGTCGGCTGGACCGCCTTCGAGCTCTACATCATGGGATATGCCGCGACAATCCTGTCAGGGCCGTTCTTGGGAGGGTGGACCATGCTCTTCTGGATCTGCATCTTCTCCCTTGTCGTCATCGCCCTCGCGGTCGGCGGCCCACTTGTCGTGATCAAGACCTGGCTGGAGAAGATAGCGATATGGCTCGTCCTCATCTCGACGGTCATCATCGCCTACCAGATCTTCTCGCACCCGGTCTCGTGGGATGCCAGGTGTGTCCTCGATGTATCTGGCGGGAGTCCCATTGCATCTTGCGCTCCAGGCGGCAGCGGCAACTTCCTCCCCGCCATCGACTTGGTGATAGCGATGCCGATATCGTGGTGGCCCCTCATATCGGACTACAACCGGTTCGCGAGGAGCCGGAAGGATGCGGCCATAGGGACGATCCTCGGCTACACGCTCGCCAACTTCCTCTTCTTCTTCCTCGGGGCTGCCATGATCGTTTCGACGGGAGCGGGTGATGCGATAACGGCGATCGGCCTGATGGGGCTGGGCTCCATGGCTCTCCTTCTCATCCTCGTCGACGAGGCGGACAACGCCTTTGCGGACGTCTACTCAGCGGCTCTGAGCTTCCAGAACATCAGGAAGAAGACGAAGCAGTTCGTTGTGATAGTCATCGCCACGGTCATCTCCCTCGTTGCGGCATACCGCATCTCCGCGGTGGCTGCCAGCGATCCGCTGACCGGCGGCGGCTACGAGTATTTCCTCTACCTGATCGGGGCGCTCTTCGTCCCGCTGCTCGGGATAGTACTCGCCGACTTCTGGCTCGTCCGGAGAGGCAACTACGACATCAAGGAATTCTATGGCGGGGCGCCAAGCGTCAGATGGCGGGCATTCGCTGCGTGGATTCCTGGCGTCGTATTGTACTATTGGCTGACGCCGGATCTCGTGAGACTCGTGATTCCGTCTTTCCAGGGCATCGGGTTCTCAATCGGGGCCAGCATCCCGTCCTTCCTTCTTTCGGCGTTCATCTACACCGTCCTCAGGAAGATGCCATGGCCCGCGAGGTCAGGCCATAAACATCCATTCGGGAAAGCGAAGCGGAGAGTGCAACCCGAATCGAAGCCTCCGGCCTGAGACGGATTATCCTCTCTGCCCGGCTTTCCGAGGTTCGACTATCTTCCGTCATGTGACTGGAGTACAGCTGTCTCCGCTAGATCTTCGCCAGGATTGCGTCGAGGTCGTCGATTATCTGTTGCGCCTTTCCCGCCAAATCGTCGGCTTGGGCGACGGTCAGCGCCTTGCCTCTTTGCGCATCAAGAAGATGCAGGAAAGCGTTGAGCTTGTTCTGGCACGTCCTGAAGAGGTTGCTGGCGGGAGGGTCGCCGCCCATCAGGTATCTGTCCACGGCCTGATCGAACTTGTTCAGCGTGGAGTTCGCCTTGCTGTAGAGGCCATCCCTCACGTCAGCTGGCGGGAGGGCGAGCACGTCTGCGATGAGGTTCACTATCTCGACCCTCACGTAGAACATCATGCTCTCCGGCGTGGCGTGGACGATCAGCTGCCCGGAGACCGTGTCTGTATCCGATGTGATGGAACCCGAGACCGTGACGGTGAAGTCGTACCTGGCGTCCTCCATCCCCGCCCAATCAGGCGGGACGGCGATTGTCAGAACCGACGAGGTCATGCCGCAGGCGGGAGCAGACGGATCGGTCGGGCTGAACGAGACCCATGAGGTTGGTATCGCGGTCGGGTCAGCACGGTATGCCGTGCCGAAGTCGAGGCCCGCGAAATACAGTGAAAACGAGTCCAGGTCGTTGCCTCCGTTCGCAATGTCGACGTTGTAGGTCGCGGTCATTCCCGGGTCCACTGCCGCCACGCTCACCGGCATGGCTGCGGAAGGTTCACTGAAAGAGAGGACATTCAATGTCGCGGTCGTCGAACTCGACACCGCGGGATCGGTCGTGCTGCTCGCGATGATGGTGACGGTTCTCGGGCCAGGTGCCGTCGTGCATGCCCTTATGGGCGTCAGCTGGACGTCGACTGAGGTGAATGCCCCGGGGGCGATGGTCACCGGGGAAGGGAGGGTCGCGCTCACGTCCGGCGGCGTGGTCATCGAGATTGAGAACGTATCGGCGACGTCTCCGGTATTCCGTAACGGGACCGTTATCATCGTTGCGGTTCCTGGTACGGCAGAGGCCGACAGTGGCCCCGAGCAGATGAGTATCCCGGGTCCCGGCACGTCCAGCCAGGCCCTCATGGTCTCGCCAGCGGGTGACACGCACCAGATTCCGGTCTTGCTGAAAGCGCCCCCGTTCCAATTGGAGTTCACGGGTGCGGAGCGATCGTTGAGGTCGTAGTATCCGGGGTCGTCGGCATTCCAAGCGGCGGTGTCGTCACCGCCCCCGCGGCGTTCGAGGGCGACCTTGGAATAGCCACCGGTCGTCATTCCATCCCAGGCGCGTGACTCGTCGACGTGCCAGACCAACAGCCCCTCGTCCGGGATGCCGACGCCCTCATGGGCGGGAGGCATTGGAGGGGTCAATGGCGGTATCAGCGCCTCGCTGTTGTCGTATGAGGTCCCCCGCCACTTGTTCTCCACGAGGAAGTACTCGTCAGTGCCGCGGGCAGGTTCATGGAGTATGTACGTGACCGGGTTCATCTCAGAGTTGGGGATGTCGTAGAATCCGTCGTTCGTCACGACGGTTGGCGTCAGCCATCCGAGCTTCATCTTCGAATAGGGGTCGAGCTGCTGCGGGCCTATCGGCCCCGCCCAGCCGCCAGTCCCGCTGTACCCCATGAGGGTGAAGACGCCGATGTTCTGGGGCGTGATGCCGTAGTAGTCAGGGAGGCCAAGGGTCTGGTGGCCCAGTTCGTGCGCGAAGAGAGTTATCCACGGGGAGTCCTCGGAAATCCCGGCGTTCGCTCCGGTGACTGACTTGCCATCCAGGGTGATCGGTGGCTGTCCTCTCGTCGCTCCCCCTCGCGCTCCTGACCACTGCGAGTCCACGAGGAAGTAAGCGACCTCGGGCCCGAGGTTGATCGTGCCGTCACCGTCGATGTCGAGCGGTGCGAAGTCGTAGCCTGCCTTATCGAGGCTGATGAGGCCCCAGGAGTGGAACGAGCCGCCTCCCCATACGGGGTCGGAATGGTTGCTCCAGTAAGATCTTGTGGACTCGTCGCCAGGCGTGGCGGGGTCATCCCACGCGGTGACCCACGCGAAGTTGCCGAGGCTGCTGAAACTGAACATCCCGTAGGAAGTCTCCAGGTAGTAGTCGTTCAAGCTCGGGCGCGGGCCGTGCACCTGCGTCTGGATGAACGACGCCGGCACGTCCGCCGGGAGGTCGCTGAACTGCAGCAGCACGACGAGCAGGGGCCGCGAGCCCACGACAGGGGTCACCGGGCTGTCGAAACCGGTCGTCTTGGGCGGGTCCGGGCTTGACATCGTCGAGCCACCAGATCCAGAATCAGGCGTCGTGAAGTCCACGATCGCAGCGGCCGCGGTCACAGTCAAACACAGGGACACAAGGAATGCCAAAGGCTTGCCGAGGAATGCGCTCAGAGTCCCCTCTCCTTCTATCACTGTATCGCATCTTGGCTACTTAATTGCTGTGCGGAGGCTCCGCGATGCTATCAGAAATGATACCATCGATAGAGTCCATGTCCAAGTGACGAATCCTTCAGAGCTGGATGAAGAGCCACCGAAGGGATTCGAACCCCTGGCCTAGAGTTTACGAAACTCTCGCTCTAACCGGCTGAGCTACGGTGGCAGATGCGAGGCAACCACGGAGCACTTAGTTAAATGTTTAGCTCTGGTTCCCGGAAACCCTCTCTCCTTTTCTGATCATGAAGAAGGATGCGTAGGGTCTGAAACCTACTCTTGAATAGACGTGGACTGCAGGGGAGTTGTTCGTGAGGACATGTATCAGTGCCTTCGAATGCCTTGTAAATATCTCCTTCACCAGGTGTGAAACGATGGATGTGGCGAAGCCTTGGTTCCTGTATGATTCATCGGTCGCGACAATCCCGATGTTGCAGCCGATGTCGACAAAGCGCGCGCTCCCCATGGCGACCACCCTGCCCTCCCGCCTTATCCCGGCCCAGAAGTTATCCTTGATCGAGTTCCTGACGCGCTCCGCCGTCGTATCGTCCCACCACCCATAGTTCGCCTCCCGCACCACGCGCGCGATGTCCTCCGCATCATCGGGAGTGAGCTTCTCGGGCTGGTGGACGATCCGCGGTGTCTCCCGTCCCTTGTCGAGATGCATCATCATGATCTCGTATGTCGCAGGTGCAGCGTAGTACTCGGAGATGATGTCCCCGCAGTTGGCGGGAGCTGTCAATTCGATCTTTTGGAGTTCTAGTCCTTTCACGAGAGATCGGACGGCTTCGCGGCTCCCTCTGAGCTGGACGATAGTGTCCTTGAAAACAGGCATCAGGCCCTCGATTCTCTCCTTGTCCAAGGCCAGAGTGATCTTGGTGTCGGCCCTCTGGAACCGCCAGTCGAGGATGTAGAAGTAATGGTTGAGCGGATCCTGATTGACATGGTTCCAGAACTTCTCCTCCAAGCCCTCGTCAAGTCGGACAAGCCTCAAAGCCAGTCGAATCACCCAGAGGGACAACGGATTCGCGATTGCGGTTAAAGTCTTTTCCCGGGAAAGGGGACGTCGGCTCAGGGATTGATGACCCTGATCACATCGTGCGCCTCGAAACTCCCGCCATCGTAGAAGTATCCCGCGACTTCGATGTCCACCGAATCAGACACCGCCAGAATCGCCTGCACGGCGGCGCGATCGAACTTGACGAGGAGCGTGTCGTTGCTGGTGACCTTCCACCACGCTGGCGGGACAACTCCGTTCAATAGCAGGGTCGAGGCATTGATGTCTCGCGCGCTCCCCTTCTCAACCGTGAGGTGAGCGGTTATCCAGTTGCCCTTGGACTTCAGGTTGAGCGTCCGCGGCTCGATCCTGAGAGTGACCTGGCGGGGCGGTGCGGTCACGTTCACGGTGACGGCGACAGTCCCGTTCCCGCCATTCGAGGCGATTTCCACTGAACCTGAATGAAGGCCGACAGGGACCCCGGTCGTGTCTATCGATATGTTCACCGCATCGACATTCCCCGTGCTCGACCCGTTAGCCGGACTCACTGCAGTTATCCACGAGAGATTCTCATAGAGGCTGTAGTTGAGCGTGCCGCCGCCAGAGTTCCAGACATCAAAGGTCATCGTGCTCGTGCTCCCCTGCTGGAGATTTCCGAAGTCCAGCAATGGCGGGGAAAATGAGAGCGTCGGCACCTGTCCCGGACCGAGTTCGTCCTTCGCGGCGTACAAGAGGTCCTGGCCCGTCTCGTCATAGTAGCTGATGCGCGGTGTGCCGTTCACATTCAAGGCGAGCGAAATGTGCGAGCTGACAAAACCGGTGTCGTTGACCGTCTCGGGATTCCAACCGCCAGTCGCTTCCTCGGCGTATCTGAGGCTGTGATGGATTGTCTCCGAATATGCCACGTGCGCCCGCCCTGCTCCATCGAGGGCAAGTGACGCGAACGTGCATGCGTCGCCCGCTGAGTCGACAGTTGTCGTGTTCCAGCCGCCGCTCACATGGCTCGCGTACCTGATGTTGTTGTTCATCAGGTTCTGATAAGCCATGTGCGTGGTATCAGATACGTCAAGGGCGAGAGAGGCATACCCGCAGACGTACCTGGTGCCGCTGAGAGTCTCGTTCCTCCACTCAGTCCCGTCCCACCATGAGTGCTTCAGCGTGTAGTCCGGCACCCCGTCATAGTACGCGACGTGCGGGTGACCGAGGCTGTCCAATGCGAGCGAGGTGCGCGTGATTGTGCCGCTCACGTAGTCAACAGTGTCGATGCTCCAGCCGCTCCCATTCGAAGTCGCGTAGCGGATCCTGTAGCCTGACCAACCCTCGTAGAAGCTGATGTGAGGCCGGTCATCCTTGTCGATGACCAGGGAGGTGTAGAACGCGGTGCTGTAGGCGGTTTCAAGCGTCTCAATCTTCCAGCTGCTGCCGGTCCAGCTGGCGTACTTCAGGTCGTTCCAGTTCGTGCTTGAGTTGATCGCCCTGTAGCTGATGTGCGGGTATCCCTGGCTGTCGACGGCGATGGAGGTATCGGTCCCCACGTATCCATCCGAGTCAACCGTCTCCACTCTCCAGTTACTCCCCGTCCATGTGGCGTACTTGAGATCGGAGTTCGTGGCGTCGAAATAGCTTATGTGCGGGATTCCGTACTTGTCGACCGCGAGCGAGTTGAACGGGCCGACCTGACCGATCGTGTCGACAGTATAGTAGTGCCATCCTCCGGCCCCCGCCAAGCCGGGCTTTCCGGCCTCGGTGAAGGTTGGTGCCGTCCATCCTTGGATCGTCGCCAGAGAAAGTGAAGAGACGAGGAGCATGGCAATTGACAGCTTCAATAGTCCCACTCGCATGGCCACGACCCCGATCATAGACTAGTCCTCCCCGCCCCTTTCCTATCCCTTCTCAGAAGGTCTGGATGTCCTTGAACGATATACGTCTGGAGGGGTTAAAAAGATTCGCTGGCCAGGCTTGGCTGGCAAGGGTCTGGTGAGTGCGGCCCCGCCATGCCTCGCATTCTCTTGGCGCATGGTTCGGCCCAGAGGCGTGGTCATCTCTCGATATTCCCGACGAGCTATGCCCTATGTCAGCCGTGCCGGAACGGCAGTGCATCAGGGAATCATGTCTTTATACGCAATCATCACATCCCCGTGGCGGGGTGGCGAGTTGATTAAGGAAATCAAAGCAAGCGAGCTGGATTCGAAGAAGTTCATCGCCGAGAAGGTCGAGGAGATCAAAAAGACCGTGGGTAAAGGGCTGGCGATTAACGCCCTTTCAGGTGGCGTCGATTCGTCGACCGTCACCATGCTGGGCCACGAGGCATTGGGCGACCGCCTCAGGACCGTCTTCGTGGACCACGGGCTAATGAGGGAGGGCGAGCCGCAACGCGTCGTGAGCGTCTTCAAGAAATTCGGCGTCAAGGTCGAGCTGGTCGATGCCAAACAGCAGTTCTTCAATGCGCTGAAGGGAATCGAGGACCCGGAGCAGAAGAGAGAGGCGATCACCAGGACGTTCTACCGCGACGTCTTCGGAAAGCTTGTCAGGGATACCGGCGCGAAGTTCCTGATGCACGGAACGATACTCACCGACGTCGATGAGACCGTTGCGGGAATCAAGAGGCAGCACAACATCCTCTCACAGATCGGCATCGACACCGAGAAGGAGTTTGGCTATCAGGTCCTCGAGCCGTTGATACAGCTGAGGAAGGATGGCGTCAGGAAGGTCAGCAAGGCGCTCGGGCTGCCAGAGGAGATCTACAACCGGATGCCATTCCTGGGACCGGCCTTGGCAGGCAGGGTCATCGGAGAGGTGACGCCAGAACGGATTGCGGTAGTCAGGGCCGCCACCATCATAGTCGAGGAGGAGCTCGCGAAGTCCGGCGCGTTCCAGTACATGGCCATCCTTCACAAGGACAAGGTCACCGGGATGAGGGACGGGAAAAGGGACTTCGGCCAGCAGATAGAGATCAGGTGCTGGGACAGCCTGGACGCGAGGACTGCCACGCCGTCGAACATCCCGTTTTCGGCATTGCAGAGGATAGCCGACAGGACGACGAGAGAGGTGCCGGGCGTGGTCAGCGTGACCTACAACGTCACCCCGAAGCCGCCGTCCACCATGGAAGCGGTCTGAGCAATCGGCAAAGTTCTAGCAGGAGCAGTGCTGTGGTCTCAGTGTGAGCAATCATGGTCTCTGACAATGCTCTGATGCGCGGCAAGGTCTGCATGGTCACCGGAGCCAGCTCGGGGATCGGGAAAGAGACCGCGAAGGCGCTTGCGCGGATGAGCGCGACGGTGGTCATGGTCGGAAAGAGCAGCGAGCGCGGGGAGGCTGCTCAGAAAGAGATTCTGACTCAGGTTCCAAATGCTTCCGTGGCGCTCATGACGGTCGACTTTTCCTCTCTCGAAGCAGTCAGAGACCTCGTCTCCGAATTCAAGTCCAGACATCAGAGGCTCCACGTCCTCGTGAACAACGCGGGCACAATCCCCGCCAAACGCGAGGTCAGTGCTGACGGATTCGAGATGCAGTTCGCCGTCAACCATCTCGCACCGTTCCTGCTCACGAACCTTCTTCTCGCCGTCATCAAGCTCGGTGCGCCGGCGAGGATCGTCAACACATCCTCTGGCATACACACTAGGGGAAAGATCGATTTCGACAATCTCCAGGCAGAGCGAGGCTACAGCCTCTTCGGGACCTATGGGAGATCGAAGCTGGCGAACGTGCTTTTCACCTACGAATTGGCCCGGAGACTCAAGGGCACTGGCGTGACCGCCAACTGCTTCACACCTGGCATGACGAAGACCGATTTAGGGCGTCACATCCGCGGTCCATCCGGCTTCTTCTTCAGGCACATGGGACGGTCAGTTGAGGAAGGTGCGCGGACAGCCGTCTATCTCGCTTCATCGCCAGAGGTGGAGGGCGTCACCGGCAAGTACTTCAGCAATTGCAGGGAAGTACAGTCCTCGAATTCCTCGCACGATGAGGGACTGGCCAAGCGATTGTGGGAAGTGAGCGAGAGGCTCACCGGGCTATCTTGAGCGGCGCTGGGCCACGTAGACCCCGCCGATGACCATCGCCCCGCCGATTATGGCGGGAGCGGCGACGGTTTCACCGAGGACGATTATCCCCGCCACCACCGCCAAGAGGGTGCTCAGGTAGACGTATGCGCCTGCGGCCGAGGCCTCCATCTTCTGCAATGCCCTGAACCAGAGTCCGTAGGAGAGGAAGGTGGGAAAAAGCCCGAGGAACAGAAGGGGCAAAGCGCCGCCAATCCCCATCGTGCCCAGATCGCTCATGGTTCCACCGCCATTCACCGCCACGAAAGGCAGCGTGAAGATCGTCCCGAAGAACATGGCATAGGCGGTGAGCTGGAAGGGCTGGTACTTAGAGAGCAGCGGCTTCGCAAGGGCGGAATAGAGCGCCGCGAAGAAAGCGGCGGGGATGATCAATGCCGCCCCCACTGTGAACGTGACTCGATACTCGCTGCCGGGTGAGCTCAGCAGGAGCATCACCGCCAGACCGACAAAGGCAAAGGCGATACCTAGTGCGCGGACGGAAGTCACCTTCTCCTTGAGCATCACCACCGCCAGGATGGTTAAGAACGCGGGAGCGGATGCGATCACCAGAGCGCTCGTGCCCGCCGTTGTGTTCGGATCCATCTCACCGAGGTTCAGAAAGAGGTGGTAGGCGGTGAATGCGACGAAGCCTATCAGGGCGATCTTCGGGAAGTCCCGTCTCTCTATCCGCGTCGTAGGTTTCATCGCGGTCAGGTAGACCACGTAGAGCCCGGAGGCAATCGCGAGGCGGAGAAAGGTCAGGGTGATCCATGACATGTGCGCGAGCGCGAGCTTGATGGCGGTGAAGGCCAGGCCCCAGAAAACTATGGCGACAAGAAGGGAACCGTGGAGCACAGCCGAGTCGCGACGCACGAGCCTCGGAACCAGCACTCCTTCATAAGCTTGAGTTCGGACAGCAACCGCCACGCAGTCCACAAGCAACCGTACAAATCTGTTTTTATACCGAGATAGGGGATGAATCTCCAGTGATGGTGGATGTGGTCGACGATGGCAAGACGCCGAATGTCGAAGGATAATCCCGATTATGACATCGGAGGGAGTCAGTCGAAGCAGCATTCTGCGAGGCGCGGATTCTGTCCAGCAATTGCATTGGCACTGCTCATCGTTCTCGGCGGCCTCGCGATAAGAGGCTCAGGAGATCAGACGAAGGGCGAACCGGTGATCTTGGTCGTGGGCGAGCTGGGCAGCATGAAGACAAGGAATCCGCTCCCCGCCATTGCTCAGGATATCCCGACAAAAGACGTGCTCGACCTGGTCTATGATGCCGTTGGCAAAGCACTCCCTGAGACCGACGCGCTCGCCCCATACATATTGAAGGGGATCGATGTGGACGATGACGGGATGTTCAAGGGCAATGAATATGGCGAGTTCGAGAAGCCGGAGAGCGGCGACATCCTCAACGTCACGGCATACTACGACTTCAACGGAGTCTATTTCCACGACGGAGTCCAGGCGACTGTCGGCGATCTCTTCTTCTCGTATCAGCTGACGGCGATGAATCCCCGAAAGAACAGCGACCTGTTCGTCCTGATGGACAAGGCGGGAAGGTCAGCGAGCAACTACTCGACGACACGGTGGCTTTTCGTCACACCGGCGGTGAAGAACTGGGGTGACGAGCCTCAGGTCGGGGACCCCTCTCTCCGCGTGGCGGTCAGGTTTCAGCTCCAGGAGCCTTTCGTCCTCTTCGCCAATCGAACACTCGCGGGCTGCGTGCTTTTCCCCCGCCATGTCTGGGAGCAGACCGGGTGGAGGATCGATACAGAGAGAATCGACCCGTTTTACGGCGACAAGGTAGGCCCATTGCATCTGGATTTCGGCATCGCGATCTATCCCGAGTCGGACGCCAGATTCGGACAGGGTGTGCCAATGACCGAGACGACTTTCAAGCCCTACGTCTACCTGAAATCCGACACCCCGGCGATTGACAGCGCAGAGGAATGGCAGCCCGAGGACATGGATGTCATTGGAACAGGCCCCTTCATCTTTGAGATGTCTAACGAGTCATATAGGACAACCCGCGTTCTCAAGAATCCGCTCTACTTCGTGGGACGCGACGCGAAGACTGGCGCGGTGCTCGACTCATTCCTATCTACTTACATCAATCAGCCATTCATCGACGGCATCACATTCACAGTCCCTTGGGAAGGCTATTATTGTTTCATACGAATGGAAAGCAATCGGGACATTGATTTCTGCCGCTCCGGCACTCCACCCGAGTTTGTGCCGCGCCTTCAACTCATGTGGGACGTTCGAATCTGGGCTAGACCCGATCCTGGGTTCACGTATCTCGGTTATAACCTAAGGCGACCTTCAGTGGGGATGTGGCATTACGGGCAGGCAGATGGATTCGACGTGGGTTATCACTTCAGAAAAGCAGTGGCGCACTTGATCGACAAGACACACATCGTGAACGACTTCCTGCAGGGATACGGCCGCGCTGGACTCGTCCCAATGAGCCCGAACAATGTCAGATTCTACAACACCTCTCTCATAGGTTACGACTTCAACACGACAGCAGCCAGCGCAGAATTGGATTTGGCGCACGCTGACGCAGTCTGGCTGGCGGCCAACGGCGGTCCACCCGAAGCAGTTGCCTGGTTCACAAAGGATCCGGGGACGGGCTACTACATACTTCCGGGAATAGGTCCCACGGAATTCAATCTCTGGTGCCCGAAAGCCGACTACGATCCTGTTAAGGCGAATTCCTGCGCGTTGATTACCGATGAGATGCGTCGATTCGGGGTGAATGTGCGCACGGTATCGACCTCGACCACCGGACTCATAAACATAATCACGTGGCACGAATACGACATGTACGTCTTTGGATGGACGGTCAGCGACTACGATCCTGACTACCTCTTCGATTTCCTCCACTCCTCCCGTGCGGCGTCAGGACACAATTATGCGGGCTTCAACGATGGGCTCATGGACGCCGTACTCGACTCCTCGAGACGGGAAATGAATGCAACGAGGCGGGCGGATCTGTTCAAGTGGGCGCAAGGTATCGTCTTGGACAAGCTCCCATACGACACTCTCTACTTCAAGACGAACATCGAGTCGACCAACCAAGGCCGCTTCATCGGTTGGAAGCCACTGCACGGGACCGTGTGGAACTTCTGGTCCCTGCTCAACATCAGGCCGCCAACCGGAATGCGGCTGTATGTTTCGATCGAGTCTTCCTCTGCGGTGACGGCAGGCGAGAGCGCGGCTGTCACAATCAAGGTGAGAGACCAGGATGGCAATCCGGTCGACGGCGCATTGGTCCATGCGACAGTGACCCCAGAGTGGGCGGGCAATCTCTCCGCTGGCGGTGGCCCCGCGGGCAATGACATCACCGCCACGGCATCACTGGGGAAATTGGTGCTGACATACACCGCGCCGTCGGTCGACGGCATCTACAATGTCACCATCACCGCCACGGCAACATACCCGCAATTCCAGGAGGTCCCGGAATCGAGCAAGAGCTTCGTCATCGCCGTCTATCCCGCGGCGGCGAAGTTCCTCGGAGTGACAATCCAATTCCTCGACACCGACATCGTCCCCACCTCGGACACGATCTGGTTTGAGGTCTCGGTCGCAGACCGCGATGGCTTCGCCGTGCCGGATTCTCAGGCGACAGCCGCCACGAACCCGCCCCTCGAGCCGCCGTACGGCATCGAGCCATCCCAGTGGAACGGCTCCGTGACATCGAGGTTGAGGTTCAGGGCGCCGCCAAGCGACTCGATGGCTTCCAACCAGACCCCGGTCGTCTTGACGGTCAGCGCAGATTCTCTCGACGAAGGGAAAGGGAACGCCAGCGTCGTGTTCCTCATCCTGAAGCTCTTCAGGACATGCCCTGACGGCACAAGCGTCCCGACCGACCAGGAATGCTCCTCGGAGGTTGCCGTCAATGGCTACATGCTTGTCGCCCTTGTGGCGGTGGTCAGCATGGGGATTGCGGCAGCCGTCTCCATCGCGGCGGAAGGCATGAAGAAGCGGCGTGATCGCCCCGGCGGGGAACTCTGACGATGGTCGTCACCGCCCCGGGGCTTCCGCCTGCACGCTCGCCTCGTGGCTGAATACCCACGACATGATGAGCCCCGCGGCGAGAGCGATGAATCCTATGATGGACATGATTACGCCGATGCCGCCCAAGTAGAACGGCCGCTCATCAGGCCATGCCCCGATGTAAATCACGAAATTGCTCAGCGCGAGCATGAGGCCGACAACCAGCATGATGATCCCGATCATCGCCGCCCGGATGGTTCTCCGAGCTTCGCGCTCAGAATCAGATATATCGAGGGGCTCGTTTCCCGCCATCGATCTATGAATGGTCGCCCGCATAGTAAGGGTTGCGGTCAGCAAGCTCTCCTATCCCTGGAAGCGTCGTTGTGGAAGAACTTCCACAACTCGGCACATCTTGATCGCGGAAAGCCTCGACATCCTGCAATGGGGTGCAATTGCGTAAATCAACGCTTCCGGAAGGCACCCTTAAGACCTCCATCGTGGATTCTCGTCCCATGAACCTGACCAATGACAGCTACGTCATTCTGATCAGTACCAAGACCTTCACTGAGCGCTACTACCGCGACAGGACCGGCTGGCTGAAGGCGAGCGCGCGCGGCCGAACATTCCGGATGACCGCCGAGCAAGTCCTGAATCATCTCCTACCCGCGCTGGCCGGTATCAAACCGAACCTGACGATCATGGTTGAACATCACGATGATAGTTCGAAGCGAAAAAGAACACGTGGAGTAGTCGGGTGAGAGGATGGAGATTGTCGAGCTGAAGAAGGGCGGCAAACAGCACGCGAAACTGGTCTATCGGTACACGACCCGACAGCATTACGCGCTGAATCTCAAGAAGGATGACAAAGGCTGGACCGCCAGGCTCGAACTCAAGCCGCTCCCGAAGGAGCTGGAGAAGAGCTGCGAGTCCGAGCTGTTCCAGTGGATGGTGCTGAAGCCTCGCGCTTTCGCAGCGGTCGAGGGCGGGAGGGAGGTCGGCTGGATCGAGATCGACCTCAACGCGTTCAAGGACAGGACCAGGGTCTGGGAGTTCCTCGTGCAGAAGGAGTACCAGAGGCGCGGCATAGGCACCGCCCTCATGAGGAAGGCGGAGGAGGTCGCGAGGGAGGCAGGTTCGAGGATGCTCGTGCTCGAGATGCAGAGTTGCAACGTCGGGGCGATGGCGTTCTATCTGGGATTCGGCTTCGACCTCGTCGGTTTCGACAGGACCGCGTACAGCAACGAGGACGCCGAGAAGGGGGAGGTCAGGCTCGAGCTCGGGAAGCTGCTCAAAGATTGACGCGGAACGATGGCGGGGCTAATGAGACTTCAGTTCGTCGATAGCTGACTTGATTGCATGCTGGATGTCCTCGGCCGTCTTCTCATCCGGATACTTGGAACTCGGCCAGAAGAAGCCCTTCAACCCGTCGCCCTTCCTGCGAGGGATGACATGTATGTGCAGGTGAGGGACGTGCTGGCTCACGCCGTTATTGATTCCGAGGAAGGTGCCGTCCGCCTTCATCCCGAGTTTGACCGCCTTGGAGATCAACTGGAGGTTCGCGAACAGGGGGTCGATGAATTCCCTGGGGAGTTGTTCGATCAGCTGGTGGTGCACCTTCGGGACGAGCAGGCAGTGACCGGGGAAGACGGGGTTGTTGTCCAGAAAGGCCACCGACACATCATCCTCGAACACGAGAAGGCTCTGCAATTTCCCTCGCGCGATCCTGCAGAAGACGCAATCCTCGACTTCCCCGCCAAACAGATCGACTTGCTTCGTCGTCGCCGCCATGCTCTCGCTCGCCCTCCGTATCGGGCTGAATACTTAGGGCTTTTCCGGATGCCGCTGTTTCGCGGCGGTCCATGAGATGTTTGCACACTGAGGGAACTATATATAGAGAAGCTGGAATCAACGACACGGGGTATTGAGCTTGACTCTCTGGAGGACCCTTGCCTTGTATGCAGCCGCGGCCATTCTCCTTTCCATTGTAGTGTGGACTCCTCCCGCCTCAGCTGCCGCCTACACCACTCCATGCACTGGCGTTCGCTGGTCGTTGGAGGACGTGAAAGCCAATTCGAGCGCGGTTGGGCCGGGGATGTTGCCAGGAACGTACGCTATCCTTGAGAACATCACGGTGTGCGCCGGAGATGTCCTGATCCTCCGCCCAGGCGAGCAGGTCTGGGTGCACAAGGACAAACAGGTGAGCATCCAGGGGATACTGGAGGCGAATGGGACAGCGAGCAATGACATCTCAGTGGCTTCCTACAACATCTCGGATTTCTGGGGCGGATTTGCGTTCGAGCCGGGGAGTGCGGGCTATTTCGCGAACTGCACAATCTTCGGCGGGCTCATGGGCATCCACGCGCGGGCATCGCGAGTGTTCATCGACGGTTGCTCGCTGTCCTTCGGCGGCACGGGTGTGCAATTGGCAGATCATACAACTGCGACTCTCAACAACGTGACAGCTGTGGGCGGGCTGGACTGGGGGATAGTCATTAACGCTTCGTCCGTCGTCGCGTCGGGACTGGACGTGCGTGCGAATTCCAAATCGGGCATCTATGTCTCGAATGAGAGCGACTTCTCGGGAAGAGATGTCTTTGTTCGGAACAATGGCGGTGGGGGTTTGACTGCAGGGGATTCCACTCTCAGCCTGCGCGATTCAAACATATCGAACAACATGTACGCTAACATGGCCATTTTCGATTCGGAAATGGGCCTCGCGAATACGTCGGTCTTGAGCAGCTACACGGGAATGCACGTGGACGGTTCGACCCTCACGATTGCAGACTCGACACTTGGCGAATCAGATTTCGGAATGCGCATAGACTCGTCGAACGTCGTCATAAGCAACAGCAGCCTGCGCGACTTCGAGAGCGTCTACCAACCATTGGCGTTCGATTGCTCATACTCCAATGTCAGCATCCACGATTCGAGCTTGGTACGAGCGCCAATCATGGCTTGGGGCGGCTGCAGGCTGATAATTGAGCGCAGTTACTTGGAGGAAGGCTTTGTAGAGGCTCAGGGAGGCGGTCTCTTTTTGGGAAACGAATTCGCAAACTACACGATCCAGTTCGGGACTTTCACGCAGATAAGGGAGAATTGGTTTCACGATTGCGATGTCGCATTGGAATTGATTGACCTCACGACATCAATCCATGAAATCCCCGTCCGACTCGATCGCAACACGATTTCGCGGTGTCGAGTCGGGCTGAGGGGCGACACGAGCGACCAACTGGTGATATTCGCGAATGGGACGTTCGAAGGCATCACGGAAAGCGCCGTGGATGCAACGGACGGCGGCACGTTCTTCATCGTGAATTCATCAATCGGTGGCGGTGGATTGAGTGGTGGGCCCAATCGGATATACCTCGCGAAGTATCTCACTGTCCGCACCCTGAATGCGGACGGAACGCCGCTCATGGGAGCCGATGTTTACGTCTCGTTCGGAGGCAGGACCTTATGGGTGAATCACACCGGGGACGATGGGACGCTGGCCTGGATTCCAGCGCCCTATGCGGTCTACATGACCGGCGGCGCCATTCCGACGTGGGTGATGGGCACATCAGTCGTCAACGTGGTTGCTCCAGACACGAAGTTCACGGACTGCCCCCGGAATGTGGACATGACTGTGGAGCGGACCGAGGTTTTCCGCGCTGAGATGTCAGAGGAGACTCTCTGTTTGCTCTGGATCACGGCAATCATCATCGTCATTGTTGTGATTATTTTCGCAATCGTCTTGATTCGCCGGAGAAGGAGATACCGCGAACCTTCCGGGCCTTTCCGACCGTACTGAACACTCCGCTTTGATACTCCAGCGATGAAGCTGGGCGGAACCTCGAAAATGCGGCGAGGCGGCTAGTTGTCTTTCTGCTTCTCCCTTAGAGAGGCGAGTTCCGGCGGCAGGAGCTGGCGCCCTGTGACCTTCTCGTATTCGAGAATCGTCCTCACGGCCGGATCGCGAATCTCTGGAGCGATTCTCTTCTGTATTAGCAATGTGAAAGGGATGAGAAGCATCAATAAGCTCAGGACGAGAACGAAGGTCCGCGCTTCCCCACTGAGCGCGAACAATGCAATCATGATCACGGCGAAGATAACGATTGACGTCGATATGACGGCCGCAATGCGATCCTTTCTCGATACGATCGCCCGAAGGCGGGGAAGGCTCTTCTCCATCAATTTGACGGGGTCGCGCTGAATCCCCCAGATACGCAAATCCGTCTTCTCCGGCAGGTATCTCTGCCCGGTCTTCCACTCCTCGTGCACGATCATCTTCAACTCGGTCACTACGTTCTGAGCCTCAAACAAGTTGGATGCCCCGAGGAGCACCGCGGCAGGCATAATCGGAAGAGCTAACAGCAAAAGGATTGGCGATAGGTGGTATGTGAATGCCAATGGCATGACGGCTAAAGGGACGATAAACGAGGCCCCGATCCAGGAGTAGGTCTTGACGTTCAGGCGCCTGAGCTTCCTGAGCAGCTCATGCCCCCTGTAGGTTTCCACGGGAGGTGGCCTCGGGTCCAGCTTCCGGTACCTGGCGAGCATCTGCATCTGAGGCAACAGGTGCTTGCCAGATTTCTCTTCGTACCGCCTGACCTGAAAGTAGAGACTGAGAGTATCGGAATACAACCGTTGTCGCTTCCAGAGGCGATACAGGTTGATGAAGATAATCAAAGAGAGGATGGCCGAGACCGCCATTATCAGAATGGCTAGAACGCACAATTGGTCAGCATTCAGCATTCTTTTGTTGAGCATCACGTAGAATGCTTGAATCTCCATGAAGGCGATCATCGGAATGTATATCTGGGCAAGTCCCGACACGGATTCCTTTGTATATGATGTCATCAACACCTTCCTCATGCTTTCGATTTCGTTTCTTGATATTCCTGGAATTTCACGCCAGACTGCGTCCAATCCCGGGCCCAAGCTTTCCTTGACCGCGCTCTCTAGGTGTTCGGGTTTGGCCTTCCCGCTGAGAGATCGCGTCGGCGCCAACCTGGTCGTTCCTATTTCGGGCACAGCCACCTCGAATCCGCGGAGCTTGGTTTCGGCAGTCTGCGGATTGGTCCAGTATAGGGGCCAGATTGCAGTCACGCTGTCCCATGGCACGAAGCGCAATCTCTTCAACAGGGCCTTGTACCTCATGAGCTGCGGCTGGATGCCGACCGTCGTCACCACGAGTCTCTGAGGAAGCAAGAGATATTCGGCGATCGCGGCGAGCACGCCGATCAGCAAGCACCATGCGCCGAAATCCGGATCCCAAGTTAAGATGAAGAACCCCACGAGCAGGAAGACGAACGGTATGGTCACGAGGTTCAACAGAAGTTGAGGATCGTGGCTCTCCTTGAACAGGATCCGTCCGGTGTCTTGGCCCCTCACGATGGTCTGAGCGGACCGTGCCTATTTATCTCTTCCTCGGAACCTTCAGCCTTTCTCCTGCTCATGATCCTACGTGGCTCCCGGTTCCATCCCCACCAAGTCCACCGCCAAAGATCGATTCGAGTCAAAGACCCATCACACCTTCAACGCCCGCCATAACGACACATAGGTCTGGGAAGTCTCCGACTTGAGCGCGATGTTGCTCAGCGTGCCGACAGACTTCAAGGCAATCGTCACCGACCCGGGCAGTGATGACTTGACGTCCACTTGATATTAGGGGGGCCAGTATCACGGTCGAGACTGTTTTTCGGGCTGAGAACCTATTGGCAGCGGGTTCTGATCCATTGGGACGGATAAGCGGCGCATTGTCCCGCCGCCCGGGACAATTGGGACCGGCTCTCGGACAACCGGAATCGAACGAGGGACAGGAATCGGGGATGCCGCGACAGCACGGCAGGGCGCGGGACAACCGGGACGATGTCG
>JBGPQV010000010.1:0-93124 GCA_041489255.1 Thermoplasmata archaeon | reverse complement strand
GGTCGTCAGCCTCCTGAAGGAGCTAGGTGCCGAGGTGCACGTGAGGACGGTGAAGCTAACCGTGGAGGACAGGAAGGAGTTGGGCCTCTAGGCTGGCGGGGATGTGTCACCTCAGAGTAGCGAGTCAATTGTCCCAAAGCCTACCTCCCGGAAAATGTTAAGTACCGCCCGAATTCCTCTCCCGACCGGTGGTAGTGTGGCAAGTCCGAAACTCGAGGATAGGAAGGCATCCAGTTTGGCCTACATAGAACATGAGGGGCCTTACGACAAGGTGCCGTGGCAGGAATACATGGAGAGGTTGTATGGCTGGGCGAAGGAGCAGAAGGTCATGCCGGGGTTCCACCCCATGGCGATTTACCAGAACTCCCCAAACGACACGCCTCCCGAGAAGCTCAGGAGCGACATCGCGATCACCTTCAAGGGCAAAGCGAAGGCCAGCTCAGGAGTGAAGACCAGAGACCTGCCGGCTATGAAGGTGGCCGCCGTCTCGCACAAGGGCCCGGGCACGGAGTTCAAGAACACCTACGCGAAGCTGATGTCATGGGTTGAACAGAAGGGGTACAAGCTTTCCGGGCCTCCGATCGAGGTCTACGGCAAGAAGCCTGAGGTCATTGGAGGCGTCACGATAATCTACGCAAAGGTGATGTTTCCGATCTCGAAGAAGTGATATGGCCACCTCGGATTTGAAAGCCGTCTAGGTCACTCGTCCAGCCCCTCTGCGAGAAACCTTTTAAGAGGATCCAGGCATGGCCGGGCGGGGCGAGGATTTGCTGCGTATTGATGGCAATTCGCTGAGGATCGAGAACGTCGCCGCCGTGGCCCGCCATGGCGAGAAAGTCTCCTTGTCGAGGGACAGCAGGACGAGGGTCAGGGCATCCAGGGAAGCGGTCGAAGCGATAGTCAAGCATGAGAAGATGGCCTATGGCATCAAGACCGGTTTCGGCGAGCTGGCGAACGTCGCAATCCCTGGTACCGACTTACTCAAGCTCCAGCTGAATCTGATCAGGAGCCATGCCATCGGACTCGGTGACCCTCTTTCGGAGGACGAGGTCCGCGCGGCGCTGCTTGTCAGGGCTAACGCTCTTTCGAAGGGGTACTCGGGCGTGCGCGAAGAGCTCCTCGAGATGTTAGTGGAGCTGCTGAATCGAGGTGTGCACCCGGTCATCCCGAGCAGGGGGTCGCTCGGCGCGAGCGGCGACCTCGCGCCTCTGGCCCACATGGCCCTCGTGCTTGTCGGAGAGGGGGAGGCGCACTTTGGCGGGAAGCGGATGACCGGCAGGGAGGCTCTCGAGGCCGCCGGTCTGCATCCCCTCGTGCTGCAGTCCAAGGAGGGGCTCGCCCTGGTGAACGGGACCTCCGTCATGGCCGGCGTGGGCTCCCTCGTGGTGCACGACGCCATCTGCCTCCTCAGGGATGCGCAGGTCGCCGCGTCGATGAGCTTCGAGGCCCTCAAGGGCTCTCCCGAGCCGTTCGACCCGCGCATAGCCAGCCTGAAGCCACACCCGGGTCTCGTCCGGGTCGCCACGAACATGCGGCGGCTCCTGGTCGGAAGCGAGATCATCCCGTCACATCCAGGCTCCCACCGCGTCCAGGACCCGTACTCGCTCCGCTGCATCCCTCAGGTACTCGGAGCATGCGCGGACGCGATCGAGAACACGCGGCGCGTCATCGAGATCGAGATCAACTCCGCGACGGACAACCCGCTGATAATGTCAGAAGAGAAGGAGAGCCTAAGCGGCGGCAACTTCCACGGGCAGGAGGTGGCGATGGCCCTCGACCAGCTCACCCTCGCGATGACGATAATGTCCGGCATCTCCGAGCGGCGGATAGCCCGCCTCGTCGACGCGCGCCTGAGCGACCTCCCGCCATTCCTCACCGAGGAGAGCGGCCTCAACTCCGGCATGATGCTCTCACAGTATGTCGCCGCCGCCCTCGTCTCAGAGAACAAGACTCTGTCGTTCCCCGCCTCGGCTGACTCGATACCCACCTCCGCCAACCAGGAGGACTACGTGCCGATGGGACAGTGGGCGGCCCTGAAGTCCCGCCATGTGCTCGAGAACGCGCGGATGGTCATCGCGATCGAGTACCTCTGCTCCGCGCAGGGCTTGGACTTCCGCGAGCCCGCACTGCCCGGCAAGGGCCCGCGGGCGGCGCACACGATCATCAGGACCGTGGTCCCTCACCTCGATTCAGACAGGGCGCAGCACGGCGATGTCGAAGTCGTCCTGGGGCTCATGCGGGAGGGCAGCATCGTGGCTGCCGCCGAGAAGTCGATAGGGAAAATCGGCTGAGAAACGCCATCTGCTCAGCTGGCCGTCACGGATAGCGGGTTCTGGCAGGCGGGGCAGACCTTCGCGCGCGCGGCGCACATCTCGTGGAATTCCATGCCGCAGGACGGGCACTTCGCTATCCTGAAGCCCACCTTGATCGAGCCCTTGCAGATGAGGCAGCGGCCCTCGTTCACGGCGAGCAGGGGCTTCGGCGCTTCCTTCGGCTTCGGCTCCTCCCGAGGCTTCTGTGCCTCCCGGGCCTTGTCCGTCACCTCGACCTGCGCGATTATCTCCTGCGTGTAATCCTTCCCGTCGAGCAGCCTGTGCGAGACAATATTCACCGAGAGGGGGATGGAGCCACTCGCCCTCATCTTGACCTTGAGGGGCAGCTTCGCCTCGCCCTTCGCCCTGACGCTTGCGATGTCCTGAATCCCCTCGACTTCCACATCCCCGAGGATCTTGACTTTGACGTCCTTGGCGAGCGCCCTCCCGACGTTGACGAGGGTGATGGAACCGTCGACCCATTGATCGAGGACCGCGCCGGGGACTTCGAGGCGCATCTCAATCTTCGGCGCGAACGCCTCGACCGAGGCCATTGCCTGCTTGTGCGACTTCTCCGCAATCTCGATCGCCTTGTCCAGGTCGGTCTTCTTGATCTTGAGCGCCTCGGCCAGTGTCCTCTCCGCCTCGGCCACATCGATGCCGTACTTCCTCGCGTTGCGGATCGTCGAGTCGGCCTTGTAGCTGAAGTCGACGAACTTCTTCTCGAACTCGCGCCTCGCCTCGACGCGGCTGACGCTGTCCTTCGCCAGACGCATCGCCTTCTCGTACTGGCCCGCTTCCATCGCCTTGCGCCCGTCCGCCAGGAGTTGCTCGGCCTCCGCCACGTCCGCGTGGATCTTCTTCGCGTGCGCCACCGCGGCCTCGGAGGAGGACAATACCTCGTTCACCGCATTCGTCATCTGGTCCCGGGCTTCCTTCCTGGCCTCCTGTATCAGGGCGAAGGCTGCCTCGAAGTTCTCGGAGTCTGTGTGCGCCTTGGCCTCGGAGAGCTTTCTCGCCGCCGGCAGCGGGTCGAGGTTCAGCGCCTTGAGGCCCTCCGCGAACTCGACCATCTGGGCGTGCTGTTTCCCGAGGTGGCTCCTGCACAAGCCCAATCCCCAGTCAACGCACTGCTGGTACGCGTCCCTGGCGGACTTCGGGTCGCCCGCGTCGAACGCGGCGTTCGCCTCGCTGAGTATCTTGCCGAGCTTTGCCGCGTCAGCGCCGATTTGGTAAGCGGTCTTGGTGAGCTTGTCGGCCTTGACCCTGATGTCCTGGGTGTCTTCGAGCAGTTCGCGGTACTTGTTGAAACTGTCACCCGCCCTGATGGCGAGGTCCAGCGCCTTGACGTAGTCACCGTCCTCGAACGCCCTCTGCGCCCCAGTGATCAGGTTTGAAACCTCTGGCATCGGGCTGGCGAATCCCTTGAGCTTCTTCTCGGCGGTCATTATCGCCTTGGAGGCCATGTCTTGCTGCAGGCCGATCCTCTCCGCCTCCGCCTCGCTCTGCATGGCCAGAGACAGGGCCTGGCGGTACCTGCCGTCCCTGAACTGCTGTCGGGCCTTGTCTAGGAGCTTCACCGCAGACCTTGTGTCTATCCCTTCGCGCTTCGCCTTGTTGATCGCGTCCTGGAACTTGTCTATGGTCTTGTTGACGCTGATGTCCCTCTCCCTATCGAGCTCCTGATTGGCGCTGACGGCGGCTTCCAGAGCCGCATCGAAGTCTCCCGTCCTCGCGGCCCTCTCGGCCTTCTCGATGAGCTTCCTCGCGTCGGGCGTCTCGATGTTGAGCGCCTCTATCTCCGAGAGCGCGTCCTGGCCCTTCTTGAGCGCGACGCCGACCTCCTCCCTCTTCTTGATCGATCTCTCGAGGTCCTCCCTGGCGGCAATCGCCAGTTCACCCGCCTCGCCCCACGCGCGCCTCTCGAGCAGTTCCTTCGCCCTCGCGATCTTCTCTCTCTGCTCGGACATCTGCGCGTCCTTGAGGGCATCCATGATCGAATCCGCCTGCGAGATGAGGCTCCTCACCTTGTTGTCCAGAAGCTCGTCTATCGCCTGCTGCGTCTTCGTCGAGACGTTGAGGGCTTCCTCGTAGGACTTGCTCTTCATCGCCTCCTTCGCGCGCTCCAGGTTGTCCCTGAGAGTGGCCGTGTCGATCGCCAGAGTCTCCGCCACCTCCAGTTTCTCCTTGGTGGCGATGATATTCTGCGCGGAGGCATAGAGTATCATCAGCTTCTCGGTCTCGGACTTCGCCCTGCGCGCGAGCTCCAACGCCCTCTCGTAGTCCAGCCTCTCGAAGGCCTTCTTCGCCTCCAAGAGCATCTCGAGGACGGTCGTGACGTCGACGTCCTTCTTCTTCGCCTCTGCAACGAGCGCGGCGGCTGACGAGATGGCGGTGTATGTTTCCTTATGGAAGGAGACAAGCTGGGTGGTCCTCTGGCTGCACTCGCTCATCAACCGGAAGGCCTCAGGCAGCTCCCCGACGCTCAGCGCCATGCGTGCCCTCTTGAGAAACTGCAGCAATTCCTCTATATTGATCCTGAAATTCCTGGCCTCGACGACCCTCTCCTTCACGATGTTGAAGATCGTCTCGCCAATCGTGCCGAGGTCTGCGATGCCATGTTCCCGCATCAACACGACCTTGGGCAGGTCGCCGCGCTCCAGCGCGGCATCGGCTTCCTTAAACAGCTCCGCCAGGGCGCCGACCGGCGCACCCAGCTCGGCTCCCAGCTCCACCGCGGACTTGAGCATCTGATGGAACTCGTCCGCCTTCGTCTTCGTCCGTCCCTCGACGAGCTTCTGCCCCTCCGAAACGAACGTGAACGCCCCGTCGTAATCCCTGGCGGCCATCGCCCCCTCGGCCTTGTCCACCAGGCTCCTCATGTTCACCGCGTCCTCGGCGAGGAAGCCCATCGACCCCCTCAAGTTCGCCAGCGCGTCCGTGAGCTTGCCCTTGATCGACATCTCGGCGCTCGAGCTCGCGCCCTGCGCCAGTTCGATTGCCTTCCTGTACTGCTTCTCCTTCGTCGCGACGATGCAGTCCTCCAGCAGCTTGCCTGCATCCTCTAGGTCGGCGGCCATGCGCTCCCCGAGCGTCATGATGAACTCGGACTGCTCCATGACCTCCATCGTCCTCTCGTACTCGCTCCTCGCGAGCTCCTCCTTCGCCTTGCGAACTTCATCGAGCGCCGAAGCGAAGTCCCTCGCGGTCAAGTCCTTCTTAGCCCTCTCGAGGAGCCTCCGAGCGCTCGCGACGTTCACGCCGAGCCCCTCCGCCTCGATGAAATCGCTCCCGATGTCCCTGACCGTCGTCTCGACCTGGCGGAACTGCCCGAGCGACTTCTCGACCTCGTCCTCGGCGTGCTTCGCGAATTCGAGCGCCTCCCTGAATCTCCCCTGCTGCAGGGACTGCCTCGCCCTGTTCAGCACGTCCATGGCGGGCGTGATGTCCGCGCCTATGTTCTTGGCGGCGACGAACTTGTCTCGCGACTGCGCGACAGTGAAAAGCACCCGCTGGAACTGGGCGGCTTGAATCTCCTGGAGCGCTTGCTTGCCCAGGTTCGCCGTCTGCTGGAAGTTGCCCTCGCGGAGCGAGGCGTTAGCTTGATCGAGGATGTTCTTGGCATTCCCCACATCGGCCCCCATTTCCATCGCGGCCTCTGAGAGCTTCGCGGCCTCGGCCAGCCTCGCATCGAGGCCCTTCTGCAGAGCCTTCTCTCCCTCTGACTTGCTCTGCTTCAGCGCGTTGATGGCCTTCTGGAACTCCGATTTCTCGGCATCGGCCTTGGACCTCTCGATCAGGGCGGACATCTTGCTGACGTCCACGCCCTGCTCCTGCGATATCTTGAGGAGCGCCTCGACCTCTGCTGCCGCCATCGAAACCTCCTCGGTCAGCTCGCCCCTGATTGCCTCGAGGCACTCGTTCGTATAGCTAAGCGCCAGCTCGAAGTCGTTGCTCTCCACGGCCCCCCTCGCCCTGGACAGCAGGTCCTCGACGGTCGCCGTGTCCTTCCCGAGGTTCTTGGCGGTCATTATGAGCGACTGGGCGGCGGAGAATGACTTGGAAAGGTGCTCATGGACTATCTTCTCGAACTTCTTCCATATCCTGTTCGCGAGATCGAGCGCTGTGGCGTGATCCTCCTTGGTCAGCGCGTCCCTCGACTTCTCTATCGCCGCCTCACCGTCCACGACGTTCGCACCCATGTTCTTCGCGATGTTGAGCAGGCCCGCACTGGAATCCACGATGGCAACGACGCGCTCCCCGTAGGACTTCCTTGCCTTCTCCCTGGCCTCTATCGCTTTCTCCAGGGCGAGCTTGTAGTCCTTGCCGCTAATCGAGGACATCGCTTCGGCCAGTGCCGTCTCCGCCTCCGTCGACGCGGCGTCGATAGCGCGACACGCGGTCAGGGCCTCGTTGGCCGCCGCCATCTCCGTCTCGGCCTGCTGGCGGTTCTTGGTCGCTTCCCTGACCTTCTCTTCGAGCTGCTTCCGGAGCTGTATATCCCTGAGGTAGCCACTCAGAATATCAACTCCATAAGTGAAGGACTACCGTGGTCTACTCGGGGGGCGTCCGTAGACAGCTGGCTCCGACTATAAAGTATGAACCGGGTTTTATATAAAGTGTTCGTCTCAGTCATGGGTTTCCGTTTCTATGCTGGGCTTTTCCTCTTTCTTCAGTCCTGCCCTCTCCCCCATGAATTTCTTTATCTCCTTTCTGGCGGTAGCCTTCAACCCGAAGAAGTCGGGGAACTGCCTGCTCGTGGTCAGGCTCAGCGTCCTCCCTTCAGGCCTGGCGCTCACCAGGTTGAGACCCCTGAGCATCTTCACGTGGTCGTAGACCTTCTCCCCGATCATGTCCCCCAGGTCGCTCTGCCTTATCGGCTGGTGATAGGCGATCAGTGCGGCGGTCTTCACGACATCCTCCGGCAGCTCCGGGGGAGCGAAGAACCGCGCCTTCTCCGTATACTCCGACCTGATCTGGATGGTCCACTTCTTGCCGATCTGCGTGACCTCCAGCGCGCTCTTCATCGAGTCATAGGCCTTCCTGATGCCCTTGAGCGAACTGATGACCTGCTCGACGGGGAGCTTCGTGCTCTCCGCGATGTCCTCAGGCGTCACGGGCTTCCCCGCAGAGAAGAGGGCGGCCTCCACGATTCCCCTTTCCTCCGACACCCTAGGCCACCGCCTCGGTCTTGCCCGCCATCTTCGTCGCGGCGCCCGCCAGACCCGCAAGCTCTTCGCTGGACAGCTCTGTCTGCTCGGTTATCCTTTGAACGAATATCTCGCCATAGGGCAGCTTCTTCTGCCAGATCTTGACCTTCTGCAGGCTCGCGAGGAAGAGGATTGAGGTGAAGACGGTCACCCTGTCGTAGGAGTCGCCGTTCCACAGGTCGGCGATCGGTATGGGAGAGCCGTTGAATCGGGTGATGCGCGACCATGTGGAGTCGAGGTCCTCGAACAAGTCTTCACAGTGTATGTTCGCGCTCGGGATCGTCATCCTGACGTTGCGCGCCTTCTCCCTCAGGGCCATGAGCTGCAGGTGCCTCTCGGCCTCCTGCCTCGCCTCGTCGAAGGCGTCCATGAGCTCCATCAGCGTGACAGCCCTCTTGCCCTGACGCCGTATCGCCTCCTGGAGGGGCATCACCCTCCCGCCGATAATTGACTGAGTGAAGTCGACTTCGCCTGAATCATCGAGGGTCGCCAGGCCGAGGTCCCAGTCCGCGAACGGGGACTCCTGTTGCGGCGGTTCGGCAGCAGTGAGCACCATGTCGCTCTGCATCTTGAGGATGGACCATGCCATCGAGACCAGCTTCCCCGCGGTCACGAAGTTGACGAAGCCGTCGTCCTTGACCTTCTCCAGGTACATCCTCGTGAACTCTGCGAGGTTGATGTCCCAGGGGTCCATCTGCTTCTCGAGCACGAGCTCGAACGCGGCGGCGATGCTCTTCTCCATCGGGTCCCTCACCGCCAGGTGCTGGCACTGCTCTATCTCCTGGACCATGGCCATGTACTTCGAAATGCGCTCCCCGCCGTCCTGCTCGCTGATCAGCGACTTGTGGAACAGCAGGTGGCCGAGAACCGCGTCGTATGTCTCGTTCATGCCGGCACCTCCGCTTCCGCCGGCTTCTCCTCCTCGATGTCTGAGAGGTTGACCTTCATCACGACCTCGCTGACGCCGGACTTCTGTATCGTGACGCCGACGATGTGGTCCGCCTCCTTGAGCGTGACCTTGCGCAGGCTCACCTGTATGGTCTGCGCCTTGGAGCTCGTGCGGTGCAGCATCTTCGCGACCTTCTCCGCGTTGACAGCGTCGAGGTTCTGGTCGATCTCGTCGAAGATGTAGAACGGCGAGGGGTCGTCCTCCTGCAGCGCGAATATGAAGGCCATGGAGACGAGGCTCTTCTCCCCGCCTGACAGGGCTTCTATCCTGAGCACCTTCTTCCCCGGCGGCTTCGCCCTGATCAGCAGCCCGCCCTGGAACGGCTCCTGCTCGTTCTCCAGGAGAAGCTCCGCCTCGCCGCCACCGGAGAGGTCGGTGTAGACCCTCTTGAAGTTCTCATTGATCGCGGTGAAGACCCTCGCGAGGCCGTCCTTCTTCTTTTCAGTAAGTTCCGCCACTAGCTTGATCAGGTCCTCCCTCTGGCTGTTGAGCTGCGTCAGTTCGCCGCTCAGCTCCCCGTGCCTCTTCTGCTGGATATCGTAGTCCTCGAGGGCCTTCATGTTCACGTTGCCCAGCGCGAGCATCTGAGTATCGGTGTCCGAGACAGTCTTCCTGAGGTCGTCCATCGAGGGGAGCTTGCCCTCCATCTTGAGCTCGAATCCCTGCAGCTCCTTCTCCGCCTCCGCGAGCTTGTCCTCCTGGACCTTGAGCTCGGTTTGAAGGCCGAGGTGGAAGTCCTCCTTGGTCTCGATCTTGTGCCTCACCTTGTCTATCTCCGCCTCGAAGCCGGTCTTCTGGCGGTAGAGATCGTCCCGCTTCGCCTGGAGGTCGGACATCTCCTTGCCCATCGAGGCCTCCATCTTCTCCAGAGCCCTCAGCTCCGTCGCGAATTGTTCGAGAGAAACGCCGAGATTATGGACGCGCTTCTCGTGCTCCTTCCTCTGCGACTCGAGAGATCCGAACCTCTCATCCAGCTCGGTCTTCCTGTCGGTGAGCACTCTCAGTTGCGCGTCGATCGTGTCCGCCCTGCCCTTCAGGGTAGTGTAAGACTCCTGGAAGGACGCCTTCTCCGCCATCAGCTCCTTCATCTTCGAGGAGATCTGCTGTGGCGTCGCCTCCATCGCGAGCCTCTTCTGCTCCTCGAGCTCCTTCTTGAGAACATTGAGTTCCTTCGACAGCTTGTCGAGGTCCGCCTTCACCCGCTCTCCGGTTGCGGTGACGTCCTCCAGCCGCTCCCTCTTCGACTTCAGCTCGTCATCGACCGTCTTGAGCCTGACAGCGAACTCCTTCCTCTTCGCCTCGAGCGCGTCGACCTTCACGTCGGTGGTCTGGGTCTTCGCCCCGACATCCTTGAGCTGCGACTCGAGCTCGACCAGCTCCCGCCTCAGGTCCTGGAGACTGTCCCGGACCCTGTCGGCCTCCTCGGTCGCCGCCCTCAACTTGGATGAAACGCTCTCCACCTGGCCCTTCTCCGGCCCGCCGAACCGCAGGATGCTCTTCTCGAGTTCCCCGCCGACCATCGCGCCGCTCGCCTCGACCAGGTCTCCCTCGATCGTCACGAGCCTGATCCCGCCCATGAGCTTTCTCGCCTGGTCGAGCGTCTCAACGACAATCGTGTCGCCGAAGACATAGGAATATGCATCTCTGTACTTCTCATCGAACTTGACTAGGTCAATCGCGAAGCCGACCGACTCCTTCACCGCCAGGAGCGCCTTGCCCCTCGGTCTCGATGAGAGCATCTTGTTGAGGGGCAGGAAGATCGCCCGCCCGCTCTTCTCCTTCCTCAGGTGCTGGATGCACTGCGCCGCCACCGCGTCGGAGTCGACGATGACCGCCTGCATCCTCTGGCCCGCCGCGACGCTGATCGCGGTGTCGTACCTGTCGTCCACCTTCGCCAGCTCGGCGACTGTGCCGTGTATGCCCTTGATCTCGCCGCGGTCCCTCACATCCAGGATCGCGCTGACCGCCCTCGTGTAGCCCTTCTGCACGAATTCAACCGCGTCCTTCTCTGCCTTCAGCCTTGTGTACTCCCTCGTCAGCGTCTGGATCGCGGCCTCAAGTTCTCCCGCCTGCTTCGTGAGCTCCTGCTCCTCCTTCCTCTTGGCGTAGAACTCCTCCTGGAGCTTCCTGACGCCCTTAGTCGCGTCCTTCGTGCCGGACTTGATCTCCTTGATCTGGAACTCAGCATCCTGGACCTCCAGCTCGCACGACTTCCTGCTCTGCTCGAGCTGCGAGATGTCCGACTCCAACCTCTCCGCTTCTTGCTTCTGCCTGTCCGACTCGAGGACTAGGTCGTGGACCTTCTGCTCGAGTTCGCCCGTCTTCTTGGTGAGAGTGACTATCTCCTTCTGAATCGCGGTGACCTTGGAATCCGATTTCGACGCGACGCCTTCCAGCTTATTCAACTCTGACTCCGCTTCCTTGAGCTTCTCCTCCGCCTCGGAGAACTGCGTCGCGACGGTCTTCCTCTCCTTCGTGAGCGCGTCCATCTCCTTCTGGACTCTGCCCCGGTCTCGCCCGACGTCGATCGCTTCCTTCTTCAACCGGAGGATATCTTCCTTGCTGGTCTCGATCCCGTCGGCGGCCCTTGCCCTCTCGACTCGAAGGTTGTCAAGCTTCTCTTTGAGCTGCCTCGCCTCGTCCCCGCCGCGCTCCGCGATCTTCGCCTCCGCTCCCGCCAATCCCTCCGCCGCCTTCTGCAGCTCCGCCTCAAGGGCGATGATCTGTTCCTGGAGCTTCGTCCTCTCCGCCTCGTACTTCGCGAGCTGCTTCTTCGTCCCGTTGATCTCCTCCTCGACCAGCTCCTTGTTCTTGAAGGCCATCTGCGCCTTCGCCAGGTCGAGGCGTTCCTTCAGCTCCTTATATTTCAGCGCCCCCGTCCTGTCCTTCTCCAGCTGGCCGAGCTGGCCTTTGATCTCGTCAAGGATAATCTGGATCCGCCCGAGGTTCTCCTCGGTCGCCGTCCTCTTCGTCTCCGCCTGGGCGATGTCCTCGTCGAACTTCGTCAACCCCGCCACGTTGTCGAGCAGCCGCCGCCTGTCGACGCTGCCCATCGAGATGATCTTCTGCACGTCGCCCTGTTGCACGATGTTGTACCCCTCGGCGGATATGCGCGCGTGCGCGAGGAGGGAGTCGAACTCCTGGAGCTGCGACTTCCTGCCGTTCACGTAGAAGTATGAGTTGTAGCCGCCCTCGACGCCGGTGGACAGGCTGACGCGCCTCGTGAGGAGGACCTCGTCAGACTCCATCGGTATGACGCGGTCGGAATTGTCAAAGACCAGGGAGACCTCGGTGTAGTCAGCTCCCTTGCGGTCCTTCCCGCCATTCCAGATCAGGTCGGTGAGCTTGCCCGCCCTGATCGCCCTTGAGCTCTTCGGGCCGAGGACGAAAAGGATCGCGTCGGCGATGTTGCTCTTGCCCGATCCGTTAGGCCCCGTGATGGTGGTATAACCCTGCAGTAGAGGGACCGTAATCTTGTGGCCGAAAGACTTGAAGTTCTCCATGTGGACTTCTTTCAGATACACTGGAAATCACCGCCTGAGAATTTGGAAAGAGAGCCTTGATGCTGTCGTCCCATCGATTCCCTTCTGACTTGTCTGACCGATGTCAGACAAAGGGCATGTATATCCTGACCCTATATAATAGTTGTCGGAAGGGATTGACAAATGCGTTATCCTGAATTCAGTTCCCGTATCTCCCCGATCAGGTTCGAGAATGGCGAAACTGAACGAGAAGAAGATCAAGTGGATAATCCGGGAGATGGAGAAGGGGAGTTCTGTCTCAGGGATAGCCAAGATACAGAAGGTCAGCAGACGGTGGGTGAACGAGCTCTACAGGCGGTACAAGGAGACGGGAGAGATCCCCGTCCAGGGGAAGCCCGGCAGACCTGCTTCACCGCCATCGGAGGATGTGGTTGACCTGGTCCTGAGGTATCACGAGATGTACGGCATGGGAGCGTGCGGCACTGAGATGGCTATTGGGAGAGACGGCATGCACGTGCCCCATAACCGGGTCCACGCAATACTGAAGTCCAGAGGGCTGGCCAGGGACGAGCCGAAGAAGCAGAAGAGGAGGCGGTACGTGAGGTACGAGAGGCCTCACAGCATGGACCTCTGGCACGCCGACTGGTACGAGCACTCCCCGGGCGAGTGGTGGCCGTGTACGAGGACGACGCGTCCCGCCTCGTCACAGGTGTGGCGGTCGACCGCACGCCCACGATGGACGTGAGCATTCACGCCTTCGACTCGGCGGTGGCGGCGTGGGGTCCGCCCGTCCAGCTGCTCTCCGATCACGGGAGCGTGTTCTGGGCGAATCCCTACGACGCGGTTGTCCGCGGTCCCTCCAGGTTCACCGTTCACCTGGAGGAGCTGGGGGTCGAGCACATACTCTCGAGAGTCGGAAGACCAGAGGGGAACGGAAAGGTGGAGAGAGTCTTCCAGACACTAGAGCGCATCTCCGGACGGCTCGACAGTCTGGAGCTTGCGGCGCAATGGTACAACGAATCCTGGCCTCACTCGAGCCTTGACGGCAGCAGCCCCCTCCACGCTTTCTACTGGAAGTTACCGCCTGAGAGGATCATTGGGTTAGTCGACTCATGGTTCTGGATGTGAAGTCCTAGAATTACTTCCCTGATAGGCGTCACTGTCGTCCCTCCGTATGCCCGTGTCGCTTCAGGTACGCCTTCCTCTCTTGGGGACGGAGCTTCCTGACGAACGCCTGTGCAGGCGTCTCCGCGTGCTCGAAGTCGAGCGACTCGTGAGGCTTCACATCGTTGTACCACTGCATGACTTCGTCCAGGTCCCTGAACTGCTTCGTGCCGTCTGGCCACTCCGCCCTGAGTTTCGACTTGATCGTCCCGAAGACCCTTTCGACCTTCCCCCCGGTTTGAGGATGCTTGACCCTGGAGTGGATGTGCTGCACATGCACTCCCCTCTCCTTCCTCAGCCCCCTCAGCTTGCCGTCGAAGTAGCCCTCGGCGTCGTACTGCTCCTTCGTGAACTGAGTTCCGTGGTCGGTCAGGACCTGGCGGGGGAAGCCGTACCTCTCTCCCGCCTTGAGGAACGTCTCCCACGCCAGTTCAGCCGTCGGGCTGTCCGTCTCCGCGTAACCTGCTATCAGGCGGGAAGCGTCGTCCAGGATGACGAGCAGCCACCGCCCAGGCCTCAGCACGCTGTAGTCCATCTGCCACAGCGAGTTCGAGTGCCTTCGCTCGAAACGCACCCATGACCTCTTCCGGTGCAGGGAGGGGACGTCAGTCACCAAGCCCGCCTCCTTGAACACCGCCCAGATCCTGTTGTGCGGTACCCTGCGTCCATGGACCTGCATGATCTTCCTCTCCAGCGCCCTCGGATGCAGGCGGAACTGTCTCTCGCACTCGAGGAGGAATGCCCGCTCCTCTTCCGTGATCCCTTTCCTGGGGCGTCCTGAGGCCTTCAGCTCCGGTACGACCTTTCCGCATCCAGATCGCCGCCACAGCTCCCGCACCCACCGCGGCGTCACTCCCGCCCTCTTCGCAATCCGATGGATTGGGAGACGTCCTCTCTCCACCGCGTCGATGATCCATGCGACCTTTCCCTGCGTCAGCTTTCGCATAGGGGGTATTGCGTTCCCTTCAAGGAACTTATTCTGGGACCGTACAACTCATGGTTCTGGAGGAATCTTTAAATGGGAAGTGATTTCGGGATAAGACAGGAGGGGATTGACAAAAGCCGGACAGCTTGACCTGCGCTGGTGAGGACATGCTGTAGCGACGACCTCGCGCCTGATTGTTGGAGGCATGAGCGGCTGAAATCGGAAAGGCAAGAAGGTCTCGTTTCTCCCCATGCAGAGGCTTTATCAACTCCAAGGATGATAGGCCCCCTCAGGCGGTCACATGAGAGGGATAGAGCGAGGGTTCTCGGTGCGCATGTTTGCGGTAGCCTGCTGCGCGATGTTGCTGTTCACGCTCCCGCATGAGGTCAGGGGTGACTCGAGAGGAATAGGCGAGCCGGTTTCTGCCGCCAATCTCCCCTCAAAGGACCTGTTCAAGTCGATACCAGCTGACTACTTCATCGAGAACGCGGGGCAGCTTGGCAACCAAGACGTCCGCTTCTACACCACGTCCGGAGACATGCAGATAGGGTTTGCCGAGAGCGCTGTGCTCATCAAGATTGCGAAGCGCTCGACTGCACCGGCGGCCAGAACGCTGATAGATCAGGAGCTGTTGCGCTCACCCCCGCCAGAGCCGGTTTCATCGCGCGGAGTGCTCCTTCGCCTCGACTTCGAAGGTGCGAACAAGGTGGCCCCGCAGGGCAGGGACCCGTTACCTCATGCGACGAACTTCTTCATAGGCAACGATCCTACCCGCTGGCATACGAACATAAGGAGCTACCGCGAGGTTGTATACGAGGGGTTGTACGACGGGGTCGACTTGATTTACCGCGCGACCGACGAGGGCGTGAAGTACGACTTCATCCTCGCTCCTGGAGTTGACCCGAACGTCATTGAAATCTACTATGAGGGAGCAGCCAATGTCGAACTGGAGGCGAATGGCAACTTGCTCCTGCGAACCGCCGCGGGAGATGTTGGAGATTCATCTCCGATCGCAAACCAAGGCGAGATTGAGTTGCAGTGCTCGTTCGTCCTGTTCACACCTCGTTCTTATGGTTTCGCATGCGAAGGCGTTGACAAGTCTCGCGGGGTTGTTATTGATCCCCTGTTATATTCAACCTACATCGGCGGCAGCGATGGGGAATATGGATACTCGATTGCGACAGACCTCGTTGGCGATGCTTACGTAATCGGATATACGGCGTCATCTGACTTCCCCGTTACTCCTGGCGCCTTCGATATTTCTTACGATGGACCCGAAGACATATTCATCGCCAAGCTAGACTCCACGGGCAGTTCTCTTCTTTTTTCCACATTTCTCGGCGGTATGCAAGATGAGGAAGGATACGGTATTGCGGTAGACTCCGCGGGCGCCGCCTACGTGACCGGATATACACAATCATCAGACTTCCCCGTCACCCCTGGTGCATTCGACACGACTTATCATCAAAATTGGGATGTATTCGTGACGAAGTTAGATCCCACGGGCAGTTCTCTCCTTTATTCCACATTTCTTGGCGGTTTGGGCAGCGAATACGCGGTCTCAATTGCGATAGATCTCGTCGGCAGCGCTTTTGTGGCCGGAACCACAAGGTCATCGGATTTCCCTGTCACCCCCGGAGCCTTCGATACGACTATAAACGGGACAACCGATGCGTTCGTGATAAAGCTGGACCCCACAGGCAGTTCTATTCTATATTCAACTTACTTGGGCGGAACAAACAACGATGCCTCCCCCCCTCAAAGAGGGCGCTCGATGGCAATCGACTCAGCTGGAAGCGCCTTCGTGACTGGGCGCACATCGTCAGCAGACTTCCCCGTCACCCCCGGAGCCTTCGACACGTCATACCATGGGAATGACGATGCATTCGTGGCGAAGTTGAATCCTACCGGCAGTTCCCTCTCCTACTCCACCTACCTTGGTGGTGGCGACCGTGATTGGGCATACTCAATCGCGACAGATCCTCCAGGCACCGCTTACTTGACCGGATATACACAATCGTCAGACTTCCCCGTCACCCCTGGTGCATTCGACTCGACCCTCAATGGGTCTCGCGATGCTTTCGTTGCGAAGTTGGACTCCACGGGCAGTTCTCTCATCTACTCCACCTATTTTGGTGGCGATAATGAAGACTGCGGATTCTCGCTGGTCCTGGATTCTGCGCGTGACGCCTACCTAACCGGTTACACGCGTTCAGCGGATTTCCCCGTCACTCCAGGAGCCTTTGATACGACCCCCGGAGTTTGGGACGCATTCATAGCGAAATTCGACTCCAGCGGAAGTTCAATTCTATACTCAACCTACCTCGGTGGTTCCTTTGAGGACGATGGATGGTCGATTGCAATAGACTCTTCCGGCAACGCATATGTTACAGGACAGACAGGTTCATCAGATTTTCCCACCACATCTGGTGCGTTCCACACAACGTCAAGTGGGATGACCGAAGCATTCGTGGTAAAATTGGAGTTGGTTCGGGCTTATTCCCCTCCAAATGCTTCCAACCTGGGCGTGCAGGGATTCACTACCACACCCGGCATGGCGCACATCACGGATCCGACCCCAATTCTCAACTGGACATACGGCGACCCAGACGGAGATCCCCAAGCCTGGTACGACCTAAGGGTGGGCAACGCTCCCGGCCTCGGGGACATGTGGGACCCGCCCGCCACGCCAGGTCCCACCACCGTCGTTACCTACGGCGGGGCACCGCTCCTCAGGGGCATGGACTACTACTTCGGCGTGATGGTCAACGATAGTTTCTCATGGAGTACGGAGTCGGAGGTGAAGTTCCACATGAACAGCATTCCCAATCCCCCCACAACCCCAATTACTCCCGCCCAGTCTTTGACTGTTCCAGCGAGCTCCACTCAGACCGTCTCCTGGACAACGGGCGGGGACAACGAGAGCGACATCATCACCTACGATTGGCAGGTCTCGACTGATTCGACGTTCGCGTCAACGACTGTGCAAGGAATCGGCATAGGCACGACTTCAGCTTCGTTCGCGACGGGTCCGTCCACGACGTATTTCTGGCGGGTGAGGGCGAGGGACGACTACGAGCCGGCGAATTGGTCAGCCTTCGGCAACACGCCACCGGGGTATTGGACATTCAGCACGAGCGCGGCCAATGGCCTTCCGGCCGCATCGAACCTTGGAGTGCAGGGCTACAACACCTCGCGAGGAATAGTTCACGTGACAGACTTCACCCCAGACATCAACTGGACATACAGCGACCCCGACGGCGACCCGCAGACTCAGTACTGGGTGAGGGTGGGAACGTCCTCCGGTGGGACCAACATGTGGAATCCAGGACAATTGACGGGAGCGAGCACATCGGTCACCTATGCGGGTGCGGCCCTGCAGAGGGGAGTGGACTACTTCTTCGGAGTGGCGGTGTACGACGGTCTCAACTGGAGTTCCTTCTCCGAGGTGTTATTCAGGCTGAACAGCATACCCAACCCGCCCACGTCACCGGTCACGCCTAGCGACGCATCTGTGATAGGCGCAAACCTTGCTCAGACAGTATCATGGACCTCAGGAGGCGACCCGGACACCGGTGACGTGATCACCTTCGAGTGGCAAGTGTCGACGGATAACGTCTTCACGACAATCATCGCATCTGGAACGACTTCATCGACGATGTCGTCCGCATTCGCCACGAACCCCTCGATGACGTATTACTGGCGTGTCAGGGCGCATGACGATTGGGAGACCTCGGCATGGTCGGCATATGGCAATACTCCCCCCGGATTCTGGACTTTCAGCACGTCCGCATCGCCGAATACTCCTCCGACAATCACAGTCACCTCTCCTTCTGGCGGTGAGGTATGGAATCAGGGGACCTCGCACGCGGTCACCTGGATAGCCGCTGACAGCGAGGATGCATCCTCTGCCCTTCGCGTCTGGATCAACTTCACATCTGGCGCAGGAAGCGGAATCGTCTGCGGACCTGTCGCGGGCTCAACTGGTCAATGCAATTGGATTGTCCCCAGCATCGAAGCGAGCGATGTTGTCGTGAATGCCACGGTAATCGACACGGGCATGTTGAGGGGCTACGACGACAGCGGGCAGTTCACGATCCAAGCGCCACCAAACACACCTCCGACGATAACGATCACCTCACCTTCTGGCGGTGAGTTGTGGACTCAGGGCACCGCTCATGCCGTCACATGGACGGTCTCTGACAACGAGGACCCCCCGTCTGCTCTCCTCGTCTGGATCAACTACACTTCGAGTGCGGGAAGCGGCAACATATGCGACCCTATTTCATGCAGCGTTGGCTCCTTTTCCTGGACCCTGCCTGCAATCACCGCCACGGATGTCGTTGTCAACGGCACGGTGGTCGACACTGGCGGTTTGAAGGGCTATGACGAGAGTGGGCAGTTCACGATCCAGGCTCCGCCGAACACTCCTCCGACCGTCACGATGACGTCGCCGATTGGCGGGGAGGAGTTCCTCAAGGGCTCATCTCAGACCATCACCTGGACGATGCACGACGATCAGGACGTCAACGCGAACCTCACGATCTACATCAATTACACGACCGGAGGAGTCACGAGTCAGGTAGTGGCGGCCCTGAAGGGACAGACGTCTTTCGCGTGGACGCTCCCGAACATCGAGGCGGACGACGTCGTCGTCAACATCACGGTCATAGACTCTGGCGGGCTCAAGGGATGGTCTCAGAGCGGCCAATTCACGATCAAGGCACCGCCGCCAGACTTCCTGAGTCAGTACTGGTGGCTCGTCGTCGTCATCGTGGCGGTGGTGATCGTGCTCCTGCTATTGGCGTTGATGAAGAGAAGGAAACCGAAGGAGGAGAATGAGGAAGTCCCGCCATCCGGGCAACAGAATCCACCGCCAAGTGAGTGACGGCAATAGCACACGTCAGACTTCTTGTCGAGCCGCCCGGCGCGAATCGCCCTGACGCAGCCGCCAAGACCGGCCCCGATCACGAGGATATCGCACTCTCGCGTCATGTCGCCTTCGCAATCGGGGGGACGAATGGGGACTTCACTACATTGTGGAGGTCCAGGCTGAGTCAAGTCCTGAGCCTGAGCGGCTGACAGAGGTTGCGAGTGGCCATATCCACAGCTTGGATTCCCGCACCGCCAATCGTCTCTTCGGTTTCCCGCCATGACTGTCCCGGAACGCGATCTTTCATTCCCGCCATTGGCCGCTGCCCCGGGGATAGCCTGATGGCCGGCGTGCCGCCACGCCCGTCCGCAAGAGCTAAGTGTAAGGAAAGCCTTACTATCTACCATGGCTCAGGTCGCGACGGTGACATCCAAGGGACAGGTGACGCTCCCCGCCTCGGTGCGCAAGAAGCTAGGCATCCGCAGAGGCAGCAGGATCGTCTTCCTGGAGTCCGGGGAGGAGATACGCATGCTCCGGGAAGAGGAGTTGGAGGAGAGGTTCTCCGTCTTCGATCGGAGACGGAAGGAAGCGAGGCTCACCCCTGCGAGGCTTGAGGCACTCGTGGAAGAGGCGAAGAGGCGCGTCTGGAAGAGGCACCATGCGGCTGGCCGTTGACGCCGACACCCTACTTTCCGGGCTCTTCTTCGACGGAAAGGAAAGACGCCTTCTGCTGGCTTCCCTGAGGGGTTCCGTCAGACTAGTCGTCGCCGAGGACACACTCGAGGAGGTCTATGATGTCGTGGCCAAGGTTTTCAGCAATCATCGGGATCTCCCGTCGGCACTCGATCTGCTTGAGGAGATACTCGATGCGGGCGAGGTCGTCCGGAGAAGACTCTACGCCCGCAACGTCGCCTCGTGGGCAAAGAGGCTGCGCGACCCTACCGATGCCCCGCTCCTCGCCTGTGCGGTGGCTGTCGGTGTCGACGGCGTCGTCAGTGGCGACAAGGACGTGATCGAATCGCAAGACCTCGGGGGCATCAGGGCCTACAGGACTCGGGAGGTCTTGGAGCGACTCGGCGAGCATGACAGGGAGAAGAAGTCCGTGCATCGGCCCACGACTCAAAAGAAACCGTGACAGCTCGGCTGACGGTTGCGAGATTGGCCTCCGGTCCGTGAAAAGCAAGACGTCCGACTGAAGACACCAACCATCCCGCCATGGCCGGCCGGTGATTTGCCTTAAAGCCAAAGGCTTAAACAGCCGCCGCCTTTTCCCGCGCGATCAGAATGAAAGCGAAAGACATCAAGTCAGACTCGAAGGTCGACCTTCTGGAACTCACGATCAAGGAGAAGGGAGAGGTCAGGAACGTCAGCACCCGCATGGGGGCAAGCCGCGTCTGCGACGCGAAGTGCGAGGACGACGAGGGCGGGCAGATCACCCTCACGCTCTGGAACGACGAGATAGACAAGGTCAACGTCAACGACAAGGTCAAGATCACGAACGGCTGGGCGAGGCAGTTCAAGGGCAGCCTCCAGGTCAGCGCCGGCAAGTTCGGAAAGCTGGAAATCCTAGGGCAACAGCCCACCGAGTGATGCGCTCAGCGCGCCCAGGACGATCAGCGGCACCAAGGTCATGATGAAATCGTCATCGATCATCTTGATTTTCGGCGCCTCCGAGGCTATCGCAACAACCGCACCGACCGCCCCATAGAAAATAGCGTTGAAGGGCTGGTAGTTCGCGGAGAGGAAGAAGAACGCCGCCAAATCGAAGTATGCGATGATCGGGACCACGGGATAACCGCCGCCCTCCTTGGTCGAGTGGCACAGAGGATCGATCCACGCCATGCCGCACACGGCCACCGCCGCGACGGGCGGGGGGAAGAACACCAGCGCTATCCCGATCCCGAGGCTCCCCAGCGCATAAGCGCCAATCCTCGAACGCTCGTATTCCCTGATGAGGGGCATCTTGAACTTCGTGACGAGCCTGATCGCCTCAATCACGAAAATCACTACGAGCACCGCCGCGACCAGGTACTCCTTCCCGACGCCGATGTACGCGTCCGGCGGGAGCCAGTAGTAGACGAGAGCGATGGGATACATCAGGTGAATCGCCTTGCGGATATTCTCCGCATCGACCATTTTCTAATCTCCGAACTCAGTCCTGCCCCACTTCTTGTCCAGTCCGCGATAGAATAAGAGGGCGGATATACCTAACGCTCCGAGGACGAGGCCGATGCCCGCCATCGCGAACACCACATCCCGGTCTATGGTGAACGACAATATCGTAAGGCCGAGGTCAGGGAACATCGAGAGGACCGTGAACTTGACGAGCACGCCTGGGTCGAAGAAGAAGCTGTTCGTCCTGAGACCCGTGAGGTAGGCAGTCATGACAACCATGTAGATCGACACGACTATCATCACGGGCAGCGCAAGCCAAAGCAGCCTGACGTCGTTGTTCACCAGCGCGATCGCGATGAGGAATATCGCGCTTATCCACGTGGTGAGTATGGCGAACGCGAGCAGCTTCGTCTTGATGACCACGGGGACCGACAGGGGCAGCGTCGCAAGGTAGTCCGTGTGGTCGATGTTGTTGAGCCAGCCGTAGAATGTCACCCCGAAGAATCCGACCATGGCCCCGTAGAAGACCGTGTTGAAGCCGACCGGTATCGCGAGCCCGTACCTCACGAACCAAGCGGTGAACGCGAGGAAAAGAAGAGGAATCACGTACGTGAACACGACCCTCGTCGCCAGGCCGCTCCTCTTCAGGTCCACGACCTCCTTGGCGAGCAGCACGCCGTATTGCGGGGAGAAGGAGAAGCGCTTGATGTTCCTGACGAGTTCGTCCTTCGTCGTCACGTGCTTCGCCTCGAACCTCTCCTCCACGAGGAGCACCGCCCCGGCCGTGAGGAGGATGATCAGCAGGACCGACGTGACAGCATACGGAATCGCTGCGAAACCGGGAGACTGCACGAGCGGCGGGAGGCTGTACTCGAACCCGAGCCCCGGCAGGATCATGTCAAGCGGCAGCCATGACACGATCGTCCCCGCGGCGAACATCGCCGCCACCGCGATGCAGGCGATTCCGAAGGCGGGCCTGCTGCGGATATACATCGTCGAGACGAAGAAGCTCAGCGACATCCCGATGAAGAAAGTCAGGATTGCGGCGGCGAACAAGGCGGTGATGCTCAGGGGCCTGAACCCGGTGAGCGGGATCGACGCGAACAGGCCGATGGCCATCGGCATGAGCAGCAGGAGGACGTAGAACACGCCGTCCCTCAGGTACATCCCGAAGAACGTCTTCTTGAAGGATATCGGGAGGAGCGACGGCTGCGTGACCAGGTAGTTGCGGTAGCCCATCGCCCTCTCCTGGTACTGGTTCCCGAGGAAGCCGAACGCCCCTACACTGAGACCGTAGATGAAGATGGAGATGTGCATGAGGAGCAGCATCTCGCGGAGGGAGGTGCTCTGGAATATCTGTTTGGAAGTGACTGCGATCCCGAATGAGAAGAGGACCACCAGCACCGGGAACGTCAGGAACATCCACCTGCTGGAGTAGGACGTGTGCATCCGGAACTCTTCCTTGAGCATCAGCCACAGGAGGTCCTTCAGCCGTCTCCCTCCACCAGGTGCAGGAACGCCTGCTCGAGGTCGGGGCTGCTCCCCCTCACCTGGGCGAGGCTCCCCGTCGCTATCAGCCGCCCCTTGTTGATGACCGCGACCTTGTCGCAGAGCTTCTCCGCGATCTGCAGGAGATGCGAGCACATGAAGACCGTCCCCCCGCCGCGGGAGTACTCGCTCAGGTGGTCCTTGAGCTTCCTCTGGAAGACCGGGTCGAGGTTGATGAACGGCTCGTCGAGGAAGAGCAGCCTGGGCTCGTGGATCAACGCGCTGGCGATCATCAGCTTCTGGCGGTTGCCTTTGGAGAGGTCTTTGCAGAGCGTGCCCCTCGAGTCCCCAAGGTCGAAGAAATCGATCCAGCGTTTGACCCTGCCGTTGGCGTCGTCGAGCTTCCTCACTCGCGACACGAAGTAGAGGTACTCGAAGGCGGTGAGATAGGACGGCGGGGACTCGACCTCGGGCACGATGCCAACCACCGCCTTCACCTTCAGCGGCTCTCGCGCCACGTCAATGCCGAGCACGTCGACCATGCCGGAGGTCGGCCTCAGCTGCCCGGTGAGGATCTTGAGGAGAGTGGTCTTGCCGGCCCCGTTCGGACCGAAGAAACCGTAGAAATCGCCCGCCTCGATCTCGAGAGAGACGCCATCGAGAGCGGTCACGTTGCGGTAGCGTTTCGTGACACCCTCGACGCGGACCACCGCCATGTTCGCAGCCATTCTGGGGCTGTTATTTAGGGTTAGTGATTCGCCTCCGGTTTTTGAAAATGGCCACTCACTGCTCACGTCTTGCCGATTCACTCGATAGCCGTGACCAACCTATGCATGATTCAGAAGTGAGCGAGATGTTCGCACCAACAACGAATGGATGGCACGTGGAACCTTCCCGAGAGCGCGTCTCCGATGAAGTCATGAGGTATGTCCGCTCTGAGTTCAGGGAGAATGACGCTGGCTGGTTGCTGGCGAGGAAGGATTCACCGCACTGAGCCGCCACCGGAGAACCGGCCCACATTGGCGGTCACAATCGTTTGCCGAACGCAAGGATTGGAAGCGAACCTATATCTCACCCCGCCGAGATTTGATGGCGGATGGCAGAGGCTAAACAGCCCGCCGTGAACTCCCGCCACACACCCGGCACAACCGCCGCCGGAGATGCGGCTCGTGCGGAGGAGGAGTTCCTCAAGGGCAACACCGCCTGCGACGAGAGGCGCTATTCCGAGGCGCTCAAGCACTACGACAACGCGATCAGGGAAGGACTGCGCGACGAGGTCATCTTCAATAACAAGGGCGTCGCCCTCGACGCGCTCGGGAGGCACGACGATGCAGTCGCCAGCTACCTCCACGCGACCCAGATCAAGCCGCGATACGAGGTCGCCTGGTACAACATGGGCAACGCGCACTCGTACATGGGCAGGATGAGGGATGCCGTCGAATCCTACGACAAGGCGCTGGAAATCAACCCCGACTACCACACCGCCCTCTTCGACAAGGCGCTCGCCCTTGTCCAGCTTGGCAAGGTCAAGAAGGCCGTAGAGTGCTACGACAGGCTGGCCGAAGTCGAGAAAGACAAGGAGACATTCCTCTACAGGAAAGGACTGCTGCTGGAGGATGTCGGGAAGTACGACGATGCGATAGAGGCCTACCGCCAGGCCCTCGCTATCAGGCCGACCTTCGAGGAGGCATGGAACAGCCTCGGGAATTCCTACTACGCGATGGAGAGGTACGAGAAGGCGATAGACGCCTATGACCGCGTCCTCAAGATCAACCCGAGGAACGAGGAGGCATGGAACAACAAGGGCTTCACCTACTTCATGCTCGGAATCCACGACGAGGCGATCCGCTGCTACGACCGGGCTCTCAAGGTCAACCCGCACTACAAGCATGCATGGTACAACAAGGGCTACACGTTCCACGGGATGGACAGGCTGGAGGAGGCGATCATCTGCTACCGCAGTGCGCTCGAGATGGACAAGAAGGACGAGGTCCTCTGGAACAACCTGGGCAACGCCCTCTACAACCTGGGGAGGTACGAGGATAGCATCCCCTGCTTCCTCGAGGCGATAAAGGTCAACCCGAAATACGAGATCGCGTGGAACAACATCGGGAACGCCCTGAACAAGATGAGCCAGTTCGCGGAGTCGCTCCCCTACCATGACAAGTCCCTCGAGATAAGGCCGGACTTCGACTACGCCCTCTACGCAAAAGGTCACTCGCTGAGCGAGCTCGGCAAGCACGAGGAGGGACTCGAGTTCATTACGCAGTCGCTCATCCTCAACCCCAACTACGACAGGGCGTGGTTCGCCAAGGCCGAGGTGCTGATCCACCTCTATCGCCTGGAGGAGGCAAGGGACGCGCTGAACAATGCGCTCATCCTCAATCCCGCGTACGACGAGGCATGGATACTGAGGGCCGACGTGATGCTGAAGATGGGCCACGAGGCGGAGGCTCATTTCTGCTACAACGAGGCCATGGGGACATACGACCAGGCGCTCGAGCTCGAACCGGGGAACACCGACATACTCCTTGCGAAGGCGACTCTGATGGTCAGTCTTGGAAGGAGCGACGAAGCCATCGACATGCTCAAGTCGGCGTCGAACCTGGAATCGAACACGCGCATCTCCGAGAGGCTCTCTGAGATTCTCCTCGACCATGGAAGTGTCGATGAGGCCGTCGCGATGGCCGACTCCGCCACGAAGGCTGACCCGAAGTCGGCCGAGGCATGGCTCGCGAGAGGGAAGGCTCTCCTGGAGAGCGGAAGGTTCGAAGACTCGCGCCACAGTTTCGAGGTGGCCGAGAAGCTCGGCGCCGGCGTCGCGGCGGGGCAGGGATTGGCCCAGGCTTTGATCGCGCTCAAGGACCTCCCCGGGGCCATGAACGCGCTGGAACGCGCGAGCAAGAGTGGGAGGCTCTCTGCCTTCTGGCGGGGGATCGTGCTGGAAGCGGCCGGGCGCGTCGAGGATGCGCTCGAAGCCTACCTGGAAGCGGGGAAAGACAAGTACGTCTCTGACACCGCTTACCTGAGGAGAGCTCAGCTGCTCGCGCGGAACGGAAGGCTCAAGGAGGCGCTGGGCTGCCTCGATGTCGCCCTCGGTCAGAGCCCAAAAAAGGAGGAGAACTGGTGCGAGAGGGGCGTGATCCTCCTGGAGGCCGGCAGGCCGGAGAAGGCGCTGAAGGACCTCGACACCGCCGTCACGCTCAGGCCGGACTTCTCGAGGGCTTGGCTCTACAGGGGGAGAGTGCTGGAAGCCCTCGGCAGAGAACGCGAGGCGAGGGAATGTTACGTGAAGGCCGGCGTCCAAGATGGATCCAGTCGGACAGAGAAGTCCGCTCCGTCCGCGATGCCCCCTGAATCGGTTTGACGCGCGCGCGCGCGCGCACGTCCCGACGTGTCTGACGCTTAGCTGGCAATCGAATAAATGTGGCAATCAGATAACTGTCGCAATCGGATAACCACTGCACAACGGATATATATAGAGAATCTAGTGCATGGGGGTGGTCAGGCCGCAGTTCATCGAGGGATGAACCATGGAAATCGACAGTTCCAGACTCCGACGAGACCGCATCCTCTTCTACGCCGGTCTGGTCCTCTTACTGCTGGGGCTCCCGGGGATGATCCTCAGCTCCTGGCTGCATGAGATCATGCGATTTCCCCTGGTCGGAGAAGCCTATGACGCGTGGGGATGGATCAACCAGATCACCCTGATCGCGGGCCTGTTCATGGCGTTCGTCGGCGGCATTTTCCTGGCACTGTCGTTGCGTGGCGGTGCGATAGACGCCAAAGATGCCCAGGAAAGCGAGGGAGGCGCCTGATGGCCGAAGGGAAGTCTTCTCCAGGGAGAGCTTCGAACCGGGCCAGCTCTTCTACCAGGAGAGGGCTGGTCAACGGGAATGGCCTCACCAACGGGCTCACGAACGGCCTCGGTAGGACGAACGGGAGAGGGCGCACCAACGGCCTCGTCAATGGTCTCGGAAGGGTCAACGGGACCGGGAGGATCAACGGACTCACGAACGGACTCGTCAACGGGAACGGCCTCGTGAACGGTCGCGGGCTAGTCAACGGGACGAGAAGGTCGCTGCGGACAAACGCCTTCGGAATTGTCACTCATCGAGATATCAAGGTGGGGGTCAGTCTGACGCTCCTGTTCATCCTTCTCCTTCCTTCTTTCTACCTCCTGATGAGCACGCCAACCCCGCGCCTGGCGGCTGTGCAGATAGACGGCGCCTTCGGCGATTGGAATGCGGTGCCGAAGTACATTGAGGACAATGGCGGTGCGGTGGACAATATCGCCTTCACTGAGTACGCCCTGGTCGAGGACTCGAACACGCTGTACGTTTACTTCCAGGTCAGAGGGCAGGTTCTCGCGGAGACCCAGGGATACGATGGCTTCTACGCATTCATCGACTCCGACGGGAATCCCGCCACGGGATATTGGCCGGGAGACCTGGGCGCGGAGTATGCGATCAAGGTTTTCGGCATTGGCGGGAAGGTGACAAACTCCGACTTCATGAAATTCGAATCGACGGGAGACCGGCTCAACTGGACGGCGTGGAAGAGCGCAGCCCACGCCTCTGCCGCAGCGTCATCCAGCTCGGTTGAACTCGCAGTCAACATGCTGGCGGCAGATCTGGAGACGACATACACCGTCCGCCTGGCTGGAAGCGATTTCGAAGGGCACACGACCCTTGCCTCGCTGCGCATGGGAAAAGAATACGGCGCCATCAGCGTCGAGCAGGTCCCAAGCAGCCTGATGACCGCCCTGACTCCATCCAGCAATGAGATTCTCCGCCTGAAGATGCACGCCCAGGGAAAGAAGGTCGTGATCGAAGACTTCGCGGCAAGCGCCACCTGGCAGTGCTCCCCGACGAACCTGAGGGACGAGCTGCAGCTTCCGAACCGCGTTGAGTTGGAGGCCGGCGAACAACTGGACGTCCTTGTGGGCGTCGATCTCACGGTTTTCACATCCAAGACTCCATTGTGGCTGAACCTGACCGGCCTTGACGTTGACGTCCCCCTGACGATCAACGGGGATGGCGGCGTCGGATACGTGAACCAGGCACCGCAGAACAAGATCGTTGACGGTTGGTTCGGGGATTGGCTCCCGCCGTTCCAGACAGATACATCACCCGCCCTCTCGAACCCCAACGTCGACATTGCGGCTTACTCCTCGAACACGTCGCACGGCACAGGCTACGACAAGTCCGTGTTCTATGTGGAATTCCTCGGGAAGGCGATGGCCGGCGATGCGATGCCGGCGAAGGTCATGTGGGCCCAGGCAGGCCAGCCGTCCCCGCCAGCCGCCCCAGCTCCGGTGAAGAGGGTGTCCGGTGAAGACAGGCTGACCATCTTCATCGATACGAACTCAACTGATACCAGAGGCTGCCAAGCCGGCACCTTGACTGCGGATTTCAAGCTGGAGATAACTGGACACCAGCGGAAGGTGGATTCGAAAACGCTCTACAGTTGCTCCGGGGCCGTTTGGATTCAAGTCCCGGGCGCGGTGCTTCTCGCCATGACTTCCGGTTCGAAGATGGAGATCTCCGTCGACCTGTCAGTCTTGGGCACGCTCGACAATCCGAAGATGCTCGTGGAATCGACGGACTGGAGCGGGATCGGCGACCTTCCGCCGCCAATCGACCTGGAGACGCGGTCTGGCGGGCGCGGAGGGACGAGGGGCGACGACTCGCCAAAAGTCCTTCACGGACAGAATGCCGAAACTGTGGTCTCTGGTCCGCTTGCCGCTGACCCGACTCTGAACGGCCAATGCGATAACCCCACCGGAGAATACGCCGGTGCGACGGTAGTGGACATAACGAACTACAAGTTCTATATAGGGCACAGTTCCAGCAGGGTTTGGATTTGCGTCGTCTTCCGCGACACGACCAACGACGGCAATCTCGATTACGCGGACGTTGTGCTCGACACAACGCACAATGGCACTAGTGCTCCGCAAATTGATGACCGGCACACCAGAGTAATGAGCGGCTCCAGCAGCCTCAAGGGACAACGCGGAGATGGCACTACGTGGATTACTTGCGATGCGGTGTGTGCATCGCCGCCCGACCTAGCTCAGGGTTCCTTCTACAACGGTTTCGAGAACTACGAGTTCAATCTCCATAAGGACAATGTCTGGGCATCGGGTCATACTGAAGCTGGTTTCGCGATTCATATGTTCAACGCGACGAACGCGTTCAGCGATTACTGGGGTTCCACGAATGTGGACATAAACAAGCCTGATACATGGGGTCACCTGGACATCCCTGAGTTCCCCGCCATCATGGTGCCCATCCTGATCACCGTCATAGTTGCCCGCCCGTGGAGGAAACGCCGCCGTGCTTAGGCTCCGCCGCCGCCAGAGACTCCGGCGAAAGGAAGCAACGGCGATCGTCGAACGGTTGAAGGCTTCGCTGGGCATCGAGATTGCGGGAGCGGAAGAGCCCATCGACACGGCCGAGGCCGACAGCTGGCAGGTCTTGCTCGTGAAGGACAAGTCGATCGGCTTCATGATCAAAGACCGCCCGTTCCTGACCGTCAGGGGCCTCCTCGCGTTCAAGCCGGAACGTCTCTACGTCACCGTCGACATGGGCGCGGTCAAGTTCGTCTACAACGGCGCTGACATCATGGCGCCCGGCGTGGTCGATGCGGACCGCGCCATAAAGGTCGGGGACCTCGTCTGGGTGAGGGATGAGAAGAACAAGCAGCCTCTCGCGATCGGGGAGGCGTTGCTCACGGGAGAGGAGATGATTGCGGCTGAATCTGGAAAGGCCGTCAAATCCATCCACCACGTTGGAGACAACCTCTGGAAGATTGACGAGGAATAGTCTCTGGAATCCGATGCGCTTCTCTGGCTCAGCGCTCACGCCCAATACGGGCTCTTCACGAACTTGTACGCGCTCGCTATCGCGGTGACCGCCTCGCCGCATCCCGTGACTATCCTCTTCTCCTTGCTCGTGTAGAACACTATGTCGCCGCACGCGAAGACGCCGGGCAGCGACGTGCTCATGTCCACCTTGACCTTGATCAGCCTTTCTCCCTCCATCTCGAGACCCCACTTCTTCAGCCAGCCGGACTTGGTCTCGAAACCCACCTGCACTATGATCGCATCCACGTCTATCGTGCGCTTCTCCAGGGTCTGGTTGTTGTAGACCACGACGTGACGCACTTCCTTGTCGCCCGATATCTGCGCGACCTCGGAGTTCATCAGGATCTTGATGTGAGACCGCGCGATGGCGTCGACGCTCTTCTCCATGGCCCTGAACTGCTCCCTGCGGTGGATCAAGTAGACCTCGGCCGCGTGCACGACAATCTGCAGCGCCGCCTCGAGAGCGCTGTAGCCGCCGCCGACGATCAGGATCCGCTTCCCCTTGTACTCTCGCCTGTCCCTCACCCCATAGGAAACGCCATTTCCTTCGAACGCATCCTCCCCCGGCACGGCCAGACGCTTCGATTCGAAGAGACCGATGCCCATCGCGAGGACAACCGAGCGCCCTTCGTAGTATCCTTTGGTGGTCCCGACCCTCCAGTGCTCGCCCTTCCTCTTGAGCTCGGTGACCTCCTCCCCCTCGTGGAGCTCGCAGCCGCTCAGTCTCGCGTGCTCGACGAAGATCCGGCCGAGCTCCTCGGCCTCGATCGCTATGTAGCCCGGGTAGTCGTAGACCGACTTCGTTGGATACAGCACCGCCAGCTGGCCGCCAGCCTGTCTTGCCTCCAGAATCAGAGTTGACATTTCGCGTGCTCTCGCGAAGATCCCGGCCGTGAGTCCGGCTGGGCCAGCGCCTACGATAATGACATCGTATAGCATGCCGCGAGGCCCAAACATCATCTTTCATTTAACCCTTGTCATGAAGTGAATGAGAGGACTATCTCGTGACTCAACGCGCTCTGTCGTTTCATCGCCGAGCCAGACTTCGCATGAACCGTTCGCGTCTCGCGACTCTTCGATAGTTTTAATAACCGAGGCCAGATTACTTGGACAAAGGGATGGGCATGGCGTTCATCAAGAAACCCTTCAAGAAGCTGACAGAAGGAAGTGCTGAGACAGGGGGCTACATCGACCTAGGAGAACTTGTTTTTGAGGAGGGCGGTGGACCGCTCGGCGAACCAGTGAAGTCAATGGTGAGAGTCGCCGAGGTGTACCGCTACGAGGACATCACCGACCTCACGACTCACGTTTACAACGGGAACATTCTCCTCATAGACTACAGCGCGATTGCTTCGGACGACCTCGCCTTGAAGCGCATAACCGCGGAGCTGAAGAACGTCGCGAGGGACACCGGCGGAGACGTCGCCGGGGTCGGCAAGAACCTCATAATCGCGACCCCCGCGGGAATCAAGGTCGACAGGAACAAGATCAGGGCAGGCCCGCTGGGCTGAGCGGCGCATTCCGTCATCGCACAGGGTTACTGTCAGCCTTGGCGCTCCATGGGTCTGCCGCGAATCGACCATTTCCGAATGTGAGACGGAAGGGCTCGCGCGAATGCTCAGTGTGCCTCATCTTGACGCAGCGCAACCGAGGCGAGAGCTCGCCGACCTCGTTCTTGGGGAAGTCGAGAGTCAACACACCGTCAGCGAGATAGTCCTCGTGATTCGGGAAGAACCTGTCCTCGGCCTCAGCCTCCATGATGAGAATGCTCGTGACACCGATCCCCCGCAGGAACGCGAAGAAGTGAAACAGGTCTTTCCGCGGATCCTTGATCCCCGCAAGCGCGTAGAGAGAGTTCAACGGGTCGATGACTACGAGGTCGAGCGTCCCCTTCTCCAGCCGCCGCGACAGATAATCCTTCAAGATCTGGAGCCAGTCGCGGGGTTCCTCCGCTGACTCATGTTCCATGCGAAGCTTCCCGATGTCGACGATGAAATCCTCATCGGGGCCTATGCCGAGCCGCGTCATCGTCTTGAGCAGGCTCTCGCGGCTCTCCTCCAGCGTAACGTAGATTCCCCTCACATCCTCCGCGCGGTTCCTCTGCATGATGTAGAGTGCCAGCGACGTTTTCATCGTCCCGCTCGGCCCGCCAAGCATCACCACATGTCCTCTAGGGATGCCGCCGCCGAGGCCCTCGTCGAGGCCGTCCACGAACGTCCTGATGACCGCCTCGGCCGGCGCTCCTTTGCCGGCGAGAGCGTCAACCCTGAGCTCCAGACGCGCGAGTTGCTCGCGGATCGCCCGCAACTCGGCCAATAGCATTGCCTGACCATCGAGGTTATTGTCGGTCCCCACCGATCGCCCCTTCCTGCCCCGGGTTTATGCCAGCAATGCCAGTAATCGCCAGCTGGCATTTAGCTCTTTCCGAGCTGGCAACTCGTCTTCGCGCGATTATCACTCACGCGTCCCACGGACGCTAAGTATAAATAACTCGGACGGCCAATAGTTGCGTAGGTTTCATGGCGATTAAGACCAAGACGGGTAGGGGGGTGGCAGGGACGCTTACTGTCGATGACCTCACCCGTGCAATCAAGAATTCCATAGACCGTGCCGGGATGAAGGACGAAGAGGCCAGGGTCATGGCCCAGCACGTTCTCAACTTCTTCGGGTACTCTGAAAGAATCATCGACAACGTACTCGAGCCCGAGGACAGAGACGCCTTCTACATGCTCGAGGACTCCGGAATCCTCACGACGGAGAGAGAGGAGACGACCCTCTACGACGGCCGCGAGTGGCGCATCCACTACTGGATGTTCCGCAAGGAGCGCATCGCGGAGCTCGTCAGGGCGCAGAAGGAGAAAGAGGCGCTGGAGAAGGACGCCACCGTGTACGATCAGTTCCCCGAGGATCTCTGGGGCGGCCGCAAGGAAAGACCGAAGAACCTCCCGTAAGCGCGACTAGAGAAACAATCCTTGGATCGCAGTTGGATATTTCAACGGGAGAGTGTAAGCCAGTGAGTTCGGCAGCCGCATCTTCCCGTCGCGGTATGGATAGGCCTCGCCGAATTCCTCCAGGCGCCTCAGGACTTCCGCGGCGGTCTCGTCGGATGCATAACTGCTGTCCTTGGCAATCGTCGAGAAGTGCAGCGTGATCGGGAGCTGGAGGTCCTCTCCCTCGCGCAGCACCGCCGCCAGACGCTTGAGAATGCCCAAATCGAAGATGTAGGGTTCCCCGTCTCTCGTGGTGCATAGGGGCTTTGCCTCATTGAGCATGGCACTCAGCCTTTTCTTCCGAATAACAACGCCGCGATTGACCTGGGCTAGCTCCGAACTCGGTCCACTTGTCGATGCCCTGGCCGCCCCGCATTCCGTCCATGGGACCGCGCGCCAATGCTGTCAAGCTTCCCGGTCAGGAGCGTCTCACTTTCGCAGACCCCACCGATGCGGACTACTACTCTCAATGAATGGCGGCTGCGATGGAGTTCCCGTACTCTTTTCGGAGATCGCAGAAGGATGTCGTGGATGCGCTGACCGAGGCGGTGCACGGGCGACACATCGTCCTGGAGGCGGGGACTGGAATCGGGAAAACCGTCTGCGCGCTGTACGCAGCCGGCTCGGAGGCTCTGGCGGGCGACAAGTCTGTTCTCTACCTCGTGCGAACGAATTCGCAACAGCGCCAGGTCATCCTTGAGGCGAGGAAGCTCGGTCTCAAGACCGCCGCGCTTCAGGGTCGCCACAACCTCTGCCCGCTCCTGCATACCGATGGGGAATTCCGGAATGCGGCTGCCGAGGAACTCTCCAGGGCCTGCCAAGACCGGAAGGCGAGGACACTGAGGGGCGAGGAGGGATGCAAGTACTATCACAAGCTGACTTTCGGTGAAAGCGAAGGACTCAGGCAATGGGCCTTGCAGGAGACTCCGACCGCCGAGGAGGTCCGAGCGCGTTGCGGGACCGCTGGCGTCTGCCCCTATGAGTTCACCAAGTCCCTGCTCCCGCAAGTGAAGGTGGTCACCGCTCCCTACATCTACTTCTTCAATCCGAGACTGCGTCATGCGCTGCTGCGGTGGATGGCGGTTCCGCTCGAGGACATAGTGCTCATCGTGGATGAGGCACACAACCTCCCCGATTACGCGAGGATGCTCGGCTCCGCGAGAATGAGCCTGTTCGCCCTGAGGAACGCAATGATCGAGACCGAGGAGTTCGGGGATCCAGAGGTCTCCGATGGTGTCTCCATCACCGATGTCGTCGATCTCGCGAAGAATGTGCTCGTCGACTTGGCCGAGGAATACGTGAGGGACGAGGACGGCCTGTTGCCTCCGTCCGCGCTTGAAGAAGCCCTGATGAGCGCATTCGGCACGACCAGCACGCGCGTCAAGCGCATGGCTCAGAACATGATCGTCCAAGGAGAGATAGTGAGGGAGCAGAAGGTGATGGCGGGCAGGATCCCCAGGTCATACATCGGAGCCCTCGGCTCCTTCCTGCTCTTCTGGTTCAACGAGGAGGGGTGGGAATACGTAAGGCTGGTCACCGGCGGCGACAACCCGGCGCTGGAATGCTCCTGCCTGGATCCGTCCGAGGTGACCAAGGCCGTCAACGATTGCTGGGCCTCGATCCACATGTCGGGGACGCTGACGCCGCTCGAGGAATACAGGGATTCGGTCGGCCTCCCGCCAGAGACCTTGCTGAGGAGGTTCCCGAGCCCATTCCCTCCGGAGAACAGGCTGGTGCTCGTGGCGGAGGGACTCACGACGAAATACGAGGTCTTGACTGCGGATCCCTCGGCGATTGCCCGGCTGAAGGACGAACTGCTCAGGATTCTGCTCGCTGTCGAGAGGAACACCGCAGTGTTCTTCCCCTCCCACGACCTGATGAGGCAGTTCCTGGACATCAGGGGCGAACTGCAGAGGCCGCTCTATGTCGAGGAGCAGAACATGGAGCAATCGGACCTGATGGAGCTCGTCGAACGATTCAGGGCGGACAACGCGGTGCTCTTCTCGGTCTTTGGCGGGAGGATCAGCGAGGGTATGGATTTCCCCGCCGAGGACCTCGAACTGGCTGTGCTCGTCGGCGTGCCGTACCCCAAGCCGACGGCCAAACTCAAGTCGATCGTCAACTTCTACGACGCGAAGTTCCAGAGGGGCTGGGAGTACGCCGTCGAGGCCCCGACACGAAGGAAGCTCATGCAGGCGATTGGGCGGTTGATCCGAAGCGAGACTGACAGGGGCGTCGCGGTCGTGCTCGACGCCCGCGCAAGAAGGTTTCGGGATTCCCTCCCGGATATGAAGACGAAGATCGAGTTCATCAACGACATTGCATCCTTCTTTGCCGAGACTAAAGACGAACTCACACGTTCAGGACAACCCGCTGCTCGGACTCGCGCGACTTCGGGATCGACTTGACGACCGAGAAATTGCCGCCGTCGTGGAGCAGCGTGAAGGAGGAGTGCTCAGTATCGACCATCCTCATCTTGACGCACCTCAGCCTGAGCTCGACGTCCGACTCGTTCAGCTCCACGTGCTTCAGATACAGGATGCCGTCGGCCAGGAAATCCTCGCCGAACTGGGCGATCTGGCTTGAGCCGAAGGGGACCTCCCCTATCAGGAAGACCGTGAGGCCGAATTCCTTCAGAGCGCCGAACAGATGGAAGAGCTCCCGCCGCGGGTTGTGAAGCCCCATCAGGGAATAGAGGGCGTCGAGGGAATCCAGGGCCAGCAGATCGTAGTGGTTGGTGTTGACAGCCTCTTTCACAATCTCGACGAGGATGTCGATCCAGTCCCTGGTGACTTCCTTCTTGCTCAGCTCCAGCCTAAGCCTCCCGATGTCGACTATGTAGATCTGTGATTCGTTGAAATCGCCCAAGCCGAACCGCTTCATGGCGATCTTGAGGTTTTCCGCGCTCTGCTCGAGCGTGATGTACAGGGCCCTGGAACCGTGAAAGCAGTTGTGGTAGAGCATGTTGAAGACAAGGGAGGTCTTCATGGTGCCTGGCGTGCCCGCCACCACGACCGTGCTGCCCTTGGGGATTCCACCACCAAGCGCCTTGTCGAGACCTTCGACATAGGTCGACAGAAGAGAAAAGCCGTCCGTCATGTGCTGGATGCTCTCACCGTTGTGAAGTTATTAAGGAGCGATGAGTCGGTTCTCATTACCGATTCTGATACCGCCTATTCGGAGATGACGTTGGTGACCGCGAACTTGTCGTTCTCGTATATCAGAGCGAAATATCCGTGCTTGTGCTTCCGCCTTCTCAGTTTGATGCAGCGGATCCTGAGCTGGACGTCGGTCTCACCCATCTCGTACTGCTTGAGGAATATGATGCCGTCGGCGAGGAAGTCCTCGTCATATGTCGCCAATTTGCTCTGACCGGAAGGTATCTCCGAGATGAGCAGCACCGTCGCGCCGAGCTCCTTCAGGAACCCGAAGAAGTGGAACAGTTCGCGCCTCGGATTGGAGAACTTCGTCAGGGCGTACAGCGCCGCCAGGGAGTCGATCACGACTATGTCGAACTTGTTCACGCCGACCCTGTGCTCGATGTACTTCATCAGGACCTCGAGCCAGTTCTTTGACATCTCCTCTTCCTTGTGCTCGAGGCGGATCTTCCCGACATCGAGGATGTGCAGGTCCATCTTGTCCAGTCCCGACAGCCCCATGTTCTCCATGTCGGTCTTGAGATCGTCCGTGCTCTCCTCTAGCGAGATGTAGAGCCCCTTCGAGCCATTGTTCTTGATGTTGTTGTAAGCAATCGAGAAGGCGAGGCTGGTCTTCATCGTGCCAGGGCTGCCGCACACTAGGACTATGCTCCCCTTCGGAATTCCCCCGCCAAGGACTTCATCGAAGCCTCCGACGAAGGTTTGCACCAGTTCCATCGCATCCTTTTCCACGTGCTGACGCCATTTAATGACAGCGGGTTGATTATCATCTTTGGCAATGACCCGAACCAGCATCGTCAGGATATCGAATCGCTAAGCGCTGGGTCAACACCCACGAGAACCGATGAAGGGTTGGTGAGTCCGTTGCTCTTCACGCTATTTTCATATTGTGGCAGAGGATATGTCTCGTTCGCGGCCGAGATGCTTCAATGAAGTCTGAGTATTTCTTGACGGCGACAATCGGCTTCCCAAAGAAGGAGAGTCCGCCTTTCATTCTGGAGGCGAAATGGGGAAGCTTTAGACTCATTTCCATGTCAGGATCTGTGGCCGGGCGCATGCTGTTGCCCATCTTTCTCTACATCATATTCGGTTCGTCCATATTCGCCGCCCTGTTCGGCAATGATGCACTTCAATCATCAATCTGGAAACCTCATCCCGAGCTGGTGGGAACCTTGGGGTTGATCTTCCTGCTCGGAATTTTCTTCATGGCCTACCGCCTCGAGAAGAAAGGCAATAAAATGATTTCGCGCGATGCGGTCGAGCATCCCGAGCTGGCGAGGGTAGTCAAAGTTAAGGCGGTCAGGTACGGCAGGATCCTTCACGTGCTCAAGGTCGAAATCGGAGAGAAGAGTGAGGATGTATTCGTCCAGTGTCTGCGCCGCAACTTGAAAGACGCACTTGAACTCGCGAGTGAATCGTTTTCGCTCAAGAAGCTCGGCGCGCTCTACGGGCAGTAGCCTCTTTGCCAGTCGCACTCTGATTGCTGGCCGATTCGCGTCCAAGCCCTTAATATCCCGCTACTCCTTTCGCAGCTCAGTGGTCGCGCTCGAACTGTTCCAGGCCTTCTGGTTCTTCCTTCCCGCGTATGTCGCGAACCCGACGGCTGTCCTCTTCGGCGGCGGCACGCCGATGGATTTCGGGAAGGTTCTCAAGGATGGGAACAGGCTTTTCGGCGATGGCAAGACCTGGCGGGGCTTCTGCGGCGGGGTGATGTGCGGCATCATCCTCGGCCTGATCCTCTGGGGGCTGGCGGCTCTGGTGTACGAGCCGCTCGAATACGGTGCCTTCCCCGGCGCCCTGGCACCTCTCGTGCTCTTGCCAGTCGGTGCGCTCCTGGGAGACCTGGTCGGCAGCTTCATCAAGAGACGCATGGGGAAGCCGAAGGGCGCTCCCGTGCTCGGACTGGACCAGTACGATTTCATGGTCGGTGCGATGGTCCTGCTCGCGATATTCCAGAACGGCTGGTTCGTCCAGCATTACTGGGAGGGAGAGGCCGTGTTCGGCCTCATATTCGTGATTGTGCTGACGCCATTCCTACATAGGGCTGTCAACATAGTCGGCTACAGACTCGGGAAGAAGGAGGTGCCGTGGTAGATGGATAGAATAGATAAAAAGTGGTTAGTGAACGCGTTGCGGAAATGCGGTGCGCTGAAATATGGCGATTTCATCCTCACGTCGGGAAAAAGGAGCGGCTACTACGTCGACATCAAGGCCGCGATCACCCGCCCTGATTTGTTGAGGATCATCGCGAGGGGCATGGCCCCGCATGCTTCCGGCTACGCGAGGATAGCGGGGGTGGAACTCGGTGCCGTCCCGATCGCCGCCGCTGTGTCACTCGAGACCGACCTGCCATACATCATGGTGAGGAAGGAAAAGAGGGAACACGGCACCCAGAAGCCTTTCGAGGGCGAGATGGTGAGAGGCGAGAAGATCCTGTTCGTCGAGGATGTGGTCACGACCGGCGGGACTCTTGTGAAGGCCATACTCGACCTGCGTGAGAAGGGCGCATCGATTGACAGGGTCGTTTGCGTGGTCGACCGCCAAGAAGGCGGGCAGGAGAGCCTCAGCGGCATCGGAGTCTCGCTGTACTCCCTGCTGACGGGCAAGGACCTGCTTGCGGCGGCTTGATTACAGAAAATGGAGGAAAACGCTGCATCGGCAGCCGCCGGCAATAGCGTCCGTCACGATAGCTCTAAATACGATTGGAAGGTTTTTTAATCGTTGATGAAGTCGGTTGTCGCCCTCGTCCTCGGCTTCCTGCTACTCGGCCTTATGGCGGGAATCAGGCCCGCAAGCGCGCAGAACTCAAAGTGGACATTCATGGTTTACCTCGACGCTGACAACAATCTCGAGGACGTGGGGATAGACAACTTCCTCCATATGGCCCAGGTCGGCTCCACGAACGATGTCAACATCGTGGTGCAGTTCGACAGGAGTTCGAGCTACGATACATCGTATGGAGATTGGTCGACGACAAAACGTTTTCGCGTGGAGAAGGACATGACGCCCGATGCGGGCAACGCTATGCAGGACCTCGGCGAGCTGAACATGGCTGATCCGACGACTTTGTCGGATTTCGTCAAATGGGCTGTTACCGCATATCCTGCCGACCGTTACTTCCTCGATATCTGGGACCACGGTCTGGGATGGCAGGGGGTCGCCACCGATGATGCCCCCAACCCGAACGATCACATGACCGCAATCGAGCTTGGCTTCGCATTGGCGGACATAAAGACATTCCTCGGCCGGCCTTTGGATATTCTGGCCAACGATGCTTGCAGGATGACCTTGGAGATAATGTATCAGGCCAGCCCATATGTGAACTATATGGTCGGATCGGAGAAGGACGAGCCTGCTGAGGGCTGGCCTTACGACACGGTCCTGGGAGCTCTGGCCGCCGACCCGGCCATGAATCCTGTCCAGTTCGGCAGCGTTCTCGTCGACCGATACATAGACAGTTACAGCTACCCGAACGCCTCCAGCTATTCCGTCACCATGGCGCTGGTCAACTCGAGCATGCTGACAGGGGTAGTCTCCAGCCTGAACGGCTTCGTTACGGCGGTGAACTCCTCCCTGCCGTACTTCGTGGACTCAGTGGTTCGAGCGAGGAACGAGAGCGAGCACTATGAAAGTAACCAGTGCAGCTCCCCCATGGCGGGGGAGGACTACGATCTCTCGGATGTTGCCACGAAGACGAGGACTCTCGTTCAAAGCGGGCGCGTGCTGTCGGCGGCCGTGGAACTGGAGGCGGCCGTCCAGAGCGCTGTCGTGCACGAGAGGCACATGAACCTGACCGGCGCTATCAATTGCGTCAAGGCAAGGAACGCGACCGGCCTATCCCTCTGGTATCCTTGGACAATGGGATCGAAGATGAAGGACTATGGCCAGCTCGCCCTCAGTCAGGACAGCCTATGGGATGAACACCTGAAGACTTACCACAATTCGACCCGCCCGCGCGTGGCATTCACGGCGACGCTCACACCAGAGGATCTCAACTCCGACATGAGGCTGGACAACGCCAGAATCCTGTTCAGCGCGTCAGGGAATGGCGATGTCATAGTCGATGAGTACGTAGGGGATTCGCTCCTCGCGAGCCTCACGTACGCCGTCTCAGCGGGCGTGTACTACACCGAGAATGTCTCGCTGCCATATCCTGGAATCTACGATTTCTACCTCTATTTCCGTCAAACCCAAGGGACAATCAACTCCACCTCCTTCAGGGACATCCAGGCCACGGCCGTGCTGAGAATCCACGGCACCGTGCGCGACTCATCGGGGAATCCCGTAGACGGCGCAACAGTGAGGGTCACAAATCTGAGGACCGGCCAGAATGTGACAACCTCGACCTCCAGTGGATCCTACGCAATCGATGTGGTCTATCCGGTCTGGATCAAGAATGGGGACCGCTTGAAAGTGGAAGCCGATGAAGGGGGACGATCGGCAAGCCTTGAGTTCACGCTCCGCTATCAAAGGTTTGGCTCGTTCATCGTGGACCTCTATCTCGGGGAAGGCGCCGACGGGGGGCGCGACGGCACGTCGTTGTTCGGGCCCTATTGGCCCATGGCCTTGTTACTGACGGTCTCCCTGGTCTTCGAGTGGATCCTCCTGGGCGTCCTGTTGTTCAGGAAGAAAGGCGCGCGCGGGAGAAACCCTCCGGGCTCACGATTTGACGACCGGCGGCCCTGATTTTGGAAGCCGCACCGTTAAATTCATAAAAGCGCTGCTTTATTTCCAGCCAGACCAAGGAAGGATTCTGATGTCTTTCGAGATCGTTGTCGTCAGCAATACCCCTCTGACCCCCCTGAAGGATCTGGATGAAGTCGCAGCCCTTTTTCTGAGTCAGATCGGCTACATCCCCAAGGGCTACGACCCCAAGACGAAGGCGAGAAACCTGAACGAGAGCGTCCCGCACAGCCTCTTTGTCAATTGCTTCCTCAGGCGGATGGACAAGGGGTGGACAGTTGAGCAGCTCGCCGCCAAGCTGCACACGACGAAACCGACGATCTACCGCCACATCAACAAGCTGAAGAGCCTCGACCTGCTGGACGAGGTCGATGTGCCGCAGAAGGGCGGGGAACCGAAGAAAGGGTACAGGATACGCTACGGGAACATCGCGAAGGCGTGGAACTTCGTCGAATCCAACGTAGAGATAGCGATGGAGAACTACCGCAAGACCGTGGAACACCTGCAGAACCTGTCGGAGAACGAGGAGGCGGGGAAATGAGCCCTGGTGAGGAAAGCGTGTCGCTGACGAAAGGGTCGAGATACCGGATAGAGAGCATGGAGACCCGCGAGAAGCCGCTTCTCACTCATGGCGTCTTCAAGGGGTACGCGACGATCGGTCCCGACGACGCCATAGTCATGGAGCTGGACGAGAGCCACAAGGACATGGCGGGCCGTATCAGGCTCATACCCTGCCACATGATAATCGCGATAGATGTCGTCCAGGCCGTGGAGGAAGAGAAAAAGCCCGAGAAGCCGCAGACGATGTACGGCTGAGCAACGAGCTGAGACGGCGGCCAACATCCGGCGATTTCGCGAAAAGGCTTAAGTCCGACGCTGGCGGTGCTGTCCTATCATGCCGGTCGAAGTGCTAAACGGGTCGATCGAAGAGAGGATCCTCAGGTACCTGCTCGAGGTATACCCGGCCACGGTCGAGGATCTGGTGAGGGAGCTGAAGATCAAGCGCGACCGGCTCGACAGGGTCATCAAGTCCTTCGTACAACGAGGGATAGTCGAGCTGGAACCCCTGCCGGACAGGACCTTCATCAGACTGCTCCGCTCGGACTTCCACTTCACCGGCATCAAGCCCTCGCAGCGGAGGCGCTACAAGCAGTCGGGCGGGAGGAAGCAGACGGTCAAGGACTACGAGGGGCCCATGTACGCATGACGACCGATCCTTTCTTCAGCGAACTCCTCACGAAGATTGTAGCCGAGGGCATCAGGACCAAGGAGGAACTGCACAGGGCGAAGATCAAACTCTGCGGCCAGCATGGCCTGGAGCATGTCCCTAGCGATTCCGAAATCCTCAGCCACGCATCTCCTGAACTCCGCGAGAGGATGAAAGACCTCCTGAAAATCAAAAGGACCAGGTCGGCCTCCGGCGTCGCGGTTGTCGCGGTGATGACCGCGCCGTTCCCGTGTCCGCATGGAAGGTGCCTCTACTGTCCCGGCGGGCCCGCTGTCGGTACCCCTCAATCATACACCGGAAGGGAACCCGCCGCCATGAGGGCAGCGCAACACGACTACGATCCTTTCGGTCAGACCTCGGCGAGACTAGGCCAGCTTGAAGCCATGGGTCACCCTACAGACAAGATAGAGCTGATAATCCTCGGAGGGACATTCACCAACCTGAGGCCCGATTACAGGGAAGGATTCGTGCAGAGATGCCTCGATGCGATGAACGAAGGCGCCTCCGCGGATCTGCGAGAAGCGCAAACGCTGAATGAGCTTGCCGGGTCGCGTTGCGTCGGGCTAACCGTTGAGACGAGGCCCGATTGCTTCTCTGATGAGCAGATCCGGCATTCCATGCGCCTCGGGGTCACGCGGGTCGAGCTCGGCGTGCAGAGCGTCAGCGACGAGCTGCTGGCGCGCGCGAACCGAGGGCACACGACCGCGCATGTGCGCGCCGCTACGGCCAGGGCGAAGGATGCGGGCCTGAAAGTCGGCTATCACATGATGCCCGGTCTGCCTGGCGCCGATTTCGATGGCGACGTGGAGTCCTTCCGGACCATATTCAGCGATGAGTCCTTCAGACCCGACATGCTCAAGATCTATCCGACAGTGGTGCTCAAGGGCACCGGCCTGTACGACATGTGGAAGAGAGGCGAGTACGCTCCCCTTACCACCGCAGATGCAGTCCGCCTCATCGCTCGAGTGAAGATCATGGTCCCGCCCTGGGTGCGCATCCAGCGCATCCAGCGGGAGATCGAAGTCAGCTCGATAGAGGCGGGCCTGGACAAAGGTCACCTGCGGGACCTCGCGAAGCGGGAACTTGCCCGTGCGGGAGAGAAGTGCAGGTGCATCAGATGCAGGGAGGTCGGGCTGACCAACAGATCGATGCATGCCGATGACATCGTGCTCCGCCGGACTGACTATGGGGCTTCTGGCGGGAGCGAGACCTTCCTTTCCCTCGAGCATGTTGATGGCGAGACCCTCGTCGGTTACCTGAGGATGCGATCATGTGCCTCCGGGACATTCCTCCGCGAGCTGAAGGTGTTTGGCGAGGTGGTCCCCTTTGAGGAACCGCCGGAGGACAAATGGCAGCACCAAGGACACGGCCGCAGGCTCGTGGCAGAATGCGAGAGGATTGTCTCCGAGGAGCTTGATGCGGATCTGCTGAAGGTCACTAGCGGTGTGGGCGCAAGGGACTACTACAGGCGGTTGGGGTACGTTCTCGAGGAGCCCTACATGGTCAAGGCTTTCCGAGCCCATTGACCCAGCCGAGACGCCTCGTCTTCGCCTTCTCGACCTCCGATGCGGGCTTGAAACTGCTCTCCACATCAGCAAGCAGATCTATGGCCCTCACCAGACTGTCCGCTGTAGGATTCTTCACATCGAGACCCGCCCGAGTGAACTGCTCTCTCAGGACGGGCGTTCCGGCCTCTATGCCGCCGAAGTCGTTGCAGAAGTCGACCATGATCATGTCCGCCACTCCGACAGTGTCGGAGTTGACGATTTCGCCGGAAAGCTCTGAGAGGTAAGAGATCTCCATCTGCCTGGCCTTTATGAGCTCCGTCGCCAGGGTCCCGATTCCCCGCTCCACGTTCTCCCCCGTCTTCGCGCTCGTGAGGTAGAAATCGCAGCCAAGTTCGGCCGCGAGCCAGCTGACCTTCTCCTCCGCCATGCTGCGTTCGCCCACCAGGTCAACCTTGTTTGCGAACAGAATCCGAGGGATCTCGCCGGCGACCTCCTTCAGCCGCGGCAACCAGTAGGTCTTGAGGCTCTCCGCGGTCTCGGGCCGGGTCATGTCGTAGACGAGGATGACCCCTCTTGCCCCCTGGAATGAGCTGTTCTGCACGGCGTGAAATCCTCTCTGCCCGAGAACATCCCACAGGATGAGACTGACGTCGAACACGTCCATCCCAGTCTGGACGCGCATGTCCTTCTTCGTCACCTTCGCCCCTATGGTCGTGATGTAGTCGTCGCTGAACTTGTCCACCACGAATCTACGGACCAAGGATGTCTTGCCGACGGCGCCGTCCCCGAGAAGGAGGACCTTGCGCTTGAGGAATTCCTGTGCCATCTGCCGTCCTCGAACCCTGATGAAGATATTAGACTGGCAGCCCTATAAACATTCCCACGCTGGCTAAGCCGATTTCACCTTCCCCTTGTATTTTCCCGCCATCAGATCCTGCAGGTATTTATCCGCACCCACGACCTGGCCCATGTCCCCGCCCCACTTTTCGAGAACCTTACCGAGGTTTCTTTCGAGGTCCTCAATCGCCGCCTTGATCTCCTTCACGGTGTTCACGGTCCTGCCTCCGAGCACGACCGCCGCCATGACAACATGCGTCCCCCTCGCGATGAGTATGCTGTACTTACCGAACTTGAGTTCGTCCAACCCGCCTTCCGTCGCAAGCCCCTTGTCAGAAGCGAAAGATTCGTTGACGAAGTTCTGCACGGCGATTAGCATGCCGCCGAGGATGTCTGAATCCACCTCCGGGTTCAGCTTGCGAGTGAAGTGCCTGATGAGCAGGCCGTCCCTGTGCAGGAGGAAAACGTCGTCAATCACGGCGTCACCTCCGCGGCGGGCGACGAAGAACCACAAACCGATGATGACAACCAGAGTGACAGCGATGGCTGCGACCAGATAGAGGACGGTGTTGTCCCCACTCTGGTTCCCTCCATCGTCCGGGGGCGGCTGCACATTCTTCCTGACGGTGACAATCACACTCATGAAGTTGCTTCCCACCACCTGGCCGAATGAGTCTGTGTATGTAATCGAGGCTGTATTGGTGAGCGTGGTCCCCTCTGCGACCCCCTCGTCCACCCTGATGGTGATGGAAATCAGATATGACCCGGGCGGGATGTTTTGCAGGTTCCAGAAGTAGCGGTTCCCGGAGAAGCTGGAGTATGCAGGGTCCGCGGCGATTATCTGGACTCCCGCCGGAAACGTGTCCTCTATGGTGACTGTCTTAGCCATGGCGTTTCCGGTGTTGTTGTAGTAGATCGTGTACATCACTTGCCCGCCGGGCGCCACCTCAACGACATTCGCGATCTTCGCGAGCCTTATCGACGGAATGTCGAAGGTCACCGTCGTGGAGGCGCTCTGGGTCGACCTCGGTCTTTTCCTGCCTATCTGGTCGAAGTAGTCCATCGTAACCTGGTTGGTGAGCACGACGCCGTTGCCCAGGCTCGTGGACAATGAGACCTCGATGTTCACTGCATGGGGACCGGTGCTCAAGTTCGAGAAGTACCAATTGACGTGCCCTGAGGAGTTCAGGACAGGAGTTGGACTCACGCTCACGACGCTCACGCCGGTGGGAAGGGTATCGTTTATCCAGACATTTCTCGCGAGCAGAGGCCCCGAGCTGTTGTAGTAGATGAAGTAGAGAAGGTTGCTGCCTGGTATTGCCCTCCTCTGATCCACGATTTTGGCGAGCCCCATCACTGCCGTCCGGCTCGTGAAGGACGCGCTTGCGGACAGCTGAGGCAACAAGGAGCCATCCTGATCCGTCGCGTTGAGGAACGCCCAATTGACCACAGGAGCATCAGGCGGAACAAGTGCCGTCACCTTCGCCATTATCCTCCACACTTCACTCTCAGCCGCGAAGTTGCCGCGGAAGCAGGCAACTGTTCCGGGCGGATTCTCCGCGCATGTCACGCCGGGCGGAGCCTGAAACGATACATATTGAACGCCCGCGGGTAGGGTGTCGTTCACCCATACGCTCAGAGCTGTGGCTGAACCCGCATTCCCAACGGTCAGAGTGAAATTCAGTCTGGACGGGTCACGGGAATCGTACTCGACAGACTTGCCGAGTTGCAGGACCGGCATCGAGACGGTCACGGATGCCGTCGCGTTCAATTGCGGCTGGAGCCTGCCCCCACTGCTAGTGTAGTTCATCGATGCTCTATTCGTCAACACCTGCCCGTCGAATACCGAGTTCCCGATTGTGACGAAAATGACGAAGCTTTGGTTCCCGGGGGGCACTTGATTGAACTTGACGTGGAGAACGTTGCCTAGAAGCGTGCTGTACTCAAAAAAACCAACACCGGGGCTGTAATGGAGGTAGGCGGTATCGTTGACGTAGATGATGTCGGAGGGCAGAGTGTCGTTTATCCATACGATCGTGGAGGTTTGCGGTCCGAGATTCTGAAAGAATATCTGGTACGAGAGGGCATCCCCCGGCGACACGACGCTCGCACTTGCAGTCTTGTAGAGCTTGAGGTCGGGCTGCGCACCCGCGGCCCTGGGAGGGCTGAGCGCGACCCCAATTGAGATGAATACTAAGCAGAGGGTCAGAGCAAGCGCCGAGGTCCTTGACATGCGATTTCCCCGCCAACTCGCCGGCTTAAGATAGTTCCCCGAGACCGGGCTGGCCAGTTCTCCTGCTATCCGGGAAACAGAAAGATAGGCCGAATATAACCTTTGCCTACCTCTCCAGAATGATTGCTGGTTGAGGTTTCTTCGGTTGGCCTGCATCCATGTATCCTCCGGATATCAGTCTGCGCATGATCACATCGACTTCCGGCGCTGCATCCAGAGTGCCGTCCCAGTTCATCAAGAGGTCGCCATACTTGTCCTCCACATCGCGCATCGCGGCTGCAATCTGAGGCTGGATGTCCGTCACCCTCTCCCCCCTTACGAGGCATGCAACGATCGTCCATTGACCTTCGAGCACCACTATCCTGACATCACCGAACCATATCTCATTTAAGGCACCTTTTTCGCCTCTGAACGAGTCCTTGATGAACTCCTGCACGGCAACCAGCATGCCGCTCAGAACGTCACTGTCAACATTGGGCCTCATGCGTTTCGTGTAGTGCTTTAGGAGCAGTCCGCTGCGGTGCAGCAGGAAGATGTCTTCTATCGACGTGTTCTTCTCTGCCTCGACATGCTCGAGCATCTGTTGCGCTGCCAATGCTTCCTGCGCGCGCATGTGATTGCGAACCTGGCGAGTGAGGTGTAGCAACCAGAGACCCTGGATGACGGAGTATCCTACGAGGAATACCACTAGCATATCGACTAGATCCGGCGGAATCATTGAATCTCCAGATGCCTGCATTCATCCGACTGGCCCGCATAAAAAGACTCGCGCCTGATTCTCAAAACTGGTTGCAGATTTGGCCGGACCGCCCGGAACGGCTACGCCTTGGCGTCGAAAACGCCCGATAGGATGTCGTCGACCTCCGGCAGATCCTCCGTGATGCCGCTCCAATCCTCCAAAGACGAGCCGAAACGCGACTCTATCCCGTCCAGCGCGGCCCTCATGCCCGGCTCCAAGCGCTGCGGGAACGGCCCTGCTACGACGGCTGCCAAGATGACATGTTCGCCGTGGATGAGCATTATCTTCTGGTCTCCGAACTTGAGCTCCTCGAGGTCGCCCGCACGGAAGTTGAAGGACTCCTTGACGAAATTCTGGACGGCAACGAGCATGGCACTGAGCACGTCGCTGTCTACATCCACCCTTAAGCTGCGGCTGTGGTGCCTGATCAATTCCCCGCTCCTATGGAGCAAGAACAGCTCATCGATTCTCGCCTTGTCCTTGATGCCGAGTCCGTAGAACTTCCGACCTACGAATAGCCACATGCATGCGATCGTGATCAGAAGGATGACGACGAGCACCCATACCAAATAATTCTGCAGGAAAGTCGACTGGTCGTCGGTGCCGTCGACCACCTCGGCTGAAATCCCGTCAAACAGCCTGTCGATGTAATTTCCGTTCCCGTCCTCGTAGATCAAATCGACGGTATTGTCTAAGTTCGAGCCGACCCTCGCTTGAACATCCACCCTCAAGGTCGCGGTCATGCTATGATTGCCTGGCCCCACGTCGACGAAGTGCCAGGTTATCCTGCCTCCGGAGCTGGCAAAGTACTGCTCGCTCGACCGCCAGAATGCAGTCTCGTCGGGGATTGTATCGTTTATCCAGACGTTCCTGGCGATGCCGTGCCCTGTGTTGTTGTAGAATACCGTGTAGGTTATTTCGTCTCCTCTCGGCACTTCCGTCAAGTTCTGGATGACCTTCAGTGAGATGACCGGCGCCGTGACGGTCGTCGAGACGACAGTCTCTTCGGAGCCTATCTCCCGTCCTTTGTAGTCTGTGTGATTCATTTCGAACTCTGACGTCACCAACATTCCGTCAGGCAGGCCCGCTCTTAACTTGTAGGTGAAGGTCAGGGCGATGCTGCGATGCCCCATGTTGGCGATTTGCCATTCCTGCGCACTTGTCCTAACCACCTCCAACGGGGGATTGCGAGGCACGCTGGAATCGTCATAATAATAGTTCAATTGTTGAGCCTCGAAAAGCCTGAACGAGACAAAGCGTGCGGTCCCAGACCCGACATTGTCGATGGTCACGTCGTAGATTATGAAGTCCCCAGGATCTGCCTCCGGGGTGCCCACCGCCGTGAGGGTGATGCTCGGTATCATCACATTCGCACATGAGTCCGCCGAAGATGGTAGCAGCATCGAACCATCCCAGTCTGTGTATGCCAGCTCGGCGTGATTGCAGAGCGAGTCTCCGTCATTGACCGACTGTCCGACCAACACGGTGACGACGAAGTAGCGAGGCTGCAACAGAGGATCGTTGGTCTGCACATTTGTGAAGACGTAGTAGAGGTGGCTGCTGTCACGCCGCGAAAGAGTGGAGTTGAAGTTCGGCAACCTCCATGCCGTGTCGTTGAGGTATGCCACGCCTGCGGGCAAGGTGTCGTTGATCCAGACGAATGCCGATGAGGCTGTCCCTTCGTTATCGAATGACACCTGATACCTCAGAGCATCATCCCGTGCCACGGGGCTATCCAATGTTTCTTGCTTCGCACGGATGCTCGCGCCTTCGACTCTCGCCGTTGCGCAGGCCATGACGGGGCCAATCACCCTCCTAGAACTGTCCGTGTAGCTCAACGAAGCACAGTTGATGATCGGCGTCCCGTTGAGGACCGTGGTGCTTATGCTCGCTTTGATGGTGAACCGATAGGTGCTCGGAATCACATTCGTGAAATTGAAAGACAGCATATTGCCGACGACGGACTTGTACTCCAGAATCCCTGAGGTGTTTCCGGGTCCAGTGCCATTTGCCGCCGTGTCAAAGGAGTAATTCAGGGCGCTGGGGAGAGTATCGTTCACCCAGACCGTGCCGGCCGGCTTGGAACCCGAGTTAGTGAAAGTGATGGTGTAGTCCAGCGCGCCTCCTCGGACGGAGTATGTTGGTGCCACCTCCTTGTACATGGAAAGACTCGGCACACGCGCTATCGTCAATACGCTGCAGCTGCGATCCTCCTGCATCTCCCCTTTGCTGTCGGAATACTGGAAGGTGAAGTTCGCTCTGAGTGAAGTGCCGTCGCGCACTCCCAATCCCACGGTGACGTTGATGTGGAACGAATGGAGACCCACCACCACATTCTTGAACACCCAGTTCGGGGAAGAGCGCGCTCCTCCATATTGGATCGAGTCGTCGCTTTGATACGTCAATTCAGGGGATAGCGACATGTTAGTCCACAGGTTCGGGGCGTACTGATTCCCCGTATTGTCGAAATGAATCGTGTAGTTCAGCGGGTCGCCCGAACCCGCGAAGGCCGCGTTGACCTCGCACCAACTGTCTATGCTCGGCCCGTTGATGCCGAAGACCTTGAAGAGATAGTCGCTGTTCGGATCCTTCTGCCATCTGCAGTTGCTGCCAGAACACGTTGCGCTCTCACCGCTCGGATACCTGGGGTCTGTCGTGCGCTTCGCCCATCCGTAGCCATTGGGATTGTTGTTCGCTGGGTCCGAGAGCACGATCCAATACACCGAACCAGCTGTAAGGGCCGCTCCCGGGACATCCGGAATCGCGAACGAAACCCAGTCCCATCCGTCCGGCCCATTCGCAGACGAGCCGATGACCGATAAACCGGGCGTATTATCCACAGGATTGTTCGCCGCCAGGGATAGAAGGGCCCAGTTGTCCGTCCCTAAGTCGTTGACGTAGAGCTCGATTCGCGTAACCTTGTAACCGGCACTGGCCACAAAAGACTGAGCAAGCATCTGGTTGGAGTACGCGTTGTCGGACTCGCCGGACTGCGGTCCAAGGTATTGAACGAAGACCTCTTCGGATGCCGCCGCGGCTTTTGGCGCGATGAGAGGTCCAGGCGCGCTCGCCAGCGACAAGAGCAAGATTGCTACAATCATGCCTGCTAGCCGATTGGCCCGCCATCTCTTCAGATTTGTTCCCCCCTGCTTGGGGCAGATGAACCGATACTGAACCCCACTAGACTATACATATATTAAAAGGCTAGATTATCTTTTTCATCCTTGATACCACCCAACATGCATCCAGGTCGGTTACGGAGGGTTTTCGGCATCATGCGAGACACGCTGTCGCCTCCGGCATGCTGGGTGCATTCGGCGCAATAGCCGGGTTCCGACACGTTCAAGCCTGTGCGCAGGACCGTCTGGTCACAGACCCAATTCCTTGACCTTTTCAAGCACCTCGGCGCTGTGTCCCCGCGGGCTCACTTTCTGCCAGACGTGCCGGATCTTTCCATCAGGGTCTATGAGGAATGTGACCCTGCGGGCGGTGCCAAAGGCGCCTCTGACACCATACTCATCGATGATGTTCCGCCCGGGGTCGGCCACTAGAGTGAAGTTAAGATCGTATTTTTTCTCGAATTTCTTGTGAGAGTCGACTCCGTCCGCGCTCACTCCGAGGACTTTGATACCAGCTTCTGCGATTTGGTCCATGTCGTCCCTGAAAGAGCACGCCTCGGCCGTGCACCCGGGCGTGTTGTCCTTTGGATAGAAATAGAGGACGACAGTCTTACCTCGGAAACCGCTCAGGCGGACCTTGTTCCCGTTCTGGTCGACCGATTCGAAATCCGGTGCCTGCGAACCTACGTTCAGCTCTGTCAGAGTCTCACCACTTCTCCTTGATAAGCAAACGCTCCTTGATGAATCTGGCGGATTGGCGGGTGCCGACCCTTGGGATCCAGGGCAGGGCCATGAAGCAGGTTTATGGTCAACCGCGACTTCGATGGAATCTGTCTTCATGACCAAAGCGATTGTGCTTGTCTCCGGGGGAATCGACTCCACCATCGCGCTCTGGTGGGTCATGAGAAAGGATTGGGAACCAATCCCCCTCACCTTCGATTACTTCGCGCGCGCGAAAGCGGAGAAATCCGCGACGCGCCTGATACTGAGGAAGGCGGGAATCGAACATTTCATCGAGGTTCCATTGGAATCCGTGAAAGAAGTCCACGACTTGGCGAAGGAAGGGCGGGTGCCAAGAACACTCAAGGATGCGCCAGAAGGCTACATTCCCGCCAGAAACATGATCTTCTACTCAATCGCCGCATACTACGCGGAGGTCGAGGGGGCAGAATTCATCGTGGGCGGTCACAACAAGGGCGATCCGGAGGAGTTTCCCGACTCAAACCCGTCCTTCTTCAGGCAAATGAACGGTCTGCTGAAAATGGGGCTCTGGAGCTACCGCCAGAAAGTGGTCAGAATCCTCACCCCATTGAGGGACAAGACGAAGCAGGACGTGGTGAGGCTTGGCCTCAGGCTCGGCGCTCCCCTCGGCCTGACCTGGAGCTGCCGGTTCGATGGCAAGAAGCCTTGCGGGAAGTGCTCCTCCTGTATCGAGAGGGATCATGCGCTCTCCTCGGCTGACATTGGCCCATCCCGCCGCGGGAAATGAAGGAAAGGCATTTATCGGTGCCGCTCCTCTTCGGGCGCGGATGAAGCTCGGGATAACTGAGTACGTCGATTGCGCTCACCACCTGACCGGCCACAAGAAGTGCGGTTCCCCGCACGGGCACACCTACCGGATCGACGTGACCCTCGACAGCGAGCAGCGAGGCGACATGATCGTCGATTTCGCCGAGTTCAAGGAACGGGTGCGCGCGGTCCTCGCCACGTACGACCACCGCGACTGGAACAGCACTCTGAAGGTGCCGACCGTCGAGAACATCTGCGAGCTGCTGCACGGGGAGCTGAGGAAGAGCTTCACGTACCCGATCACGGTCCGCGTCTGGGAAGGGGTCGACAAGTGGGCAGAGCTCTGAGTAGCGGCTGCCTCAGAGGGTCTTGGCGAGGCTCCTGATGTCGGAAATCAGGTCGCTGTAGGCCTTCCTAGCCTTCTCGAACTTCTTCAGGTTAAGCCGGTCCAATCCCTTCAATATGTCAGTGATCGCCTGGAAACCGGAAGGGAGCTTCTGAAGGCTCATGGCATCCTCCATGAGTAATACCGGTCCCCTCGGCGGCCTCGAGTTGAGCAGGAACAATGCGCGGGCGAGGGCAGGGTCGTCCCTGAGCAGGATCATGTTCGGGGTGTCCATCGAGGTGATTCCACGCTGGAGGGCTATCGCCGGAAACGCCTTGGCTTCTTCGAACCACGTTTCGAATGTCGCCGACCTTCTCTCTCTGGAAACGGAGTTCACAGCCTTCCTCAGGCCGACCAGAATTCCTTTCTGGTCATACAGGGTCCCGCTGTAGAGGACCCTCCCAGAAGTGAACCAGCAGCCAGCCTCGTCATCGATGGCGGCGCGGAGGCGCTCGGGAGTGACATAGAAAAGCGCGATTGCTGAGCCACTCACAATGACCTTCTTCATACCCAGCATATCCAAGTCGAAAGGCATCCTGGAGACTACGACAAGCATCTCAAGAGCCGGTGCATCCTCACCCGGACTGGGCTCGACTTGCGGGTATAGCGCGACGGCCACGACGTTGGCGTCGACCTTTAATTTCTCGGTCAACTCAGAGGCGATGCGTTTCCGCTCCTCCATGCTTGTCACCACCGCCACTCGCAGTGTGCTCCGGCCATTTATAAAATGGGTCTGCGCTCCCGCCAAGAATGGGACCGTGTCCGCTCATCTGTTGCGGATGATGCTTGCGATCTCTCCCGCCACCTCGACCTTGATCCTCTTGCTCTCGTCACCGGCCATGTCCTTCTTGGCGGTCAAGCTGCTTTTCGCGAGCTCGTGGTATATCTTCCAAGACACCTCGATCCTGTCCCTCAGACGTCCATCGACCTGTCGCACGACCTTTGCAGGGACGCCAGCTATGACGCTTTCCTTCGGGAACTTCGACGACTCTGTCACGACCGCCCCGGGCGCGACGATCGACCAGTCGCCGATGACCGCGTCATTGCCTATGGCGGCACCCATGCCGATCACGCAGTCGCTACCAATCGTGCAGCCATGGACAATCGCCAGGTGCCCAACGGTCACCCTGTCTCCGACTATGGCGGGGAAGTCCAAGTCCAGGTGGATGACTGCGTTGTCCTGGATGTTCGTGTAGCCGCCAATCGCTATCTTGTCCAGGTCGGCCCTCAAGACGGCCCCGTGCCAGACGCTAGAGCCTCCCCCGATGAGGACATCACCGATTATCTTGGCTGATTCGGCGAGGTATATGGTCATCGCGTCGCAGAAGGCCGCTTCCGACTTCAACCTTTGCGGCGGGATGGGGAGGGCCCGGACCGACATAACATATAAGAAACACCGAGATACCCCCGCGAGGGCCCGGCATGGTCTCAATCACCACAAACGAGAGGTCTGTCGATTTTCGCCAGGCGCAAAGGGAATGGGAACTCCTCACGCCGATGTTCAAGGACATCCTGCTCAGAACGGACCTGAGGAGGAGCACCGTAGTCGACGCCGGTACGGGGCAGGGCCGCCTTGCCTTCTTCCTGGCGCCGAACGTCGGACGCGTCGTCGCGATCGATGTCGATGAGAACGCGCTCTGGCAGGCTAGGCAGTACGCTGCCTTCAAGAACATCAGGAACATAGACTTCCTCCTCGCCAACCTGGAAGACGAGCCGTTCAGGAACATCTACGACGGCCCTGTCGATGCTGTGGTCAGCAGCTTCTACATGTCGGAGGCTTTTCTCTGGCGGATAACCGCAGCCATGCCCGTCGGATCCGTGCTGATCTTCTGCTGCCACCATTCAGACCACTGGCGGGAAACGGGAATGCAGTCGAGCCACGCCTATACCGAGGATGAGCTGGAAGACCTGCTGAGGGAGGACTTCTTCGAACCGGAATTCCTCGGCGTGGAGCAGCACGTGATCCAGTTCAACTCGATGGACGAGGTCGAGTTGTTCCTTGGTGGGAGGAAGCTGCGGGAGTGGATGGAAGACGGGCGATGGGACGCGCTCAAGGACCGTTTCCAGCGCGGCGAGAAGCAGTTGACGCTGTCATATCTCGTCGGCAAGGCAAAGCGGGGACCCGGCAGCCACTGGTAGCCTACTCTTCCTCCTCACCGAGCGCCGCCGCACAGACATCGCAGAGCACCCGCCTCTTCCCGCCGGGCATCATCAGGGCAGGCTCGTACATGGAGACGCGGCGGTTTGGGCCAGCGGGGTTCTCGGAGTGCATGTCGACATGGTGAGAGGCGCAGATGCCCTTCTTGCACATGTCGCAGGTCGCGAGCGACCTTGTCCTGTTCCCCTCGGCCGCGCACCTGTAGCAGGTGACCTGCTTCAGACTCAGGGGGTCGAGCGACATAGCGCAGTGCTCGCACACATAGAAGTAGCCCTCGCCCTCGTGCAGCTCGAGCGCCTGGGCGAGCGAGAGCTGGTTGCCGCAGAAATGGCACCTCAGCACGGAGCTAGGGCGATGCACTGACACCAGATGCGGGAAAGTGTTCTGGGAGATAAAGCAGACGGAGTGGTTACGCGAGCGCAAAATGAGCCTCAGTCAGCTGCCGGACCTCGCGCCGGGGCCCTGGCCACAAGCTTGTCCGTGCCGGGCAGTTCCGCCAGCTGCCTCCGGATATTCGCCAGCTCCGATTCATGTCTGCTTATGTCTTCGTCGAGGGTTCCCCTGAATCGCGCCACCGCCGCTTCGCCCTGAGATTTGTAGACGGTCTCGCTCCTCAGGCATGCCTCGTAGTCGCCCGCGTCGAGCATCCCCCTGAGATTCGCCAGCGCTTGGATTGCCCTTTCTCCCCGAGGCAATCTCCCCAGAAACGGTTCGATGACCGAGATGCGCATCATGACCTGCTCCGCGGGATCGGGCCAGGCAATCCTCAGAGCGCCGCTCCGGGCCGCAGTGAGTTCCGACAGCCATCCGACGTTTTCCTGCAGCTGCCTCTGGAACCATTTGAAGTCCTTCACGAAATGCTCCAGACGTTTCTCCGAATACGCTGCGGCTTCGACGAGCTTGGCCATGTTCTCCTTCCCGAATGCCCCCTTGACATGCTCTTCCTGGAGCGCCTGCACGAGCTCCTTCACGGACTCGCGGCTCTTGGGGGCTGGCACGTTCAGCTCCGGGACCGGCGAGGCCTCGAGAGCGAACGATATGGCCTCGACGCACGGTGCGTGAGCGAAGAAGTCCACGAGCGCGTGCGCGGCCGCCTCATTGTACTCCTCGACCGCGTTCCTGGCGGCGGCGACGTCCTCGGGCGATTTCTCGGGCATGGGGACGCTCTTCATCCTGGCTATCTCCGACCTCAGGTCCTTTCCGCGCGCTTCGAGCTTCCTGTGATAAGACCTGTATCGCTCCAGCTTGGCGTCCCTCTCCTTCTTCAGCTCGAGGGGCTTGGCGAACTTGATCAGCAATCTCCTCGCGACGAAGAAATCCCTCATCCTCGTCTTCTTGATCATGATCTCAAGCATTTTGAACTGCTTGTCGGACAGTATTCCGTCTTTGTGGCCGGAATCGACTGTCGCCGCCAATTCACCTAGGTCCCTCAGGAAACGGCTGCGCTTCCTGGGGTTCATCTCGGAGTATTCTCGCAATATCTTGTCCTCGCTCCGCTCAATCTCCTCGACCTTGCCCTCCTCCAGCCCGGGGACGCGCCTCACTCTCTCAGTCAGGTCGGAGATCTCGGAGACCAGGCGCCTCGCCTCCTCCGGTGACTCGATTGGCGGTTCTGCCTCCACCTTGCGCCTCGGACTTCCCATGAACATCATGAGCAGTAGGTGCCCGCTGCGAGTGTGCGTTGCGGTGGGTTTGCCGAATCCAGCTGCGCGCATCCTTTTCCTCTTCCCGCCTTGTCGGCCCTGATCGGGCTACTTGAACAATCCAGATGAGGTTTGACCGATTGTTCAGTTCATCAATTGCTCGCTATTTAGGGCTTCGCCTTGAAACACGATTGCGCCTTCGCTGCCGCCGATGAGGCGGATCGGTTGATTGCCCAATCTTTTTACCCGAACCCGGCATTCTCCCGCAAGGATTCAGATGCTAATCGGAGCCCACGTCTCAATCGCGGAAGGCATCGAGCTGGCGGTGGCCCGCGCGAGATCGCTCAAGTGCGAGACTTTCCAAATATTCGCGAGGAGTCCCCGGAGCCTGAGGGCGAAACCTCTGGAGGAAGAGGCGGCGGCGAGATTCCGAGACGCATTGAGGTCCTCTGACCTCTCGAAGCCTGTGATCCACGACAATTACCTCATCAACCTCGCGTCCCCGAAAGCCAGGATGGTGAAGCTCTACAGGAGCGCCTTCGCGGACGAGATGACCCGCGCCCAGAGACTGGGCGTGCCGTTCTTGGTTTTCCACCCCGGGGCGCACTTGGGCATGGGGGAAAAATACGCCATCAAGAGAATCGCGGAGAGCTTGGACTGGTGCATCAACAAAGCGGATGCCCCTGATGTGACACTGTGCCTAGAGAACACCGCCGGTCAGGGGTCCGTGGTCGGCCACACGTTCGAGCAGCTCAGGTCGATTATCGACCAGGCGGAGCACGGCGATCGGCTGGCGGTGTGCTTCGACACGTGTCATGCTTTCGGAGCAGGTCACGACATCAGGACTGAACATGGATTCGAAGAGGTCCTCGAGAGGTTCGATTCCGCGGTCGGGCTCGCGCGCCTGAAAGCCTTTCATCTCAACGATTCTGTGGGGGAGCTCGGATCTCACCTGGACAGGCATCAGCATATCGGGCGGGGCATGCTGGGGAAGGATCCTTTCCGTCTCCTGATGAACGACCTGCGGTTCCGCGACCACCCAGGTAACATCGAGACTCCGGATGTTGGCGGGTGGAACAAAAGGAACCTGGGCCTTCTCCGGTCGCTCAGGGCGGCCTGAGCGTTCTGCGGCTCACCCTTTCAGAGACTCTTCGTGGAGCCTCGCCCTCAGATGGCGGTGGACTATCTTCCCTGTCGTCGTCCTGGGAATCTTGGAGTCCTCCACGAAAATGACCTTCTTCGGCTTCTTGAACGCGGCGATCTTATCCTTGCAGTAGTCCATTATCTCGTCCTCGGTCGCGGTCTTGTTTTCCTTCAGGACGATCACCGCCGTGACAGCCTCGCCCCACTTCTCGTGTGGCAGCCCGACCACCGCCACTTCCCTGACCGCCGGGTGCGCGCCGATGACCTTCTCCACCTCCGACGGGTAGACGTGCTCGCCGCCGGTGATTATCATATTGTCCTTCCTGTCGACCAGGTAGTAGAATCCCTCCTTGTCCCGCCTGGCCAGGTCGCCCGCGCTGAAGTAGTCGCCGCGCCTCGATGCCTTCGTCTTCTCTGGCAGCTTGCAGTACGAATCGAACATCATCGGTCCGCGGGAGTAAAGCTCCCCGATGTCCCCGACTCCGACCTCGCGCCCCTTGTCGTCGAGCAGCTTGATCGAGTCGGCGCCGATGCACTCCTTCCCTATCGACTCGAGCCGCTTGAACTGGTCCTCTGGCCTGAGGAGGGTGACGAGGCCCGCCTCGGTCGAGCCGTACGCCTCGAAGAGGAGCGCTCCCTTGAAATAGTCCATGATCGCGAGCTTCATGTCGCGCCGGACAGGGGCGGATGAAGTCAGGAGGGTTCGCACAGAACTCACATCGTGCCTCTTCCTTTCGTCCTCGGACAGGCCGAAGATCAGGGCATAGTGAGTCGGTATCATCGAGCTGAAGGTGATGCGCTCCTTCTCGATTATCCGAAGGACCTCGGCAGGGTCGAACTTCCTCTCTCTGTGGATGTAAACCGCCGCTCCGATGTAGGTGAAGACGAAGGAGTAGAAGGTGGAATTGACGTGGAAAAGGGGCATCATTACGAGCGCGTAGTCGTCGGGCTTGAAGCTGAACTCCACCTCGTTGATGAGGAAGAAGGCAGAGTAGGACTCATGCGAGCGCACGACGCCCTTCGGCGTGCCGGTCGTGCCTGAGGTGTGCAGAATCACCCAGGCGTCCTCGCCCTTGACCTCGACCGCGGGGGGGCCAGCGTCTGCCCGCGCGATGAGCTGCTCATAGTCCTGGTAGCCCTTAGGGGCCTTCTCGCCGACGTGGATGAACATGCCCGGGTCGATCTTCACCTTGTGCCTGAACTCCTCGACGAGCGGGAAGCAATCGACGCAGGTTATCAAGGCCCTGGCGTCGGAGTTGTTCACGACGTATTGCGCCTCAAGAGGAGCCAGACGCCAATTCACAGGCGCCACCACGATGCCCGCCTTTGCACCCGCCAGGTAGACCTCAACGAACTCCAGGCAGTTCTGCAGCACGACTGAGAGCTTGTCGCCCTTCTTCAGTCCGAGCCCCAGCAGTGCGTTCGCCAGCCTGTTCGTCCTCTCGTCAAGCTGTTTGAATGTGAGGGAACGCCTCTCGTCTTTGAACGCCAGCTTGTCGGGGTATTTCCCGGCGTTGACCCTTACGGCCTCTCCTATCGTGAGCCAGCTCATGCAGCTGCCCTCTGGGGCGATGCGCCATATGACGCCTCTGTTTATATGTTTCCGCGAGGAAATGACGCGGCTATTCCCGCCAAACAAGTATTCTCTAGTCGCCAAGGTTTAAGACAGAATCGACCTTCCTAAGGAAAAGGGCCACAGGGGTCGCCATTTGAACCTGAAAGTGAAGCTGTTCCAGCCGTTCAGCAAGATCGCGGGACGCAGCGAGGTCAATGTGTCCCCCGACCGCGGGAACATCGTCAGCCTGCTGAACAAGCTGTGCGGCGAGTACCCGGGTATGAGGGACGAGTTGTTCGACAAGGAAGGCAAAATCCGCGACCACCTCAACATATTCATCAACCAGGTGCCGGTGACCTCGGAGACGGAGAAGACCGCTGTCCTCCGCGACGGTGACGAGGTAATGATGATGGTCGCCATCGCGGGTGGCTGAGAGAGGAGTGAGTCGGTGCACAAGCGCAAGCTCGGGATTGTCGACTTGACGAAGGAGAAGGTCACTGTGCAGGAGGTCCCTGACTCGCTGCGGAGGAAGTACCTCGGCGGTAGGGGGCTGAACATGCATTACCTCCTCAAGATGCTGCACAAGGGCGTGGACCCGCTCTCGCCCGACAACGTGCTGATCTTCGGCACCGGCTTCTTGACGGGCACGTCCTCGCCGAGCTCGAGCAGGTTCAGCGTCAGCGCGAAGTCGCCCGAGTCGATGATCCTCGGGGACGCGAACTGCGGCGGGTTCTTCGGGCCCGAGCTCAGGTACGCGGGCTTCGATAGGCTCATCCTCTTGGGAAGGGCGAAAAAGCCATCCTACTTGCTGGTCAACGACGGCTCGATCCAAATCCGCGACGCGAAGGACCACTGGGGCCTGGACACCAACGACGCGCAGAAGTCGATAAGACAGGAAGTCGGAGACTGCGAGATGGTCGTCTGCGGCGTGGCGGGAGAGAAGATGGTTCGCTTCGCCAATGTCCGCACCGGCGTCAAGAACGCGGCGGGCCGCGGCGGCATGGGAGCGGTCATGGGCTCGAAGAACATCAAGGCGGTCGTCGCGAGCGGGACTCTCGGCATCCAGATCGCTAGTCCGGAGAAGATGCTGAACTACGTGCTCGAGCTCAAGGAATATCTGATGTCTTCAAAGATTACTCCGATACTCGGCACAATGGGCACTCCTCTCCTCTACGAGGTCAGCAACGCCCTCGGGGCCATCAGGACCAAGAACAGTCAGTTCAACCAGTGGAGCGATTCGCTGGACGCAGAGAATGTTCACAAGTTCGTGGAGAAGATGGTCGCGTGCGCCGACTGCTTCGTCCACTGCCGCCACAGGAACACGCTCGGCGGTGAGGGGCCTGAATACACCGCGCTCGGCCTGCTAGGCTCGAACCTGGGGATCGAGAACACCGCCAACGTCATCGAGCTGAGCAACGTCTGCAACGACCTCGGTCTGGACATTTCCTCGGCGGGGACGATACTCGCATGGGCGTTCGAGCTCTACGAGAAGGGCGTAATCAACGATAAGATGACCGGCGAGGCGCTCAGATTCGGGGACTTCGAACTGGCGAAGAGGCTCCTGCACATGATCTCTAGACGGGAGGAATTCGGGAACGACCTGGCGGAAAGCACCCAGGCCGCGAAAATATTCGGCGAGAAGTCGAGGGACTACCTCATCGCCGTCAAGAACCTCCCGCAAAGCGACCCACACGATGTGAGGTACATCAAGGCGTTCGCACTAGGAATCGCGACTGCATCGAGGGGCGCGGACCACCTGAGGAGCAGGCCGACGCTCGAGATATTCCTCAAGCTCCCCCTGGAGGCCAAGGAGAAGATCTACGGCAAGGGCGTCGTGACTGACCCGTCATCCTATGTAGGGAAGGAAAAGGCGGTCTACTTCTCTGACAACATCTTCGCGACGATAGACTGCCTCGGCCTCTGCAAGTTCATCTGTCACGGGTTCAACAGCCCTCACTTCCTGAAGTACGAGCACTTCAGCGGGCTGATCAAGGCCGCGGCGGGCTGGGACATGAGCGAGGCGGAGCTTCAGGAGGTCGGGAAGAGGGTGATCGACACGGAACGCCTGATCAACATCAGGGAGGGCGTGACGAGGAAGGACGACACGCTCCCCAAGAGGTACTTCGACGACCCGATGCCGCTCGGGCTGGCCAAGGGGCACCACATCGACCGGAAGGAGTTCGACGGGATGCTCAGCAGGTACTACAAGCTCAGGGGATGGAATGAGGACGGCACCGTGCCCGAGGCCCGGAAGGCAGAGCTGGAGGCGATCTGATGAAGCACATCTACATGCACCCGGAGCTGTGCACGGGCTGCAGGCAGTGTTCAATCGCGTGCTCGCTGAAGAAGTTCGGAGAGAACAATCCGAAGAAAGCCGCCATCACAGTGGTCCGCGACGAGTTCCGGAGGTACGAGGTCCCGCTGGTCTGCATGCAGTGCGACGACCCGCTCTGCGTCAAGATGTGCCCGCAGAACGCGGTCACGAAAGTCGAGGGACGAATTGTCCGCGACAAGGAGAAGTGCATCGGCTGCAGGTTCTGCGCGATCATCTGTCCGTACTCCGCGATAACGGTCCTGGGCAAGGAATTGGTCCAGTGCGACCTCTGCAATGGCGACCCTACGTGCGTCAAGTTCTGTGCAACGAAGGCAATCGAGTATCTAGAGGACACCGATGAGCTGCTGAGGCGAAGAAGAGACTTCGTTGAGAAGATGCTGTACGGCAGCCACTATCTGGTTGCGACCGGGTAGGCGAACCTCTCGTCCAACACTCGATTCCTGAGCTCGCCGAGCGTCTCGCCCTTGTTGATCAATCCCAGGAGGAAGCCTAGGTTCCTCACATAGCCGATCGATTGAACTCCAATCGCCTTGTCGTCTTTGATGATCAGCTTTCTCGTGTTCCCGCCACGGTTCACGACAAGAGACTCCGCGCCCTCGACATCGGAGGCCATCAGTCCAAGGGCAACGACGGGCACGTCGAAGATGTTGATGACGTTCACCGACAGCGGACCGGGGTAGTGGGTCTCCACGCCCGCCATGTTCCTGCCCGCCACGCGACCCTGCTCTATCGCGTTGGGCCAGATGGCGGCGATGCGCGTCTTCCCGGAGAGCGGGTCCGGGGTCTCGACTATATCTCCCGCCGCATAGACATCTTTCACCGTGGTCTGCATCTTGTCGTCGACGACTATGCCCATGTTCGTCTTTACCGCCGTGCCCTTGACGAGTTCGATGTTCGGTCGCACGCCGATTCCGACCACGACGAGGTCGCATTTGATTTCGCCTTTGCCGAGCATGACCCCGGTTGCCTTCTTATCTCCAAGCACTTCCTTGACCTGGTCTCCAAGTCTTACCTCGATCCCATTGGATTCGAGCATCTTCTGCACAATCGCCGCCATGTCGGAGTCCAGCATCCTCGGGAGGACTCTCTCCAGCATCTCGACGACCACGATCTCCTTCCCCAGTTTCCTGAGGGCTATGGCGGCCTCTAGACCGACGAAGCCCGCACCGATGACGACGATCTTGCCAGCATACTTGGCGGCCTCTCGCAGCTCATAGGTGTCGGAGAGCGAGCCCATGGTGTGCACGCCCTCCTTTTCCAGGCCATTGATCCTCGGCACTATCGCCGAGGAGCCTGAGGCTATCAGCAATTTGTCATAGGCAATCTCCCTACCGCCATCAAGGGTAATCTTCTTGGCGTCGGTTAGAATGCCGTTGGCCCTGCCGATCACGACATTGGCATTCATGACCTGGAAGTAGTCGTCGTCGAACCTGCTCATGTTTTCGTCTTTAATCTCTCCCGCCAGATTGAACGGCAGCGAGGACAGCGAGTATGGCGGGACGCTCTCCTTCTTCACGATCGTGATCTCAGAACTGGAATCGATCTCGCGGATCGCCTTCAGCGCACTCAGTCCGGCAGCTCCTGCACCTATGATGATGAGTCTCATCTGACTCCCTTGCTTTCTCTTCTCGGCCTGGTGTATATCGTGCGGCAGCTCTCGTCCATTTCGTAGCAATCCTTGCATTCCTGATCGAGGTCGCCCTTGTCGACGGGTTCGAGCCTCACTTCCAGACCCATCTCCTCGTACACTTCCTTGGCCTCGCTGAGCCTCGGCTCTGAGGCGATGAACTGCCTGGTCCAGCCCTCAGCCTCAAGGATTTCCCTGCGGGTCTTCTTGGCGGGCACTCGTCCTTCTCCTCATGCGAAGCCAAGACGAATCGGTACTAAAAGGGTTCGTCGATGGCGTTGGTCTTTGGTGGCTTCGTCATCATGACCCTGAGGACGGTGACCACAAGTCCCGAAACCAGAATCGCCAGGTCAACAGCAGTGCCCGTCCCAACCAGTGGCGGTATCGACAGCTGCCCGGTGAGGAAAGACACCACGCCGGTTCCCGCCTCCGCGAGCACGAAGGGCATCGAGGTGACCATGAACGCCTTCATCACCGCCATCCTGCCCTTCCCGCCCCTCCACGGTCTTTTCCTCGAAGACCAGACTCCCGCCACTAGCAGGATGATCGCGAACATCACCGCCAATATCGGCTTGTAGTTCACGGTCACCTCGATTGGCGGTATCTGAGGTCCGCTCACGTCCACCACAAGCCACCTCTCCCTCTCCGTGTTGTTCAGCATGTCGTTGGAGTAGTAGGAGATGTTGTGCTCACCTTCTGGTAGAGTGAAACCGCCTGAATACACCGCCCAAGTCCCGCCATCGATACTGTACTTTGTGACGTTCACCCCGCATCCCGAGTCCGTGGCGGAGAGGGTGAAGGCGGTGGCGGTGGTTGCCTGCGAGTCGCTCTGGTGGATCGTCGTGGTTGGAGGAGAATCGTCCACGGTCAGGTTCATCGAGTCGACCTGTTCCAGGTTCCCCGCCCAGTCAAGGGATTGCCACCCTATCTTGTGCGTTCCTTCCCCCGCCAGGAAGAAGGTGCCCGTGGCGGTGTAGTTGACTGTATTCCCGCCATCGACCGTGTACGTGGTGTTCCTTATCCCGAGACCGCTCTGGTCGAGGACGGAGAAGTCGATGGGTGTAGATGACTTGACGTACACCACCGTGCTTGTCGAGGTATAGTTGGGAACCCCCAATACGAACGATGTTTCAGGGCCGCTCACCACATTCAACGTCCACGCATGCGAATTGTTCGACTCGTTCAGCTCGGTCGCGTTGTCAAAGTAATCAACGCTCGCCACGACACGGCAGTCGCAAGGTGTGGAGGGAGAAGTCCATGTGGCGGTGAACGGCCCAGAGACGCCTCCTGCTGGAATCGGTGGGACTTGAATCATGGAGAACGGGGAAAGAGGCGAGGACTCGTTGTAGAAAGCCAAAGTGGTGATGACATCGTCGAAGGCCCAAGAGTTCCGGATATCGACCGAGAGTCGGACAGGCAAGGAGAGGCCGATGACCATCGGCGATTGCGGCAGCGGGTTCGTGGGTGCGTAGTCCGGCATGCACTCGTAGCCCGCTGATGCTTCCACGACAGTTTTTCCCGCCTCTGCGTTGCCCGCGACGTCCTCGGAACCGGTGTAGAAAATGTAGTGACCCGCCCCGTCAGGGAACGGGAAGGACCACGACCACGGCTGTATTTTCTTCGTGTCGAAGGGTCCCCAGTCCTTCCACGTGAGGTTGTCACACTGAACGTAGGCGTAGAGAAGAGTCACTTCGGCCACCCCGCTCAGGTTGTCCACAGCGGTGGCGTTTATCGTGATGGGAGGAGTTGCGTGCCAGTAGGGTGAAACGGGAAGGGCGGTGGATATCGGGGGCGTGATGTCGTAACCTGCGATTGCGTCCGCTGCTGGCGGAGGAGCCTCAGCGTTCCCCAGTTGGTCAATGGCGGTGGTGTAGAACTCGTAATAGCCCTCCCCGGCAGGGTAGGAAAAGGACCACGCCCAAGGAGGAGAATCTAGGGTTGAGAACTTAGTCCACGCGCCCCACGATGTGTCGTTGTCCACGCTGTGACGGTACCAGAGGGTGACGTTCTCCACCCCCGTGCGGTCCATGACCACCGCCCAGATCGACCCGTTGTTCCAGTACGGGGAGATCGGAAGGACACGAGACAACGGCGCCTCGACGTCCGGCCGGGGGATGTAGGCGTACCTCACGTAACCGCCAGTGAAGAAAAGGTAAGAGATCTGGGGATCATCGAGGACATCGATTGCCAGCGAAGGTCCGGCTCCTGTGCCGAACTGCGCATCCACGACCTCGGTGGACCACGCGCCATCCTTCCAGGCGTATCCGAGGTATCTCTCCGCGCCTCGGCAGATGTAGTACGCGATGCTGGGAACGCCGGATCTGTTCAGGGCGAGCGAGGAGCCCGGAAGACTCTCCCCGCAGAACTGTTGGATTGGGTTGTCCACGACCTCGATGTCCCATCCGCCAGGGCGGCGGCTCGCGTACTTCAGCAGGCCGGTGTCCTCGTCCAGATAGCTGATGCGGGCCCAGCCGTCTGCATTCAAGGCGATCGAGGTCCCTCGGCGATTGAGGTCCACTTGCGCATCTACGTCTTCAGAGACCCAGAATCCTAGACTCTTGTGAGCGTATCTGAGGGCGGGCGTGGACGGGAAGGAATAACTGACGTGCGGGGAGTCGGAAGCGTCGAGGGCCAGCGAAGGGCACTCGGCGTTGTCCACGATTACCTCCCGAATCCACGCGGTCCCGTTCCAAGACGCGTACCTGAGCTGCATGTCGCATCCGTAGACCAAGTGCGGCCAATCCCTCGAGTCGAGGCTCAACTGCGGCCAGTTGCCGCAGCCCGTGTCTTGGTCGACGACCTCCGGCACCCAGACGCCCCCGACCTTCGACGCGTAGTATAGGCCACGAACCTTGCCGTAGGTGATATGAGGGCCGCCCAAGCTGTCTAATTCGATGGAGACGAAGGAGTTCGTGGACAACGTGTCGACGACCTCGACCATCCATGCGGAATTCACTCGCACGGCGTAGCGGACGTCATCCTGGCCGTTGAGTGAGTACGCGACATGAGGGACTCCCGCCTGGTCCGTCGCGATCGAGGTCATTGAGTTCACGATGCTGTCAGGGGCCTGGTCGACCGATTCGATGCTCCAGCTGTGCGGGCCCCTGACATCCCCTGCGAACGCGAGCGTGAGGGATAGGAGAACGACCGCTGCGACGATGAACGCGCGCGCATGATCCGCAGCAGGCAGATGCACCACTCCTCTGCACCCATACCGTCCGCCGCGCATATATCGTTTTCCGCTCACAGCCGGCGAGCCCTCAGATGCGGCGACAGGCCCTTGTCCCCCCTGCAGCGGCTACTCCTCCTTCACCAGCTTGATCCGCAGCGCCTTGCTCTCCAGCTTCTCGGGCATCCCCGTCTCCGACAGGTCCATCACCTCCAGGACCTCGTCCTCCGCCTTCCCCCTCCTGAGGATGAACGTATACGGAGAATCGGACTCCGTCAGAGCGACCACCGCCCTCCCGTCCTTCAAGCTCAGCGTGAACAGCTCGTGCCCGCCAGACTTGACCTTGAGCGAGCCTATCTTCACAGACTCCCCGTCCGCGGTGACGTAGCCCGCCTCCATCGGCTGCTCCGGCTCCTCCTCCTCCTGCACAGCCGTGACGTGCCTGCTGATGTAAAGGTTGAAACCGCTCATCCCCTCCGCGATCCTGTCGTAGAAGAGCCTCTGGACGTGAGAGAGCTCCTGCCACGCCGCGACCGCGCCCGCGAACCTGCCGCGGGCCTCCTGCTGGCCCTCGGTGTTCCGGTTCGGCGGCTTCGCGTATGTGCGCACGTACTCGTGCCCTTTCCATGATGCGGCGACCATGTCCTTCCCTATTCTGCCGCTGAACTTCGTGCCGAAGATGTTGGTGATCTTGGTCATCGATTCCACCCTGATGATTGCGAGATTGCAGTGAGATATATGGTTGAAGACGTATAAATAGTATTTTAACAGTGTATTAATAGCGTATGACTAGCGTAGGAACAGCGTCACATGACCGTTACACATGCGTCACATAACTATGGCTCAGCTAGCTTGCATTACGACTGACGAAAGAGTGAAACGCGACCGCCTCTGGAGAGAAAGAACAAGAGCCGCAATTGCGGGACCGGTAGCACAGATCTCAGAACAGCTCGTCCAATTCGTCCCCGCCGCCTGGCATCTTCCCGTACTTCTGCATGTACTGCTGCAGGAGCTCCGTCTCCCTCTTCGTGTACATCTTGTCCTCCTCGAACACGAAGTATTTCGCCTTCTTGTTGCTCGCGAGCTGCTCCTTCAGCAGGGCTCTCATGTTGGCGGCTCCAGCGATCTTGATGACTTCTCTCTTCTCGTCGAACAGCTGGAAGACCCCATCAATCTCTGGCACCTTCGCGATGTTCGCCTCGCTGAACTCTAACCACTTCTCCGGCGGTGATGGCGGTGAATTGATCGTGAGCCTCAGGTCGCACTTCAGACATCGGCCGGCCTCGTACACAGCCTCCTCACGACCATACCCCAGTTCGACGCGGTCGAACGACAGGCGTCTCTGCTCTCTCTTGATGCTCGGCATCGCGGGCCGCTTCATCGCGGCAAAACCGTCTATCCGCCCGATCCTCGGATTCGGCGCGTCCGGTTCGGCGAGCTTGATTTCTATGATTCCGCTCCCGCCAAGCTTCTTGTCGATGGAGGACGCCGCCTTTCTCCCCATTTCTATTGCCTCGATGACGGACTTGGGGCCGGTGACGAGGTCACCGCCGGCGTAGATTCCATCGATGCTCGACGCAAGCGTGGCGGGCTCGACGATGATGTTCCCGCCGCGGGTGGTGTTGAGTCCCTCCAGACCCGCCAGATAGGTCGTATCGGAGCCCTGGCCGATGGCGAGTATGACCGTATCACCTTCGAGCTTCGTGATGACTGACTCATCGTACTTCGGATTGAATCTCTTCTGCTCATCGAAAACCGACGTGCACTTCTTGAGCTCGATGCCGGTGACCTTCCCGCCATCGCTCAGAGTCTTCTTCGGCCCCCAGGAGCAGTGAATCTTGATTCCCTCGTCCATGACCTCCTGTATCTCCCACTCGAATGCGGGCATCTCCTTTCTTGATTCGAGGCACGCGACCTGGATGTCCCTCGCGCCCAGGCGGAGCGCCGTCAACGCGACATCCATCGCGACATTCCCGCCGCCGATGACGACGAGCCTTCTGCTGATCCTGACCGGCTTCCCCGCCCTCACATCCTGGAGGAAGTCCAGTCCCCAGATAACGCCCGGCAAATCGGAGCCCTCAAGCGGTATGCGCTTGCTGAGAGTCGCTCCTCCCGCCACGAAGATCGCATCGTAGCCCTGCGACCTCAGATCCTTGATGAGAACGTTCTGGCCAACCTTGACGCCGCCCTTGAACTCGATACCGCTCTCCATCACTCCCTGGAGATCCTCATCAACGACGCTCGAAGGAAGGCGGTAGCGCGGTATGCCACTCCGCAATGTCCCGCCAGGTTTGTCGTTCGAGTCGAAGACGCTGACCGAGTGACCGAGCATCGAAAGGTAGTATCCCGCCGTGAGGCCGGCCGGACCAGAACCAACCACCGCGACCTTCCTCCCGGTTGGCGGGGCTCGCTTGAACTTGGCCTTCCACTCGCCCATATCATTCTCCGCAGCGAACCTCTTGATGTCGCATATGGCGATCGGTTCGTTCACCTTGCCCCTGCGGCAGGACTGCTCGCACGGGTGGAAGCAGATTGCACCGAGGGTCAGAGGGAACGGCGCTTTCTCGCGCACGACTGCAGAGGCTTCTCCGAATTTGCCCGCCGCCACCAGCCTCATGATCTTCGGCACGTCCATGCCGGCGGGGCAGGCGTACCTGCACGGCACTAGCTCTTTCTCCTTGTCCGCGAGCGTCAGGTCTCTGTCTACGAGCGCACCGGTCGGGCAGACCTCTACGCACGCGCCGCAGAACCTGCAGGCCGACTCGGCCAGGGAGGGGCCGATAGTCGTCCCGACGACGAACTCGTTCCCGTCGAATGTGAATGCAATCGCCCTCACGTCTCGCAGGTCCTCGCACGCCCTGACGCACCTCGTGCACGATATGCAGAGATTGGGGTCTCGGATGAAGAGAGGATCGCTGTCTGCACGGGGAATCTTCCGCGGGACATACCTCGGAGTGTCTCCCCTGATGCCGATGTAGTCAGCCACGCGCTGCAGCTCGCAATTGCCCAGCTTGGGGCAGCACCTTTCGTCGACCGGTACGTTCGAGGAGCACTGAGTCCTACTGCACCCCTCCCTCTGCGCGCAGGTCAAGCATGCATGCGGGTGTTTCGCGAGTATCGGAACGAGGTTCCTCTGCCTCGCCTCGCTGATCCTCGGCTGCTCGGTGAGGACGACCATCCCCGCCTCCGCGGCGGTATTGCAGGCAGTCACGAGGTCAGGCTTCCCCTGGACTTCGACCATGCACAGCTTGCATCCTTCGAATTCCGTCCCTACCGCACTTGGCGGGCGCTCCACTTTCGTGTTGCCTCGGTAGACGAACGCGGCTGTGACCTTGCCCTTCGATGGCGGTAGATCTGGGTGAGAACACAAAGTGGGGACGTAGACTCCCGCGGCCCTAGCGGCATCCAAGATAGTGGCTCCCGCCGCGACCTCGATTCTTTTTCCGTCGACCGATAGGGAGATCATCCTGTCCCCGCCATCCACGAAGCTGACGCCTTTTCCGGTTTGCGGATTACCATGAGTGTACGATTGCGGTGGGCTTGCAGGCGACGACGCACGGGAGGTCCCTCGGGCCGCTGATCGGCTTGCACGGCGCGCAGTCGTACTTGATCTTTTTCCTGTGCTCCTCGGCCACCGCAGGCACGACCTCGTCGTAGTCGTTCGTGATCATGACGATGACCTTCGGCGGGCAGACCTTCGCGCAGTCGCCGCAGCTGTTGCACTTGTCCGTGTCTATCGTGATGAAGAACTCTCCAGAGCCGTCCTTGTAGCCGTAGTTCGCCTTCATCGTGCCACCTACCCGGCCTTCTGCTTCTCCACGAGGGACTTGGCGAACAGCGCGGCCCCGACTCCTCCGGCGACCTGCGGGTCGTACCTCGGCGTGAGAGAGGTGATGCCGAGCTCCTTCGTGAGCCTGTCGACGACGCCCTTGTTCTTCGATATCCCGCCGGTTATGCCGAAGTCCTTCTCGACGCCGAGCCTCTCGAGCAGCGAGAAGACGCGGTGGGCCATCGCGGAGCAGTAGGCCGCCAGGACCTCGTTCTTCGGCACGCCCTTCCTGAGCAACGCGGAAGCCTCCGACTTCGCGAAGACGACGCAGGTGCTGCTCACGGGCGGCGGCTCCTTGTCGACCTTGAACGAGAGGTCACCGACCTCTTCGATATGGACCTGCAGCAGGTCCGCGAAGACCTCCATCCCTCGGCCTGTCCCCGCCGCGCACTTGTCGTTCATCAGGAATGCGGTGACCTTGCCCTTCTCGTCACAGCGTATCGCCTTGCAGTCCTGCCCGCCCATGTCCAGGACCGTTCTCACGGTAGGGCCGTACATGAAGTTGGCCCCCCTGGCATGGCACGCGATCTCGGTGATTGCCTTGTTGGCGAAGGGTATGTTGATTCGGCCGTAGCCCGTGCCGACGATGAAGTGCATGTTCTCCTGCTTCAGGCCGGTCCCTTCCAGCGCCCAGTCAAGCGCTCTCCTCGCGCTGTCGGGGCTGTTCGAGCCGGTCCTCATGTTGCTGTAGGCGTACAGGTTGCCGTCCGTCATGATGACTGCCTGCGAGCTGACCGAACCGACGTCGATCCCGCACGAGATTGTCTTGGCGTTCTTCCAGTCGGCATCAGGCGCGGTCCACCTGTACTCCTTCCATCGCCAGTACTCGACCATCTCAGCTGCCTCCCTGTTTCGATGCCTTCTCGAAAGCGATGTGAGCCGCACCGAGCGCGCTGACGAACTCGGGGTCCTGCGGCACGAAGACCTCGGTGGCCAGGTCCCTCTTCAAGGACTCGACGAAGCCCTTGTTCTTCGCGACGCCGCCGATGAGCACCACGTCGTTCTCGACAGATATCCTTCTCGCCATCGACGATATCCTGCTCGCGATCGCGTCGTGGATGGCCCTGGAGATGTCCTGCTTCGAGGTCCCCGCGTGGACAAGCGAGACCACCTCGGATTCGGCGAACACCGCACATTGTGCGTTCATCGGGACCGCGTTCGTCGACTGGAGGGACAGCGCTCCCAGGTCCTCGACCTTCAGTTCGAGAGCCCTGGCCATTGACTCAGTGAACGCGCCCGCCCCCGCCGCGCACTTCTCGTTGACGGCGAAGTCGACGACCCTGCCCTGCGCGTCGGTCTTGATCGCCCGCCCCTCCTCCGCCCCCACGCTGATGACCGTGCGGCCCCTCGGATGGATGACGTTCGCCCCGCGTGCGTCCGCCGTGACCTCCGTCACCGGCTCGTTCGCGTGAGGGAACTCGCCCTTGCCCGCGCCGGTCGCCACTATCATCTTCACGTCCTTGATGTCAGCGCCGGCCTCGGCAAGCGCCTTCCTGAAGAGCCTGTCAGATGTGCCCCTCTGGTCGAAACCGCCGAGATCAACCGCCTTCCCCGCTATCTTCCCGTCCTTCAGGACTATGACCTTCACAGTCTTCGCACCGATGTCTATGCCTGCAGTGATCACGTTCTCACGACTCCAGTTTCTTCATTCCTAACGTCTCCATGAAAGAGTCAATCCTGGACATCGTCCTGGCCTTGTCGAACTCCCGCCCGTCGCCCATGTTCCCCTCGAACGTCATGACGGGGAAACCCGCCTTCATGATCCCGAGACGGTTCTCAGCGATGCCCAGGCTCAGGCCCTCGCAGCCCCTGTTGTAGTGCAGGATGACGCCGTTCAGCTTCCACTGCTTCGCGATCCTGACCATCATCTCAGTCTTGAGCGCGGGGTCGTAGAAGTGCTGCCACTCCGGCTTAGCGAGGTTCCACTCGACCAGGGCCCTGAGCGCCTCCTCCCTGTTCCTCATCGGGACGCCCCTGGCCATCGGGGTCGTCTTCGGCCCCCACTGCCCGTCGGGCTTAATCTCCCACATGCCAGTCAGTCCGTAGGTGTAGAGCGAGCCGACCGAGACGCAGCCGAACTTCTCCATGTACCTGAAGACGTCCAGGAACGCCCACGGGGGCTGCGTGTCGGTCATGACCCTGCACTGCTCGTTCGGAACCGCGGCGATCCCCCGCTTCACCCTGTCCTTGACCTCCGCGAGGAGCTCCTTGTACAGCTCGCCGACCTTCCTGTTGCTCTTCATCAGGACGCCGAAGACGTAGAGAGAGTACATCGTCTTCTCATCTAGCGGGGCGGGGACGTTCTTGTTGAGCGAGCATATCTCGGCCCAAGTGGACATGGCGGTTGTCTCGTTCTTCACCGCCTCGATGAGCTTCTTGTCGTCGTACGTGCGGCCGGTGACCTTCTCCAGCCAGTCGATGCCGTCGCTCAGCTGCCCGACGATGTAGTTGACCTTGTTGTCGTCCATGGTGTCGTATGGGCCCACCGCAACATCCACGCAGTAGTACGGGATCTTGCCGCCCTCCAGCTCCCTGGCGACCTGGTACCACTTCGCGTGGCTGCAGCAGATGTGCGCCTGCCACATGAAGTCCGGCTTGGGGAACTCCCCGCCGAAAGTGAACTTGTCCAGCAGGATGCTGCCCCAGTAGTTGCGCATGTAGGAGCAGAGGTCCCTGGCGTAGCCCGCGTTCTCCGTTGCCTCGAGGCACTTCAGGGAGAATTCGCCGTTGAATGCGGTCGATGCTCCGTATGGTTCGCCAGTCAGCGGGTAGACGTCGTCGCCGAGGCCGTAAGGCACCGCATCGAACGCCCATGCCCCTCCAGCCCACCTGAGAGCCCCCTTCTCCCTTGCGTGCATGAAGTTGTCGTAATACTCCTGCCTCAGATTCTTCGCCTTGTCCCAGACCTTCAGCGGCTCTGTTGGATACTTGTTGGCCATCTTCTGCACCTCCTAGAAAAGGTCCTCCTCCTGCAACATCTCGAGAAGCGCCTCCACCCTCGTCCTGAACTGGCCGATCGGCACGGTGACGTCCAGCTCGAGGAACAGCGTCTTGATGCCCTTGCCCTCCAGCGCCTTCCTGATGGCGGGGGTGTCCAGCTCGTGCGGGTCGCAGAACTTCTGCTGGATGAGCACCGCACCCTTCACCTTCCAGTCCACCGCCAGTTGGAGGATGTGCGGTATGCGTGTGCGTTCCTCCCAGTCCTTGCTGGGACAGGCGGGCCTCTCGATGTACCTCTTCGCTATGGCGGTGAGCGGGTCTCCGTACGGCTCGACCTCGTTCCAGAAGTACCTGCTCCCGGTGCAGTGGTCGTCCACCACGAACGTGGCCCCGACCGACTCGCACATCTGAATGAACTTCGAGTCGTCGTCCTCGCTCCCTATGATCATCAGCCTCTCGCCGGTCTTCCTGCCGTTCTCCTTCCGCCCCAGCTCGCTGATGACATCGCGCGTGATCCTGCTGTGCTCCTGCTTGTGGGTCATCTGGCTCGAGACGACCATGTACATGGAGTCCAGACCCGTGATCGGCGGGTTGTCCTTCTTCCTCATCTCGTAGACCTGACGCATCAGGCGCCTGTTCTCGTTCATCAGCTCGATGCCGTTGCGCAGGTCGTCGTCGGTGATCTTGTTCCCGGTCCACTCCTCGAGGGACTTCTTGAACTTCTCAAGCTCGGCCCTCAGATAGGGCAGCGCCCTCGGGCTCTGGACCTTCATCGGCATCGGCAGGTAGTACGAGTACTGCGTGGGGATGTGCATCTTCCAGCTGGTGAACGCCTGCCTGATGTGCAGGCATGACTGGGAGATCATGATGCCGTCGAGGTAGTCGTACCTCCCCTTCAGCCCCTGAGCCAGGCAGTCCCTGCAGAAGGGGCAGAACATCGCGAAGATGTGCGGCTCGGTGACGTCCTGCGGCTCGTGGCTTCCGAGGATCCTGACCGGCAATATCCCCGCCGCGTACATGATCTCCTCGGGTGCGTAGGTGCAGAAGTACCCCATGACCTTCCCGCCGTTCTTCTCCTTCCATTCCTTCGCGTACTCGTGCCTCGCATCGAACCATTCCTTGTACATCTCCAGCATTTCCGACTACCTCCTCAGAGTCTTCTCCAGGTTGATGAACTCGCTCTGCTCGAAACCGAGTGATTTGAAGAATGCGAGCATGTCGCCCCAGTCCCAACGCGCCGATGTGTGAATGGAGCTGATGCCCTTGACGCGGAAGTTCCTCAGGAGCTCCCCGCCGAGCTTCTTGCCGACGCCGTGGCCCATGGATCCCGGGTGGACGCCGACCATCTCGATCCAGCCGCTCTCCTCGACTCCGAACCCCCACGTCTTGATGTCCCCGATGATGTACCCCGCGACTTCCCCGCCGACCTCGGCGACGAGGGAGAGACCGCCGCCCTTCTTGACGTAGCTCCTGACCTTCCTGCTGAATTCCTTGGAGACCTTGCGCCTCGTGACGGCCTCCTGTATCGTGACGATCGCCGGGACATCCGCTTCCCGCATGAACCGTATTTTAATTGACAAGAGACCACCACTCATTCGAGCCTGATTATCTTCACGTGCTTGCCTATCCAGTCTGGCGGGAGGTAGACCCTGCCGCTGCTGCCGCTGGGCTTGACCTCCTTCTCGATCATCTCCTCGCCGAATACCTCAAACTTCGAGACCGCGACTTTCTTGGGCATAGCAAGCAACAGTCGTTTTGTCGTCATAAGATGACGACTTTGTAGCTACTATACAGCTATAAAGGGCTTAAATAGATATCGGCGGCATGGTACGGAGGACAAGAGTTGCGGACTATGCCGTTGCGAATTCGGCGAAAGGGCAATCTTTATTCGGCAGAGGTCACGCCGCCCCATTCGGACACGGAGTGGGCATCCCCGAAGCCGATGTCTGCTCAGCAGCTCTATGATGCCCTGAAGAGAATAGGTTGCCACCCGGTGGATATCATGGACGCACTCTTCGAATGTGACCCGGATTGGGAACGCCGCTCACCGGGATTCAAGACTTAGGATCGCTATCGCGTGGCTTCGTTTTCCAGCTCTTCCTCCTCCTTCTTCCTCCTGCGCCTCATGAGATAGAGAGCCGTCACGACGATGATTGCCATCAGCACCATCGCAATCAGGATTACCGCCAGCCACGGGAACTCCCCGGTCCCTGACGCGCCTGATATTTCGATGCTGTACGGCGAGGTGAGCCAGTTGGATTGGGGCTGCCTGCCGATGTTGCCCACCGTGTCGTTCGCCTCGATGTAGTACTGGACCCCGTCCGAGGTCACCGCCGAACCGGGGATGGCGGCTGTGTAGGTGATCCCCGAGCCCTTGACCATGTCCATTTCCGTGTACTGTTGAGTTCCGGTCTTCCTGTAATAGAGGTGCACATAGCCCAGTCCGCTCGGGTCCGTGATGTCCGCATTGATTGTGATGTCCTGTCCGGCTGTCCCAGATGTAACAGGGGTGTGGTCTATGAGCACCGTCGTGTCAATCGTGAAGTCCCACTGGACCGCGACGGTGTTCGACGGGTAGGATTTGTCGTAAAGGAATAGCAGGACGGTGTAAAGGCCGTCGGGGAGATCCGCCATCAGTGCGAATGTGAAGCCGGAATCGGTCACCGATGCCGAGGAAGTGACGTCCGTCGAATCGAGTCTCAGGACCGTACGGAGCACGTCGACTCCGGAGGAGTCGCTGTAGTTGGCGGCGATTACCGGTCTCTTCGTCGTGATTATGGTGTGGTTGGCGGGACGGAGATCCACCATCGCTGGCGGGAGGCTGTCCACTGTGAACTGCCAGCTGGAGGTGTTCTTGTTGTGGAGCCCCGATGCATCGCTTACCTCGAGGTACACGCTGTGGATTCCCTCCGATAATGCCGACGGCGGGAGGTAGGTGAATCCGTCGGGAGCCACGTTCGCCCCTGAAGTCACGTTCACGGAATCCAGAGTTATCGCGACGCTCGCCAGAGCTATCCCGGAGGGGTCGTCGTAGTTGGCGCTTATCGTCGGTGTCTTGATGCTGGTGATGTACTGATTTGCCGGTTGCACGTTGGTTATCGTCGGCGGGATGTTATCGATCACGAACCACCATGTCCTGATTGCGATGTTCGGCGGCACGGCGATGTCGTTTACCGAGAAGAACACGTCATGGCGACCGAACGCCAAAGGCGACGGAGGAGTGTACGTCACATCGGTGAGGAATATCACCGACGACGATGTCACATCGATCGAATCGAGCTTCAACACGACACTCGCTATGTCTATGCCAGAGGCGTCGGCGTAGCTGGCGACTATGTCGGGGGTCGTCACTGTGATCGTGGTTTGGTTGGTGGGATCCATGCTCATGACCACCGGCGGGGTCGTGTCGACTTTGAACTGCCAGGTCGCCACCGCAACGTTGCAGTTGAGCGACTGGTCTTCCAAGACGAGAGAGACATAGTGCATCGCATCAGAGAGCGGCGAAGCGGGCGTGTATGAAATGTCGAACGCGGTGACCGTGGCGGATGAAGTGACATCAACGGAGTCGAGCTTCAGCACGAGGGTGGTCGTATCCACGCCGGAGGAATCGCTGTAGCTTGTGGATATAGCGGGAGTGCTGTCGCCAATTATCGTGTGGTTGACCGGCAGGAGGTTCGTGATCGTCGGCGGGGTCGTATCCGGGATTGTCGTGTCGATCGTGAACCACCATGTGATTTTCACCTTGTTCTGCGGGACCGAGTTGTCGCCGACCTCCAGATAGACATCGTGATTCCCGTCAATCAGTGGCATCGCAGGGACGTATCTCACTGATGCTGGCAGGACGGAAGCGGAACCGGTCACGTCGACCGAATCGACTTTCAGCACCACGCTCCCCAGATCGATGCCGGACGCGTCGCTGTAACCGGCGCTTATCGGCGGCATGCTGTTGCTTATCGTCGTCTGATTGGCGGGCTGCAGGTTTGAGACTGCGGGCCAGAGCGTGTCGACTGTGAAGCTCCAGGAGGCCGTTGCAAGGTTGTGAGCGATGTAGTTGTCCCTGACCTCCAGATGGACGTTGTGGGTTCCTTCGGAGAGAGGCGTGGCTGGCGTGTATGTGACCCCCGACGGCGTCACAGTCGCGGAGGAGGTGACATTCACCGAGTCGACCTCGAGGGCCACGCTCGCGAGAGCGATTCCGGAAGCGTCGCTATAGTCTGCGCTGATGGCGGGCGTGGTGTCCCCTGTGATCGTGAGATTCGGCGGCTGCAGGTTGCTGATGGCGGGAGGCGTGGGATCGGCCAGGAATATCGTGAATGAGCTGTTGCTCTTATCCCAGTTTTGCCGCGAGGCCGAATCGGTCACGTTGACCCTGACGTAGCATACGTCTGAAGGCGAGTTCGGCACTGTCCAGAGATATGACCCGTCGTTCGCTTCGCCCGCCGCGATCACCGAGTAGGGCCCGGGTATGCCCGCCACCGAGTACGCGATTGAGATCGTCAGCGGCGGCGTACCGCCGGTCGCGGTCCAGTTGATGTAGTGTTGGGTGAGGATCTCCCAGCTCTCCCCGCCATTCGGCTGCTTGACCGTCGCCGTCAATAGCGGCGAGGTCTCGGTGTTCTTGAAGACCTGCACGCCGAAGCTCTCGCCGACCGCGCCGATGTCCATGTAGCCATCGTTGTTGATGTCTCCCGCCGCAACGCCGATTACCTTCCCTGCGGGCATGCCAGCCGAGTCGCCCGCCCAAGAGCTCCCGTCGATCCCCCTGAAGATCTTGATGCCGCCGCCATTGTACTGGCCGGCCAGGATGTCGGGATACTTGTCTCCGACGAGGTCGGCCAGAACGACGCCATAAAATAGGCCGGTCATCGGAAGGCCCGTCGAGACCTCGCTCCAATTGCCGCGCCCGTCACCAAGCCATGCCTTAATCCCGTGCCCACCCATGTCCATCGCGGACACGATGTCCATGTTACCGTCGAGGTTGAAGTCGCCGAGGGTCACGCTGTTCCATTGATCCGCGGGACGCAGACCGTTCGACGATTCCGTCCAAGTCCCGGCCCCATTTCCCAGCCAGACGTGCAGTCCCGGGCCCGATGCCGCCAGATCGTTGTTGCCGTCGTTGTTGACATCGCCCATCCAGACGGCATAGTACTTCCCCGAGGCCGGCAGGCCTGTAGATGCGGGAGTCCACTGGCCCGCCCCATTCCCCCTGAAAACCTGGATGCCGCCAGGATTCGACTCGAAGACATCGCTGGTGACCGCGAGGTCGAGGTTGTTATCGTGGTCCACGTGGCCGAGGAAGATTCCCGTATGACCCCTGATCGTGGGCAGACCTGTCGACGCGAGCGTCCAGACGCCTGCGCCGTTCCCCCGCCACACCGTGACCCCGGCGGAGCCGTAGTCGTAGTTTGCGGCTGCGAGGTCCAGCTTCCCATCGTTGTCGATGTCGCCTAGGCAGACCCCGCCATCGTATGAGGCCGTAGGGAGATTCGTGGAGTTCAGAACCCAATTGCCCGCCCCGTCTCCCCGCCAGACTTTCACGCCCTCATACCCGGCAGTGGCGATGTCCAGCTTCCCGTCGTTGTTGATGTCCCCGAACCAGACGGAGTGCTGACTCGCCGGCGGCCCGGTCAGGCCGCTTGACGCTGACGCCCACCCATCGACAGTGTTCCCCATGTCGGAGGACCCGAGCGATTGCGTGACCGCGAGACTGCCGAGGGACAAAACGACGGTCAGCAACGCCAGCATCATCGAAGAAAGCTTTCTCATCCAAGCGGTGCGGCTCACACGAACACCTCCAGCAATCATTCCTCTACCGCTTCTCCTTCCTCTTTCACCGGAGTGCCGCACTTCGAACAGAACTCGTCGGCGGGCTTCAGCGGTCTTCCGCAGGAGGCGCACTTCGGGGAGGGCTTTTCGGCCTTCGGCTCCTCATCCTTCTTCCGCCTCTTCATCGCCAAGACCAAGAGGAGCAACGCAATCACGACGATTGCCGCAAGCAGCAGCAGAACCCAAAGCGGGAACTCGCCCGATGTCGTCCCCTTGGGCGCGTTGAAGGTCACCCTCATTGTGTCCCAGTCCGTGTTGCCCGCCCGGTCACGGACGGTGAGGTTGACCTCGTAGTCTCCTCGCGTTTCGAACCTGAACTGAGGCTGAGGGCCGTAGAGGATGGCGATGTCGTCCTCATACGTGAATGACCAAGTGTAGTTGACGATCCCGCTCCCGCCAGAGTTGTCACTGGAACCTGTGCCATCGAAATCGACGTCGGACCCAAGGTCGACCTTCTGGTCGATACCTGCTTCTGCTGTCGGCGCCGCCGTGTCCAAGAATATCCAGGCGAACTTGACCAGCCCGATATTGCCGACGTTGTCGATCGCCCTGTAGTAAATCCTGTGTTCTCCCTCGCCCGCCACGTTTGCGGTGATTGCAGAGGTGTACGTCCGCGGGCAGGTGTTGTCGTCGACGCCGTAGCTGACCGTCTTCACTCCAGAACCGCCATCGTTGGAGTCTAATGCAATCGAAGAGAGGGTATCGTTGAGATACGTGATTGAAGTCTCGCCGAAGCCCGCCGCATCGGCCGTTGGAGGCGTGTTGTCAAGGTAGAGCTGGACCGTCCGCTCCTGCTCCTCGTTCCCGAGCGTGTCGATGCTCTTGAACTTGACAATGATCAGGCCTTCCGCCTTCGAGGAAGGTATGCTGAACTCCGTCGCGTAGTTGCCATAAGATGGCGGTGTTTCGCCAAAGGCATAGAAGAGGAATTTAATCGTCTGCACCCCGACTCCGGCATCCGTCGCAGTCAGGCGCAATAGCGTCGATGAGCTCACGTATCTCTTGCCTGAACCTATGTCTAGGTAGCTCGGCGATAAGGGAGTGAAGGTCGTATTCGGTGGCGTCATGTCAGTCCTGAAGGTCCAAGACTTGCTTGCGAGGAGATGATTGGGAGAAGCGTCCCTCACGGAGACGCGGACGTCATGCAGTCCGTCGCTCAGAGGAGTTGACGGCGTATAGGTGACTTCGTTGGATGTCACCACTGACGAAGCCGTGACGTTGACCGAGTCCACCGTCAGGACGACAGCGGCGGTGGCTATCCCCGAATCGTCCAGGTAGCTGGCGGCTATCAGAGGGGTGTTATCATTCGTCACCGAGTTGTTGGCGGGCCTCAGATTAATGATTGTCGGAGCGAGGCTGTCGATGGTGAACTGCCACGACGCGACCCCGAGGTTGTGCGCTGGCGAGTCGTCCCTGACCTGCATCCAGACGGTGTGGTCGCCCTCGATGAGCTGTGCAGACGGCGTGTAGGTCGTGTAGCCGATAGTGACGAAAGCCGAGGTTGTCACGTCGACGCCGTCCACCAGGAGTCTCACGCTGGATGTGTCGATCGACGAGGGGTCGCTGTAGTCTGCGCCTATCAGGGGCTTATTGTTGCTGACCGTGGACAAGCTCGCCGGCCGCTGGTTCACTATCGAAGGCGGCAGGCTGTCCACAGTGAACTGCCATAGGGCCACCGCCACGTTCGGCGGGTTCGAGTTGTCGCCAACCGACAAGCGGACATCGTGAATTCCCTGGGAGAGGGGCGCGGCGGGAGTGTAGTCTATGCTCGTAAGTTGCACGGTGGAGGATGCCGTGACATCGATCGAGTCCACTTCCAGAACGACAAGGCTCGTGTTGACTCCATTAGTGTCGGAGTAGCCCGCGCCGATCGCCGGCGTCGTTCCGCCGACGGTGGAGTGGTTTGCGGGGGCGAGGTTGACGATGGCTGGCGCTATGCTGTCGACGATGAACCACCAAGTCGCGACGGCCTTGTTTCTGTTCGCGGAGTTGTCCTTCACTTCCAGGTAGACGTTGTGCAGTCCCTGAGCCATCGGGATCGAAGGCGTGTAAGAGACGTCCGAGGCTGTCACCGAGGAGAGGAGCGTCACATCGGCGGAGTCGACCTTCAGCACGACCTTCGACGTGTCGATGCCTGAAGCGTCGCTGTAGCTGGCGGCGATCAATGGCGTGCTGTCGCTTATCATCGTCTGGTTGAGAGGCTGCAGGTTCGTGATGACAGGCGGCGTGAAGTCGTCACTGACTCCTGTCAGATTCACTAGGTCGAAAAAGTAGTGCTTGAAGCCGACGATGTGGTTCATAAATCCAATTGCAGCGTACAACCAGCCGCTTGGCGGGGTCGTGACAGAAACCTGATAGGTGAAGTACTCCCAGCTTGTATTCTGTTGAGGAGTCTGTCCAATCACAGTGAATTCGGAGTAGTCCGTTGGGCTCACGTCCCCGAAGCACGCAAGGACATCCTCTGGAGAGAAGGTTCCGTCCTCGTTGCGGAGGTAAAACGTGATGCCAACATCCATCGACGTATTGGGTGGAACCCTGACTTGTTTTTCGATCCACACGGTCATCCCGTTGATAGGGTATGGGGGGGTTGGAGGAAGACCATGAGCCTGCATTCTGACGGAATACAATCCTTCGAACGCGTAAAGGCTGGATCTATCGACCGAGAAGAACGCCCAATCGTAGTTCATGTTGGGCACCCAGCCTCCGAAGTCCGTCTCGAAGCTCTCGGAGATGTCTGCGGCCGCCTTCATCGAGGTCGTCTGCACTATTCCACCCAGAAGCAAGACCCCGACTAGCGCCGCGATCTTCCAACTGACATGCTCACCTTGAACGGGACTCATTCTGCTCCATGCCTCCCGGTATCCTAAATCCTGAGGATGTGGGGATTCTAATAGCAGTATTCATAACTATACTCATAGGACGTATTTTCGAGCCTGCGGCGGTTCGCTTCAACCTCGATACCGAATCCGCGCAGGCGTCCCGCCGCAAGCAGGTTTGACTCGCCCGGGTGTTCAGAGACCAATGGAATCGATTGCTGCAGATATCTTCGTTGTTGCCAGTCGATACAGAACCCACTTCCCCTGGCGGCGCTTCTTAGCTATTCCTTCGCGCTCGATGATGTTGAGGTGATGCGATGCGGTCGGCTGCGTGATTTCCAGTGCGACCATTATCTCGCAGACGCACATTTCTCTCTCTGCGAGGAGTTTTATCATCTTGAGGCGAGTGGAATCACCCAGCGCCTTGAAGAAACGCTCCTTGGACTTGAAGAGTGTTTCATCTTCCAGGTTCTTCCCGGACTGTCTAAGTTCCCCTGCGTACCTTTCAGCGTTGTCAGCTTCGCACATCCCCGACGAAACCAGTCGTCGTAACCTCGCTTTCGTTGCTCTCACAGTACTGCGCATGTCTGAATCCCCTCAGTTACTTCATGTCAAGAAACGGTTCTCCATCTCTCTATCACGTCAATCTCGCGCTCATAGCCGAGGCGACAGGCCTCACATATCATTTCGCTACCCCATCTGCAACGGCCCGGGAAGACAGCAGCCTTCCCTCTGTGTCGTAGTATCTTTTCTTGATCCAGAGAGCCACGTTCACCAAGCTGATCAAGACCGGCACCTCGATCAGCGGTCCGATGACGGTGGCGAATGCTATCAATGATCCGATGCCGAAAACCCCTATTGCGACCGCGATGGCCAGCTCGAAGTTATTACTGGCAGCGGTGAAGCTCTGCGCCGTCGCATGCGGGTAGTCGAACTTCAGCTTGATCGACAACCCGAACGACAGGAAGAACATGATCACGAAGTAGAAGACCAGGGGTATCGCGACCCTCACGACGTCGAACGGCTGGTTGAGGATGTACTCGCCTTTGAAGGCAAACATGACCACGATGGTGAACAACAGCGCCATCAGGGAGACCTTGCCGAGCACGGGCATGAGCCTGTCGTTGTACCAACCAGGCCCTCTTCTTGACAGCAGCAGATACCTTGTGGCTATGCCCATCACGAATGGGATGCCTAGGTAGATCAGGACGCTCTGCGCCACCTCCCAAACGCCGATATCTATCGCCGCACCTGAGCCCGGGGACACCCAGTCCGACGCCACCGCCACGAAGAAGTAGACATAGAACGAGTACAGGGCGATCTGGAAGACTGAGTTGAGGGCGACAAGGATAGCTGCGTATTCCGAGTCTCCCTCCGCGAGGCCGTTCCAGACAATCACCATCGCTATGCACCGCGCCACGCCAACAAGTATGAGGCCTATGCGGAAGTAGACGTTGTCAGGCAGGAAGATCCAGGCCAAGGCGAACATGAGGAACGGGCCAACGACATAGTTGAGGACGAGGGAGGTGCCGAACATCCTCTTGGCCTCTGGCTGCGTAGGGATCTCCTTGAGCTCCTCGTACTTCACTTTGGCCAGCGGGGGCCACATCATCAGGATCAGACCTATGGCAATGGGGATGGAGGTCGTCCCGACGCTCAGTCTGTTCAGACCATCGGCGATTCCAGGTATGGCAGCTCCTGAGCCAACTCCTATGAAGATTGCGAGGAATATCCAGACGGTCAGATACTTGTTCAGGAAAGAAAGCTTCTTCCTTGCCGGGACTTCACTTACATCGGAACCCTCTGCCGGAAGTGGCATCGTCTCGCCTGGCCTCCTGCGCCTATTCCGTCCTGAGAGATTGTGCGGCCCTCTCAAGAAACCACTTCTTCAGTTCCTCGGGCTTCGGTATCCTTCCTTGGACCAATATCTCGCTCCCAACGACTACCGCAGGTGTGAACCTTACTCCAAGCTTCGCAATCTCCGTGCCGTCGCTTACCTCTTGGACGTCCGCAGCGATTTGCAGCTCAGCGAGTACATTGAAAACGAGCTTCTTCATCTCTTGACACCTAGGGCATCCGGGCCCCAAGACCTTCACAGCCCCTATCTCCTTTGTTTCCATGTTCAGTTGCCTCGAGCGTTCATCATATCAAAGAACTTAAATATGTCGCAATTATAGCATCCAGCCGCCAGAAGTAGGGGAGAACAGTGCTCTATTCGACTGGTCGAACAAGCCTCTCTGCGAATGAAGATGCAGAAGCCCTCGTGAAGGACATTTCCTCCCAGGCCGGATGGTGCGGAAACCATGCCAGAATTCCTCGAAGTCGCTATTGACAAGTTCACGTTCAGAGTGGCTTCTGACCGCCTTTACACCGAAGAAGGGGTATGGGCGAAGTTGGATGCTGGGGGCGTCCGCGTCGGGCTCTCCGACTTCCTCCAACAGCGAAGCGGCGATATAGCCTTCGTGGATGTGAAGCCGGTTGGTGCACGCGTGAACGCCGGCGAGGAAATCGCGACCATCGAAACTGTGAAGGTGAATGTCAGCCTCGGTTCCCCGTTGGCGGGACGAGTTGCGGAGACGAATCCAGTATTGCAGAGCACTCCTGAGACGATCAACGGAGACCCGTATGGGGGCGGTTGGCTTGCAATCATCGAAGCGAGCGATTGGCCCGCGGATCAAAGACACCTCCTCACTCCGGAAGCATACCTCAACGCAGTGAAACGGCTGGCTGGAGAGGAGGCGAGCGGGGCGTGAGCAGGGCGAAACCAAAGGTGGTAATCGTTCCGTGCAGTGGGATCGGCAAGCCCTACGGAACCGTGAGTCGTGAGGCCGCGTACATCGTGACCGAGGAGCTGCGCCCCGACCAGACCCAGCTCGTTCCGCTCTCACTCTTGGTCCTAGGAAACCCCCAGGCGCGAGCCACAGTCGCGGAGAGCGTCGCCGTGACCATCGATGGATGCAAGCTGGCTTGCTCAACGAAGATGGTGAAGGAAAGCGGAGGAACCGTTTCCAAGGACATTGCGGTCCTTGACGTATTCCGCCGACACCGGGATTTGAAACCACTCGGGATTGCCGAGTTGAACCTGGAGGGTCTGAAGCTGGCTCGCGTGATCGCGGAGGAAATCGCGCATCAGGTAGACGACTTGGCGGCTCGTGTCCCCGGCGCGTCAACCCCTCGGAAGGAGGAGAGCGAACATGCCTGACCTTCCCAAGAAGAAGGTCGGGATAGTGGCGTGTTCCGGCGAGGAGATGCCCGAAGGGACCGTGACGAGGTTGGCGACACTGAAGGTGTTGTGGGAACTCCGTCCGGATGACACCGTCACGATTTGCCTGCCTCTCTTCCTGGCGGGTGGACAGGGCGAGAGAACGTTTGCACGGTACTACCCCACGATTGCGGTCGACGGATGCGAACGGCGTTGCGCTGCGAAGGGGACCGAGATGTACTCTGGGAAGCCTGCAGCCTCCATTGTGGTCAAAGACCTCACGGCCGGCGGTGAACTCGGCAGCCCAGAGGGAAAAGGCCGGTTGAACGAACGCGGCAAAGCCGCCGTCGAAGCGACGGCTGCCCGGATCGCCACATTGGTGGACGAGCTGCGTTCCGGGCGTCCGCGCCACCATGCGACTGCGCCATCAAGCACGCCGTCGCCTCCAATGGAAAATCAGCCTCCCTCACAAAATGCGTGTTCCTGCACCTCCACGCCCCCCTCAAGTGTGATCAGTGTCGATGGGGAGAAGGTCAGCATGCTCGGGCTGCCTTTGGTCTTCGAGCGATTCCTCGATTCGGACAAGGTGGCTCGCGAAGAGATCGGGCCGGAGCTGCTGAAGGCGGCCCGGGTGTACAATTTCATCTCGCCTGAGAAGGAGACGGCGTACGCCGGAGCTTTGCTGCGGGAATATGAGGCGTACCGCGCCAGCAAGAGGATGAGCCGTTGACGCGCACGGCGACATACCACACGGTGGTCAAGTGGACGGGGGAGCATTGGGGGCACATCGTCATGGGAAACGGTCCGGACATGGACTTCTCCGCGCCGCCGGATTCTCAGGGACACCCGGGCGTCCTTACGCCCGAGGATGCTTTCGTGGCCGCAGCCAACACCTGCATCATGATGATGTTTGTCTGGGCGGCAGAGCGCTTTCGCCTCAAGCTTGTATCGTACGAGTGCCGCGCGGAGGGTACGAAGCAAATCGAACTCGACCGGACTGAGACTTTTACCCACATCCGCTTGTGGCCGGAGATTCGGGTCAATGCAGGGAGGGAGAGTCCCGATGTGGTAGAGGCGAGAACGCGCCGAGCGTTGAGCGCCGCTCAGAAATACAGTCTGGTAGCGAACTCGGTCAAGTCCGAAATATTGATTCAACCGACCATTCGGATTGTCCAAGACGTGACCACACAGTGAAAATCGGAAGCCCTGCCTCGTTGCCCTTGAGATTAGTTGCCAGGAAGAAGCGGCGACCGGGTATGAGGCGACCAATTTTCGGATAAAGCCTCGGCGATGAATATGTTTAAACCGCATTAGCCTCTCCAGCCATGTAAGGTGCATCGATGAAGGCGGCAGTGTTCTATGAGAAGGGGCAACCTCTGAAAATCGAAGATGTGCCGACGCCGAAGCCGGGGCCGGGCGAGGTCCTTGTCAAGGTGGCGGCATGTGGACTCTGCAGGACCGACCTGCACTACCTCCATGGCACCCCGACGTTCAAGAAGCCGCCGATGATACTCGGTCACGAGATCAGTGGGACGGTGGAAGACGCCGCACCCGACGTGACCAGCTTCAAGAACGGGAGCAAGGTCATCATCCCGCCTGTCTTCGGCTGCGGGAAATGCTTCTTCTGCCGCACGGGGCGTCCGACGCTTTGCACGAACCAGATCATGGTGGGAAATCACCGCGATGGCGGGTTCGCGGAATACGTCGTGGTGCCTGCCAGCGAGATGTTCATCGCACCTGACAACGTACCTCTGCCTGAAGCGTCAATCATCTCTGACGCCATCTCGACACCATACCACGCTGTCGTCAACAGGGCGGAGGTGAAGCCGGGCGAGACTGTAGCGGTATTCGGCTGTGGAGGCGTCGGCCTCTCGACGATACAGATGGCGGCGGCTGTTGGCGGGAAAGTGATCGCCGTGGATGTCTTCGACCAGAAGCTGGAGATGGCGATGAAGTTCGGAGCTTCGCAGACTGTCAACGGGAAGACCGAGCAAGATGTCGCGAAAGCGATCAGGAAGATGACCAGCGGCGGTGTCGATGTCGCCCTGGAGGTCATCGGCAACCCGATCACCATCCAGCAGGCGTTCAACGCAGTCAGGTGGGGCGGGCGGGTCGTGGTGGTGGGCTACTCATCGAAGGAGGTTACAATCGATTCCGCACGGCTGATGTTCCGCGAGATTGAGATCAAGGGCTCGCTCGGCTGCGGGCCGCAGGACTACCCCAGAATCATCGAGATGGTGAGACTCGGGAGGATCAAGGTCAAGGAGATGGTGACTCACAAGTTCAAGCTCGACGACATCAATGACGGGTTCAAGCTGCTGGACAGCGGAGAACCCACAATGATTCGAGGAATCGCCATTCCGTGACCAGCCGCGAATCACTGTGCTCTCTTGATTCCTGCGATGGCGTCTGGGTTCTCGATTGAGGACGTGTCGCCCAATTCCTTCCCGAGGTACATTGCTCTCACGACCCTCCTCACAATCTTGGCGGTCCTCGTCTTCGGCAGGTCTATGACGAACCAGACCTCCTCCGGCCTCAACGTCTTGCCAAGCTCCTTCACGACCAGCTCCTTCAGCTCGGTTCTCAATTCATCGCTCGCCTTGAAGCCGGGTTTGAGCACTACGAAGCAAACTATGCCTTCGCCCTTGATCTCATGAGGGACTCCGATCGCCGCCACCTCGGCGCAGGCGGGATGGTTCATCATGATCGACTCGATCTCGCCCGGTCCCGTCCTCCGCCCGGAGACCTTGATTGTGTCGTCTGACCTCCCGCCAAGGAACCAGAAGCCATCGTCGTCGATCAGCGCCCAGTCCCCATGGTACCACACGTTCGGCCACCTTGACCAATATGTCTCGATGTACCGGTCAGGGTCCTTCCAGAAGCCCTTCGTCATCGAGGGGGCGGGCTTCAGCGCAACGAGGTGCCCCATCCTCCCCCTCACCGGCTTGCCGTCGTCGTCGAACGTGTCAATGGCCATCCCGAGACCCGGCCCGCGCAGAGTGCACGGCTTCAAATCGCAGATCGGCAGCGGCGCGAGGAAGCAGCCGACAATCTCAGTCCCGCCAGAGATGTTGATGATAGGTATCCTGCGGCCTCCGACCTTTTCGAAGAACCACGTCCAAGATTCGGGGTCCCACGGTTCCCCGGTCGAGCCGAGCAGGCGGAGCGATGTCAGGTCGTGCTTCTCGACCCACTCGTCCCCGTACCGCTTCAGTAGCCTGATGGCGGTTGGAGAGATCCCGAGGGTCGCAATCTTGTGCTTCTCGATGAGTTCCCAGAGGCGATCTGGCTTGGGGTGGTCCGGCGCTCCTTCGAAAATCAAGACTGTCCCGCCAATGTTGTAAACGCCTATGATCATCCACGGTCCCATCATCCATCCTATGTCCGTGAGCCAGAAGAAGACCTCGTCCTGCCGCACGTCGAAATTGTAGGCGAGCTCTTTCGCGATCTGAGCGAGCGCACCAGCATGCGTGTGGACTGAGCCCTTTGGCTTGCCTGTCGTTCCCGATGTATAGATCAATAATGAGTAATCCTCAGAGTTCAACTGCTCTGTCTCGCACTCCGCCGACTTGCCCTTCACGAACTCGTCCCAGTAGACGTCACGATCCGCCACCATCGAGACGTTCTCCCCGGTCCTCCTGCACACAACCATGCGCTCTATAGTCGGCGCGTTCGCGGCGGCGAGGTCCGCCTCGCTCTTGATCCTGATCTGCTTCCCCCGCCTCGTGGAGCCGTCGGCGGTGAACAGCACCTTCGCACCAGCGTCGTTCAGCCTATTCGCGAGAGCGGCGGCGCCAAAACCAGAGAAGACCGGAATGCAAATCGCTCCAATCTTCAGACTCGCCAGCATCGCGACGACGACCTCTGGTATCATCGGCATGTAGAGGCCGACGGTGTTGCCTTTCCTCACCCCCATGTCCTTCATCGCGTTCGCGAGCTTGTTCACCTGGGCATTCAGGTCCGAGTAGGTGAGCTTCTTGACCTGGCCGTCCTCCGCCTCCCAGATGAGCGCGGTCTTGTTGCGCACGTCGGTCTTCATGTGCTTGTCAAGGCAGTTGTGGACGATGTTGATCTTCCCGCCAGCGAACCAGCTCGCCCATTGAATCCCCTTGGTCAGGTCCAGCACCTTGTCGTAGGGCTTGTACCACTCGATCCCGATGTCCTTGAGGGCGGCGTCCCAGAACCACTCGATGTCGTCGGTGCTCCTCTTGATCAGCTCGTCGTACGTCTTGATGCCGTGTTTCCTCATGAACCGAGTGATGCTCGCCTTCTCGACGTACTCCTTCGGCGGTCTCCATGCGATCTCGCTCGTGGACGTCATGTTCCTACCCCTAGCTCACCTGACTGAGTTCCTGGCGACTCCCTTCGGGTCGATCTTCGCAAGCAGCTCGAGCTCCTCCCCTGTCGGAAGCGTGGTCTCCGGCACCGTGGCGGGAGGCTTGAGCTGGAATCCCGTGTTCTCGATCACCTGCTGGACCGTGACTCCCGGATGGACCGTCCTAAGCTCCATCGTCCTGTCCCTGCCGAAGCCGAACGTACAGAGAGGTGTCACTACTAGCGACGGCCCGTTGCCGATCGGCTTTCTCTTCTCGTAGGAAATGCCATCCAGGAAACCGGGTCCGCTGAGGAAATCCACCTTCTCGACGAAGAGGCGCTTGTTGTGCGCGTTCGTGTAAATGACATACCTCCCCGCCCTCGATAGGAACGGAAGTCCTACCGTGCCCGGCCCCCTGAGCTTCGGGTTCGCCCAATCGCCAACGCACACGAGGTTGCAGTTCCCGAACTTGTCGACCTGGAGACCGCCGGCGAAGAACACGTCAATCTCGGGGCGCGCCTCAAAATCGATCACGTCGGAGAGAGGGAGGACCGACTCCGCGGTGAGGAGCTTCCAGTCGCACGAAGACTGCACCATCGGCCTCAGCTTCGGGTTCACCGCCCCGCTCCCGCCAGCTATGAAGGTCAGGTCCGGTGCGTGCGTCAACTGCGCGAGCCTGCACGCCATCATGGGTATCGCGCTGTACGCGCCCATGATCGCGACCTCCCCGTTCTTCATGTGATGGGACATCGCAACCGCCATGATGTCCGCGACGGTCGGCTGCATGATTACCGCCCCTCCTTGAGATTCGCCAGCGTGTGTTCCCCGACTACCTTGAGATACTCCTCGTGCGACCTCGGCCCTTTCACGTATTTCTGCAGGTATGCGTCGAACCCTTCCTTGCACGCCTTGAGGTATTCGAGCAGGTGAGGCTCGTCGTAGGTGTAATACGAGTGCGAAGATGTCGGATGGCAACCGAAGGGTGCCTGGACCACTGCGTCGACAAGCATGGCGGGGATCGCGACCCTGAATGCGTTCTTCTCGATGTAATCGTCCGAGACGATTTCCTCGATCTGGAGAATCACCTTGTCGCTCGCCTTCGCCATATCGACATCGGTGAACTTGCTGCCCTCGAAGATCCCATTTCCGTGAGCATCCGCCTTCTGACAGTGGATGAATGAGACATTCGGCTTGATCGGCCTCAGGCAGAGGACGGAATCGCCGGTGAATGGATCCGTGGTAGTCTTGAAATCGAGAGTGTTGACCTTCGAGGTCTGCGCGAGCTCGAGGCCTCTCGGCAGCGGGATGAAGGGGAGCGAGCTCATCCCCGCCCTCAGGCCGTAGACCACCGCCGCCTCGTCGCCCTCCCTCACCCGAATCTTCTTCTGCTCTACCGCCGCCCTGAAATTCGGCGCGAGCCCGAGGTGCTCGAATCCGACGTACGAGCAGTAGATCTCGTCGACAAGGCCTGCCCCGATGAGAAGGTCTGCGTTGATGTTCGCGGACGGGCTTGTGACGAGGGTGCCTATCCTCTTCCCCTGCCTCGCAACCTCCCTGATGAGCGCCATCGGATTGTTGTGCATGTGCATCCCGCCGACGCCGAGCATGCACCCGGGCTTCAGGAATCTATCAACGGCTTCACTTGCAGACATCAGCTTCTTGGCGCGCTCTGGACTCACTCTTCCGCCCCCTTCCCCTCGGGAACAAGTCCCGGACTGCCCGCAACGTGTCTACTGATGCAGTTGAGGGAGTCTCCGATTCTGAACACGCTATATATAGATTGGCGGCTGTCTCCGAGTCTCCTATCGGGGTATCAATGTGCCCCGCCCCTTGAACAAGAGCCAGTGGAAGGATAGGTAAGATGGATTGGCGCCGTGGGCACGGTCGCAATCTAGTCTTACAATTGGCGGGAGTCTGGTCTTCGAGGAGGAGGCCGTGGAAGGGCGGGAAGGACAGGAGGGCAGTGGTGAAGGCGTTCGCGATTACCTCGTTGCCTTTCGCCCTCGCCGAGGCGGCGACCGGGATAACCTCCTACCTCACCGGCCAACTCTCCATACCGCCAGCGCTGGGGATTGGAACCGCCATCGACCTGAGTATCCTTGTGTCGGGGATGGTCATCGTGCTCGCCAGAGCATTGAAGTCCGAGGAAAAGGAAGCTGAAGCGGCGAATGTGCCCGAGAACCGATGATACTCGGCGATCCGACGGACAACACTCAGCAGTCAATCGAGGCCGTGGGCTTTCGCAGAGGTCTTCGGCCTCTGTCTCGACCTCGTCGCCTTCATCGAAGTCGTCACCCCGATTCCGCTAGATTCATCCCTGTCCCAAGGCCTGCGGTCTGACCAAGGCGTTCGGTGAGGACCCTCTACTTTCCCAGAGCCCACGTCTTGGTCCGGATCCGCGCCGATGACGGGATGAGGCGGGATGCCCCGGGGGCACCCTTAAATAAGCGGCGGGTCGGTGTGGTTATCGGGGATTGCGTCCCCGGGAGGTCCGATTTGCGCGTGCGTGGCGTCATGCGTGTGATCCTGTTCACGATGCTCATCCTTCTGTCCGCGGGTGCGTATATCCCGCGGCCACACGGGCCCGGAGCCACTATGGCGCCCGACGCGGGGATTCTGGGTGACCCCGGCTCGGGATGGTCCCCGGACGTTCTCGTATCCGAACCCTACCCCGAAATCCAGCGGAACACGTCAATCGGAGCCGACCACGACGGTGTCCTACATGTTGCCTATGAGATCTATCTTTCCTCGTTACATTGGAGCGGAATATGCGCCACCACCTCCCACAACGGTGGAATCTGGTGGGACGTATCCTACTGTAATTTCAGTGAAATCGAGATCTACAGCCACCCGTCGATCGCGGTGAACTTCTCTGGCAGCGAGGCACTCGTCGTGTTCGATAGTTCCGGCGGAGGTCTTCGCTTGATGACCATCTTTCCACACATGTCGGGCTGCTGCCAAACTCTCACGACAGACCCGGGGGACCACAACCCTTCCATCACTATCTCTCAAGACAGCTCCGCGAGCGCGTTCCTCACCTTCGAGCGCGACGACGGTGCCGGGGGTACCGACATAATGTTCATGGCCGCGCGCGACCGCGGAGTGTGGTCGGCGTGGGAGGCGCCGCAAATCCTTGTGGGAGGACTGGACCACTCCGTTAACCGGATGCCTCGCGTCGCGTGGTGCAACCCCGATTATATATACATCGTCTACGAACGGCAGGCAGCGCCCGGGAATCGCGACATGCTCCTGATACGGAGTGCGGCTGGCGGGACTCCCGGGTCTTGGACATCCGAACCAGGGACGATTGTGGTGGCGACGGCTGCTGACGAATTCGCCGGCGATGTGGCGACGGTCTTGAACTCCGGCAAGGTCGTCGTCCCTTTCGCGCGGGCTGGGGGAATCTTCAATCAAATCTATGTCGCGTACAGCGAAGACTGGGGCAATATGCTCTCCTGGAGCGTTTCCCCATTGACGACTAATCCCGGGGACCATGAGAATCCGCGGGTCGTTGCGATTCCTGCTGCCAAAATGGTCCGTCTCGTGTATTGGTCGCCATTGGGGGTCTTCGCGTCGACCGCGCTCGCGTCTTCGCTCTCTTCTTGGACGTCACCCGTCCGGATCACAGACAGCGCGGCGAGTCTGACGCCCGCGTATGAATTGCCTGCGATTGCAGCTTATCCCTATGCAGGCTTATGGTACACGGGCGCCGTCTGGACAGATTGTCGCGGGGGATTTCCGTACTGCGACATCTACTTCTCGACGAACCAGACCATCTCTTTCCCGGACCTGACTTCCACGTCGATCGAGATTGTCCCTCGCCCGCCTTTGTTGAACGACACTGTCACACAGGTGAACGTGACGGTCGCGAACCTCGGAGACATGTCAGCCGGGGGCTTCGACCTGCTCCTTTTCGATGACAAGGACGGCGACATGACGCCCGACGCGGGCGAAAACATCAGCCTCTCCTCCCTGACCGGTCTCCTAGGGCATTCGCAGAGAAACGTCTCGTTCGCCTGGACCGCCTCACCCATAGGGAACCACAGATTATGCGCGTTCGCGGACCCGCCACCTTCAAAGGTGAACGAGTCAGACGATCTGAACAACATCGCATGCATCCCCGTCCAAGTGCTCTCCCTTTCGGACCTCGTGCCCTCGATCGACGTAATCCCTCCCCCGCCAGTGCTGGTGGGCGCGGTCGTGCAGTTGAACGTGACCGTCGAGAACACAGGCGACCTCCCTGCGGCGGGCTTCGACGTGCTCCTGTTCAGCGATCTGAACGGCAACGGCCTGCCCGACGCGGGCGAGAACATCGTCACGAATATCTGGAGTCTTGCGGGGCACTCGCAGTCCAGCTCTTTCTTCGATTGGGCGGGCACCCCGCCCGGCACGCATAGGCTGTGCGCGTACGCGGACCCGCCGCCTGGAACAGTGGTTGAGTCCAACGAGAACAACAACGTGGCGTGCGTGGACGTCCTCGTCCAGCCTGGGCCGGCAACGAGACCGGACTACGTCCCGATCTTCCCGCAACCGCCATCGCCGATCAGGGTCGGTCTCTCGTCTCCCGTCTCCCTCTCCATCATAGCCCACAACCAGGGCAACGCCACCGCCACGGCTGACGCCACGCTCGCGTTCTACAACGAGTCCTCACCGCCATTCGCGACGTTCACCGTCTCTCCTCTTGCTCCAACCGCAGACTCCTCAAGGTTCACCGCCACGTGGGTCTCTCCCGCCATTCCCGGGACATATCGCGTGATCGCTGACGTCGATCATGATGACGACATCACGGAG
>JBGPQV010000009.1:0-95895 GCA_041489255.1 Thermoplasmata archaeon | reverse complement strand
CGTGGGCGAGGGAGGACTACAACACCATTAAGCCGAAGCAGAGGTTGAGGTGGATGACGCCGAGCGAGTATCACGAGGAGGTGAGCGTGAGTGCAAAGTGAAACGGGTCAGGATCTGTCCAACCGAGGGGGTCGCATACCACTAACAGCCAATTGACATTCAGGTCGCTACGGTCCTCGGTCAGGACTTCGCGCGCTTCCGGCCTTCATCTTCCTGAGGTCTAGGACATCCGCCCAGGTCACGATGCCTTCGACTTTTCCGCCGAATGGATATCAATGGCCAAGGCGAATCTCGCACGCTATTCTGAATATTCAGATTGGGCCTACATCTGCGTGGAAGGCAAGGGTAATTGTAGTGTATCAGGACATGTGGCCGCCTTTGTTATCAGGACATATGTCCGCTATTGAAGCTTGATTGCGGCCTTCCTCATCAGCTTTCTGTCGTTGTAGACCTCAGAGGGCGTCTTCCACTCGATGCCTCCGTGCAGCCTCTCCCTGTTGTAACCTCTCCTGAACAGCCACAGCTCCCGCTTGAAGTGCGAACGGAAAGGAAGTCGAGAATCTCGTGTTCGAGAACGAATGGCACGACGTGATCAAAGTCCGGAAAAGGGTGAGGTTCCACAACGCGATTGCAGAGTCCTTCAGTAAACAGCTGGGGCCGTGAGCGAAACCACTGGGAAGGGCGAAGCGCCCTCATCCTATGATCAGAGAAGCCCCTCTATAGTGACATCGAGTACCGGCAACGCCCTTGACTTCCCGATTTTCTCGCGAAGGAAGCGGAAAGACAGCAGTAGCGCATCGGCTTTCTTGATGAGCGGCCCCTTCGACCCGTCGAGTACCTCTTCCCCCTTTCCGTGGTACTTCGCCACTATCGCAGGTGCAAGAGCGTATCGCCCAACGTCGACGCCAGATGCTTCGATCAAGGCGGGAATCCTGTCGGCACGTTTATCCAGAAGACCCTTCAGCACGGTCCCGTCTTCAGCAACGCCCGTCAGGTCGTCGAAAGCGAAAACGGCCAAGCGTCTCGCTTTCTCTATGGCCACCAACTCATCCAGAATCTGCCTGCACTCAACTCTCACGTTCTTAAGTTTGCCATCCTCGTATGCGTCAATCGCCGCCTGCTCTCGATCCAGTTCGATCTCGATTCTCCTGCTGAAGCTTGATTTCAGACCGGAAAGCTCTTCTTCTTTGAATGATGCGAGTTCCTCCTTGTCGACCACAATCGCGGAAAGTTCCTGCAGCGTCGCAATCTCGACGATTCCCCGCGCCTTCGTCTTGCAGTAGTAGGCCGCACTCTCCCTCGCCCCCTGTGAAGCCACGCGCATAACGTGTGCTGACGTCTGAGCAATGACCTCCGCCTTGGGCAATGATGCCATGAGTTCTCCAAATAAGCTGGATCCGTACGAAAGGTAGGACACTGATTCGATCCTTTCATCCGCCATCTTCGGGTCAAATGTAACGAGTGCCATCCGCGGAGAAGAAAGACGATAGAGCTCCGGACCCTCCTTTGAGAAGAGACGACATGTGAGTGGCGATTCTATGAAGAATCTCTCAAGATCGTCCGGTGTAACTGGAGAGTCTGGCTCTGATCCGCCGTGGTGGGTTGGCACCGCCATATTCTCGAGAATGATGCGATCCTGCTTGAGGCGTTCGAACTTTTGTTGTAGCTCTTCCCTTTTCCGGTTAATCCATGCCAGGCGTTCATCTTCAGGGATTGTAACGCCTTCTTTGATTGCTTCATGGATCATAGCGAGTATCGCCGGTGTCTCGCCCACAACCTCCCGGAAGAGGTTGTGTCGTTCCCCGAGAACATGGTATATCTGGTCCTCGATGGTGCCACGATAGAAGTAATTGCGGACAGTCACGCGGGGTGCCGTCTGCCCGATTCGGTCGATACGACCGATTCTTTGCTCAACTCTCATTGGATTCCAAGGCATGTCGTAATTGACTATCGCGCTGGCGGCCTGCAGATTGAGACCCTCGCTCAACGCCTCGGTCCCAAGTAGAATCTTGATCCGGGAGGAAGTCCTCTTGAACTCACGTTTCAGATCCTCCTTCGAGATTTGTCTCCATGTTTTCGTCGCGGGGTCGAATATCTCTCCTCCTCGGCCTGAATAGCAGGCGACCTTGAGCCCGTAAAGGGTCACGAGGTGATCTCGGACGTAATCCATCGTGTCAGTGAACTGCGTAAACACAATGACGCGTTCATTTCTATTGAGAAGATGATTCAGATCGGCAAGGAAACGCTCCAGTTTCGAATCCTGCCTGAATTCCTCCACCTCGATTATGAAATGCCTCAGGAACTCGACTTCCTCCATCACGAGATCGGCCTCTTCACTCAGTACCTCTCTCGGAGACGGCAAATCAACCTCAACATCTGGATCGTCGAGATCTTCGTCGGTCAATCCCGCAGTAAGGGTGCCGCTCTCCTCGATGGTGGAGAGACGATTGATCAGCGACCTGCGAATGGCCCCCAGGCTGCTCGTGAGGCGCCTACGGAAGCCCTGCATAACGAGCTTGAGAATCAGGTTGTTTCTGGCCTCTGCCTTCCGGTAGAAATGTGTGACGTACTCTTCGATTTCCTCATACAAGTCACGTTCCTCCGGTTCCTTGAGGTCGATGAAAACGTCCTCAACATCTCGTTCGGGGAATGGCTCGACGGGAATCCCTTTTTCCCTGTACCGTCTAAACAGACTCCGGGAGTTGCGGAACATGAGTGAATGAAGCGGCGTGCTCCGGCTGATGTATTCTTGCAGGAATGCTGTCTCCTCAGGGCTGAGACGGGCTATGGCTTTGGCTGGGTCAGGTGAATTCTGCAATTCTCTGATTCGCTTCCATGATGCGATGCCTATGCGGTTTTGCACTTCCTTCGCAAAGTCGTGGTCGAGAGAACCGCCGTTTTCATAGTACTCTCGGATCATGCCAAATAGAAAAGGATAATCAGCGGTTCCTCTCTTGAGTGCCGCCAGTGAATCGAAGAAGGAGACAAAGGCTTCCTCGTTTGTTGCCCACTGCCCTTTGGTCCCCAGGAGGCCGAGTGTATCGTAAAGTTCCAACAGATGCAGCTGCATTGGAGTTGCTGTAAGCAGCAGGAATCCTGCGGTCCGGTCCTTGAGCTCCTGCATGAGACGCAGCAGAAGGTTGGGCACATTGTCACCCCACAGGATATTCCGCCTCCTCGCGTGATGAGCTTCATCAAGGATGATGAGATCCCAAGGTTCTGCTGAGAATAGCTCAGTCTGGCGCTCGTGTCGCCGCATGAGATTCATGGAAGCGAGCGCGAGATTCACTGAGTTGAATGGATTGCCTGTGACTGTCTTCTCTTGATTGTGATAGTCCTGCAGCTGATGACCATCATAGCGGTGGAAGTCGAGATTGAATTTCTCGAAGAGCTCCTGTTGCCACTGATTGAGAATGGAAGCAGGAGTCAAAATGAGGCATCGCCGCACTCGTTGCGTCGTTATGAGCCGTTTTAGAATCAGACCTGCTTCTATGGTCTTGCCCAGACCTACCTCGTCCGCGAGAAGGAATCGTCCGGGAAAGGCACGAGTGACCGCATCTGCCACAGCAAGCTGATGAGGACGCGGCTTGAAAGTGGCAAAAGCTTCTGCAAGAGCTTCCCCGTTCGCCATCAACGGGGCATCACGTATGAATTGCAGGAGTACCAACTCATTCTGCAGCTCCTCGATTTCAGGTTCCGGGATTATGGGCTTTTCTTCGGGTTCATCATAAGGCGGTTCCTTTGGAGCATACGAGATTAGCTTGAGTCTCACAGCTTCTGGAAAGGAGTGCACTCGAGCCCGAGTTGTCCTGTTTGACCAATGTTTCTCGAAGTAGTCGATGTCCGACTTGACGTGACCATCGGGGTCTTTCCAGCTCGCGTGAACATGAAACTGCTCGTTATGAGTCGTCCAGCCCATGGCTGACTCATTTATGCTCCCGCTAAACGAGATTTGGTCTCCTGAGGAATCAGTGAATATGCCAACCTTGGAATGGAAAAGCTCATTCTTGTCGGGGCCGGATGATAGAACCCTTCGATTCTTCCCGATAGGTATGGCAACCTTGATTTCCAGCAATCCTTTGGCTATGAGCCAAGCAAGAGCGCGAAGCCTAGATTGATTTGTTATGGTTTCAGCTTCTGCGAAGTCTCGCAAGAGGACTTGTTTGAGCTTCTCCTCCTCGTTCATCCCCTTGTTGATGGATTCCGCGTCCTCCTCAGTGAGTCTGACGCTTGTGATCAGCCTCATTCTGCCATTGTTCTTGATGAGACGGGTGATCCCCCGCGCTGCAACAGCGAGGACTGTGCTGCTAAAGAATCCGGCAGCGCGATCATAGCGGATGCTGTTTTCTAGGGCTGGAATGAGGAAATCCTTGACAATGTCATCTTCTTCATCTGAGTATGCTGGTTTCCAAACACGTGAGCGAAGGCTCAGTGTCACCCAGCCTCACCCTCGCCCTCGTCTTTGAAATCACCAAGCCGCTTCGATACCATCCGCTTAGGATGTTCTCGTCTATCCTTGACCTTGCTTTCCATGGCGTACTCCGCCACGTTTTTGAGGGTCTCGTACTCTGACGTGTTCGGTGGCAAGGCGTTCAAGAGTGCCTCGAACGCGGCGACATACTCCTTCTCGGCGAGGAAGCCTGTAGCCTGGTAGAGCTGCTTGACGCCCCGCGCCCCCTTGTCCTCATAGGTGAGCATGGCGGCATGTATCTTGTCCAGGGTGATGTTGTAGGAACCTTCACCGTCCACTTTGAATCTCTTTGCTCTGCGGCGCTCCTCGGGTCCCTGAAGCATGACATAGTCGCCGTTTTTCTTGAGAATGCCGTACTTCTTCATGAGATCCTCGATGTCGACGCCCAGGGCGTGCCCGAGCTTGATCGCCGCGTCAGCAGGAAACTCCCGGGCTTGATAGAAGTCCCAGGCGTGGATGTAGAACCGGGTCGGCATGTCCACATTCGCCAGTTTTTGCGTTGTGAGGCTCTTGAATCGAAAGTCGCTTACGGCCTTGCTCGCTTCGCGGAGGGCTGCTTCCGGACGGACCTCGTTTCCTTTGTTATCTACCACAGGCCAGCGGCTGGAGAGAACCTGCAAAGCCGGTCCATACGTGGCAAGGAGCAAGTCGACCCCATGGATGCCTCGATTGGAGTATTCCTGGGCTTTCGCGTAGGCGGTGTCCCGCACGAGGGGCTGCAGATCCTCCCACCAGCCGCGAGTACCGGCAGCGGTGGGTCGTTTGCGACAGACAAGGAGGATGGTGCTAGCGGCGGCGGTCTTCTTGGCCTGGTGGAGGCTATATTCACTCTCCGTCCGCACTGGCCACGAGGCAGTGATCTCGAAGCCCGCGTCGATGAGCCCCTTGGCCAGTGCATCCCAAGCCTCACTCTTCTTGTGTGTGAACATCACGGTGAGGACGCCGTCGTTCCGCAGAACCCTGTGGAGTTCCTTGAACGCGGCGAACATTTTCTCCTCGTAGTCCTTCTCGGCGAGCTCGCTGGCCTTCGCCTCAAACCCCTTGAAACGCGCCATGTTCGCGACCGCCTCGTTCTCTTTGTCCGTGAGCGGCGCCTTGAACAGTTCTGGATATACCTCGCCAAGAATGCGTTTCATCCAGACATAGAAGAAGTCGGCGAGTTCCGCGTACATGACGTTGGCTGAGTAAGGTGGGTCGATGACCGCTGCGACTACCGACCTATCCCCTACAGATGGAAGCGACGCTGCATCCCCGACGAGGAATGTTAGCTCGGTCTTCTGGTCGGGATGGAACAACTTCGCGATGTCACGGTAGGAACCAAGAACCCCTTCAAGAGCGAACCTCCATAGCTGCGATGCCCCGTCGATTTCACCATAGCTCCACTTGAACGAAAAATCATGGCGCTGAAACACGTGAGCAATTCTTGTCCGGGTCGGATGCCAAACCGTTCCCAACGCGTTGTAGTCAAGCGCCTTGTCAAACGCCAGCGCCAAGTAGGTTTTCACGGCTTTCGCTCTTTCCGTCTCGAGCTCTTTCTCCAATGGTAAGTCCCTAATCGCTTCGAGAGTGGTGAGGTGCACGAGGAGCTGGCGGGGGCTGAAGAAGTCGCGCCAGCGGGTCATTCCATAGTAGAGCGGTCGGGGATCATTCGACACTCGTGGATATTCCTCGTTCGGCACGAGTCCCTTCGCATCCCATTCAGGGAGCTTTCTTTTCAGTAGTGCCTCGGCTTTTTTCACGCCTTCGAGATCGTCTTTGCTAGCTTCGCGAAAATGCCGTCCCTTCTTGCCCTTCATCTTGAATCCGACAACAGCAAGCTGGTGGCCCATGCGGCCGGCTTGGGCCTCTCCCTTGATGTAATCTCCGTCCAAGACGGCGGGACATCTCGGGCATTTGCCTTTTCCTCCCGCTACGCTCCCCGCATCGGGGTCAAAGCCCTTCTGCCCCTGTTTCGAAATCTTGAACGCACATTCGTTTGCCTTCTTGTCCATCGGCACGATGAGCTCGTAGCCTAGCTTGTTGGTGGTATCAAGCCACCAGTTCGGGCTCAACGGGACAACGAGGTGGCAGTCGGGGCAGGCTACAGTCCGCACCCAGATGTAGGCAAAGATCTCCTCACCCTGCCTCTTCGGGAAGCAGGGAGCAAGATCCGTCTCAACTTCGGAGGCAACTCGGTTCCCCCAAGATTCGATTTCCTTCGCAAAGTCAGCTCCATAGATGGCGGGGTACTCGATGGTGGCCCGTTCGATGGCGCACGCTACCGGGTTGAGTTCGTTCATGATTACGCGAAGTCCCAATCGATAAGCCTCAAAGGGAATGCTGCCCCCGCCCGCGAAGGAATCCAGAATCGTAGGTGTTTTCTCTCCCCAAGTTGTTAGCAGCGCCTTCCTAAATTTCTCCAAACTGTCCCGGGGGACGGGGTTGGTGAAGGCGCGAGGATAGTCGAATCCGACATCCAGTTTGACACCTTTTTTGTTAGCTTCATCAATGCGGTCGCGGGCTCTGACTGGATCCCCGAGGATTCCCATGAGCTTCATGAATTCATCTTGGGGGAAATCCGCAGGGAGCAAGCTGGCAAGCACCGCAGCCCTGCTCACGGTGAGCGGTCGGCGGGCCCACCAGATATGGAGAAAGTAGAGAGGAGGCAGCGCGTTGCTCGCACCACGTTCTCGGCGGGATTCCACGCCTAGTGCCTCGATTGGGAGCCATTCTTCGATTAGGACCTGAGGTCGACTCGTCCGAGCGACAGCATTCTGGACGCTCGCCTTGATCCCTCCCATCACTTCACCCCAGCCAAGAGCACGCGAAGGGCGCGGACGCCCCGGCTCGGCGAGCCGTTCTGAACCTTGGCGAACCAGTAGTAGGCCTCCTCCCGGCTCATGCCGTGCACACCAGAAACGAGTTCGTGGGCCTTCGATACATCCTTCAGATCCTTGAGTCCCCTGAAGATGAGGCCGAGACGGATGCCGTCCTCCTCGATAATCGACGCCTTGCTCCTTGTGCGCGTGCGGAGGATGCCAACATTGCGCTTGCTTCTCTTCAACGCAGCAGTGACGTAATTCTGGGCGACTCGAAGCTGCCATCCTGATAGCGCAGCCACCAACTCGGGTGGAAGCCTCTTCTTCGGGTCATTGACGGCAGCGGGAACCTGATAGAGGTTCAGCCTCGGCTGTCCCCGGTTCGTCATTTCGAGAAAGAACTTCTGCATATCACGCACTCTTCTTCTGCGTCTTAGGAGGATAGGCACGCAGGGAGAGGCTCCCCACATCGAGGCTCTTCAGGCCGTCGACGAGCTTCTTCATGCCCTCGGGCGTTGCCTTCAAACGCTCCGGGAACGAGATGCGGAACGAGGCTTCGAGGCTGGGCGTGATCGTCGGGTCAAACCCCTCCACGAACTCCCTCACGCGCTTGTAGTGCTCCCAGTCGCCCTTGTACGTCAGATCAATCTCCGTCTCCCCCTCCTCCCGCGCGACGTACGTCTGCTCGATCCTCGTCTCCGCTTTGCCAAGTCGGGGGATGAGAAGGCCCACGGCCTTCGCGTCCTTGGCGTTCGTAACAGTGAGCACGAGGACCTCAATCTCGTCGACCATTTTATCAACTGCTTGGTCCGTGAGGGACTTGAAGGCACGCTGCACGTCGCCCTCGGCTTCGAGAACTTCCGGAATCTGGACGCTGCAAACGCATGGGTCTTGCTGACAGAGGGGACACCTGCCTGTGGGCTTTTCCTCCTTTTGCGCCTCAGAGAAGGCCGTGATCCCCCGCTTCTCCGCTTCGGCGGGGGTGAAGAGGCATGCATCCTCATCGAGCTGGATTGGCACGGGGGGCGAGCCCTTCTCATACACGGACTTCCCCTTCTGATAGACCCATGCCCCCTTCTCCACGCCCTTCTGCACGATCCGCTTGAACATGTCTGGATCGAGGATTATGGGAACGGAGGGTTTCTGTGCGAAACGGCGCTTGAGTTCGAAGGTCGACAGGTGGGTCTCGTCGCCCCTCCAGACGTTGTGCTTCACGTACTCAGGGTCAAGCGGTTCGTCGTCCGGCTTGAGCGCCTTGTTTAGCCCGACGAGGATCTCGAGCAGGACTGGCTGCTGGTCCTTGCGCACGTCTGCCGCTTTCTCGACGCTGAGTACGAAGTGTCTCAAAGGCAGCTTCCCCCCGCTCTCAATACTGCCTGATGCTGACGGGTAGTACAGGTGCCGATATGCGGTGATTATCGCCTCTACGGCATCCAGGTGGCTCGCCTTGCACTTCTGGTCAAGCTTGTCTCGTTGGTCTTTCGAAATGCCTGAAGTGAGATCGCGATTCGAGTGAATGTTTCTCAGGGCTAGGGTCCGTTTTGCAACCTCGATCATCCTTGCCGTCAGAGCGCCGTCGGCCACCAGAAAGAGAACGTTGTTTCGATAGAGCCGGAACGCCTTCTTTTGGCCAGTCTCCTCAAAGATTTCGGTCACTATCTTGGGTGGAGGTGCGTCCTCATCCTCCACGCAACCTGAATCCCAATGAATTACGACCAGCTTCGGGTTTTGCGCGTCGTCTGGAACATCGCTTCCATCATCCGGGAAGGCTATCAAATCGAAGAATCTCTTGGCGTATTGTTGTTCGATGAGCATCTCGACGTATTCCTTTGCCTCGGTGACGCCGACATTCCCAATCTCCTCCGCGATTGCTTTGTTGATGTTCCACTCGGTCTGGAAAACGTATTTGTTGCCTGTGTCATAGAGGTACCAGCACGTGTCGACTATGCTGCTGAGTGCTTTCTCGATCTGCTCAAGCTTGACATCGGGACCCAATACAGCCAAGTTCAGACTGGCCGCCTCTATTCCACCGGGCTGACCCGAGACAAGGCTGCTCAGGAAAATCGTCTTGGCAAGACGGCTCGCGATGGGGGGCTTTCCCTCTTCTTCTGCTTCCTTGTCCAGCTCTTGAGCTTTGGCATCGCCTCTCTTGCTGTAGATGTCATTTTGAATGACAGGCAGGAAGACTGCCTTGTCTAGCCGACCAGTAAGCTCGTCTTGGATGTCCTTTTCCGCCAGATCTACATGGTAAGGCATCAAGAATGTAGTTTTCTGCTTCTCCTGCCAGACACGACGGACGGTAAGGGCTAGAAGACGAAGAGCCCCACGGGTTCTCTGAAAACTGTGAATCGTGCCGAGCTTGCGGTTCAATGCGTCGATTAGCTCGGGATGGAATGGGTAGGACTTCGCCAATTCGGCTTTGAAGGTGGGATTCGTCGCTTTCAACGGCAATGCGGTCCCGCGTCGCTCCTCATCCCTATAGAGCTCTAGGTACGCTGCTGCTGTCTCTTCTGCTGCCTTTTCATCAACAGTCTCAAAGAGGCGTCTTTTCAACACTTCAGAGATCTCGCCTTCATCAGTTGGTGTAAGAGATTCACTATTACGAACAGTGATATTTTGACTCTCGTTCATGATGGAGAGAACCTCTTCAGTCCATTCCCCATACGCGTCGCTCTTTGTGGCGAGTGCGAGAACAACAGCCAGGTTCTCTCTCTCGGATGCGACGTCGAATAGCTCTTGTAGGAATGCAACGGTCTGCTTGGCAAGGGTCTTGACCTCAGATGTCTTGACAAGGTATTCAGCAATCTCGTCAAGCAGGATAATTGTGGGTTTGTCCCCTAAAACACGCTTGAGAATCGCTGTCCCCGGAGCCGACCTGAGCTCGTCTGTTTCCTTGATGAGTCCATAATTCTTCTCGCCGCCAACCTGCAGGGCGAGTTCGCCCCATAGAGTCTTTGGCCGTATCTTGCCTTCCTGTCTTGTGCCGGTTGGGGCATACGCTGCCCCATAGAGAACAACGGACTGAACCGGAACCTTGGGTTGATATTCCTTGGGAAGGAAGCGGTCCAGATCCGGAATCTTGGAGCCTTCCTTGGCAATATGGTACAACGCAATCAGAGAATGGGTCTTGCCGCCACCGAACGAAGTCTCCAAACGGATTATCGGACTTGCATTCTTGTTCGCACCAGTGACGCGCCCGAAAACCCGCTCCAGAAGAGTCTTCAGCCCCTGAGTCGGGTACGTGTTCTCGAAAAACTTGCGCGCATCTGAATATATCTCCGGTGCGTTGCCTTCAACAACCTGATAGAGGTTGGCTGCGAACAGGTCTTTCGGCAGGGACTTAGCGAATAGCTCTTTTCGAGGTTTGCATGCCTCCAAGATTGACTTCATGAATTCCTCTCCCACAGGGTGGATTGCTGATGATGGCTTAAAAGGTTACCGGGGAAATGCTTTCGTGACCCCTACACAGTTGCCGGCCAAGCTAGGCGATGATGCGAATGCGTAGCAAACTTGGTGACGAGGAATCTCTGACCCTCGGCGGAACAGCTTATTAATCCCTTGAGTTCTTCTTGCCAAGCCATGCCGCCCAAGGATAAGTTGAGTGTTGCCTTTCACAAAGCCCTAGATGGCGTCCGGGACGAATTCATAGCACACCCCCTCAGGTTCTTCTCCGAATACGATATGCACTGGTACTTCTGCGTCCTACTGGAACGAGAGATCCAGTCATGTCTACCGCCGAATGAGGATTCCCTTCTCCAGACCAAAGTCTCTAGAGGATTGAAGACCATGCTTGTTCACCAGGAATACGGCACGACATTGGGAAAAGGTGAGAGCTTCGATGTTTGTCTACTGGGTCCCGTTCAGCTGGCGAACGCTGATAGCGACCGCTTCAAGGTCATCGGGAAATATGCTGCCCCCCTAGAGATAGTCGAATTCACTGACAGGCATGCGGCGAGACGAGTAGATTTGCTCGGTGACAAACTCTACAAAGATGCTGAGAAGCTTAGACAGGAGGGCCGGGGCCACAGGCACGTCGAAGCCTTTCTGAGAACCACGCTGTCCAGATCTCGGCTGTGGATCAGCAGGGCAATACCCTCATTGCAGAAAAGCCTAGCCCGGATTTCTGACATGCAGGATGTCGAGGCGTCTTGCACAGTAGTAGACATACCAAGTGGCGTCGTGCTCACTTGGGATGCAGAGAAGCATGGATTCCTTGAGAGTGAATGGCGGGGCTCTTGATTCCGAATCGGGCGCCGAGAACCAGCAACAGCCCGATCATAGCCGTTTCAACCCTGAAAGGAATTGAGTAATCTCGTCAACATAAGTTCCTTGCTGGTACTTACCGGGGAAGTGTGCAACAAGATCCAGTTGCCTCCACCCCAGCTTGGAACACCCGACCGCCTCAAGGGCAAATTCCTCAATTGACTTCATCAAGCAAATCACACGGGTCTGTCCGCGCTCAACCTTGAGGTCTTCAATCTGCTCACTGAGCCATTTTGTGTGTTCCCTTCGGGCAGCATGACGGTCCTCGCCTTTGAGCTTGTCAATTGGATACGGACATAGATCCACCAAGTAGGATCCGCTCCGACTAAACTCATCGAGGAACACATCGGAAATCCCATTTTCTATCTTGGCATCGCACATCCCTGCTTTTATGAAGGCCTTCCTAGTCGCCGCGAACAATCCAACGCTCTTTTGCTTTCCCGTCTCGTAGAAGAACTCGCCGCTTGTAGGGGGTGATTCCGCAATCCAAAGCATTCGGATGACCGACGCACCCGAATCATCCTTTGGTCTCCACGCCATGCGAAGAGCTTCGTAGTTGAGCGGGAGGTTCTCCTCGAGTGAGGATATGAAGTCGTGCTGAAGAGGGCTTTCCACAGCGCGTGGATTGTGGCGTCTTACCTTCTTCACAGCCTCCCCTGCATCGAGACCTCTGCCGATCCAGTACGCTGCGCCCATAGTGCCGGTTCGTCCTTGACCGCCTTCACAGTGGACAATAACCTTTCCTCTCTCTAAGGAGTGTTCCAGTATCGCTTGAAACTCGATGAAGTCGTTTCTAGTTGGAGCGGAGCCATCTCGAATCGGGATGGAGTATCGTTTGTAGCCTGAATTCCTGATCAGTTCGACATCGTAGTTGGGCTCTTCATCGACCCGCTCTCCATTCTCATGAAGCAGTGAGATTATCGCGCTGAACCCCTTGAAACGCAAAGCCTCTAGATCATGTGTGGTTGGGTTGCTGCTACCCAATATTCTCTGTTCGTCTATCCACCATATGTTCGCATTCATGCAACTCACGTGATAGTGTCAGTTAAATCGTGTCAACCTGTCAGAGACTGTCTCCAGGAACCAGAACTCCACATCTCTTGCCAGATGAACATAGCGGCGGAGCCACTCCTCCGGTCAACGAAGGCACCATCATGAGCGACGAGAAGAGAGGAACCCAAACCCGAGCTAGGCGACATCAAGCGAGATTCCCTGAATCAGAACCACTTACGCTGGTCTCTCGTGACCTTGTATCGCTTCTGCCTGGCGCTGACCCTGAGTACACGCTTTCTTTCTGCAGCTTTGGTGGCCTTCTTCCTTTTTCGGCGTATACGCTCAAGTTGGCGGCAAATCCATTTGTAGAGATCGCCTTCGGGAAGCCTTCTCTCAAGTGCGTACCATTCCTTTGCTGAATCCAATTTCAAATCCCTTACTTTCTCCTCTGGCAGTCTTTTGACGCTATGACCTATCTCGGAGAGGATATCCATCGCTTCCTTCAGCTTGCTTTGTCGGAGCTGCGGGCCCGTTCCAACTCCGATCGGCGGGAACAAATGGGAGAAGACGCCGTCGAGTTCTTCCAAGGAAATGACCTTAGATCTTTCTGACTTTAGTCCGAACACATGCCTTTGAATTACCCTGATGATGTAGAGAATGACGTACGCAATGGGAGGTTCGTCGCCTACGAACCCTATGATCCCCTGCTCAACCAAGTATTCGGCCTTCAAGAAATCTACGTGATCCGCGAGGGCGGCGCGCATCCGTGGCTCGCTGACGGTCCCCCACACCTTGGAAATGCGAACCACTTCCCGACCATCTTTCGTTCTCACTTCGCCCCAGGCCCATACCGAATATCCAGGTCTCGCCAGGTAGCCGTAAGCTTTAGCGTCGTCCGCAACTAGCGATTCAAGCGCCACCCGAACGCGATCCGCGTCGTCGCCATGGCAGAGTAGAACCAAGTCCGTTGGAGTGATGCTAGAGTCGGGATTTGGCCATCCAGTCAAAGGACCCCCATATTTCGTTACTTCTGTCAATGTCTGTATCAATGAACTGCGGTTCCTTGGAATGCTCCACTTGATATCCAAGACCACTGCATCGTCCTTGTGCCTGTTAGCGAACCTAGCGAGGAAATCAGGGTAAAGTTCGCGTTGGCCACCCGTTCTGTGGTCAACCGTCTTCACGGAAGGGCCGAGAGCCTGTTCCGCCAGTAGCGAAGGTTGATTTCCGAAGAACCGCAGCAACGATGCTACGATTGACACTGTTCCTTCGTAGCGCTTGACCTGTTCAATGCAATCCTCAAACGCCTGCGAGGGGAATTGACCCGAGGTTTGGTTCGAGGTTGTGCTCGTAGTAATCCTCCACTTGCCCTTCCCTGAAAGTCCTGTAAACCAGCTCTCTCGCCCGCACTAAAGCTGAAGGAGAGGTGTCCAAGGCGGGGACGATGAAGACGCGGTCCTCTGCGGCCGCGATGTCGTATCCCGAACCATCCCGCTCGTCCAGAATATGGACGAGCAACATTGGATTCCCTGCATGTACTATCGCATAGGAGATTCTGGGAGACCTCTTGATTCGTTCGATAAGCTTGGCGGCGATGCTCAGATCCAGCGGACCCGGCATGACTTGTATTAGGGAGATGGGGCGAATAGCGGGCGTTACAGCTTCCATTTGTCTCCCCCTGTTACTGTAGAATCGTAGCTTTGCAGTCGCCAGCTGCAGCAAAGGCTCCAGAATGATCGTGCTAAGGGCATCGAACTTACCTTCGAAGAATTCGACAAAACCATTCCTCGTTACAGCAAAATCTAGGAGTCTTTCGGAGTTGTTCCGCACTCGAGTCTTGATCCTTTCGACCGAGTAGCCTTTGTCCGAATACTCTTGGATTTGATCTCGAGTGACATCATTGTAGGCCTGAATGGTTTGTCGTCCGGGAAGGCGCACAGTGAGACGATAAACCTCAGTTTCGAAGTCAGGGAGTGTCTGGGCAATGCGTATGGAAACGTCGAAAAGATCCTTCGAGTTGAGAGGGATTGTGGCTAGGTCCGGATTGAGGCGCTCAATGAGTCCTCGCAGGGGACTCTGGTTTGTGTCATCGGAAACAACGACATTCCCATTCTTCCTCGAGAGGAGGTAAGCGCTAGACTTGACTAGTTTCCCGCCCCATCGTCGCTCAAAGTCAATCCTTTGAAGCTCCGGGTCTAGCCTAGCGATTCTCGCATGGAATTTGGGGTCGCGCAAGAAGACGTCCTCGAGGACGTCGGCCGCCTCCGTTGTCAAAGTGATCGGGTAGAGGTAAAGCGGCGGAGGAGGCCGCTTGCGGCGTTCCAGCCAGTAGTGGAATTCAAGCCGTCGCTCGAGGTCCGCACGCCCCTTCGTGTTCTCGAGGATGCTCAACCGGCTCAGTCCTCCCGCTTTCTTTGAATTACTCAGCACCTAAATAAATCCACGCCCATAGCCATGCGGTCGTGATTCGGCCTTCCCAACGCATAGCGATCCCCTTGGGCGACCTCGCGTTTGCCGGGTCTTGGCTCGGGTTTGACCTGGGGGGTGGAATGGGATCGCGGCGTTCAAAAAGCTGCGCCCAGACCCAGTCCTTGTCGGAAACCCCTATCCTTGACACCCGGTTTCTCACCGGGATTTGCTTGACACGCATGATGAACACGGTCGACGGTAGGTTTCCTCCCTAGACCGTCCCACCGCTCAGGACGAGGGCGCGGGGGAGGCGCAAGGTGCCAGATCGCGGTTTCTGCCGAAAGGCCATGGCATCGAGGAAATCTCGTGCCAAATAAAGGGAAAACTACCCGGCACCACAGAGCCCGTCAGAAGGTCTTGAACGATTCTAGGTGCGGGTCTGCAGGATTCGAACCTCTCCACGCCATCGGGTGAAGCAGGGGACGGTCGGCTGTCCGACCTTTAACAGGGGTACCCATCACGATCCCTGAGCGTGCCGATATTGCGTGTCCTGTCAAGATGTCAAACATGCAAGGGCGCGTCTTCTCTGCGGCAACCTCCCAGAACCTTCCCACGGCATCCCCTAACGTCTGACCAAAGGTCGTTCTGATCTCGAGATTGCACGGGACTGATTGAGAGAAGACTCACTTCCACATGAAGCCGTTCGTAGCCAGGCGAAGAGCAACGGCTCGTGTTCATACATGGCTTTTGCCTACACGGAAAGCTGCATCTAAGCGATGTAGGATGGATGGTCTGTTCACTGGGCAGCAACTTGACGGTGTCCCGCCCCCGTGAAGACTTTGGGAGTTGAAAGCATCAACTCTTAACCTCCCATGGAAATGATTAGTGAAATATCGCAGAACAAGGCTCCGACGAAACTGCTTTAAGTACATCTCCCATACCTAAATCCAAGCTTTGAACTGAAGGCAAAGGGAGGCATTAACAGTTGACGCTGGTCGAGCTTTGGGAGAAGTCTCAAGAGCATTTTGACGGGAAGAGGGTGCAGCAAATAATCTCATTTGCCGGCGGAGGAGGAAAGCTGGTTGACGGCGGCGAAACCTCAACGGAATTCCGAGCTCTTCTGCAGATCATACCTTCCGATATCCTTGCAGCGTATGCAAAGGAATGTCTCTCGGGAAGCTTTGAAGGTAGCGGACTCGCTCTACAAGACGTCATCAATGCGGTTGGACAACGACTCGGATTCACGGTGACGCCGGGGCGATATAGAGGGGTTGTAGGCGCGATAGGCTTCGATGGGCTTTGGAGATCGTCCAGAGGCTTTTCGATTATAGTCGAAGTCAAGACGACGGATGCTTATCGTGTTAATCTCGAAACGGTTACAGGATACAGGCTTGATCTCATCAAGGAGCATCAGGCAGATGAAAAAACCTCGTCAGTCCTCATTGTAGTCGGCCGTGATGACACGGGAGACCTCGAAGCTCAAATACGTGGGTCTCGACACGCTCGGGACGTTCGGCTAATCAGTGTGGAAGCACTCCTCAGCCTTCTGAAGGTGAAAGAGGACACAGAGGATCCCAAAATCCTACAGCAGATTGCGGATGTCCTTGCCCCAAAAGACTTCACACGTCTTGACGGGATCGTAGACCTAGTTTTCGCCACCGTCACTGACTTGAGCCAACAAGATGAAGGAGGTTCTCCTATTGGGCAAACGCAGCCAAGAAAGGGCGCGCCTGACCTTGGCTCGGAAGTTGCATTCCGCGAGTCCTGCATCTCTCGGATTCAGAGACGTCTGAAGCGAACTCTGATCAAGCGGTCGCGGACTCTGTACGGAACCCCCGATGGGAGTATGTTACTTGTGTGCGTAGTCTCAAGTGAGTCCAAGGTTGCCGGAAAAGAGAGATATTGGTTTGGCTTTCAGGCGCATCACGCCGAGGCTCTCAAGGGGTCCGCAGAGGCTTTTGTGGCGTTCGGCTGTGGTTCTGCCAAGAGCATCGTATTGGTTCCGTTCAAGGAATTCGACGACTTCCTCGAAGGGTCTTGGAAGACGGAAAAAGATGGTAGAATATGGTGGCACGTTGTCATTGAGAGAGAGGCAGACAAGCTCATCCTTCGGCGTAAAACGGGCAAAGCTGTGGATCTAACTTCCTTTGTGCTATCCGACGAGGCATGATTGACTAGGTAGGGCGGCAGAGGACCGAGGGAGTCGGCGACCGCCCACGGAGATGCAGTGACTGGGACATCGGTTCAAGGGGCGACCGTGAACTTCACAGTGGACGGGCGGTATGCAGGTACTGCCACAACAGATATTTCGGGACGGGCGAGCCCATCTATGTCTCTCCCTTTCTCCGGCGATCACACTTGGTCCAGTACCCACGCTCACTTCACGAGGATAGTTTGAGTCTAGCTTTGATCATACAACGCAGCCTTCTTCTCGTCCGGCGTCATGTGATGTTGGGTTGAGAGCAACACGGAGGATTTCCTGGGTCTTACAGAGTATGAGAGCTGACCGGAAAGTTGAATAATCATCTCTACGTCCAGATTTGTAGGAGGAAGAACACGATGGATTTGGCTAATAGTCCCGAGCAGTTGACATCAACCTATCGCAGAATCGGCGTCTTGTCTGGGATGCTTCATGAGACCTGCCCCTCTCGACAACAGTGTTGGGACGCTTTTGGCGGTCCGCAGAAAGGGCCTGACTGGAACGAGCTGACATTCCCATGGATTGGGAAGGACTATCCGAAGTGGCGCATTCTTGTCTGCGCGATAAATATGTGGGAATATGGGGGTCGAGGGGCCATATCCGAAGAGCTCGTGCCAGACTCGAAGCACGAACTCGAACTGGGGAAAGTCCGAACAGGCACCACCGGGACGATGCTATATCACCGCGTTGCAGCCTACTCCTCATTAATCCTTCGCAGACTCGGTCACAAGGATTTCGCAACATGTGGACCAGAGGGCTTGGGACCGAAAGCCGTCGCTCCTGCGTATGATTGTATTGCCCACACCAATTATGTGAAATGCTCGCCCGCAGTAAGGGACAGCCCGTACAGCAACCCATCCAAGGAGATGCTCAGCAACTGCGGACGTTTGATATTTTCAGAGGAATTGAGTGTACTGTCCCCTCGCGTGCTGGTCTTGCTTGGCACTGATATCCCATACGCAATTCGGGCATGGAAATCTCAGATAAAACCTCTTCACGAAGAGGGCGGTGCAAAGGCCTTTAATATGGTTCTGAATGATCAATCCACTCTCGTTCTGGCGCTGCCCCATCCGAGCAGGACCGGGGTGCGACTCTCTCTATTCTCTGATGTCGACCGTCTGCTCAACACCGCTCAGCTTCAGGATTGCATTGGTGCAATGAAGGGTGTCGGGTCGGTTCGGTGAGCCACATGCAAATAGTAGATATGCGGCAATTCGATTCGTCAATGCTGAAAGGCAATCTGTCAGCTCGATGGATGTTTCTGACCCCCGCTGCGGTTCCGGGGAAAGCGCCCTTCACAGGGACAAAACTCTCCGAGTTCTCTCCCTCTTTTGCATGGGAGTTGCTCCTAGCCGCCTCAGACATGAAGCCGGGCTCAGGTAAAGAGGCCAAGAAAAAAGCTATCCTCATGTTTCGAGACCTTATCCTTCACAAGCGAGAGGGGCTTTTCGTGGGATTCGACCTAAGTGCCAAGAATGGATATCCAACAGACTGGGAGGCGGCGGTGAATTGGGTCAAGAGCCGCGCTGCACCTAGACCTACTGGGGAATTCACTCTCTTCCTCATGGGCGGGGTTGTTGCTCGCGCCGTCGAAGGGTCGCCCGTTCTAGACGGATGGAAAGTCATTCGCCTTGCATTCCCTTCGAACGCGTATGATGCAAAGAATGCCGAGAAGCTCAACGAAGAGTTCGACACAGGAATACGTGTCATCCGCGACCTGATGGAGAAGTCGGGCGTTCATCTTGACTGACATCTGTCGCCGCTGACCACGTTTTCCAGCGATATGGTTAAGAGAGGTCCCTCGACAGTTTCTTATCCTCTGCCGCCAGACGCCTCTCCGACACCCATGTGCGACACCTGCCCCCTTCTCCCCTACCAGATCGCCCGCCTCTCCTCGCGCGGCGGGCAGTGCGAGCACACGCCCTGCAAGGACGACCTAGACCGTGCCGAGGGCCCTTGCATCAAGCCGGCGGCATGGACCTACCTCCTGGCCTATGTCGACGGTCACTACTGCACGCAGCACTTCAAGAGGGCGGGGACCAAATCCGACCTCTCCTTGATGACGCTGCAGGAAGGGGGGATTGTATTGAGGGCGGGACCCAACGCCCGGTGTGAGATCTTGAAGAGGAACGGACGACAGTGCACGAGGGCCGCCACATGGATTTGGATGGCGGTGTTCTCAACGGACCTTTGCGGAAAACACACGGCGCAGCCGAAGCGATCGCACTCCTAGTCCAGAGCATTCGCTCGCTTCAAGAAGCTCCGGTCGGGGGAGATCGCCTGGGACTCGATCAGGGAGTACGTGAAGGAGGATGCAGACATCCGCTTGAAATGTTGGAGACAGTAGTGGCCATCGGAATATGGCAGGAGATAGCTCTGAACCGCCAGTTTGGTGTATGCCCTTCTTTGTAATCGAAGCCGTCCTTGCCGGGGGCATTTTCGTATCTGGCATCAGGGGACGATCGTCTTCATCTTATTTGACGGCGTAAGGCACCACAAGTCTCACATAAGGTTACCGTTCCGACTTCATTGATCCTGGAGGAAATGGGTTTCGGAGATGGGATGATGAAGTTTGTGCTGAGCTGGTTTCAAGGGACACATCTATGCGCGGTCCTTGGCCTTGCAGTACTCAAGAATCTTATCACGTGCGGCTTCAAGACCGCTCTCGCCCAAGATATGGAGCGGTTCGACGATCACATTCCTTAGATCCTCTTGAGCATCCACCCAGACCATCGGCACTTCAAAGAAAGAGAGCCGACTCAGATCCGGCCAGTTGTTCTCCGCTCCAGGGGCCGTTTTGGCTTTGACGAAACGGGCTTCCAGACTCTTCAAGCCTGTCGGAATAGTCAGTTCCTCCGTCGTCAATCTGGATAGCTCACAGGCGGATTCCCAGTACCATCCCGGAGGATTGCCGATTCTCGTTCTGGGCTTCGAGAATTCGAGAAGAAGTCCGTGTATCTTGGGCTCGAATCCCTTGGCGGTCCCCCTGAGCTGGACTCCGAGACCGAGTACGCGTGACGCTTCAGCCGAGACCGCGCTCTTGTCTTGCCCTTTCACGAAGTACTTCACGAATATCGATGGATACCAGAGTTCAACGCGCGTTGCACTCGCTGAATGTCTAGTATAGAACTCGGAGGGCGTAGTCATCCATTGCTGCCAGCCTAGTTCCCTAAGCCTACCACCTGCATCCATGAAAAGCAGTATCGTTCGCCGGCACAATTCCTCCAGATACCCCAAATTGACCTCCAATTCCTTTCCAAATGCGCTTTGAGCCATTTCATTTCCTCCTTGAATAAACGAATTTGAATGGCATGTTATCGATATGCATCGGCATCCCGCACGTGAGGTCTTTGAATCTATACCCGCCGGTCCCTGAAGCCAAGAATCCAAGCGCCGATGGCACAGTGGTGCTGACTCCCCGGCTGAGATCTTTTGTCAAGTGACTGAAACGTTGGAGCTTCTTGCGCTCCGTCAATAATTGAATGATATCCTTGACCATGCGTCCACATCTCTGATCGGGAGCCGCCAAACCTTTTGCGTAGTCTTCGAAGCCGACGGTGAAGTCACGCCAACTCAGCCATAGAAGCTCCAAGCCCATGCGGCCGAGTTTTCGGACCGAGAGTTCGATTCCGGGATCTTCAGGGAAATCATAGTGTGAAGTGAGGTAAATCAGGTATCTGTTGGGGGCTTTGGAGATTCTCTCCTTCAGAGTCCTATCCTTCGCTGATCCGAAAACAAGGTTCCTCCCATAAGCGGTGAGTTGACCTTCGAGAGCTTCCTTACCGTCCACCGCCTTGTCGCCCTGTTTCTCGGATGAATCCTTTCTGTTGAGGCCAGACTTGAACTTGCACTCAATCACGATGGCGGCAAGAATCGTATCATCGCGAGATTTCAGAACGACGATTAGATCAGGCACACTCCCATCCGTGAACTCTGGCCAGAAGTGAAGCTCGAAGTCCGATGCTTGATCGAGAATCTCCTTTGGGAGTCGGGAGCCTGATCTGCTCTTGGCGCACCTTAGGAGGCTTGTGAGAAGGGCGGCGTCGTGGACGTAGTCAAGTACGCCGAAGACGTCGGAGGTCAGGATATCCTCGAGCCCTTCGGAAATCCTCATGCTGCCATGGAGTTCAGCTTTGAGCAGGGCACCACCCTCTCCCTCATCTGGCCATCGTCAACCGAGGCTTCGTATTTGAGCAATGTGGTTCGATCTAGTATTTGACTGCTGCGGCACGACTTGACCTGAAATCATATCATGGACCGCTTCAAGAAGCTCCAGTCGGGGGAGATCGCCTGGGACTCGATCAGGGAGTACGTGAAGGAGCGGGAGGACACCCGCCGCTGCATCTACTGCGAGAAGAGCGCCGACCTCACCCTGGACCACCTCATCCCGAGGGCGCTCCACGGGCCCCAGGACGAGAAGAACGCCGTCTGGGTGTGCGCCTCGTGCAACAGCTCCAAGGGCGCGCGGCGCCTCTACGAGTACTGGACCGCGCGCGGGGGGCTGAAGGCGGCGAAGTACGACGTGCCGCGCATAGCCGAGGGCAAGTACCTGAAGCTCCTCCACGACATGTTCGACCAGGCGGGCCTCCTGGGGCTGGAGGAGAGCGAGATCCGCGCGCGATTCTGCCCCGAGTGCGACCTGAAGGAGACGTGCATCCACGAGGGCTCGGAGGGGAAGCTGTCGCCGCTGTGCCTGGATGGTGTTGCGACCGCGATACTCCGCGCAGACTTCGAATCGTGCATCTAGGCCATTGCGCATAGAACCTTCTCGGAAATATCCATCAATCGCTCACACGGACGCTTGCCAGATCAGGCTATCAAGAGGCTGACTCCAAGCGAAAGAGTTTTAAGCAAGCACGTGAATTAAGAATGCGAAAATAACTCTCCAGACGACCGCCAAAAGCCATAACGACAAGCGCACATCATTTGGTTCGGTCGTCTGGCAAAAAAGCTTCCTCAATGCATTTTTGATTTCACGACTTCCTGAATTCCTCAAGATGCTTATTCAGCGAGACGAACGAATGTGCAGCCCGTCTCAGGTCGCCCGCACATAAGGGGGGATCGTAGAATGCGACGTGAATCCTGATGCCCTTGCGTTCCACCTCTTGAATCGCCCTGACATAGTCGGCATCGCCAGCCACAAGAATGCCGCACTCGTAAGCTCGATCGAACCCAAGCGCCAACATGTCGGTAACAAGGGAGACGTCGACACCCTTCTCCACGTACTCCGTCCCTCGCCTGCGCAGCGGCAGAATCACCGTCTTGAAACCGCTGTACTCGAGCAAATGATGAAAGGCGGTCTGTTTCGCGATCTTCTCCGGATTCCCGATCGGGATCGAGCCATAGTAGTATGCGCGTATCAGGAGCCTGTCTTTCGCCAAGAAATCTCGAAGCTTCAAGAGATCGATCTTCAATCCAGGGTCGAAGTCCTTGGTGGAGTGGAAAAGATTCGATCCGTCCATGAACAGCATCGTGCGCTCTGCAGTCAAGTCTCATCCACGCGAATGGCAACGCATTCGCGGCTATAATGATTCTGTGTACTTTCATAACGCAATCGGCCTAGGATAGGAGAATTCCGTCAGAGTAAATCCCGTGTGCGGTTCCGCCCGGAGTGCCGCAGGAGAATTACGCCTCCGCGAGGGCTCGGAGGGGAAGCTGTCGCCGCTGTGCCTGGACGGGATCGCGACCGTCATCCTCAGAGACGATGCGAAGTCACGCACATAGGGTGTCGCGCAGTAATCTGTCACAACCCTCGAACTGGGGAGTGAATCAGGAGGATGAGAACCATTCCGAAGCTGATGAGCAAGATGACCGCGAACTCTGGGCTAAGCATCTTCACATACTCAAGCGCCGTCCCGTGCTTGCTCGTGTCGTGCGATTCATCATGCAGCAGGTTCCGCCCCCTCAAAAGGAAGCCAAGGCGGATGTCGCGATTATCACGCACAAGTGCGAGAAGTGCGGACAGGAGTCCTTGATCCAAGTTAACCTAGGAGAATCCCATCCACTGCAGACCGGTCATCTGCCTTTCCCGGCGTCCAATACTTTCAAGTGTCCTGGCTGTGGCACGGAGACGAACCTAGTCGATGCAAGACGGCAAATCGAAGCGCAAAGTAGAAAGCCTGTGGTCGCGTAATTATGTCCGTGGCTGAGTACCGGTTCGCCATCGTTTTCAGGAAACTGTCCGAGGCCATCGCTGACCGAAATCTCGCCGCCGAGATCAAGAGTATTCGAAAGGAGAGCAGAGATATCGCCGAACTTCAAGATATTGTGGCGGAATTGGAGTCCGGCGAAGACGTTACCTATACGAGTTCTTGATGTGACGAACCTAATCTGGACAGCCAAAGAGGTCGTCTTGTGGAATTGAGACTCTCATAGGATTCTGGTACTCGCCCCACTCCGATTGGAGATTGGGTCGGTTGGAACCAGCGAGGCTGATGGAATGAACGCGTTTAAGGTGGAGGTGAAGCTGAGCACTTCAAATTTCGGAAAGCTGCTCGAGCAGGCTCTTGGATACTCCCTTTTCGCGCACAAGTGCTATCTTGCGATACCCATGAGGAGGAGGGAATGGTTCACATCGGAGCAGAGAGAGCTTGCCACCCGCCTAGGGGTTGGATTGATTGAGATTCGAGGACGAAGAGCCATGCAATGTGCCGAGGTGCTGAGTTCGCAATATCATGAACGCATTGATGCTCTCACTCTTCGAGCGCTTTGGAACATGAATTACTTCATGTGTGCACTCTGCGGCACCATGACGGCGGCAAGGGACGGCCAATTCACGACGAGGGTGGGAGACGCCGTCAAAAACAGGAAAATGCTCTATTTCAACAAGCTGATGCTTGACGGAAAGAGGATTCGAACCCTCATGTTCAAGAGGACTTCTGAAGATAGGATGCACAAGACGACTTTCGTGTGTCCTGCATGTGTGGCGGTCATGTCAAAGAGTCCCGAGTAAGGTTTTGTCACTCAAAGACGAATCCGTCGGGGCAGACCATTTCGACGGGTAGCCGAGAAGGCCCACCAGCGCAATCTCATTCGCAATCCCCGCAACTTGAAGCGACTCATTCCGCCCGTTATCAGTATCAGAACCTGAATCATGCCGCAAAAAGACGCTCATTCACGTTATCGATTCCGAGACTATTCGGTCGCCCTAGACTCCCTTCCAATCCTTTCAAATACTTCCCCGCGAATATCTCACGCGAGGGGACTTGTTCTGGACAAATTCACCGTCGGCAACAAGCTCGTTATGAAACTGTACGAAAAGCGCAAATGCGCCGAGAGTCGCGTCCCCCCTCTGGAGACGACACAGCTCGGCCTGTCCCGGAGTTTGGGGATCCGCGTGACCCACGTCGCGAACGAGCTTAAGGATCTCGAGCGCGACGGGTACGTCCAGTTCAGGAAGACATGGGTCGCTGACGCACACGGGAAGAGAAAGGCCTACAACCTCACCCCCGCCGGCTACGAGCTGGCGAGGAGCCTCGCGGAGTCCAGGGGGATCGACCTGAGCGCGAAGCCCGTGAACCCGAAGCCGCCCGATGACGACTGGCTGCCAGAGCTGAAGAACGTGGAGAACGGAGACCGCCCGAGAACCCCTGCCCCGTCCCGGGTTCATCCGCAGGGCCATACCCAATGAGCGACCGAGTCCTGAGGAATCCGCGTCGCATCCTCTCTCCTTGACGGAAACGCGAAGGAGCGGGATTAACCGTGAATTAACGGTGAATTCACCCTAGATTCACCCTGAATCCACCGTGAATTGACCGAAGAGCATCAAGTACCCGCCCGCCAACGTCATACTCATCCCCTCGGGAGGAGGGGAGAGGAAAGCAAAGATGTCACTGAGCGAGGCACAACTGCTCGGAATGTCAGACACCGTGCAGAAGAGTATCGACGAGGAGCAAGCGGCGATGAAAGCAACCGGGTACAACCCCGACGCGATCAGGAACAACATCAAGCAGGTCCATGACGAGGTTGTCGCGGAGGACGCTCACCAGGAGGACCTCAAGAGGCAGTTGAGGGAATCCACGGAGCGGCTGAAGGTGCTGTGCAAGAAGCTGTACAACCTGACCTCCGGCGGCGTCGACGCCCTGCTGACGGCGGTGGACAGGTCTTCCCCGGCGGGGAAGATCATCCGCAGGCTGAGGAGCCGGATAGCGAGGCCGAACCCGAAGGAGGTCCCCGCCATCCAGCCGATTCCCCAGAAGAACGAATGATCAAGATAAACAAAGCAGCAATGAGGGGAATTCCACGAAGGCGGGGGTCCCTTGGCCTCCCGCCACCTTTTTCTTTCTTCTTTCCTGTCTTCGCCGTGCCTGCCTGATTGTCATCGGCTCGTTCCGCGGTCAGACTATCCGCGGGCGGGACTTCGATGACCCTGGCGTTGTGTCGCTGGACGGGATGCCGCTCCGGGAATCAACGCGATCAGGCAGGAGGGTGAGGAGGATAGCTGCCCCACGGTCGGACGACGCCCCTCGCGCAGGCGTGACAACCGCCTTCAATGCCCGTCGCGACCGGCCACCGCACGGCCCGCGCACATCCCACTCCATACGGCGGCCCTTTCATCCACACTCGCACGGACTCCGTCCACACGCAGAGCGACTCCGGCCACAATCGCTCCGCCTACGCCCACGCGCGGAGAGACTCTATCCACACTCGCACGGACTCCGTCCGCGCCCTCCGAGGGCATCGGTACTTACGGGTATATGCGCGAGAATGTTCCCGGGCTCCGTCCACACTCGCTCCATCTCAGTTCACGAGTGGGGAGATTCCGTCCGCACTCGCCCGGCCTCGGTCCGCAAGTGGAGAGAATCCGGCCACACTCGGACGGTCATCGTCCGCATGCGGACGGACTCCGTCCACATGCAGAGCGACTCTGTCCACACTCTCCGGGGCCTCCGGTGCGGTCTTCCGCATCCGCGACGATGTTCCGAGGCTCGATGCGAGTGTTCCGAGATTCCATTCTGACGTGGAAAGACCTCCTCCACACTCGCTCCGCCTCGGTCCACACGCGGATGGACTTACTCCGCATTTCCTCAAGGTTCGCGCGCATTTTGCCTGACACGGTCCGCATTTCGCTAAGGACCGTCCGCATTTTCTACGAAGGCGGGATAATACATGACGGAAGAGAGACAAGCATCCTGGAGAGCACCTAGGTTCGGCGGTGTGAGAGATGCCATGCCTTTCCGGGAGAAGCTAACTGATGAGGATTCGCCATTCACATAACTAGGAAAAACGTTTAATACGCTTGATCGCCCTTATCGATTATCGTGGGGCGAACGACGCAGGCGATGCGAAATGCTCTCTCAGCCATGTTCGTTCTAGAGAATCTGCCGTCATGCGACAATGTCGACAAATGCGTGGAAAAGGCGAGGGAAATCGTCGCCATGATGAAGGTGAAGCGTCTCGCGGAACAGGTCAGCATCATTAGATACACAGACACTAAGTTGAACCACATCGTTCCAAAGATATTCCTCAAAGACTTGACTCAGGCCAGGTTGCCCAATCCCTCCACAGAAATCGGACGCACAAAACTCGCAGCACTTCTGTATTGCATCGGACGAATCTTGGACGTCGACCCCGACATATTGATTATCACTTCAGAACCCGATCACACGATTTCCACAAAGCATCCGCGCGTACATGGCGGGAAGCTACAGAAGAACTTAGACAAAGCTTTGATTCCGTACCTGAAGACCGGGCGGACCGAGCCGTCTTCGGAAGACGACATCTTCGTGACCAGCGGGATTTCACTTTCACCTGAAGAAAAGGTAGGGTATTCCACACTGCATGCTGAAGAGAAAGAGAGATGGTTGGCGTTGGCGAAGATATCTGACAAGAACCGACATATCAGCAACCGGATGCTCAATTCCCACTGCAAGCGGACGGAATCGCGCCTTGAGAGGATATTCACGCTGAACGAAAACGTGCTGAGACCGACAGGGCTCGCATTCGACATTGAATATGGATCCATCCCGTTCATTGACCACATGGAGGAGATTGAGGCGCTACAGGAGAAAATCAGGGAGATTCGGAAGCAACTGCCATCGGTTCCCGAAATCGGTGAGCCGAGACCCACTCAGGCTCTCCAGCCCGCCTGCGAAGCTCCTCATGAGACAGTAACCCTGCAGGGCTCTTCGGAGGCGAAGCAGATTGAGGAGGCTCCGAAGACCGATCTGAGCCCGAAAACCAGCATCCCGCCTGAAGCGCTGGACATCTTCGGAAAGATATTTGAAGAAACCAAGCGGGACGATGGAACCGCATTTCTATCGATACTAGGGTATAAACTCCGGCACCTGAATCCTCCATTCGATTGGAGGGCATACGGATATTCTAAGCTCCTCCGCTTCGTCCAAGCATTGGGCGGAGAGTTTGAAATTTCGGATTCGGGAGCGGACGGTGCAGGGAATGTTCGCATCAGGCGTAGGGACCGAACTAGCCTTGCGTAATCCGCGATACTGCGTCAACAGCGAGAGGAGCGCCGACCTCACCCTGGACCACCTCATCCCGAGGGCGCTCCACGGGCCCCAGGACGAGAAGAACGCCGTCTGGGTGTGCGCCTCATGCAACAGCTCCAAGGGCGCGCGGCGGCTCTACGAGTACTGGACCGCTCGCGGGGGACTGAAGGCGGCGATGCACAGAATCCCTTCACTCGTTTTGAGGCTCGTGTCTGGAGTCCCGATGCCGACCAGGTCCTCGCGGATCATGAACTTGTCTTCAAGAAATATATCGCGCAGCTCAATATGAAGAGGATAACACCTCCATTGTCGAGGACGATGATCTTCTGCGGGCACACCTAGTCTGTCCCGACGCTCAGAGTCAAACGACCTCCGCTGGCTGCCTCCAGGAGTGACGCGACTTCATTTCGTCTGACTTGCTTAAGATGACTGAGACCCTCAATCAGGTATCTCTCGTTGAGCCCGTCGCCTTCCAAAGACGACTGGACATGCGCGAAAACGTCCTGTCTGAATACGTCTGCTCTACGCAGGTTCTCCGCAGCCTTCGGGCCGCCACTCCGAGCCCGTTTAGCTCTGTCAACTGCCGCATCCGCCTTGAAAAGGATTACGAACTCGATGGGATACCATAGGATACTGCCGTCTCTCCGCCCATATCTGGCAGCGGTGCGCAGCAATTCCCTCGGCAAGAAGCTACGCCTGGCTCCTTCCTTTCCCCTTATCAGGTCTATCCTTACGGGGCCGTACTTGCTCTCGACAGTCACAGTGACAGTGGCCTTATCGCCCGAAGACACGGCGACCCCAAGCTCTCGGCCCATCTTCTCCAGCAACTCCAGAGGAGCGATGGTGTCCGCGTCAACATGAACGACAACGTCGATATCTTTTGTAGTCAAATGCTTACGTTCGGTAAAAAGAAAGTAGACACTGCCGACCGGTGCTACGACTAGGCCGTGTTTCTTTGCCGCTGCTGCAACAATCTGCAGCGCTTCAGTCTGAGCTTCTAGGTTCAGCATCTAACAGACCTCTCAAATTGTGCACTGACTGCAGTCTCCATGAAGCAGAGAAACTAGCGAGCTCATTCCAGAGAGCCCAAGGGACCAGAAGGTAGGGGAAGAGGCCTTCAGAAAGCACTCGCTGCCAAGAGTCATTCGGCGCAGGTTGTCCCAGAAAGGCGCCCCAATTTCGGACACGTTTCAGCAAATCCTCCTCTATTCTGACTTTGATTGCCCCATTAGACTCTATTTCCTGAATTCGATAGAATGTCTGGCGTTGAATCTCACGTTGTACTACTCGGGGTAGCTTCTCCTGGATTCGTGGAAGGCCCAATGCGATTAGGAAAGCGATCACCCAAGCAGGATCGTCGACTCTGGCAGACAGAAGAAAGCGGATCTCCCTGCCTGAAGCACGATTGACACGTTGATTCCTCATGTCGTCCATGTTTTCGGACGAATCGTCTTCGACAAGCCAGTCCCAACGAAGCGGTTTTTGCGATACGCCTCTGGGCAGAACGACCTTGGCTGGGAAGCCGAACCTGCCAGTCTGAGGGAGCTCTGGAACTATTACCAGATTCGAAAGGAAAGGAATCCGTCTAAGGCGCTTCACGATGCTCAGGTTCCTCTCACGGATTTCTTTGGCAGGGGGGAATGTTGAACGCTTCTTCCTGCGGTCACCGAGACGAGGCGCTCCTGCTAGGTCGCTCACAAACAACGGTTCCGGAAACTCAAGTTCATAAGTCCTCATCCAAGCAGAAAGGCACCAGAAGCGCATTCCAGTGGCCGCTAATGTTCGGCTTATGATGAACTCCTGGCGCTGAGGCCTAGGCAGCCACCCCACGACCATCAGGTCCTGGGCTGATGGAACGAAGAATTCGTTCTGAAAGGGGCTTACAAGCCATCCGAATTCCTTGGCTTCCTGGATGAACTTATTCGTGGTGCTCTGACCCCATCTGCCCTCCAGTTCCGAACGATTCCAGGGTCCGCTCAGAAAGCCGAGTTCGAGGATCCTTCCGACGATTGAGCGGGGAGGGAAGGCTGGAATCTCCTCGTTTTCATACATTGACATGTAATACTGACTCTTTATATAAGATGATTTCGGTGTCTCACCAAATTGGTAAGTTGTCTTCGTCATCTCCCAATTGTGGGATAAACGGCGATGTGAATCATGCCACCGCCGCTGCATCTACCGCGACAAGGGCGCCGACCTCACCCTGGACCACCTCATCCCGAACCGCGTCGCTTCTCTCGCGCAGCCTTGATCGTCTTCAACAGGGCGGAACGAATCCGTCCGACCTCCTTCTGGATTTGCTGGCTCTCGTAGACAACCGGATGCTTGACGAGCCCTTTGCCACTGATGTCAAGATGAGCACTGACCATGTTCCCAGAAAGCGGGAAGCCCGTGCCTTCGATGACGACATGGAATCGTCCCCCACGGAGCATCTTCGTCGCGTGCAGCTCTGAGCCGCCATCCGTGACGCGATATCCCAGGCTCCTGAGCACCTCTTCGCAGACCCCGCGGTCACAGTACAGGCCCAATGGTTCCTCGATGGCAATCCGCCAAGGTCCGCATCGATCTCCAATTACAAAAGGCTGATGCGAGTGCCCTCCGAATGGCGTCTAACCTCGCTTCTCCAGGCGCTCGAACCCTTCCAGTATGGCTCTCGCGATGTCAGGGCCAATCCCCTTCAGTGTCGTCTCGAGCCCGGAAAGGCGCTCGACGAGCGTCCTGTCGAGCGTGTCGATCCTCGAAACAAGCGTGTCGATCCTCAAAACAAGCCCCGTCATGCCCCCCACTCCTCTTACCAGCTGTTCCGCCGTCAGATAGCCTGCGAAATCCCTGATGTCCATTATGCTCCCGTAATAGTCCTGTGTTTCCACATCGAATCCCTTGGGATTTCCCGTTCGCATCTTCTTCACGTTCTCGATGTATCGGTCGACGTTCTTCCGGCTGCCACCCACGAGGACCTCGACAGTTTTCTTGTCCTGGAGGTTCTCGGCGAAGAAGCGCGTGATGAACTGCTTCTGCGCCTCCTTCATGAGGCAGAGCCTGAAGCCCAAGTCCTGGATCTCCTCCCGTATCGTCAGGTTGGCTTTCTTCATAGGCAAAACCCCGCAGCATGTCCTGCTAAACCATTCGCCCCCAGGAATTCGTATCCTTCGCCTCTCTGGCCTTCTTGGACGGCGTACATCGTCCGGTTCCCGCTCTTACCCCTTACCCCCAAACCGTACGCAGTTCCAGTCGCGTTGTCCATCCCCTGGGCGCTTAGCAGTACCTTCTGCCCGGATTCTCGAAAAGACATCCAAACCCCACTTATATATGCTGTGTCCCTCCGAAGCCGTGCACGATCCCAGGATGAGTTCCTTGAAGGGAACGCAATGCCCCCCGCGCGAAAGCTGACGCAGGGAAAGGTCGCATGGTACATCGACGCGGTGGAACGAGGAGGTCTCTCAATCCATTTTATCGCGAAAAGGGCGTCCGGCGTTTACCGGAGCTTCAGCTCCCTGCGGACAATCCTCCTCGCCTCGTTCAGCCAGGACCTCAAAGGAGGCAAGGGCTCCGCCGTTAGACGGGTGAGCCCCACGTCCATATACGGTCCCAGGACCGCCTCGAGGCCGTCAGGGAAGAGGTCCCCGATCGACTTCACCTTGACTCCCTTGAACGCGCATTTCCTGGGGAACAGCTCGCGGACTACCACCCAGTCGACCCCGCCCGATTTCGCCAGCTTCCAGACGTCGTAATAGTCCCTGACGCGCTGTCTCTCCGCCATCGCCCTCAGCTTCTCGGACACGATGTTCTCCAGCGTGTAGACCTTCACCCTCTCGGATGGATAGTCCGGATAGGACCTCGCGAGCGTCCTCGTCGATGTCGGCCCCACCGGGTCCTCCCTCGAGGCCTCTACCTTGACGACACCTGCGCCGATCGGGCCTTCGAAGCGGAACTTGAGCTGCATATACCCTTCCCCGGCCACGTGAGGGGGATCGCGGGCCGCGACGCGAAGACCGCCCGACAGCTTGTCGACCAGGTCAGGGAGCTCCCCGGCGAGACCGAGCGCTGCGTCCTCCAGCTTGGCCACGCGCCGCAGGGTGAAATCGAGGTCCTCGGAGAGCCGCCAGCCCCTCGGGTAGTATATCTTCGACAGGGCCGTCCCGCCCTTGAGCACGAGCTGCGGGCCGGGCTTCGAACGGACGACTCCTGCCAGAATCCACCCCAGGGCATAGTCCTTCTCCACGATGTCGACGGGGAGGCCGATCAGGCGGGCGGTCGCCCTCAGCTCCGCGGCGCGTATCATCTTCACCCTTCCCTCGACCCCAGTCGGACGTTGACCCGCAGCCTCCACCGCTCGTTCGTCGGACCCGCGTTGGGGAACCTGGGGTCCAGCTTGGAGTACCCCTGCCCGATGGAGGCACGCGGGATCCGTCCTGCCTCATCGTGGTATCCGAGGATGTCGAGCAGGTAGCCCAGGCGCTTCAGGATCGTCGTGTTCCTCATCCTGCGGGCATAACGGAGCACGCGCCCGTAGTCCACCCTGTCGAACTCGTCCTCGAGGACGTCAAGGATCTGCACGATACCGCCACAATGCTCCGGATGGTCGAGGCAGTCCACAACCGTCTTCTCCCGGTCCGACACGGTCACTTCGCTCCCCTCGATCCTGACAATCTCAGTCCCGAACATCTTCCAAGGTCGCAGCGTGACGAACACAATGCGCACGTCGAAGATGATCCGGCTGTTCTGATGTACCGTGCTCGCGAGATACACGACCGGGGGCGTGGCCTCCGTCATGCCGTGGTGGCTCAGGGCGCTCCAGAAGCCCACGTAGCAGGGCTCGGCGAGGTGCGATGCGAGGACGAAGCTGTGGACGGTGTGTGACTTCGCGCCGTCCTTCCCGGCCTCCAGCGGCGCTATCAGGTAGAGGCCTCTCTTCACCCAAGCGATCCACCCCTTGTTCCTGAGCCGCGATAGGAAGCGCTTCGCGTCGACCCCGTAAGGGGCGAGGTCCTTGGCGGTGAACATGGACATGCCGTGGAACACGAGGTCTGAGAGGACGCGGCTCTCGGTGGGAGAGAGACTTTTCCTATATCCGTTTCCTGAAAGTGTCTCTTTCATGGTACTTTATGGGAAATCAATATAGGAAGCCATACTTAATTGTTCCCTTCACCCGATGCTCTTCGGACACTCAAGCGCTCTGAGCGCGACCCGCCCGAGACAGGACGACCGATGGCGGTTCGCATGCGGACTGGCGGCAGGGTGAGGATTTAGGTCGACAGCTCCCCATCTATCACCCACGGTTCTAACCAGGCCGCCACCTGCCGTCCGCACTCTCAACGACCTCGTGTACTGGCAGTATGCCAAGATCATCGCGGACTCGGCCAGGATGGGCAAGCGCCAGCGGCCCTTCGTCATTTGGATAGGGGAACATGGGCTGCGTCACTTTCATGCCAGCTCACTTCAGGCGGAATGTACTTAGATATCCATCACGTTGTTAAAGAATAGCTCCAAGAACCTAATTAACTGCTAAAGGTTCTGAGGTGTGAAGGCTGACTTGAATATGGCGAAGGCGACTGAGCGCGCAGGTCACTACGCGATGCAACCGGAGGGCTACCGCGCATATGTCCCCAAGCCGCTCCCGCCCGATCCCCCTGCCGACTCGCAGCAGAGTAGAACGACACCATTACTAGGCGTCACTGTTTCTCATGTCTTTCAGATTGGGCCTTTCTGACTCGCTGAAATGCTTACCGGAGGGATACGGGTTCCGGTAAGTCCGAGCGAGGGGCGTCCATCGACCGCCTGCATCGATTGCGCAGGCTCCGCGACCCCGAATGCCCGGTGACATGCGGTGTCCGGAAACATTTAAGGCTTCTCGAGATATCTCTGGCGCAGGGAGCATAGGTATATGGCACAGCCTCAGCCGATGCAACAAGCACGGTCCAAGAAGCACACTGGTATTATCATCGTGGTCGTTATCGTGGTGGTTGTCGCACTGATCGGGTTCTTCATGATCTCGAAGAACGGCAAGATCGTTGTGACCGTGACGAGCACGCATCTGGTGAATGATGTGGAATACCGGGTGTTTCTGGACGGTCAGTTGAAGTACAGCGGGACTCTCTCGCCCTTGGGGTCCATCCAGTACACGTTCGATATAACATGGCTCGTCGACTCCTGTCAGACGCACCAAGTGTCCGCGGATTCGACAGGCGGGGTATTGGGCCCGCAGAGTGATAGCGAATCGGTCGAACTCTGCGGCGGGACGGTCGAGCAAGCCGCTCTGTTGATCTAAACATACTCAGATCGTGCGCGCTTCGTGAAATGGCCGAAGACGAAGCGGGAGAGCCTCAAGAGGCATGGCATCCGCGTGATTGAGCCCGTGGACCGCGACATCGAGGAGCTTGACGACAGGCTGCCCGGGAAGCTGCTGAGATGCTTCCCGGAGGGATGCGGGTTCCAATGTAATGCATCCGCGGTCTTCATTCATCAGGAGTCTTGTATCTCTCGATGTGGGCGGCCACACCGAGACGCTTCGTGGCGGCGATCAAAGCGCGATCCGCGGTGTACAGGATGCCACCGACCTCGCGAGCCAAGGCGACGTAGCTGGCATCGTACACGGTGAGTCCCGTCGTCGACGCCACCTCCAAAGTGTTCACCGCCAGGGGGCCTTCCAACGGGTTGGTGGGTATGGCGAAGGCGTCGAGCGCCTCGGCCACCCGCCGCAACTCCTTCGCCGAGAACACTCCGGCATAACGAACCGCGTTGAGGACTTCGAATGGTAGCAGGGATGGCGCCTCCAGCTCGACAGCATCAGAGGCGTAGTCGTCTCTCAGCCTCCGGGCGTCTCGGGAGAACTCCTCCTCGAGGAACCATTTGACCACGACGCTAGCGTCCGGCACGCACCGCGCCATGCCTTCGGTCCCTCCAGTTGCGGATTACCTTAGTGCTTTCAAAGCCCTTGGCGGGCTTCCTGGAAAGCTCCTGAGAAGCCAGCAGGGCCTTGACCTTGTTCTGGCGGGAATGCCTGCGGGATACATCTCTGATCCTCCGCCGGAGCACCTCGCTCCAGTTGATTCCTCTGACTCCCTTCATGGCGTTCTCGGTTTCCGCGTCCAAGCGGATTGTAATGACACGCATTACAAGCAGTATGGTCTTGCGCGCATATATAGATTGCCCAACGCCATTCTTAGCTATCCGGCCCATATGGGTGTCCTTCTGTGACGCGTTAACAGAAAGTGCCAAATACTGCCTCTTTCATTAACCTGTTACAGAATGAACGTAAACGACCATCTGGAGAAGGCGCATCGCCTGAAGGCGACCCTCGCAAAGCTCAGCGACGAGCAAGACTACGAGACGATCATAGAGACGTGCCACGCCGCGGCGCTCCACATGATCGCATGCATCGCGGAGCGCAGGAAGAAGGCCCACCTCGACACCCACAAAGGCCTTGCGAGGTTCCTGGACGATTTGGGACTCCTGGAACTAGCTAGCTTGTTCAGGGAGCTCGAGGCTCTCCGGACTGGTCGATTCTACGGAGGAAAAGGAGATGGAAAGTCGGCCAAGAGAGCGAAGGCAATCCTCGGGGACATCGAAGCCGAGCTTCACTGAGCTCCCCGACGACGACCGGCGGCTCATCGAGAGGTTCCTCGACGGCCTTCAGGGAATCGTCCGAGCTGGCGGGGTAGTGCTATTCGGCTCCCTCGCTCGCGGCGAATTCGACCGCAGGTCCGACATCGACCTCCTCGTGATAGTCGACCGCAGGGTTCCCCAGACGCTCAACCGGCAGATCGCGCGCATGGTGACAGCGCTCAGGCCCCACAGGGACATCAACGCGATCCCCACGGACCTGAGGGACCTCGACCCGAGCTTCCTGAGGAATGTGTTCCTGGAGGGAGTCGTGCTCCAGGGCAAGTTCGTCCTCACACCCGAGCACCTCGCGTTGAGGCCGAGGGTGCTCGTCTCCTACGACCTCACAGGCCTTCCGCCCGGCAAGAAGGTGCAGGTGTCTCGCAAGGTTCACGGGTCCGTCTCGACGAAGGACGTCGGAGGGCGCCGGACGACCTACAGGTACGAGGGGCTAAAGGACAAGTACGGCGCGACCGTCGTCTCCCCCTCTGTCCTCATGCTCTCGGACGCGGATGCCGCCGCCCTCATCGAGGAGTTGAGGTCGGCGGGTGCGAAGGTCTCGAGATGGGACGTGTTCACCGCTGGATGAGGACACTTGGATGCGCTGAATCTTCCGGGCTTGTGCGAGGGGCGTCAAGTCCCGGAATCGCCTTCATGGAGAGACAGATATCGGATTACTGTCAATCTTGCCGATACCGATATATATCCGCAAGACTATCGGATAACACGGAAACATGCCGATACCGATATCCGTCTCCGACCTCCCTCCCGTGACATGGCGGCGGGTCCAGTCGAACCTCAAGGAGCTGCGGTCCCGCAGGCCCCTCCCCCGGGACATAATGGAACGATTGCGGCAGCAGCTTCGCCTGTACCACACCTACAACAGCAACGCAATAGAGGGGAACACGCTCAGCCTCAAGGAGACCCGCCTCATCCTCGAACAGGGGATCACGATCGGGGGGAGGAGCGTCCGCGAGCATCTAGAAGCCACGGACAACGCGGAGGCCTTCGACTGGATATGGAAGAGTGGCCGTCCTGGCCTGCATTTCGATCACGCCCCCCTCAAGAAGCTCCACGAAATGGTCACGAAAGGGACGCTGGAGACTCCATGGCAATACAGGCAGCAGCAGGTCTGGATAGGCGGTTCGGCGCACGTCCCGCCGCCTCCGTCCAAGATCGTCCCGCGGCTCGACGAGCTGTTCAAGGAGCTCCCCGCCATCCGAGAGCCGGTCCTCCGCAGCGTCTACCTGCATCACCGCCTCTCGATGATCCATCCGTTCCTCGACGGGAACGGGAGGACCGCGCGGCTTGCAGCCAACCTGGTGCTGATCGGCGCCGGATACCCGCCTGTCGTCCTCCGGGTGGAGGACAGACGGCGGTACTACAAGGGTCTCGATGAGGCGGACCGGGGCCGGTACGGACCGTTCTCGGGCTTCGTACTGCATGCTGTCGACGAGGGGCTGACGGTGTTCCTATCCGCCGTGGATGCGGAACGGGCTCTCGTCCCCTTGAGGCAGTTGGTGCGGGGCAGCGCGTATTCTCAGGAATACCTCTCGCTGCGCGCGCGGCAGGGGATGCTCGAGGCCGTCAAGATCGGCCGCACCTGGTATTCAAGCAAGCGTGCGCTCGCGCAATATACGAAAACGGTTCAGTCGAAGACGCCGGCCCGCTGATTCCCACTCGAAGCGTTTCCGTGGAAGGATATTTGAATCGACATCTCATCCCACTACCGCCATGAGAAAGCGTGCGGACAGTGGACTCATCCTCGAACGAGTCACGGAAAACAACTTCCATCACCTCCTCCTTCTCATCGAGGGACTCGCGAAGTTCGAGAAGCTCACGCCTCCTGACAAAGCCGCAAAGAGGCGGCTGAGGCGAGACTCGCTCTCTAAGAACCCGAGATGCGAGGCATACCTCGGCAGGCTCGGCTCCAGGTACGTCGCCTACATCATCCTGTACTTCACCTACTCGAGCTTCCGCGCCCTGCCAATCCTCTACCTTGAGGACATCTTCGTGCTCGCGGAGTACCGGAGGCAGGGCATAGGCCAGGCCATGTTCGACTTCTGCGTCAAGCGAGCGAGGAAGGAAGGCTGCGGGAGGATCGAGTTCACCGTCCTTAACTGGAACAAGTCAGCTCAGAAGTTCTACGAGAAGAACGGAGCAGAAAAGACTGAATGGAGCTTCTACAGGATGAACCTGAAGTAGGATGGCAGGCGCTGGGCGCCTCGTCTACGCAGGAGGATCGAATCGCAGGGGGACATCCGCGTCAGGCTGAACTGGTGGAATCTCTCGTTCCTGTCCCTCTTCGGGGCTCTTCTCCGCCCAGACGACCAGCCCCGCGCACACCGCCACCGCAACCAGGATCGTCACCGTCACCAGCCCGACGAGCAACGATACCGAGGACGCAGGAACCACTCCGCTCTCGATCGCGATGAGGACTAGCACCACATCGGTCATCCCGCGCGCCATCGACGCGATGAGGACCCTGGTCTCCCTCTTGCTGTACCCGGAGAGCCTGCCAAGGGCGATCGAGCTCGGCACCCTCGAGACGACGAACACCAGCGTCAGGAGGAGCGCGCCCATGAGCGCCACCGGGGTCACGCTGTCGACGGTCACCACGAGGCCGAGGTAGATGAAGAAGAACGTCCTCATGCCGAAGGTGATCTCGGACTGGAACTCCTGGAGGCTGCCCTTCCCCTCCGGGTCCGGAGCGTCCTCCGGCTTGCGGTAGGCGAGGACGAGTCCGAAGACGAACACGGCGACGGGGCCGTTCCCGTTGATCAGCCCATCGGCGAGGCCATAGATCACTAGAGCCCAAGCGACAGTCGCGATGTACATGAACTTCCGCGATGGCGAGCGCTTGATCGCCATCCTCCAGGGCATCCCGGCCGCGACCGCCGCGATCGTCGCGAGCGCAATCTCGAGCGCATACTGAGGGAGGAAAGTGGCAGGGGCGGCGCTCGCCGACCTTATCGCGAAGAACACCAGAATCACCGCGATGACGTTCGTGACCACGGCGTCGAGCACGACCGCCCTCTCTGCCTCCTTTCCGAGCTTGAGGCGCGTCGCGAAGCTGAGGATGACTGCAGCTGAAGGCCCGCAGAACGCCCCCGCCAGGACGAGCGCGGTGACACCGTCGAAGCCGAGGAGGCGCGTCGCGATCAACCAGATCAGGACGACCGTGATGAAAACCGAGACCGCGACGTGGGCAAGGACCCCCGGCATCCCCCTGCCCGAGCCCTTGAGGTTGAGCGAGAGCCCGCCCTCGAACATGATGAATGCTATCGTCAGGGCCGTGAAGACGGGCAGTATCGGGGTGAGGGAGGGCACGAGGCCGGGTCCGAACGGATCGACCGGTATCTGCGCCAGGAGGACCCCCAGGAAGATGAGCACGATGAAGTCGGGGATCCGGAACCTGTCGAAAATCAGGGAGGCGCCGTACCCGATGAGGAGGAGAGTCCCGCCGACGAGCAGGCTGACCCAGACCTCGGCCACGACCGAGGTAAATCTCCGCGGATGTTAAACCATGCGATTCCGGCGATGACGGAATCTTGATGCATATGCCTTGTCTGGTTCCTTGAAGTAGGGACAATGAAGGACGCTCAGACCGCGCTACCGCGGCAGCTTTCAGTGGATCCTCACGCCGAACGTCGTCTCGATCTCCCGCGCGAAACTCCGGAAGTCGGCGTCGTCGGACAGGATGCCCACGCCGCCGAACCCGGGCAGCGGTCCGTCAACGAGCGACGCCGCCTCGGCGAGCAGCCGCTGGTCCACCGCCTCCGGCATCGGCGCGCGCCCCGGCTTGTCCTTGCTCACTCCCCGGCGGCCGAGGATCTCCGACGACCGCTCGGGCCGCCTGCTCACCTTGCGCCGCGTGATCGCGCGCAGGCGCGGACCCATCGACCTGTAGAACGACCTCACGCGCTCCGAGTACTCCGGCGGCGGCCTCGGCGAGAGGCCGGCGACCTTCTCCACGTGCAACTCCGAAACGAGCTGTTCCGCGCGCCGCATGACCTCCTCGAGCGCCTTCTCCGACTCCTCGTCCTCCCGGACCGCCATCTGGTACTTGAGCACGGACCTAAGCTCCCCCGCCACGGTATCCGTGACTGCGAGAGCAACGTTCCCTCTCTGCGATCTGAGCGCCTCGAACCGCTCGACACCCCGCGGACTGCGGAGCGCCTGCAGAACGTCCGGCAAGGGGACGCCCTCGAGCACCTTTGACAGCAGCACGTTCGTGTCACACAGGATGAGTGCAGGCATGCGATCTCGGACGATACGCGCCTTCGCGCGGACAGGCAGACGCCCCTCGAGGGCCCGCACACGCTCCATGAGCTCGCCGACGCACGCTTCATCGCGCGCGGCGATGACCGAGAGCGCCTCCAGTTCCGCCAGTGCGTCCTCCCGCTCGCGCGCTTTCATGATCAGAGAGCGGAGCATCGCCTCATCGACATACAGCCGCGCAGCAAGCTGCAGGTCGCCCTTCACTTCGGCCCACAGCCCCTTGACATCAGGGTCGCTCCCCAGCTCCGGCTCCTCCTCGGGCTCCAATCTTGCACGGAGACGCTCCAGGGTCTCGCGGGCATCCTCGAACCTCCTCAGGCGGATCAGACTGCGTGCGCGACCCGCCACGGAGGCCGCGGTCTGCGACATCGCCTCATAGCACCGCAGGGACTCCTCTGCCTCGCCGAGGCTCTCGTGAGCCCGCGCGAGCAGGGTCCAGAGTTCGCCGTCCCTCACATTCTCCTGCACGCTCTGCAGGGAATCCCTCACCTTCGGCCAGTCCCCCGCCTTCGCGGCCCCCCGCGCAACTGCGCGTACTCTCTCGCGTTCCTCGACCGCCGCGCGGTACGCCTCCGCCTCTGCACGGGCAAGGGCGGTGCGGGCGAATTCGTTCTCAGGTTGCCGGTCCAGCAGCAGTCTGGCCAGGAGGCGCAGGGCCGGCGGTGTGGTGTGGGACTCGACAAGGCGCAGCCCCTCTTCCCACAGGCTGACCGCGTCCGATGCGACGAACAGCGCCTGCACCACCGCGACCGCACGCTTCTCCTCGCCCGCCGCCATGAAGCAGCGCGCGCTCTCGAGGAAGTGTATGGGCTCCCTGTGTCCGACCGCCGCGTACGCCTTCGCCGCCTCGGCGTTGCGACCGAAGGAGGCGAGCACTGCCGCGCATGCCGACATCACGTCGGGGGACAGCGGAGCGATGCGACGCGCCAGGATGAAGAGGTTCAATGCTTCGCGCCCTTTCCCCTCCGACCACCGCACGGCGGCCTCATCCCCGAGACGCCTTGACAGGTTCTCGTCGTGCGATCCCTTCGCCGCGGCCCTTATCGCGGTGTCCGTCCAGCCTGGATCGTGATCCTCGTCGCGGAGTCGCGAGAGCCTCTCGAGCTGGCCGAGCTCCAGATCGATCTCCGATGAAAGGGCCTTCATGGCAGCGAGCTCCGCCTCGTCGTCGCTTCTCTTCCTCGCGGCCTCGCATTCCCCGCGCAAGCTCGAGACGCGCGCCCTTTTCGCCTCCGACGCCTGGCGGCGGCGGATCCTCTCGGCCACCTCCCGCGCCCTATCGTTCCAAGGGGCTGCCGGCCCCGCGGCGACCTTCTCGACGAGGGCCAGCGCGGCCGCCTCATTCTTCCCCAGTTCGAGGACGCGCCCCCTGTGATAGTCGACGCAGGCGGTCCAGCGCCCCGCCTCCTCGGGCGCGAGCGACTGCGGTGCCGCAGCCGCATCATAGTAGACCTGCGCGCGCTCGACGAGCCTCGCGACGTCCTCCCCGTGGCGGGCCCTGAACTCGGCGAAGTGAAGCGCCGAGATCCCGAGGATCAGCGCGTGCTCCGGACTCTTCCACGTGAACTCGAAGAGTATCGTCCCGGTCAGCGCGCTCAAGCGGTTCAGCGCCACGTTCGGCGGCTCCCCCGGAGCTGGCTCGAACCACTCCTCCAGGCAGTCCGGGCAGAGGGAGAACTCCGCCGCGAGCCCCCAGGTCGTCGCCTCTATGCGCGTGAGGTCGTCGCCCAGACAGGCCGCCCGGTGGTAATCTCCCGCAAGAACGAAGTCGACTATTGTCCGGAAACCCGCTTTCACCATTTTCCGCCCCATGCGGACGGAGGCGAGGGCCCCGTAGACGGCGGGCTGCTTCTTCGCCAGCTCGCGCATCAGGCCGTGCACCGGCCCCCATTCGACCCCGTCCAGCCGCTCCTCCGCGCGCTTGATAAGCGCCTCCCGCCGTTGCTGCGCGGCGCCTTTGACCTTTTTCTCCTCGCCCAACTGCTTCGAGGCGATCGCGAGGACCTTGAGGGCGACCGCTTCATCCTCGGTTCCCGGCCCGGCCTGGGCCAGTGCCGCCAAGGCCTTGCTCGTCGCCCGCTCCCAAAACCGGCCGTGGTAGCAGGCGAGCGCGATGCCGAGCGTGTGACCGGCGATTCTGAAGTGGCGCTCCGCCGCCTCCGCATCGTTCTCCGCCAAGGCCGCAAAGCCCTCCTGCACTTGACGCTCAATCCGTTCCTTCAGTCGTTTCAAGCGGAGGGAGAAAGTGCGCGGCGGCTCAAAGGCCTATTGGTGTCGTTGTAACATCGCGACATGATAGAACGACGGTGCTCCGAGAATGGCGGGAATCCCCCACGTCATCGGCATCCGCATCCAATCGCACCTCCTTGACATCTGTTATTAAATAGTCGGATATCGCTTTGAGTTTCGATGCCCCTGATAGGGCTTCGATTGGAGGAGGCACGACGATGTTACATGAGCTTAGACTCTGTAGAGCTAGCGCTCTGCTTCTTGTCGTTGTGGCCCTCTTCTCCTGTCTTGCTCCGGTGCTCGGCGCCAGGCCGGACACGGGAGCGGACGCAGTCCGCCCGGAACAGTCCGGGCTCACCACGATTCCACCGCCTGAAAAACAGTTGGACATGGGATCCCCCATGGCACCTGAACCGGGCGGTGTCACAATGGTTCTGCCGGAAGCGCAGATTCAGGAGAAGGGTGGCCCTGTCCCGAACGATTCGCAACTTGAGCTGAACGTTGGCGCCCCGGGCGACTTGAAGCAGCAGAACGGACCGAGCACTGCCGGTAATCGAGAGACTCTTGACCTAAATGAAGGCCAAAGCGGGGAGCCTAAACCCGATGCGGTCTGGACAATCTGGATCAACGCGTCATGCGGCGGGTCTGCCGCGAATCTCACTCTGGAAATCGAGGGCATCGGACCGATACAGACGCCTTACATCGCGCAATGGCCAGAGGGCACGAACATAACTGTCAATGCGACGCCGCTTTCACAATCTCGAGGATCCTGCGGACAGTGCACCTTCCACCAATGGGCTGATGGCGACACGAACAGCTCGAAGACGCTGCTCGTGATGGGTCCGAACGATATGACAGCACAGTTCCTCGACTACTACCGAGTGACGCGGGACACGGATCCCATTGGTCTCACGATCGATTGGAACGGCGTGGAGCATGTGACGCCATACGTGTCTCTCGAACGACCCGGCACATATGCTGCCGTTGCAACAACGCCTCAGCAAGGTCCTTCCCCAAGCGAGAGGTTGATTTTCTTGTATTGGTCCGATGGTCTGACCACGCCCGCGAGGACCGTCGATGTCGTTGATGATTGCGTGAACCTGACGGCATTCTACGGAATCGACTACATGATAACAATCTCGACGGAACCACAAGGGTTGCTGGTTGCCTACAACTCCTCGCCTTTTGCGCCTGCACCCGTCACGTTCTGGGCAGGGAATGGGACGACGAGCATGCTGCTTACCTTGTCCCCGCAACCGCCAAGCCCCGTCGACACCCGCTACAGGTTTGATCGCTGGATCGGGGGACCCACCACATGGGGATGGAACGTCACAATCAACGGGTCTCAGACATACGTGGCCAGATTCATCACCCAATACCTCATCACGATAGCATCCAACGTCCCAGGTCCGATGGTGGGGAGCGACATGCCTGGATGCGACGTCCAAATGCCCGCCCCGTTGCACTGCTGGGTAGACAAGGACTCCTCTCCCATCCTGATTATCCTAACGCCGCAGACTTTTGGCGGCTGCAGATACGTCTTCATCCAATGGTCGGACGGAGACCTGCGGTTGGTAAGACCCATCGGCCCCGTCACTGGTCCAGCCACTTACGTCGCGATATACAGCGGGCAGTGTAAGCTCACTCTGCAGGACACATGCACTGGCAATCCACCGATCACCGATTGGATCGATGTGGGGACGGATGTGCAGTTGGCGGGGAATTCGTCGACCAATCTCCCGCCGCGAACGCGGTACCGCTTCGAGATGTGGATCGGCGATGGACCCGGGAACTACACGGGCTCCGACCCGAACGGAACGATCACGATTCTTGGCAGCATCACAGAGACGTCCGTGTGCTACCTTGATTTCCTTGTGACCGTCGACACGAGTCCGACAGGCATTGACTACGACGTGGACGACTCACCTCACAACGGCCTGAGTCAGTTCTGGTGGACCAACCAGTCGAAGCACTGGCTCAACCTGACCGTCCTTGATTACGATATCGGCTATGTGAGATACACCTTCACGCACTGGTCGGACGGCAGCACCTCTTCGCACCATGAAGTCCTCATCGATACACCAGAGGATTTCATCGCGTACTACGACATCATTCAGTACAAGCTCACTCTCTCCCCGCTGGTCATCGGAGATATTCGCTGCGTCGAGCATGCCGACTGCTGGTACGATTCCGGCGAGATCGCAACGGCACGGGTCACATCTCCTTGGTTCGACGGTGGCGGCTCTCGCTACGACTTCGCGCAATGGTCCGGGGACGCGAGCGGGACGGACACATCGGCAACGCTCCTGATGGACGCCCCGAAGACTGCGATTGCTGGCTGGAATGTCTCCTTCCATCTGACCGTGATTTCCCTGTACGGGACCCCTCTCTGCTCGAACGCGGATTGCTGGTATCTCAGCGGAACCACCGCAACCGTGACTCTGGTGAATCCTGTCGTGACCGGCACGGGCACTCGACAGATGTTCACCGGCTGGTCCGTCGACGCCTCGGGAATGACAATCCCCCTAATGCTCACGATGACGGCGCCAAAGACCGTCGAGGCCTCATGGGTACCGCAGTTCCTGGTGATCGTGATTTCAGACTGCGCCTCCATGACCGATTGCGGCTCGCCGACTGGAGCGGGCTGGTACGATGGCGGGACAGATGCCACCGTCTCTCTTTCCAACGTTGTCAATGTGGATACTGGCACGCACTACGTATTCATTGGATGGTCGGGCGACGCGAGCGGCACAGTAAATCAGACGACCGTAAGAGTGGATGGACCGTTGACTATCACCGCCAGCTGGACCACGCAATTCAGGCTGGTTGTGAAATCGGATTGCGGCGGCAGCGTCGATTGTGAAACGCCTTCCGGGACAGATTGGTACAACGATGGTTCAATCGCTTCCCTGACGGTCGACGCCACCTTCACCGATTCTTCCGGCACAGTCTGGGACTTTGGCGGGTGGACAGGGGACGCTGACGGGAAGAATCTTGCCGTTACGTTGACCATGGACTCGCCCAAGACCGTGACCGCGACCTGGGTCGCGCGGATGCCTGCACAGCCGACACTCCCGTTCGTTGCCCTTGCGATTGCCGTCCCCTTGATCCTCGCGGCGGTCCTGCTATCCTACTGGTACTTCAAACGCGTCAAGCACGGAGAAGTGCGCAAGAAGGCGGGAGAGGAGGACAAGGAAGTGGAATCGCCGACGCATGAAGGCGGCGGTAAGACATGAGGAGGGGGACTTAACGATGCAATATCCGGAATTGATTATTCATTCAGTGAGAGCGAGAGAGCTCGATCGGAGCTCAAATGCAAGGAGGAAGGACTATGAGGAACGACATTGAATTGGCAAGAGCCAGCACTGTCCTTCTCTTGATTGGCTTGGTGACGGCCAGCTCGTTCGCGTATCTCGGCAGGACGCCGGGTGCGGGGGCTGAAACCCCATCAGATACTGAACCCATGGGAGTCCAGCGGATTGCTCCTCCGGCGGTCCAGAAATTCTCGGCAGAATCGCTGAAGGCCCAGCCAACAGGAGCGAGGATGACGATCGATTGGAGGCATTCACAGGAGGGAGGACCACCGCCAGGCGACCCGCCCTTCGATCCGAACGTACGCGTCTGGGGAGACGCGAACGAGCAGACGAGGCCGAGCATGGCCCAATACCCCGCCATCGGAAGCGCGATGGACGGAGCCTGGTTCCTCGTGTTCCAGCACTTCAACGGAGCGGACTGGGACATCTACATGTCGGTCGCTCCGGACAACAGCACGCCGTGGGATACTCAGCCGTTCTGGAATGCCGACGGCGACGAGACCAACCCGTCCATCGCGATCACGTCTCAGGGCACGGTCATCGTGACGTGGCAGGACGCTTCGCAGCCGAGCGTCATGCCGTTCGCCCACTCAACCAACGGTAAGAACTTCCTCGGATACAGTCTTGACATCGGCGGCATGTGGAGCGGGACGATGACTGACATTCAATTCCCCACGGTCATCGCTCAGAGGAATGTGGGCGCATACCCGGACGGCATCATGTTCCAGGCACAGGCATATTGCACCGCTACAGTGGGCTGCGATGGCGGGGCGCACACGGCGTTCTGGTTCGGCGAGGAGTTCGCCAACGACGTCATGGGCTGGACTCTCAGCCTTGGCGGATACCGCTGGAATGTCGCCGCCGCGCCGAACGGCACCTCAGGCTTGCCCGATCCGCTGCATCCGTCCGCATGGTGGGGCAGCCACGACTACGTCATGGCGATGGACATGGAGACCATCGATGACGCACAGTGGAAACTCTTGTGGATTTTCATGACCGAAGATGCCGGGACGATCGTGAACGGCTGGGAGTCCAATGCCAACTCGACCGACGGCATCTTCGCTGCAGGGGCATCGGACGGGGTCAAATCAGTCCTCGCCGGATCATTCCAGCTTCCTTCAGACCCGACCGGGCACAGAATCATCTCCTTCAGTACGACGGACGGCTGGCTCTCTATGCCCACCGCCGTCCAGCTCGACGCCGCAATAACCGACCAGCGCTCCGTCTCGGTGGCGGGCGTCAGCAGAACTTCCCATATAGCCTACTACTCTGATTCCGTGATGACCGAAATGGTGAGCGCGGACACCGGAGGCACCTGGACCGGCCCGCAGAAGGTGAGCGACAACGCAGGCACCGCCGTCAACGACGAGAAGGCTACCACGGTCTACATTGGTGCTGTCGATCTGGCGATCGCCTGGCAGGACAACAGGGACGGGGACACGAACATCTACGTGACGATTGGCGCAAGCTCGCAAGCCGGTAACGACACCACCGGCCCAATCACGCGCAACGCGATGACCATCCCCAATCCGTATCTGGTCGGCTTCTCCACGTCGCTCGAAGTAAGAGCGACCATAGACGATTCCCGGACCGGTTCGCGCTACATAGACGCCGCAGAGCTGGTGATAACGGACACGACTGTGAACGACCCGGCAATGGTCGACTGGACGGACGCGTGGGCCATGAACCTGACAGGCGTCAACAGGAGCAAGACCGAGACCGCCTGGCTCTGGGCGAACGACACCGCCGCCGGATGGTCGGTCGGCTCCTGTCACCGCTTCTGGATCCACGGCAGGGACAGCGTCGGCAACTGGGGCGCCGGCGGCTACGTCGATGTCTGCGCTGTGAACGAGGTACCGCCGCGCGCACCGCAGATAACGGAAGCAGAGCTGACGGGGCCAGGCTTCACCGATGTCACGCTCCACTGGAATGCCTCTCCCGATGACGGAGGGGGAAACCACAACGTCATCGCATACAAAGTCCTCAAGTCAAGCACCGTGCAGGGGCCCTTCGCCCAGATAGCAATCGTCCCAGCGACCGGACTGCTGAGCTACTCGTACACTGACTCCGGCGCGGGCCATGGGTCCTACCTCAACTTCTTCTACTGCGTCGTCGCGAGCTCATACATGTACGACAGCCCGTGTTCGGATCTCGCCGCCAAGTTCTACAGGAGCATGACGACGGGGAAGCAGCTCGTCTCCTTCCCGCTGCTGCAGGCGGACGATGACCCGGCAGTCGTCTTCCAGACCTTCAGCTACAACTACGTGAGGACATACATCGCCGGCACGCCGAACCCATGGTGGTGTCATAAGCCTGGTCTGTTCATCAACAGCCTGACACATCTCAGTGTGGTGCAGGGCTTCTGGGTCGATCTCGACGGTCCAGGCACGATGACTGTGGCTGGCCTTGTCCCGAAGGACATTGTCGTGAGCCTCAAGAGCGGCTGGAACATGATCGGCTTTCCCACGTTCAATCAGACATACACTTTCGCGGATCTCAACACCGCCACTGGAGGACTGCTGCAGCTCGTGGAGATGTACGACGCGAGCGCGGGGCCGTACTACCTGCAGAAGGTACTCAGGAACGACTGGGCATCAACACACCTGGTGGTCGGCTACGCCTACATGATCCGCGTGAGCAGCGATGTCAACTGGGCCGTGCCGAACAGCTAGGATTGGGCGAGAATCCGATCCAGGGACCGTGCATGAGGATTCGCGGTCCCGAACGGGGCCGGCTAATCACGAGCGAATGCTCGACGGGCGTCCCTGCGGTGACGATTACGCCCATGCCTCCAGCGACGTTGTCAAAAACCTAGGGATATTCGGGCTGAGACCTAATCTCAGCGAATGATCGTTCTCCATATGTGTAGGGCGGTCGATACGATTCCTGGCGGTTCTCATCCCTGAAGATTTGACAACGCCGCCTCCAGCGCAAAGCATTTGACCATGGAGCATGCTTCAGCCTCTGCAGGGGGCAGGATTCATGGGGATGACTCCGAGGACGCAAGGTTTCTCACCTCCCAGGGCGAGCAAGCCCATCCAGGCCCCGCCAACCGCGGTGAGGCCAGAGGCCGCCGGCAGGATCTGGGTGATGGCGGTAATGTACGGCGTTTTCGGCGTGGTCTTCCTCTCCCTCCTCGTCCTTCTCCCCAACAAGGAGATGCTGCAGACCGTGTTCATGGTGTTCTTCACGGTCCTGCTCTTCGCCGGATTGGGAATCTCGCTCATGACCGTCTACCGCATGGGAAACCCGGAACTCGCCGCCATTGCGGGGGACTTCGCGTGCAAGCACTGCGGCAAGATGTTCAATAGCAGGAAGGTATCGGAGAGCCACCAGAAGAGCTGCGCGGAGATGAGACTGTGATTGAGGATATCGCGATCTTTGCAGTCGCCTTCGGCATTCCCCTGGCGCTCTGGTACGGGATCAAGCGCTACGGCTCCGTGGTCCACGGCTGGCTCAAGCTCGACAAGACGCAGGTCAATGCCCTGAAGGAAGCGAACGGGAGATACAGGGCGATGAAACCTAAGGCGAGACCTCAGGGTTCTCCTCTGTACAAGCGCAAGCTCGTCTCGCATGACGGCATGGCGATCTACCAGAACGGCATCTACGCCAAATTCAGCCTGGGCAAGAAAGGTAAGTACGTCTTCGTGCCCTGGTCAGAGATATCCGACATCTACCCCGTGAAGATTGAGAACCCATTCACGAAGACCGACTCGATCTGGACCGGCCACGCGTCTTTCAAGGCGGTGCAGATAGAGACGGAGAGCTCGATGGTGCTCCTCGTCAGCTCGAGAGCACACGACTTCGAGCGGATTGTCCCCGTGCTCAAGCAGGCGATGGGCCCGCGGTGGTACCAGACCTACCGCGAGAACGAGACGCTCTTGGGCAACTTCATGGAGGGCGAGCTCCTCATCCACAAGAGCATGCGGACTCCGGGAATCCCGCGACCGTCCGAGACGAGACCGTTCGGGATGCCCCCGCCAAAGACCGCGGTCGAGGGCAAAGGCAAGCTGCTGCTCCAGGAGAGTCAAGAGGACATCGCGGAAAGGGCGCAGGCCTTCGTCAGAGGCGGTGCATTGCTCGTCGGCATCGGCATCGTGATCGCGGGCGTAGGGGTCGCGCTCCTCGCCGTGAGGCTCCCGACGCTCTTCTTCCTCCTGTTGATGATGTTCTTCGTCTTCGGTCCGATGCTCGCCGCCGTCGGCATCGTGCTCATGTTCATGAGTCGGAGACTGAAACCCGTCAAGATCTATGAGAACGGGATTGAAGCGACCGCGCCATTCGGCGGGCGGACTTTCTTCTACTCATTCGGCGAGTTGCTCGACGTCACGGAGATGGGCAATTTCATTGACGGCCGGATCTACATCTTCAGGACAAACAACCCGAGGCAGAGCATCGCGATCAGGAAGAAGATGCGCGGCTTCCCGGAGATGCTCGACACGATTAAAGCCAAGCTCGGGCGGGAGGAGTTCGTCGTAAAGGGCGAGGTGTCGCCCGAAGAGGCCGTCTCCTCGAGGAAGATGGAATACGGGCTCTACGCGACCTCCGCCATTGTCGCGGTAGTCATCAGCGCGCTGTTCATCCTGTACACCTTCTCGGGTCAGTCAACCTCCCTCGTGTTTTCCGGTCTCGGACTCGTCATGCCGATCTTCGTCATGCTCGCGGTCACATACATGACGTTCAGGATGACGAAGATGCAGAAGATCGTGCCAAGAAGGCTGAACATCAAGGTCCCCGCCGCCATCATCGCGGTGGCGCTGGCCTTCTTCTTCATCAGCATAGGGCTGGAGATAGCCGCCTCGGTTCCCGCCACCCCGCAGTCGGCAATCTACATCGAGCCGAAGCCGGCCTCCAGCAGCCTCGCGCCGGGCACCTATGTGAACGCCACAATCAATGTGAACGATTGGGTTCTGGTCGACGCGGGCCAGATCCTCCAGCTCGTCAACACGTCGCTGATCATGAACCTCTCCTCCGACAAGGAGTTCGGCATATGGGTCGCCGATGGCGGGACGCTCTTCATCAGCGCCGACTCCAAGGTGCTGAGCTCGAGCTCCGATTTCACTTACACGTTTGAGATAATGGGAGCTGCGGTAATTGACAACAGCCTGATCTCCGGGGTCTGGGCGGACCCGAAGCAGGAGAACTTCAATGGCGGCCTGGAGATATATTCCAGCGATGTCATAATCAACGCGACGAGGTTCCCCGACGCCAGGCTCAACGGAATCCTAATCATGAATTCGAATCCGACCATCGCCAACTCGACCATCTCCGACGCGGGCGACGACGGGATCGAGATGCATGGCTCCAAGGCGCGCATCGTCGGCAACAGGATAGAGAACTGCAACTACGCGATGATAGTCGCAGAAGGCTCGGACGCACTCATCGAGAGCAATTCCTTCATCGACAACCTCCACGGCGTCGTCGTGCAGAGCTCAAGCCCCATAGTCCGCTCCAACTACTTCGAGCACAACAGCAACTACGCCATAAGGTACGACAGCGCGAGCCACATGGTGCTCAGCGACAACGTCTTCGTCGGCAACCAGGCAGACACCGTGGAGGAGTCGGGCCTATACCTCGTGAGCGCTTGCGGGGTGATCACCGTCGCGCTGGCGGTCGGGTGCCTTCTGGTCCTTTTCTGGATATACAAGGAGCAGCTTAGAAAGGAACAGGACCAGCTCGGCCGCTTCGGGCGTCTGAAGGAACCTTGACGGATCGCATTGGAGCAGGGTTCCCTCGTATGCACTCATCATTGCGCTCAGCGGGAAGACGCTTCGACGCGCTCGAAATCTAGAGCCATCTTGATTCCACGATTCTTGCGCTAGCGGATCTTCATCATTCTGCATGTTCGAAGGTCGTTCCCCAGAGTGAAGTGGACCGAGTGGGATTTGAACCCACGGCTTCCGCCTTGCGAAGGCGGCGATCTTCCACTGATCTATCGGCCCTTGGGCGGTGCCTAACCGCCTCCGGTAGAATAGCTTTGCGCCCTATGCCTTCCCCTTGATGCGGGCCAGGTTCTTCTCGTAGACCTCCTTGTTGATCTTCCCGTCCTCGAGGGCCTTGCGCAGCGCAGCCTCCCTCTTGTCCTCTGCGGGCTTCGTCGGCTCGGTCTCAGGTGGAACCTCTTTCTTCGGAGCCTCTTCCTCCTTCGGCTTCTCCTCGCCCTCCACTTCCACGGCCTCGCCCTCCTGGGGTTCGCCCTTCGTTCCACCCTTGGGCTTGAAGAGAATGGAGAGAACCAGCCCGATCACAACGCCGAGCACCACGGCAATCGCCGCCCACACCCCCGGGGACATGTTGAGGTAGCCGCCTGGCGCCCCCGATTCCGGCGCAAAGCTGGAGGCGTAATACACTCCGACCTTCATCTCGTTGACGTTGTCGGCATCGTCGGTCACCCTGACCACGATGTAGTTCATGCCGTAGCTGAGCTGCACCTGCTTCGAGAATGTCCCGTCAGGGTTCACGGGAGCCTCGAACCCGTTCACCTTCGCCCTCATCCCTGACGACGTCCTCCCGGAGACCGTGACGGTGCTTTCTGTCACAACACGGGGGATGTCATCGAGCACGAGGATTGGCGGTTCTGTATCCCTTGTGACCGTGATTTCCTGGCTGGCGGTGTTGCCCGCAAGGTCCGTCGCGGTGATCGTGATCAGGTTGTCGCCTTCGAGCGACAACGTGACCCACACCGAGAACTTCCCGTCCGCGCTGACGTGGATGTCGTTTCCGTTCACGGTCACCCTCACCGTGGTCGGGTCCAGTTCGATCGTCGAGGCGCTGTCGCTCACCTGCCCCCAGACCATGACGGCCTCGCCGCTCGTGACCAGGGACGGAGAAATCGCCGCCTGCAGCTCCGGCGGTACGGTGTCATAGACTATCCTGATCGCGGCATCGGCGTAATTGCCGCTGACCTGCGTTCCTCCAGTGCCTGCCGCAAACCAGTCGGTCGCCCTTGCGGTGTACTCGTTGATCCCTGGAGTGAGGCGCACATTGAAGGAGAAAGCCCCGTCCTGATCGGCCACGACTGTCGCGTTCCCCATGACGACGGTCGCGCCCGGCTCCGTGGTCCCGCGGATCTCCGCATCAGAGACGTTCGTGTACCGGACCGGCGGGCCTTCTATGGATATTGGCGGGGCATCGGGGTCGATCACTAAGACATAGTCCCTATCGACAAAGTTCCCGGCAACATCAGCCACCGAGGCCTTGAACAAGTGGGGCCCCGGGCTGAGCGGCCTTATCGGCACGTACCGGATGCTCCCGCTCCACCGGCCAAGGACCGCGCTGGTCGGGTGGGGGCTGAATGCGAAGGAGACAGAAGTCCATGCTGTGACGTTCTCCCCGTCCATGTATGTCCTGACGCTCGCGGGGTCCAGCTCGCCCCTGTCGTCGTCCCTCACCTCGAGGACGAGACTCGGCATCCTGTCGTTCGTCGTCCTGCCCGTTGCGGCGTCCACGCGGTTGTCGCCTGTCGCCGTAACGGAGAACTTGGTGATCTTCGGTGCAGTGAAGTCGATGACCAGCGTTATCGGGACCAGTATCATGAGTGGCGCGTTCGAGGGACCGATGTAGAGAGCGCCGAGCATCCTGCCAGGTTTCGTGCTCCCCTGCAGGTTCCAGTTCAGGTACACCTTCGATATGTTGTAAGGGTCGACGCGGAGCTTGGTCGCACCCTCGACGCTGAAGCCCACGCCCTGCACGAGGGTGACGTCCACGTTGAACGTGCCGTAAGGAGCCCAAGGGACGATGTAGCCCAGGACCTTTATCAGGTAGGGCGCGCCGACCTCCATCTCGTTGATGCTCGGCGTGTCCGGGTCGTCCTCGACGGTTGGCCTGATCAGCCTCACCTCCTCCGTCGCGCTTTGACCGGCGGAGTAGACGACGAACTCCTCCGGCTGCGCGATGCCGTCAGGGACGTTGCCAGGCCCTTTGCCGTCGAGGAAGACGCCCAGGTCGAGGTCGGAACAGGGCTTGTCGGTGTAGCCTTGATCGCTCGATGTGTTCGCGCTGAAGATGAGTGCACTCGGCTTGACACGGACGAGGCGGGTGTAGGAACCCTTGGAGAGTATCGAGACGAAGTCCGTCCCCTCGGTCGAGTCCTGTTTAATGTGCTCGTTCATGTAGCGCTCCGGCGGCGCCGGGCCAGCGGATACCGCTCCGATGCCTGGCCAGCTCATTGTGCTGAATATCTGGAACGCCCTGCGCCCGTACAGCTTGTTGGTGACCACGGTCAGTTCCTTCGGGTTGAGACCGAAGAGACCGACCTCCCCGGAGACGTTCTCCCTGTAGCGCAGGCCGTTCATGTGCACGACGTGCACGGCGATTATGTTGAGCCCACCGGCGAAGGCCGGCGATGCTATCTCCATGTTCCCCCCGGTCGTGGTGAATACGAGGGCTGTGGTCGTGCTGCCGCCGTTGTTCCTGCCGACCAGGAACGGCCCGTATCTCTGCGTGGACAGGTCGGAGCCCACCGCGACGACGGAGCCGCCTGGGCCGAACGAGAAGACGTCGATGTCCGTCCTGTTAAGATCCCAGCTCACCTCCGCGATGAAGCGCAAGGTCTTGGATAGGTCGTACAGCCCGCCCTGCGGCAGCAACGTCGGGTAGAAGCGCCAGTCGCCAGACTGCCCGCCCAGCCCGAAGCCCGCAGAGATCACATTCGAGTAGAACTCGTCCTGTCCGGGCACCTGGCCCGCCGACCAGTTGAAAATGACTCCGTGAGCGGGCACCGTGACGGAGACGGGGATCGTGACCACCTGGTCGTACCAGTAGTCCACCTTCATGATGTTCCCCAGCCCCAGGACAATCTTGAACTCGACGACTCCGGTGTCGTTGTAGGCGACATAGTCGATGCCCGGCCTCAGTTTGACAGCCCCGCGCCAGACCGCGATGCTCACTATGTTGAACTGGTTCAGCGCGGCGTACTTCGTGTTCGTCCTCACGACCTCCCACGTCTTGATGTCGTGCTGCGGGTTGCCCTTGACGTAGATCGATCCCTCGTAGCTACCGATCGGGATATTCGAGGGGACGTTCACGGTGGCGGTGAATGTCGCATTCGAGTTCGGAGGGACGTTCACCGAATTATTGTCGAGCGTGAGGAACGGGGACCACGTCGTCTTCTCGAAGAATTCGATACTGATCCGGAAGTAGATGTCCTTCGCGCCGTACGGGAACCTCCTGATGCCGACCACAAGGCCGTCGTGCGTCCTCATCGCGGGGTTGCGGATAGTCGCTTGGACGACGTTCGCGGTTGGATGGTTGATTGTCATCCTGTTGAGGTCCGCGAAGTTGCCCGTGTGCGGCATTATCGGGTTAAGCCCGTCCCAGGTCCAGTCGTACAGGTCGATGTTGTAAGTGAAGTCCTTCGACCCGCCAAGGATGCCGTCACCGTCCCCGTCCAGCGAGGTGAAATTGGCAGATATCGTGACCCGCAACAGGTCCGCCCTGATCCAGTCTGCCACGTTGATCGACGCGCGCTTCTTCATCACCGTTGGAGGGATGAGCTGGTACGCTCCGGGGCCGCCGAGGGTCTGCGCGGCCGGGCTGAGCACCGACAGAGTGACGTAGTTGTCAATCGCGACACCGGTGAAGTCCGCCAGCGTGTTCACCGCGAGATCGACTTGTGAGAACCTGTGGAATATCTCGGCGGACAGGTTGGCTGTCCGCGCGGCCGTCTGATGAATGTTACCTATCGTGAATGTCTGGGAGTCGGAGGAGCCCGGGTCGAGAAGCGATGTGAAGGCCTCATACTTCTGTCCGGAGTAGTTGCCCGGGGTCCAGAGAGAGGGAGTGACGTAGAATCCCTCGCTCTCCTCCGCCAGCTTCGTGGCGCGGTCCGCGTTGAGGAAGCCCGCGCCCTGCGAGTAGGCGTCGTAGTTGATGTCGTCGCACGAGCTCATCAGGAGGGACTTGGCGGTTGCTGCATCGGGCCAATGGCCGTGCTTCTGCTTGTAGGCCTGCTCGGTCATCGCGAGTATGCCCGCCGCCAGTGGCGATGACAAGCTCGTCCCAGACCAGAGCTCGCTCGCTATCTGTCCGTTGTATGGGATCACGAGGTTGAGCGGGGTCGAGCCGTAGGACATGCGGCCGTTCGCGAGCATGTGGGGATCGGGCGCTCCAAGTGCTGTCGGGCCTCGGCTGGAGAATGGCACCACATCACCGTAGCTCTGGCTCGAGCCCCCTTCCAACCCAGATGCCTTGCGGTAGAAGAAGTCAGTGCTGGCCCCGACGCTGATCACCCCAGCTCCAGAGCCGGGCGATGTCACGGTACCGTAGCCGTTACCGTCGTTTCCCGCCGACATCGTGAAGGCGACGCTGCCACTCGCGTAGACCATGGTGATCCAGTCGGCGAACCGCGAGTAGAAGTCCCAGCCGTCCTCGAAGGTGCTGCTGAAACTCAAGCCGTTCGCCGCAATCTGCGGCTCGTCGCCGCTCGCCGGTGCGCCGTCGTATCCCTGGACGGTGAACCACCACCCTTCGAAGACACTACTTGTGTACACATTCGCTATCGGGACCAGCTTCGCTGCGGGCGCGATGCCGACCACCTGCGGCGCAGTCGGTTCCTTCATCGGGTAAGGTATCGTCGTGGTAGAGTCGTAGTACCTCGATGCCCCCCTGCCGACGATACTGGAAGCCATCAGAGTCCCGTGCTTGTTACCCAGGTCCATCTCGCCCATGAAAGCGACGAGCGTGCCGTTGACGGGGATGAAGAGATTCTCCTGGCCATTTCGGCTCTTGTAGGCGTCAGAATACGGAATCGGCGTCCCCCAGCTGGTGGTGGCGGCGTAATAATAGTTCTGCGCGATGAAGTAAATCATCCCGCCGGAGATGTCAGGTAGACCGTCGCCCGCATCCCATATCGTGTAGTCCGTGACTCCTATGCGGTGCCCCCTGAGCGTGCCCTGAAGCCTTAGGTTGTTGTCCCACAGCTTTATCGAGCTGCTGCCGCAGGCCGATGCGACCTGTGTGCCATTCGCCGCGAACGCGCCCGCAGGCGACCGGTATCCCCGGGCGCTCTCGTAGCAGGCGCTCGCCCCCGAGGCCCTCGGGAAGAAGTTGTCCCATGCAACGACGTCCCAGGTCACCACGGTCGCGTCGAAGTCGCCGGTCACGTTCGATGTAGTGACGAGCCCGGTGCCGGTGTTGTTGAACTTGACGCTGAGCACTCCGTTGCCTCCGTGAGCCGCGGCGGCTGAGAACAGCCGAGTGACGGTGTTCCAGAGCGTGACGTTGCCATCGAACGACGCGGCCGCAAGGATCGTGCCGGTCGGGTTGAAGTCAACTGCGGACAGAGGCGGGCCGTAGACCAGCCTTGCGGTGCTCGTGCCCGACGAGTCCCACAGGCGTATCGTGCCATCCAGAGAGCTGGTCGCGACTATGTTGTCCGACCACCTCCACGCTACACCGGTCACGGCGTTGGTGTGTCCTGCCAGCTCAATGTATGAACCCGTGGCAACGACCCATATCCTCCCTGTGCCGTCGGATGACGCGGATGCAATCTTGGTACCGTCCTGCGACCAGGCGAGACCGTTCACGCTCCCCGTGTGACCGGCGAGCGTGTGCGTGATGGTCCCAGTCGCCACGTCCCAGATCACGACGTAGTACCTGCCGCCCGAGGCGTCGTGGAACCCGACCGCCACGCTGTTGCTGTCAGGTGAGAATGCGGACGAGACAGGGCGGCCATCGCGCGGGTTCGTCGACCACTTGATCGCCCAGTTCGACGTGTCCCAGAGCACCACCTGGTGGTCTTCCCCGCCGGACACGAGCCATTTGCCGTCGGACGAGTACGCAACCGTCCTCACCGCCCCTCCCGGATCGTAGAAGTCCATGTACGAGGTCTCGTCGTAGATGGTCCCCTGGCCGTTCCAATCGACCGGATGCCAGTTCAACGACGCATCGTACTTTCCAAGTTTCTTCAGCGCCTTGTCGTTATGGAAGTCCTTGTTGTGGTCGAGGTCGACGTAGACCGTGTCGTAGACCGTGTCGTAGACCCCCGCCGCCGCCTCATCGACGACGAGTACCCTGGTCTGGGGCAGGTTCTTGTCCGGGTGATCCCCGAAGAAATATGAGCCGCTCTTGCTCGTGCCGGTGGTGATGTAGTGTATCGGCCATGAGAGCGTCGCCCTGTCGCCGACCTTGTTCCTCGTGTGATGCCAGAAGCTGCGCTCCACTTGCACGAAGGCTGACAGTTGAGTGGGCGTGCTGGACCAGTCAGGGTTGGCGAAGTTTACGTTTGGATCCTCGTAGCACGTGTCCTGCGCGTGCGAGACATTCGTGCCAGTTGTGAAGAGCTCCACCGACACCCCCGGCGGGTTGCCGAGGTAGGACTTCGGTATCATGATCTCGACGAAGCCCACGCCTTTCTTGAAGTCGTATTTCCCGTAACCGAACTGCCCGTTTATCGGGGAATCGGTGACGTTGACCGGCGATCCCCATGCAGAGCCGATCCACTTCCACACCGTCGCGTTGTCGATCGTGTCGTTCTTGTCGTAGTGTCCCGGCAGCTGTCCGCCGTTGTGGGTCATATAGATCGCGAACTCGGGGGTATGGTTCGAAACGGGCGTGATGAGATTGCCGTTCACAGGATCGTACGTCGCACCCGCGGTCCATGGCGGCGACGATGTCGTGTTGATGTAGAGCCCGAAGTTCATCGTCGAGTGGTTCGCCTTTGAAGAGAAGGCGAAGTACCAGTTGTTCTGGTCTTGGGTGGCCCAGAGGTCTATGAGGTTGTAGTCCTGCCTCGTCTCGGTGCCATTAATCTCGACTATGTCGCTGTTGCTGTCGCTCCCGATCTTCTCGCTACCGTCGGTCCAGAAGTCGTTCTTGCCGTCGACCTTGATGGTGTGCCATACGGTGTCGTCGGTCGAGGTCGTGTTTGCGTACCAAGTGCCCTCCGCCTTCCCTCCCTTGGCGAACCATCCGGACATCGATGTCGGGTCGTAGGCGATCGGCCAGCCGTCGTAAGTGCCCAGCCAGGGCTTCTGGTTCAGCGTGGCCTGAGGGACCTCGCTGGCGTTGTACCTCGCGACCGTCCCCAGGAGATCCGGATGTGCGAAATCTATCCCGTCGTCCACTATCGCGATCTCCGTCCCCTCGCCCCTGTAGCCCCGCGCCCAGGCGGCAGGTGCCTTGTGATTGTTCACAGAATCTATGTTAGTCGGGACGACACCCTCGCCAGACATGATTTCTGCATCGTCCATTATCTGTCTCTCGGGAGATTCATAGTCGTACACGCCGATGGTGGATGGAAGCGATTTGATTCTTTCGAGTGCCCACGCGGGGACCTGGATGCGGGGCGTGCTGAAACCGCCGCCGCTGGCGGTGCCGACGACCCCCTGGTGAGGCATGCTCGACAGCGCACGTCCGAGCTCGCCTGCGTCGCTTGTGAAAACGACGACGTCCACAAACTGCTTCCCGGCATCCGCGACCAGCGTATCCTCGATGCTCGTCTGCGTCCAGCCCTGCGTTTGATCTGCGGTTGAATCCAGCGAAATCGCCTGGCCGGATTCTTCAACACCCGCAACATGAGTTCCCTGGACATACGGAACCGACGGTACGACCAGAAGCACCAGCACTAGCAGAGCCAAGAGGCTTGTCTTTAACAATTCTGCCCACTCCTCCCGTGCGCGTCAGAGGTTGACTGTCTAAAACCATTACCGCGTATTTATCGGTTTAGGACGGATTGCCCGAGGGAAGACGGCTAGTCGGGCAGGACCTTGACGCTCTCGCCGCCGTGGCGGGTCTCCCTCGGCCTGATCTCCACCATGAGAGGCATCTGAATCCCGCCTCCGGTGATTATGGCCACCCCGATCGGCAGCCTCTGGACTTCGTCCTCCATCGAGGCCGTGAGCCCTTCGACGCTGGCGGTTATCGCCCTCAGGTCGTTGGGGTTGGTGACCTTGAGGATTATCTGCGTGTTGCACTGGCTCAGCACGTTCTTATCAACCTTGGCCGCGCGCTGTGTCACGATGAGCAGCCCCAGGCCGAACTTCCTGCCCTCGGAGGCTATCGTGCGGAGTATCTTGGACGACGCAGCCACGCCCATCTGGGGGCAGAAGTTGTGCGACTCCTCGAGCACCAGCAGCATCGGAGGGACCTTGTTGACCTTGCGCAGCTCGAACAGCGCGCTCGCTATCCTGCTGACGACGAGCTCCTGGATGTCCGGCGGGCTGCCCTTCAGGTTGATGATGGTGCACTTGCCCTTGACGACGAGGTCGTCGATCTTCGTGCCTTCCTTGGCGAATATCTCGACCTCGCGCAGGTATTCCAGCTCGTCGATCAGAGAGCCTACCGTGGTGTCGTCCTCCACATCAAGCAGGGCGATTATCTCCGCGAGCGAGTAGGCCTTGCCCGCCATCCTGAGCGCGTCCAGCACCTTCCTGAGCATCAGCAGGTGGCTCCTCTGGTTTGACAGCTTCGTGAGGCCTAGTATGTCCCTCGCTTCGAGGTTACCGAGCGTGAACCTCAGAGGGTGGGCCGAGGGATTCACCTTCACATCGGGCGAGAACTCGAGGACTTGATCAGAGTAGCTCCTTGGCTTGACGCCGAACTTCCTCTCTGTCGCCTCGGCCTTCGACTTGTCGCGGAGAGAGGAGTACTCCCCGTGCGGGTCGATTATCACCACCGTCACACCATGCTTCATGAATTCCTCCATGAGCACGCCGACGACGTAGCTCTTGCCGCCGCCAGTCTTCGCGAGCACGCTCACGTGCTTCTGCACCATCGCGTTGATGTCGAGGTATATCTGGATCTCGTGCCCGTTGAGCACTCCGATGTAGGCCCCCTTCCTCTCGCTGTCCAGGAGGCCGATGACCTGCCTTATGAGGGAGTCCTCGGCCTTGTACACCGACTCCCCAGCCCTGAACGGCGTCCTCGGCACCTGGAGGAGCCCGCGCTCGTCCCTGTACCCGATGACGTGGATCGCCGCCGAGACCTTCTCGTCGACCTGCACGTCCTCGCCGTCGGAGACCAGCTGGGCCCTCTCCAACGACAGGTCGGTCTTCCTCTGAAGCTCCTCGACCCTGCCGAGCACCATTCCGCACTGCCAGTGCCTGACCTGGACGAACTCGTTGCGGTCTATCGGCCCGATCGCGCTGCACCTGAAGCTTGTCGTGCCGACATCGCCATAAATCACGCCGACGAACCCTTCAGCGGCGTCGCTGGATACCACTGAATGGTTCTGAACACTTGCGTCCATGAGTGCATCCGCGAGTGTTGAGTAATCCTAGCGCCTCGATAAATACTTTTTTCCATGGACGAGGGTCGAATCGCTCGTCGCGTCGTGGAAACGTTTCGCCGCTTGATTCTCACAATCTCGCGAGATAATCACCGGTGATTCTGACAGGCCGAGCTATATGGTGTCACGCGGCCAAGTAGATGCTGGATGAGCGGCTTCCCCTCTCTGCCCAGCCCGAAGACCGTCTTCGGTAGAGCTTTCCTGGCAGAGCTGAGCAGGGGAAACGTAGAACGGGCCATCCTTTTCGCCAAGGCCTTCCTCGCTCAGGAGGAGAACCCGACCGTCCGCATCACCGAAGACCCTTTGATACTCGCAATCGCGAACTGATCACGTCAACTGAATCCTCAACGACCTCGTCGAGAGAGCGAGACGCATCCAGCACGACGAACCTCCTTTCCCCCGCAAGGGCGAGATAATTCCGCCTCACCTGCCTGAGGAACGGCTCGTTCTCGAAGTGCACCTTCTTCTTCCTCGCTGCGATTCTCCTTAGTCCACTCCGGGGTTCGATATCCAGCAATATCGTCAAGTCCGGCTCGATGACGAACGGTTCGCTGATTCGTTTCAGCCAATTCATCGGGTCCTTCACCATTCCCTTCAACCTAGCCGCCTGGTAAGCATAGGTGGAGTCGCAGTACCTGTCACTTATCACCAGCTTCCCCTTCCCGAGCATCTCCTCGATTCTCATGGTGTGCGTCGCCCTGTCCGCCATGAAGAGAAAGGCTTCGGTGAAATTGCTCACGGGCTCTCTGTAGCTCCGCTTGACCGCATCGCCGAGCCAAGTCTTCGTGGGCTCGGTGGTGAGGACGATCGGCAGCCCCCGCCGCCGTAATCTCGCGGCGGTCTTTCTGGCGACGCTCGTCTTCCCGGAGCCGTCGATGCCCTCAAACGTGACAAAACTGCCTCTCATCTCGCGCGGGATGCGCAGCCCTTGAGAAAAACCTTGGCCTCAGAGACATCATTGTATCTCGCTGCGCGTCTCCTTAGTCAGGAACTTTTTTATAGACTCGGTCCTCTCCCCTGCTCGCCCGTCTTGCATGCAGGAGGAGAGTTCTTGTTGCGGCTTCGTCCAGATATTAGGAAGTATGAGCTTGACGACGAGAAAGTCAGCTACTGTCGGCGTTGCGGGATGAGGCTCGTGCTCCTCCCGAACGACAAGCGGCAGGGATTCTGCTTCGACTGCATCGAGAGCCTAATGGCGCCGGCTCCGTCCGCCACCTAGGCGCGGTACTTCTCCACGAGCTCCCTCTTCTTCTCGCGCCTGCGCTTCTTCCAGTCCTCCAAATCCCTCATTATCCACTCCTCGGGCCTTCCCGTCACCCTTAGGTGATCCACGTCAGGCTTGTTGATGCCGTCCCAGAATCCCATCTCCTCGTCGATTCGCGATTCGACCTCGGATGCTTTGGGAGCGGGCGCCTCGTCCTTGTCCCCTTTCCCGCCAAGCTCCCAGACCCAGGCTTTCAACTCCTCCATGAATTCGGTCTTCTTGCGGCCCTCCCAGACCAGTGTCGCGGAGATGGTCAGGTCCTTCTCCAGATCCCGTTCGAACTCCGCAATCACCTTCTCCCTGTCGTTCTCCCAGACAAAGTCACCGAAGGAACCCTTGAAAGATAGCTCATGTTTCCTCAGCAGCTTCTTGAACGAGTTCTTGTTCTTCGAGTAGGCTGGGCCATCAAGGAAGAAGCGATACCGCATTCACCGATTCGATGAGGGTGGAGGATATTAAATGTGCCGTGAGAGAGCGCTTGAAGATTGGCGCCAGCGCGGTCATTTGGGGGTGACGCCCCCTTCGCCCTTGGAAATCTTGCCCCTCAGGACGCTGAATGCTATGATCGCGAAAATCCATGCCGCCGCAAATCCGAACAGATACCCGTTGTCCCCGAAACTCGATTTGTACAGCTCCCCGAAGGACGCGAAGAAGTTGTAGGAAGCGTGCATGGCCACCGCAATGAGGTAATAAGGCGCCACGCGATTCTTCCCGCCGGAGACGAGACTCTTTCCGATACCTAGGCCGGTCGTCGACGTCGCGCTCGCGTGCAACAGCGTCGAAGATATGCTCCTCACCACGATGAGCGTGATCGAGCCCGCCGGACCGAGCATCACCAGGGCCGCAATCCCGTAGAAGAGGTTCTCGGTGGCTGAGAAGCCGAGACCGGAGGCGGCGCCGTAGACAATCCCGTCCTCCACCTCGTTGATATTATACGCCGTCGTGTAGACCCCGATCGCTTTCGCGCCCTCCTCCACGAATGGAGCGACGACGAGTACGACCACGAGCGACTCGAGAGTCTGCTCGCTCCCTAGGATGACATATGCGGGCGCGAATCTGTTGTAGAGCCAGGTCAGGCCCAAGCTGAGGAATATGGAGATTATCACCGCAAACACGGCACCCCAGACGAAAACCTTGATGACGGCGAACCAGGGCTCCCGACCGTACCGTTCGGTGTTCCTGACCCAGATTAGAAAGGCTATTGGCGGCAGGAAAGCGAAAATCAGCAGGACTACGACTACCGCATAGGGCGTGTTGAGGAAGTCCAGCAGACCCATTTCCTAGACTCCTCTGTTCTCCGCCTCCTTGTGTTTCAGATTGGCCTGGGCGGCCGCGAGACGGGCCACGGGGACTCTGAAAGGCGAGCAACTGACGTAGTTCAGCCCGGCCTTGAAACAGAACTCGACGCTTGCGGGATCGCCGCCCTGTTCGCCGCAGATGCCGATCTTGAGATCCGGTCGAGCGGCCCGGCCCCTGTCCACAGACATCTGGATCAGCTGGCCGACTCCAGACTGGTCGATGGTCTGGAATGGGTCGGCGGGCAGCAGGCCCTGCTTCAGATAGTCGGGGAGGAAAGTCCCGATGTCGTCGCGGCTGAATCCGAATGTCATCTGCGTCAGGTCGTTGGTGCCGAACGAGAAGAACTGCGCGGACTTTGCCATCTTGTCAGCCAACAGGCAAGCCCTCGGGATCTCGATCATCGTGCCGTAGAGGAAAGGCACGTCGACGCCGGTCGACTTCCTGACCTCGTTATGGACGCGGTCGACGATCACCCTCGTGGCGTCGAGCTCGCCTACATCGCAGGTCACCGGGACCATGATCTCAGGCTTCATGCGCTTGCCCGCCTTGATGAGTTCCGCGGAGGCTTCGAGGATTGCGCGCACCTGCATCTCCGTGATCTCGGGATACGTGATGCCGAGGCGGACGCCCCGGTGCCCCATCATCGGGTTGGACTCCTGCAGTGCCTTGCCGCGCTTCTTGACGTCGGACGGCTTGATGCCGAGCGCCTTTGCCAGCTGCGCCTGGTCCTCCTTGCCCTGAGGGACGAATTCGTGCAGCGGCGGGTCGAGCAGCCTGATAGTGACTGGCAGCCCGTCCATGGCCTCCAGGGTCGCTTTGATGTCCCTCTTGACGAACGGGTAGAGCTCGTCGACGGCCGCCTGTCTCTCCTCCGGCGTGTTGCTGAGGATCATCTTGCGCAGCAGGAACAGAGGCTCGTCCGAGCCCTTCCCATAGAACATGTGCTCGGTCCTGAACAGGCCGATGCCCTCCGCGCCGAAGTCCCTGGCCACCCTAGCGTCCTTCTGCGTGTCAGCGTTCGTCCGGACGCCCATGGTTCGGAACCCGTCCACCAGCTTCATGAATCGCTGGAAGCGCGGGTTCTCGCTCGCGTCCATCATCGCGAGGGCACCTTGATAGACCAGGCCCTTGGTCCCATTCAGCGTGACCAAATCCCCCTCTTTGAGCTTCGTCGAGCCGACGACCAGCTTCCTGGATTCCGCGTCGACCTCGGCCTCTCCGGCCCCCACAATGCAGCACTTGCCCCACCCTCGAGCGACAAGGGCAGCGTGGCTGGTCATGCCACCGCGGGCCGTGAGGATTCCCGCCGCAGCGCGCATCCCCTCGACATCCTCCGGATTGGTTTCATTGCGCACAAGGATGACCTTCTCGCCGCGGCGAGTCCATTCAACCGCGTCAATCGAGGTGAACACAATCTTCCCGAAAGCTCCTCCGGGACCAGCCGGAAGACCCGTCAGGAACGGTTTCGCTTTCTTCTCCGCATCAGGGTTCACTATGGGGTGCAGCAGTTCTTCGAGGTGCCCCGGCTCCACGCGCAGGACCGCCGTCCTGTTATCGATCAGGCCTTCCTCCAGCATGTCCATCGCCATGTTCAGTGCGGCCGTGCCTGTCCTCTTGCCGTTGCGGCACTGGAGCATGTAGAGCTTGCCCTCCTGAATCGTGAATTCGATGTCCTGCATGTCCCTGAAGTGCTTCTCCAGCGTGGTCCGTATACTGCCGAGCTCGCGGTAGAGCGCGGGCCATTTGCTCTGGAGAGATGGCAGGTGCTTGTTCTGGGGATTCTTCGTTTCCTCGTTAAGGGGGTTCGGTGTGCGGATGCCAGCGACGACGTCCTCGCCCTGGGCGTTCGGCAGCCACTCCCCATAGAACTTGTTCGCTCCCGTGGCGGGATTCCGCGTGAAAGCCACGCCTGTGGCAGATGTCTCGCCCATGTTGCCGAAAACCATGCTTTGCACGTTCGTTGCGGTCCCCCAATCGTCGGGGATGTGTTCGATTCTCCTATATGAGACGGCGCGCTTGCCGTTCCAGCTCTTGAAGACAGCACCGACCGACCCCCAGAGCTGCTCCATCGGATCGTCGGGGAAGTCCCTGCCCATGACCTCCCTGACTTTCTTCTTGAACTGAGTGCAGAGTTCCTTGAGATCCTCAGCGGTCAATTCCGTATCCTGAGTGTAGTGCTTTTTCTTCTTCATCCCCGCCATCAGCGATTCCAACTTGTCACGGATGCCTTCGCCTTCTTTCGTCTCGATGCCCTCCGCTTTCTCCATGACCACGTCTGAATACATCATGATGAGCCTGCGGTAGGCGTCATAGACGAATCGCTCGTTGCGCGTCTTTTCAATCAAACCCGGAATCGTCTTCGAGCAGAGGCCGACGTTGAGCACGGTCTCCATCATCCCGGGCATCGAGCGCCTCGCCCCGCTCCGGCAGGAGAGCAGCAGGGGCTTGTGCTCGTCCCCGAACTTCAGGCCCATCTCCTTCTCGACATTGGCGAGAGCGGCATTCACCTGCTCATCGAGCGTTGGCGGGTACGCGCCCTCGCTCGCATAATGGACGCAGACTTCGGTCGTTATCACGAATCCGGGAGGCACGGGCATGCCCAGGCGCGTCATCTCGCACAGGTTAGCTCCCTTTCCCCCGAGGAGGTCCCGCATTTTTGCACTGCCTTCGTTGAAGAAGTAAACGTACTTTGACATCAGCTCACCGATTGGTTGGGACACGACCCGATTACTTAAGAATTTGCGACTGCTTAGAAATAATGGCTACAGGCCCGTCTCGTATGCCTTGATCTCCTGCCTCTTCCGCTCCAGGAAACGGTAGACCGTCTTGTGCTCGCTCCCGCCAAGCAGCATCTCGACCGCCTGCTTACCGATGTCCAGATGGAACGCGTCGCCGATTATGGCAACCGTGTGCCCGGAGACGGAGATGTCGACTCCCGCCAATTCCTCGAGAAGGCGGCGGGTCTTGCCTCCCGCCCCGATGACGCGCCCCTTGATCTGCGCGACCCTGTCTTTGCTGTCGCTCGCGAACTCCTTGATGTCGAAAGCCTGAATGTACATGTCATCGTCCATGAGCAGGAATGCCTTCTCCTCAGAGAAACCCCGCCCTATCGCCGTGACCACGTCCCTCACTTTTAGCGAGAACGTTGGTTCTTTTGCCCCGGTTTCATCGATTGTGACCTCGCCGGTGTTCGAATCGACAATGATCTTGACCCCGGTCAGTTCCTCGAGGCGGGCCTTCGTCTGTCCCTGCTCGCCTATGAGGACCCCGACCCTGTCGACAGGTATTCTCACGTAGAACATCTTACACACCCCTGACTCGCTGATTGACCGCTTCCGGCGTGATGTCGCAACCGAGGCGGCGGAAGTACCGCGCGACGTTTTCCACATCCCTCTTGAACCATTCATTCGCGTTGACATGATCCAGCGTGACCGCCTGCCCGACATCGATGATGTATGTCTTCCCGTCCCAGATGAGGATGTTGTACTCGCTCAGGTCTCCGTGTACCAGCCCCGCTTTTTGTATGCATTTCATGTTGTCTATCACGTCGTCCATTACCGACTCCGGATCCTTGAGCTTCACGCTCTTGAGCATCGGGGCGGGCATTGTCTCGTCACCTAAATAGCCCATGACTAGTATATTTTCCTCCACGGCGATCGGCCTCGGGACCCTTGTCCCCGAGAGGTGCATCCTCTCGAGGTTCTTGTACTCCTTTGTCGCCCAGGCGCAGATGATTTTCCTCTTGCTTCCCTTCAGTCCCTTGAAGCGAGGATCGCCCAGGATGTAGTCTGAAAGCGCGCGGAAGGCCGCATTGCTGACTCGGTATATCTTGAGCGCGACAGGCTCGCCGTTCGCCGTCGCATGGAATACATTGCCCTCCTTCCCCGTCGAGACAGGATAATCAACGGTCGAAACGGCTCCCTCGTTGATGAGCTTGTAGATGACCATGAGCGTCCTCTGGTCGAAGACCTCGCCATAAGTCTTTGCCTGGCTGTCGTCCTTGACGCGAACGCGCCATCCGTCGATGCGCTCCTCGAGAATGAGAAGCTTCTTCTCGTCCAGCCTGAGTCTGTTTCGGGATAACGGAGGGCACATGGCAGGAGCTTTCCTCAAAAGCCGTACGTAGCGACTAGAATATATCGATTGTCTTGGGTATTGCCCTACGCCTGCTCAGGTAGCTGGCCTCGGTCTTGGTGTATCTGTGGACGATGTTGCATTTCTCGTCCTGGAAGTCCCAAGGCTTGACGACCAGCAAGTCCCCCTCCCTTATCCACATCCGTTTCTTCAACTTGCCAGGGATTCTCCCCAGGCGGCTCTTGCCGTCCGCACACATTACCTTGATTCGCGATGCGCCGAGGAGCTGGTCCGCGATTCCGAAAATCTCTCCGCCTCTCAGCTGTGGGAGCCTCACTCGGCCCGCTTCATTTTCAGGCATCGAGCCGACGATGTTGTTGAACCGTATAAGGCTTTCTTGGGACGGGGATACCGCAATGGAATTCAGCTGCTTCCGACTCGCTTCACCGTTTGGGGCAGAGGCACGACGTCGTCCCGTTCGAAGAAGCGCTGATCGACCATGCTAATGCCTTTGGGCACTTCGAGCTTCACATCGTCCACAAAGCCGAACCAGTAGACCACTATCCCATCCCCGAAAATCTCCCAATACGGACCTAGCTGCTTCCTGATGTGGCGCTTTATCTCGACGGGGTCGCCGACGATCGCCTTGCTCTCTATCCAATAGTTCTTCGACCCGTTCCACTCAATCGGTTTATGCAGCAGCACATCAGGTGTCTTGTCGTACTCGGATTTGAGCTGCTTCTCCGTCCTGTACTGGAGACCTCGAGCATCGAGCCAGTCAGTGAGCATCTTTTCGCCCCATCTCCCTCGAGCGTATTGCGTCTCGACTCCGGATGGCGAGTAAACGATGTCATCCTTCAGGGCCTGCTGCAGATCCTTCCGGAGACCGGCGTCTCCCGACAACCCAGGGTCTGACGCGAGCTTCCAGAACTGCTTCCGCGAGACCTTTCTCTGCTCCATTATCATCATGGCGGTGAGCACGGGCGGGAAGTCGTATCTCCTCGCTATCTGGACGAATGATTGTCCGTCCTGCCACATCCTCAGGAGGCGTTTCACCTGGTCCTTGACGCGGTAGTAGCGCTTCGTCGCGTCTCGTGTCACTCGCTGCGTGTAGATGACCAGGAGGAGTTCTTTGCCGTATCCAAAGTTCTCCGCCAGAAAATCGATATCTTCGGGCGTGGAGAGCTTTCGATAAAGCTCCATATATTCGCTATGCTTCATCGGCTCCACTGGAGGATTCCTGTTTGTATCTGGCTGATTGATAAAAGGTGTTCTACTTAAAGTTTCGGGACTAGCGATTCTGGCTGAGAGGATCCTGCGGAATCGGCTCGCCGAGAAGGTTAATAAGCGGATGGACGATGAGAACGGCCGTTGCCTGTCGATATCTCCAAGATGCTCAGCGATGCTGCATACCAGGCCTACGAGAGGAGCCTGGTCCAGCAGGTCAAATCGCGACCCGTCCCCGAGCATGTCGCCATAATCATGGACGGCAACCGGCGGTTCGCTGAATCGATAGGGCTGAGGCCGCTGACCGGGCACGAGAAGGGGCGGGAGAAGCTGGAGGAGGTCCTGGAGTGGTGCCTCGAGGCCGGCGTCAAGATCCTTACCGTGTACGCCTTCTCCACCGAGAACTTCTCGAGGGACACGGAGGAGGTAAGGCACATCATGCGCCTCTTCGCCGAGAACTTCCGGAGGGCGGGCGACGAGGAGAGGGTACACAAGAACCAGATCCGGATCACGGTCCTCGGGCGGCGGGACATGCTCCCGAGGGAGGTGGTCGAGGCAATCGACTACTGCGAGGGCAGGACCAGGGGCTACGACAAGTACAGGCTGAACCTCGCTATCGCTTATGGCGGGAGAGAGGAGATCCTCGACGCCATCAGAGGGCTCGTGCGAGACGCGCGCGGCGGGAAGATCGCGCCGGAGGACATTGATGAGAAGTTCTTCTCCAAGCGGCTGTGGACGGCGGACATCCCGGACCCGGACCTGGTCCTGAGGACCAGCGGGGAGGAGAGGATCAGCAACTTCTTCTTGTGGCAGCTCGCCTACTCCGAACTGTACTTCGTGGACGTCTACTGGCCGGGCTTCAGGAAAATCGACTTCTTGCGGGCAATAAGGTCTTATCAGATGCGCCACAGGCGCTTCGGGAAGTAGTCACTTCTTCTTCGATCTGGATGTCTTTAGCCGAGCGCCGCAAACCGGGCACGCGCTGTGCCATTCGGGCCAGAACTTGAGACAGCCGATGCAGCGATACCGCCAGTGGACCACCTCCTTGATCGCTGGCATCATCACCGTGTCGTACCGGATGCCCATCGCCTTCGCCGTGTTCTCGATAGAATAGTCGTCTGTCACAAGAGCCGCTCTCAATTCGACCGCCAACGCGAGGATGCCGATGTCCGTCGGCGACAAACGATTGACGTCTCCCGTCTCTTCGGCCTTGCGCTTCACCACATCGACTGACTCGTCACCGGGAGTGACGATTCGGACCTTGTTCTCGATGAAGGCCTCAAGCTGCGGGGTAACGCCGAACCTCCTGAGTTCGCTCAGAACCTCCGGCGTCGTGTACAGATCGCCCTCGAACGTCTTGCCGCTCATGAGAGCCGAGGTGTCCAGGACGAATCTCACGACGGTGGATTCGGAATGCATATAGATAAGCATTAGGCGGGGGTCTCGGCCTTCTCTTCAGACAGACCTAGGATCCCGTATACTGAATCAATCTGATGCTGCGCCTCATCCTTGTCGTTCGTCTTGAGGAGGATCTTGCCGCTCTCGTAGACAGTCATGCCCCCCGGGCCCTCGAGGATGAGCATGACCTCGACATCGGTTACCTTGTATCCCGCCGCCTCCAACTTCGGCTTCGCGTCCTTGAGATTGAGCTTCGTCCTCTTTTTCAAGGTGCTCGTGAAGCCCGCGGAGGTCTTGCAGGGCTTGAGCAAGTAATAGGTCATCCAGCGGCCTCCCTCTTGTCGGCGGCTTTGGCGTCGCGAGGTATTGCTCTCTCCTCCATATCACCGACCACTTTCTCGACAAGCCCCTCGCCGTTCAGATTGGTCTCCTCTTGAAGGATCTCCGGCAGAGTGGCGGCTGTCGACGGCTTGTCGGGGCCGAGCGCGTCGCATATCTCAGGGCCCTTCGAGGTCTCGTATGTTCCCAGCTTCTTCGCCACCGAGATTATCTCCTGCTTGTCGAAGCCGAGAAGCGGACGCAAAACCGGGATCCTGGCGGCATTGTCGATGACAGTCAGGTTCTGCAGCGTCTGGCTCGAGACCTGCCCGAGGTTCTCCCCCGTGACGAGGAAACTGTAGCCGTCGCGCCTGGCCACGGCCTCGGCCACCCGAACCATCAGCCTTTTGCTGAGGACGAAATAGAATCGGTGTGAACACATCGCCGCAATCTTCGTGAATGCGTCCCCGACTTTCGCGACATACACCTTTCGAAGCCCGACTATCCTCGCGAGCTCCATGCACTTCTTCTCGGCTGCGTCGTCGGTGACGGGTTCGAGCGAGAAATGGATCGCGTCGATGTCAAGGCCCTGCTGCTTCATGAGGTGGCCGGCCACGGGGCTGTCGAACCCACCACTCAAGAGCAACAACCCCTTTCCAGCGATGTTGGTCATCATTCACTTCCTCAGGTCACAGCCCGACGTACTTCGAATAGAGGGACCTCGCCTCTCCCGGGCTGCGCGCGCCTTTGATTAACGCCCGCCCATCTTCAAATATCGTCATTCTGTGCCTGCCCGTCTCGAAGACCACCACCCCGCCCGCCACTTTAACCTTCCCAATCTTCCCGAGTCTCATCGCGATTCCCGCCAAATCGACCTTGCCTTTGTGCAGCGGGTCGAACGATATCGTGTTCCCGCCGCAGAGGGCGGTTATCACCTGGGGTCTCCTCCCGCCAAGATACTCCCTCTTGCCGCCGACGCAGACCGGACAGGTCCTGCTCCGGGGCATCTTGATTCGCAGCAGTTCGGGGGACCATCCGTCGAGGACCATGAGATATCCAGCAGGTTCCTCCCCGACCATCAGCTTGATGGCTTCCGTTACTTGCAGAGACGCGGTGGCGGCAGCTACTGAGTTGAGTACCCCGGCGGTCTCGCACGTTGGCAGAGTCCCAGGGGCCGGAAGGCTTCTGGAGAAGCATCGGAAGCACGCGGTCTTGCCGGGGACTATCGACATTACCCTTCCTTCCGTCCCTATGACCCCCGCATAGACCCACGGAGTCTCGGTCTCCACGCAAGCCTCGTTCAGTAGGAATCGCGTTTCGAGGTTGTCGGTGCCGTCGAGAATAAGCTCCGAACCCTTGAGGAGTCCGAGCACATTGGCGCTGCTCACATCCTTCGCCATGCCCTCGACCTTGATCGAGGAGTTCATCTGTCTCAGTCTTGCGGCGGCTACAGGTGCCTTTGGCAGCCCGATGTCATCCTCTCCATAGAGTACCTGCCTCTGGAGGTTGACGAGTTCGACGACGTCCCTGTCGATGACGGTGAGGTGCCCAACCCCGGCCCTTACCAGCAGAGTCGAACTCACGGTTCCGAGGGCCCCGAGGCCGAGAACGGAGACATGTGCATCGAGCAATCTCTTCTGGCCTTCCTTGCCGACCTGTTCGAGGACTGTCTGGCGGCTGTATCTATCCAGATTGGGCATGCGGTGGATGGACATGACTGGTGTGGCTTATTGTCTTTTTCCCCTTGGCTAGCAGTAACTCATCTTGAGATTGGAGCGCAGGGCGGCAACTTCCCGCGCTACGTCCTCATCTTTCAGGGCACGAAGAATCATGTCTGCGATCTCGGAGGTGGTCTCCTCCCGCCCGCCCAACCTCGTGAGCTCATTCGTCCCGATGCGGCCGACCGCGTCGACGATCAGGTTGCTCCTCTCCAGTTTCTTGGCATACTGGTCCAGGGTGAGATTCCAATCCGCCTTGAGCGCGCGCTCATCGACGTGCATCTGGTGGCATTCGGTGAAGTCGAGCTCTGGAAACCTCAACTCCAACCCGCCACGATGCAGGGAAGACGCGAGGGCCTTCGAGTTCTTCACGACCTGCCGCGCATACTTCGCCCCATGTCTCTTCACTTCCGACAGCGCCTGCGTCAACGCGGCGATCCTGTTCCAGTGAGCGTTGTCCATGACCTTCCAGTAGAACGCCTTCCGGATGTCATCGGCCAGGCTGTCATCCCGGCAGACCACTAGCCCTCCCTGCGGCCCGAACAATGACTTGTGCGTGCTCCCCACAAGGATGTCGACACCCTCTTCGAAAGGCTTCTGGAATTCGCCTCCCGCCATCAGCCCGAGGACGTGGGAACCGTCGTAGCCGAGCCGCGCACCGACGTCGTCAGCAGCTTCTCGTATTGGCCGAATATCGTATGGGAACAGGATGAAGCTGGCCCCCAGGACCACGAGCCTAGGTTTCTCCTTCCTGATCTTGCGAGCCGCAGCGCCGGAATCAACATTCCACCTCCTCTTGTCGAAAGGAAGGAAACCCGCCTTGAAGCCGAACATGCCGGCCATGTTCTCTGGAAGATAGCCGTCATACCCGCCATGCCTCGCATCCACGACGAGCATCCCGTTACCTTTCCTGCAAATCGCAGTGAGCATGATCATTGCGGCAATGTGGCCCGAGAGCGGCTTGACCGTCGCGAACTTCCCGCCGAAGAGTTCTGCGGCCAGCTTCTCCCCCAACGCCTCTATCTCGTCCATGTACCGCGTCCCACGGTACGCGTTCTCGACAAATGACCCGTGCACGTCCTGGTTGATGGGCAGCGTGTACCTATGGCCCATGTCGGAGGATAGTATCTTCCTGACCGCCTCGCTCGTGACGTTCTCGGAACACTGCAGGTTGATGCACTCGCGAAGCCGCCACTCGTCGTGACGAGAGACTAGAGAAGTAATGTCGCTCATGCCGTCAAGCCGGCAAGGCATCAGTTGTAGGCGTTAAAGTCTTCGCGGTGCGGGAGCGTGTCCCAGTCTTCCTCGAGGTCCTCGAAGACCGCGTTGAACAGCGCGTTCACCATCTCGCGCAGCTGCTGAATCTCCGTCCTGAGCCGTTGGAGCTCCTGTAGAAGTTCCTCAGTGGATTGCGGCATCTGCTACCTACATCCTATGCATATCCTCGCGGGTTCATATGCTTTTGGCTGTGAATGATAGTGCTGATTATCGCACTCATCACTCAGTGCCTGGGGCCATCGCGCCTCGGCGGCCTGCCTCTCCCGCCACCGCCACGGTGCTCGTAACCACCTCTCCGCGGGGGACCTCGGCCTCTCCCGCCTCTCCGATCTCCGCTGTCGCCCCTGTCCCCTCCGCGGTACCCGTGCCCTTCGCCTCTGCCCTCGCTCCTCCGCTCTCTGCGGTCGCCGGAGAATGCGATGCTCATCTGCTTCGCTGGCGAATCGAGCGTGAGGTCGCCGTAGTCGGACGTGATCTTCCTCTGCTCGCTGTGTTCGCACCTCTCGCAGTAAAGCTCGTTTCCTCTCCTCACCAAGGGACCCCTGCACTCGGAACATAGCGCCTTCACGACGCCCAATGTCGGACCGGCAGTCGTCAATTGGAGCGAAGGCTGAGCTTGGATCACCTGGGCGCGGATGATGTCCCCAAGGCAGAACACCTGCCTAAACTCCTCGGTGTAATCGGAAGAGACGTTAGAGATGTGAATTGCCGCTTCTGTGTCGCCGCTGAGCTGCCTGTCGACGCCATGGAGGACGACGACTTGCGCCGTCGCCATAGAACTCCTGATGTCGCTCACCGTCGCGTACACTATGTCGCCGACCTTGAGCTGCGCGGGAGGGTTGAACATCCTGACCCGGGCGATCTTGCTCGCGTCATCGAGGTTCAGAATCCCCGGCGCGGTCGCATAGATCTTCCCGTCGCGCTCGTAGGTCCCCTCTCCCGACTCGTATTCCTCGCTCACTGCAACCTCGTCGCCCGGCAGGATAACGCGGCGTGCAGGCTTCTCAGCCGGGGGCGGTATTTGTGCATCCAAGGTAATCTCCGTTGAGTAGGTGACCCGGTCATTTATAGGTTTGCCCATCGGCAAGTTCTGTTCCTCCAGAGAGAAGCGGGGGATTCAGCCATGCCCAAATGCCAAGAATCATGTACTACCTGCCCATTGAGGAGAATCCGAAACCCTAAAGCCGCACCGAGTGTTCGGTATCGAGCAACGTATCGATTAGGGAGCATCATCAGAGGCAGTCGATGAAATACACGCGCTTCGAGAGAGCAAGGATACTGGGCGCACGGGCACTCCAAATCTCCATGGGTGCACCCGTCTTGGTCGATGTCCCCAAGACCATCATCGACCCGCTCTCGATCGCGGAACTGGAGTTCCAGAAAGGCGTCATACCCATCACGGTGAGAAGGGAAATGGGATAGGCCTGCGCTACGGAGGACGGCAGGAGTAGCCAACGACCTGCATCCATCCATTTTTCCGCCCCGCCATCATCCCGTTCTCGCAAATGGAAATGGCGGGAATCGACGGATTTGGGGTCCGCCGATATTCGAGAGATTCCATCTGGTGATTCTCTGAAGAGATAACCACCAGACGCCTGTTATATAGAAAGAAGGCAGGTAAAATCGCGATTCCCAGCCCAGCAGCCCGACTGCTGGATGAAAGGGGGAGTCGTCGCAATGAGAACCGACTTGGTGCGCGCCCTAGCAATCAGCATGGTCTTGCTGGCTCCTGCGGCGTCGCTTACCCCCTTTTCCCGCCACGTTTCCGCGGACCCGTCGATCACGGACAATCCCGACGGCACATCAGACGCTGTCTGGAACTTCACGAACCCTGCGGACTACACCTTCACGAACACGGAAATCCTGGGCAGCAATGCAACCCTCGAGCGCCAGCCCACCTTCTGGTGGAACAGCACGACCCAAGCGGACTTCTCCGGCCCGGACAGCGCGACCAACATCGATCTCAATCGGTGGCCAGGGGATGTCGCAATGGCGATTCCTTCGGGGCCTGGCACCCTCCTGACCCTCCAGCCCGGGGCGACCGGGGAAGACGCGTGGCTAGAGAAGACGAACCCGGACCTCAACCACGGGGCCGGCACCACACTCGTCCTCGATGGCCGCAACCCCGACGCTCAGCCGATTCTCCGGTTCGACATTTCCGCGATTCCCGCGAGCGCAGTGATTGACGGCGCGAGATTAAGCCTCTACCAGAGCGCGGGATTCGGCAACTCCTTCACCGCGAGCCTCCACCATGTGGTTGCACAGTGGAACGAGGCCCAAGTGACGTGGAACGATCGGCTCACCGGAATCAAATGGGGGACCTCGGGCGGCGATTTCAGCGGGCGCGTGATCGACCAGACGTTCATCGACAACACAGCTGGCTGGAGGACCTGGAACGTCACCCAGCTTGTCGACCTATGGCACCGTGGGCGGCTGCCCAACTACGGCCTGCTGATCGAAGGACCGAACCCCGGGGCAGACTCGGACAAGACTTTCTACTCCTCAGACTACGCAATCGACTCGACCCGACGTCCGAAGCTGGAGATCTGGTACAGAGTGGTCGGGGCCACTGCCGAGTACATCTCCAAGGTGGGCGGCCCAGGAACCATAGCCGCATGGAAGAACATCTCGTGGAACCCGTCGGTCCGAGACCTCGCCTCGGATGAGTTCAATGGCGCGTCCTTAGACCCGAAATGGGCGTGGACTAACCCGCCGTCCTCGTATGACGTCGGCGTGACCACGCCCGGGAGCCTCCATGTCGTCTCGAGTACCGGGACTGACTTCACTGACGGGACGTTCACAGGCAATGTCCTCTCGGAGAGACTCGTCGGGGATTTCACCGCCATTATGAAATACAGCGTGAACCCCGCTGTGAATGGCCAGAAATCTGGCCTCATGATCCTCGTTGACAACCATAATTGGTACAGCATATCGAAGACGAATGTGGGCGGACCGAGGAACTGGAGGGTTTATGCGACGGACGATGCCGCCACTACGGTCCGCGTAGACGTCGCCAGCGGCAACCCCGTCCCCGCGTGGGTCCGAATCCGGCGCGTGGGAAACACATTTACCGCTTCGACCAGCACGAACGGTGCCGCATGGACCGTCCGGGACACATATACACCCTCGTTCGAGTATACGCTCGGAGTCCGAGCTGCGTTCTTCGTTACCGATGGATTCTCCGGCACCGCACTCCCAGTTGACGTGGATTATATTCGCTTCATTCTGCCCAATGACGCAACGGTCACTGTTCAAACCCGCATCGGAGACACGAATCCTGTGGACGCCACATGGTCTGGATGGTCCGCGCCATACCCGAGTTCATCGGCTTCCCCGATGACAGGGAGTTCGCGGTGGGTCGATTACCGCCTCTTTCTCTCGGTCACCAACCCGGGGCATATGCCAGTCATAGGGGATGTGAACATATCCTATTTCCGTTATCCACCGGCAGGGACAATCGAGACAAACGACCTCGTGCCGGCGGATCTCTCCGCTTGGGGTAACTTCACAGTTGTGGAGAATCTCAATGGCCAGACGATTTCGTACCAATACTCCCTCGACTCCGGCAGTACATGGATAGCTGTCACGCCACCCGCGAATCTCCGGACCGCAAGCATCGCGACTGGAAAGATCCGTTTCCGAGCCAGTCTATCCACGGCCAACACCCTGATCACTCCCGTGCTTGAGGAAATCCGGCTTACTTACACCCACCGGCTCGACCACTTCTACGTGACCGCCCCGTCGTCCGCGGTCGCCGGAGCACCGTTCGCGGTCACTGTGACCGCGAAAGATATCTTGAACGCGACGATGACCTCCTGGACAGGCATTGTCGCCCTGGAGGCTCGCCTCCCAGACGGGATAACACCTGGCGGGGGTGTCTTGGGTACAACATCGCTCGTGATTCCAGCGGGCGGTGCCGCCACCTTGGCAACAGAGACGTACACCAAAGCAGAAACTATCAGAATCTTCTCTAACTTCAGCACCGTCACCGGTCTCAGCGACAACATCACCGTCTCGCCCGGCCCCGTGAACCGCATAATCGTCACGCCGGACAACGTCACAATGCAAGCATTCGCGTCTCAGATTTTCAACGCACAGGCGTACGATTCATACAACAACGCCATACCCGGCGTGAACTTCACATGGGCTGTCGGTGGTGGTGTCGGCAGCCTCAACATTTCATGGGGACAAGACGTTCTTTTCACATCCAACCCGCCCGCCGCCAACGGGACCCTGCAAGCTTCCTTCGGACCGATCATCGGGACAGCGCAAATCCATGTGATTCTCGGCACACCACCGTGGATAGCGATCAGCTCCCCTGCATCGGGGTCACTCCTGACGGGCGTCGTGCCAATAGTGTATACGAACAGCACGGACTCTATCTCGGTCCAGTTCGACTACAATGATGGGATGGTTTGGACACCTATTGGGAGCACCGCAACCCTCAATGGCACCTATTACTGGGATACCTCTGGACTGAACTTCGTGAGCGGCAGCCTCCTTGCCACAGTGACGAATAACGTGACGGCCACGAACATGACTATCGTCTCCCCGATCGATGTCGACAACACGCCGCCCACAATCACGATCGGAGCCGTGGTGGACAACCAAGCAGTGGACGGGACGCTCACGATCGGATACACGACGGATTCCGATGTCGTGCGCATTGACTTCACTTACTTCGACGGCTCATGGCATACGATTGGATCTGACTTCACGATTGACGGCTCATGTCTGTGGAACCCAGGCGTCCCCATCAACGGGGTCACCCTGCGCGCGGTTGCGATTGATCATGTCAACCTTACAGGCTGGGACGAGGAACAGGGCGTAGGCAGCTATATCATCGGATCCAGACCGCCTTCGATCGCACCGATTCCGGACCTGCATGTCCGCGTCGCTGTGACATACACCCTCAACCTCACGTTCTATGTTACGGACCCGGACACACCACTTGCGGCACTTGCCGTCTGGGATTCTGACCCAGCCAATGTCACAGCAAACCCGGGCGCGTATCCCTTCCTCGATGTGACATATGGCTCTCCGGGCATGTTCATGGTCACTCTGTGGGTCTCGGATGGCACTGACACAGCGTGGAGAGTGATTCGGATCATTGCGTCAGCTCAGAGTCCGCCAGTCCTCATTTCCCCAATCCCGACCGTCATCTTCGATGAGGACACTGTCGCCGTCAACGGGCTCGGTGCACCCGGCACCGCGTTCTTCAACGACCCTGACGGTGATCCGCAGTCATTCGCAGTCCTAGACGCGGCAAACATTTCCTCGCAGGTCAACGCAGACGACACGATCGACTTCTGGGCACCCATGAACTGGTTCGGTTCTGAGACTCTGCGCCTGAGGGCTATGGACCCCTCCGGCGGATTCGCGGAGAGTGTGTTCCTCGTCATCGTGCGGTCCGTGAACGATCCGCCAGTCCTTGTGACGCCTTTCCCTGCAATCTCCTTCAATGAGAACTCAACAGCGCTCGACGCTTTCGGGGGAAACGCCACCAGCAACTTCTATGACGCGGACGGAGACCCGTTAATCATCTCAATACTCGGGGGCGTCAATATCAGCTCCATAATCAATCCCAACGGAACCGTGCACCTGTGGGGCGCGACGAACTGGTCCGGCTCAGAAACGTTGAGGGTGCGCGCGACCGATTCCTCAGGCGACTTTGCGGAGGGCCCATTCGTCGTCACGGTTATGCCCGTGAACCACGCGCCCGTTCTCCTTTCTCCGATTCCGGATATCACGTTTGACGAGGACACGGTCACTCTTGATGCGTTCGCCGGACCAATCTCGGCATTCTTCTTCGATAGAAATGGCGACCCACTCTCGTTCACGATATTGGGGGGCGTTCAGGTCTCGACCCGAATCAATGCGAACCTCACCGTCGACTTTTGGGCAACGGCGAACTGGGACGGCTCCGAGACTCTGCTCGTCCGGGCGACTGATCCCAACGGAAGTTCTGCTGAGGCGCTGTTCACAGTCACAGTGCGCCCTGTCAACGATCCGCCGGTCCTGATCGCGCAGTTCTCAGCGATTGCCTTCGACGAAGATGCGGTCGCGATTAACGCCTTCGGAGGGGCCGCGACGACCCATTTCTTCGATGTTGATGGAGACCCGCTGACGTTGATAGTTCTGGGAGGCGTCCAAGTTAGCTCTCGGATCAATCCGGATGGAACTGTGGACTTGTGGGCAGCGGCGAATTGGTCCGGCTTGGAGAACCTCCGTGTCCGCGCTACTGACCCCTCTGGCAGCTTCGCTGAGGGGTCGTTCCCTGTCACAGTACGACCCGTCAACGACGCGCCAATCGCTCTTTCTGCAATCCCGACTGTCTCATTCGATGAGGATACCGTCAGGCTCGATGCCTTCGGCGGATCCCCGGCCTTCTACTTCTTTGACCGCGACGGCGACCCGCTCACATTCACAGTTCTCGGCGCGACGCGTGTCTTGTTCGAAATAAACGCCGACCTCACGGTTGACTTCTGGGCGCCCCGGGATTGGTTTGGTCCAGAGACCCTCCGCCTCAGGGTGACTGATCCTTCCGGCGCGTTCGCGGAAGCAACATTCCTCGTCATCGTCTTGCCAGTCAACGATCCCCCTGTCCTGGCGCCGATCGCGGAACTCCAAATCGACGACGGAGCCACAATCACCCTCGATCTCACTCCTTATATCTCCGACGTCGACACGAACATGTCTGAAATCTTCGCGACAACGGACAGTCCTTATGTCACGGCAAACGGCCGCGTCCTGACCATCGCGTTCCCGGCGGGTCAGACCGACACCGTCTTCACAGTCACGATATCCGATGGAACCGCCACCGCGTCTCAATCCGTGAGAATCTCCTTCAGCCCGGTGTGGTGGAGGAGCCCCTACACGCTGGCGGTAATCCCGTTCGGAATACTCTTGGTGGTTGGAATGATAGCGCAAAGAGCGCGCTGGAGGCCCGCGAAGGCCTTCCTTGTGGACGACAGAAGGAGACTGCTCAGGGAATTCACCTTGGACCCGCGCTGCGAGGTCACCTACGAACAGGTTTCGCAGGCGGGAGCGCTGGACGCCGTGGAGAAGGCCGTCAAGGTGGAGAAGTACCACGCGCAGACCGTACAGGGGGACGCGCTGGCCGTGTGCCTGCTGGCTTACGGACCCGTCTCGATGGAGCAGGTGGAGTTTGCGCGCGAGATGCTCGTGAATGTCCAGGACAAGTTCGACGAGAACGTGAAGATACGGCTCAGAGCCGCCAGGACTGCCGAAAACAATTTGGAGGACTCGAACAGAGAACTCCAGGCGAAATGGGATTCGCTGAGAGCGCGATCGAAGGCGTTCGAGGGAGCGCTCGATGTGACCACGACGACGATGACCAAGCTCGAGCGGGAAGCCGCCTCGATTCGCACGAAGGTGGCGAGCTTCTCCCAGTGGCAGAACCGACTGAAGCAGCAGGAACAGGTCGTGGAACGGGAAACGCATGAGATGGAGGCTTTGAAAGCCTCTCTCGACAAGCGGGCTCAGGGGATCGAACGAATGGAAATGTCCCTAGTCGAGCAGGAGAAGACCCTAGGGGCGGAGCAGCACGAGATCGAATCAGCAAGGAAGGAATTCGACGCCGAATGGCGGGGAAAGAGCGAGTCCATCGCCGCCAAGGAAATCGAATTCGAATCCAAGGAGCAATCATTGCATGACAAGGAGGAGCAGCTTCAAAGTCAATCCGAGGAGCATGCACTCCTCCTCTCCCAGCTCACTTCACAGGAGGCCGATCTCAAGGAGGAGGCGGAGAAGATCGCGAAGGCGCACGCTGAACTCGCAGCTCGCGAGCAGGAGAATGAAAAGGTTTCGAAGACCCTCGAGGCGAAGGCCGCCACGATTCTCGAGATTGAGGCCCGCAAGGCCGAGGAGTTCCGCTCTTGGCAGGAAACGATGGAGTCGCAGCAGGTTCTGCTGCATCAGCAGCATGACGCCTTCGATCAAGAGATGAAGGAGCAGCAGGAAACGCTCGAGAACCGCCTGCGCGAAATCGAGAAACACGAAGCAAACCTCGCGGAACAACAGATGAGAATTCAGACCAATCAATCGCGCATCGACCGCGCGAAGGATGATCTGGCGCGCTGCGAGAACGAGGTCAAGCAGGCCATGCAAGCTGCGACGGAAGCGCAGACGGCAGCGGAGGCCGCGAAGAAGATTGCTGACGAGCGCGCATCCGAACTCGAGCAGAGAGAGCGGGCGCTTCGCGAAGAGGCGACAAGGCTTTCAGACGAATTCGCCAAGCGCGCGGATATGCTGAAGAATGCCGAGGCTGAGCTGGCGTCGAGGAACGCGCATTTCGACGAGGAGGTTTCTGCCCGCGTTCTACAGGTCAGCGAGCGAGAGAGCGAATTGAACAAGATGGCCAAAGCCTTGGAGGCGAGGTCGCGCGAGTTGGCGGGAAAGGAGGCTGGCGCAGCGTCGGCACAGTCCACCCTCAAGGAACGCGAGGATAGGCTCGCGAGGGAAGAGGCCGACCTCGATGCCACTGCGAAACTGCTGGAGACCAGGGAGATCGATTTCACCCAAGCAACTGTCAGGCAGGCCGACGAGTCAGGGCGACTCCACGCCGAGGCAGGGGTGGTTCGGCAGTCGCTCGCCGCGAAGGAGGCAGAGCTCAAGTCGGACCAAGAGCGCCTCGAGCGGGAATCAGCCGCGCTCCAAGATAGGCTTAGCGCCAAGGCCCTCGAGCTTTCCGAATTCGACAAGAGCCTCGCGGCTCGAGAGGCGAAGATTTCGCACGACCGGCAGGCACTGGATGCGGAGAGGGCAGCATGGGCTGCATCCAAGGAGAAAGAATTCAACCAGCTCGAAGCGTCCAGGCAGGACGTGTCCGAGCAAACGCAACGCTCGGAGAAGCTAATCGAGGAAGCGCAGCGCCGGGCGTATGTCGCGACAGAACTAGAGAACATGATGAAGCGGCACGCAGAAGAGATCAGGGAGATGGAGGCGCGGCTGGAGGAGCGCCGCCTTGCTGCGGAGAAAGCTGAGCGTGCGGCGGAGGCTCAGGTGTCCCAGCTGAACGAGGCCGCGAGGAGGCTCGGATCGAGGGAGGTCAGAATCCAATCTGCAACGAGCGAGATTCAGGCCCGCGAGGCGAGGCTAGTGGCATTGGAGAACAGCCTTTCGAAGACCTCCGAGGAACTGGCGACCAAGCGCTCCTCGCTGGAACAGGAGGCCAAGTGCCTTTCGGCGTCGTCCTCGGAGCTCGAGGCCCATCGCGCTGAACTAGAAGAGAGAGAAACGAACACCCAGGCTAGACTGGCAGATATCGCTCAGCGGGAGCAGGCCCTCACGGCCGATTTCCAGCGCCTGGAGAACATGACCGAAGACCTGCGGAACAAGGAGTCTGATGTCAAATCGCGCGAGCAGTTCATCATCAGCATCCAGAAGGACATCACCAAGCGCGATTCGATCCTCTCCAAGCTGGAAGTCGAGGTCCGGCGGAACATGGAGGACGTCGACAGAGAACGCAAGGAGCTCGAGAGCAGGGTGGAGGAAGCGCAATCAAGCCGCGCACAGGCGCACAAGGCACGCGAAGAAGCATTGAGCCTACGTGCCAGGGCCGAGAAAGAGAAGACCGAGGCGGAGAACATGCAGAAGGAGCTCCAGAAGAACATGAAGTTCCTCCAGAAGAAGGCGATGGAGCTCCTCGACAAAGAGGAGAAACTGAGGACGAGAGAGGTCAAGATCACCGAGGCAGAAGACAGAATCCAGACCAGGGACGACCTTGTCCAGGAAAGGGAACGCTCGCTCGAAAAAGAACGGGAGGAACTCGCGGAGAAGGCGAATAAGACGCAGGCAGAGGTCGTGAAGCTGAAAGAGAAGCTCGCGGAAGCTGTGAAAGACACGGCGTCGACCGCGGAGATGGAAGAATGGCGGCGTGACATCGAGAGCCGCGTCAAGATAGTCCAGAAGAAGGCAATGGAGATACTGAATCGCGAGGAGAAGCTCCGCAAGAAGGAGAGTGAGCTCAGGAAGGTGGCGGAGAAGCTCGGCGTGCAGTTCGACGAAAGTGAGGTCGTCTCCAGCCATAACTCCTGATCGAGCTCAAACCGGTGCTGAGGTTCTCCTGCTCGGCCGCTTCGGGCGGCACCTGACCCAGTCCGCCATCAGGGTCGAATCACGATATGATTTTATAGAACCACTAACATATCTACCCTACTTCGAAGGAGGCTAATTGCATGAGAATCAAGAAGAGTGAAGACAAGCCTGAGAAGGATGAACAGGGCCTCGCGAACCGCGAGGAGTGGCCTTGGACGATGGACCAGTTCGGCGACCTGGACAGGTTCGCCAATCCGTTCTTCAGGGACTTCTGGCGGGGTTTGCCCGAGTTCCGCGGCCGCCCCTTGGGTCCGAGATGGTTGAACAGGAGCATGGCACTCACCACTCCCGCCACCGACTTGAAAGACACCGGCAAGGAGTTTATGCTGAAGGCCGAGATGCCCGGTGTCACGAAGGAAGACATCGACATAACAGTCCACGGCGACTCCGTGGAGATCAGGGCGGAGCGGCAGTCCGGCAAGAAAGAGGAGCACGAAGGATACTATTACCGCGAGATAGGCAGGAACTCCTTCTACAGGAGGATACCGCTGCCCGAGGAAGTCGAGGCGGAGAAGGCAGAGGGCAAGCTAGGGAACGGCGTGCTCGAGCTGACCCTTCCGAAGCTGAGACCCACGGACGTGAAGGCGCACAAGTTGAAGCTGCAGTAGAACCTGGTTCGACCGGCGGTGCAATGCGATGGGCGAAGACGAGAAGTTCCTCAGGGTAGCGGAAGCGCGGCAACGTGACGTCGGCAAGGGCGCCGCCAGGATAGACCCGGCGTTGATGCCCCTCCTCAAACTGGAAGACGGCGACGCCGTCATCATAGAGGGGAAGAAGAGGACCGCACTGCAGGTCTTCACGGGCTATCCGGAGGACGAGAACCGCGGCGTGATCCGCATCGACGGCAACGCGCGCCGCAACGCCTCCGTGGGGATCGACGAGAAGATCGGCCTGAGGAAGGTCACGCCGAAACCAGCAGAAAAAATCAGCTTCGCTCCAACGGAGATGCTGAGGATAATGGGCGGGGAGGAGTACCTCGCCCAGACGCTGGCGGGCAGGGTGGTAATGCGCGGCGACATAGTCGAGATCCTCGTCATGGGCAAGAAGATCGAGCTTGTCGTTGTATCCTACAATCCGGGGGGCGAGGTCGCGCTCATCAGCGAGGACACGGCGGTCGCGATCAGCGAGAAGCCCGTGGAGGAGGAGCTGAAGATCCCCCGCGTCACCTACGAGGACATCGGCGGGCTTAAGGACGAGGTGAAGAAGGTGAGGGAGATGATCGAGCTCCCCCTCAGGCACCCGGAGGTCTTCGACCGTCTCGGGGTGGAGGCTCCCAAGGGCGTGCTTCTGTACGGGCCCCCTGGCATGGGCAAGACCCTGCTGGCCAAAGCGGTCGCGAACGAGACGCAGGCCAACTTCGTGCCGCTGACTGGTCCGGAGATCATGTCCAAGTACTACGGTCAGAGCGAGGAAAACCTGAGAGAGGTGTTCAAGAACGCGGAGGAGAACGCGCCGAGCATCATCTTCATCGACGAGATAGACAGCATCGCCCCGAGCAGGGATGAGGTGACTGGCGAGGTGGAGCGGAGGGTGGTGGCGCAGCTGCTGGCATTGATGGACGGCCTGAAGACGAGGGGCAGGGTCGTCGTGATAGGGGCGACGAACCGCCCTAACGCGCTGGACAATGCGATCAGGCGGCCGGGAAGGTTCGACAGGGAGATCGAGATTGGCATACCGGACAAAGACGAGCGCCTGGAGATATTGCACATACACACGCGCGGCATGCCGCTGGCGGAGGATGTGAAACTGGAGGAGTTCGCAGCGATTACGCACGGGTACGCCGGCGCGGATTTGGCGGCACTCTGCAGGGAGGCGGCGATGAGGGCGCTGAGGCGCATACTGCCGGACCTGGACCTCGAGATGGAGGAGATTCCTGTCGAGGTGCTGAACAGGTTGGTCGTGACGCGCCAGGACTTCCTGCAGGCGTTCAGGGAGATGGAGCCCAGCACGATGCGCGAGGTGTTCGTCGAGAACCCGAACGTGCACTGGCACGACATAGGCGGGCTGACTGAGGCGAAGCAGGAGCTTCAGGAGGCGGTGGAATGGCCGTTGAAGTACGGCAAGCTCTTCGCCCAGATGGACGCGAAGCCGCCGAAGGGCGTCCTGCTCTACGGACCGCCCGGGACGGGGAAGACCCTGCTCGCTAAGGCGGTGGCCACGGAGGCCGAGGCGAACTTCATCAGCGTCAAGGGGCCGGAGTTCCTCAGCAAGTGGGTCGGGGAGAGCGAGAAGGCGGTGAGGGAGACATTCAGGAAGGCGAAGCAGGCGGCGCCCTGCATCATCTTCTTCGACGAGATAGACGCGGTCACGCCCGTGCGCGGCATGAGCGCGGACGCTCACGTGACCGAGAGGGTCATCTCGCAGATGCTCACCGAGCTCGACGGCCTCGAGGAGCTGAACAACGTCACTGTCATAGCCGCGACTAATAGGCCGGACATGGTCGACCCGGCGCTGCTGAGGCCAGGCAGGTTCGACAGGCTGATCTTCATCGGCATGCCTGACATCGAGGCCAGGAAGCAGATATTGAAGATCCACTTGAAGGACAAACCTCTCGCGGATGACGTGGACATCGACGCCCTCGCGAAGAGCACCGAAGGGTTCACGGGCGCCGATCTGGCGGCGGCGTGCAACGAGGCCTCGATGTTCGCGATCAGGGAGTTCGTCCTCGGCGGCGGGAAGCTCAGTGACAAGGAGGTCAAGAAAGTGAAGCTGACCAAAGCCCAAGTGATGAAGGCATTCGAGAAGTTCTCCCCAAGGTCCAAGGAAGATGTGAAGCGGTACACCGAGGTAGGCAAGAAGTTCAGGGGACCCACCGAGGTCGCCTAGACCGGCGACGGTCTGGCATCAGGGGTCGCGGCTGGCTTCGGAGTCTCCGCGGCGGTAGGCTTCGCGGCGGAACTCTTCGGAACGACCATGTCCCTGATCACAGGCGTGTAGGGGTCGATGAGCGCGGCGTAGATGCCTTTGTCGAGGAGTAAGGGGACATCCTCCTCTTTGATTCCCCCGCCAAGGTATATCCGCAGGCCGAAGGAGGGCAGAGTCGCGGCGAGCTCCATCGATGGCCCCGACCATGTGCCGAGACGCTTCATGTCCATGAAGACCAGCGAATCGTAGCCGATCCCCTTCAGGGTGGCCGCGATCTCCTTCAGGTTGTGAGTCCTCACGCCGCCGGCCCAGAGCACCCCCTCGTCCCAATCGATGCACGGGACGCAGTCCTCGCTGAGGGCGTAGATGTCCTTGAAGTCCTGGAGCGTCTTGAGGTTCTTCGTCGACGCGATGACCTTCTCCACGTCGACCATGAAGCCATCCATGACGTCTTCGGTCGAGCTGACTCCCAAGTCGAAGAGGATCTTGCAGTCGCACTTCGCCAGCTCCCGCATCGCCTGGAAGCTCGGTTCGCCGTGGTTGATGCCGCCGATGTCGAGGACGTAGACGGTGCTCGCCCTGTAGCGCGTGCTCCCCACGGCCCGCCAGTATTCCTCGAAGTTGACCGCGTACTCCGTCTTCTCTATCGCCTGATCCTTCCAGCGGATGCTCACCACCTCCGCAGACCTGAAAGGCAGCGATTCCAGCAGGGGAGAGCCCAGGGGCGCGCGGGTGTCCAGGGGAATGATCGGGATCGCCTCGACCATCGGCGGGAGCTTCTCCTTCTCGGCAATCTCGCCATGCTTCTGATCGCGGAACTTGGCGACCGCGTCCTCGGAATTGAAGGTGACGAGCAAACCGTCTTGGCCGCAGTCCTCGCAGTGGAATAAGTTCGCCCCGCGGTTCGCGCTCAGAATCGGTCCGGCGAGCACCCTGCGGGGCCTGACCCTGGAACTGCCGCAATGCGAGCAGACTGCGAACTCCTTGCTTTCCGGCATCATTGACATCGCCGAGCGAAATCGCTCCTGCCTTATTGGCCGCGGGGGTAATTGATGCTATCGGCTCCGCTCAGAGGCTCTGGACCTGTTCCTAGATCCTGATCTCCCTCAGCCTCTGGTTCATCTTGACCGCGCTCTCGACCGCCTGCTTCGCGTTGTCTATCCTGTCGAGGGCCTGCAACCTCGTCATGCCGTGACCTGTTATCCCGAGGCCGACAGGCTTGCCCGTCTCGACGGAGATGTCCATGAGCTTCCTCGTCGCCTGCTGCATGATTATCTCGTCGTGCCTCGTCTCCCCCTCTATGACAGCGCCGAGGGCGACTATGCCGTCGATGTCCACCCTGGCTAGGAGCGCCTTTGCCGCCACGGGCATGTCGTACACGCCCGGCACCTTGACTACCTCCTTCACCGTCGCCCCCAGAAACGCCGCGTGCTCCTTCGCCCTCTCCAACATCAGATAGGTCACGTCCGAATTGAACTCAGACACCACTACTCCTAGATTCATCTCACCTCACCTCTAGAGGACCCATGTCCTCGAAACCTTCTCTCTGGCCAGTACCCGCCTTCATCGTCAGCTTTTCAGGATGGAAGAGCAGGTTGAAGGCATTCACCGCGTGCTCCCTCGACCGCCTGTCCGCGAGCCTCGCCAGCTCCTTCCTGTCCTTCGCCTCGTCCTCGTAGACGAAGACGCCTAGGACGTGCTTGTTCGTCGCGAGCTGCACCTGCTGGAACCCGTGGTCTGCGACGAGGGCGCTCTGCTTGTCTATGTCCTCGGGCCCGGGCATGCCGAGCGCCAGGACGATGTCGCACTCCTTCTCCTCGAACAGCTTCTTGGCGGCGACAGGCAGGTCCTTGATCCCCGGGACCGTGTAGCGGATTATCGTGAAGCCCGTGCCCTGTTCCTTCAGCTGATTGATCGCGGAGTTGCCCATGTCGTACCGCGCGAACGTCGTGTCGGCGATGCCGATCTTCTTCATGCCTCACCGCCGCCGTCGCCGCCGGCGCACGCGGGGCACATCTGCACCTCGTCCTTGACCACAAGACAGTCCTCACAGACATTCCCGTCGCACTTCTCGCACCGGTAGAACTGCTCCCAAGTGACCTGCTTGCCGCATGAAACGCAGACGTCCTCCATGTGATCACACCTTCCTGTCTTCCACCAGCGCCAGCCTCTCCTGCATCCTGAGCCAGTCGGCCACCCGCCGCACGATCTTCCTGGTGCCGTCGATGTCGCCCTCGAACTTGGGCATCCTGACGACCCTGGTGTTCGCGAGTCCGCGTGCCTTGCACTCCCTGATGATGTGTGCCTCGTCGTGCTTCTGGTCGTAGCCCAGGGCGATGACGTCCGGCTTGACCTCGTCGAGGATGTCGTAGATGTTGCCCTCTTGGCCGAGAATTGCCTTGTCGACGGGTTTCAGCGCCGCAACCAGCTCCCGGCGCATTTCCTCCTTAGTGATCGGTTGGTGCTTTACGCTTTTGGCGGTGCTGTCCCTGGCAACGACCACGACCAGCTCGTCCCCCTGCTTCTTCGCCTCAGTCAGGTAGTGAACGTGACCAAGGTGGAGCAGGTCGAAAACCCCCGTCGCCATTACCCGGACCATGAGCGCCACGCCTCGAGGATCTCCCGCCCTTCGAGGAATGCGAGATTGTGTGCCTCCGCATATTTCTTTGCCTCGGCTTTGGAGAGCGCCTTGCCGTCGTCGCCGAGCATCTCGCAGATTGTCGCCGAGGGGGTCAACCCTGCCATCGCCGCCATTGCGGTGGTGAGCTCAGTATGACCGAGGCGCGAGGCGAGAAGCGGAACAGACGGCTTCAGCAGCGCCACGTGGCCGGGCGCGAGGAACTCCTTCGCGAACGACCTGACGGCCCAGCCGTTCCCCTGCTTGATCGCCTCGCTCGCGAACTCGGCGAACCGCTTGATGGTGAGGGCGCGGTCGTTGTCGGTGACCCCGGTGTAGGTGTTGCGGTGGCTTATCGTGAGGCTGAAAGCGGATTTGCGGTCGTAGGGCAGCCTCTCCGGCACGATCCCCCGGACCGACGGGAACTTCTTGACTCCCTGGATGAACAGGTCGGCAAGGGTCGGGATGTCCAGGGTGCGCAGCATCTCCGGCGGTATCGTGGTGCATATCCAGCCGCCGGCGTCCTTGCGCATCGACCTCACCGCCCCGGGGCTGATGAACTCGCTGGCGATGCACAGGTCGGTCTCCTCCTCCCTGCCGTCAGCGTCATAGACCAGAACGAACCGGCCCGCCCTGAGGTCGTCCAGAGCCTTCCCTAGATTGTTCACGAAGCTCACCACGCCATCAGCGTATTTCAAGATTGGTGTAACTACCAAGAAACGGGTAGAGCTTCTGGCCTGCGATAGTCATAATAGCCCGCAGCAGATGCCTCCGCACCGATGCTAGCCCCCGGAGAGGTCTCGAGGATAGACAAGAGGGACTTGCTTGGCATCTTATCGTCGCTGCCCGAGCAGATGGTCTTCGGCCTCGACCAGGGGAGTGCATTCAGTCTGCCCTCGGACGTGAGTAAGATATTCGTCGTCGGGATGGGCGGCTCGGCCATCGCCGCGGATGTCTTCGCCGCCTGGACGATGGATAGGCGCACGACCGACATACAGGTCGTCAGGGACTACCGGCTGCCTGCGTATGCGAGCGAGGGCGACGTCGTCATCGCGGTGAGCTACTCGGGCAACACAGAGGAGACTCTCAGCGCCGCGAGTCAGGCGCTCGGCATCGGGTGCAAGCTCATAGGGGTCAGCAGCGGCGGGGAGCTCGCGAGCTTCTGCATGGAGAATCGCGCCGAGAGGATTGGGGTGCCACAGGGATACCCGCCGCGCGGCGCCTTCGGTTACCTGTTCGGTACGATCGCGGGGCTGTGCCGCAGCGTCATCGTGGACAACGTCGACAAGGAGATCAAGAAAGCGGCGGCGCACCTCGAGGAGGAGAGGAAGGTGCTCAACCCCGACAAGAGCACGAAGGTGAACAGGGCCAAGTCAATCGCGCTCAAGGTCTACGGCAAGACGCCGATCATCTACGGTTCTATGGCCTTCGCCCCTGTCGCGAGGCGGTGGCAGACGGAGTTCAACGAGAACGCGAAGATCCTCGCCTGGGCTTCGTCCTTCCCCGAGGCTGACCACAACGAGATCGAGGGATGGGGCGGGAGCCAGGTGGCGGGGCGGTTCCTGCCGATATTCCTGAGGGACCGCGACGAGACTGAGGAGTTAAGGAACAGGCTCGATGCGACCAGGGCGATCATCGGGAAGAGGGTGAAGCCGATAGAGGTGCAGAGCGAGGGGGACAACCTGCTGTCGAGGATGCTGGGGACTCTCCTGCTCGGCGACCTGGCGAGCATATACCTTGCAGTCCTGCGCAAGGTGGACCCCTATCCGGTCGTCTCGATAGAGGCGCTGAAGGCCAGGCTGAGGTCGAGGGGCGGGGGCCAGCAGGCCTGAGACGTGGAATGTGAGACCGAGTCCTTCCTTGCGGGAAAGCATTATTAACACGAGTCCAGATTCGCACTCGGTGTAAGGCATGACTTACTGCGCCAAATGCGGCAAGAAGAACGAGGACGACGCGAGGTTCTGCAACGGCTGCGGCGCCCCGCTCGGAGTCGGGGTAAGGGAGCAGAGGAAGGACCAGTGCGACGAGGGCTGCTCGGGCACATCCCACAAGGGCTCGTGGTTCTGGGCGATAATCGTCATCCTCATCGGGCTTTGGATCATCTTCGAGTTCGGGTTGAGGAACATACAGGGGCTTCCGCCAGAGCTCGCGAACTTCCAGCTGTGGTGGATCTTCCCGATCGTCATCGGGATAGTCGTCATTGCCCTGGGCGTCGGCATGCTGAGGAAGCAGGGTCAGGCCAAATAGGACTTGCAGGTCTCACCGCAGCTGCTGCAAATCCGGATGTGGCGGCGGCGGGACAGTCTGATCCTTGTATCGAGCCAAAGGAATGAAATCAGGACTCCCGCCAATCCGTAGGCAGCGTTCCCGGTCGTTTCGAGCAGACCCATCGCCACGAGGAAAAAACCGACGGGCATCAGACTATTGCTGTAGAAGCGGCCGCTTCCTCGTGCCTGGATCAATTCGCTACTGGCCAAGGATACCCAAACCAATGAAATACCAGAAACTACAAGGCTAATTGAAACGCCGAGTGTCACGGATATTTGCAGAGAAACGTAGAGGATCACCATCGCAATCGAAACGACCGAACCCAATGCCAGCCCAGTGCATCCCGCGCAGAGAACCTTACCGCCAACTCTTACAGTGTGCGGTCTGAAATGCTCACAGTCGGGATGATGGCCATGGCGAACTCGATCCGAAGATTGTGGCGGGCTGACGTTTGGCGAGTGAACCGCGTCCCTGCGCAGTCTCCTCATCCACCCGGGTTTCACCGCCATCGACATGCCGAGCAGGAAGCTCGCGAGCAGCGGCACTCCGATGATCAGCCTGTCGGTGAGCTGCACACCGCCATGGACAGATGCGCCAAGCCATGCAAGCGTCAGCACTATGACCGCTCCCGCCAGGGAGAGGATCAGCATCTCCCCCGCGCCATCCTTCTCGCTCAAATCAGATTCCTCAGGCTGCGGAGGACGCCTTTCTTGGCCATGTGGCGGTAGGCCCTCCTTTTCACCATGTTCTTCGCGAACAGCCCGCGCAGCCCCCTCGTGACGGACCCATAGAAGTCTTTGTAGCAGTAGTATAGCGCCTCCTGCACGTCCATCCTCGACATGGTCTCGGTCGGCATGATCGCGTGGGACATGTCGTAGTGCGCGAAATTCCTGTCTTCGAGCCAGCCGTTCTGCGCGGCCTCCTGGTAGATGTCGGTGCCCGGGAAGGGTGTGAGGACCGTGTAGATGGCGAAGTTCGTGTCGAGGCCGAGAGTGAAGCGCCTCAGCTGCTCGATCGATTCCTCGGTGTCCTTCCTCGAACCGATGATGAGCATGGACTGGCTGAAGATGTCGTTGTCGTTCAAAATCTTCACCGCCTGGGCCGCAGGGCTCTTCTGTATTCCTTTCCTGAACTCCTTCAATCGCTCAGGCGAGTCGCTCTCGACGCCCACGAGTATCCAGTTGTTGCCTACCTCGTGCATCTTCGCCACGAGGTCCGGGTGCCTGGCGATGTCGTCCATCCTCGCTTGGAAGAACCAGACGATATCCTTGCTGAACTTCCTGTCCTTGAGCTCCAGCCAAAGCGCCTTCCCCCTCTTCTCGTAGTCGAAGTTGTCGTCGGTGAGCCAGAGGAACTGCCCGCCGAAATCGTTGTGCAGGTGCTCCATCTCGTCCGCGATGCGCTTCGCGGACTTCGTCCGCCACGTCCCGCCCCAGTGCCGCCACTGAGTGCAGAAGGAACACTTGAAGCTGCAGCCGCGCGAGCCCTCCAGGATCATGTAGCTGGTGTTCTTGCCCGCCATCATCGTGAAGTGATACTTCCCGATGTTCTTCCCCAGGAGATGGTAGGCCGGGAAGGGCAGGCTGTCGAGGTCCTCGATCAGGGGGCGGGGGGGCGTGTGGACGATGCCGCCGTTGTTCTTGAACGAGAGGCCCCTGACGTCGGCGACTCCTTTCGCCTGCTCTAAGGCCCTGATCAATTCGACCAGGGTCTGCTCGCCCTCGCCGCGGACGATGTAGTCTATCTCAGGGAAGTCCCTCAGGGATTCCTCGGGGATCGCTGAGAAGTGCTGCCCGCCGACGATTGTGACGATCCTCTCGTCCACCTTCTTCGCAAGCTCGGCGACCTTCGCGCACACGTAAGCGTTGCACGTGAAGCCCGAGGTGGCGACAATGGAAGGAGAGAACGACTCGATGCTCTTCTCCAGCTCCGGCCAGCCCTTGCCCTCCGCCTGACAGTCGACGACCCCGATCTCGGTGCCCGACAGCTCCCTCTCGACGTATGCCGCAAGGGCGAGGAGCCCCGTCGGCGGCGGGAGGTACTCCCCCATCACGAACCAGTATTCCTTTGGCGGCTCGACGAAGAGTAACCTCGTGGCCATGCGTCTCGACCGAGGCAACCGGTTAGAAGTTGAAATAAGTTTCATTGTCGCCCGACGCTGTCTCCCCGGAAAAAGGACGGCGGCCAAGCGCCGAGGGGGAGAATTCCAGGACCCATGCCGTCACAAGAGCTGGAGTCCTTTTGAACTCCCGAGGCGGTTTCCCGCCACCAGCTCTCCAAGCTGGCGCCCTACCGGACTAGACGACCTCGGCATCTGCCGCCGCGCGAGTATCACGGCAACGGCATATAAACAGCTTGCCTCACTTGCTGGATAAAAAAATAAGAAGGGATGTCAGGAAAGCCCGGTGTCCCGCCGCGCGACTCCGACGTGACCCTTCGCGCTGTCCCGGTGGAGGTGCGAGGGGGGCTCTATGCCAGCTCTGCGTCGTCGCGCTCGGCATGCATTGAGGAGGGGTGGAGGCACCGTGCGTGCGGGAGGTGAATCGCGCCCGCGGGTGCTAGTGGTGGGTGCATGCGGCGCTTCGGCGCGGCTGGCGGAGCGCGAGATATTCGAAGGCGCTCGGGGTCGTGTGCCGCCGGAGTTCGTTGCGAGATCCTTTTTGCCTTTCCCTTGAAGGGGATCTGACATCCCTCCGTCATTGAGTATGGCGGTGGTAGGTGTTAGTGATTTCCAACGGATGTATCTTGGCGGGAAAGAGTGCGTTCACCTCTTCCGACGCTCAAGTCTCGACGACCTCGGCGATGAGGTCGACATCCCGGCCTTCGACCACCTTCGCTCGAATCATGCGGCCCAGGGGCAGTTCGCTCTTGATGACCAGTTGCTTGTAGTTCAGAGTCCTCGCGAGAGTCGTCTTGTTCTTCCCTCTCTCCGTCGTCATCGCGTCGAGCACCCTGCCCTCGTAGGCCTTGTTGATCTGGCGGGCGATCTGGAAGCGCATGGCGGTCATCTTGCGAGACCATTCCTTCGCGCGCCAGCCGGCGACCTTACCCGCCATCGTCTCGGCTTTCGTGCCCGGGCGCGAGGAGAACCTGGTCACGTTGACTTTGCCAGGCTTGACTTCCTTGATGAGGTTCATGGACGCCTCGAAATGCTTCTCGGTCTCTCCGGGGAATCCGACTATGATGTCGGTGGAGAGCGTGATGTCGGAGAAAGCCTCGCGGAATCCCGCAACGATCCGCTTGAAGTCGTCGATGGTGTAGTCCCGCCCCATCGCCTCCAGTATCTCGTCGTCCCCGCTCTGCACGGGCAGGTGCAGGAACTTGTAGACCTTGGGGGAGGAGTAGGCCTTGACGAGTTCGTTGAAGATCGGGAGACAGGTCTGCGGGCTCGCCATGCCGACGCGGATGCGGAAATCCCCCTCGACTCCCGCAACAGAATCGATCAAGCCGGCGAGGGTCAGGCCGATGTCCCGCCCGTAGGCGGTCGAGTCCTGCGCGGTGAGCCATATCTCCTTGCAGCCCGCAGAGAGGTGGCGCTCCACCCGCCGGATGATGTCCTCTTTCTGACGGCTCCTCAGACCGCCGCGCGCGAGCTTCGTGATGCAGTAGGTGCACCGCCCGACGCAGCCCTGCGCGATGGGGACTATCGCCTCGACGCTGGAGTCTGGCGGTTCAATCGAAGTGATTTCCTCCCGCCATCCGATTCGTTTCCCGCCAAAGATTTCGGATAGGCGGGAAAAATCCCCTGGCGGGACAAGTTCCGCCTGTGGAGCGACTTCACTCACGATGGCGGGCTGTGCGGTGGCCATGCAGCCGGAGACGATGAGAGGTTTGCCGGTTCCCGCCAGGGCCTTCATCCGAGAGATCATTCGCCTCTCCGTGGCGTCGATCACGGTGCAGGTCACGAGGAGGTTCGCATCGGCTGAGTTTGCGTCAGAGACTATGGCGTGCCCGCCCTCGCGGAGGGTCTCGGCCATCATCCTGGCCTCGCCCTTGTTCAGGGTGCAGCCGTATGCCTCGACGTGGACTCTCACGAGGCGAGAGTAGACCTGGCGGCGATAAGTAGGTTTTGCGGTTACGTGACACTGCATCACTTTGTCCACCTTGTTCTCGGGCGAGGGAATCAAGAATCTGTGGCGGCTATCCTCATTCGTTTATCAGGATCCGCCTCATCTTCTGCCGAACAAAACATAATGATTGGTGCGCGTCATGGTGCGCCACTCGCTCATCGAGGTCGGTCGCCCTCGCGCTTTCCGGGTCTACGTTCGCGTGGGACTTACCCCAATGGACCGTGGTGCCCCGACATGTTGGAGCAATGCGGTCTACGCCTGAATCGATCTGCTCTACTCTCTCATCCATGCTCGAACGCCTGAATCGACCGTTTCTCCACCGAGACCCGTCTCATCCACATCTGGAGCAACCTCGTTTACACATGAATCGACCTGTTCCCGACTGTAGCACACAGCCTTCCAACGTCGAGAACTGCAATTCAGCCTCGAAACAGGCCAACTCCAATGGGGAACAAGTCAGTTCCGGCGTGGACCGATTCGATTCACATGGAGAGCAGTCCCGCGCACGCGTGGACGACATCGATTCGGATGGTGGAGGATGTGTTTCAAGGGTAGAGAGGGTCAGTGACGGTGGAACGCAGGTGAGTTCACATGGTGCCGACACGAGTGCGGTATTCCGTGGCGAGAGGGCAGCCGTGGACGGAATCGATTCGAAATGAAACTTGGCGTGGAAGATACCATGTCGATATGTAGCCAGGGCGAAGTGGTCTTTATCGGATCAGGACCAAGTCCACTCCATACGGGACCCGATTCTCCCCAATCGGAACCGTATCCGGGGCAATTGCCCGCGACTTGGGGCCGATTGCCCCCGTAGCCTTCTCAATTGTCCCGGTATCGGTCCCAATTGTCCCGGGACCCATCCCGATTATCCGAGGGTCGATCCCCGTGCCCGCGCATATGGAGCGGTTGTCCCAGAGACGGTCCCCGTTGTCCCCGGATTGGGGGCGGTTGTCCCCGGACACGTCCCAATTGCCCCGGTATGCGTCCCCGTTGTCCGAATGCATAGGGCAATTGTCCCCGACATCGTCCCGGTTGTCCCGCGCCCTGCCGTGCTGTCGCGGCATCCCCGATTCCTGTCCCTCGTTCGATTCCGGTTGTCCGAGAGCCGGTCCCAATTGTCCCGGGCGGCGGGACAATGCGCCGCTT
>JBGPQV010000008.1:0-96916 GCA_041489255.1 Thermoplasmata archaeon | reverse complement strand
CAGGCGTGCGTCCACCGGAGGACGAAGGCGACGCCGATCCAGAGGGAGGGTGGCACCGAGGATTCCTCGTGGTTCCTCCGGTTCGTCCACGCCTTCGGGTTGGAAGACGTCCTCATCCCAATGGCGGTGACGCGACCGTGATCTCCTCACGCGTGGACAAGTCTATGTATCCTCAACAACCATACCCGGCGAGGTATCGGAGTCTCGGAGAGTAGCTTATACGAGGAGACCTTTGTCCCCCGTGGTGTGTTCATGCCAATCCACGATTGGCTCGAGGTCTTCAGAGACGAAACGGTCGAGGTCAAGGAACGAGTGAGTCGCGAGCTGGAGGTCACGAAACACCTGCTCGCGAATCTCCACAAACCTGTCTGGTTCAAGGACCTGGACGGGTACCAGGCCGTCGGCAACCTCTGGAGCACGCGAGACAGGATCGCCGCCGCGATGAAGACAGATAAGCGCGGCCTGGTGCTGCGCCTCCTCGACGCGATCCGCCATCCGAAGGATTTCGAGGTCACCGACAAGGCGGGCTTCCTGAAGAACCAGAGCGAGGACTTCGACCTGCGGGAATCGCCGGTCCCGAAATACTATCCAGGTGACGCGGGCCGCTATATCACATCGGGCGTCTGGGTGGCGGAATGGGAGGGGAAGAGGAACCTCTCTTTCCACAGGACCCTCATCCTCGACGGCAAGAGGGGAGTCGCGCGTGTCGTTCCCCGCCATCTATACCACATGCATCGCAGCGCCCTCGACGCCGGGCAGGAGCTGAAGGTGGCGATCTGCATCGGACTCGACCCTTGGAACCTGATCGCCGGCGGCACCTCGGTTGAGTACGGCAGGGATGAGATGACAATCGCCGCCGCGCTGAAAGAGAAGTGCCTTGGAGAAAAGCTCTCCGCGGTCAAAATCCGCAGCGGGCTCACCGTCCCCGCCGAGGCCGAATACGTCCTCGAGGGGCGTCTCACCGCGGAGAAGCAAAAAGAAGGCCCGTTCGTCGACATCATCGGGTCGTACGACAAGGTCAGGGAGGAGCCGGTCGTGGTCATCGAGCGGATCTACAGCCGCGATAACGCGGTGTACCATGCGCTGCTGAGCGGCGGGGACGAGCACATGATGTTCATGGGCATGCCTCGCGAGCCACTGATCCACGAGGCGGTATCGAGGGCGGTGCCTCACGTTGCGGGAGTCAGGCTGACCGAGGGCGGCTGCTCTTGGCTGCACGGTGTCGTCTCGATCCGCAAGCAGAGCGAGGGCGACTCGAAGAACGCGATCATGGCGGCGTTCGGCGCGCACACCTCGATGAAGCAAGTGATAATCGTCGACGAGGATGTCGACGTGTACAGCGACAGGGACGTTGAGTGGGCTGTCGCGACGAGGTTCCAGGCGGACAAGGGGCTCGTGATCCTGCACGGCGCGAGAGGGAGTTCTCTCGACCCAAGCGCGGGGGAGACGACGTCGAAGGTCGGCATTGACGCGACCAAACCGGTCAAGGGCGGAGAAGCCTTCGAAAGGGCGAAGCTCTGACGCGCACGCATGACCGATGCGCACGAGATGCCTTTCGACAAATGAAATCACAAATCAACAGTTATATATGGTCTGCCTGATAGACTCTGTCGGTAGCGCGATGAGACGACCTCTCTCCCTGTTGCTCGTTATCTCGATGGTACTTTCCTTCCTCACATTCCTTCCGAGCCACGCGCGCGCCCCTCAGGAGCCTGCGACAGACGCACCTCTTGGACCCCACTACATGGAGCCCAATCCCGAGGTCTACGATACGATGCCCTTCAGGCAGAACCCGCCGATGCTCGGATCCACGGGGAGGACACGCGCACCGCTGACCAACGACATCGTCGTGCTGCTCGTCGAGTTCGTTGGGAAGACGCACGTGGCGTCGCACACCCCCGCCTACGTGGACGCGCTGATGAACGGGATGTCCCACGGCAACCTGAGGAGCTACTACAGCGAAGTCTCCTATGGCGCGTACACTGTTATGGCTACGGTCGGGGGCAACACATGGTTCCAGAGCGTGCACACGGTTGACTATTACGGGACAGACAGCACTTCCGGGTACGACGACTACAATGGGCCCATCTATGACCTCGTTACAGATACCGTCAATCTTGCCGATGCCTCCGTCGATTTCAGTAGTTTCGACCACGACGGGGATGGAGTGGTGGATCACCTTCTCATCGTCCATGCTGGAAACGGCCAAGAGGACAGCGGGACCCTGAGCGACATCTGGTCGCACAGGTGGGCAGTTGTGAGCCCCAACCTCATGGTGGACGGCGTCCAGATATACGGCTACACGATGGTTTCGGAGAACTCCCCCATAGGCGTGATCGCGCACGAGTTCGGTCACGACCTCGGGCTGCCGGATTTATACAACACCGCCACCGGCGGGTCCGGCGCTGGTATCTGGGACCTTATGGCCACGGGATCATGGGCCGGGCCTCCCCTGAGCAGGGGGACGAACCCCGCGCATATCGGCGCGTGGTGCAAGGCGAAGCTGGGCTGGGCCCAGGTCGTCGAGGTGACGACCGCCAGGTACGGCGTCGACATACTGCAGGCGGAGACCGACAAGGTCGTGTACAAGCTACCCATCCAAGAATCAGGCGGCACGGAATACTTCCTCGTGGAGAACAGGGAGAAGACCGGCTATGATTCAAACATGCCCGGCGCGGGATTGCTCATCTGGCACATAGACGAGTCCCAGCACGACAACACGAACGACGCGCACAGGATGGTCGACCTCGAGGAGGAAGACGGCGCGAGCGGGGATTCGCCGACAGACGCGGGGGACCCGTGGACGAACAACCCAGACGGATTCACCCCAGACTCCAACCCGAACAGCAACGGGTACGGGAACGTCAGGACCGGCTGGAAGGTCTTCAGTATCAGCGCGGCAGGGGCGATCATGACCGCGGACATATCCAAGGTCGTCGACGACGACGTGGCGGTCATCGATGTGACAAACACGAAGAGCGTGGTGGTCGGTTCGACTCTCCGGATAGGGGTCGAGGTGGCGAACCTCGGGGGACGGGATCAGACGGGCATCCCGGTCAACGTGACGATCTACCGCGGAGCACACGACCAGGCCCACGTCGTCTACAGCAACACCCGCTCCTACAGCGTCGTCGCGAAGACATACATCAATCTCACTTGGTCCTACGCGCCGCCATCCACAGGCCGCTTCTTCGTCGAGGTAAGCGCGGTCCTCGCCCGCGACCAATTTCCCGAGAACAACTACAAGCTGACTCACTTCAACGCGATGAGCGCCTACTTCTTCGACGACGTCGAGGCGGGGAACAAGGGGTGGACCGCATCGCCCGCGGGCGAGCTCCATCAGTGGCGGATAGTGACCGTCGGCGGGTACGCGGGAGACGCGATGAGCCCCAACAGCAGCTGGCGGTTCGGCTACTTCGGCGGCCTGAACACGATCTCTTCGCACTACACCATGGAATCCGGCGACATCGCGTTCCAGGGCGGGCAGCTCTACCTCAGCTTCTTCCACCATTACGCCCTCGCGGTGACCGGAGACACGAAGGCGAACAACACAGACTTCGCGTACGTGAACGTGTCTTTCAACGGCGGCGCTTGGTTCCAGGTGCCCGGCGGGAGGTTCAACAACACCGAGGCGGAGTGGACATTCTTCTACGCGAACCTGACGGCCAGCGCGTCGACCTCCGGTACGATGCGAGTGAAGTTCGAGTGCACGGCGGGCCACATGCCGGTCGAAGGCGGGTGGTGGATCGACGACATCTTCGTCTCGCCGTACCCGTTCGGCAAGGCTGTCGGCATCATCCCCATAGTCACGGAGCAGACGGTCGAGCCGGGGGACAAGGCCTCGTTCCTGTTCAAGGTCGTCAACCTCGGCGATTCCGAGGACAAGTTCAGCTTCGTCGTGACATCGGAGGCGAGCTGGATCGTCGGGCTGAGCACAAGCGCGAGCCCGCCGGAGATCCCTGAATCGGTCATCATCAAGCTCAAGCCGGACAGGGAGGCTGTCGCGACTCTCATAGTCCAGACGCCAGGGGACGCGCCGAGGGGTACCGTCGAGACCTTCTCGCTCACCGTCAGATCGAACGCGACGCACTCTTCAAAGGACTCGTTCGACGCTCAGGTCACGATCAACGACCCGCTCGGCCTCGCGCGGCTCAGCAAGTACTTCGTCCTTATCGTCGTGGTGTTCATCCTGCTGATCGCCATCGCCATCATGATCAACCACAGGAAGAAACGCAGGGGCATCCGATAGATTAAAGCGAGCACCCCAGCATTGACACCTTCGTGTTTGTCGAGAGCCCTCTGATACGCAAGGACGTCATCGAGGAGAGGGAGTACCAGGCGGCGATCGCGAGGTCGAGCCTGAAGAGGTCGACTCTGGTCGTGCTCCCGACGGGCATGGGCAAGACCGCGATCGCCATAAGGGTGGTCGCGGAGGTCCTCAGGACTCGCGGCGGGAAGGTCCTTTTCCTCGCGCCGACGAAGCCGCTCGTCGAGCAGCATACGGCCTCTCTGAGGGGGGCACTCTCGATCGACAGGATCGCGATGTTCACCGGCGAGGCGACGCCGCCGGACGAGAGGGAACTCCTCTGGCGGGAGAACCAGATAATATGCTCGACCCCGCAGGTCATCAAGAACGACATCAGGGCTGGCAAGTTCACTCTCGACGAGGTTTCGCTCATCGTCTTCGACGAGGCGCACAGGGCGGTGGGCGACTACGCGTACGTCGACATCGCCGCGGCGTACAAGGCGAGGCGCGGCGGGCTCGTGATGGGAACCACGGCCTCCCCTGGCAGCAGCTCGGAGAAGATACTGGAGGTGTGCGGCAACCTCGGGTTCGAGGCTGTCGAGATAAGGACAGAGTACGACCCGGACGTCGTCAGGTACGTCCAGGACATTGCGATCGAGCCGCTTCGAGTCGACGTCACCGCGGAAGGGAAGGAGGTTGCGGGCCCACTGAGGAAGGCCTTCGAGGAGTGTATCGCCGACATCAAATCCCACGGGTTCCTGAAGGAGGAGGAAATGGTCACGAGGAGGGACCTCCTCACGCTCGGCGACCAGATCCACGCGCGGCTCCAGGGGAACGAGAAGAACTTCCACCTCTACAGGGCCGCCACCGCCGTCGCACTCGCGATGAAGATAGACCACGCGGTCGAGCTCGCGGAGACGCAGGGCCTCGAATCAGTGAGGAACTACTTCGAAAGGGCGGAGAAGAACGCCGGATCGGAGGGCGCGTCGCGGGCTGACAGGCAGATGCTCAAGAACAGGTGGGTCAAGGAGGCGATGGCCAAGGCGCTCGGCACACAGGTCGAGCACACGAAGATCGCCAGGATCCTCTGGGTGGTCAGAGACCAGCTCATGAGGAAGCAGGACTCCAGGATCATAGTCTTCACTCACTACCGCGACACCTCGGAGATCATCACGAGGGAACTCTCGACGATACCGGGGGTGAAGCCCGTCAGGTTCGTCGGCCAGGCGACCAAGGGGGCGGACAAGGGCCTGAAGCAGAAGGAGCAGGTGGAGATCATTGAGAAGTTCAGCAGGGGGGAGTTCAACGTCCTCGTCGCGACATCGGTGGCGGAGGAGGGCCTCGACATCCCCTCGACGGACCTCGTCGTCTTCTACGAGCCGGTGCCCTCGGAGATCAGGACGATCCAGAGGCGAGGACGGACAGGGCGGCGCAGGCCGGGGAGGGTCGTCGTGCTCGTCACGAAGGACACTCGCGACGAGATCTACTATTACTCCGCGAGGAGGAAGGAGAAGAGGATGCATCAGGAGCTCGAGAGGCTAAGGCGCGAGCTGAAGCAGAAGATATTCGTCGGCGAGCCATCGGGCGAGACCTTCGTGACCGCGCGGCCGGAGAAGGTGATGGAGCACCTGCGACAGGAGGCGAGGGAGAAAGTGGAAAGCGCGGAGGTCAAGCGCGTCGACAGGAAAGGGCAGACGAAGCTGAGCGAATTCTAGCGCGTCCCTTCATTAGACCGTCTGGTTTATGAGAGGGAAGAGTATCAGGTTTCCAGGGTGGTTCGAGACGGCGCGCTGTCCTGAATGTGGATACGAGCTGGAATGGGATGAGGACGAGTGCCCCAACTGCGGCGCGATTATGGGGGACTACGAGGAGTTCAGCGAGTTCAAGCAGTGACCATGGACATCGCGGCAGGGCGAGCTTCCTTGTGCTGAGAGCGAAACCTTCTGAGCGTCGATGCCCATGATTAAGGCGTCCTCTTCCTCATCGCCCGCCTCTGCTCGTCCGCCGTTCCCTGCGCGGCCATCCTCCAGACGAACAGCAGGACGACCAGGACTATGACCGACAGCACGATGAGCCACAGGATCTTCGAGTTGGGGTCCCCGCTCCCGAAGCCGATCGCGGCGTAGAAGAACATCGCGCCGAGCGCGAAGAAAGTCCCGCTGATTATCCTCGTCACGGGTTCCTCGACAGCAGCGTGGACCAGGTAGAATATGAAGGCGAAGATGAACCCGACGAAGCCGGACCACCAGTAGGCGGATATGATGTCCATCTCGCTGAAGACGAAAATATAGACGTAGATCAGCCCGATTATGAAGAACGCCAGGATGGCGACCGCCGCCAGGGCGGCCGTCGAAAGGGACCGGCCCATCGGCTGCTGCTGGACCGGGGGCTGGAATGGGGGCGGCGGAGGTGCGGCCAAGTTCATCACCTCATCCCGCCAGCGGCTTCCCGCAGTTGCCGCAGAACTTCAGGTTGCCCGGGTTCTCGGCCTTGCACGCCGGGCATGCAATCGTCTGGGACGTACCGCACTCACCGCAGAACTTCAGTCCCGGTGCGACGGTCTTCCCGCACTTGACGCAAGGCTTGCCCTCGACTTGCTCGGCGCCGCACTCACCGCAGAACCTCAGGCTCACGGGTATCTGCTTGCCGCATTTCACGCACGCCTTCGTCTGCTGGGCTTGCTGCGCGGGCTGCATCATCCCCGGCACCTGCGAGCCCATGGCGTAACCCATGCCCATACCGGCACCGAGGCCCATGCCGAGCCCCGCCGCGCCGCCAGGCTGCGCCGCAGCCGTCTTCATCGAATCGGCGACGGCGAACTGCTGGTACGCCGCCACGCCGCCGGGGCCGGCGCGGCCGAGGACCCTCGCCCCGGACGCCTTGCGTATGGCCTCCTTGATCTCCTCGGGTATGGGTATGTTGAGGCCCGAGAGCTGGACTATCTCGATGCCCAGGTTCCCGAAGTGGGGCTTGGCGTTCTCCAGGGTGAACTGCTCGATCTGGTTGAGGCTGATCGCGAGCTGGGTGACCTTCATCCCCTGGCCTTTCATGTTGCCTATCGTCACGTACAGCTGCTTCACCAGCTCCTCCCTGATCCTGTTCTCGACGTCTACGCTGGTCGCGAGGCCGAATGTGCCGACGAACTGGTTGATGAAGTTCTCGGCGGACGCGATCTTGTAGCGGAACTCGCCGAACGTCCTCAGCTCGATGAGGTCGAAGTCGGGGTCCTCGAAGATGAAGGGGTCCTTGCTGCCGAACTTCCCGTCGAAGATGCGCTTCTGCAGGTAATAGACCTCGGCCTGCTGCTGCACCCCTGAGAAGACCTTCACGAGCCAGCCGACTATCGGGGCGTTCTGGCTCGTCAGGGCGTACCTGTTCGGGACGTCGAGGTAGGCGAGCGCCTTCCCGTCTCGGTAGAACACCGCGATCTCGTCTTCCCTGACGACGATGTTGTCGTTCATCCTGATGTTGCGCGGGACCTTCCACATGATGTTGCCGCGCTTGTACTGGTCGTCCCAGGCAATCGTCATGGAGCCGCTGAGGCCCTCCTTGTGCGCCGCCGTCTGGTCCGACCTCTTCCCGCCGCCGAATAGCCCTATCGTGCTGAGTGCTGCGAACGACATTATCTCACCGCCTCCGTCCCCGTGATGATGACAAGCCTCTGCTTGAACGCTGTGTGCAGCGCGTTGAGGCTGTTCTGGACGGTGTCGATGCCCGACGCCGCGGCGTTCTTGTCCTTCGCCTTCACCGCCGTGTCCATCGGCGGCACCGCCTGCGCGATCGCGTCAAGCGCTGTGACCATGGTGTAGTCGTACTCGTAGAGCTTCTCCAGCTCGCCCTCCTCGATGCGGATGTCGGCTGAGAGGCCGGAGTACCCGCCGGCGGAGTAGCGCAGCTTGCCCTCGACCTCCTGGAAGCTGAGGATGAGGTTGCCGAGCTGCTCGATGTTGTCGCGCATGTAGCTGCGCGTCATGAAGCCCCTCGTGTTCTCCACATCCTTGCGGATGGCGGTGAGCTTGTCTGCGATCTGTATGCGCAGCAGCTTGTCCGCCGCCCTCAGGTCCTCGCGCCGGCGGTAGCCGGCGTAGCCTGGGATGTGCATCTGTATTCTTTTCAGAAGACCGCGGTCTTCCTCTACTTTGTCTCTGATATCGGGCAAGTCTTTTCCTCCCTTATGGAGCGCGTCGCTCCCATCAATTGCGGCTAGACAATGATGGTCTCGCTTAAAAGACTATTCACAAGAATCGCGGCGGTGAGAAGTCAGCTGGAGGCAGTCATCGCCGGGAGAACAGCGACCCGAAGCCGGTCTCCGGCGGCGGCACGTCGGCCTTGATGACCTCGCCCGACGCGCCGTCGACGGTCATCTCGTACATCTTCTTGCGGTAGCTGTAGCGCATGAACCAGATCGGGGCGTGGACGAACTCGGCGTCCTTGACGTCGACGGCGGTCTTCGCCTCGATGACGTCGTCCACCTCTTCCTGGAGTAGCAACTGCTTCTGGTGCTCAGTCACCTCATCCACGACTAGCTTCTTCGCCTCGTCCTCGTCCATCTCCGCGTTCAGGAACTTGGAGCCCTTGACCATCTGCGACATGTCGAACGTGGTCTTCGCAGCGAGGGGCAGCCTGTACTCGCGCGTGGGGAAGGGCGAGGAGCGCCTCCCCAGGATCTTCCAGAAGTAGTTCTTCCTCAGCTCGCCGCTCTTCTCGAACGGCTGTCCCGTCCTCGACAGGACTCCCCGCCAGGTCGTCGATGCGTCGACCTCGAAGACGTAGAAGGGAAGATAGACACAATCGAGGCTCTCGATCCGCGACGATCTCGCGAGGTCGTCCGGCCTGAATGCACCTCCCGCCATCCAGGAAGCAATCACCTGCCTGATCGCCTCCTCCTGGTACTGCGTCGCGACCATCGAGTGCTTCAGGAGGAACCTCTTCTCTCCCGCAATCCGCACGTCGGAGCCGCAATACCTGCACGTGACTATGATCTCCCCGGGGCTCAGGTCCAGGGGAGCGCCGCAGTGCGAGCAGTTCAGCGACTCGACCAGATCCACCATGATTAACGAAACGCTGATATCTGGCGGGGGATAATACGGTTCCGCATGGGCTCGTTGGGAAAGCTGAGGCGCGGCTCCGAGGCGACGGTGATACTGCTCCTCACGATGTTCTCGCTGTTCCTCCTTGGCATCGTGGCGGTGATCGACTACTTCCTCGACCTGGACTTCTTCCCGTTCGGGCTCGTCGTACTGGTCCTCGTCTGCGTTGGCTTCATCTTCCTGCAGTGGCTGATCTCCCCTGCGATCGTGCGGTGGGCGGCGCATATCAAGTACTATATCCAGAGGCAGGACAACCCGTGGCTCTACGACACGGTGCAGAGCCTCGCCGCAAAGGCGCAGGTCCCGATGCCCAAGGTCGCGGTGATAGAGGACCCGACACCGAACGCGTTCGTCTTCGGGAGGACGATACGCTCATCAGAGCTGGTCCTCCACAGCGGCCTGCTCGAGCGCCTCAACAAGCAGGAGATAGAGGGCGTCATCGCGCACGAGATAGGGCACCTGAGGCACGGCGACGTGATCACCATGACTCTCGTGTCCGCGATCCCCATCGTCGCCTACATAATCGCGAGGGGAGGCTTGGTGATGATCCGCGCGAGTAGCGGCGGCAGGAGCTCGAAGGACAAGGGAGGGGCCATCGCAGCGGCCTTGGCGGTCGCCTTGATATCCTACTTCGTCTACTTCATCACGCAGCTTCTCGTGCTGCATCTCTCGAGGACGAGGGAGTACTATGCGGACGCGTATTCCGCTGCCGCGACCGGAAGCCCCCGCTACCTCAGGTCCGCCCTGGTCAAGATCGCCTACGGGCTCTCACTCACACCCGCCGAGAAGGAGCCGAGCGGCCTGCGCGCGTTCTTCATCGGGGACCCCGTCAAGGCGAGTGAGGACGCCGCACTCCTGAAGGACAAGATGGCGGAGTACGACCTCAACAAGGACGGGGAGATCGATGAGTTCGAGCTGAGAAAGGCGATGGAGCACGAGGCGAAGAGTCACTGGACCAAGGCGAACGAGCTGTTCTCGACGCATCCCCCGACGTACAAGCGCATACTGATGCTCGAGGAGTTGGAAGAGGAGTTCAACAAGGGCCGCCTCCCTGACAATATCTATCAGTACGCGTAATAACGCGAGTGATAGTCGCGGATTGGCATTCTAGCCGTGAAGCTTTAAGAGCTACCGCCCTAATCTACTAGGCATGATTGCAGTCGACGAGGTAAGAGGGCTGACAGAACGACAACGCGAGGTCCTTGAAATCGTTGTCGAGAACAAGCTCTTCAAGAACCGCGACACGCAGATCCCCGAGCTCGCGGAAATGCTGGGGATCGCTCCGGAAGCGGTCTACCGCCACCTGATCAAGGCGGAGGAGAACGAGCTGGTCAGTGTTATCATCAGTCCTTCTGAGAAGGGCACGAGGATCTACGAGAGGCTCACGCTCGAGCCGACCAAGCCCACCAAGATGACGACCACAGAAGCTCTCAGCGAGAGCAAGAAGGCTATTCTCGAGTTCCTCGCGGCGAACCCCGACTGCACTGTCGTGGAACTGTCTGAGGAGCTGGGCCTGTCTGAGCCCGGCCTCTACAACCACCTGAGGGTCCTGGAGGTCCTGCAGCTGGTCAGCAAGGAGAAGTCCAGGGCGATAAGGCGCGGTGTGCCGCCGCACATCTACAACATCACGATGCAGGGTAGGTCGATCATCAAGCAGCTGGATGACGGATCAATAGCGTAGACGCGTGATTTGACGACAGCCCGCGAAAAGAGTCTTTCTCTGCTACGGGTTTGTAGGAAGAATCCGAATCGAAAGAAGTGTATTCCCGCCATGCCAGGGGACAATCGGTAGGCCGACGATAGACGACTTTGGTTAGATGTACCTCATCAATAACTGCACAAGGTCGAGTTCAGCTCGCGCGAGTTGTCATTGCCCGTGGTCGTCGAACCGGGGAGTGGGTTGCCCAAGTGGACGACGGAACCGGTGGAGGAGTTCATCGACGCGAAGAACTGCGACTGCATGAACAACCCTCTCGGCACGACGATCCCGTTCAGCCCCCTGTCCAGGAAGCTGAGGGCGCGTATCTCTCCCTGGCTCATGGAGCGGTTCCAGAGCGTCAGATCGTCGATGTAGCCGTTGAAGGGCGAGGCGCCCGCCCCGTTGAAGACGCAGAGGTACGGGTCCGACGGGTGCGGCAACCATGCCTGCTCCCACGTCTTCGAGTGTATCTTCTCGCCGTCCAGATAGACCGTGGAAATCTGTCCGTCGTATGTAAGCGTGACGACGTGCCACTGGTTCAATGCGACCCGTACATCGGAAATCAAGTTCAGACTAGGGGCCACTTGCTTTCGCGAATCGTTGTCAAGCCGTTTGGCTAATAGGGAGTGGCCGTATTCTCCTCCCCTATCGCGCACGATTTCTGAATGATGCGGCATGGGTTGAATCCTACGCTCTTCGTTCCCGAATTCCACGCGACCTCAAATGGGCGAGTGCGAATCCGGCTTTGGTCATCATGGGTCTGCTGAGGATTTCCTTGTTCGGACGAATCGGCAGAATCCACCTCAACGGACCCTTCAACTCCAAGGCGAAGCGAACCACCCAGAATCCATCTTCTCTGACGGTCAATTCCAAATCATTGATTTCAGAAAAAGGCCAGTATCTCTTTGATCTCTTTCCGGGCGGGATCCAAGACGGGGATATTCCCGCCCAGTAGATCCTCGCGCGTCTCTTATAGGATAACGCAGCGACACTCAAGATGAAGCCATACAGACTTGCCAGAAAGCCCAAGACGATTCCAAGAGGATTGTTTCCACCCCATGGATCACCTCCTGAAAACGCACGGGTGAGGGCAGGATATAGCAGGATAGCGAATGCCAACCACCCACTGAGAATGACGGCGATTGCGAGCACGCTTGCGACAGCGAGATGGAATACCAATCTCTCTTCGGAGACTATGGCTCCCAAATCATCATGCTCATTCATTTGACATCTCTTTCTCCTCACTACATCGACAACACGTTCAGGTAAGCCATCCCAAACGCGCCAATCGACATGGCGATTCCGACTCCTGTGTGAAGGCCAAATCCTTGCATCGCCACGGAAATCGTGGCCAGGATGACAGATAGCAATCCTAGGAAAAGGCCGATAGCCAGCAACCATCGCCCCTCGTTGCTTCGCTTGTCGAATGTCGCACCAATGAAGATCAGGGCTAGACTCACGACGCCTAAGGTGATGGATATCGCCCCAAGAACACTCAGGTCGTCGAGGATAAGCATCGCCAATGTTACGCAAAACCGGAGGGTCGTTGAGAATATACGTTCAGTAAGCCAATAATCGTCCGGGATGATGCCCATGACCGCATTAGGGGCTCCACCGGGGTCGCCGGGCGCGGGCGGAAGTCCGGAATATCCTCCGCTGAAGCCAGCAATAGCCATCGCACTGAGCACCATTCCCAATGCAATCATGATCACGATTCCCGCCAAGAGAGTTGCCACGGGCTTCACCGTGACATCGACAGCCATGAGTATTAGGTAAATCAGTATCGCGGTCATCATTATCGAGACGAAGATATCAGTAACCAACATCGCTGCCCTGTCAGCATACCCTTGGGCAGCTGCGTCGCCCGCTTCATTCATGTCGCACGCCTCTGCCATCTCGATTTGGCTGTAGGCCGGCCTGAACCCATCCCTCACAGCCCTGCCTAAGCTTTCCAAGAACAGACGAACCGGTGTGAATAAGACATTCAGAATCGCTTTGAAGAATTCAATTAGGAATCGTATGAACGCCAGCAGCGCCTCCACGAACGGCTTCACCACCGTCTCGTAGATGTACTCCAACCCCTTCCCCTCGGCAATCGCCTTAGCCAGCCCTATGCCCCACTTGATCACCGCCAGCATCACGTTTGCGATGAACTGGGCAACCGCCACCACAGCGTTCCACACCGCCGAGACGAGTCCCGTGAACGAGTTCCACATCAGTTCCCAGTAGGTCGGCACGCGCGTCGGCGGGGCGGGCAGCGAGCTGTTGCCGCTGTTCTCCACCGTCATGTTGGGCAGGACGTTCATGAGCATCGGGTCGAAGCCTATCGTGTAGACCTCCCTCGTCACCACCAGGGGGAAGGAAGTGTTCTGCCCCGTGGAGTTCCTCTCCAGCCCGAGGATCCAGGCCCACGCCTCCGCCAGCGTCAGGTTGGCGGCTATGAGCTGCTGCACGACCCGCGAGTTCAGCTCCCGGGCGTTGTCGATGCCCATGACGGTCGAGCCGAGGAGCGGGTTGCCCGGTCCGAAGCTGGCGTACGAGGAGTCGTTCATCGACGCGAAGAACTGCGACTGCATGAACAGCCCTCTCGGCACGACTATCCCATTCAGCCCCCTGTCCAGGAAGCTGAGGGCACGTATCTCGCCCTGGCTCATGGAGCGGTTCCACAGCGTGAGGTCGCCGAATTGGCGGGAGATGCAGATGCCGCCCTCCTCGTGAACGAATCTGCATGAGGGGCAGATGATCATCATGAAGGAATTGCGGGAATCTGAGATTGCGGCGTCGAGAGGCGAGAGGAGCTCGATGGTGGCGGGCCAGCCATAACCTCTGGGACTTCCACCGTTTCGGCGATATCGACCCGCCGCAAATCGGCCTCCACGAACGAAACGAGATCCGCCAATCATCTCCCACCGCCGCATCTTGAACGCGTTGCTCGTCATGGCGGTAGTGGAATAAAGATATATCTGGGAGGATGGGGCACAGGGATTGCGGATGCCCTCGTTCTCCCTGCACGAGGACATGCCTCAAGAATCCTACTCGCAGCCGGCGACCACCGCGTCTCCACCGACCCTCTTGGGCGCTTGGAGATGCGGTAATCGTCGATCCCCCGCAAGATCGGTCGATTCGGCCGGGCATATCCCGCGAAAGGCAACGCCTACGTTTTTGCGCAGTCATCTAGGCTAGTCGTGAAGTAGATGGAGAATCTCCAGCTGATAGGACGGTCCTTGACGTGACAGATGCGCATCTCGCAAACGCAACGCAGCGGCATGTTCATCAATCAGAATGCACGATGCAATGTGTTGGTATGGCCCTGTCGGCCTGCCATCTGTCATCAGCTTCCGGGCATATTCATGATATGGGCTTTCAGCGGTTCCGCTTTCGCAACTCTTAACAATGTGCATCCAAGACCGCGGCTGGAACCATCTGATGACTTCCCCGTTGGGCTCAAACCATCCCTAACATGGCAGGCGTGATTCTGTCTCAATCGAACACTCAGCGTGTTGGACGCGAACATCTCGCCAGTTCGATTTCATGTTGTTAAGGGCTTGGTATCAAGTCGGTAAGAGTATGGTCCGGGCAATCTTCGATGCGAATGCACGTCCTGTCCATAACGAACAGTTGACGAACATGGTACGAGCGTGGTACGAGGATGGTACGAACACCTGTCGAACGAAGGTCGAACAACGTTCGAATGTGAGGCGATTCGAACAAGCGATTCCCCTTCATAGCACGTGCTCAATGCTCAAAATGGAAAATACCTCGTTCTTCGAATCGAAAGGACAGCTCCGGCGTGACGGCGATCTCCTTTGTATTCAAGGACTCCTGGGCTACACACAACGGCATCTACCGAGGCAATGACAGGGACAGCACCACCTTCGAGATAGACTTCTGGTCTGACTACATGTGGGGCTACGAGGTGGAGGCCGGAGCCTGCGACTTCGCCGGCAACGTCATGAAGAAGACCGCCGGGGGAGGCCTCACATACATCCTCGGTAAGCTCGTGGCGGGCTTCCTCTCCTTCTTCCTCGAACCAGCGTTGGCGGGAGCGGTCTTCGGTTTCTTCCTCGGATTCTTGGCGGGACTGTTCGAGGACCTGTCCATATTCCTTCAGATAGGGGACATGTTCAACGCCATCAGCCAGTTCCCCCAGATGATTGGGAATCTGATCTCCAATCCGGGGATTATCGTCTCGATGATCCTCGACATGGTCTCCGCGCACCTGATGAGGTGCAACATAGTCAACCCGTATCTTACCCAGGACACCTACGGCAAGGACGCCTCATGGTGGGGCCAGAGGGTCGTCAAGAAGTTCTGGGGGGAGTCGGACCCCGAGGCGGACGGGATGGGCAGCGCGATCGTCTTCTCGGTCGCCTGCACCGTCTCGTCGGTCATAGGCTACCTGGTCCAGCAGTTCATCGTCGGCATGCTCGTTACGGGGTCACTCGACCTCTTCCTCAGATTCCCGCCGCGACCGTTCGAGGCGGGGCGGCAACGATTGGACCGACTTGTGGATACTCATCCACAACCGCCCGCTGCCGCCTTAGGGAGCGGAGGCCTTCATCTTCATCACTGCTAACCTCCTGTCCACCTCCTTCTTGATCGAAGAGTAGTGGGCGGTCAGCGACTCCAACGCCCGTCTTCTCGTTCTATCGGCACCCGCGGGCCCCAGGTACCGCCATCTCCTCCTGCTGCTCCCGTTCTCTCGCGCGTACGACCAGAAGTAGACATATCGCTTCCCATTGACCCTCCGGACTTCGAGCCCGCATCCGATCTCCATGTGGATACTTGTCCACAAACCCGGCTTGAACGGCTTGGCGGGGGAGGGGTGAAAGTGACCTCGCCTCCTCGGGCCGGGCGGACCCGACTTGTGGATACTTGTCCACAAAACCCGAAAGTGGCCTCTTGCCCGCCACGGTGGTTTGCGACCGCTGCGGCACACCGCAGGGCATTTGGAGTTGTGGATACTTATCCACAACACGCGCGAGTTGCGTCCCACCCGCCACGGCCGAATGTGACCATTGTGATACATCGCTTGGCATTCTGTCTTGTGGATACTTGTCCATAACTACGGCATGGACGATCGATGTCCCTCGCCTCTCAACAATAGCCCCGTCCCCTGGCCTGATTAATTACGCTTAAATAGGACTCCTCACTTAGACTCTGCACCACCCATGGAGTGAGCGTATTGGCTAGAGGTCTAGGCGCCGCAAGGAAGCTTTCCCGGGACCGGCAGAAGTATCGCTGGTCGAGCAGGTACTACAAGAGGCGGGCCCTTCACCTCAAGGAGAAGTCCGACCCGCTGGAAGGCGCGGCGCAGGCGAAAGGCATAGTCCTGGAGAAGGTCGCGATAGAGGCGAAGCAGCCCAACTCCGCGCTGAGGAAGTGCGTCAAGCTGCAGCTCATCAAGAACGGGCGGCAGATCACCGCCTTCGCCGTCGGCGACGGCGCGATCAACTTCATCGACGAGCACGACGAGGTCCTCGTGGAGGGGATCGGCGGGAGGATGGGGCGGTCCTACGGGGACATCCCCGGGGTGCGGTTCAAGGTCATCAAGGTCAACGACGTTTCCCTGGACGAGCTCGTCCGCGGCAGGAAGGAGAAGCCGGTGAGGTGAGTCAGATGGAGGGAGAAGAGAAACCGGCGGTCGAAGGAGAGGTCAAAGAGACTCCCGAGACGCCACCGCCGCCACCGCCAGCGGAGGCCGCAGAGGAGCCGACCCCGCCGCCGCCACCCGAGGGAGAAGCACCGCCACCGGAGGGCGAGCCCAAGGAAGCGAAGCCGGTCAAGGAGAAGAAGCCGAAGAAGAAGCCCCCGATGAAGATGCTGATCTTCGACAGGTGGGACATCTCCGAGGTCGTGGTCCACGACGCGGGGCTCAGCCACTACATCAACCTCACGCCGATAGTCATCCCGCACACGGGCGGCAGGTATGCGAACAAGCCCTTCGGAAAGGCGAAGACGAACATCGTCGAGCGTTTCATCAACAACATGATGCGCACCGAGGTCTACACGGGCAAGAAGTCGAAGGCCTACAAGGCGGTCCGCATGGCAATGGAATCAATAGAGAAGAAGGCGAAGGCCAACCCCATCCAGGTCATGGTCGACGCGCTCGAGAAGGCGGCGCCGCGCGAGGAGGTCACCCGCCTGAAGTACGGCGGCATTTCGGTGCCCAAGGCCGTCGACATAGCACCCTCCCGCAGGCTCGACGTCGCCCTCAGGAGCATCTGCCAGGGAGCTGTACAGTCCTCCTTCAAGAACGTGAAGCCGATCCACGAGTGCCTGGCCGACGAGATACTTGCTGCGGCGAAGGGCGACATGAGCTCCGCCGCGATCACGAGGAAGGAGGAGATGGAGCGGGTGGCGTCGTCGGCCCGTTAGAGGCCGCCGGCGGGGCTCCAAAAAGGTTTATACATTTCAGCAAGTTAGTCTGGTGATTCCCATGGGACGCAAAGAGGACAACATAAAGAAAGCGGAGACGCTGATTCACAAGAAGGAGTACATCCGCAACATCGGCACCGCCGCGCACATCGACCACGGCAAGACCACGCTGAGCGACTCCCTCATCGCAGGGGCGGGCATGATGAGCGAGGAGCTGGCGGGCCAGCAGCTCTTCATGGACTACGACGAGCAGGAGCAGGCCAGGGGGATCACAATCAATGCCGCCATCGCTTCAATGGTTCACGAGTACGAGGGCAAGCAGTACCTCGTGAACCTGATCGACACACCGGGCCACGTCGACTTCGGAGGCGACGTGACCAGGGCGATGAGAGCGATAGACGGCGTCATCATCCTTGACGACGCGGTCGAGGGCATCATGCCTCAGACGGAGACGGTCATCCGCCAGGCGATCAAGGAGCGCGTCAGGCCGATGCTCTTCATCAACAAGGTCGACCGCCTGATCAACGAGCTGAAGGTCGGGCCGGACGAGATGCAGCAGCGCTTCGTCAAGATCATCACGGAGATCAACACCAGGATCCTGAAGTTGCTTCCCGACGACCTCAAGGAGAAGTGGAAGCTGAACGTGGAGAGCGGCAACGTGCTGTTCGGCTCCGCGTTCCACAAGTGGGCCATCTCCGTGCCGTTCATGAAGAGGTCCGGCATCACGTTCAGAGACGTCTACAACCACCTGCAGAAAGGGACGCAGAAGGAGCTCAGCAAGATCGCACCCCTGCACAAGATTGTGTTGGACGCTGTGATCAAGCACCTCCCCAATCCGCTCGAGGCGCAGAAGACGAGGATACCGGTCATCTGGAAGGGTGACCTCGAATCGCCGGTCGGCAAGGCGATGCTCAACGTCAAGGAGGACGCCCCCGTGGGCTTCATGATCACCAAGATCATCATCGACCCGCACGCGGGCGAGGTCGCGGCGGGCAGGCTCTTCAGCGGGAGGATCAAGAGGGGCCAGGAGCTCTGGGTCATAGGGATGCCGAACCCCCAGAGGGTGCAGACCGTCGCGATGATCGTCGGTCCGGACAGGATTCCAGTCGAGGAGATAGCGGCGGGGAACGTGGTCGCCTGCGTCGGCTTGAAGGACGCGATTGCGGGGAGCACAGTCTCCGACGACAAGAACATGCAGCCTTTCGAGAGGATCGTCCACTACTCCGAGCCGGTCGTGACTGTCGCGATCGAGGCGAAGAGCACGTCGGACCTGCCGAAGCTGGTCGACGTCCTGAGGTCGATTGCCAAGGCCGACCCGAGCATCGAGGTCGAGATCAACCAGGAGACCGGCGAGCACCTGATGTCCGGGATGGGCGAACTGCACCTGGAAATCACGGAGTACAGGATCATCAACGACCACAAGGTCCCGATAATCGCCTCCACACCGATCGTAGTCTACAGGGAGTGCGTGGCTGGAAAAGGCGGCCCCTTCGAGGGCAAGTCCCCCAACAAGCACAACAGGTTCTACATGGAGGTCGAGCCCCTCGAGCCCGCGGTGGTGAAGGCGATCTTGGAGGGCACGATACCGACGAAGCAGAGGATCAAGGACTCCAAGGCGCTGGCGAAGCAGCTGCAGGAACTCGGCATGAGCAAGGACGAGGCGAAGGACGTCGTCTGGATCCAGGACACCAACATGTTCATCGACGCGACCAAGGGGATACAGAGCCTGCACGAGACGATGGAGCTCGTCAAGGAGGCCTACATCGAGGCGATGACCAAGGGCCCCCTCGGCCAGGAGAAGTGCATGGCCGTCAAGGTCAGGATCGTAGACGCGAAGCTGCACGATGACTCGGTGCACCGCGGCCCCGCGCAGGTCATCCCCGCGGTCAGGTCTGCGATATACGGCGCGATGTGCCAGGGCAGGCGCATCCTCCTCGAGCCGATCCAGAAGGTCTTCATGAACCTCCCGCAGGAGCTGATGGGCGCCGCGATAGGCGACGTCCAGAGCAGACGCGGCGTGATACAGGACATCAACCAGGAGGGCGAGGTCACCGTCATCGCTTCACGCGTACCCGTCGCGCAGATGTTCGGGTTCGCGACCGCGATCAGGAGCGCGACGCAGGGCAGGGTCCTCTGGTCGACCGAGAACGCTGGCTTCGAGCCGATGCCGGGGAACCTCCAGGAAGAGGTCGTCCGCAAGATCCGCGAGCGCAAGGGCCTGAGCCCCCAGCCGTACGACGAGGCCTATTACTCCGCGTAGTCCCTCGGTGAGCGAATCCGCTCAACAAGCAAAGCATAAATAGACCAAGACGATAAGGGACGCCTACGGAGAGAAAAGCATGCCAGCCAAGCCGCACTTGAACCTAGTGTTCATCGGTCATGTGGACCACGGCAAGTCGACGACTGTAGGTAGAATCCTGTACGATACGGGCAACATCGAGGCCCACGAACTGGAGAACTTGAAGAAAGAGGCCGAGCGATTGGGCAAGGCCACGTTCGAGTTCGCCTTCGTCATGGACCGTGTGAAGGAGGAGAGGGAGAGGGGCCTCACCATCGACATCGCCCACAAGCGGTTTGACACGGACAAGTACTACTTCACCATCATCGACGCGCCAGGCCACAGGGACTTCGTCAAGAACATGATCACCGGCACGAGCCAGGCTGACGCCGCGGTGCTCGTGGTCGGCGCGGCCGAGGGAGTGCAGACGCAGACGAGGGAGCACGTCTGGCTCGCGAGGACCCTGGGCGTGAACCAGCTGATCGTCGTCATCAACAAGATGGACGCGACGAAGCCGGAGTACAACGAGGCCAGGTTCAACGAGGTCAAGAACGACGTGAGCGCGCTGCTGAAGCCGATAGGCTACAAGCCCGACACGACGCTGATCATCCCGATAAGCTCGTACAAGGGCGAGAACATCACGAAGTCGAGCTCCAAGATGCCCTGGTACAAGGGGCCGTCGCTGGTCCCCGCACTTGACACGCTGCAGGTACCCGCGAAGCCGACAGAGAAGCCCCTGAGGATCCCTGTGCAGGACGTCTACTCCATCACCGGCGTCGGGACCGTCCCCGTCGGCAGGATAGAGACGGGCATCCTCAAGCCGAACGACAAGATAATCTTCGAGCCGGCGGACAAGGTCGGCGAAGTGAAGAGCATCGAGATGCACCACGAGAACATGGCCCAGGCGGAGCCTGGAGACAATGTCGGGTTCAACGTCAGAGGAGTGGACAAGAAGGACATCAGGCGCGGGGACGTCGCTGGACCGGTGGACAACCCGCCGACCGTGGCGAAGACGTTCGTGGCGCAGATCATCGTCCTCAACCACCCGAGCGTGATCACGTTGGGATACACGCCAGTCTTCCACTGCCACACCGCGCAGGTTGCGTGCACATTCGAGGAGCTGATTGCGAAGCTCGACCCGAAGACGGGCGTCGCGCTGCCTGACAAGCCGGAGTTCCTGAAGACCGGCGACTCCGCGCGCGTCAGGGTGCGCCCGACGAAGCCCATGGTCATCGAGAAGCAGGCGGACTTCCCGCCGCTCGCGCGTTTCGCTATCAGGGACATGGGCCAGACCGTCGCTGCAGGCGTCTGCATCGAAGTGGAGAAGCGCTGAAGTGCACGGTCAGGTCAGTCTCGGGGCTTGGTGTGTGTAGATGCCGCAGAAGGCTAGAATCTCGCTAAGCGGCACCGACCCCCGCAAGGTCGATGACGTGTGCAGGCAGATCAAGGCGATCAGTCAGCGCACCGGCGTCGACATGAGTGGGCCCGTGCCCCTGCCGACGAAGAGGCTCGTCGTGCCTGTGAGGAAGAGCCCCGACGGCGAGGGCAGCGAGACCTGGGACAGGTGGGAGATGCGCGTGCACAAGAGGCTCATCGAGCTCGACGCCGACGAGAGGGCGCTGAGGCAGCTCATGAGGATACAGGTCCCCGACGGCGTCAACATCGAGATCGTGCTCAGGTCCTAGTCTCACATTGGCGGCGGAGGGGGCGGCGGCGGCAACGGAGCGTTCTTTTCTTCTTCTTTCTTCTTTCTCCTCTTGAGCACGAACAGGAGGATAATCGTAATCGCCACAACGATGATCAGAATGGCGGGAAGGAGAACATCCAGCGACGCAATCGTTGACGAGTCACGAACGGTGAATGATATGGTCGCCGACTTCGAGTTCCCTGCGCGGTCATGTGCTAAGACGATGACTGCATGATCGCCCGGTCCGAGGTCGAGGATTGCAGTCACGCTCGCGCCGACCGCGACCATTTGCCCGCCGTCGACGCCGTACTCGCAGAAGTCGATTCCCGATGTCGCGTCAGTTCCCCGCCAGGTGACGTTCGCTGGAGAATCGACCGAACCGCCATCGTCAGGCGTCTCGAACTGCAGTTCCGGCGGCGTCGTGTCTATCATGAGGCTCATCTGCTCCGAGGCTGAGTTGCCCGCGTTGTCCCACGCGGTGAGCATGGCCGTTTGAACGCCATCATCTATCCAGTCCACATTGTACTGCGTAGACGAACCAGCCAATGTCCAGACGTTGCCGCCGATCTGCAGGCGGTATTCCTTCAGGCCGGAAAGCGCATCGAACCCTGTCCATCGGACAGTCACGTGTGACTCGTCAATCCAGACTCCCACGGCCGGCGCGGTGAAATCGATCGTTGGCGATGTGACGTCCACCATGGTCGTTGCCTCCGCGCTGGAGGGCCATTGCTCCATGTTGCCAGCGTTGTCCACCGCCATCGTGACGAACTCGTAGGTGCCTTCCCCGCTGGTCGAGGCGTCGAAGTCCCAGATCCATGGCGCCGCCGACTTCTCGGAGAACAGCGTCCATGTGCCCCCGTTCCTCCTGAACCAGAGTGCCACGGAATCCACGCCGTTCAAATCCGAGGCCGTCGCGGTGACGCTGAAGCCCATCGTGTTCTTGTACTGCGACAGGGCGATCGCCGCCGCGATGGGCGGTGTCGTGTCGACGATGGTCGTCGCATCGGGCAGCGCGTGCTGCGATTCGACGTTGCCCGCGATGTCCGTCGCTCTGGTGTAGAAGACGTAGTGACCGTCGCCGTTCATCGTGGCGTCGACGGAATAGTCCCACGGCGGTGAGTCCAGAGTCGCGAGCAGCTGCATCCCGGTCGATTGGTAATCCATCCAGATCTCCATGGATGAGATTCCGTTCCGGTCTGCGGGGTGGGCTGTGATGGCGAACGAGCTCTGATTGATGTATGGCGGCAGCGAGTCGAGCATGGATGTTGGATTGATCGTGTCCACGAGGACGTTCAGGTCCGGCACCGCTGGCGGGTCTTCCCAGTTGCCCGCCACGTCCACCGCAATGCTGTAGAAGCTGTAGTTCCCGTCCCCACCCATCGCGGCGGTGTACACGGTCCAGTTGTATGGGGCGACCGTGACCGTGTCGAACCACAGAGGCGACCCGCCTTCGTACGAGTAATAGAGGTCAACGTACTGCACGCCGAGGTTGTCCGATGCGTCTGCAGAGAGGTTGAACAGGGACGTGTTCACGATAGATTGGAAAGGCATCATCGCAGACGCCGGCTTCTCGGCATCGATCGTCAGCGTGTCCGATGGCGGGGCGATGTCCACGTTGTTCTCGGAGTTGACCGCCCTGGCATGGAATGTGTAGGTTCCGCTCGTGAGCGACGACGTCATGAACCTGAAGCCCTCGCTCTCGCTGTTGAACAATCCGTCCGTGGCCTGCGCGATGAACCATGGGCTCGCATCGAACGAGAACTGCGCGCCGGTGATCTTGCTGATGGTCACGTCGTTCCCCGGTCCATAGGGATTCCGGTTCGTGTAGGCCACGACCTTCGCGATCCCCACATAGGATGGGGACGTGTTGTTCGTGGGATCCGGCGAGTAGGGGTTCAGGAACGTCGTCGGCGGTTCGTCGAGTATGTCGAAGATGTCGTCTCCATCCGTGTCCCGCCATCCGAGCTGCCCGATCGTGCCGTCGGAGATGCACCACGAATTACCAGTATTCATTATGCAGCCGCTCCCCTCGATATCGGCGACGTTGAGGTAGCCGCTGCGCTCGGTCGCGCCGTTGTACTCGTCGGTTGCGTAGAAGATGTGCGCCATCTCGTGGGCCGCGACGTAGTTCATGTTCGCGATGCTGTAGCCGTCGTTGTCGTAGGTCATGATGAAGAAAGGCCCGCCGAGATAGGCGTAGGCGCAGTAGCCCGTCGTGAACGAGCCGTCCGCATCGTTCAGGCTGTCAACGACGAATATGGCGAACGCCCAGTCCGCATTGTAGGAGCTCCTCAGGTAATTGGACCAGTCCGAGACCCTCGTGTATTCGTCGCCGGTGGTGTAGCCCAGGTGTGACATCGCGTCATTGATCCACAGGTACTCGTCGAAGGGGCCGTTGTGGTTGATCGGCTCGTAGCCGGTTGGGACCGACATGTGGTACTCGAAGGTGAAGCTGAGCTTGGCACGCAGGTCCTGCTGCGTCCACCACGTCAGGCCCGCCTCGATCTGTGTCCTGACCTCGTCCTGCCTGAAGGCGTCCCAGTCCTCTGTGCTGGGGTCGATCGATCCATCGCTCTCGAGGAGGACGACGCCGACCGCCACCTTGCCCATGAAGTACTCGCTCAGGTCATCGGGCCCTGGCGCCGGAGGGGCGCTCGCCATCGGCGCGGGGCCGGACGCCGGGTCGCGAGGTCGGACGAGCGCGTCGTTGTACGGGAATGCAGGTTGCCGTTGCGGCCCCGCCGAAGATCGCCCTGGCAGGATGAGGCTCGCCGAGAAGACCAGAATACAGATGATGAGTGTCGCTGCCAGCTTCATGAGATGTACTCCTTCCCGCCCAAGGCAATACGGCGGTACTTGAGATAAGGATTTTGCGGTCCAGATATCGATTCCCACCCTGACCGCAGAAGCTTATCTACCCCGTTGGGATTCGTTCCCCCCGCGGGCCGGTAGATCAGCCTGGAAGATCGTCTGCTTTGCAAGCAGAAGGCCCTGGGTTCAAATCCCAGCCGGTCCACTTCTCAGAAGTCCTTCTCGAAGCCCTCGGCCCAGCGGCGCCATCGGCCGCGCATGCTCCTGTGCGCGTAAATGCTCCCTCCTATGATGAGGAACCCGAGCATGACGAGCAGGAGCGAACAGACCGTCCAGAGGTCGAATCGGATCGGGATGACGCCCTGGTTCACCAGCAAGAAGAGTATGCCTATGACCAGAACGAACACGCCGAAGATGATGCCGGCGAAAGAGAAGCTGCGTATGGGGCTTCGCATCATTTAATCGACCTATCAAAAAAGAGATAGTCCTCGTACTTAACGTTGCGTCGTTTGGCACGTTGACTCTGGCGGTAGCTCTCTGTCGAGCAGGGAGTGGACCGACTCACGTTTCCGTCGGTCGGACATGGCGGAATGTCGCGTAGGTGGTTAGGTCATAGACGATCTTCAACCCGCCGCTGATAAAGAACGCGACAGAAAGGCCAAGCGCGGTTATGATGGCGCCGGACGAGAACGGTCCGAGCGATTGCGCGACGTTCCGGGCCGTGTTGGTCGCGGCGTTGGCAGCGGTCCTCTCCTTCCGTGCCACTATGCCGGCGAGGTAGGCTTGTCTGGTAGGCACATCCATTTGCGAGACCGCCATGCGACACAGGTAGATCGCCAGGGCGAAGTGGAAGCCCGGGACCAAGGGCATCAAGATCAGGAACACGCTGGACGGGATGTGAGTGAAGACCATAGTCTCCAGGAGACCGAAGCGCTCCCCCAGGCGTGCGGCAAGCAGGAACGAGAAAGCGGTCAGGATTCCCGCCACGAAGAAGATCGGACCGAGGATGTCTCGGGACTCAGGATACACGGTGTAGAACCACAGAGAGATGAAGCTCTGGAGCACGAACCCGCCAGCGAAGGCGTCGACGGCGAACAGAGAAGACATCCTTGTTATCCGGGATTTCGAAAGAGGCGAGAGAGGGACGCGCGAAGGCTCCTGTCCTATCTCTACCTGCGCGGGCAGCATGCGGCTCAAGACCGCCGCAACGAGTCCGAGCACCGAATAGACCGCGAACATGGGGCGCAGAGGATCGGGTGAGGTCAACGCGCCACCCGCCAGCAGCGTCGGGATGCCGCTGGCCAGGGCACCTATCGCGGCGCTCAGGGTGCCCGAGAGGTTGTAGACCGCGAACGCTCTGGTCCGCTTTCCCGCCTTGGCAACCTCCGCGACGATCGACTGCTCGATCGAGAGGAACGGGCTGACCTCCGTTCCTGTCGGACTCATCGCCCCGAAGAAGAGGGCAATCAGCGCAAAGTGGAACGACGGCGCCACCGCCAAGATGAGGCCCGCCAGAGACATCGTGAGCCCAAAGGCCACCATGGCCCTGCGCCGGCCGAACCTGTCGCCGAAGTAGCCGACGAGCACGTTCAGCCCCGCCCCCGCCAGGAGCGAGATCCCGAGCGACGCGACGACTATGGCATCGTCCCCGCCGAGGAGCTTCAGGTAGATCCCGAGGAGGACGCTGGCGAAACCGTAGCCGAAGGTCCTCGTTGCCCGGTTCGCCGTGAGGATCGCGAGAGGAGACGCCAGGCGAACCCCTCACCTGTGGGCGGGAGTAATCTTCCCCTGTTTCACTCGCGACATGCAGTACACGTACAACGCGTCGTACAAGGGGAACTGGATGCGCATATTCTCGTGATCGTCCTTTGCAATCATCCGGAAGCCGGTCGCCGCCGCTTCGAGGCCGATTCCCTCCGGTCGCGGGTTGGACACATGCTTGGAGTCTGCAGAACGGACGATCTCGGCGAGATCGAGGAGGGCGGGGTCGTCGAGCTTGTACTTGCGGATAATCGCGTCAAAGCTGACACGCTCCTCGCCGTCGACTTTGTAATGCCCCAGCTCAACACCGGGAGCGTCGAACGGGATCGCGTTTTCCCTGGCGGCGGTTTCCTTGACTTTTCTTGCCGGCACGAAGAGGAAATCCGCTTCAGGATCAACGAAGAGGCGTATCAGCCACGGACACGCGATCCGATCGACCTTGGCTTTCATCCTAGTGACCCATTTCATGCCTCTGCACCGACGCCCTGAACAATCTCCCAGCAAAAAGAACTTGGCCTCCGAGACCCGCGCAGTGGCGGCACTTTCCGTCGGTCAATACACCAATTACCCCTACATCCCACATTTTCCCCGAAGGACAAACAAAGTTATAGAACCAGTGCGGAGATGACGGCGAAGGAAAGAGAGTGCCCTCTATGGTTTCCGATTCGTCCCTCAAGCCCTGGCAGGAAAGGTACGCGAAGAAGGTCCGCACCGCTGACGATGCGATGGAGTCCGTCAAGAGCGGGGACAGGATTTTCATAGGGTCAGGTTGCGCAGAGCCGCAGGGGCTTGTCCACGCCCTCACCAACAGGGCGAACAAGATCTGGGGCACGGAGATCATCCACATCATGACTCTCGGCGTCGCGCCCTACACCGAGTTGAAGTGGACCGAGAACTTCAGGCACAATGCGTTCTTCATCGGCCCGAACGTCCGGGAGGCGGTGGCGGAGGGCAGGGCAGACTACACACCGGTGTTCTTGTCTGAGGTCGCCAACCTCTTCCACACGGGGAGAGTGCCGATAGACGTCGCCCTGGTGCAGGTGACGCCGCCTGACGAGCACGGCTTCTGCTCTTTCGGGGTCTCGGTGGACGTGGTGAAGCCAGCCGCGGACAACGCCGAACTCGTGATCGCCCAGGTGAACAAGCAGATGCCGCGGACGCTCGGGGACTCGTTCATCCACGTGGACGACATCGACATGCTCGTGGAGCACGAGGAGCCGATAATGGAGAGCGTCCCGCCGCCGGCGGACGACATCGCCAAGAGGATAGGCCGCAATATCGGCACGCTGGTGGAGGACGGCGCGACGCTGCAGATGGGCATCGGGACGATACCTGATGCGGTCCTGGACTCGCTGAAGGACAAGAAGGACCTTGGTGTGCACACGGAGATGTTCTCGGACGGGATGAAGAGGCTGGTGGACGCCGGCGTCATCACGTGTCACAAGAAGACATTGCATAAGGACAAGGTCATCGCGTCTTTCTGCATGGGCACGAGGAAGCTCTACGACTTCGTCGACAACAACCCGTTCATCGAATTCCACCCGAACGAGTACACCAACGACCCCTTCATCATCGCGCAGAACGAGAAGATGGTCTCGATCAACTCGGCGCTGCAGGTAGACGTCACCGGGCAGGTCTGCGCGGACTCCCTCGGCTGGATGTTCTACAGCGGGATCGGCGGGCAGCTGGACTTCGTGCGCGGCGCGGCGAGGTCGAAGGGTGGGAAGCCGATCATCGCCCTGCCGTCGACCGCCAAGGAAGGGACAGTTTCCAGGATCACGCCGATGCTCAGCGAGGGGGCGGGTGTCGTCACTACCAGGGGGGACGTGCACTACATAGTGACGGAGTGGGGCGTGGCCTACCTCCATGGCAAGAACATCCGCGAGAGGGCGCTCGCCCTCATCAACATCGCCCACCCGAAGTTCAGGAAGGAGCTGATGGCGGCGGCGAAGAAGATGAACTGGGTGCCGGAGGACCAGCCTGACATTCCGGAAGAGGGCGGGATATATCCCGAGGAATTGGAGACGACGCAGACGTTCGAGGGCGGCCTCACAGTGTTCTTCAGGCCGATCAAGCCGACGGACGAGCCGCTGGAGAAGGACCTCCTCTATTCGCTGTCTCAGGATTCGATTGCCAAGAGGTTTTTCGCCCCCCTGAAGTCCTGGTCTCGCGAGGAGGTCGCGCGCTACGTCAACATCGACTATATGGAGACGATGGCCATCGTCGGCATGGTGAAGGAGGGCGAGCGGGAGATCGAGGTCGCGGTCGGCCGCTACATCCTCAACAGGGCCACGGGCATGGCCGAGGTCGCCTACCTCGTGCGCGACGACTACCAGGGGAAGGGCATAGGCAAGTTCCTCGTCAGGTACCTCGCGAGGATCGCGCGGGCGAACGGCGTCCAAGGTTTCATAGCGGAGACCCTCGGGGACAATCTGAAAGCGCAGAGGATGATGTACAAGCTCGGCTATAAGGTCGAGACCGAGCTCGTCGACGGCAACATGAGGCTCGTGGTGCACTTCCAGAAGGAGGCGCAGTTGCCGCCAATCGTGAAGCCGTAACTCCCACCCTGACTTGGTCAAATCAGTATCTCGACGGAAGTGTTCTCCATGGAGGGCGAATCAAACAGCCGATAAGGAAGAAACAGTAGCGTTCAAAGCATTTATATCGACAGCTACCTTTCATCGGCCCGCATGAAGCGAGACCTGATGGAGATACTCTGCTGCCCCGTGTGCAAGGGCGACCTCGATCTGAAGGTCGACGTGGAGAAGGACGAGATAATCGAGGGGTCCCTGTTCTGCAAGAAGTGCAACTACCGGTACGAGATCAAGGACGCGATACCGAATCTCCTCCCGCCGGACTTCAAGTGAAACGGCTCCCTCTCCAAGAGCGGTCTTCGCACATTCGCAGCTTCATGACGGCTGAGATCTTTCACGGGCTTCGTGCGAATTCTCGCAGGGATTTGCGGATTGCCTCTTTCACTTCCTCCCACTTCACACGCCACAGCATGACCGGCATGGGCTCCTCCTCCGCGTCGTCGAAGTAGGCCAGGCCGGTGAGCAGGTGAGATATGTCCGATATATGATATTTCTTCTGATAGAGCTTCAGAATATCCGGAAGCGGGCGGTGCTCCAGCAGAATCGCGTAGACGTCCACGAAATCCTTCTTGGATCCTCGTTGGGCGACTGCGGAGAGCTTCATGCAGGCAAGGTCGTCCAGGGAGGCGACACGACAGCCGAACTCCGCGAGGAATGAGGGTTTCCTCAGGTTCGGGTAGAAGTATTCGAGGAAGCTCAGACGGACGCCCGAACGAGCGCCATGCAAGGTCCCTGGAGCCACCCGTCCTGCCTTGAAGCCGACCCCCTCTGTGAGCGCTCTTGCCAGCTTCATGATGTCTCCGAGACTCTCGCCGGAGAACCAGTCGAGGTCGACGGAGCGGCGGTGACCTAGATGAAGCGCGACAGCAGTCCCGCCCGCCAGATAGAAGCCCAGCCTCTCCATTGTGGGTCCGAGGTCGAATAGTGCTCTGTCCTGGGTCGATCGCAGTACTTCCAGATGCCACTTCATTTCCGTCTCCTCCCATGCCACGGATTGCCCGCCATCGCCCTCAGCCAGCGGTTCACCTCTGCGCGCGGGATGTCGAGGATGAGTTCCCAAAAGCGGAGTTGACGAGATTCCAACCCCCGCCCATGGCGCTTCACGATGAAGCGACGCAGCTCATCGGTTTTCACCCGGTTCATGAGCCACTTGATGGATTCCCAGTCCCCGGAAGCGAGTATCCGGGAAATCACGAACTCGCGATCGGACGGCCAGTCGAGAGCAGCGGCATCGTAGTCCCAGAACAGATGATGGAGCTTCTTCGGGAGTGTCATGGAATCGCCGCCTTATCGGTGTGCACAGCCTTAAACCCTCCCTTGGGACGGGCGAGTTGGAGTGAAGGACGATCTCCTAGCAGAAGAGTCGCTCTGCCTTGGCGACCTCATCCGGATTGCTGCATCCGCTGTATGTTTCGAGCGGTTCCTTGTTCAGCGCGAGGAACACCTCGCCCCACTTGAATTTCGACATGACCGCGCTCGCCTGCTCCGGTTCTCCGAGGATGAAGAGGGCGGCGGCAAACGCCTCAGCGCATGAGAGTGCACGGGGATTCCCGTAGTTGACAGGGTTGGCGGCGACGAGGTAGGGGAGTATCCTCGATTTGGCCTGAGGGACGCTCGGGAATCTCCCGCGTTTCCAGGAGAGGTCGAGCACCGCGATGCCGCGGTTCCTTGCGATGCGGGCATCAGCGGGGGAAAGCAGGGTCGTGGCGATTGGAGTCAGCAAGACACAGCGCGGCGGTATAGAGCGGATTGACGGTCTGAACTCGACGAGTCCGAAGCGGTGCAGCTTGTTCGCGGTGCACTTCTTCGGGTCGCACTGCTCCGCATGGTAGGCGATGAGGCGAACCACACAACGCAAGCCGCGAGGTCCGCTATATTGTTTGCCCGAGTTGGCGGGTCTGAGACCGTGCCGATTGGAGAAACACGCCCTCCTGATGTTTGCACCGTCTCACCAAACAATTTAAATAGCGGGCTAAGGTTTGGACGAATCAGCTCTAACATTGCTCCAAGAAGGAGGTGGTTAGATGACTTCATCAAAAAAGTTTGGTAGAAACAGATTGTTAATCCTCCTGGCCGGGGCAATACTGATGAGCCTGGTTCTGGCGCTCTCGTCGGCGCAGACGGCGAAAGCCGCACCGACGACGCCGGACGTTAACGGAGTTGAACGCATACCGACTCCGCAGGCCGTCAAGTACACCGGCCAGCTTGTGGTACAGCCAACGGGAATGAAGGTGACAGTGTCACCGACGCCGCCGGCGGGAAATGGGCCGCATCCGATGGACCTTCCATTTGGCGCGAACGTCCAGGTATGGAACGACGCGGCGGAGGAATCGAGGCCGAGCTTGGCGATATACCCGAACCTCGGTGGTTTGGCGGACGGCCTCCATTATTTGGTCTTCCAGCACTACAACGGTGCCGACTACGACATCCACCTGGCTGTCTCGGCTGATGGTCTGACGTGGATCACGCAGCCCTTCGCAGCGACGCCAGGCACGAACGAGATCGACCCATCCATCGCGATCACATCCCAAGGCACGGTAATCGTGACATGGCGTGACGACGCGCAGCCGAACGCGCAGCCATTCGCACACTCGCCAGACGGTAATACCTTCAGCGGGTGGACAATTGACATAAACGCGCTTTGGACGGGAGACCTGACCGATATCCAGTATCCCTCGGTCGTCGCCCAGAGGAATGTGGGCACGTATGACGACGGGATCATGCTACAGGGACAGGCGTTCTGCAGCTCCGCAACCAACTGCGGCGGCGGAGCCCATAACGTCTACTGGATTGGCGAGCAATACGCAAACGGCGACCCGTCGGGATGGTCATCCCCCCTGGGCGGGTTCTACTGGCTGGTCGATCCCGCACCAGGAGGAACGCGCTTCATCGTCGATCCCATGCACCCATCCGCTTGGTGGGGCAGCGCCGACTATACCCAGGTCATGGACAATGAGGTGACGGACGGCACAGAATGGGAACTGCTCTGGATCTATATCTCCGAGGACGGAGCCAGTCCAGTGAGCGGCTGGAACAGCGTCGCAACATCAAGCGACGCGCTGTTCGGTGCAGGCGCATCTGACGGAATGAACGCCGTCGTCGCGGGCACATACCGCAAGGCGGCCGACCCATCAAGACACCAGATAGACGCCTTCACGACGACCGACGGTTGGGCCACCCCGAACGGCGTGGTTCCGCTTGACGCATCGGTCACCAACCAGAGATCGATCTCAGTCTCAGGTGTCGGAACGACCTTCCACATCACGTACTACTCGAACAATGTGATGACGGACATGGCCAGCACCGACACAGGGAGCGTTTGGACCTTACAGAAAGTAAGCGACAATGCAGGGAGCGCAGTAAACGCGGACAGGTCGACAAGTGTCTTCATTGACTACTCCGGCGCGCCGAAGGTCGCATGGCAGGACAACAGGGACGGAAACTCCAACATCTATACGACTGGTTACATCACGTACCCGTTCTGGCTCAACTCTACCTGCGGTGGCTCGCCTTCCACGATGAGCCTGGTGATTGACGACACACTCACGATTCAGACTCCGTACACAGCCCGCTGGTCGCCGGGGAGCACACACACAGTGCGCGCTCCAATCCCGCCGCAGCAGGATGGCTCTTGCAAGCAGTGCACGTTCACCCAGTGGCAGGACGGGGACCTGCTCCCGCTGAAGACCATCGACGTCACCGGTTCGTTCAGCCTGACGGCGCAATTCAGCGCCAAGTACCGCGTCCAGCTCGACACGAACCCGACCGGATTGCAGGTGATCTGGAAGGGGCTGTCTCACACAGCACAGTACGTGACCTATGAGAGCCCGCAGACGTACACGGCAGACGCGCCCTCACCGCAGAACGGTGCGATACCAGAAGAGCATTACGTATTCGTCGACTGGTCGGACGGAATCACCACGCGCACGAGGAACGCCGTCGTCGGCACGACCTGTCTCAACCTTACGGCCAACTTCGGTCTGGAGTACCAGATAACCATACAGACGAATCCAGGGGGATTGAACGTCGGATTCGACACGACCGCACTGGCTTCCGCGCCTGTGACATTCTGGTCCGCATCGGGTGTGTCGCACATGCTCCTCACCTCGTCGCCTCAGCCTCCAAGCCCGGTCGACACGAGATACCGCTTCGATCGCTGGATAGGCGGCCCGACGACATGGGGATGGAACGTCACCATACCGGGCGCAAACACTTACACTGCCAACTTCATCACCCAGTATCTCATCCAGATCAGGGCCAACATAGAGAGCCCGGGTCCGACTGTCGGCAGCGACATACCAGGATGCGACGTCCAGATGCCCGCCCCGTTGCGGTGTTGGGCGGACGCGAGTTCGTCGCCGAGCCTGATCATGTTTACTCCGCAGACCTCCGCGGGCAGCAGGTACGTGTTCCTGCAGTGGAGCGATGGCGATCTCAGGCAGATCAGACCGATCGGTCCGATCATCGAACCCAGGACATACATCTCGATGTGGTCCGCTGAGTATTATCTCACCATGGTCCTGGACTCGAACACCTGCATGGGCTCAGTGACGCCGACATCGGGCTGGCACGTCAAGGGCGACCCCGTCAACATCGACTGGGTTGCTCCGACGGGTCTGCCCGCTGGCGAGCAGTACAGGTTCTGGAAATGGGTTGGAAGCGGCCTGGGGAACTACACTGGAGGAAGTCAGTCGGCCTCGGTCACAATGAACGACGCGATCACCGAGACCGCCTACTGCCACCACGAGTTCCAGACCACGCTGAACACGAGCCCGATTGCGCTGGACTATACGGTCGACACGCTCGTGTCGGCAAACGGACTCAGGACGTTCTGGTGGGAATTCATGAGCGTCCACTGGTTCAACGTGACTCAGACCACGCAGGGTGGAGCCACCACGCAATACGTCTTCCAGGATTGGTCCGGCAACCCCAACCCGAACCACGCGGCATACACGGTTCTGTCAAGCAACTCGTTCATGGCGAACTTCCAGCCGCAGTACAAGATCACCCTCGGCCAGATACCCGCGAGCCCCACCGGCCTAGGTGGCCTGGCGTGCAGCAACGTGGACTGCTGGTACAACGAGGGCGCAGCTGCGACCGTCTCGGTCACGTCACCGTGGCCCGGCGTAACGGACACCCAGTACGTGTTCTCGCTGTGGAGCGGCGACGCCTCCGGGATCTCGACATCCTACACCTTCAGCTCGATGAACGCGCCGAAGACTGCCACGGCGAACTGGATCACCCAGTACAAGATCACGGTGACTACGGCACACGGCACCGCAACATGCTCGAACGCCAACTGCTGGTATCAGGCGGGGACGCAGGCGTCGATAACGCTCGACTCTCCGGCTGATGTGACTGTTGACACGCGCTATGTCTTCACAAGCTGGTCCGGCGACGCCTCCGGGACGACTCGCCCGTTGACGATCACAATGGATTCGCCCAAGACCGTCACCGCAGGCTGGCAAGTGCAGTACAAGCTGACAGCGACGTCCAACTGCGGCACCACCGCATGCGGCGATTCGACCCAGACCAACACAGACGGATGGTACAACGCGGGCGCCGTCGCGACAGTGACGGTGACCACGCCGGCGACCGTTGGCGACAAGACCTACGACTTCACCGCGTGGACAGGAGATTCGACCGCTACGACAGCAGCGACAACGGTCACGATGGACGCACCGAAGAGCATCACGGCAACTTGGACCGAGAAGGCTGGGCCAAGCCCGGCGAGCGATCTCATGGTGTGGATCATCCTGATCATCGTGATCATCGTCGTTGTGGCCCTTGTGCTGTTCCTCGTGATGAGGCGCAAGAAGCCCCCGGTCGAGGAGGAGCTCCCGCCCGAGGAGATCCCACCGGCACCGCCGATGAGGCAGGCGCCACCGGCAAGACCGGCCGCTCCGGCTCCCGCAAAGCCGGCGCCCCCGGCCCAGAGGCCAGTGGCACCGCCGCCGCAAAAGAAGTAGGCCGACGATCAAGGAAGGCGGTACTACCCGCCTTCCACCTTTCACTTTTCATTTTTCATCTCGCGCGAGGGGACCTGCCGACCGCCAGCCATGACACCAATCCTTCGGAAAAGCCTAAGAACGGCGGGGTGCATGGCACCGCCGCCACCGTGATGAGAAGAGCGACGCTGAACGTGATGAGTGATGGGCGATCTGAGTGGCACTTCTTCATGGCGGACTGCCGCGCGGCCTCCTGAGATAGATTCTTATATCGGTCGCCTGATGAAGACAATCGGGTGCACTCTTGACGAACGGATTCGATCTCCTAGGACGAACCAGGGTCCTCCAGGTACACTGGCTGAAGCGGATCTGCGCGTTCATCGTCGACGCAGTCCTCGTGCTGCTCCTGACTTGGGCAATTCTCACCGTGCTCGGCGTCACCGAGATGGTCATGTTCGGCCTGATGTCTGGCTTCTCATTCTTCCTCTACTCGGCGATCTCCGAGGCCGCCGTCGGGCAGACCCCCGGGAAGGTGCTGCTCCGGCTGAAAGTGAGGGCCGAGCGAGGGAACCTGACCCCCGCCATGGCCTTCGTGCGGAGCGTCCCCAAGTTCTTCTGGTACCTCTTCCCGATGATCGACGCGCTCGCCGGCCTGGCGGGAGAGGGAGACCCGCGGCAGAGGCTCTCCGACAGGATACTCGGCTCGACGGTCGCGCAGGCGCACTACCTGAGGGTCAAGGTCCACCGTCTCCCCGTGAAGAAAGAAGCGGACAAGCCTCCCGCCAAAGCATAAATAGAGGCCGGGCGTTGGTCGAATTGGTGGCCAGATGTTGTTCATCGCACAGCTGACAATAATCCCGGGACAATTCGAGGAAGCGACGCGACTGTTCAGGCACCCCAAGATCCCCAACAACATCATGATCCACGAGTTCCTGGGGCTGCTGGGCAAGCCGGACGCGCTCGTGATATTCGAGGCGCCAGACGCCTCGACCGCCGCAGACTTCACCTTCCAGTTCGGGCGCGTGGCGGAGACCAAGACCTCCCTGTCGATGCCGATCGAGGACTTCAAGTGGACTGGGTAGGCGAAAGTCAAGAGAAAAAGAGAAAAGGGGCGCTCTCTACAGAGCGCCCATCGCGACTATGTTGTTCGCGGTCGCAAGGACGTAGCTGCATCCGTGTGGATACCCCGCCCTGTCGATCAGTATGGACGAACCCGACGTCACGGAAGTGTCGCTGAGCTTCTGCTTCTGGTAGATCACCTTGTAGGTCGCCCAATTCTGCGCAGTCAGCTGAGACAGTGGCACAGCCGACATCGGGTACATGACGGCCCCATCCTTGTTCTTGATTGAGAGGGTCGTCGTGTCCAGCGGGACCTGACCCCTGACAGAACTCACGAGCAGGGTCCAGTTCCCGCCCGTCTCCTGCTCCACGAGCCCTACCATCGGGTTCTCCTGCTGGGCCGGCGGCGTCGCCACCATCGCGTACAACACGGCTGCCAACACCACGGTGATTGCCACCATCAAGATGGTGCCTATCACCGGAGACACACCTTCCAGATCCTTTCGGATCATCCAGCTCTTTCTCATACGTTATGTCCTTCTGCGGTTCGTCACCGCAAAGACATTACTCTGCCCTTATTGACTATATGATGGTTTCGATGACATGATGGCCGCCCGCATGAAGAAAGAGTGCAGAGGGCAACCTGGCTCAAAGCGGGACAATTGGCGGGTCGGTCGATTGGTTACCCCGATGGCTATGAGGTTGTGGCCATCTTCAGCATCCAGCTTTGCAGCGCCGAGGCCGCATTCCGAACGCGTGTCAGGGAACCCTAGGTCGCCTGCGCCGGAGGTTCTTCCTTTTTCCCCTGCCTCGGCTTCTTGAGGCTACGTCTCCACATGAGGTACGTGAGTCCCGCAAGCCAGATGCCTTCCAGGATTATCACCAGAACCAGCACAATCGCCAAGTCAGATTCCGCCGTCGCATTTCACCCCCTTCCTTTGTCTCCCGAATCGTTGACCGTATCATGAAGGTTTGGGCTAATCATGTTCAGCCTTGGAGGATGCCATTGAACAGCAACTTCTGGTCGTCCTTGATTGTGATCAAGCAGCCTTCTGGATAGTCTTGGATGGGAATCAATATCCTGTCCCCGGCGCTGAGTGTGCCTATGGGCTCTGCGTCCAGGTATCCGGTCATATCGGCTATCGGCGTGTATGGTAGGAGTGGTGTCCCGTTGGGATCTGAAATGGCGACGTAGACGAATCTGGGGCTGACGCCTGCCGACACTGATGCGATGATTATGGTCCAGTTGGCTCCCGCTTTGTCCACCACGACGCCCAAAGGTCTGGAACTATCGGAGACATTCGGTATCATCCGCGAGACCGTCACATACATGACGCTTGCCAGCACGACGGTAATCGCAAGAAGTAGAAGGATTGCTATTATTGGAGAGACTGCCCTGTCGTGTTCTGATTCAGCATGCAGCATGGGCATCGGCTAGCCCTCTCCATGGTAGACAAAGAAAGAAAAAAAGGAAAAGGGGGCGTCTATGAGAAGACGCCGTTTGCTAGGATCGAACTCGCATCAAGCAGTTCCCATCTGTAGCTGGAGCCGTAGGTCGTCTTATCGGCGAGGAGTCTGTCTCCTACCTTGACCTCAAGCTGTCCGGCGCCCGTTGGCACGTAGCAGACCTTCTTTGCTGCCCAGTTCGTGCACTGTCCGGTGGTCGGACTTCCCATTATCACACTCAAGAGGTTTGTCGACGTCGGTGCGCCGTTCGCGTCATAGATCTTGAACGTCGTGGTGGCGTAGCTTATTCCCGACGCGGATACAGAGGCCACCGTCAACGTCCAGTTGTTGCCTGCAGAGGCAGCTGCGAAACCGACTGACTTGGCTGCGGTGCCTCCGCCGCCTCCGAGGAGACCGGACACCATCACGTACAACACGGCTGCCAATACCACGGTAATCGCGACCATCAGAATGGTAGCGATGACCGGAGACACTGCTTCTTCATCCTTCCGGATGAGCCAAAGCTTCTTCATATTTTGTCCTCCTGCGGTTTTGCCGCATCATCCCCTCTGTTCTTCGAGCTATAAAAGCATTTCGACGCTATATAATCGATGCGATAATCATTGCTAGGATTAGGCTCAGGAATCTCGCGAGCCAAGCTCCCTCAGACCGGAACCATGCCCTCTTTGGTGATCGTGTATGCGTAGATGCCGGTCTTCTCGGGGTGGTTTCTGACTTTCCTGACGATCAGGTACCTCTTGAACGAGTCGCCATCCCTTATTCGCTCGAGCTCGACGATGCAGTCGACGATCTCCTCGACCCCGCTCTGCGTCCGAGTGTCGTAGACGTTCGTGAGCATCGTGATCAGGGCGACGCCCTCCTCGTGCTGCGTGTGGGCCTTTATCGTCCTCAGGGCGGAGAGGACGTCAGCGTGCTGGTAGTACTCCAGGAAGAAGTCCAGCGAATCTATGACGACGCGGAAGGGAGGCCTGAGCTTGCTGACCTCGTACGTGAGCGAGGTCAGGAAGTTGATCTCCGGGCGCTCCTGCTTCGACTTCATCCTGAGCTTGGAGAGGTCCTTAGTCGAGAGCCCCTCCTGCCTCGCGCGCGACACCTCCAGCTTCTTCGCGAGGACGCTCTCGTAGTACATGTTCCCGATGTTGACGATCTTCATGTCGGACTTCCAGTTGAAGTCCTCCATCGCGGACTTGATGTCCTCGTCTCTCTCGGCCGTCGCGAAGTACACGACCTGTTCGTCCTGTCCAGGGGCCGTGGCGAACTGCTTCGCGAAGAGCTCCGTCCCCGAACCCGGGGTCCCCGCGACGAGCATGGTGAACCCGACCGGCAGGCCGTTCATGAGCGCCTTGTCCAGCGCCGGCAGCCCCGTGCTCACGACCTTGGCCATCTCATCCCCCCTCGAGCGTCATGCTCTCATCGCAGACGAGGTTGAGCATGTTCGTCATCTCGTCGGTTTCGTACTCCTCCATCGAGAAGATGATGGTGTAGGTGTTCTTGCTTCGCAGGTTGTTGACGAGGATGTGAAGGAACTCGCTGAGGATCTTGATGTTGTTGTGTATCGCGAGGGAGTTGATGTTGTCCAGGATGACCAGCTTCTTCTTGCCCTGGGCCCGCCGTATGAGATATTCCACTTTGAGCATCAGGTTCTCCAGCATCGTCGGGCTCTCGACGTAGATGGCGTGGGGGTGCTTCTCCCCGACAGACATCATTATCTGGCTGATGCAGTCGACGAACCAGATGCGCTCGGTGTCTATCTCCAGGACCTGCAGCGCATTCATGATGCTCTGGCACGGGATTGTGCTGGTGACGTAGATCGAGTCCATCTCCTTCTTCTTCGCGAAGATGTCGAGGATGCCCCTGATGACGTCGAAGTACTGCTCGCCCCTGATCTTGAGCGCGACCGCGGAGCTCTCCGGGAGCGCGTCGAGCTTCTCGGCGATCTGGGTCGCGGTTGTCATCTCACCCGCCTCCCGCGACGCTTCCGCCCTTGAGCAGCGGGACGAGCAGCACGCCCACGGTCGTCAGGTCCAGCACGTACTTCGCCCTTGAATGCATGGTTCCTCTCATTTTGACCACCTGGAGCGTCCTGAGGAGGTCGCCGCGCCTCTCGAGGTTGCCTGTCACGATGACGCCGTCGGCGATCGCCTCCTCGACCCCGTAGAGGCTGTACCTCTCCTCCGCGGGGCTGATCTCTGAAACCAGGAACGACGTGCATCCCATCTCTGACAGCACCGAGCCCAGCTTGAGGATGAAGTCCCTGATGTTCTCCTGGCTCTTGAGGCGGTAGCAGACGGATGTGATCGAGTCGATGACCAGGCGCTTTATCCCGAGCTCGTGCACGATGCTCGCGATCGCGGAGATGAGGATGGCCACCTCCTCGAAGTCGAACTCCGCCTTCTCTAGCCCGAGCCTTTCGTAGACGGTCGGCAGGTCGATGAAGTGCAGCTTCCCGTCGGTCATCAGGCTCTCATCAAAAAAGTCATAGGGGATGATGTTCTTGAGCAGCTTGTCGCAGGGTTCCGTCACCGAGACATAGAGGCTCGGTTCGTTCGAATTCGAGCCGTGCACAAGGAACTCGAGGCAGAGTGAGGTCTTGCCGGTACCGACAGAGCCGGTGATCAGGACGGTGTTGCCCCTCGGGACGCCGCCGTTGAGGATGTTGTCCAGCCCTTCGATGCCGGTCTTGCACCGCTCGCGTCTGTCTCTAGCATCTCGGCCGAGCATTATGCTCCCGCAAGGAAACAGACTATGATAAAGTTATTCACGGATGCCGTCGATGCAGGCGAAATTCTCCCTCGGACGATACATATTTATGTGGTGCAGAGCGTAATGCGGAAACACATGGAGCCGGTACTTCAGGTGGCCCTCGACTTCCAGCATTTGAAGCGCGCGGTGCAGGCGGCGGAGGAGGCCGTTGCGGGAGGCGCAGACTGGGTCGAGGCAGGGACGCCGCTGATCAAGTCGGAGGGCGTCGAGGCGGTCAGGGCGCTGAAGAGGATGTTCCCCTCGCGCGTCATCGTCGCGGACCTCAAGGTCATGGACACCGGCTCGTTCGAGGTCGAGATCGCCGCGAAAGCTGGAGCGGAAGTCATCACCGTCATGGCGGTGGCCGACGACGGCACGATGAAGGAGGCGGTGAAGGCAGCGAGGAGGTACGGCGCGAAGATCATGGCCGACCTCATGTCGGTCGAGGACATGCAGAAGAGGACCAAGGAGCTGCAGGGCATGGGCGTGGACTACCTCTGCATCCACGTTTCGATCGACGAACAGATGACCGCGCACACCCCGATGCAGAAGCTCAGGGAGGTATGCCAGATCGCTGAGATTCCCGTGGCTGTGGCGGGGGGTCTGAACAGCGAGACTGTCGCTGACGCGCTCGAGGCGGGGGCGAGCATAATCATAGTCGGCGGCGCGATAACCAAGGCCGAGAAGGTCGCGGATGCCGCGCGCGCGATCAAGGACGCCATGTCTAGACGGGAGAAGATTCACACCGAGCTCTACAAGAAGTACGGCGAGGAGGACCTGTTCGAGGCGTTCGCGAAGGTGAGCACGCCGAACATCTCCGACGCGATGCAGAAGCGCGGCGAGATGAAAGGTCTGCTGCCCCGCGTCAGCAGGAAGGCCAAGATGGTCGGGCGGGCGCTCACGGTCAAGACAGCTGACGGCGACTGGGCGAAACCGGTGGAGGCCATAGACAGGGCGAAGAAGGGCGACGTCATCGTCATCGACGTTGGCGGCGGCCCGACCGCCGTCTGGGGCGAGCTCGCATCTTGGTCGGCCAAGGTCAAGGGCGTGGCGGGAGTCGTCATAGACGGGGCAGCCAGGGACATCGACACGATACTCGACATCGGCTTCCCCGTGTTCTCGCGTTCGGTCACGCCGAAGGCGGGAGAGCCGAAGGGGCACGGGGAGATTGCCTCGGAGATTGAGTGCGGCGGTCAGCTCGTCAGGACCGGCGACTGGATCGTCGGAGACGAGAACGGCGTCATCGTGATCCCGCAGGAGATCGCAGTGGAGATAGCGAACCGCTCCCTGGACGTGCTCGAGCGGGAGAACAGGATCCGCGAGGAGATCAAGAGGGGCGGCACCCTGTCAAGCGTGCTGGAACTGGAGAAGTGGGAGAAGGTAGGGTAGGACCGCCAGCCGCTTTCGACCAACGTTTATGCACCAGCTCACCTTGCGAGAATGCTGACCATGGATAGGAAATCGATCGAGCGGCTGCTGAGAGACCTGAAGCGTGGGAAGAAGAGCATCGGCGAGGCAATCGAGGAATTGCGCTCGCTCCCGTACGAGGACATGGGGTTCGCGAAGCCCGACACGCACAGGGCCCTCCGGCGGGACTTCCCCGAGGTCGTCTATTGCCCTGGGAAGACGAATGCCCAGATAGTCGAGGTCCTGAAGCGGTTGAGCAAGAATGACAGCATAGTACTCGCGACGCGGGCGAGCAAGGGCAACTACCGCGCTGTGAAGGCGGGTCTCAGAGGTTCGAAGATGGCGTATCACGAAAAGGCCCGTATGATCGTCATTGGTCAGATGCCCCGGAAAAGGGGGGGCAAGGTCCTCATCGTCACCGGCGGGACATCAGACATACCCGTGGCGGAGGAGGCGGCGGTCACGGCGGAGGCGATGAGCTGCCGCGTCGAGAGGCTCTACGATGTAGGCGTTGCGGGAGTGCACAGGCTCCTCGACAACAGGCGGAGGCTTGAGGGCGCGGACGTCCTCGTGGTCATTGCGGGAATGGAGGGCGCGCTTCCCAGCGTGGTCTCCGGGCTCGTCGATAAGCCGGTGATCGCGGTGCCGACCAGTGTTGGATATGGGGCGAGCTTCGACGGTCTGGCGGCACTGCTGGCCATGATGAGTTCCTGCAGCCCCGGCGTGGCGGTGGTGAACATCGACAACGGCTTCGGTGCGGGCTACATGGCCGCGACCATCGTCAGATTATCTGGAAGTAAATGAAGAAGGCCGCGAGAAGGACCACGAAGACCGCGAACATCCCCGCCCACACCGGCTTCTTCCACGACCAGATTTTCGAACCGTCGAGCGGCGGGAACGGTATCATGTTGAAGGTGCCGAGGATGAGGTTCACCATGGTGATCTGGACGATCAGGAAGCCCAAGAACGGCGGAATCGCGACATGGAAATAGATGACGGCGAACAATATCGCGAAGAATGTCCCGCCGAAACCTAGGTTCGTGAGAGGACCAGCCGCGCTGATCTTCCCGTTCTGTCTAAGGCTCACTGGACCAGCGATCATCACCGCACCGGGAGCGGCGAACACAAACCCAAAGATTGCGGTGACGAATGCGATGAGGAGTCCCCTTCGATCTGCCCTGAATTCCGCCCAGAGCCCATATCTCACCGCCACGATCTTGTGCGCGATTTCGTGCATCAGGAAACCCGTAAGTACCGCAATGAACGACGAGACCGCGACAATGCCCAGTGTGTCCGCGGAAAGCTTGATGCCGCCGAACAACGGGTTAAGCCAAACAAGCACGAAAACCAGGGTGAGTGCACCGAGCGCCATCCCCAAGTTGAACAGCTCAGTCCGCCCGAAGCTCACCCGCCTGGTCGGCGTTGGCTGCAGGATGTACTCGTAGGTCGGTCTCATTTCTCGGAAGTAACGAAGGAGCGCCGCTATTTAGGCTTGCCCTTAGCCGAACAGGGCCCCGCAGTTGGGGCACTCCTTCGCCTCGGGCTCCAGGCCGGCATCGCACAGTGGGCAGACGAACTTGAAGTCCTTGATTTGCTTGCGTATCTGCAGCCTCAGTATCTTGACGCAGTTCACCCGGAACTCGTCGGGATTCTTCTCCAGGAGCTTCTCCAGATCGGAGACATCGAACCCCTTGCATTTCCACGCCTCCATCTGCATTCTATACTGCTTGACCTGCTCCTCTTCCTTGTCGAGTGAACCGAAAACCCCCTCCAGCTCGGAGACCAGTCTCTCCTCGTTATAGATTGGCTCCAGCATCCCGTTGACCTCGGCGAGCACCTGCTTCTTCATCTCCTCGGGCATCGCCTCGAAGTCGGGGTGGGCGCAGAGGTTTTCCACTTCCTCGGTGACCTTGTCAAGCCGCTCCCTGATCCAGTGCTCGGACCACTCGGGGAGCGGAGAGTACTTGCACTTCTCGCAGAGCCCTGTCTCGGGGTCGTAGGGGCCAGAGCATATCGGGCATTTATCGCCATCCCCCTGCTGCCTGCGCCGCACGAAGTCCGCCATCATCATCCTGCGCGCGATTGTCTTGTGCAGCCCCATCTTCACGGCCTTGTGCGGCAGCGCCAGCTTCACCAGGTCGGAGAAGTCGCGGATGCCCTGCATGTAGAGCGTCCTGGCAGCCTCCTTCGAGATGCCCGCGATCATCATCAGGTGCTTGAGTTCCTTCTCCTCGCCGTCGAGCTCCTCAGGCATCCGGAGCGCCGCGTCGCAGACGTCGCACACGGCAATCGAGGTGGAGAACATCCTGCCACAGATCGGGCACGTTGCCCTCTCCCACTCTATGACGGTGTTGCAGCGAGAGCAGACCGCGTCTTCGCTGGGGAGCCCGCAGAGGGGGCACTTTGTCAGAGGAATCTGCACGTTAGTTCAATCCTTTTGGTGGATACTTAATCAGTCCCCGCCAATTATCCACTCTGGTTATCGACAACAATACCAGATTCATCCGCACGGAACATAGATGAGGCCAGAGCGGACAGTCGTTCTCGTTGTTGAGAGGATGTATCCGGAGGATTTCCCGCCGCGCGCGTTCCCTTTCTCGTCGATAAGGGCGGGGCAGAAGGAGTTCCTGAGGGACGCGATCGATGCTGTCTCCGATGGGAAGCACCTCCTCGCTCAGGCGCCGACCGGGCTCGGCAAGACCGCCGTGGGTCTCGCCGCCTCGCTTGACGTTGCCCTCCGCGAGGACAAGTTCGTCCTCTTCCTCACCTCCCGCCAGAGCCAGCACAGGATCGTGGTCGACACACTCCGGCGGATCAGGTCGAAGCCGCTCGCCGTCTCGGCGGTGGACATTGTCAGCAAACAGAGCATGTGCGCACAGCAGAACCGTCCCCGGAGCGCGCGCGCCTTCAACGAGTACTGCGCGCTCATGTCGAGGACGCGATCCTGCAGGTACTTCAACCGCCAGGCCGACGCGGTCGTGGCCGAGATACTCAAGGAGCCGATGCACGTGCAGGAGATGCAGCAGCTCTGCTCGAGCCGGGGGGTCTGCCCGCACAAGGCCGGGCTGGAGGCCGCTTCGAGCGCGGACGTCCTGGTCTGCGACTACAACTACGTCTTCTCGTCGCTGCGCGATGCGATACTCTCCCGCATCGGGAGGAAGATGCCGGAGCTGGTCCTCGTGATCGACGAGGCGCACAACCTCCCGGACAGGATCCGGTCCCAGATATGCGGGAGCCTCTCCCCCCGCCAGCTCGTCCGAGGGGCGAAGGACGCGAGGAGGTCCGACCCGCAGGCCGCTGAGTTGCTTCATCGACTCTCCAAGGTGCTCGATTCCTTCCTGGCCAAGGTCAGGAGCGAGAGGCGGGTGGAGGAGAGACTGCTGATGGACCTTATCGATCAGGCGGCCGCTGGCGGCCCGTGGAGCTGTGTCATCCTCGCGGACGCTTGCAGGAGAGCCGGTGAATCGGAGGTGCGGGATGGCGGGGGCGCCGCGCTCCTGGACATAGCGTCGTTCCTCAAGTCCTGGAGCGAGATGGGGTCTCGCGTGGTGCGCGTCGCCTCTGGCGGCGACGAAGGGCGCATAGGCTTCCGCCTCCTCGACCCCTCCGTCCTCAGCCGCGAGGTCTTCGGGCAGGTGCACTCCTCCATAATGATGAGCGGCACGCTGCACCCCGGGGAGATGTACGCCGACCTGCTCGGGCTGGAGAAGAAGCGCGTCTTACTGAGGGCATATCCCACTCCTTTCCCGCAGGAGAACAGGCTCACGATAGTGACGCCGGAGCTCACCACGCTCTACCGCGCGCGCACTGACTCGATGATGCAGTCGATCGCAAGCGAGGTGGCGGGGATCTCCGAAGCATGCCCGGGCAACCTCGCCGCTTTCTTCCCCTCCTACGGAGTCCTGTCGAAGGTCGCGGACAAGCTGAAGGCGACGCCGATTCGCAAGCACCTGATGGTCGAGCGGCCCGAGTGGGACAAGGCGAAGAGGGACATGGTCATCCTCCGGATGCGCGAACTCAAGGCGCGCGGCGGCGTCCTGCTCTTCGGCGTCCTCGGCGGCTCCTTCTCCGAAGGGATAGACTACAACGACAATCTTCTGAGCTGCGTCATAATCGGTGGGCTCCCCATCAGCCCGCCAACAGCAGAGGTCAGGGCGCTCGACGATTACTATGCCGCCAAGTTCGGGAGCGAGAAGGGCTTCGAGTACGCGTACTTCTACCCCGCGATCAACAAGGTCATGCAGGCGGCTGGCAGGTGCATCAGGAGCGAGAAGGACAGGGGCGTCGTCGCGATCCTCGATAACAGGCTCCTCAGTCCGAACTACGCTTCCCGCCTCCCGCCGGGACTCAGCTTCAGGCCGACGGAGGACGCGGCGGGCGAGGTCAGAACCTTTTTCTACGGAGGAAGTCATCGCCAGCGCGTTGATACTGAAACGCGGGGCGGAGGCGGAGCTGAGCAAATCGACATGGCACGGGCGGGAGGTGGTGGTGAAGCACCGCGTGCCGAAGGCCTACCGGAGCCCGCAGCTTGACGAGTCGCTGAGGAAGTCCCGCCTCAGGACAGAGGTGAAGCTCATGACCGGGGCGAGGGAGCTCGGCGTTGCGGTGCCGATCATCTACGACATCGACGTCGAGGAGAACAGCCTCACGCTCGAATTCATCGAGGGGCCGACGGTGAAGGAGATGCTGCAGAAGAGGTCTCACGAACCGAAGGCTCTGTGCGAACAGGTCGGGGAGGTCGCCGCGAAGCTGCACTCAGGAGACATCGTTCACGGAGACCTGACGACGTCGAACATGATCTACCGCGGCGGCCGCGTGCACCTCATCGACTTCAGCCTCGGGGAGAAGTCATCGAGTGTCGAGGCGAAGGGCGTGGACCTGCACCTGCTCAAGGAGGCCCTCACGAGCGCGCACTCGGACATGCCGGATTTGTTCGACAGCGTGGCGGGCGCGTACCGCAAGGTGTACGAGGGGGCCGAAGAGGTCCTGCTGAAGGTCAAGGAGATCGAGTCGAGGGGGCGCTACACTTGATCAAGTTCGTGACGACGAACGACGGGAAGTTCAAGGAAGTGAGCGAGATGTTCGCCGCCAAGGGGATAGAGCTGGAGAGGCTGAATCAGCCATACCCGGAGATCCAGGCGGACTCGGTTGGCGAGGTCGTGGAGTACGGCCTCAAGACGATTCCCGCGGGAGAAGGCGACCTGCTCATCGATGATTCCGGTCTGTTCATCGAGAAGCTTGGCGGGTTTCCTGGAGTCTACTCTTCATTCGTGTACAAGACCATGGGGTGCCAAGGAATCCTGAAGTTGATGATGGGGTGGACTGCGAGGGGGGCTAGGTTCGAGACATGCTTCGGTCTCCGCGTTAGCGGGGAGACTCACATCTTCCACGGGAAGTGCGAGGGCGTCATCTCAACGGAGATGCGAGGGAATAGCGGTTTCGGCTACGACCCGATATTTATTCCGAAGAGTCAGCGGAGGACATTCGCCCAGATGACAGTGAAGGAGAAGAACGATTTCTCGCATCGCGGGAAAGCCGCGAGACTAGCTATCAAGTTTATTCTGAAAGAGAGCGGCGACGAATGATGTTCACGCAGTGACTGAGAGGCGCCCCCAGATCCGAGAGACTCGTTACGCTGAGAGCGGACAAGTCACGCACTGCGATGTCTGTGATGAGAGCGAGGGGATGAGTCTTCCCCGCGATGATACTAGCGGGTTCCTTTTTCAGGACCATGGCGGACAGGCAGCAACGGCCGTCAGCCAATTGGATTCCACCTCTCAGCGATCCCCTTCCGATCCCGGTCGATCCTCGCGGACCATGAGAACACTCTGACGCACCTCCAGCCGACTCAAACCAACATCAAGCCGGTCTTGGCGGACCGTGAGAAGACCCGAATACATGTCAAGCCGATCCACTCCCTTATCCAGCGAATTCCAGACGGGTCTCAGACAGTTGTCTGGAAGCTCCAGACAATCTTCTGGAAGCCCCAGACAGTCCGCCGCAACCGCCAGACGGTCCGAAGCGAGTCCCAGACAGTTGTCTGGAAGCGTCAGAAGGCTCCAACCCTCCTCTGACTCCCTTCCGCGACCGCCAGACGGTTGTCTGGAAGCCCCAGACGGTCTTCTGGAGGTCGCAGACAGTCGTCCGGAGGTCCCAGACGGTTGTCTGGCGGCAGCAGAAAGTCGTCTGGCGGGAGGTTCGGGTGGTCCGGACCTCCATTCGGGCCTCTGATGGTCGAAAATGGTCGTCTGGAACCGCCAGACATCTTTCTAGAGGTCCCAGACGGTTGTCTGGAAGCCCCAGACAGTCGTCTGGAAGTGGGTTTTGGCTGTCTTCAAAGACCCTTGGACCGTGCGGAATGCCGTGCGGGCCGTCTGCAGAGCCAAGCGAATCGTCCGGGATTCCATGCCAAGCGCAGGAACGTTTGGGGATTCCGTCCGAAGGCCGCCCTGAGTTCCAAGAGAGTCTTGCACAGTTCTTTGTGAAAGAAGGGCAATCATTCAAGAATCCTGTCACGAAGTAAGCATATCGGTCATTCGGGGCATTGGGTTTATCCGCATTGCCTGAAGTAAAGTTGTTATGCTCGAAAGGCGATATCATGCGCGACATGACAAAAGGCGTGAGAATCCGCTCAAGAGGGCAGGTCACCCAGCCCAAAGGCCTCGGGGAGAAGCATCACCTCAAGGAGGGTGAGGAGGCTCTCATTGTCGATGCCGGCGAGGGCATCCTCCTCAAGCACGGGCGCACGAGCCTCAGAGGGATTCTGAAGGGGAAGATCGACTCGACAGGACTTGAACAGGATCTCGAGAGACTGCGGAAGATGAGGACTATCTGACCGTTAAAGATCTTGGCAACGTCATTCATCACCCTGTCCCATCTGTCGCACTCGGCTTGGGATATTCTGATAAGTCTCGATTTGCATGAGTTGCATGACCGGATGATTGTCGCTGACGCGCTCGACAGCAAGATCCCTCTAATCACCAGCGGCAACGAACTCAGGTCGGTGGCGGGACTCAGGACGATTTGGCGGTGAGAACCCGCCGATTCTGTCCGTTGCTCCATCATCATGCTCCCGCCGCGCATGGGAATCTTGATTACCGCCATCCCCATTAGGCAGACGACCCGCCCGCGCTTCAAGCCCGGAGGAGGGGTCACTCATGACAATCGCAGGCAGCAGAGTCCTGATAACGGGTGGAGCCGGTTTCATAGGCAGCTATATAGCAGAGGCACTGAGCGACTCCTGCGACGTTCTCATCCTCGACAATCTGAGCTCGGGGAAGAAGGAGTTCGTCGACGCGCTGGTCAAAGGGCATGGAATGAGATTTGCGAAGGCGGACATCCTCAAGGGTTCCATCCGCCGATTCCTCAAGGACATGGACGTTGTGATCCATCTCGCGTCGAATCCGGACGTGCGCGCGGGGATCAAGCAGCCTTCCCTTCACTTCGAATCGAATGTCGTCCTGACTCAGAGGCTGCTCGAGGCGATGCGCTCCTCAGACGTCAAGACGATGCTGTTCACATCGACCTCGACCATCTATGGCGAGCCGCCTGTCGTGCCGACACCTGAGAATTACGGCCCCCTCGTCCCGATTTCCACTTACGGCGCGACCAAGCTCGCGTCGGAAGCCCTGATCACAGCCTATGCGAAGACGAACGGATGGCGGGCGCTGATCTTCCGCCTCGCGAACGTCGTTGGCGGGAGGAGCACTCACGGCGTCACGTTCGACTTCTTGAACAAGCTGAAGAAGAACCCGAAGAAGCTGGAGATACTCGGGCGGTACCCTGGCACGCTGAAGTCCTACGTCCATGTGAGCGACGTCGTGGCGGGGATGATGTCGGCCTGGAAGGCGGAAAGCGAGCAGGTGGACTTCTACAACGTCGGCAGCGAGGACATGATGCTGGTCGAGGACATCGCCAAGATTGTGGCGGATGAGATGGGCCTCAAGGATGTCGAGTTCGAATGGGCCGGCGGTGTGGATGGCGGGCGCGGCTGGGCCGGCGACGTCACGAAGATGATTCTCTCCATCGAGAAGCTCAAGCGGACCGGATGGCGGCCACGCTACAAGAGCGCCGAGGCGGTTCGACTGGCCGCAAGGGAGATGCTCGGGAAAGCCTGAGCGAATGTTGATATCGGTCTGCAATCTTCGGTCAGTGGGGCTGTGGGGTAGCTACTGGAGACCATCGGTCTCTGGCTACAATGGTCCATCCTTCCAGCTTTGGGAGCTGGAGACTCCGATTCGAATTCGGGCAGCCCCACTCCATTCACTGCTTTTCGACCGCGATGGCCCTGAGGATCTTGAACGTCCCCGAATTGCCTTTCCATTGGGGTTCCGATTGCTCGATCCGCAATCTCCTCCTGAAGTTCGGTCCATCCACGACAAGGGACTCGTACTCACCGCCCTCGCCGCATGGACTCAGGCCGTGCTTCCCGTGAAGAGAAAGCAATTCCTCTTTCGCCTTCTGATCCAATTCCCGCCCCAGCCAAGAGGAATCAAGACCCTCAGCCGCCACGCCCGAGAAAATGATGCGGAATCCAGCCGCAATGTAGTCGTCGAGAAGGCCCGCCTGATTTCGCCGCCAAAGAGGCGAGAAGCACCTCAAACCAAGATTCTGACAGACGCCATCGATGCGCGACTTCTGGTACTCGGACGCGACCGCCCCCGTGACGACGCCATCGACCCGCAGGTTCCTCAAAGCATCTTCCATACCGCCGATTTCGCCGGATTCCCCCGCGCTCGCTTCTCCCAGGGTCAGCGGGATTCCCAGGCACTCTGAGAGAAGCGGGGCAAGGTGGATGTTCGGGACATGATACAGCAGGGATTCGGCGTCCTCGGGGACCATGGTCACGAGGTTGCACACTTCCCATCCGCGCTGTTGGGCAACATAGAGCGCGTAGGTGGAATCCTTCCCGCCAGAGAATAACGCGGCGACTCTCACGCACCCCTGGAGGGGTTTTCACCAATAATAACCATCCCCCCGCCACGATAAGCTATTTCGGCGGGCAGTGGATAACGGAGGCGATGAAGCTCGAAGAGATGACCTCCCGCGAATTCGCGGAAAAGGTGAATGAGAAGTCTGTTGTCATACTGCCGATCGGTTCGATTGAGGAGCATGGACCGCACCTGCCTCTCGCGACTGACTGCTTCCAGCCCATGCGCGTTGCAGAGATGGTCTCCAAGAAGACGGGCGCCTTCATCGCTCCATTCCTGTACTATGGCGTGTGCAACACGACGAAGGAATACCCGGGCACGATCTCCATATCTTTCGAGGCCCTGAGGTTGACTGTCCGCGACATTCTCTCCGAACTCGTCCGCAACGGCTTCAGGAACATCATCGTCCTGACGGGCCACGCGGGGCAGGATCACATGGCTGCCCTCAGAGTGGCGGCAAGAGAGGTCGTGCGCAAGTCGAAGGTCAAGATCCTTGTGTTCTCCGATTACGACATCATCTACAACAAGAACATGCTCCCGCCAGAGGACGGGCACGCGGGCATGGGCGAGACCTCGCGGATCATGGCGGAGAAGCCGAAGCTGGTCAAGAAGCGCCCGCCAGCCGCGGAGAACCGGATGCCCGAATATGCGATCCTGGATGACGTTCGACCGTTCTGGCCCGGCTGGACGGGGGACCCGAGGAAGGCGAGTGCCGCCCTCGGCAGGAAGCTCGATGATAGGGTGGTGGCGGAGATTGTCAAACTTATCCGCGACATGAAGACGTGGCGGGTGAAGTGATGGCGGCTGAGGATGAGAAGAGGATCGCGGGAGAGGCCGCCGTCGCGCTCGTGAAAGACGGCATGGCGGTGGGTCTAGGAACGGGGTCCACCGTCCGCTACTTCATCCAGCGCTTGGGGCAACTCGCACGTGAAGGGATGAGCGTCATAGGAGTCCCCACTTCGATGCAGACGGAGCGCCTGGCGGCTCAGGCGGGCATCAAGGTCGGGACGCTGCAGAATCACCCGGAACTTGACCTGACGGTCGACGGCGCCGACGAGGTCGACCCGAAGCTGGACCTCATCAAGGGACTTGGCGGGGCGCTCTTCCGCGAGAAGATAGTCGCCAAGGCATCGAAGCGATTCGTCGTCGTGGTCGACTCATCCAAGGTGGTCAGGAACCTCGGCGAGAAGACGCCGGTTCCCGTGGAAGTCCATGTCTTCGGGTGGAAGGCGACCCTGGGGTGGCTCAGCGATCTCGGCTGCAAGCCGAGCCTTAGGAAATCCGGCATGAACCCATACATGACGGACAACGGGAATTTCATCGTGGACTGCGCGTTCGGAGGAATCCCCGACCCCGCCGCTCTCGAGGAGACTATAAACAACATCCCGGGCGCGGTGCAGAACGGTATCTTTGCAGGCATGGCGGACCTCGTGATAGTCGGAAAAGCAGGCGGCGTCGAGCGCCTCGAGCGGGCTAAGCGAGCTGTCTCAGCCGCTTCAGGTTCTCCTCTATCTGCTTGATCCTCTCGGCCTCCCGTCCGCAGATTGTATCAACAATCTCGGGGAACGGGACAGAAAGCCTATAGGAGTGCACGGGCCTGCCCTTCCCCTCCTTCTTGATCTCCTTCTTCTCCACCCACCTGCGCCGCCTGAGCTCCTGCATCGCTATGGAAACCTCTGGCTGGCGGAGTCCCGTGGCCTTCTCGATCTCCACAGAGGTCGTTTCGTTCCGCCTGGCGATGAAAATCAAAGCCTTGGAGAGGTTCTTTGGCATGCCAGCCTTGGTCATAAGTTCTGCGAGGATATCGTCCCTCTTGCTTATCCTTGCGTCGCGCGCCACCAAGGCACCGCGCCAATTATCCGAGCCCGAATATATATAGGCTCCTATTTATTAATCAAGATGGAGAATCTTCCCGCCATGGACGCCAGCGGCTCATGCGAAAGCAGAGCCTCAGCGTGTGCTGATTCGAACAGTCCGGTCTCGATTCCGATCGCTCGATTTATGACCTCGGCTCTGCTCAGTTCCCGCGGTTTTCGAATGCCTCGCTGCCATGAAGCAACCCTTTAATAGCAGTAAGACTGTGAACTCGGCACGGTCCAGATATGAAGATGCCTAGGGTGATAATGGGCTACTGCCCCCACTGCAAGAAGCACGTGGAGCTGGAAGTGGAGAGGGTGAAGAGCAGGCCCCGTTCCGAGCTCAGGCTCGGCCAGAGGCGGTACAGGCGCAAGCTGAAAGGGTACGGCAGTTTCCCCAAGCCCAAGCCCGGCCCGGAGCGAGAGAAGCCGACGAGGAGGCTCCATCTCCGGTTCAAGTGCAAGTCCTGCAAGAAGTCACACCAGCGGCGGGGTATCAGGGCGAAGAAGTTCGAGCTGACGGAGGCGCAGTGATGCTGAAGGACCGCGCGCGTTTCCTGAGAGTGAAGTGCAAGGACTGCCCGAACGAGCAGATAGTCTTCGAGAGGGCGGCATCGGTCGTCGCGTGCCAGGTCTGCGGCGCGGTCATCCTCGAGCCCACAGGCGGCAAAGCCCTTGTCAGGGCCGAGGTGATCGGAGTCGTGGAGTGATGGTTCGTGCAGCAGAGTTTCCGGATGAAGGGGAGCTTGTAGTCTGCACGGTCCAGACGGTCAAGGATTTCGGCGCGTTCGTCGCGCTGGACGAGTACAACGGCAAGGAAGGTTTCATCCATATTGCTGAGGTGGCCTCCGGCTGGATCAAGTACATCAGGGACTACGTCCGCGAGGGTCAGAAGCTGGTATGCAAGGTCCTCCGGGTCGACAAGGCGAAGGGCCACGTGGACCTCTCTTTCAAGGCGGTCAATGAACACAAGCGCCGCGAGAAGATACAGGAGTGGAAGAACGAACAGAAGGGGGACAAGCTGTTCGCGATCGTCGCGCAGAGGTTGGGGATCGCCATCGAGAAATGCTTCGAGGATTTCGGATACAAGATTGCGGATTCATTTGGCACGATATACCATGCGATGGAGGCGTGCGTCATCGACGAGGGCGTCCTCGGGGAGGAGGGATTCGAGGGCGATTGGATCAAGACGTTCATCGAGGTCGCGAGGGAGAACATAGTCGCTCCGTTCGTCAGGATTGGCGGCTTCCTTGAGATGACCTGCCCTAGACCTGACGGCGCAGTCCACATAAAGGATGCACTCGCAAAGGCGCTCAAGGAAGACCATGTGACGGTCAAGGTGCAATACATAGGCGCGCCGAGGTATCGCTTGGTCGTGCGCGCCCCTGACTACAAGACGGCCGAGTCGGAGATTGAGAACGCCGCAAAGAAGGTTCTGAAGTATTTGGAGGCTCACGGCGGAGAAGGCAAGTTTATCAGGGAGGAAGCCTAGTTTGAGAACACTCATCCGTCTGTGCAAGGCCTGCGGTCGGTACACCCTCAAGGGTTCCTGCCCGGCGTGCGGGGCCGCCACTATTATGCCCCTCCCGCCAAGGTACTCCCCGGAGGACCGCTATGGCGCATACCGGAGGAGGCTCAAGAAGGAGGTTTCAGACCATGGATGACATCACGATGAGGTACACTGAGAAGCCCGTGCTGACCAACCCGATCTTCGTCGAGGGGCTCCCGGGAATAGGGAACGTGGGCAAACTCGCCGCCGAGCATCTGAAGGACGAGCTCAAGGGCGTCAAGTTCGCCGAGCTCTACTCCAAGTTCTTCCCGCCACAGGTCCTCGTCCAGGACGATGGCTTGGTCCGGCTCGTCAACCACGAGTTTTACCACGTCAAGAGGACGCCGAAGGCGGACGACATGGTCATCATGACAGGGGACTATCAGGGACTCACCCCCGAGGGCCAGTACGAGCTGAGCGACTTCATCCTCAAGGAACTGAAGGGGCTCGGGGTGAAGATGATGTACACCCTCGGCGGCTATGGCTTGGGGCGCATGGTCACCAAACCCAGGGTCCTTGGAGCGGCCACCAGCATCGACCTCGTGAAGGAGATGGAGAAGCATGGGGTCGTATTCGCCCGCGGTGAGCCCGGGGCGGGAATCGTAGGAGCGAGCGGGCTGCTGCTCGGTCTGGGCAAGCTCTACGACATGCAGTCGGTCTGCCTCATGGGCGAGACATCGGGATACTTCGTGGATCCGAAGAGCGCTCAAGCCGTCCTGGAGGTCCTCACGCACGTTCTGGATCTCAAGATATCCTTCGCCGAGCTGGAGAACAAGGCGAAGCAGATAGACCAGATCACATCGAAGCTCAGGGACACCGAGGGAGGGCCCGAGGTCGCCCCGAAAGAGGATCTCGGCTACATCGGTTAGACGTCCTCCAAAGGCCCGCCAGTCCAGAAAGCTCATATATGCTCGGCCACGCTATTCTCGCGACTGCATGACGAAGGACGAGGTCAAGAAAGCGTATCTCAAGGGCTACGAGGAGGGTCAGAAGGAGGCGTGGTCTGACATCTCCAAGCTCACCACGCGGGGATACAGCCCCACCGAGCTCAACATCATGGCGAAGAGCAAGATGGCGGTGGTCTCCCGATCCGTGGAGGACAAGGCCCGCCAGCTCGAGAAGTATGGGCTGGTGATCGAGGATCATGCATCTGCCAGAGGGACCGGGATGCTCCCCGACCGAAGAGGTAGCTATGTCATCAAGGAGGAGAAGGCGGAGGCAGTGTTCGACCACTTCGCGGATCTCTTGGAGAAAGGTCACCATGGTTTATGCATAACCCGCACTCACCCGAGGGAACTCGGCTTGCGTTTCGAGTCCAAGTCCGTGAAGTTCCTCTGGCTGAGCAGGAGCGAGTCGGAGGTAAAAGGGGACGTGAAGTCTGTCTCGCCGACAGAGCTGTCTGCCCTGGCCTCTCAGGCTGTCGGTTTCATGGAGAGGGAGAAACAGTCTGCCGTGCTCCTGGAAGGAATCGAGTACCTGGTCTCTCAGAATGGTTTCCCGCCAGTCCTGAAGTTCGTCCAGATGCTCAGCGAGAAATCGGTGCTCAGCGACTCATACCTTCTCCTCTCGGTCAATCCCGCCGCAATGAACGAGCGGGAGTACGGACAGATAGCGAAGGAGATGGCGGGCGAGCTCTGAGCCGTCCTCGGCGAGACGCCACCCTATGTCCCGAATTTCTTCCCGCACTTTTCGCAGAACAAGGCGCCAGCACTGGCCCTATTGCCGCAGCTCGGGCAGAACTTGACAGCACCTGAGGTCGCGGCGGCAGGCGCAGGCACTCCCGCCTTCTGCGATTCTGTCAGCACGGCGGCCATGGCCTTGTATTCCTGCATCTTCCTCTCCCGTTGGAAGGCATTGACGACCTCCTCGACATACTTCTTGAGATTCACTGGGTCGTTGACCCTGAGCCAGACGACACCGCCGCCGCCAATGACCTGATGCTCGTAGCCCATCCCGGTCGTTCCGCCGCCATATCCCGCAGTCCAGAAGGCGATGGTCCCGTAGCCGATGATCCTCCCTAAAACACCCTGGTGGAGGGTGATGTTCTGCACCTTGTCGTAGGTGCATTGGTAGAGGTGCCGCGATATGATCCCGGACACGGCCATTATCTTGTCCGATGTCAGCGCGTATCTCCGCCCCATCCAGTCCATGTAGCTCAGGAAGATCTGCAGCACCGGGATGACGACGAAGAAGAGTATCGCGAAAAGAAGGCAAGCCATGTCCATATAATAGCCTGCCAAGATGAGAAAGGGGAAAAACAGCAGAACCAGCACGATCAGCCCGATTATGGGTTGGATGATGAAAGGAACGAGATTTGGCCTCGTTTCAAAGACGAGGACCTCGTCCCTCGATATGTGCTCCCTCGGGAAGACCTCAGGCAGGTAACTGGGGTGAGGCGGCGGAAGGCTCCAAGGCCCGGATGGATTCGTTGACCGAGAAACCAATCTAGTCCCTCCTCTGTCCCCCTTCGCTGCCCGGACACCCGAACGAAGCGCCGCGTTTGGAGCGACATAGGGCTCTCAACGACACCGGTACGTCACAGCTTCCAGATCCCCATGACATCCTCTCGTCTCCCAATGTCTCCGAGAAGGAGGACCGGCGAGTCGGTATTTAGAGCTAGGCATCCTGCAGTCCCGAACGGGGGATGTTCCACGAGGCGTCGCTGTGAGACGCCAACCTGCCGATTTATCCTGTCAAGCCCGTGTGCGAAGAAGCCGGGCGCAAGTGGCAAAGGCTTTATGACTGCCCCCTTTAACTGGCGGGTCAACGCTCCCGTAGTCTAGTCCGGTCAAGGATAGAGGCCTTTCGAGCCTCGGACCCGGGTCCAAATCCCGGCGGGAGCACTCACTTCTTTTCAGATCGATATTCCAAACTTCCTAAGCTCCTTCTTCCCGGTCTCGGTGACGTGGTACTTGCTGCCACGCCCGCTTCCCTTCTTGACTATCCAACCTTGCCGCAGGCAATGTTCGATGAACATCAAGCTGATGGTGGACGGATCAACTTGCTCCACTCCCGAATCATGCATCGAATCGATTTCAACCTCCTTGGTGATGCTCGCCCGCAGCATCTCGTCTATGGAGGCGCAGTGCGCTCCATCCAGAGTCTCGTTGACGAGTCTGTCGGCTAAAGCGAGATGGCCGGTCATTCTGGGGAGGTTGACGAACTTGACATGCCTGAATTGCCGCGCCGTGCGACTCGCCTCCTCCATGAGCCTCCGCATCCTCGGCTCTTTCGCCCTGTATTCCCCGATCATCTGGCGTACGACCAGTTCGCTGTCCAGCGTGCAGATGATCTCGCTATCCGTGTATTTCGCAGCGATCTCGAGTCCCCTTATGAGGGCCCTGTACTCAGCTTCATTGTTCGTCGCTCGACCGATGTACTCGCCGAAAGGCTTGATGATGACGTCGTCATGATCGCAGATCACGACCCCTATCGCGGCGGGCCCGGGATTGCCCCTTGCGCCGCCGTCGGAGTAGATCCTGACCATGGCGCGCTTCGGGGTCTTGGCGGTCATCGTGATGGGAATCGGTCACGCCGCAATGAAGGTTGTGGCGGGAATTATGAAGCTACTTCGATAGCGCTTTCATCACTTTGGGGAATGCCGCCGCGAACTTCCTGCACTGCTCCGTAGGTATGGAGAATGACACGCGGACGAACCGCGGTCCAAACCGCTTGGACAGGTACTGCCCCGCCCTGGTGTGTATGTAGTGATCCTGGAGCAACATCGCCTCGACCTTCTCCGGGTTCACCCCTGTCTCCCTGATGTCGATGCAGAACATGTTCGCGAGGGAGGGGAAGACGGGCAGATATGTGCCGCGGACCTTTGAGACGGCCGCCTTGATGACATCCTGGTTCTTGCGGCAGATCTGCCTGAGCTTCGGCAGCCAGCGTTTCTTGGTCTCGAGCGCAGCCAAGGCGCCGCGCTGAGCGAGGACATTCACGCCGAGGACGTTCGTGTCGAACTTCTTGATCGCTTTCATGACCTCGGGCGGCGCGAGCACCGCGCCGATACGCATCCCCGCCATGCCGCAGCCCTTGGAGAACGAGTATGAGACGATGGTCTTCTCCGGGTAGAAATCTGACGCGAGGGTGTGCAGGGGGTTGAAGTCCCTGTACGTGATGTCGTCGATGACGAACATGCCGCGGTCCTCCGCGACCTCACAGAGCGCGCGAATCTCCTGGCGGGTATAGGCCGTGCCGAGGGGATTGTTCGGGTCGATGATGAGGAGCATCTTGGATTTCGGGGTCGCCACGTCGGACACATGCTCCGGCGTCAGCTTCCATGGCTCGTGGTAGATGTCGAGCTCCCTGACCTTCGCTCCCGCCATGAGCACCTGGTCGTGGATCGGCATGAAGGACGGGTCCGTCGCGATCACCTCGTCCCCGGGCTGGAGGAAGGCGCGGTTGGCCATGTAGAGCCCCTCGATGCCGCCGTTGGTGAGGTGTATGTCCCAGTCCTCCATCTTGAGGTCCGCCTTTATCGCGTCGCAGAGGCCGAACACGCCCTTCTTGAAGCCGTAGAGGTTGTACTCCCTCTCGTTCACCGACTGGCGGATCGCCTCGTTTATCTTCGGGGAGAGGGGGATCATGTTCGTGTTCTGGCTCATCCAGACGACCTGCTTCCTGTGCCTGTGCGCGAACTCGAAATTGTCCATGCTGGCCATTTGCTCACCTTGGAATGATTCGATGGAGGATTGGATGCCGGGTTGGGCAATGTGGCGCTCCGATATACCTATTGCGGTGGCATCCCGCCGCATGGCAAAAACCTTATTGCGGGCGGGTCAATGCCTCATACAAGGGCTCGTAGTCTAGCGGTCATGACGTCACTTTGACATAGTGAAGGTCTCCGGTTCGAATCCGGACGAGCCCACTGTAACTAGGATAAGCCTTTCGGTCGCCTGTTGAATTAAAGGTTTCGGCGCCAAAAGCGGTATGAGCGAAGCTTCTGTTTAAGAGTATCGACCAGACGTAGGAAATCCGATTGGGCCTCCGTCTTCATGGCGAAAATTCGCACCGAGCCTACGGAACCTCGGTATCAGATGTGTCCTCCGGTTCATCCGAGAAGCGCCAGCGATTGCGCGGTGGGCGAAGCTCAGACACGCTCTCCAGGACGATCTTACATTCAAAATAGCGTCCAAAATGCGCATGGTAGGTGGCTGTCTCTTCCATGAGCTGGGCCATCTCTTCCTGGTGTTGAGACCTAGAGACCGCTTCCCTCATCGCCTCAACCGCCAATCGATATTCACTCTTCAGCTGGTCGAACAACGGACATGTAGACGGTGTTAAGGGAGGTACGCCCGGCCCGTATCCTCTGACATTGCTCATGTGTGAGCGGGCGAGTTCTAGGAAATCTTGGGCGCCTGCATCAGGGCTGTTGCATCGCACCTGCCAGACCTCCCATACACGGTAGGTATCGTGGCGCCACATCTCATCGGCGATTCGTCTGATCCATTCCCTATCGTCGGCACCGGTCTTGGCTGAAAGCATGAGCCACATGAACCCGTCTTCTTGCATACCCGCATCAAATGAATTCAGGGCGTGCCGCAAGGCATCCTCGAGAGTCCCGTCGCGTAAAGGCACGAAGGGCTGAAAGCCATTCTGCAATAATAAACTAACCCAATGACGTTAGTTGCGTTGAAAAGCGTCATTACGCTCATGTCAGTCATGAACTTCGTTCATGGGCTTCATAACTGAACGGGAAAGGACTATCCTTCAGTACCTTAGGGAAGGGAATACGGTCAAGGAGATCGCGAGAAGGCTGCGCGTGTCTGACACCTCTGTTTCCAGATCGATATCGAACATCAGGATCAAGACGGCACAACTCGCGGAGGATGTCGAGTTCCTCTCTACGATCGGCCTCCTGCAGATTAGAAGCGGTAAGGTGGAATTCCTGACACGCAATCGGGATCCCAAAGCGTTGGCGGCATTGGCCAGGCACAACAAGTCATAGGCCTCTGCCATGCTTGGGGCGCCTCCGAATGATGTCCAAAATGCATCATGATGTGTGCCCGTGCAGCTGAGTTGTGCCGGATCTTCCATGAGCGACTCTCAAATTGGCAGCGCACTCGGCGGGTCAGGCTGGTCTTTTCATCTACCTTGGGAAAACAAGCTTATGAAGCAGCCCTGCCCACTTCATGGCCATGGCTCAAGATACCCCAATACTCTTTTGCTGTGGTCTCATGATGGTGTGGAAACAACTGAGTGGTGGATATGACTGGGCGGCCTCGTGCCCAAGATGCGGGAGGGACTTCGGATACCAAGGACCCTTCGGGAGTGAGATCTGTCTCCCCGTCAAGGAAATGACAACGCTTGCCACCGACGAGGAGGGTGCGAGTTGCGGCGCCGTGTGTCCCACCCATGGCGAACCATGTCCCATATCCTGCGCGGCAAGAGACAGTCCCGGAGCGATAGACTTCGTCTCGATGATGACCGGTGAGACACCAGGGGGAGTCCATAGGCACCTGTGTCTGGCCAATCCAGATGAGCCACATTCATGGAGTTGCTAGTCTCGGAAGCACCTGTCCTTGCACGAGGTCTCAGCACGCCACAGGAGGAGAAGTCGGGTACCTTGGTTCCTATGATGCTTTGGAAAAGCGACGCGATTAGGTACGTCCTCAGCACAGACTGAAAGTAATCGCTGCCGGACGTTCATCATAGTTGTGTTGCCCTCCACCCCGGAATGCAACAACTTTGGTCAAGGGCGGCAATCCTTCTTGACACGCCATTCACACACAGGCTCCGTGGCTAATGACTATGAGACTGAATCGACTCGGGAGCAATGTGTTCGATGAGCAGGATTCTTGAGCGTCGGTGAGTATAAATGTAGGACATACATATGAGCGCCCGAGGAGGAGATTCGTGTCTGAGAGATCAGTGGTGCTCAGGTATGGTGACAGGGTTCTGTTGGCTGTAGGCGCAATCTTGGTTGTGGCCTCCGTGATCCTCCCTTGGTGGGGCCTGCATTCTAGTGTCGTGAATGGCTCTCAGACTCTCTTCGATTTCACCATAGGTCCACTTGGAGTGGGCGTGCAGGTCGTCGGCTTCGACCCCTCAAATCTGCTGTCAGAGTTGAAGGTTGTCTATCTTGCCATCACCATCGCGATGTTGCCGATATCCATCAGTCTCGGCCTTGCCGCTTTCAATGGTTTCTATTGTGCCGCAAGGCGCCGACGGGGATCGCGCGTGTTCGTCGCTCCGCTCTGGGCCGTCATCGCATTGTTCTGGTGGTTCTTCTATTTCCTCCTCCTATACAGCCTCTTCAGCACGATGGGTTTGGATATCCCGATCTCCGGGAGTAGGGATGTCACATGGCAGAGCTTCCAGCTCCTAGGGGCAAGTTGGGGATGGGAACTCGGCTTATGGATGGCAATCGCAGGAGTAGTAGTCATGTTCATCGGCGGTGCATTGTCCATCAAGAGCGCCAAACTCGAACCTGTCCCAAGTGAGGTTAGGCTGACTTTCGGTTTGCACAGCGTTGGCCTCCTTGTGATTGGCGTTTTCAATATCATCGCCATGCTTTTCCTGTTCCTGGTTACGCAGATGGCGCTGCTGATCGTCGTGCCGGTCATACTTCTGTTCGTAATGAGCGTTCTTGCCCGTAGTCCAAAGACAGTGCGCTCCATCGTTCCAACGCAGCCGCCACCTCCGCTTTTCCCCCAGCCCTTCGAGGCGATGGTTCCGCCGCCCCCTCTTCAATGGCCCCAATCGGGAATCCAATTCCCATCGGCGCCGCCACAGGGAGAACCGCCGTATCCCGCTCCACCCACCTCGACGCCGACGCCACAGTTGTTCTGCCATCAGTGCGGCACTCTCTTGGTGCTTGGCGCGCCCTTTTGCCCCAAATGCGGAGCCAGGACTGGCTAGGCTCCAGGCAGACTCTCCATATCTGGAGTTGACCTACTATGTCTGGAGCTTATTGACTGTGTCACGGAGGTCACTTCGATGGCCCGGACAGAGATTCTTCATTTCCCGAGCGTCGACACACACTACCTGAAGGAGTTTGACGCCAATGTGGTCGAAGCAGTGCCAGACCACATTATCTTAGACAAGACTCCCTTCTACGCAGAGACGGACGGTCAGGCGATTGTCATTCTCCACGTCGCGCTCTCGCGAAAGCGAGGCAAGGGCGAGGTACAGGCATTCACTCGCGTGCAAGGATGACGTTGGTTTGGCGTCTGTTTCGAACCCATCATAGGTTTCGACGACATCAAGGATCTGTTCAGGTCCGCCCTGACAGCCGAGAAGCCGGTCCACATGCTGCTTGAGGGGCCGCCTGCGTCGGCCAAGACCCTGTTCCTGTACCCAAAGCGACCCCTGCCGGGGGCCAGCCGGGGACATCGAACCCGTTCACAGCCGAAGGTTCTTATGGAGACTCCACCTTGCGTTCAAAGGTAGACCGGCCTTGGAAAAGACTTCCGCGCCAATAGAACTCATCGAGCTCGTAAAGCGCTACAAGCGGAACCGCGACGCCTACCAGTCGCCTGCCTACAAAGAGGCACAACTTCGCCAAGAGTTCATTGATCCCTTGCTGGAGATCCTCGGGTGGGACGTTTCAAACAAGCAAGGAGCAGCACCAGCTTACAAGGAAGTTATCCACGAGGATACGCTGAGAATTGGAGGCTCAACGAAGGCCCCCGACTATTCGCTGCGCATCGGACAAACGCGCAAGCTCTTCCTTGAAACCAAGAAGCCTTCGGTGAGAATCAAAGACGACCCGGCACCCGCCGTCCAACTGCGGAGATATGGCTGGAACGCGAAACTGCCTCTTTGCATCCTAACCAACTTCGAAGAGACGGCAATCTATGATACGCGAATCCGTCCAAAGGAGGGTGATTCCGCTGCCGCCGCGCTTCGACGATATTTCTCCCTTGACCAGCTTGTCTCGAATTGGGAGGTCTTCAACGCCACCTTCTCCCGACAAGCCGTACTCAATGGATCGTTCGACCAATACGCCGAGACCTGGAAGGACGTAAAGGGAACCGTCGAAGTTGACCAGGCCTTCCTTGAAGACATCGAGACTTGGCGAGACGAACTCGCGCGAAACATCGCGCTGCGGAATCCGAGTCTCTCGCAGTATGAGCTGAACTATGCCGTCCAGGCGACAATCGACCGAATCGTATTCCTCCGAATTTGCGAAGATCGCGGCATCGAAACCTACGGTCGTCTCCAGACGTTGATGAAGAGCGAGCAGGCGTATGACCGTCTCAAAGAATTCTTTCGGCTCGCGGATGAAAGATACAACTCCGGCCTCTTCTATTTCTCGCGCGAAAAGGATCGGTACGGCACGCCCGACGAACTCACCCCGAAACTCGTAATCGATGATAAAGTCCTGAAGGATATCGTACGGCGGCTCTACTATCCCGAAAGTCCATACGAGTTCTCTGTTCTTCCGGCTGAAATCCTCGGGCACGTCTACGAGCAATTCCTTGGCAAAGTAATTCGGCTTACAGCCGGCCATCGAGCCATCGTCGAGGAAAAGCCAGAAGTAAAGAAAGCGGGTGGGGTCTACTACACTCCAACCTACGTTGTTCGGTACATCGTGAACAACACGGCCGGAAAGGCTGTTGAAGGCAAGACCCCAAAAGAGGTTTCCAGACTTCGCGTTTTGGACCCTGCTTGTGGATCGGGTTCGTTCCTCTTGGTCGCCTATCAGTTCCTCTTGGACTGGCACCTGAACTGGTATGTCGAGAATGGCCCGAAGAAGTTCAAGAATGAAATCGTTCAAGGACCCGGCGGATCGTGGTTCCTCACATCGGGCGAGCGGAAACGAATCCTACTGAACAATATCTTCGGGAGCGACATCGACCCTCAAGCCGTTGAAGTAACGAAACTGTCGCTCCTGCTGAGAGTGCTGGAGCAGGTGTCGGGAGAAACCATCGAAAAGAATCAGAAACTCTTCCATCAGCGGGCGCTTCCCGACCTCGATGACAACATCAAATGCGGGAATTCGCTAATCGAGAACAAACATCTTCAGCAATTGATTCTTGACGAAGAGCAAGCCCGGCGGGTCAATCCGTTCGATTGGAAGACGGAATTCGCGCAGGTTTTCGCTGAAGGCGGGTTCGACGTGGTGATTGGCAACCCGCCTTACATCCGGGTTCAAACAATGACGGAATGGGCTCCGCTTGAAGTGGAGCTTTACAAACGCCACTTTGAAACCGCATCGAAGGGCAATTACGACATCTACGTGGTTTTCGTCGAGCGGGGCCTTCAACTCCTGAAGGTCACTGGGCGCTTGGGCTACATTCTCCCACACAAGTTCTTTACGGCCCAATACGGCGAACCGCTCAGATCGCTGATTTCGAAAAACAAGTACCTCGAAGAGGTTGTCCATTTCGGGGACCTTCAAGTGTTCCGAGGCGCCACAACCTACACCTGCTTGCTCATGCTCAGGAAGTCCGCCTCGGAATCGGTGCGATTCCACCAAGTAAGGGATTTGGCTGCTTGGCGAACCAACGGCGCGTCGGCGCAATCCGTCATACCTGCTTCCCGAATCAACGAATCGGACTGGACTTTCTCCGCCGGTGGGATTTCGGAGGTTGTTGAGCGTCTCAGTCGCATATTGCCGAAGCTGGTGGACGTCGCGCAGGTCTTTGTGGGCACCCAAACAAGCGCTGATGAGGTTTTCGTGTTGGACGACGCGAAAACCAAGGGCCCGCGCGTAGTCGGCTTCTCGCACGCACTTCAGAAGGAAGTCGAAGTGGAACTGGAACTCACGAAGCCCTTCCTGCGAGGAAAGGAGATTCGGAGGTTTGCGCCACTCGTCTCTACTTCGAGACTGATTTGTCCCTACGAAATCGGGTTCGATTCGTTTCGACTCTACACGGCTGTAGAACTTGGCAAGAAGTTTCCGCTCACCTGGGCCTATCTTCAAGAGAATCGGAAGCAGCTTGGCGACCGTGAGCGAGGCAAGTTCAAGGGCGCTAACTGGTATGCCTTCGGCTACCCGAAAAGCATGACTCTTTTCCAGCTCGAAAAGATCATCGTCCCCGACTACAACAACGTTGGGTCGTTTACCGCGGACCTGCTCGGGCACTTCTACAAGACAGGCTATGGACTGCTCATCAAAGACCAGAGGGTATCGGCCCTCTTCCTCACGGCTCTTCTCAATTCCACACTTCTTTTCGAATATCTGCGGGCGATTGGAACTTCCCTTCGAGGCGGCTACGTCCGCTTCTGGAGGCAATACCTCGAGCAACTCCCGGTCAAGTTGCCAGAAGGGGCCGCTGAGGCCAAAATCGTCCAAGAGATTGAGCGGACGGCAGAACAATTGTTCCGACTTGGCGATCAAGCCAGGACCAAGCGAACGGATCACGAGAAGCGGGTTGTGGAAAGGCAGATCGAAGGCTCAGAAGCCGAACTTGACAAGCTCGTCTATCGCCTCTACGGTTTGAGCGACGCCGAAATCTCCAAGGTCGAAGAGGCCAGTCGGCAATTTGAGCGCAAGGAGACAGTTATCGCCCTCAAGGCATAACTGCGGACTCTCAGAGGACTGCCTGCAATACATCCTTGCCACCGAGAGCCAACGCGAGCACCACGATGGCCCAAACAAGCCGGTTCACGGGCACCGATGGGTTCCAGAAGCGCCGGGCGGACCCGGAGAAAATCGCCCTCGCCCTGGACCTCTACTTCCGTGGCCTCTCCCTCCGCAAGGTGGTGGACCACTTCCGCCAAGTACACCGCCTCCGGCTCTCACCCATGACAGTCAGGCGACCGTCCACTATGATTAGTGGACCCCGTGGAGAAGACGCCTGCCATTGACCCGACCCCGGCAGCACCTCCAGCCCAAGACCTAGCGAACGGTTTCACCCCTCTCCCCCGCGCTTTAAATAGGCACCGCGGAATTGTCGCTCGCAGGAATGCGATTGCCTTGCCGCATCGCAGTGGTGTGTCGCACTTGTATTCCTGTGTCCAACGGGCATAGGTGAAGACAGATGGCCAAAGATCACGACTTGTTCATCTCCTACAAGTCGATTGATAAGGAGTTCGCCCTCAAGCTCGCCGCCGCAGTCGAAAGCGAGAGCGGTCGAGGAAGGAAGCTCAAGGTCTTTATCGACGAGTGGGACATCAAGCCCGGCGATGACATCGTGGCTCGGATTGACCAAGCCCTCTCCACTTCAAGATTCATCGGGCTCGTCCTGTCCCCGGAGTACCTACTCGCCGAATGGCCAACTGCCGAGAGAAACGCGGCTGTCTTCAAGGATCCCGCGGGTAGGCTGGGTTTCGTCGTCCCTCTCATGTACAGGAGATGCGCACTCCCGCCACTGTTGGCGTTTCGAAAGTATGTGGACTTCTCCGAAGGGAATTTGAAGCGCGGACTTCCCCAGCTGCTCGCGATTTTGAAGAACGAACCGCTCCCCCGTGGAGATGCGAAAGCGGTGGATGGGCACGGTGTGCCCGACGACGGCGGATCCATGATGCACGACCTCTCTGCTGCTGCGGCAGACAAGGTGCCAGAGACCATTCATTCTAACCTCTTCCCAGTGGCAAGTCTCCCCCCCGTCATATGGAGTGCCCCGACCGAGTTTCGCCGGTTGAAGGACCTCATCGAATACTACCAGGGTGAGATCGTGCCTCCGCATGTCATCTGGCAGGGGAGGCTGTACACTTTCGCGGACCTTGGGAAGCGTGATCACCCCTTCCTAGGAGTGGTGGAGCAGTTCGACACTCATGAAGAGTCGACAGACAGCTGGCTTGCGGACGGCGAGCGCTCCCGCAGGCTAGTCTGGCTGCTGAACGATTGTATTCGAGTTCGGTCCGCGCGGATGCACATGAGCCATGACAGGGTCGGGCGGAAGTACTTCTTTCATGAAGGCGTTCTGAAGGAGACAAGCCTCCTCCCGTACGGAAAAGGAAAGCCCAAAGGACTCCTTTTCGACTATACGAGGGGAAGCCCGCCATATGGGTATAAGGCGTTCCGCGCGGTAAAGATGAGGTTCCTGCTCTTGGGCCGCCAACCGTTCCTGTTGTTGGAATCAGGCTGGGTTTTCAAGACTGCCATGAACGAGTTCATCCGGGGGCGAAAGTCTATCGTTCTGAACGCGAAGTTCACCTCGACGCAGAAGAATAGCCCGAATTTTAGCGAGATTCGTTTCTGGGCTTGGCTTCTTTCCACTGAGAAAGGGTGCATCGCTCTCGAGACGGGGGGTGAGGTGCTGGAGATTGACTCACAGCCGGCCTCCGTTTCAGTACCCGTTGGGATCTTCGGGGACCAAACGATGTTGAGGCAGGTGGTCGAGCCGCCGGACCTCGTCCTTGATGAAAAGGCAGAGGCCGAAAGTGAATCCGATTTCCGCGAGGATGAGGGCGATGGAGAGGAAGGGTAGCGCGCTTTCAGCGACACATTATCCGGAACCAGAACTTCTCTTCGGAGGCGGTTTCCCTTGCCCGGACCCGAAGACAGGTCTGGCCCTCTACGGGCCGTACTCCGAACACCCGAAGCAAATCACGCTCGGCATTGTCGGAGATTCCGAAACAGTGGACCAGGCATGGAAGCTCCTGGAACTGTGTCGCAACAGTATCTCCGGTGATCCAGCGTATCCCTCGTGGAAGTCTGGTTTCCCCGGTATGAATCTGGGAAGCCCCTTCGGTTGCGAGCTGGTCACGACCCCGGACTGGTGTGAGGTTCTCACGAATGATGAGATGGCAAGATTCGAGAGGATTCCCAGACGCCAAGAGCGGATCAGGTTCGCTGTGGACCTGATGTGTGAGCATATCCAAAAACAGAAAGCAAAGGAGGGGAGTCCCCGACTCTTCGTCTGCGCACCGCCTAGAAGGATGATGGACCTCTGCATCCCGATTGAGGGCGAGGAGAAGGGTGGCCCAAGGGGGAGAAAGTCGGAGAGCGAAAAGCGCGTCGAAACGTCTGCCGAGGACCCCAGGCAGCGGAGACTTTGGGAGTTCAGCCCGGAAGTAGAGGAGATCCGGGACGAGATGCTTCAGAAGATGGTGAGTGACAACTTCCACAACTTGCTCAAGGCCCGCGCCATGCGCATGGGCGCCCCCACCCAATTCATCAGGCCGTATACTCTTGACAAGCTGTTTGGCAAGGTGGAAGGTAGACTACAGGATCCGGCTACGATTTGCTGGAATCTCGCGGTCGCGCTTCACTACAAGGCGGGAGGCCGACCTTGGAGGCTTCAGGACATCCCCGCAGGAACCTGTTTTGTCGGGATTGCTTTCTATCACGAAAAGGTCGGTGGGCATGTAGGAACAAGCCTTGCGCAGGTGTTCACTCCCGAGGGGGAGGGTCTTGTCCTGCGTGGTGAACGATTCAAGTGGGAGCCGAAGCGTGAGCCACACTTGTCCTTGGATGCCGCCCGACGTCTAATGGGACAAGTGCTCAGGGCCTACGAAGAACATACCCAGCATGGGCCCTCGCGGGTGGTCGTCCATAAGTCCTCGAAGTTCACGGACGCAGAGATTAGCGGCATGAACGCGGGACTCGCGGGCGTGGCTAGAAAGGATTTTGTATCGATCTATGAGAGAGCACGCGGCATCAAGCTCTTCCGCGCGGGATATCATCCACCAATTCGAGGCACGGTTGTTACTCTACCTGACGATTCGCGTTTGCTCTTCACTAGGGGCTTCGTCCCGTACATGAGGATCTATCCCGGCGCCAGGGTTCCAAGGCCTCTGGAAGTTCGGTTTGAACAAGCCGACACACCCAGGGATGAGTTGTGCAGGGAAATCCTAGCACTGACTCGATCAAACTGGAACACGGCCGACTTCGCTTGTCTTCTGCCGATAACCCTGCAGTTCGCGCGTCAAGTAGGCAACATACTGCGCGAGGTCCCGGCGGGAATCCCTCCGGAGTCACGGTATCTCTACTACATGTAGCGAGGTCGACATTCCGGGCTTGGGACGGTAGCCGTGCCGATGTGGGAGTTCTAGATACGTTGACGGACGGAGTAGGGAATGTCACTCATTTATCGCAAGGCTAGGTTGCGAAAGGAGGTGGTTGATCGCGATTTCCGCGATATCCGTGGCATACCCTCCTGTCCTGCTGATGCTGTCGACGATGGCGCTCAGCGCGAGCAGTTCTTCGCCTTTGTACACCGCAACGCGGTGGGTCAGAGAATCCACCATCTTCTGGAGCTTCTCGCCCTCGTCCGCGGCTTTGTTCGCGGTGTCTATGTCCCCGGACATGAGCGCGGCGAAAGCTGAGTCCAGGATTCGCAACGACGCCATGCCTGCCGCCAATAGGTCCTTTGTCAGGCGCGGGTCTATCTTCCCGCCGACCTGCTCGGCCGCGCCTGCGATTCTCTCAGCGTGGTCGCCGATGCGCTCCAGCGTCTTCGCGGCAAAATGGTAGTCGTGGATCCCCGCCTTTGTCAGGTTGTCCACGGTGGCGCCGCCGTAGAGGTTGGCGAGGTTGCACTGCTTCGCGACCAGCCAGTAAAGCCGATCGATGTCCTCGTCCATCTGCCTCACGTCTTCAGCGTGCTCCCGGTCGCCGGTGCCCATGACCCCGAGCGCCTCCTCGTGCATCGCCTTGACGCTCATGTGCATCCTGCGAAGGCATTTCTCGGGACTCAGCTCCGAGAGGTCCGAGAGGTCCTGGAGGACGATGGAAGAGCGCCCTTCCTCGGTTATTTCGACACCCATGGCCATGCGCGCGAACTCCCTCGCGACCCGCCTGATCGATGAGCGGGACTCGGGCCTGAAACGGACCTCTACGACGTCGTGGCCGGAGATGTATGCGCCTATGAGCTTCCGGAGGATGTGCTCCCTAGGCTCCTCGCCCTTCACCTCGACGACCTTCCTCCGGACCTTGCGTGTCGTCGTGGGTTCCGTCCTGAGCGACAGGCTCCCGTCGTCGAGCGAATCAACGAAGACGTTGTCCCCGGCTTTCAGTCCGGCGGCGACGACCCAACGCTTCGGGAGCGACAAGATGAAGGTCGACCCGCCGGTCTTCTGCAGCTTGCGAACTTCTTGGGGCACCAATCCCTCTAGACATCGGCCTGTGATAAGGGTTCTCCGCGAAGTCTATATAGGTCAATATAGACGCCGTTTGTCCACGGTTGTCAGCCGATTGTCTTGTGACAACGCACTTGGACTCCTCCTGCCTTGAAAGCAATCGATGAGACAACAACAGAAGGCAAGAAACAGGGGAAAGAGCGTGCGGCCGACGATCGGCCCCGATGAATGGAAGATGTTGCGGGGGGAGATCGGCCCATTCGTGGCCGACGAGTTGGCTTCCAAGTGAATCATCGCTTTGAAATGAGGATGTGAGAACTTGAGTGGCACAGAGCAAGAGACAGAAAGCATACCGCCCCCACGTCGCGGGCGGGGGAAATTGATTGCGATCGGAGCAGTGGGTGTCGTCGTCATCATCGTGGCGTACGGCGCCATGGCGGGCTGGTTCTCGTCATCGGCGACGACGACGCTCCTCGGGGCGGGAGCGACGTTCCCGTATCCGTTGATAAGCAAGTGGTCGAGCGAATACCAGAAACTGACCGGCGTCCAAGTGAACTACCAGTCCATCGGCAGCGGCGGCGGCATACAGCAAATCACCGCGAAGACCGTCGACTTTGGCGGGACGGACGCGCCTATGAACGCGACGGAGAGATCCAACGCGCCAAACCTACTGCACATTCCGGAGACTATGGGCGCGGTGGTCCTCACCTATAACATCCCGGGAGTGGGCAGCGGACTGAACATCACCGGGCCGGTCATCGCAGACATGTTCCTGGGCACGGTCACCAAGTGGAACGCGGCCAACATAACCTCGCTGAATCCCGGCATCACATTGCCCGACCAGCCCATCTCGGTCGTGCACAGGTCGGATGGAAGCGGGACGACGTTCGTCTGGACCGACTACCTGTCCAAGGTCAGCACTGCCTGGGCGTCACAGGTTGGCAAGGGCAAGTCAGTGAACTGGCCGGTCGGGATCGGTGCGAAAGGGAACGACGGCGTGTCGGCCTCGGTGTCACAGATCCCTTACTCGGTCGGGTATGTCGAACTGGCCTACGCAGCGTCGAACGGGCTCAAGTACGCCAAAGTCGAAAACTCGGCGGGTGACTTCATCCTGCCGACCTTGAACACGACGCGCAATGCGGCCGAGAGCGCAGCGACGACCCTGCCCAATGGCGAGGACAGCTGGTCGAGCGTCTCCATAGTCAATCCATCGGGCGATCAGAGCTACCCGATTGGCAGCTTCACCTACATCGTCGTCTACAGAGAACTCAACGTCTATGGATCCTCTATGAATCAACAGAGGGCAAAGGCGCTGGTGGACTTCCTGTGGTGGATCGTTCACGACGGACAGCAGTATTCGTCCGCCCTGTACTACGTCCCGTTGCCGCAGCAGGTGGTGCAGATTGACGAGAGGTCGATAGGGCTCATAACGTACAACGGGCAAGCGCTTAGGTGATGATTAGTCCTTGCGGACCGTCGCAGGCGAGAGTCGCGATGATAACGCCCCGGGAAAAGACAAGAGAGTAAAGGGGGAAACCCGGGGTGACTCCATATTCAAGGCAGCGGCAGCCCTCGTCGCCCTGGGCGTCCTGGTTCTGATCGGCCTCATCGTGGTCGTCCTGGCCTGGTCGTCCCAGGAGGCAATCGGGAAGTTCGGACCGGGCTTCTTATGGGGGACGGTCTGGGATCCGGTGGCGGGCAGTTTCGGCGCGGCCCCGTTCATCACCGGGACGCTCGTCACATCCGCGATCGCGCTCCTGATCGGGGTCCCGATCAGCCTCGGTATTGCAATCTTCCTTTCCGAACTGGCGCCCAGCTGGTTGAGGTCGCCGCTGTCCTTCCTCGTGGAGCTTCTGGCGGCGGTCCCGTCGGTTGTCTACGGACTCTGGGGGATTTTCGTCCTGGTCCCGTTCATGAGAGACAGCGTGGAGCCCGGACTCAAGTCGGTGCTGGGTTTCCTGCCGATATTCCAGGGGACCCCCATCGGGGTCGACATGCTGACCGCCGGAGTCATACTTGCGGTGATGATCATTCCCACGGTCTCGGCCATCTCCCGCGAGGCGCTGATGGCGGTGCCGCAGAACCAGAGGGAGGCGGCCATGAGCCTCGGCGCCACGCGCTGGGAGACGACCAGGGTCGCCGTGCTCAAGTACGCCCGCTCCGGGATATTCGGTGCCATCATCCTCGGTCTCGGGCGCGCCGTCGGCGAGACAATGGCGGTGACCATGACGATCGGCAACAGGAACGCCATCGGCTCATCGCTTTTCAGCCAAGGACAGACGATCGCGAGCTTGATCGCGAACAACTTCACGGAAGCCGGACAACTGGAGCTGAGCGCCCTCATCTACCTGGGTCTCGTGCTGATGCTCATATCCCTCCTGATCAACATCTTCGCGAGGCTTGTAATCGGGAGGCTGTGGCGGATCGGGGAGGCGGTCGAATGAGGATCCGGTTCGACCGTCCAACGAGGAGGAGATGGAAGAGCGCGCTGGTCAGCATTGCCGCATTCGCTTGCGTGGTCATCGCCCTCGTCCCACTGGGGAGCATCCTGTTCGAAGCGGCCTCGCGAGGTCTGGGAGCGTTCAGCACGGGCTTCTTCACCCAGCCGCCGCCGGAGCCGTGCAGCTCGCAATTCAGCAACGCCTGCCCGACCGGGGGCATCGCCAACGCAATCCAGGGGACGCTGATACTTGTGGGCATCGCGGCCTTGATCTCGATCCCGATAGGTGCGCTGACGGGGATCTATGTTTCCGAGTTCGGCAACAACCGCTTCGGCAGGGCCGTGAGGTTCTTCACCGAGATCATGACGGAGATCCCCTCGATCGTCGTCGGAGTGTTCGTCTACTCCCTGATGCTGGCGCTCGCTGTCTCTGGACTGATGGATCGGCGTTCCGTATTCAGCACGCTGTCCGGCACCTTCGCCCTGGCGGTGATAATGATCCCCATCGTCGCCCGGACGACAGAGGATGCACTGAGGATGGTCCCTACCTCGATACGGGAGGCCGCTCTCGCCCTCGGGATCCCGAAGTACCGCGTCGTGCTGCGCGTGGTCCTCAGCACCGCCAGGAGCGGGTTGATCACCGGCTCGCTCCTCTCCGTCGCGAGGGCCGGTGGCGAGACAGCGCCCCTGATCATGACCGCGTTCGGGAGCCCTTTCGGCTTCCAGGGTCTCAACCAGCCCGTGGAAGCGCTGCCACATCTCATCTATGTCTACGGAACCAGCGCGTACCAGAACTGGCAGCAGCTCGCCTGGGGCGCCTCACTGGTGCTCGTGATGATGATGCTGGCGATCAGCGTGGCATCGCGCCTCGCTCTGAGGAATCGGTTTGGATCATCGGGGGTGCGTCATTGACAGCGAAAATCCAGGTGAAGAATCTTTCCGCGTGGTATGGCCGCAAGAAGGCTGTGGATGACCTGACTCTCGACTTCGAGGAGAATGCGATAACCGCCATCATCGGCCCGTCGGGATGTGGCAAGTCCACCCTGATCAGGTGTCTCAACAGGATGCACGAGATAGTTCCGAAGACCAGAGTTGAAGGGACCGTCCTTCTCGACGGCGAGGACGTCTACGGGCAGGACCCCGTGACCCTGAGGAGGAAGGTGGGAATGGTGTTCCAGAAGGCCAACCCGTTCCCCACGATGTCCATCTACGACAACGTCGCTTCCGGCCTGAGGCTCAACGGGACGCGCGACAGGAAGACCATCAACAACAGAGTCGTCAGGAGCCTGAAGCTGGCGGCCCTTTGGGACGAGGTGAAGGACTCCCTGAACGCTCCAGGGCTCGGCCTCTCCGGCGGACAGCAGCAGAGACTGTGCATAGCCAGGGCGCTGGCGGTCCAGCCCGAGGTGCTTCTGATGGACGAGCCTTGCTCCGCGCTGGACCCCGTGGCGACGGCGAAGATCGAGGACCTGATGTTCGACCTCAAGGAGGCCTACACCTTGGTCATAGTCACCCACAACATGCAGCAGGCGGCGCGTGTGGCGGACTCCACGGCGTTTATGTACATGGGTCGCCTGATAGAGTTCAACCGTACCCGGGATCTTTTCGAGAAACCGAAAGAGGATCTCACCGAGAACTACATAACAGGGAGGTTTGGTTAGATGCCTACAGCGGCGGAAAGGAAGGCTCTCAGAGCCGGGCTCCATAAGCTGAACGAGAACATGGTCACGCTCGCCGAGTTGAGCGAGCTTGCGATCCGCAAGGCGGTCGACAGCCTGGCGAGGCTAGACCACGCCGCGGCGGATGAAGTGTTCCTGCTAGACCAGGAGATCTACGCGCTTCAAATCGAGGTCGAAAGGACGTGCGGGGATCTGATCGCGCTGCACGCGCCCGTGGCGGGAGACCTCCGGACCATCACCACGTCGCTGAAGATCACGACCGACTTAGACCGAATAGGTCGATATGCGAAGGACATCGCGGAGACCGCGCTCGAGCTCCAAGGGACGACGACGAGCGAATTCGACAAGCTGCCAGGCCTGCCGAAGATGGTAGATCAGACGATTGAGATGGTCGACAAGGCTGTCGACGCGTTCGTGCGGCGCGATGCGGAATCGGTTCGGAATCTTGCCGAGGTCGACGACACGATCGACCTAATGCACGACGAGGCCTTCCGCAATATCGTCGCGGACATGAAGGACGGGTCGCTGGAGACCGAGATTGGCGCACGCTACATCTTGGTGGTCCGATACTTGGAGCGAATCGCTGACCACGCGGTGAACATCGGGGAACGCGTCGTTTACATGGTGACAGGAGAGCGTGTGCCGCGGATCCGCGCGGCTGACCGGGCGAAGCCGGAGAACCACGGACAGAAGCGAGGAGACCCGAGAGATGACCACTGACAGGGAAGAGAAACAGGTGATGCCATGGTCAAGGTAGCCTTCGTGTGCGTGGAGAATGCTGGCCGGAGTCAGATGGCCGCCGCATTCGCGCGCAAGATGGCGGGTGGCGGTGTGGAGATAATCAGCGGTGGCACGAGATCGGCGCCGGCGGTGTACGCCGCAGTCGCTGAAGCCATGAAGGAGGTGGGCCTCGACATCGCCGGGAACAAGCCGCGTCTGATCACCCCGAGCGAGTTGGCGGACTGTGACCACGTGATCACGATGGGCTGCTCATCCGACGAAGTGTGCCCCGTGACCTTCCGGGGAGACGCCCGCGACTGGGACTTGCCTGACCCGAGGGGGAAGTCCCTGCCGGAAGTGAGGCGCATTAGAGACGACATCGAGAAGAAGGTGGAAATCCTGCTCCGCGAGATCGGGAATCGGTGATATCTTCAGGTACAATCGCAATCTCGGCGCTTGGGGACGGCGCGTGAACAATCGGTGAACCGCTAGTCGCCATGTGAGCGAGGGCTGATACCAAACAGCTGCCAGGAGCCCTCCGTGCACGAAGAATAGAAATATGTTGGAGTCTAGTGGGATACACGCATGCAAGGGGTTCGCGGATCAGGATTTCAAGAAAAAATGCTTGTTGCTGCATTCTTGGTGCCATCTATACTTGCGGTCATCCTCCCTGTGCCATCCTTTCCGCCCATCAGTCCTCAGGGGAATCCGACCGTCCCGTCCATGAACCGAACGGGACACGACATACTCAGCACCTTCCATTCTATGGGAGGGTACTTCACCGAGAACAGGGGACAGGTCACCGAAGGCGTACGATACTATTCGATGGGCAACCCCGCGGTCGCGTTCAGGGACGACGGCGTCATGTTCGTCGTCACCGAGAATGCTGGCGATGGAGTCGCAGATGGGCAGCGGCCGCGAGGATCTCGGGGTCTGCCCGCCGTAGCGGCGCTCGAGCCCGTGTCGAGGTCTCTCGCCTACATGATCCGCTTCGAGGGCGCGAACGCCGTCAGACCTGTCGGGAGAGAGCGGTTGCCGTTCGACAGCAACTTCTTCATCGGGAAGGAACCGGGGGGGTGGAAGACCGATGTGGCGAACTTTGGGGAGGTGGTGTACAGGAATTTGTACGACGGAACGGACCTAGTCTACCGGGTGATCGCGGAGGGGCTCAAGTATGAGTTCATCGTCAGCCCCGGAGCTGATCCGGCCGTGATCAACGTGACCTACGAGGGGACGGAGTCCCTCCGAATCGACGACGGCTCCCTGGTCGCACACACCGCTCTCGAAGATGTGCGGGACGCCGCCCCGGTGTCGTTTCAGGAAGGCAAGGAGGTGAAGTGCTCGATGGAGCTTCGTGGAGCCAACTCATATGGCTTCTTTTGCGAGAACCTCGATGCATCGCTCCAGCTGGTCATCGATCCACTGGTCTACTCGACATACCTCGGCGGCAGCATCTACGAGAGTGGGATGGTCGCGCTCGCCGTGGACGATTCAGGCAACGCGGTCGTCGCCAGCGGGACCGACTCGCCGGACTTCCCCGTCACCCCAGGTGTCTACCAGGGCAGTCCAAGGGGGTTTTCCGACGCATACGTCTCGAAGCTGAGAGCGGATGGCAGCGCACTCATCTTCTCGACCTTTCTGGGCGGGAGCAGCGGCGACGAGGGCATCTCCCTCGCCCTAGACTCCCTGGGAAACGTCTATCTGACGGGATACACCGCTTCCTCGGACTTCCCTGTGACGCCCGGCGCACCGGACCCGACGAATGGTGGTGACGACGTGTTCGTGGCAAAGCTGAACGCCGCCGGGGATGCCCTCATCTTCTCGACCTTCCTAGGTGGTGCTGGCTTTGACGAGGCCTGGGGCATCGCTCTGGATTCCCAGCTCAACGCCTATGTGACCGGTAACACCGAATCTGTGGACTTCCCCGTCACGCCTGGCGCAATCGACTCCTCATGCAACGGCACGGACGCCTTCGTGACGAAGTTGAACGCTGCGGGGAACGCTTTCCTATACTCCACTTTCTTGGGCGGCAACGGGGACGACGAGGGCCACTCAGTCGCCGTTGACGCCTCAAGCAACTCCTACGTTACGGGCTTCACTCAATCCGCCGACTTCCCGACAACCGCCGACGCGTTCGATACCTCGCACAACGGCGGCCGCGACGCGTTCGTCGTGAAGATCGATCCCGGCGGAAGCACAATCGCGTACTCCACTTTTCTCGGAGGCAGCGACAGCGACCGCGGCTCATCGATTGCCGTGGACTCATCGGGCAGCGCTTATGTCGTAGGCACGACGTTTTCTGTCGGTTTCCCAACGACGTCGGGCGTGCTGGATTCGGTCCTCGAAGGTGTGAATGATGGGTTCGTGACGAAGATGAATGCGACAGGAAGCGGCCTGGCGTACTCTACTTTCGTCGGCGGGAGCGGCGCCGACAATGGGGTCTCGATTACGCTCGACTCCTCAGGAGATGCATACGTTGCGGGTGTAACCTTCTCGAATGACTTGCCAACGACGCCGGGCGCGTTCGACGCGACTCGCAATGGATTCTGGGACGCGTACGCGCTGCATCTGAACTCGACCGGTGTTTCCGTCATCTACGGCACGTACATTGGCGGCGGTGGCGATGACGTAGGTTACTCGATAGCCCTCGACCGAGACGGCGACATCTATGTTGCCGGCGACACGATGTCGACGAACTTCCCAGTGAGTCCTGGTGCGATCGACAGTACCTACGGAGGCAACACGGACGATTTCATCATCAAGATAGACCCATACGGCAGAAGGCCTATCGCTCGCTATCTCGGCGTCCAAGGTTTCACCTCTCTCCCTGGGACGCGGCACGTCACCGATACCTCGCCACTCCTGAACTGGACTTATTACGATGAGGACGGCGACCCTCAGGCGCGCTACGAGGTGAAGGTCGGCACGTTTGCCGGAGGCGGGGACATGTGGTCGCCGGGGGAGCAGGGGGGAAATGTCACGAGCGCGATGTACGGCGGCCCGCCGCTCTCTCGCGGCACCGACTACTGGTTCTCCGTCAGGGTGAACGACAGCATCGCATGGAGCAATTGGACCGATATCGAGTTTCACACGAACAGCATCCCCAGTCCTCCGCTGGCAGCGCTCGACCCGCCGCAGCTCTCGTCTGTCTCATCCAGCGTCAGAAGGAACGTTTCCTGGAGCGCGAGCACGGACGCAGAGGGCGACATCGTCACGTACGAGTGGCATGTCGCGACGGACACGACGTTCTCAAGCTTTGTGGCTTCCGGATCCGAGTCCCGGAACACATCTTCGGATTTCGTCGCGGAGGGCGGGAGGACTTTCTACTGGCGGGTGAGAGCGAGAGACGACTATGAACCGCTCAACTGGTCGGCTTACGGGAACACCCCTCCCGGGTACTGGACGTTCTCGACGCTCGTGAACCGTCCGCCCGCCGCACTAGGCCTTGGCGTCCAGGGCTACACCTCCCCGCCGGCGATCACTCACATCACCGACATGACGCCCGCCCTCAACTGGACCTTCTACGATCCGGACGGGCAGACTCAAGTCGGCTACGAGGCCAAGGTCGGGACATCGCAGGCGGGCTCGGACAAGCTCTACACGGGCGCGCAGACGGGAACAGGATCCATTGTAGCCTACAATGGCTTGCCTCTCGCTAGTGGCACGGACTACTGGTTCTCGGTGAGGGTGAGCGACGGATTCAACTGGAGCTCATGGGCGGGGGTCAGGTTCCATGTGAACAGCATACCGTCTCCCCCGCCAGGTTACCTCTCGCCGATCGGTGGCCATTCAATCTCCCCAAGTGCCAGCCAGAGAGTGGAGTGGCGGGCAAGCACCGACGCAGAAGGCGACAATGTCACCTACGAGTGGCAGGTCGCCACAGACAACTCGTTTCAAATCGTCGTGGCTTCGGGTTCCGGCATGAACACATCCTCGGCGCCGTTCTCCACCGACTCGGGGAGGACGTATTACTGGCGCGTCAAGGCGAGAGACGACTACGAACCGTCGAACTGGTCAGAGTACGGGAACGCGCCGACCAGCTACTGGAGCTTCCACACGACGAGTCCGCCAACGTCCGGCATCGAATCCTCCTTCTTCTGCATCGTGGTCATCATCGCAGCCTTCCTGATTCTCTCCGTGCTCGTGAGTTACTGGATATTCAAGTGGCGGGTCAGGGTCGCGGCGCGAATCATGCGAGAGGAGCTCGAACCTATCCTCCGTCCTGAGCGACATCCCGAGGAGACGAAGAAGCCAAAGAAATAGCGACGCAAGAGACTCTGCCGATTTCCCAGTCATTCCGAGCGCATTTCAAACCGCCTTCATGGGGAACCAACAGTGCCTCAGTGTCGAGATTAGACCTTCGTAGCATGCTACCATGGGCCGCCACTCATGCCCCCTTATGAAGCCGCGAGTATCCTCTACAAACCGTTTCAACTCGCAGAACCGAATGCTATTGTCGCTTGAGCGCCTCGACCTCCCTCAGCAGCATCGCCTTGATTCGTTCTCGTTCCCCGGTCCAAGAGGATGCTCCGCCCCATCGTGCCAATATGGTCGTCCATATGTTTGCGGCGGGTCGTCGGGATAGCGAGGCACTATGATCCAGTGCATGTGAGTAGAGAAATTGCCCATCAATGCGTAGTTGATCATCCGCGGTTGAAAGGCTCTCTAGACCGCTTCAGCAACCAACGAAACATCGTCCATGATCTTGGCCCGCTCTTCCGATGTGAGCAAGAACATTTCAGTCACATGATCATTCAGCGAACAGATTGAGGCACCCGGATAGAGCATGTTCAACTCTTCGTAAAGAACGACTACGCCACGCGGAAGTTCGCAGATGACAGTAGGCTGAGGAGTGACCTCTCGTCGCTCTCTATTCAGTCGACGAATCTTGTAGTCCTCGACGTAGGCACTCGTCAAACCTCTCACAATCCTCGCGAGTTGCATTAACAACATTGACCGAGCGAGAAAAAGCTATCGACCGAATGGAGTATGTCAAATATCGCCTGCCATAGTCCGGGAACAAGGAACCGCTAAGATACTGCAAGAGGTGACGGTCGGCAGACCGACGGTGTAGTGTCTCATGCACTCTTGTTGACCGATTTGAGAACGGAGAGGGTTGATATTCGCTCTTATAGGTCGAGAGGAATCTGAGGGAGAGAAAGGGGTTCGAACAGTATTAAGACTCAACTGTCTCGAAAATGGCGAAGAAGTCGATGAGACTCTACACAATAGGTAGGCCATTTGTCACCCAAGGTATGTTCAATCCTGGAAAAGGTGGACACGCACATGTCGAGAATCTCGCGAACGACTGGCGCCTCGTGCTTGAGGTATTGGCATTATGTCACGATAATCGCGCCGATGCATAGATGTGCAGTAAGGCGAATCGCGGCATATGTTGAACCCCATGGAATCCTCAATTCCTGACCGGACATGAATGGCAGATCAATTGACGAGTTGCCCAGACCCAGCAGACTGCCTGAGCCATCGTCGTACAGCGATCCGTTGCCTAGTGGATAGACGAGCTGAAAGTCCCTCGCAAAGAATGGAATCCTGATGTTTCTCCAGTTCGCCGGCCATGGATAGAAATCCGCGAAAGAAGTGAAGCAAATTGTGAGGTTTCCGCCAGCAGTTGCAATACTCACTCCGAAGGGTCGGAACTCCAGCGATATTGATAAGCGCCCATGAGGAAGGAACCAGAGCAGCACGCGGGATCGACGATTCGGAGCCGTGCAACCTGTTCCAAAGCGTGGCGGTGGCGCTTGGAATCCTTTGAATTTGAATCTGGAAGATGGAATCACGATACAGCAGAGTTTTCATCCTTGCGATGCGCAGTTCTATCGAGCGGTGTTTTATCTTCTTGAATCATCGAATATAGCGGTTCTCTAGCAAGCTGCCTCGCAACGCGAAGCTAAGGGTAGTAACTTATAAATATTATCTATAACATACACGCACGAGCCCATTGCCGCTGCTAGCGGGAGAGTGTGAGGTTGATGAGGTTGCTGACGAAAGTTGTCGCTGGAATGTGTGCTTGTGCCATGATCTTGATTGCCTTTCAGGCCGTTGTCCCCACGGCCCGGGCCGATATGGAGGATGGTTCATCTGAGATACCAAACGGAGGAACCTCGGATGGATCCAAGCCTCCTATTCCACTACCGTCCGAAAGCAGTGCAGATTTCGGCGGCAATCGTGGAATGGACGAACTGGGAGACCCCAACGGGACCGTAAGCCAAACCTTTGAGGAGCCGCTTAATTCTCAAGGAGAGTATGCTGACTATACCCTTGATCCGGTTATGTCCTTCAATGGGTCAGAATACTCCTATGCCACCGCGTTCGGCACATACATTTTCTCGACCGATGCGCCTCACGCCATGTCTGTACTCGACCTTGAAGGGCTGCCCGTGGCAGGCTCCTCAGCATTCGTCGTTGTGGGAGACAGGCAAACGATCATCAATGGAAGCCGCGTCCTCAATACATCTAACCATACTTACGAGTCAACATGCAATGTATCGGCCGATGGGGTTTTTCAGGGGACTTTGACGACGACAGTACAATTCGATGCTTCTCAACTGCCGAAGATAACAGCCGTTTTCATGCAAGACATAAACTCCACTCTTGAAAACTGGCACATCAGCTGGAGGATTCCTACACCATTCTATCACCTTAGGACTTCATTTGACACTGCCCTTGATTTCGGGGATTTCCTCACTCCTGTGCCTGTCAGCGCTGAAAACGCAACTGCAGAGGTAGGTCCATCTGCCATTCCTCAAGAGTGGTCCTCGACAACATGGGCAACGTGGAATGACACGCCGAACGGGACACTCTCAGTCGGTCCAACATACCTCAATGGCACGGGAAACGGGATGGGATTGACTATCGACTTCCCTGTCGGCATGGCGTCTGTAGATCCCTATCTGTTCACCAGAAGTCCGGGCTCCTACTCGACGCAGTACTCGACACAGAAGAAGGTGTTCTACTTCAACAATCGATATTACGCTTTCTACTCTGAAGGGGGAGATCCGCCTTCCATCAGATATGTGGTCGGACAGGAGGTATCCCGCGCGATCGGACAGATGTCTTGGAGTGCCCCCATCACGGTGATCAGGGAGGAATTTGCTTGGAGCTTCGACGTCGACATGAGGGATGGAGTGGTTGGGCTTGCCTGGATGGACGCGTCGGCCCAGTCTATCTACTTCAAGAGAGGAAACATCGTGCAGAACCTGATTGACTGGAGCCCGACCATCCTTGTGAACGACGCAGGAGGCGAGAGAGAGGCCTATCCCCTGAGTGTCGCAATAGACGACTACGGATTCTCCTGGATAGCGGTGGCCCGCTATGACGGCAATTCACTAGATCCTAACATCGTAGAGACTTACAGAACAACCAGTCCCGAAGGAGCCACTTTTCAATCCGCTGGAAACCTCGCAACCGCCTTGGATCACAGAGAGGCCCTGCGCCTCGTGCCAATTGGCGCAGGATATGTCAGCCTCATTGCCTCCCACTACTACGACACGGAATTCGCATGGTCCATCTATGACCCATCATATGATGAGTGGCTCTGTGCCGGGTATCCGGGCTGGTGCTACACTTCAGGAGCGAATCTTGCCTACGCCACACCTAAGATCGATAAGTTCTCGGCAACTTCGATGTCCAACGGCACCATCACGGTCGCATACATAGACGCCTCCAATAACCTGAAAATCATTTCTTTGCGTGGCAATGAGTATGAACAGCCAAGTTGGATAGACGGTCCCGACCCGGATCCGCCAGCCTATCCGGCGATTCAAAGGGGCATCAATGACGACCTGCACCTCTTTTGGGTGAAGAACTGCTTCCTTTATTATAAAAGATTCGACAGCAATGGAGGAACAGGCATCAGCCCCATATTCATGACTGGAATCTACCCAAGGCAACTATCCACTTCCCTCATCACCGCGTCTCACCGCGCCTTTATCGTTTTCAGCGCACCAGCCGACGTGAAGTCAGTTGTCTATTTTGCTTCAGTACCCTCTCGCATCGGAGGCGGCGGGTCCGGCGAGACCGCTTGGAATCGTCCCGGCATCGGAGAAGGAGGAGCAAGCCAAAGTCAATACATCGAGTATCTGTCCCCAATGAGCGGACTGCTTTTTTTGAAACAAACCGACATCTCCATGCCCGGTCGTGGACTCGACCTGTCAATCGAGCGTCTCTACAGACCCCCCGAAGCATTCGATGCATTCGACACGCCATGGGATTACGAGGAGCCTGCCCAGCTGTTATTCTCCATGGGGGAAGGTTGGAGTCTGAATCTACCCTTCTACACATCAAGCTACCTTTATCTCTGGGATGGTCAGAGGTACGTCGTGAATTGGAATGGCAATGTTTACGACAATAAGGATGGCGAATACTTCCATATGGAAAGATTTGTAACTTCCAGCGGAAAATACGTTCGTCTTACCACAAAATCCGGGACTCTTTATCAATTCGAATATGCTGCATCCAGCTCCGCGATATACGCTTGGAGGTTGACACTGATAGATGACACGACCGGGGCCAACCATATCTTTTTCACTTATGACTCGACCGGAAGGTTGCTGGAAATCACTGATACGATATCTCGCACGGCGATTTTCTCCTATGATCCCATTCTGCCGGACTGTCTAGGGATTCGGAAAGTATGCAAAATCACATACGGCGGCCAAGGAGCGAGTTCCAAGGAGGTGTTCTACCGGTATGATGGCGACAAGTTAACGGGGGTGAAAGATCCGGCCGGACGATGGACAACCTATGGCTACACGGGACCCGAGGACAGACTCATCTCCGACGTCACCTACCCCAGCGGCGCACGCTCGGAATACCTCTATGGAATCGTAAAGGCAGGAACTGAACTCACGAGATATGTGGTAATCACTCAGAAACTGAGAATGAGACCTCTAGGAGGCGAAAGCTACATCACGGTGAGGAAGAAGACTTACGATTGCTCATTCGTGAATGACTTCATGGTTTACGACAGAGTGACGTATTATACGGGAGACAGCTCCGTCAATGGCTACACTCTTTACAACATGGATATCATCACCAACAGCTATACCGAAACGCAGGTCGATGCCTCCGGCGGCAAACTCAACCAGCAACGATATTGGTACGAATCTGGGCGATCGACGCAACAGGATGCGTTCATGGGACCTGCAGCATCTGACGGCAATGATGTGACCTATTCGACCTACACGAATTATGACGAATACGGCAACGTCATTTATGCGAGAGACTCGATGGGGAACGAGACCTTCTCAAGCTATGTGAACTCCGACAAACAGAATGCTTTTTACGGACCTGGGAGGCTTTCAGCAACGACGATCGGTAGAATATGGTGGGAGGATTTCCGCGACCGTGATGTTTCAGACTGGCTCAAAGAGCCCAACGCGAATGCTGTGGTTGACGAGTCTACTTTCGGTATTCTGCCTCCGGCGCTCAAGATCGATAGCGAGGTCAGTGGGGACACCAATGGAGTTTATCATAACTTCCACACGCAATACAGCAGACATGTCATAACTGCATTGGTACTCATGGGAGAATCAAGCGGCGCCTCACACTCGATAAGCATCCGGTCTGGGGACAGAGATCGAATCGTAATCACCTTTGGTGACGACGGCTTCATCTATTATTCCAACGGACTTGTGGACGCAAGATCAGACAGGACTTATCTCGGAGGGCGATGGTACAAAGTTTCTGTGGTGATTGAGTATAGCCTCAGCAGCTACGATTTGTACATAGACACTGACAGAATCGCTGAAGGCCGGCAACTTCGCAATGTTGGCGGCATCTGCGATATTTTATTTAGCCTGTCAGGTCAACCCGCAACGATGTGGATAAACGAAGTTGCCGTCTTCAAATGGACTGAGCTCAAGGTCGGCGGCGCTGACGCGGAGACGGAGGCATTTCTAAGAGTATTCGATGCCGTAGGCGGGGAAATGCTGGCCCACGTCGCATTTGTGTCCGGCAGCGCAACCGCTACCCTCAACCCATATTATTTTCCAAGGCTGACGATTCAAATACTTGACCGAGAGTGGTCGGTCATCTATTCAAGCCCGTCGCGCGAGTTCTGGGGCGGAAGTGTATACGACTTCGTCGAACCAACATTCATCTCACCTTTCAAGAAGGTGACATCGGGATTCATGAATTCTCAGACCGGATGGGTGGACGACAGCTTCCCCAGTACTTCCACGCCGGAAACAAATCATGCTTACTCTTGGGAATGGGGTTTTGACAATCAGGTAAGTGGACAGAAATTTCACCAGAGTCCCAGCTGGCCAGGACAGAATTGGCATGGATTCAAAGATGCGGCGCCATCTCAACAACCATGCCCGCAGCCTGATGATTTCAACGTTCAATACGTCTATCTTTTCGAAGACGCTTTTCCCTCAGAAATCAAGATGCAATACCAAGATGGTTCAGGTGGCGAAAACCAATGGAAACACGGTGTCTTTTGGGGCTCCCCCCTAGATGATGCAAGAGAGTATAACGGGACCTTTGCCCAGGAGGTGTGGATGGGTTACATCCCTCCAATCTTTAATCGATGGATCATGCTCGTCGCCAAGCAAGGAGACCTGGACTTCTTGACAAGCAGCTGCTGGGCTGGGGTTCATTATTATCTAGTTGGCGGAAGCGCGAGATGGGACTATTCGGCTATTGCGCAAAGGCCAGGCATAATCGAGGTCAAGAGTAATCCGTCCGGAGCGATTCCTTACGGCGCTGTAGTATCGATGTTGGACAAAAAGGGCAATTCGTGGTGGGGGTGGGCTGATGAATCCGGTACCGCATGGATTGATGCCTACTACTACAACCGCTACCTCTGCAAAGGCTATATTTGCCCGAATGCTTTTCCTTTCACTGCTAAATTCCGTATTGAGTATGACGGTCGCATTCTCTACGAATCACCCTATTTCGACAACATCTTTGGCGGTGATATCTTCGAGTACACTCCCACAGAGAATGCCTTCTATCCAAACAGCGACATTTCGCCAATGATCAAAGATCGACCGTCTGGGCTGCGCGTGGCTCAGGATGATACCACGGCTCAGGAGACGCGCTTTAGCTATGGACCTGGAGGACTGGCGCTTGAAACAAAAGTCAAAGGTCCGAGTTCTTGGATAGTCACAAGCAGGAAGGAGAACGATGCATTCGGGAATGTCAAGGAATCCTATTCGCTATATGATGATTCGGGATATCACGAGACGTCATACACCTATGACCCGTCCTACAATGACCATCTTGAAATGGTTGAAGACAATGTTCCCCCTCAGGGATGGGCCGTTTCCTCGATGGATTCCGATCACTTCACCGGCGATACAACCGAAGTCATTCCCCCGGAACTGCGTGGGACTGGCAAGAGCTATTCATACCAATATGACAAACTGGGTCGCAAGACGAGAACCACCAATCCCGATGGCTCATATTCCACGGTCGAGTATTGGGACACGCACACTACGCCCGCCAATCTGGTGGTTCTCAAAGACGAGCTCTATCACGAACCTGATGCGAAACGCCAGACCTGGCAGTGCTACGATTCATTGGGGAGACTGACAGAAGTAGCGAGGTATGGAGATGCAGGGCCGTCAGCCCAAGCGAGATGCATCAGTGGATTCATCTTGGATGAAATGTACAGCGCCTATTCTACGGAGTTTTACTTCTATAACTGGCAAGATCAGGTGGAGCGATACGTGTCCCCCCTCAATAAACAATATTACTACTACTATGATTTCTTGGGTAGACCTACCTCGATGATACGCCCTGATGGCATATCAAGGACAGATGTAACATATGACGACGCGGCGAATTCGAAGATCGTCACGACCTCAAGGAACGGAGTAATAGCCCGGAAGACGCAATACATCTACGCTTGGAACAATCGGCTCATCGAGGTGAGGGAATTCTTCAACACAGGTTCCAACGACTATCAAACATGGTCTTACGCTTACGACCACGCGGGGAATCTCGTAAGAGCGACCACACCCTCCGATTCGAGGGGAATTTCCCAGGCCACCATTCAACATTATGATGAACTGGGTCGGTTGACCCAGACAGACTATCCCGATTCGACACACGAGGGATTCTCTTATTACAACTCTGGGATGCTCAAGACGAAGGTATTGCGAGATCAAAGCCAAGTCACCTACACTTACGACCAGCTCGGTCGAGTCAAGACGGTGACTTACTCAAGCGACGGATCGCAGGAGAGCTACTCTTACGACGGGAACGGCAACGTCATTGGCATCCATTACGGGACTGTCGACGTTACCTACACGCGCGATTATAGCAACCGGGACCTCCCGACGAGGGAAAGATATGTCGTAAACGGTTGGGTCTTTGACACATACTACGGCTATGATGTTGCAGGCAATACAGTCTCCATGACCTATCCAAATGGGGGCGGAACCGTGTATTACAGGTACGACGCATTCAACAGGGTCTGCGCCGCCGCAAGCAGCCCACTCACGACATGTTCTCCAACCTCCAATTTCTACGCCAAGCTTGAGTATTACTTGGATGGCGGGATATTCGGCATCGACTACGGGAACGGCATAGGGAATTACTATTACTATGATTTGAATGGGCAGCCGAGTTTGACATTGGTACCCGACAGCGGAGGGTCGCTGCTGAAGCTGGAGTATCCGGAATATGACGCAACTGGGAACCTGAAAGCGGCCAAGACTTATTGGGGCGGAGCGCTGCAAACAACAGAGAACTATGACTACGACATGCTCGGTCGTCTGAAGAGCACCTCCGCTACGGGATCATGGGGCTGGTCGCGCTCTTACACTTATGATTCGCTGGGCAACAGGATGTCCGAAACGAACCTCCTCGCGAATCCCCCGAGCACGACCTACTACACCTACACCACGTACTCGAGACTGTGCCGGACAGGCTCGAGCGTGGATCATACGAACTGCGCTTCAGCTGGCGATAAATATGAATACGCGCCGGTTGGCCCAAGCGGGGAGATCAAGAAGAGGACTGTCGGAGGAGTCGTGTGGGATTTCGCATGGTCCCCAAGAGGGGATCTGAAGCAAATCAAGAAGGCTGGTTCCACCATCGCCACCTACACATATGATGGCGCTGGCAGGAGGGTATCGTCGGTCGTTTCGGGCACTACCACATATTACATCTTCTCCGGCATCTCCCCGATTTTCGAAACCGGTTCTCCACAGGGTTCCGGGACCCGCTACATCTACGTGGGCGGATTGCGGATCGCGAGCATATCGGGCTCCTCGACACTCTACTACAGTTACGACTATCTCGGCAATCCTCGGGTGATCACCAATTCCGCCGGCAGCCTCGTCGCAAGGATGGTTTACAGGCCATTCGGAGCCTGCGTGTATGGCTGCTCGCCTGAACCCAAGTATTCGTACACAGGCGAGTACCGCGAGTCAGAACCGAACCTGTACTACCTATCCTCCCGCTGGTACGACCCGGTCATCGGCAGGTTCATCTCCGCGGACGACCGCCTGGGAAGCCTCTCCAACCCGCAGAAGCAGAACAGGTACGCCTACGTGGGCAACAACCCCGTGAGCTTCACGGATCCGACGGGGCACGACTGGGTCTCAGGGGCCGACTGGACAGGCAGTCCTTCCGCCCCCGATTGGAAATACTCGGTGTTTTGCGTCGTGTTCATTCTCTGTGCCATGACAAAGGGCGTGGATGCGTTATATCGCTGGGCCACCGGCGATCCCTCCTGGCAGGAAGTTGTCGGCTTCCTGGTTGGGATTGTGGCGGCTATCGGGAGTGGGCTAATTCTGGGGCTTCTCTTCGCCGCCGTGTGTGCCGCCACCGCCGGAATAGGGTGCGCTGTGCTTGCGGCTGTCGTGGGCTCCGTCATGGGCTCCATAGTCTCCAGCCTGTCATACGTGGCGGTGACCAGCGCCTTGGGCGGTACTCCTTCGGCGAAAGGGCTCGAGGCCGCGTCCTTCGCGGGAGGGATCGCCGGAGGGACGGGCGCGGCGCTGGGTTTCAGCATGGGGATGAGCGCCCAGGCGAGGATGGCCGCGGCGAAGGGGGAGAGCGCGCCGGAGGTGGCGACAAATGTCGTCATCGATAGAGACTGGCATGGATACCAACACGGAAACGGTCCAGGCTGGAACAGTAAATGGTCAACTCCGACTCGATATGGTGCGCCAACTGAAGCCCAATCGGCACTCCAACTCCCTGATTATAACAAGGCCTTATACGTCCGGTCGATTACGATTCCGAGAGGTACGACGGTCACGATTGGCCCAGTATTGACCAAGAATTATGTACCCACAGGCGCCGTTGAGTGGATAGTTGCCGATAGGAGCATCTACATTACAGGGCCGTGGGAGCCATTCGGAACCTGAGGAGGCTGAACATGAACGTGGAGTTGGCGGGACGACGGTTCCATCTGGTCATCGATGAAGACGGCACACCAGAGCCACCGAAACTCCCCCCCGGAACCATTCTGCGTCGACTTACTGGTGCGGACAGCGGAAATCAGTATCTGGTTCAACTCGACTCGCCGGTCGAGTGCCTGCATGCAAGTACCAACACAAAATGGACACTGCAGAATCTGATTGTGTGGCCCAGGTTGGGGGGAACTTCACTGAGTGATATCCTCAGGGGGAAGGAGAATCTCGTGAGGGTAGGAATAGCGAACGTAATTTCGCCCGTTGACCCAGTGACCCATGAGTTCGATCCTTCCCAAACCGTCTATTTCGCTCTAGGATATATATGCGAAGCAGAGTGAGTGTCGTTCCGCTGTCTATGGTGGACGAAAGCCAACATATCTGAGGAATGAATGCAGCCAATTCTCGAGAAACTCTGATACGATTAGGTCAGCACGTCCTGACAAGTTCTGGGCAATCTATCCTAACGCTACTCCGAAGGGGTGGGTGATGGACCCACGCAGATGGGTTATCCTTAGACGTTCGGGCAGGATGGGAATCCCTTCATCGACGGAGACCGAGAACACCAAATACCCAGCAGTCGTCGCGGCCGCAGCAACCCTTACGGACCACTTCGAGGATCAGCGACGCAAGCTGACGGCCGAAGAGTTGGAATGCTGCAGGACGCAAAAGCAGGAACACTACTACGGGGGGCTGATGGACTGGCCGGATCGCCTGAACCGTCCGAGCAGGACCATCACGGCCACACGTACGAAGACCTCCCGGTCCACGATTGTGTTCAAGTGCCCGCACCACCGCAAGGACGCCGATGCTCTCCGGGCGCTGACTGTTCGTGAGTGCGCCACGCTCCAGGGCTTCCCGACGACCTATCAGTTCTGGGCCAGGGCCATGACCGCAAAAGACTCGCTCGTAGGAAACGCTGTGCCGCCTCCGTTGTCCCGGACGCTAGCGAACGCTATCCTCAAGGAGGAAGGTCTTCCAGTGCGGCGTTCCCCCAGAATCTTTCGAAGTCCCGAGGCGCCGCCGCCGGTAAACTATTCCCCCAGGAGAAAGCACAGGTATTCCATAGCTCGTCGTTTTCGAGGGTTCGTGAAGGTAGACTGGAGGCACGAGTGTCGTGTCGAGCTCGGGAACGTAATAGCGCGACTGGACCGGGCTCGGGACGGCTCGTCATCTGAGCTTCAGGTCGGCTGGGTGACACGGCTGTACCTCGGCTACGCGAAGGAATACCGATGTTATGAAGTCCCGAGGCAAACTGCCCTGGAGTTGATTGAGAAGGCCTATGAGAAAGTGAGTGACAAGGCGACCCTCCAGGCGTCAGTATCGCGCCTTCTACGGGAGGCGAGCCTCGCTTCTGAGGAGTTGTCGGACGCCTACGCGCTGCAGGAGAGATGGACGGGGCGCTCGGAGCGGGGCGTCTCGCCTATGGACATTCTCTCCATGGTCGAAACGATGGTCGAAAGGACGCTGCCGAGGGAGAGGTGGGGAGGTGTGATGATTCCTAGGGAAGTGTTGGAATCCAGTCTGACTGGCCACTGGGTGAGTGGTGGTAAGGACGCTGACGCCAAGCCGCCGCTCGATCTCCCCATCAGAACGTCGGCCTCTCTGCTGGCCCTCGCCGTAGCATGCGCGTCGATCAACACGAGACCCACGGTGCGTCTACACAGCAGAGAGGTGGAAATCCTACCGAGACACGGGGCCGGAATCCACCAATAAGGAGTAAGATTGCGCACAATCGGCCGCGAATGGACGAGGATCAGAAATTGCTCCGTCTCTATCGGAACCAATTCGTCAAGGCGATTGCAAGGTATCGGAAGATAATGAAGGGTTGTCCGACCTGCGAAGTGCTTTAAGAACCAGGCCCTATTTCCTTGACCCCACTTGGGGAGGAAGCTCTTCGTGAGGACGCCAGTTACGGGTTCCTTTGGGTTCCTCGGGACGAATGCCTGCAGTTGGTTCCGGAGCTCACGCCGCTACAATCTGGTCGGCGTGGATTGCCGGAAACCCTTGCATGTCTATCCTGCGGTCGGATACGCCACGCTCGACCTCCAGGACCTAGGCGTCTTTCGCGGGGAAGCACCACGAGGATGCGCAGACGAGGTGGGGGGATAGCTGCTGTCCCCAGATGATAAACGAATCAAGAGATTGACGGATACCCTCTGGGAAGATTTCGAAATCTCGTATGGGAAGTTCTCGAGACGCGAGATTCTCGCCTCAAACAAGGAGGAAAGGGAAGTACTGAGTAGGGAAATGACGCTTAGGAATCTCTTCCTCCTGCGTAGAGTTCGGGACCCGGGGTTCAGCAGGCATGTCGTCAACCAGCTGAGGAAAAGACAGGACGTGCTGTCGAGGGCGAAGAGGTACATAGCTCAGGCCTACAACTTGCTGGACTCTTCCGAGGAGCGTGAGATTTTTCTGGCGGATTCCATTGAGGCATCGAAGGGCCGACAGGATTTCGCAACAGGGCCCATCATGACGGTCTTGCCCTTTGAGGGGCTAACCGCGATGCTGAAAGGATTCGAGGAGAACCGCAAGAAGGCGGTTGAATACCTCAAGTGGCGCGCTGACAGGGCCTTGGAAGTAGGGGACGATGATGAACTCGCGTCTGTCAATTGGTTCGCGACGGAGATGGCGACCGGCCTCTTCAACGCGGACTTTCTCTTCACCGGACACGAGCTCTACGAGGGACTTGGATACCACGGGAAATGGCATTTGGAACTCGCGGGTTTCATGACGCTGAATGTCAAGTATTCTAGGCTGTACTTCGCAGAATCGACTCCCGCTGTGGCCATCGCGAACATGCTCGTATTCGAGAAGATGGACATAGCCCGCTTCTTTCTGAAAGCTCTCGATGAGTTGGATTCGAGCCTAGGAGAGGTGAGCAAGGGCGACCCCATGAAGTGGAACAAGTACCTCAACAATGCTGAGTCTATTGCCGCTGTGACTTGGTTCACCTCGTTGCCCCTCGGTGAGAAAATCGGGACCCTGAATGCGTTCTATCATTTCGAGATAGAAAAAGAACAAGTCTCGCACTATCTTGAAGAGCTGCCGGATGAGGGGATCATCGCCGTCGCCCAAGGCCTGTTCGCAAATCATTTCTACCATGAGGCAAAAGAATTCTACGAATTCTGTCTCAGCAGATCAGATTCCAAAGAAGTCCTCCACGTTTGTGCTGATGGAGCAGCGACAGCCATGCGACAGCTCATGGAGTTCGGCGAGGCTCAGAGGCTATACGAGAAGGATCTTGAGATTGCCGGGGGAGGTGGTTTCCCCAACTCGTCGTATGCGACTGCCATCGCTCACAAGAACATCGGGGAGATGGCCCATCGAGCTGGCGATCTGCAAAAGGGCAACGAGCACTTCGAAAAATGTCTCTTGATTTCTGCGGGGATGGCCCTACGCGAGAAGGCTGCTGTTCTGTGGAACCTCGCTTGTGCACATCGCAGGATTGGAGACTATGACAAGGAGCTGCGGTACTTGGCCGAAGCGCTTGACGGCCTCGACGAGCGGCAGCAAGCGAAAGAAGCGGCTCTGATGCGAATCATTGTGCTCAACAATCCGGAATTCTGTCTGCCCAACGGCAAGTGCAATGTTTCCAGGCTTGCAGCAATAGACCTGGATGACGAGATTCGAGGCTTTAGGCAGCGGGCTTTGGCATCATTCCTCATGTTCCAGTTCACGAGGGCGAGGGAGTGGCATGCAAAGTGTGCTCGCCTGCAGGATCTCAAGGAGCATTCTCTTGATGTCGCAGAGCTTCTGTACCTCGAAGACAGGTTGGCGGAAAGCAAAGCCGCCTTCGACGCGTCTCTCGTTCCCGAGACCAAGAGCGTGTCCGGACTTGCCTACAGGGGCCTCATCGAATTCGCAGGCGGGAATGAGAGTCTTGGGCGGGAATATCTCCAGAGGTCACTCGTTAGGTGCGTGGAGGTTTTGGCCGAGAAGGAATATTTCACCAGTCTTTGGAATCACGCATTGAGTGAACTTCTCCGGATGAAAGGAGAGGAGTTCACCCGCAAGCTGATGGAGGAGATTTCACGAGCCATAAGTGATCCGAATGCGCGTGCCCACGTCCTTAACATTCTCGGTGAGCGTTTCTCGGCATTGGGGTTCTTGGATGCGTCGCTTGAGTGCTTCGACGGGCTATTCAAACTCAACCTTTCTCCGCAGTCGAATGCGATGGCCCTTGTTCAGAGAGGCACGATTCTTTCGCGCTGGGGGAGATTCGACGAAGCGATCGCGGTTCTGGACAGTTCAATCGCTATCTGGGACTCCGACGAGGCTCGACTTGTATTGGCAGATTCCTATGCATGGACCCTCGACTTCAAACGGGCGTCCGACACGATTCGTGTTTCCCTCGACCGCCATCCAGGCGACCCTTTGTTGCTCCTGATGTCGAAGAGGTATGAAGCCCTCGCCAAGGAGGTGATCAGTTTCAACACGATTGATGATCCCGAGGTTTCCGTCTTGCTGAGGTCGGGGGAGATGCTCGCCGTCAGGTCCCTCGAGGAACTCAACACGCTTGGGTCCTTTGACTACTCTTTGAGCCTAGTTGAGTACGGCAAGGCCGTCGAAGCGATGCTGCACACGCGCGTGGGGCAGCCGGCTTGCGACACAGTCAAGTCAATCTACCGAGGCAGCACGCTCGACAAGCACCTGAATGCACGGAAAGGTCCCGACTCCCTTCCCCCGCCCGTGAGAGACCTTCTGATGAGTGATGGAAAGTCAATCGGCGTTGGTGGATGGGCCAGAATCGGCAAAGATTCAAGGAAGCATCCAAGCAATCCCGTATACGAAGGTTTCCTGAGAGAGGTTAAAGCGCGATTGAAGAGCAAAGACCTACGTGTTGTCAATCGCGCGTGCGCGGTTATCAGTCGGCACAGGAATCCATCAGCTCATCGCGGCGTCATGCCAAGGGAGTCGGTCCTAGCAGTCAGGAAGGAGATTGTCGGTGCGGTGAACGACATCATCCAGGAAGTCTACTCGCCGCCCCCCGTCTAGGTGTCCATGTCGTTGGGTCACGGGAGAAGCAGAAAGAGACCGGGAAGATGTCGATTAGGACGAATTCCGGCGCTCTGTCATCGCTCGGAAGAGTCGGGTGAGGTCGATGCGGTCCGCGTCGTACTCCGCGGCCCACTCCTCCACCGTCTCCCGGGACCGCAGCCGGGTCGTCCCGAACAGCCGCCGCAGCGTCTGCGCGTTCACGAGCGACGGGTTCCAGACCTTCAGCGCGATTAGCTCGAGGAGCACGCGGACCGGGACGAAGACGAGCGGCACCCCGCCAGTCACCACATTATCGGAGAGCTGCCGGACCATGCGTACGCGTGGTCCACGGGCTCCTCGGTTCGCCGAGCCACCACTTATGAACCTATGAGCAGTATGTACGTGCGACATGGTAAGCGACTCCGTCATTGTCTTTGACGACGAACCTGGCGCCGAAACCGAACATCCAAGAAACGACGGCAGTAACGGTCTGAACGAATAGATGTCGACGGCCAGCGAGGGCACGGCCGACAATATTTCCAGCCAATCCTAATTGACGGGCATTTCTTCGTGACTATTCTCGCCAGTGATTCCTCAGAACGTTAAGGAAGGTCCTGCTCTCGCATTGTCTCATTTCCTCGAGCAGTTCATTGCTTGCAACTTCACCCACGGTTGAGAGCTGGTCTCGAATGACATTCCACTCCGCGTTGCGTCTGCACCCATCTTCCACTACTTTCTCAACCGGAATGAAATCATGACCCGGCCAACGCTCATCTAGGTAGCCTGCGCAGGCATGCAGCGCTGAAATGAGCTTGCGGATGCTCTCTGTCATTCTATCCTCCGGCGCCATGGCACATACATCCCCTAGTCGTTTCGACAGTTCTCTAAGCTTGGAACTAAGATCATCTCTTCTCAGCGCCATTATTCTTGGCATGTCCATTGACATTTTGCCAGTCGCCTTCCATCCGTTTGCTATCCTCTCCTGAGGACTCAGCTGAACGTTCATTGGCATCGATTCCAGTGTGGGGGCGATTCTTGTGCGCAGGAACTGCTCCTCCTCGGATGCTCCGCACAATGCGGCCATCACGTAGGAAATCGGCAAAACATCAATGAAGAGAGTCCACTCTGCCTTCTTGGTTTCGTGACGTGTCAAGATTTCAACCACCCTCTCGAAATGACCCGCCTGGGCTGCGAGCATCAATGTGTATTGGAGGTCCTGACTCTCCGCGAGAGAGGGCGTTTTTCCAATGGCAGTTTCATAACTCTTAGCGAGCCAATATCTCTCCCGTCCCTGCCTGAGTGGCATCAAATAGCCATCGACGAGTTGGCCAAAGACTTTCTCGAAGAAGAAGGGGAGACAAACGACTCTACCCTTCAGCTGAGAGGGTCCACCACTGGCGGTTCTTGCCAGCCAATTCTCGTAGATCGTGTGAGCCTCAGGAGAAACAAGAACTATGAAGAAATCCGGATTCTTCTGAGCTGCATCAAGGAATATCTCTCTGACATCTGGATCCCTGAAGGAGTATCCCACCACCAAAGCCAATTTTGCACGCTTTAAGCGGTTGCGCAACATCGGAAGCAGGTCTAAGGTGGAAATCGGTATTTTCTTGCTCGGGTCGTAAGGATAAACAACAAGGCTCTCCGCCTGAGACCCATAGTACGTTGTCACATCCCGTGATTTCCATTGAACAGGAACTTCCACTAATCTGCCTTCCTTTGACAGCCACCACGTGGCCGATCCGTGCAACTTGTAGAGCTTCAAGGCGACGCCCTCGTCCCTGTCCAGACTGTCGGGCAGCCATGTTCTTTGAAAACCATTGTTGAACTCGATGCCATTCTTGAAGCAATAGACCTCGATGGCCGTGTCGTAATTAGCCGTGAAGACCTCGAGTGGCCCGCCGCCGCAGTACCAGGTTAATCTCGATAGGGGTCGCAAATAGTCGATTTTGTCAGCAGAGACGTAGCACACGTGATGGATGTAGTCCAGGAGTAGGTCTCTCAGATCGATTGCTGCACTGGTGGTGATTGACTTCTCTCTTTGAACGGTTCTTCCCATGGGTTCTGTCTCAAGATCGATGTGCTGGTGTAGAAGCTTGAGCAGAGCTTCCACATCGTCGTGTGGAGGACGAAGTGCGTCGAAGAACGGTCGGAACCGCGCAGGTAGTCCCCCGAGATTCTGCTTTAGGTTCTCGTGAAACCTCGTGACGAACTCGCGTGTCGTCCAAACATCTGCTTTTCTTGATGCCCCTGCCCCAAGGAATACTACAAGGGCGAGCGGCTTCTCCTCCTTAGTGGCATCACCTGACTGCGACATGAGATAGGCATCCCCTTCGACGTTAAAAGCTCATTGGGAGTGAGGACTTCATGGCGGTTCCTTAAGAGCCGTTCCCCGAGCAGCGTTTGCTCTTGTGAGGTAGTGTTCATAGTCAACACCGGACAGACGAAAGAACCTCCACATGGCCTGCGTGCCTAAGTCCACGAATTCCATGGCCTCGCTCTTAGTTGGACGACGACCCTCATGAATGTACTTATTGCGCAAAACCCGAAGTCTGTCAGCTTCCTCTAGTTTCGACCGGTCGAATCTGCGTGGGTTGTTATCGTCCGTGAATGTCCCCGATTTCACCTCTTGGAGCATCAAGTCGATGATCCTTTTGGTGCTCCAATCCTCCCTCAACGCCCTCTGAGCATCCGGATGGGCGAGCAACTCCTTTGAATACAAATCTAGCTCGACATCAAGCACACCTTCCACAGCTATCCAAGCAAGAACACTGGCTGATAGCCAGTCTCCCCGGTCACGTCCAACAAGCGAGTCATAGTAGATCATCATGGGTCTATGATAGGGCGAGTCGTGGAGAATCCCTGCGAACTCCAACATGACGTCCAAGACTCTCGTGTTGTAGATGATGGCAATCCCGGCTTCTTTTTCAAACTGACTTCGCCACTCATCGTAAAGCCAGAATGCATTGCGCAGCGAAGTGAAATCGCCGTCCTTGAGTCCCTGACGAACCCTGTCAAACTCCCTATCGCCCACAGATAAGAGTGTGTTTCCACCCAACAACGAAGCACTCAACATAAAACAGTTGGCAATATCTGAACAAGCGGGGAGTGTTGAGGATACATAGACTTGTCCATGTGTGAGGAAGTCACGGTCGCGTCACCGCCATTGGGATGAGGACGTCTTCCAACCCGAAGGCGTGGACGAACCGGAGGAACCACGAGGAATCCTCGGTGCCACCCTCCCTCTGGATCGGCGTCGCCTTCGTCCTCCGGTGGACGCACGCCTG